>NZ_JADIKI010000021.1:0-968676 GCF_044904605.1 Dyella humi
CAGCGGGAGGCAGCAGATCGATGCGCGCCACTGGCTGGTTCGCGTCCGCCACCATGGCCTGTAACAGCCGCAGCAGGTAGTCACGGTGCCGTTCGATGGTCGCGGCGTCGAACAGTGCCGTGGCATATACCAAGGCCCCCTTCACCCTGTCCGCCTCTTCTTCCAGCGAAAGCGACAGATCGAAGTGTGTCGTGTGATTTTGAATTTCCAGCGTGGACATGCGCAGGCCGGATAGATGGAAATCACCGTCCTGAGGCGTATTGTTGAAGGCAAGCATCGCCTGAAACAGGGGATTTTGGCCGAGGCTGCGCCGGGGATTGACCGCATCCACCACCTGCTCGAAGGGCACGTCCTGGTGTGCATAGGCACCCAATGCCGTCGCTTTGATCTGGGCGAGCAGATCGGCCACCGTTTGTGCATCGTCCAGTTGCACGCGCAGCGCCAGGGTGTTGACGAAAAAACCCACCAACGGCTCGATCTCGGTGCGTTGTCGGTTCGCAACCGGCGTGCCAATCACGATGTCCTGCTGTCCGCTCAGTCGTCCCAACAAGGCCGACCATCCCGCCAGCAGCACCATGAACAGCGTTACACCATGCGCCTGCGCCAACCGTCGCAAGGCCGCCGTCAATTCCGGCGTCATGCTTATTTCAATACGATCGCCACGGTAATTCTGTACTGCCGGTCGCGGTCGGTCCGCCGGCAGGTCCAACATCGCCGGCGCTCCGGCCAAATGCGTCGTCCAAAACTTCAGCTGCGTGCGCAGAGCCTCCCCATGCAGCCAGTCACGTTGCCATGTGGCGTAATCGGCGTATTGAATGGGAAGCGGCGGCAGGGGATCGGCTTCACCGCGCATGCATGCATCGTACAAAACCCCTAGCTCACGGATGAGTACTTTGATCGACCATCCGTCCGACACGATATGGTGTTGCGTGATCAGCAATACATGCTCGTCCTTGGCCAGCTGCAGCAATTGGCCACGCACCAACGGCCCCTGCGACAGATCGAAAGGAGCTAGATTCTCCTCTTGCGCCCGCCGCACTACTTCCGTTTGCGCCCAATCCCGGTCCAGTCCGCCCAGGTCCACGATTTGCAATGCGAATCCAGTCTGCGCAGCATCCAGCCGCTGCACCGGCACGCCATCCTGGTTTGTAAACACCGTGCGCAGAATTTCATGCCGCGCCACGATTTGGTCCAGCGCCCGACGCAGTGCCAGCACATCCAAGGGACCTTCTATCCGCAGCGCTGCCGGCAGGTGGTAGGCCACGCTCGCCGCACGATCCAGTTGGTCCAGAAACCATAGCCGCTGTTGAGACCAGGATAGGCGCAATGGCTGATCGCGGTCCAGGGAACGCAAGGGTGGCGGCACATCTCGTGCTTCATCCGAGCACAATTGTTGCTCAATAGCCGTCGCTAGTCCTTCGATGCTCGGGTTTTCGAAGAATGCGCGCAGAGGGAGGTCGATACAGAATTCATCGCGGATGCAAGCGACCATCTGGGACGCTAACAGCGAATGCCCTCCCATCGAAAAGAAATCCGCGTCCGGCGCGATTTCCATAACACCCAACAGTGACTGCCAAATGCGAGCCACCCACTCGCGCGTCGTGCCTCTGGCAGCGGAGACGGCCGTAGGCTCATCATCCCGTCGCCAGGACCAGATCGCTTCGATCTGTCCAGAGAGATAGAGGTCGCGGCACTTGACGCGCTGGATCTTGCCGCTGGACGTCCGTGGCAGCTGTCCTGCTTTGATCAGCAACAACGCAGCCAGATCGAATACGTCATGACGCTCGGCCAGTTCACTGCGTACCCGGCCGATCAACCCGGGAAAATTGGGCGTGGTGCGCGATTCAACTTCCTGCACCAGCACCAGTTCAGCCCCATGTTCATCTTCTACGGAAAAGGCTGCGCAGCCGTTTGGGCGGAATGCGGCGTCAAGGGCCTCTACCGTGATTTCGATATCGTGCGGAAAAACGTTACGCCCCTGAAAGATCATCATTTCCTTCAGGCGACCGGAGACATACAGGCACCCATCAGCGATGAACCCCAGATCACCCGTACGTAAATAACGCTGGTCGTCCCCAGGCGACGTTGCGCCGAACGCTTTTTCACTTGCCTCCGGTTGGTTCCAGTACCCGCTACCCAGCGATGCCCCCGACACCCAAATCTCGCCGATTTGCCGTTCCGCCAGTGATTGCCCATTGACGCTATCGGCGATGATGATGTGATGCCAATCGGAACTTACCGGGCCGCATGAAAACAGTTCCGTGATGTCGTCGTCGGCCATCGGCGACGTGGCGCTTCCATGTCTCAATGCTTCCTTGCTGATCTGGAGGGATTTAGGCAGATCATCCAAGCCACGGTCGCGGCCTGCACATACCAAAAGTGTCGATTCGGCAAGTCCATAGGAAGGGGTCAGCGATTCCGCCTTAAAGCCGCAGTTGCGGAATGCGTCGGTAAATCGGCGCATGCTGTGCGGGCGCACGCGGTCGGCACCATTGATGGCGAGTTCGAGGCATGTCAGGTCAAGACCGGTTTTGTCTGCGGAGGAAACACGCTTGACACAGAGATCAAAGGCAAAGTTCGGCGCCCCAGTTACCCGTGCGCAGTAGCGGCTGATCAACGACAGCCAACGCAGTGGCCGCATCAGAAACACCGCGGGTGGGAACAGCACGGTGTGCGCGCCGGTGAACACAGGCAGCAAAGTAAAACCGATCAATCCGAAATCGTGGTGCTGAGGCAGCCACGACACCAACGTGTCACGCGGTCGGAGACCATAGCTAGTTTGAATGTGAGTCAAATTAGCCAGCAGGCTGCGGTGGCTCACCATGACCCCTTTGGGTCGGCCGGTCGAGCCGGACGTGTACTGCATGAAGACCAGCGCATCGGCGTTCAAATTCGGTTGGCGCCAAGGGTCTGAGTTAGCCGGTGCGTCCTCGATGGCCAGCCAGACAATTTCCTCTGCAGCCCCATCGGTTGCAACGAACCATCTCTGCAAGCGCTCTATATCCGCAGCAGTGGAAAGAATGACTTGCGCCTGAGCATCCTCCACGATGCCCAGCAATCGCGGCATTGTGCGGGCGTTGGACGGCGGAGCCGTCGGAACCGCAACGACTCCAGCGTAGATGCAGCCAAAAAAAGCTACAACAAAATCGATGCTGGGCGGAAAGCTGAGTAGTACGCGGTCTCCCCGCTGGGTCACGGACTGCAATTGAACTGCAACCGAACGAGCCCTGCGATCTAATTCTTCAAAAGACAATCTTGCGCTGACGTCCTGTCCGTTATCGAGATAAGTGAACGCCAGCTTGTCCGCCATGCCGGATCGAGTGTCAATCCTTTGAAGCGCGACATCGAGCATCGTCGTTGCCACTCCATCCTGTGCACAGCCCATGGATTCCCCTTTTATTTCCTTCGCAAAGCACCGGAAAATTGAAGTCACATTCGTGCTTTGATCGCGATGTCCCATTCTGGGTGGTGACCACGATCAAGCTAAATTTGCAAACTCAACGCTGCATTACCAATTTGTAGAATCTTGATCTACATGTTGCACGCCACTTTTTGCATCTGATACCTGATGCCTGGAGCACGGCCCAACTCGAGCACCTTTATTGGCGACGCTGTACAGACTCTTCCATTCATCTACGATCCTGATCATGGTCTCGTCGTCCACCCACCGAGCGCGATCTACTGTTTGGTTGTAATAACGAAAAGCCTTCTCTAGCATCAACAACATCTCGCGTAACCAGCGGCGCATAGTCGAATGATCTACCTCAATATCTCGCTCGACGGTCATTCCTCTGCGGTTGCTCCCCCTCACTTTCTTGTCTCCTTTGGCCTGATGGTCGCGCGGTTTCACGCCGAAACCCCGCTTCAGACATTCGCTGTTGCCGTAGTGGTAGCAGGTTTCCGACGTTTCTCGACGAGCTTGCCGTCCTCCATGATGAGTAGTTGGTCTGCGACGTGGAAATAGCGATCATCGTGGCTTACCACCACCACGGCTTTTCCTTGTGCTTTAAGGTCTTGCAAGATTTCCGTATAGAACACTTTTTTGAAAACCGGATCCTGGTCGGCGGCCCATTCATCAAGTAGGTAGAGTTGCTTGTTGTCAACAAAAGAAACCACCAGCGCCAACCGTTTGCGCTGACCGTCGGAAAGATCGGTTGTAGAAAATACTCCGTCCAGTACTTGCACTTTGCTGTCGAGCTCGAACTCGCGTAGATAGTGATTAATCGAGACCAGCTTTTCTTCATCTACCGGGCAGAGCAGACGGTCGAACAAGTGGAAATCAGAGAAAATCGTCGCGATGCCTTGACGCAAATCATCAATGCTGCTTGTGTCGACAGCATGCTCGCCGAAAGTGATGCAACCAGAAGTCGACGGATAGTGCAGCGACAGCATTTTGCACAGAGTTGACTTGCCGGAGCCGTTACCTCCGACGATAAAGGTGATTTCCCCTTTTCGTATCGAGAAACTGAGCGGCCCTACGACAAAGGCATCGTGCGCCTTATCGTTACGGTGACGATAGCTGGCATCATCGAAAGAGATGGCCTGCCAGTGGCGCTCGCAAAGGGGCTGTTCGAATTCGTCCTCCTCCGGCAGCTCACCAAGGACTTCCTCGATTTTCTTGAGCGACACGGAGGCCATTGACATTCTGGGCAGCATATTGAGGATAACGGTAATGGGCGCGGTGATATACAGCAGCACCATTACCACGGCGACCAGGTCGCCGCTTGAAATCTCGTGATAGTTGACGAACACGAAGGCGACGGTGCCGATGGCGAAAAAAAATAATAGATCGCCATAGCTGTTGGCCATGAAAAGTGTGGTCATTGCCCGCTTTTCCGCAGCCAGGAGCTTCCGGTCGCAGGGTTCAAGAACCTGGGAAAAATATCCTTCGCGCTTTTGCCGATCGATCTGCAGTTCCTTGACGCCAAGGATAAGATTCCTTACCCCTTTTTCCACGCTGTCATGCAGTTGGCGTGCTATACGAAAGTACCGATTCGCGATCAGAACCGGAATTTGAAAAGTAATGATGCCAAATACCACGGCCTCCAGCACGAAGACGAAAATGCGCGTATCGATGTAGCTTAAAAAAGCAAGCAGCCCCAGTAGCGTTACTCCATTAATGAGAAGCTGCGGGACGACTTCGGCGCCTGCGACGATACGGCGCACATCATCAGTTACCGCTACCATGAGCCGCGCTTGGCCAAGCAGCTCGAGCTGTGGATAGGCGGAACGAACAATGCGTCGACACAGCCGGTTACGCAATCTGGTAGCGAGATCCAGGGAAACCCTAGCCATGATAGTCACGGCTAGCGCCCTGCTGATGAGAATGAGGACACAGAGCAACATGAAAAATGCAGCGAGCCTGACATGACTCACCTCGATCCCGGCAACCCGCGTAACAATCGCCCCGGCATAAGTGAGTCCGTCATCGGGCTCGCGCAGCGAGGACAGGATGATTGGGATCGCCAGTGCATACAAACACCCGGATAGCGCTCCCAGCAACACCGAGAAAAATACCCTGTTCGGCGCAAAGCGCCCAAGCCCCGACAAGAGGCCAACCCGGCTACGGGGACGATCCGCACGCAGGCGCGGGTTCATTTGCCGCCCCCCATTTCAAGGGAAAAATATTGGCCGCGCATAAACGGCAGCACCATGTCTGCGTAATGCGGATTCATCCAATTTCCGGACTGCCCAGTGGAATTCATGTATTCGTACTGACTCCCGTGCGGCCCCAATTCGATGAGCTGGCGAGAACTAGGGCCAAAGGCGCCGACATAGCCATCTGTGCCGCTGAGGTAAAATCCCGATACATCGATACAATCCGGTCCGCCGCCGCTCTCGACGCGGCGCTCGAAAATCCAGGAGAGCCCCTTGATGTTGCTGAAGGGTTGGTGCGCATACAAGGTGTGGTGGATGGCACCCCAGTGCCAGGAAGTCTCGTTCCCGCCCAGGCGTTTGTGCAGCTCCGATAACGCTTCATCCAGGCTGACTCGCAATAGCCTACGGCAGGCACGTTCGTCCGTCTCCAGGGCTTGCGGGCGGCACCAAAGCGCGTGTTCGTCAGTGAGTGCACGATCGATCTGATCGATCCTGGCACCTTCCAGGAAGTCGCGCACGTATTGTTGTTGCTGGCGTCGTGTCCAGTCTTTAACGAGGGCATCGCCAAAAAGCTTGTCCGCAAGATGTCGCGTCCATACATTGAAGATCGCCGCCTGAGTACTCGATGCGGTCATGTTTCCCGACCAGTTCCTGAGCAGATCCAGTGCTTGGCGTTCGTCGGCGTCCGAAGGAGCAAGCGCCGTTAACTGGGGCAGCAGATGTCGAGCCGAAAGACTCACTACATCCGTCTGGATTACTTGCATATCCTTAATTGTCAGAGGATGACCGGAGGCAATCGCATGCTGCAGCATCTGCTTGATCCGATCCGCGCGCGCGGGCGGCGCCCAATCGTTGGATATGAAATATGGGTAGCTATCGCTCACCGGACGATCATTAGCTGAGACGATGTACCCCTCGGGCGGGTTGTACTGCATCGGCATTGCGTCGAAAGGAATATAACTTTGCCAGGCGAATGCGGAATCCCAGCCTGGCTCAGGAAGCGAGCCATCGCCTTGCTGCCGTATGGGAATCTGTCCGATGCCCAGGTAGCCGATGTTACCGTTACGATCGGCGTATAGCATATTGAGAGCCGGCGCCACGTAGTGCCGAAAAGACTCTCTAAAAGAAGTCCAGTCTTCGGCATAGCTGACAGCGTACATGCTTTCATAACTTCGATCGCCTTTCTGCAATGCGGTCCAGCGCAGTGCCACAGGCTGTCCGATAGCCTTCCCCCGCAAGTCACTTATGATCGGCCCATTGCGCGTGTGTCGCACTTCTATCTGCACAGGTTTCAGCGCTTGATGCAAGAATGCCGGAAAATCGGGTGCTACCGCGATTTGCTCCTCATCCTGCTCAACCGGCACCCATTTGCCATCGGCCAGGTATCGATTGGGATCGTTGGGATCGAACCGCTCTATGGCGAGATCTTGTACATCGGCCATCATGCTGGTGCCGCCCCAAGCGATGCGCCCGTTTTGGCCGAAGATGACAACTGGCAGGCCAACAAGGCTCATTCCTTGTGTACGCAGACGGTCACCATGCTGGACGACCGGATACCAGATCGAAGGCAATTGCAGCCCTAAATGAGGATCGTTGGCCAGCAGCGCCCCTCCACCAAGGGTATAGCGCCCGGACACCACCCATGCATTGCTGCCAACCTCGCGCCCGCCTATCTGCCAATTCAAATGGAGGTTGTGCGCAAATGTTCCGAGCGACGCTAAGGAGGCGAGCGTAGGAGTCGGAGCTTCCTCACTTGAAGTGTCGCGCTTGCCTGGAAAGAAGAACTGCACCTGCTCCGGAAGTAAATAGTGCGTAGCTGCGGCTTTTCCAATTTCCTGATCAAGATTGCCGGCCAGATCAAGGGCGAAAACCTTACTCCAGGCGAGAGAATCGATTTCGGTCCATGGCCCCGGATGAACGTTGAACATCGTAAATTCAAAGGGCAGTGGATGCCTCTCGCTCAACCAAGCGTTGACTCCACGAGCGTAGGCCGTAAGGGAGCTGCGCGCGGGCCCACTGAGCGCAGAGTAGGCGCTTTGAGCGGATTGCCGAAGCCCTAGCGTACGCATCCAACTGTCCTGAGCCAGGAGATCTTTTCCAAAGATCTCGCTCAGCCTGCCGGAGGCCAGGCGTCGCTCCAGCTCCATTTGCCACAACCTGTCTTGGGCCTGCACATAGCCCATGGCAAAGTAAACATCTTCATCCCGATTCGCAAACAAACGCGGAACGCCGTGCTCGTCGCGCACGATCTTTACCGTCCCCCCTCCCGGTACCTGCAGCGTTTGCTCACGCGGCGGCAACCCCAGGCGACCATAGACGTACAACCCAGTAAGCAACAGCGCAAGCGGCAAGAAGACGAATAGCACAAACCGCTTGAGGACTGGAAACGCAGCTTCCATAGCACTTATTCGAAAGGTAGAAAGCAAAGCATCTTCGCACTACATGACGATGCCATTGCGGAAGAACGCATAGTTTGATCGCACGCCCATATTCAATCAGACGCGCACTCCATCGCTCAGTTTTGGGTTTTAGGCGATCTCCGTCAAAGAGTGAGTACGCCCCGGAATGGCATAAAGCTGGTGGGCGATGGCCTTGAGCAACGCATCCCTTTCATCGTGGATAAAAAAATGGTCGCCAGGCAAGCATTCAAGGCTAATGAGTAGATCTATGCCTTGCTGCCATGCGGAAAGCTCTTCTTCCGCAATATCGTCTTCAGCGCCGTAAAATACATGCGTGACCACCCCATGCAGCGGGGGCCAGTTGCTCTTATAGTTCTCTACCATTACAAAGTCCGCACGTAGGCCCGGCAGCAACAGATCGAGCATTGCGTCGTTAGCAAGGATTTCGGGGGGTGTTGCGTTGTACTCGCGCAGCAAATCCTTGAAGGCTGCATCGTCTAGCGTCGAATAGCTGCGAGGAGCCCGTGCCCAAGGTGCACCGCAAGCCGATAGCAGGAGACGCTGTGGCATGACCGCTCCAGCTGCCTGCAGCCGGCTGCAGAGCTCGTAGGCCAAGAGCCCACCATAGCTGTGACCGAAGAAGCTGTAGGGCAGGGGTTGCTCAAGCAGTGGCGTCATCTCAGTCAACAGCGCTTGGCAAATATCATCGAGATTGGTGCAGGGTGGTTCTAGAACCCGCGCCCCCTTACCCGGCGCTTCCACGGCCACAACTTCAATCCCGCGCAAAGACTTCGTCCAGCCATGGAACACCCGGGCAGTGCCACAGGCATAAGGCAAGCAGATCAGGCGAGCGCGAGCCGGAATCTCAGATGCTTGCCGCACCAACCACCGTGCAGTATGGCGTCGATCGTTCATTGATCAATACCTTTCCAGGCTTGCCACACTGAAAGGTGCTGCTGGCTTAAGAGCGTATGCCACCAGACTGGCAAATAAAATGATCAGTATGATGCTCCTGGTGCCGAATACAGGAAGGGGCATCAACATATTGCCCTGGCCTGATTTGACAATGGGCCGAGTGATTCTGTTGAGAGAGGGGACGTGCAGTGGGCAAGTGTTACTATATAGCCGGCGCATTAAGCAGCCGAGGAAGCTTTTACGGAGGGAATGAGTCATATTTGTTGCGTTGCCTTCTGTTCCATAACCCTGCGGCCTTGTGGCTACCGTATCAGACAGCTTACCGAGTCGACTAGTCTATCGTAGACGTTCTGGAGTCATTCTTTAAGAGTATCTAAACCAAGCTCATGGGTTATTCGTTTCACGCGCCTCATGACCGGCAGGCGATGCCGCCGTAACCACCATAACGGATGTGATAGGAAGCCAACGTGTTCTCGACGTACATTGGCGCGCTTGCTATCGCCCCAGTGATTGGGTAACTGCAGCCCCGCATAGCTGTTGATAATATCGCGGCACGCGGCAGCGAGTTTGTTGGCATCAATATGCCGTCGATTGACAAACGACAGCATGTGCGAAGTGATAGCGCCGCGAAAATGTCTTGCTGCCTGGTTGGGGCCCAAGTTGCATCCGTAGGTAAAAGCCGTCAGCACATAGCGTTCTTTAGGCTGATCAATTTTGGGTTCCGATCCTGAGATTGGACCGAAGTGGCGGTACCAATTCGTCCAGTGCCCCACATCACACAGTACGTCAATGACGCTGCGTTCACGCAAGGGACTGCTTCCTGCACCTCATGACGTCAGCAGCCCAACGCGCGAGCCACGTGTTCGCGACGTGTTGCCCAAACAGTTGGAAGCATTCGACGACCAAGTTCGCATAGATGGATATACCTACGTCATAGAAAAGGCGTTGGTGATGGCCTTCGGAAATGCCGTCCGCCTAAAATCACTTCTCAAACGCGCCACTAGTTTCGGAAAAGCCGCGAGGTCGCGTCTGGCTGCGCTCGTCAACGACTATTTTTTGACGCTTTCCCCGTCAACCGATGACTCACTCTGGCAAGCGTTCCGTGATCTTATCAAGCACCAAGAACGATTCAGCGATGCCCCGTGGGCCATCCCCGAAGACGAATTGATTGAATTTAGAACAATTCTAGACCGCCATGCGCCTATCGACCCGCTCGGTAGGTTGAGGTGGCTGTTCGATGACTCGGGCTACGCTGAAATGGAGTTCAAGGACAATACGGCGTTCGAATTGGCACGCCGCAATGCCTTGGAAAGTATCAAGGCAAGCGACGGTACTGCACGACTAATCGAGCTGGCATTGGCGGCGCCATCATCGCTTAGCATCGCGATGAGTCTCGCCAAGATCGACTGGCCGATTGAGGATTTTGCTTGCCTAGTCGAACAAAGTCTTCCTATGGAATCCCTATGGTCGCCCTTTACGAGTGTGGTATCGAGCATTGCTAACCAGAAGTTTGGCGAGGCTTGGCAAGTCCGCATGGTTCGGTATGTGGCTGAGGCAACACAACGGGGAGATCTCCAGGCTGATGCGGCGAGCTTTGTATTTTTACGATGGCCGCCTTTGGCGTCGACATGGAGCGCGATCGCAGAGGCTGGAGATGCAGTCTAGGCAGCGTATTGGCGCGTAACGCAGATGTTTCCTTCCGACGGTGACGACGCGGCGATTCGCTTTGCGTGTCAAAAATTTGCAGCATCAGGCCGACCTTTGGGTGCCTTATTCGCAATGCATCGAAATCTCAATCGCTTAACTTCAGTCGTTATCTGCGAACTGCTCACACTTGGGGTTGCCGAGCTAAACGCTAACCCTGAGCGTTATTCGGGAATGCTTAATTACTATCTCAAAGAAGTCTTTGCCTATTTGCGAACCGCAGCGGATACTGAGCCAGCGCTTGTGGCAGCATGCGAGTTTAAGTACATCGAAGCTTTTCGATTTAGTCGCGATGAACTTATCATCCACCGATTGCTGTCCAAAGATCCGGCGCTTTTTTTTGAATTTATCACCAATGTTTACCGCTCAAAAGACCAAGAGGAGGCCGAGATCACCCAGCACCAACAGGCAATTGCCAGAGCTTCGTATTCGATCCTTTCAACCTTTGTTTTGCTGCCTGGCACTCAAGAAAACGATGTCGATGCTGGAATGCTCGCGACCTGGATCGTCAAAGTGCGTCGCCTTGCCTCGGATCGCGGGTTGCTGGAGATCACCGATCGTCAAGTTGGGCGTCTTCTTGCGCATGCGCCCCTCGATTCGAACGATAACGGCTGGCCCCACCGAGCTGTTCGTCTAGCGATTGAGTCCACGCAGAGTACGGATGCGGAGAGTGCGATTGAAATCGAACGCTTTAATATGCGTGGTGCGCATACCAAATCGATTGAAGCAGGGGGTGTCCAAGAGCGAGCCTTTGCGGAGACCTATCGAAAATGGGCATGCCAGGCAGCGGCAACACCACGCACCAGTGCAATGCTCCATCGCATAGCAAAACAATGGGAGGCTCACGCCGCATATGAAGATACATGGGCCGAGCAGCAGAAAATGCGGTAACGAACATGGCTGCCACGGCATGCCTCATCGGCGCCAAGTCTTCCGCCTTAGTCGACGACTATTTGGTGTCGCCTGATCCTGAAGGGTGAGGCGGCCGCCTAGCGGAGATCGCATCCTCTCTGGCCGGCATCAGTGGCGCGCCGAGCAGGTTTGCAGCGCGGCTGGCCAAGAGGCTGCCCGCCTGAAAATACCCCATGACCGTACCGACGCCGCGGTGTTCGGTCATCGCCATCACCTCGCCGAGCGGCACGCCTTGCCGAACCGCTTCGGTGACAAAGCCCGAGCGCAAACTGTGGGCCGCCCAGTCACCGTCAAGGCCAGCAAGTTTGGCGCGGCGCTGGACCATCCGCGCCACGTGATCGGCGGTCAAGGCCGTAGTGCCGACGGTGTCGCCACGGTACATGCGGCGGAAGAGGGGGCCCGCAGCCGCCGGCGCGGCCATCAGCCAGGCGGCAAGCGCGCGGGCGGCGTCGCCCTTTAAGGGTTTTTCGCGTCGCACACCGCTGATATCGGTCTTGGTACTGCCCAAGGCATACACCCACGTGTCGGCATCCAGACGGCGCACGTCCGAAACTTGCAGGCCCACGATTTCCGAGCGACGACGACCGCCACCGCTCCACGCCAACAGCAAGAGCGCGCGATCGCGCACGCCACGCCGGCCGTCTGTGCAGGTGGCCAACAAGGCTTGCAGCGGTTCGGCTACCGCAGCGGTCTTCTTGCGCACGGTGACGCCGCGCCGGACCTGCGCCTTACGGGCGCGCTGCAGCAATTTGCGGACCGCGGCCGTTTCAGTGGGCGACTCCCAGTCATGCACGCGGTGCCAGCTCGCTAGCACGGCCAGGCGGTGGCTGACCGTGTTGTACGCCAGTGCCCCGAGATGGCCCTTGATGCCCGCGGCCACCAGCGCCGCATCGAGCGTCGGCGGCAACTCGTGCGTCCAGGTGCCCTCGTCGGCGGGACGTGCCAGATGATCCAGCACGAATTGGACGGTCGCCGCGACCGGCAGCGGCTGTTCACCCAACGCATATCCGTAACGACCCTGCAGCCAGCTGTTCCAGTAGGTGAGGGCACTACGGTAGCTGCGCACGGTGTTGGGCGGCGTACCGGCGGCCACGAAGGCAGCCGCTGCCGCCTGGCTCGCGGCATCCAGCGAAGCCAGATCCAGTGCGGCGGGTAGCTTACTCAGTGCCAGGGACGTATTATTCATTACGTATACCGTATCTAAATAGTGATTCTGAGTAGATAAGATCGGATAAGGTTTACTTATCATACCTAATTGGAGGAGGGGCAGGGCATGGCCATCGGGGTACCTGAAACGGACGTGTTTGCCGCCGCGGACGCCGTGCTGGCACGGGGCGAACGGCCCACGGTCGAACGCGTGCGCGTGGAACTCGGCCGCGGCAGTCCCGCACGGGTCGGGCAGCTGCTAGAGCAATGGTGGGAGCAATTGGCGCAGCGCTTGAAAGGCCACGCGTTGCTGCCGGACCTGCCGAGCGAAGCGGCGCAGGGCTTCGCGGAGGTATGGCGGCTCGCCGTGGCCCAGGCCGAAGGGATCGCCCGGACCGCGCTGACCGCGGAGCAGAACGCCCTCTTTGCCGCGCAAACCGCCCTCACCCAGGAGCGCAAGCTGTGGGAAATCGCGCTCGCCGAAGCGCAGACGAATGCGCTCGACAGCGCAGCCAAACTGGCGCAGAGCGAGCTGCAACTGCGCGAACGCCAAACCCTGGTGGACCAATTGACTACCCAGGTGGCTGACCTCCTTCAACAACGCGATCACCTGCAGCGGCAACTCGCGCAGCAACTGGCCAACCTGGACACCCTACGTGCCGCGCATGCGTCTGTGCAGGAGCACGCCCGTACCGTGGAAGATCGGGCCCACCAGCAAGTCGATCAGGCACGCCAGGAGATCAAGGACTTGCAGCAGCGACTGGAGCGCGAACAGTACGACGCTCGTCAGCGTGTCGCCCAACTTATCGCGCAACAGGAGGAACTCCGCGGTGCGGTGCGACTGGCCGAGCAAGCGACCGCGCATCACACTGGACGCGTTGTCGCACTGGAAGCCATGATCATGCAGTGGCGCAAAACATTGGAACGTCCCAAACAGATTTCTACACGTCGCGATAAATCGAATTCAGCCTCAAAGAAAGTGGCAAAGAAGAAACATTAAAACGCCAATGGCGTGGCACGCCGCCATCAAGGTGCGTAATCTGAAGTTACGGAGAACTTATGCAGACTACAAAATGGTGGAAGTGCGATTTGCAGGTTGCTTCGCCGTCTTGGGGCTTCACGCTTCCCGCGGGCACTCACTACGACTTTACCCGTCCGGATGATCGCGCAGCGTTCCTCGATCTTTACATGCAAACGGCCGCCTCGCGCGGCATCGAAGTCTTGGCGCTTGCCGATCACAATAGCGGGGAGTGGATTGACGACATAAAACTCGCGGGAAAACGGCATGGCATCGTGGTATTCCCAGGCTGCGAGATCACCACACAAACCGGCGCCGATGGTGCGCATCTGCTGATCTTTGGTGATTTGGACAAAACAAGCCGTGATTTTGATCGCTTGCTTCACAGCATCTTTGGCTTTGCGGAGGGCAATCCGGCGTACCACACCCATGGCGGTACGCTTAAACCGTCCGTCTCTACGCAAACGGCAGAGCAGATTCTCAGTCATCTTCCCGATGGCTACATCGCTGTCGCTCCGCACGCACTAAGTGAAAATGGAATGGCGTCGCCTAAAACCGCCAAGGGTGACATTCGGTGGAAAGCTTTGCATCACGAACGATTGCTGGCGTTAGATCCAGGCGATTGTGCGAATGTTGAGGGGGATGGGTTCAATGCACGCTTTAAGCGACGCGAACTCGCAGACTTTCCTTGCTTGCGTGACATGGCGTTCATTTCGACGTCTGATGCTTACAGCGTTGATCGCCTGGGTGCCAGGTTTACATGGATTCGAATGGGGCGGCCATCGATTGAAGCACTCCGACAGGCCTTCCTAGACCATGAATCGCGCGTCATATGTGATTGGTCGTCGAAACTACAGGCCTTTCCAGCGCGTAACCCCAACAATGTTCGACATGCCTGGATTGCATCCATTGACTTGAACGGCCAACTCGCCAATTCACGCCGCCCGCTATCGCTCTCATTCCATCCTGGACTCAACGTCATCATCGGCGGACGAGGCAGCGGAAAATCGACCGTTATTGCAGCGCTGCGGCAGATTTATTCGTCATCCGACAAATTGCCACCACGCATCAAGGCAGAAGTCGATGCCTTTTCGGGGAGCGTTTTCGCTAGCGCTGAGTTGCATTCGGTTTATCGCATACAGGAGTCACAAGAAGCCGTATCGTTGCGTTGGACACACGCCGATAAACGATCGCCCAGTCCCCGTCTGCCTGTCACGGTCGTCAGTCAGAAGGAGCTATTTGAACGTGCCATTGGTGACATTAATGACCCGAACATGTCGTCCCGAAGCCTCTTGGCGTTGGTTGACACGTCCATCGGTTTCAACGCGGAAGGCATTTCATCGCTCGACGGATTCGGTCGCAAGTTGGAAGACGCCCGGACCCAATGGGCGAACGCCGCGCGGCGGCAGATTCAGATGGAGAGTGACGTCGCGCAACTGCCGGAACTAAGGCGACGAGAAGCCATATTGCAAGGGCAGGTCGATGCATTTTCGGCACCGGAAGTTAGACAACGGCTTGCCCGCATCGAGTCGCGGCGCTACGAAGATGATGTCTTTTCGCGCACTCGCAATGAGACTGTCGACTATCTCGCCGAACTCCAACGCGTGGCGACGTCACTGGCCATTACGAAAGAAGAGGAGACCGGCTTTGGCGAACCTTTTGGCAAGGAATTGGCGCTATTGTTTGGAAAGCTACGCGCTATTTCGGAAAACGTCGCCAACGATGTCGTGCAGTTAGTCGCAGAGGCCAATGACGCCCTTCGCGACTTTGACGCAGACCTAGCCAAATCCGCATGGCACGCCGACTTTACGGCCTCCCTCCAAGATCTGGAGGCGTATAAAGAAGAGTTGGACGCAAAAGGCCTCTCGACGAAGGAATTCAGTCGTTTGCAAGAGGAGTTAAAGGGCATTCGACAGCAAATAGTCGCCCTGACAGAGACCGAGAGTACGATCGAAAAGATCAGAGGCGACACCGAAGCTGCATGGCGCGCTATGGCCGACCTTTGGAGTGCAAGAGACGCTGCACGTGCAGAACTTTTTGAAGTGGTATCGGTTAGAAGCGGACGCTTACGATTTCAAAGAAACGTGCGCGCGGACGTGATGCCTTGGATTCAATCACTTCGCGCCATGGCGAATTTACGCGCAGATGCCTATCTCGACGATGTTCCCAAACTTGCCGATTGGTTATGGCTCCAACGAGCCGATGTAGAAAACCGATGGGACGCATGGATCTATGCCATGGCGACAGGGGACATGCATGTTGTTCAGCAAGAGGCTCAACTCCGTCGTGAGTTTTGTGATCGTCTTTCAGGAATCGATGTCACGGTCCGCATGAAGCTGGCCACGCTGATTCCGGATGATGTTGTCACGATGCAGTTTCTGCGTGACGGCGGCCACGCAGAAAATGACCACGATTGGCAAGCCATCAGTGAAGGGTCGCCGGGACAAAAGACAGCGGCAATGTTGGCTTTTGTACTCCATCATGGAAGTGACCCGCTCGTCTTAGATCAGCCGGAGGATGATTTGGACTCGGAATGGATATCGGAATTGGTGGTGAAGGAACTTAGAAAAAGCCGCTGGACACGGCAGCTTATCGTAGTGTCACATAACGCCAACATCCCCGTTCTGGGTGATGCCGAGC
This sequence comes from Dyella humi, assembly GCF_044904605.1. Classification (NCBI taxonomy): domain Bacteria; kingdom Pseudomonadati; phylum Pseudomonadota; class Gammaproteobacteria; order Lysobacterales; family Rhodanobacteraceae; genus Dyella; species Dyella humi. Next base: position 16,333 of record NZ_JADIKI010000021.1, read on the forward strand.
AAGTAATCGCCCTTGAAAATAGGCAGGGCTCACTGTCGATTCGAGAAAGCGCTGTGACGGCGGAAAGCGGCAGTACCGAATTCGTGAAACACGTGGGTCCTGTCGAGGAACAATTCGTACGCAACGATATTCAGTTAATTATGGAAGGTGGCGTGGTGGCTTTCGTCAAGCGCGAGCAGAAGTACAACAATGAGACTCGAGACATCCGCTTAGGCAGATTCGTTTTTCGATAGAAAGCAATCCAAATGAAAGCAACGTGGCCATCAACCGTACAGCCCTCCGCCTCCGACCAATGAGTAAGCCGTGTCTAGCGTCTCCTTGAACATGAACGTTGCCATTGGCGTTATGGCGATTTACGTGTTTATCTACTACTTCTTGGCCAGATCAGTGCTGGCAAGGATCAATCGGAAGGATCCGGATTATTTCGAACTTACTGAAAACGGCAGCGATTTGCCTGTCGGGATGAAAACATCTTCTACCATTTTAGAGATGGTATTCGATCGCGACCTACCTGGCCGCACGTATGGACAATTTGTGCGCATAGGCCTCTACACGGTTCGCGTCATGTTTGCGTGCTACGTTCCACTCTCCGTACTTATGCTGTCCTTGGCTTGGAAATAGCCAGCCCGCATTTCACGGTTTCAAGCGCCGCAGCGATCGAAGATGGTCAGCGATCGGCCTATGCTGTGATGACACGGGCGTTGATACGTCGGACCGCAGAAACGGTCCTCGCGTTTTACTGCGCTGTACGCTGCGTTCCCACCGATGTTGCTGTTGACGAACATTCAATATTGCTTCGTGTGCTGTTTGGCGAGAAGATGATCCATAAGGCACGTATCAGCGCCTGCGGCTAGACACGCTGCGAGATCGAACTGGTAAGAGCCTGCATCAACTCGTGCATCCTACGCTCAATAAGAAATAGGTCGCGACACACCGAACGAGCGCTCCGTGTCGCCGAGCAATTGGGCAACAGCCTGTTGCCCAAAAAGAAGTAAGCCGCGACAAACCGGAGAAACGCTCCACGTTGCTGTGCAAGAGGCAGTTTGTTGGCGGCCCGGCGGCAGGTTGTTGGTCGCAGCGGAGGCAGTTCCTAGGTTTCCGACAGCTGTGCAATTGGTCAACAGCTTGTTGACTAATTTTGTGGGCTGCGTGCTCCAATGAGGAGGTTTATGTGACGAACATTCCTCAGTGCTTAGGTTTTTCTGCCTACGTTCTCGGCTGTAGATATTTGACTGCGCCATTTGCCGAGGATTTCTGCCGTGGGCGTAGAAGTTTCTCTGCCGAGAACAATTGGGACGCCGCTTATCAGCGGCGCTAGCCGAAACTTAAGTGTCAAAGTCAACCGTCGAGAACAGTCAGGCCGCCTAATTTCTAACTAAATTAATTAGATAAGTCCTTTTTTGCAAAAATTTCCAGAATGCCGGCCGTACCTCAATTAGGCGAGAGGCAAGCGTTGTTGGAACAACTGGCTGCGCAACGAGGAGATCTGCTTCAGCAACGCGATCGTTTGCAGACACACCTAGAGCAACTGCGTGTTGAATTGGAAACCTTAGGTACCGAACGAACAGTCGCTCTCGAACATGTGCGTGCCATTGAAGATCGTGCCCACCTTCATGTCGATGAAGCACGTCAGGAACTAAAAATGTTGCAACAGCGGCTCGAACGCGAGCAACGCGAACATGACAAACGCATCACTCAATTGGTTACACAGCAGGACGCACTACGCAAAGCCCTCCAGGACTCCGAACGGGCCACCGCACATCAATTGGGACGAGTTGCTGCCTTGGAAGCGGCCATGGCCAAGTGGCGGAGCATACCGGTAGCGCCCATAAAAAACGTAGCGCGCAAATCACAATCTGAAGCAAAGACCAAGCCACGAAGCAGGGCACGTAAGGGGCGCTCGTAACGCCGTAGTAGATGCCGTCATTCACTATGAAGCGAAGGCTAGCTTTAGCTTGGAAATGGTACGATGCTCAAAAGCTCCGTACGAGTTTGTAGCACCACTCATGAGCCGAAGCCGGAAAGCCAATTTCAAACGTGCCGCACAAAAGCGAAGAGAGGTGCGTGCCAACGCCCGACGTGCGGAAAAGAAAGTGGAGCAAGCCGCCTGGGCAGCTGATGCTCCGATTCGCGAAGCAAAAAATATAGAGCGGCTATCCAACGAAACGTTGTTGCTCGTCAAGGTTGATGGGGAAGTTTATTCCGGATTGGTCCAACACAACGGATCTTGGGAATATCTCCGACGGGATGGTCTGGCCACGCCGGAACCACTTTTCGATGATCCCGTTCTAGCTACGCTATGGCTTTATGCCGACGTGTCGTACAAACGTGAATACCAGCCATCTTCCATGGTGGAAGTCGAAGAGCGACATGCATCGGCAACAGCTTTTCTCTCGGATATTCGAGAAAAACTGCATGTAGCGTTTTATGCAGGCGAACTCGACAATCGAATCATTGACCCTTGCCTGTGCGATGCGACCGATTTATTCCTTGATCATTTCGCCGACGAAACTGCACGCCGTGCGATAGAAGAACGACGAGCGAACGGAGACTATCGCTAACTTGAGCTATTCGATTGGCTCGATAGCTGTCGTCATAACGACTTCAAGTGGCGGCATTTGTTGAAGGTAATGGTGCTGACTTATGCCTATTACTCTCGTCCAACAGCACCCTCACGGGTTTCTTCGAGGCCCATTCTGGGATGAATGCTTGTCCAGTTGGGTGGATCGCCAGGACGGCGCGATCGCCATAGTGCCCGACAAACGTGCGGATGATGCGCCGCACTTTCTTGAGCACGACTACGGCAACCTGAAAGTCCTTGACCCAGATATAGATGAGCCACTCGCAAACCAGCTCCAACGAGCTGCTTGGTGGCCCGCTCCATATGTATTGCCGCCTGAAGAGCGCGACTGGGTATGTTTTCGATGCCTTCGTGGACGCTGGGCGAGGGGGCTTCCGTTGTACCGAAGCCGCAGTTGGTCGATTGCTTGGCACGGGAGCTGCCCGACGCACGGTCCACTGACTAGGGCCGTGCGCCTCCCAAAAAGATTGAACGACTGGCCTGTTGAAGCTTTCTCCGATCCAAATCCCGCTGCCCACGATCGTATGCTGCTTATTACGCGATTATTTGGCGTCCCCATTAATGTCTTTCACGACCAGCGAGGACATCACCTCGAGGCCGCCTTGGACGATATCAGCACCAGCAGATGGCATCCTCGCTTCTTCGATCAGCTGTCACTTCATCACGCCTACGCCGCGATTACAGAGCTGTTGTTAATCCAGTTTGCTGGGAGGAGGCGCAAGCCGCGCCTTAAACGATTGAACGCTCCAGCTTTCAGCGGAAAGGTGGTTTATCCAGGGAAGCGTCCCCGCGAAAGCTCCACAGTTCAATATTGGTGGCGTTCTAACCTTACGGCACACCATCTCAACGTTCTTGCGGAAGCCATTTTATCAATATGGACAGGAACTCCTTTGCCGCGCGACGCAGGTCCCGCGGAACGTACCAGGCTCATCGTTAGAATCATTGGCTGGGATTTGTGGGAAGCTGACAGTGCCCGCAACCTCGTATGCACCTGTAGTCGGAGCGAGCATGGCAACTTGTATCCGGCACCTCATCCGTATGGGCTCGATGCGCTCATAGGCGTGTTCCCTGAGCCGTTGCGAGATAAGTTGGAAAAAGGACTTTTGAACTTTCACCGTAGCCATGGCCATGGCCGACCACCGCTCAGCGATCACCAGGTCGCTATGTATTGCGTGTTCGATAAGCCGGTACGGCAAAACGCGGCGGGCGCCGATGCAGACTTTCTACAAATGTTGTCCACGGAGACCGGGAAATCTTTTGGAATCAACCGCCGGCACGATCTTTAAATAGAGGACAACAATTAAAAATACCGACTCCGACGTGTCGAAGGCCGCGAATCAAATTTGACATAATATACATTATGCGCAATTTAGGGCGAGCCCGATGAGGGAACCGGACGGTCCGCCAACCCTGCCGGAACTGGCGCTGCTGCTGTTTCTCGTCGTCGCCGTCGTGCTCGTCGTCGCACATGGCATATCTCAGCCAATGGATTTCGCGAGTTACGACACGCGTGCTTTTTGAGCTACAAAAGTTGCGCTGAGTTCTTGGGCGTGAGTTTCCGGACGGTTCGCTATTGGAGCGCCAACTATTCGGTGATCGACACCGGCTACGGCATCCCCGCCGATCATCTGGCGCACCTGGGTCTGCATCAGGCGCGGCTGGATATTCGCAGCACGCCCGGCTAGGGCTCCACCTTCACCTGCGGCTTCGGACACGAACGCTTACTGGCGCCGGAAACGCACGATTCCCACGCCGCCGGATAAGGCGGCGTGGGCTGATTACAAAACGCGGCATGAGGCCTAGCACTCGTGTCGCTACGGCGTCCGCACGAATCCGTTCACGACGCCCGCGGAGTTAACATAGAGTCCCACGATGACACCGCTAGGGTTGATCCCTGTTGCCTCAGTGAACGAGGCTCCGGGGTAGTCGAACGACGTGTAAGCGCCATTGAACAGAAAACCGTGGCTGACGCCCGAAGCATCGGTGTAAACCCCCACCACGTCACCCGGAGCGTTGGCGCCGCCAGCAAACGTAAACGTGGCGCCTGGATAGTTGATGGTGGCATACGATCCGTGGAACAGCAGGTACCCTTGGCACTGTGTGGAACATGTCGTTCCACTTAGATGTGTGTAAGCACCAACGACTGCGCCAGATGGGATCACCACGCTGCTGGTACTACTGGCCGCACCTGGTGGGTCGAAGGTCGCCGAGAAGACGCCCTTCTTGGACACCAGGAAACTGTGGGTAACGTTGGCGTTGCCGGTGGCGCCGCAGGCAGCGTCGGAACAGGTAGCGCCTGACAATTCACCTGAAGGGTTAATGCTACTGAGCTCTGTACCAGCCGCGCCTGGGTAGTCAACCGTTGTGTAAGACCCATCGCTTAAAATGAAACCGTGGCTGACGCCAGCCACGTCGACGTAGGCGCCCACAATATCTCCCCGCGGATTGATAAAGTTGGCAGTCGTAAACGTGGAGCCCGGGGGGTCGAACGGCGTAAACTCCCCTCCCGTTAGCGTAAAACCGTGCAAGGCTCCACCCGCCGTGAGGGTGTAACCGCCGACGCTCGTACCCTGGGGATTGGGGCCGCCAACAAGTTCAGTGAGTACAGCGCCAGGATAATGGACCGACGTATAGGTCTGCGCCCACGCGAACGACGGCACTGCAACGGCCGCACCGATCGTACACATTGCGATGAACCGAGATACCTTAGTCATAAGATTTTCTCCTGATTCTTGTGTGAAGTTACGGGCCGAAGGACTGATGGAGCCTACGGCTCCATCCACGTGCCCCACAAAGGAGATTGCGCGCTGAACGATTCCTTACGAACGCATAGGCGTAGCGGTCGCTTATGAGTAAAAATGAACTGATGCCTCCCTAATTTACCAAATCTGTTGTTATCGAAACGTCCCAGGCCGAGCTATTTCTGAGCCGGGAGCTGGCAGCCCTCGAATTCAATTTCCGCGTACTGGCGCAAGCGCGCGACACCAGCATTCCGCTGCTCGAACGCCTGCGTTATCTGAGCATCGATGCCGATGGCCTTTCTTTTGCCACACTCGTTCTCGCGCAATGCGCCCGGCCTTCGTTGAGAACCAAAATCCGTCTTGAACTTCGACAAACTCTTCGCTCAGCAACTTAACCAAGGCGTCCTGGATTTGCTCCTGCGTAAACGCCCATGTCTCCTCCATTTTGACTGTCTCGCGTCGATTGCCGAGGGTAATCCCTCCCCCGGCATCTTGTCAGGGGTGACTGTGTCTCGCGTCGCTGCAATCTCGTGCAAGCAAGAAGGTCTTCATCATTTATTAGATGATTGACCCTGTGCAATAAAGAGCATTTGGGCGCGCTGTGTCGTCGAAATTTTGATAGGGCCCGGGTGCGCTGACGACGTCCCGGCCGCGTGCCTGCGTCGCTGCAAGCATCAGACATTTCCTCTTGATCCGGCGAGACGTACCGAAAATGCGGATACTGTTTCGTTTAAATGGTTTGCTTGTTGCTTTAGCGATTGTGTCGCTTCAGCTGCTTCCTCGACCAATGTCGTGTTCTGCCGCGTCACCTGATCCATTTGATTGATGGCTCGGTTGACCTGTTCGATACCGCGACTTTGCTCGTCCGAGGCAGCTGAAATCTCGGCGATGATCTCCGACACGCGCCGCACCGCTTGCTGCACTTGGGAGGTCGTTTGACCTGCTTCTTTGGTCTGGTCGTAACCTAGCTTAATGGTTTCGACCGAGCGCTCGATGAGGTCCTTGATTTCCCGCGCCGCCGAGGATGAGTGTTGCGCCAAACTCCTTACTTCCTCCGCAACCACGGCAAAGCCACGACCTTGTTCACCGGCGCGTGCGGCTTCCACAGCGGCATTCAAGGAAAGAATATTGGTTTGGAAGGCGATGCTTTCGATGACTGCAGTGATTTCGGCAATTTTCGTTGAGCTCGACGATATATCGGTCATCGTTCCGATGACGCGTTCTACTGCAGTGCTTCCGCGGGCAGATGTGTCGGACATATCGGACGCAAGGACGCTGGCTAAACGGGCGCTATTGGCATTTTGTTGGACAGCGGCAGTTAGCTCTTCAATACTCGCGGCTGTTTCTTCCAGCGATGCTGCTTGTTGTTGGGTACGTAGGGAAAGGTGGTTGTTGCCACTTGCGATTTGCCCAGCCGCCGCGTCCACGGTGTTGCTTGCCGCTTGTGCTGTGCCAACGACCTCGGCCATGCGCGCCATCAGACTGTTTAGTGCGATAGCGGTGAGACCGATTTCATCGTTGCGTTCAACTGAAGCGGTCCGGGACAGGTCGAGCGAGGCGTTAATCTCTTGCAGGGTGCGCTGTAAATTACCGAGGCCTCGGCGGATCAAACGGTAAAGGTGTGTGCCGAAGCCACCGGTAATGAGCAGTGCAGCGAGTACGATCGTTACCAATAGACCCAGAGCTAGGTTGTAAGCGGCGGCATTTTCCTTCTGTACTGCATCCGACTGCTCGACAACATAAGCAAGATGGTTATGGAAACCGTCATTGAGAGCGACGGCGGCTTTATGCACTTGCCCATCGTTATGCAGCATGGCCAGGGCGCCATCCCTATCACGGTTGTGGAGCTTGTCAAAGAAGCTGGCGCGCGCGTTGCGATAGGCTGCCATATGTATTTTGTCCGCCTCTAGTAGCGCGCGGTCGCGTTCGTCGACAACGCTGTTGTTCGCATAAGCGGCCATGTGGGCATCAAAGCTTTTGTCGGCGTCGGCAAGCTGCTTTTGCATGCCGTCCTGGCTCGCTTTATCGATCCCATCCACCACATAGCGATATACCGTCAGACGCATGGTGCCGACGTCGTCCAACGCCATCGAGATGGTCTTGATGCCTGGGATGGTGTGCGTTTCGAGGCCAACAATACGTTGGTATGAATGATGAAGTTGCGTCAATCCATAGCCGCCAACGAATACAAGCGCGATCAGAGCGATGAACAAGGTCAGGATCAAGCGTTGAACGATCGTCATAAAACCTCGGGGAAGCGTATCTAGCGCCAAGGTGCAGCGGTGGTGCCGGCAAAGAATCAGATGAGTGTCAGAAAAATGGGAAAGAGTTGCAGAGCTTCTGATCGGTGAGTCATATCAGTTGTTTGGCTCGTGATGATCCATGGCGTGTAATCGGCTCCCTCCCCCTTCAACTTGAGGACTTGTGCTCCGGCCAGTAGTGAGCACGCCCAAGCAGTCAGTTGCGTAACATCTATATGTATATGGATCCTAGCGAGATCGTGTCGCGGCCAAGGTGACCTACGCGTTCGTGGTCAACGAAAAGGGGCAGTTGCAGTCGATCCATTGGGGACCGCGACTGGCACCGGGCGACCCTTTGCCGGCACCCGTCATACCTCCCGGCCGTGACTCGATCGATGGCGTGGTCAACGTGATCCCGCAGGAATATACCGGCTGGGACGAAGGGATCTACTACGAGCCGGATTTCAAAGTGACGTTTCCAGACGGCAATCGCGACCTGGTCCTGCACTACGTGCTATCACGACCACCGTTCCGCGATAGCTTTTCTCTCAATGTTGTTCGCGTACAAAGGAGCTTCTTCGGCGTTGTGAGCGTTCAAGGCTTTTCTCGCAACCACGCGCGCCTGTTCCAAGGTGATTCCTCTCTTCTCGAGCATTTCGAGATAGTCAGGCGTGATACGCACTTCGATGTGATTCGTGAATCTTGTCGTTTTGGCATCAAGCGCCTGGACGGAAAGATCCCAGACCACGATCACTTTGGTTCGTTCGTCTATCGCCGGGCCAATCGAATCCGACATCGAAACCAGGCGGCAATGTGCCCTTTCGGCAATATCCTCCACGTAATGCTGGATCAGAAGGTTCCCGACGTTTTCGACGTTGATGGACATGCGCTTTCCATCGATGCGGAACGTTGCACCGCCCGCAATGTGTGCTTTTGAGCACGTCTGATACTCAGCATCAGTGAGGGAAAACACCCATTCGGTAAGATCGATGCTTTCCACCGGCGCGTGTATGGTGGCTTCTACGACCGACATTGCGATCAAATCGTCACTACTTTGCGTGCTATTCATGGTGCTTCCCCTGCCCGTCAGATCGAAAGTTTCTCGATGATTTCTTGTGTCGAGAGAATGGCGTTTGCATAAGCGGGCATGTTGAATTTGAGAGACGCATCCATCTCCGCATGCCCAAAGCTGCCGATGGCATCCTTGACGAGCGTCACCTCGTATCCCAACTCGGCCGCAAAGCGCACGGTGGATTCGATGCAAGTGTTGGCTCGCATGCCAATAACGATGACTTTGCGTAAGCCGTGTTTCTTCAACTGAAGGTCAAGGTCGGTGTTGGCAAACCCGCTGGACATCCAGTGCTCTTGTGCGACGACGTCGCCAGGCTTCGGCTCGAAATCCGGATGAAAACTGCCACCCCAGGTGCCGTCAGCGAACACATGATTGTGGTGGGCGCTAGCCTGCACGGGAGGCATCGTCTTCCAATGCAGATGGGTATCGCCTTCGCGCCATCGGTGATGCGGAGCTATGAACACCTGGATGCCGCGCGACCGCGCAGCGGCCAGGACCTGACGCATATGTTCAACAACGTTTAGAGACGCCAGCGTCTCGCGGCTTAGCTCGTAGAGCTTTCCCCCTTCCGACAGGAAGTCGTTATAGGGATCAACAATCAGCAAGCCCGTCAATTCAGGTTCGTAGGTTGTCTCTGCCATGGGTCCACTCCTGTCCGAGGTTTAAGCGTTCTTTGTCGTGGAATGAGCCATCAGGGCTCCCCGAATGGGTTGTCGGCCTAAAGCCCTTCCACACTCGTGCCACCCAGCTAAGCCACCTGGGTGTCGCTTGAGACCGTGCACATGCATAATAGCGTACGACTGAACTCTATAATAGAGTTCAGTCGTACGCTATTTCAAGGATTTTTTCTATATGGGTCGATCAAGCAAGCAGGAGATGGAACAGAACCGCGCGCGCATCGTGGACGCGGCTACGAATCTCTTTCGACAGCACGGTGTCGCTGCAGTCGGTGTTGCAGACATCATGAAGGCGGCGGGTATGACGCAAGGAGGGTTCTACAAGCACTTCCCTTCCAAGGATGCGTTGGCAGCTGAAGCTTGTACCGTAGCTTTCACACGCTCCGTCGATGTCTGGAAAGAAAAAGCGAAAACTGAAAGCGATGGCGGAACCGCCGCCTTGCGCGAACTCGTGACGTATTACTTCGCGCCCAAGTCACCCGAGCGGACCTGCCCTATGGTTGCTTTGAGCCAGGATGCCGCTGCTAGCGACGCCCCAGACGACCCGCTCCGTATCGCCTATAGCCAGGGCGCACACAGACTCTTCGACGCATTTGCCGAAGTGGCTGCAACGCACACCGGCGCGCCAATGTCTCGAGAAAAAGTCATGATGATCTTTGCGGCTATGGTGGGGGCCAACTTCCTGACCCGGGCCATCGGCGAGGATCCGTGGATGGTTGAAATGAAGTCGCTGGTGCTTTCAAGCATCGATACAAAACAGCTGTGAAAGTGACGATCAGGCAGAGCTTCACCATAAGTGTATTTTACGTCGACGCTTCGGGTTTCCAGCGAACCTGATGCGCCGATGTTTCGCACCTCCTCTTCATTGGTATCTGTGGACAATGTCCATCCAGAGGAAGATATTTCAGTGAGGTGTCACTCGACGGATTTTTTCCGGAACAGACATCGCAGCCTGGGCAGCGCAAGCCGTGTGCTTCGCAAAAAATCAGGCGACAATCAGGTGCAATAAGCACACGCATTTCATTGAGGTGACATCATGGCTGATAAGGATATCCCCGGCATTCGTCCTTACAACGCCCCCGCAGGTGGCTGGGGAGCATTGCGAGCAACGGCCAAGGCTGTCCAGGAGCAAATGAATGCCCCTGATGCCACGATGACGCTCCTTCGGACCAATCAGCCTGAAGGATTTGACTGCCCGGGTTGTGCATGGCCGGACAAAGAACATCGATCCACCTTCAGGTTTTGCGAGAACGGCGCCAAGGCCGTCACCTGGGAGGCGACGAACAAGCGTGTTCCTCCGACATTTTTTGCTGCTCACACGGTAACGTCGCTGCTCGCATGGAGCGACTACCAATTGGAGGATCAGGGGCGATTGACGCACCCGATGGCCTACAACCCGGAGAAGGACATCTACGAGGCCATCAGCTGGGACGAAACGTTTGCTCGCATTGGCGCGATTCTCCGCAACCAAGCCAACCCGAACGCCGTCGAGTTCTACACCTCGGGTCGCGCTTCCAACGAAGCCGCTTTTCTCTACCAAATCTTTGCCCGGGAATACGGCACCAACAATTTCCCGGATTGCTCGAACATGTGTCACGAGGCCACTAGCGTAGGCCTTCCTCAGTCCATTGGCATCGGCAAAGGCACCGTTTCACTCGACGATTTCGATCATTGCGAACTCATCATCGCCATGGGGCACAACCCGGGCACGAATCACCCACGCATGATGGGCACGCTCCATGAAGTGGCGCGTCGCGGTGCTCCGATTATCGTGTTCAATCCGTTGCGTGAGCGCGCCCTGGAACGTTTTGCCGATCCACAGGACCCGCTGGAAATGGCGACCTTTGGCGCGACCGAGATCGCGTCAACGTACCTTCAGCCCAAAGTCGGCGGCGACGCAGCAGCGCTCAAGGGCATCATGAAGGCGTTGCTTGAGATGGATGAGGTGCTAGGGCCAGCGGGCGGCGTTCTCGACCATACCTTCATTGCTGAGCACACCAACGGCTTCGAACTGTTTGCAGCCGATCTTCGTACGACTTCCTGGCGAGATATCGAGGCTACCTCGGGCGTACCTGAAGACGAGTTGCGCAAAGTTGCAGAAGCCTACGCCAAATCCAAGGCGACCATCGTCACCTATGGCATGGGTATAACGCAGCACAGCATGGGCACTCAGAATGTCCAGCAGATCGCCAACCTGCTTTTGCTGCGAGGCAATTTCGGCAAGCCCGGTGCAGGCATTTGTCCGTTGCGTGGCCACTCCAACGTGCAGGGCGATCGAACGGTCGGCATTACGGAAAAGCCGGGCGCTGCTATGCTCCAGCGGATCGAGCAAACATTCGGCTTTCGCCCGCCGGCCACACACGGCCATGACGCGGTGGCGGCCATGCAGGCCATCGTTGCGGGTGAGTCGAAGGTACTGATTTGCCTCGGTGGCAATCTGGCTGTGGCGCTGCCCGATCCGGAGGCGTGCTTCCAGGCGATGCGGCAACTTGAACTCTCTGTGCATATCGCCACCAAGCTCAACCGCTCGCACCTTCTCACGGGCAAAAATTCCTTCATCCTGCCCTGCCTGGGCCGCACCGAGCGTGACATGCAGGCAACGGGACCGCAGTCGATCACGGTAGAAGATTCCATGTCGATGGTGCATGCGTCGCTGGGTAAGCTAACGCCGGCTTCGGAAGCACTAAAGTCCGAGCCAGCCATTGTTGCAGGCATGGCAGCCGCCACACTTCCCGAGAGCAAGGTGCCGTGGATGCATCTGATCGAGGACTACGATCGCATTCGCGATGCCATCGAATCGGTTTTTCCGGACTTCGAGAAATTCAACGAGCGCATCCGCGTACCGGGCGGTTTCAGGCTGCCGCTGCCACCGACGGAGCGGATCTGGAAAACGCCGTCCGGAAAGGCGGAATTCCTTCGCTTCACCGGGCTGCACGAAGATCCTGTTTTTACGGATCAGACGATCCTCAAACTCACCACACTGCGCAGCCACGACCAGTACAACACGACCATCTATGGACTGGATGATCGCTATCGTGGCGTTTTCGGACGACGCGATGTGCTCTTCATGAATGAACATGACCTCGCAGAACGAGGCATCGAGGAAGGTGACAAGTTAATCGTGGAGACTGCATTCGGCAAAGGTCAAGAACGCCGCATGACGCAAGTCATCGCAGTGATCTACCAAATCGCAAGAGGCTCAGTCGCCACCTATTACCCCGAAGGCAACTGCCTGGTGCCGCTCGACTACATTGATAAGATTAGTGGGACGCCTTCCTATAAGTCCGTTCCGGTGCGTGTGAAGCGGGCTGGAAGCCACTGACATAGCCGGGCTCGTCATTCGGCACACCCTCCCTTTTGGCAACAAGGATGGCGAGTCCGCCGATGGCAACCAGGCGGACCATTGTGTGTAGCAACATGCGACAAAATTCATTTGTCGTACAATACAACCTTTAGTTGCATCGCCCATCCTTGGCAAGTGTGATTAAAGGGGTTACTCGCTTGATGAAAAAAAATTCGAGAGCATGCGCCCGCCGTTGTCTGGCGATCCTTGGCGTGATGGTGTTGGTGGCATGTGGCGCGATGAACGATGTGCGAGCTGCGGCCAGCGACGGCGGAGCACATATTGATGTATCGGGCCATGTCTTCCGGCTGGATGCGGCCAAGGTGACCTACGCGTTCGGGGTCAACGAAAAGGGGCAGCTGCAGTCGATCTATTGGGGACCGCGACTGGCATCGAGCGACCCTTTACCGACACCGATCGCGCCTCCTGGCCGTGACGCGATCGATGGCGTGGTCAACGTGATCCCGCAGGAATATACCGGTTGGGGCGAAGGGCTCTACTACGAGCCGGATCTCAAGGTGACGTTTCCAGACGGCAATCGCGACCTGGTCCTGCACTACGTGTCGCACAGCGTGCATGGCAACGTGCTGTCCATCGTCATGAAGGATATCGAGCGCCCGATCGTCGTCACCTTGCAGTACGAGATCGACCCAGGCACAGGTATCGTGCGGCGCAGCGCGGTCATCGAGAACCAGACGGCAACGCCGATTATCGTGGAACAGGCGAGCGCAGGCACGTGGATCTTACCGCGCAGCCACGATGACACGCTGCGGTACCTTGCTGGCCGTTGGGCGGGCGAGAACGACATCTACGAACACCCGGTGCAACCGGGCAAGACCGTACTCGAAAGCCGCCGAGGCAGTACCGGTATGCAGAACGAGCCGTGGTTCGCCATTCGCCGTAACGATGCAAACGAAACACATGGGGAAGTGTGGTTTGGTGCCCTGGCTTGGAGCGGCTCCTGGCAGATTACGATCGAGCAGGACCAGGCCGAGCAGATACGCGTCACCGGCGGCTTCAATCCGTTTGATTTCGGCTACAAGCTGGCGCCCGGCGCAAGTCTGCAAACGCCCAGCTTCTATGCGGGTGTCACCAACGGCGGTATGGGCGAGGCTTCACGTTTGATGCATCGGTTGGAGCTCACTCGCATCCTGCCCCAAGCGCCGCACCCGCGAGCGCGGCCCGTGCTTTACAACTCCTGGGAGGCGACAGGCTTCGATGTCAACGAAGCCGGACAGGTGGCGCTCGCAGAGAAGGCGGCAAGCATTGGCGTCGAACGTTTCGTGATGGATGACGGCTGGTTCGGCGCGCGCAACAACGACAAGGCCGGGCTGGGCGACTGGATGGTCAATCCGCAGAAATTCCCGCACGGGCTGAAGCCCTTGATCGATCGCGTCCACGCGCTTGGCATGGATTTCGGCATCTGGGTCGAACCGGAGATGGTCAACCCGGATAGCGATCTATACCGCGCGCATCCAGACTGGGTGCTCAACATGACCGGCCGCCCGCGCACTCTGGGCCGTAACCAAATGGTGCTCAACCTCGCCCGGCCCGATGTACGCGCATACGTGTTCAGTACGCTGGACAAATTGCTGAGCGAAAACCAGATCGCCTTCCTCAAGTGGGACTACAACCGCAGCTGGTCCGAACCCGGTTGGCCGCAGGTGCCAGCCGACCAGCAGAAAAACGTCTACGTCGACTTCGTGCGTAATGTCTACGGCATTCTCGAAGAACTTCGTCGCAAGCACCCGAACGTGGAGATTGAATCGTGCTCAAGCGGCGGCGGTCGCGTGGATCTTGGCATCATGCGCTTCACCGACGAAGTCTGGCCTTCTGACAACACGGATGCGTTCGACCGTCTGCGTATCCAGGACGGCTTTACCCAAGCGCATACGCCGGGAGTGATGATGGCCTGGGTCACTGACTCGCCCTCCTCCATGAATGGGCGCAGCATGTCGCTGGAATACCGTTTCCTGTCATCCATGCAGGGCTCGCTCGGTATCGGTGCGAACCTGACAAAGTGGACTGCGCAGGACATGGCCACCGCACAACGTCTGATCGCTGACTACAAAGCAATCCGCGAGACCGTGCAGCATGGCGATCTGTATCGCCTGGTTTCGCCCGATAACGGCAGCGAGCACTCGGCCACTGAGAATGTATCGCCGGACAAGGCTCATGCAGTGCTGTTTGCATTCCTGCATTCCAGCACCGAAGGCTATCCGTACCCGGCGGTGCGGCTCCAAGGGCTTGATCTGGATGCGCGTTACCGCGTGCGCGTGCTGCAAGGAACGTTGGCCGAGCGTACGCCAACCGTGGCGAGCGGCGCTTACTGGATGAATGTAGGCATCGACGTCGTGATGCATGGCGATTTCCAAGGTACAGCCATCACCTTCGATCGCGAGTAGCCGATGCGCCAGCCTATGACCGAGGAAGAGAGTTGCTGGCTCGAGAACACGCATTTGCGCGTGCAGGTGCTGCCGGCGCAAGGGGGTGGCCTGGGCCGCTTCGAATGGCTTGGACGAGACGTCGCCTTCCCCTTGCTGCGCCCGTATAGACCAGCGCTCGCGGATAACAGCGCAGCGTTCGATCCCAACCGCCTCGCCTGTTATCCCCTCGTGCCATGGAGCAACCGCATTTCGTGCGGAGGATTCGATTTTGCCGGCACATCGGTGGCATTGTCGCCCAACTGTCCTGGCGAGCCGTATCCCATCCACGGTAGCGGCTGGCGCCGCGCGTGGACAACGCAGTCGCATACCGCCAACGAAGTACAACTGGTGCTGGACGAGCGAGCACCGGATGCCTACAGCTACCGCGCCATGCTCACTTACGCATTGCGCGGGGACTCGCTAGAAATCGAACTGTGCGTGACTAATACTGGCGACGCGGCGCTGCCGTTCGGGCTTGGCCTGCATCCATTCATCGCACTGCACGACGGCGTTACCTTGCACGCGCCCGCCGCCCGCGTCTGGCAGAACGACGGCCTTTCGCCATTGCCGTTGGAGAACGTGCCAGTGCCCTCCGACTGGGACTTTCGACAACCGAAGGTATTGCCAAACGAAGTGCTCAATCACTGCTTCCTGTCCTGGCCAGGCAAAGCCACGGTGCATTGGCCCCAGCAAGGACTGCGCTTGCACGTTGTGGCGGATGTCGACGCGTTCCTGCTCTACACACCGCACGATGCAGATTTCTTTTGCTTCGAACCGGTTGACCATCCGATTGATGCCGTGCACTTGCCCGGTGGGCCACTGGCGCATGGCATGACAGCGCTGGCACCCGGCGAGTGCCTATGTCGGCATTTTGTCTTCCGCGTGGAAGACATCGGAAGAGGAGGCCCACGTGAACCCACGGCTTGAGAACAAAACCGCGTTGATCACGGGTGCCGCCAGTGGCATCGGCAGCGCGATCGCCGAGCTTTTCGCGCGCGAAGGCGCATCGCTGGCGCTGCTGGACGTGGACGCTGCCGCCGCCGATGCGTTGGCGCGCCGGATCGTAAACTCAGGCCACCATGCCATCGCCGTGCAAGCAGACGTGTCGAATGACGATGAGGTGCAGCACGCCGTAACGCAGGCCATGGAAGCACTCGGTCGCATTGATATCCTGATCAACGGCGCCGGCATCAATGTCTTTCGCGATCCGCTGACGTTGAGCGACGTGGATTGGCAGCGCAACCTCGGCGTCAACCTGCAAGGTGCCTGGCATTGTGCGCGTGCGGTACTGCCGTCGATGCTCGAGGCAGGCTACGGGCATATCGTGAACATTGCATCCGTGCATGGGCACAAGATCATTCCGGGCAGTTTCCCCTACCCCGTCGCCAAACATGGCCTCATCGGACTCACTCGCGCGCTGGGGCTGGAATACGCTGCTCGCGGTATTCGCGTGAACTCGATTTCGCCGGGACTGATCCTGACGCCGGCGACCGAACGCTATTTCCAGTCATGCCCGGACCCCGAAGCCGAACGCAGCAGGCAGGCTGAGCTTCTGCCCTGCAAACGCATCGGCACACCCGAAGAAGTGGCTTATGCCGCCCTATTTTTGGCTAGCGACGAGGCGCGTTTTATTAACGCGACGGATTTGTTGATCGATGGTGGTCGTAGTCAGCTTTATCACGCTTGAGGTTCAGGCAGTCCGCGCTGAGCGTGATCTTTCAAATTACCGGGCCGTCATTCCCGCGAAAGCGGGAATCCATTTGCCCTGATGCAAGAGCGAAGATGGATTCCCGCTTCCGCGGCAATGACGGCATAGCGGTATATACACATGCAAGGGAAAACGTGGGGATACCTCAGCCTCAGCCCCCTGCAAGCACGGAAGGGAGTTTTGCAAGCATCTCGCTCAGTGCACACCTGCATGGCCTTCAAGATGCGCTTCCAATACTTCAAGCGACACGCCGGCAGTCTCCGGAACACGCCGCAGCACAAACAGAAAACCCGCACCGCAGATCAAACCGTACAACCAGAAACTGCCCGCCGGCCCAAGGTGTGTATTGAGCCAAGGGAAGGTGTAGGTGAGCACGAAGCATGCGGTCCAAAGCCAGAACACGCTCAAGGCGACAGCTTGCGCGCGGATACGGTCCGGGAAGATTTCCGACAGCAGCACCCAGGTGACCGGCGCCAACGTCGTGGCGTAGATCGCAATCGCCGCGAGCACCAGCAGCAATACCGGCAGGCCAAGCACGTGCAGCGCATACGCGCCACCAATCAGCAGATAGACCGCAAACAGACCGCCTGCGCCGATCAGCATCAGCTTGCGCCGTCCCCAACGATCCACCAGCGCCAGTGCCAGCAACGTAAACAGCAGATTGACCGAGCCGGTGGCGACAATCGACCTGAGCCCTTCATTGATGTCGAATCCCGCCGACGCGAAGATGTCCTGCGCATAGTTGAAGATAACGTTTATCCCGCACCATTGTTGGAACACGGCCAGCGTCACGCCGATCACAACGATCGGGCGTACGCGCCGGCTGAGCAGATCACGCCAGGTTGCGCCAACGGCAGAAGTGGCTTCCTGCACCGTGCGAATCGCTGCCAGCGAAGCACGTGCATAAGCTTCGCCGCCGATCTTCGTCAGCACCTGCTCCGCCATATCGTGACGCCCTCGCCGGCTTAGCCATCGTGGCGATTCGGGTATCACCATCGCGAGCACGAAGAACAGCGCCGCTGGCACACCGCCGCTCAAGAACATCCAACGCCACCCATGCTGTACGTTCCACGATTGCAGCAGCGCATGTGTGTCTACTTCCGGCGGTACCGGCCGCGCGATCCACAGGTTCACCGACTGTGCCAACAACACACCGACAACGATGGTGAACTGATTGATCGCCACGAAGCGTCCCCGATGTGCCGCGGGGCTGACTTCGGCGATGTACAGCGGCGAGATGCTAGAGGCCAGGCCGATACCCAGTCCACCGATAATGCGGAACGTTGCAAAGATGCCGGTGCCGTTGGCCCATGCGGTGCCGAATGCGCATATCAGGAACAAGGCCGCCGACACGATGAGTATGGCGCGCCGGCCAAAGCGATCGGCAAGCATGCCTGCTAACGCGGCTCCCACGATGCAACCTACCAGAGCTGCACTCATCAACCAGCCGGACATTACTGGATTGTGGACGCCGAAATAAGTCTCGTAGAAAAGTTTGGCGCCACCGATGACGACCCAGTCGTAACCGAAAAGCAGACCGCCGAGTGCTGCGACCATGCAGATCAACCATATATAGAGGCCGCTGTCGGCATGCACGACACGTGTGTCGCCGGGTGCGCCATCCGCTATCTGCACGAGCAATTCCTTTGGGTACTGAGGCTTGTTGGTAATGCCGAACTTAAAATTCGCCGAAAGGCAGCGTCTTGCCCGACGTCATTCCGGCGAAGGCCGGAATCCAGTTTGAATACGAGGTGCGAAGCACGCAAAACCTTTGTGTCGTGTGCTTCGCACGTCATTCTTAACTGGATTCCGGCCTTCGCCGGAATGACGTCGGGCAACACAACGCCACGCTAGTGCCTCAAGTTCAGGGCCTACTATCGGGGACACGTCCGTGTCGTCATACCAGAGAGCGAGTCCGAGGTAATCAGCGGTGCCACCACGATACGATCAAGATCAGGCGCGTAGCCGTTGGGATTGCCCATCTGGATGGTATTTGATCCGGCCTTCAGTTGAACGCGAAGCAACGTTGGCCTCGGGTCATCAAAGGTACTTCCATCCAGGTTCAATGAAACCGGCGCAGCGTTATTGATAGTGACAACGAGCGTGCGCGTGCCGCTCGTCGCATAGTCGATTTCAAGCTGATATGTCCCTGCTTTTGGAACGGTGACGTTAGAGAAAGTCACGGTGTTGGCCGGACCATTCCCGATGTTGCCGGCTTTGGAAAGGCCCGAGGCATAGTTGCTGAAACCCGCTGTTACCGTGCCGCTCAACGTGGCTTGCTCGGCTTCGTAAGTGGTGGCGGTCGGCAGCACGGCATCACCCTGCCCGCTGATCACGATGCGATCCAGGTCAGGCGCATAGCTCGTGGGGTTGCCGAATTGGATGCTGTTGTATCCCGCCTGCAGACAAACCGGCAGCGTTGTGCTGGAAGGAATAAGAAAACTACCACCACCGAAATTGAGGGTCTGGTAGGGGCCGCCATTGATCGTATACAGATAGGAACGCAAGGCGAAGGTCATCGAGTCGACCTGCATGAGGTACACACCTGCGCGGCGCACATAGACATTCTGGAACGTTACGGTGTTGCCGGTACCAAGGCCGAGGCTACCCACCTTTTTGCCATCGGAACAACTTGGGCAGTCGGCGATTGATGCGGTGCCCGCCAACGTCGCCGAGGTGGCTTCGTAGCTGGTGGAAGGTACGGGCGGCGTATGGCCGATCCGCGTCGAGACTTTCAGCAGACGCACGCCATGTCCATCCAGCGCCGTCGAAAATGCGCCAGGTGACGGACCAAGATCCGTCTGCGCCCACAGGTCGCGCACCTGTCGTACGCCATCAAGCCCGATCTCCCGCCACGGCAACCTCACATCAGCCGGCGTCGCATTCATATTGAATACGGCGACGTAGTAGTTGCCATCACCGAGATCGGTCAGCCATATCGGTAGATCTCCGCCAAGTACCTGCTTGGCCGGTTTGCCGGATTGATCGACAGCAAGCACTTCATCGGCCGTCGCCAGTTGCTTGCCGAAAGCATCGATCTTCGTCAGATCGCCACCCAGGTAGATGGGCGCGTTCGCCATGGCCCACAGGGTGATGGCGGAGCGTTTCTCGGCGTGAGACAGGCCATCCAGTTTGCCATCTCCGATATCGAGCGAGTCCATGTCATTCCAGCCCAGCGTAGGGCCGGTCGCATTCTCCCAGCCCGGCAGATCCCGGAAGCGTTTGTAGATACGTGGCCAATCCGTAAGCGTTGCGCAACGGCCTTCGCATTCAACGTCATCGTCGATGCGGCGTGCATTGGAAAACTGCTGCCATGTGCCGAGGTAATCCTGATCGATTTCCCATGAAATCGTCAGCCAGATCGGGCGGCCGCTGTTCGCGATGGCTTTGGACCACGCAGCCACGTCATCCTGGTTGTCGATATTGAGATTGTCGTTATACGAACCCGGTGTCACGGCATCGAGCTTGATGAAGTCGACACCCCACGAAGCGAACAGTGCGACCACGGAATCGATATAGGCTTGTGCGCCAGGCTTGGTGAAATCGATCTTGTAGTGATAAGGCGACGTTCCCGGCGAGCCGAAAGCATTCCCCGCCGTGTACGGCACGGTGAGAATGTCCTGGATGTGATACGACGTGCCAAGGATCGGGGAATTGGCCGCAACGGCGGGTTCTTCGACACCTGGGATCCAATAAATGCCTGCCTTCTGACCGTTCTTATGAATGTGATCGATCAGCGACTTAATATCCGGAAACAACGTGGGATCGGGAATCGGCCTGCCGTTCGCGTCGAAGCCACCGTGCCAACCTGAGTCCATATTGATGTAGTTGAAGCCGTGCACCTGCAGCCCTGAGCTAGCCAGCGCATCGGATTGTGAGGTGACATTGGCTTGGGTAAGAAAGTTGGCATCGAGCGTCTGCTGACTAAAGCTGCTCCAGCCAAGATAAGGTCTCTGGGCGACACCGTTAACCTGTGCGCCAGCGCTTGTCGCCAGCCCGAGCAACCCACACGCTAGAGCGCCGCGTGACAAGAGCGATTTCAGCGTCCGCGCCAATAAGCGTTGGCCTGTTGCTGTGTCATGGAATCGTGAATGCGCATCGCCGTTAAATACAGAGGTATTCATAACTGTCGACGTTCCCTTCGATGTATGGAGGACGCCCTGATCCATCGAGCAAACAAACCCAACAAATCCGAGCAGACAGCTGCGGCCTTCACTAGCGCATGGAACAACGGCTTGCGAGTTGCTGACGTCAGCCGCTTCGACAAGCCCCTCACCTTCTCGATATCGAACAGCAATAGCCGCAGTTTTTGAACATCACGCTGACTACGTCGAATGGACTGAGGCGCCGTTGCGCCCTCCCCAGCACACCCGCTGAAATGACGGTATACGCCTAGACATGCGTATTAGTCATATAATATAACGTAGACCTGTGTCATCCACCCTGTCAAGCATGGACGAGTGAAACTGTGGGCGTAATCCCTCGCACGGCGACCCGGCTGTTGATGACTAAGCATGGGACACGATTGCTGACGACAATCGCGTTAACGGCAGCCTCCGGCTTCTGCGCCGTGCTAGCGGAGAAACCGCCCTTACCCGGTCGGGTAACCATTTGGGCGCCGAGCGTGACCATCGGCGGCCCCGCTTTCAACGACCAGACGATTCGAATGATCGTGCATCCGAGTCTGAGTGGGTCATCCGTGCGCATTCACTTATCTAATCTACGCAGCACTACGCCGTTACGTGTAGGCCGCGTGAGCATTACTTATCAGGCCGATGGCGCAACGGCTGCTGCTGGTTCGTTACACACGGTGACGGTTTCTCGCGCCACAAGCTTCATTCTGGCCGCGGGCACGGAGGCTTTCAGCGACCCGATACCGATGCAAGTCAAAGCCGGACAGAATTTGCTGATCAGTCTTTATTTGCCAAATAAAACCAGCTCTGCCACTTGGCACTCCGACGCATTCGACACGACCTACCTATCTGACGCGGGCACTGGCGATCACACGAACGATATCGATGGCGGCCGCTATACCCGGACAACCACGTCCTGGTATTACCTGTCTGGCGTGGACGTTCTTGCCAGCAACCACAGCACCATCGTTGCTTTCGGCGATTCCATCACCGACGGCTACAACACACCTAAAGGCGCCTACGCGCGCTGGCCCGATGACTTGGCTCGGCGGCTTGCCGACAGCCGTCACCCTATCGCAGTCGTTGATGCCGGCCTCGGCGGGAATCGGGTGCTGACGGATGCACCCAACATCTGGCAAGGATTCAGCGCAATCAAACGATTCGCGCATGATGCACTTGACCTTCCAGGTGTGAAGACCGTGATCCTGATGGAGGGCATCAACGATATCGGTAACGATGCAGGTCCCAGTGGCGCACCGCTGACCGCGCAGGATTTGATCGGCGGCTATAAGCATCTCATCAAGCAGGCGCACGATGCCCGCGTCCGGATCATCGGCGGAACCTTGTTGCCGAACAGCAGCGCCAGCTATTACACCGAGTCGCGCGAAGCCATTCGGCAAGCCTGCAATCAGTGGATTCGTACTAGTGGCGCCTTCGACGGTGTTGTTGACTTCGATCAGGCGATGCGTGATCCCGCCCATCCCACATCTTTGCGCCCGAGCTACGACTCGGGCGATCACCTCCACCCGAACGCGGCAGGCATGCAGGCCATGGCGAACGCCATCGACCTGCAGCTGCTCACAAAATAGTGCCGAGAGAGAAAATTGGCGATGAAAAAATTACAGGGTCCTGGCGCGAAAAATGATCATGATGACCTTGAGCATGCAGCACGCCGCCGCTTCCTTAAGATGACCGGCACGATGGCGGCGTTGCTGCCTTTGTTGAGCGCGCCCGGATTCAGTGCCACGACCGCCCCTGTACAAAATCCACGAAAGACACGCGCACCTTCGCTGCACGGCCCCACGCTGTGGTACGCCGCACCCGCTTCCGAATCGAATGTCATCCAGGAAGCGACACCGATCGGCAACGGGCGCATGGGATGCCTTATTGGCGGCGATCCTGCAAGGGATTTTCTGTATCTAACCGATAACTCCATGTGGCTCGGTGGACCGAACAATGCCCTCGATGCTGATGGGCAATTCAGTTACGAGGTGAAGGATTTCGGCAGCTTTACCATGCTTGCCAAGCTTTACCTTGAAGTGAGTGGTCATGAGCTGTCGGGCATTACCGACTACCGGCGGGAATTGGATCTCGCCAATGGCTATGTGCGGATTTCCTATCGCAAGGACGGTATCCACTATCGGCGCGAGATATTTGCCAGCCATCCGGACGATGTCATCGTCGTGCATCTCTCACAGAGTGGTGGCGGCACCTGGTCGGGTGCTATCGCCTTGCAGGGAACACACGGGGAAACCACCCAGTTTTCGCAACAAACAGCAAGCAGTCATTTCAGCGGTGCACTCAATAACGGTTTGAAATATGCAGCTAGCGTAAAAGTCGTCAACCGGTCCGGCTCAGTATCGGTCGAGAACGGCACGCTACGCTTTGCCGGCTGCGATGCGCTGACCATTCTGTGCTGTGGCGGCACCAATTACACCCCGGATGTGGCGAAAGGCTACCTGGATCATTCCCTTGATCCGCTGACGCTGGTGAGGCAGAAGCTCGAGGCGGCGGCTCAGCTGAGCGCGGATGTTCTGCTGCAAACCCACATTGCCGACTACGCCGCGCTGTATGACACCATGCAGGTCAATCTCGGTGCATCGACACCGGAACAACGCGGATGGGATACATGGACGCGCCTGCAAGCACGCGCAAAAACCGATGCCGCCGCAGACCCTGAGTTGGAAGCGGCGTATCTGCAGTTCGGGCGCTACCTGACGATCGCCGGATCGCGCGACAGGTTGCCTACTACCTTGCAGGGGTTGTGGCTCAGCGACAACGCGCCCGACTGGATGAGCGACTATCACACTGATGTCAATCTACAGATGAACTACTGGCTGCCGGATCGCGCAGGACTGCCTGCCTGCTTCGATGCACTGGCGAACTACTGTCTGTCGCAGCATGAATCCTGGACCACGATAACCCAGCAGCATTTCAATGACCCAAGAAACGGTTTCCGCAACAGCTCCGGCAAACTGGCCGGATGGACGGTAGCCATTTCCACCAATATTTTCGGCGGCAATGGCTGGTGGTGGCATCCCGCCGGCAGTGCCTGGCTATGCAATAGTCTCTGGCAACACTACCAATACACGCTTCAACACGATTACCTCGTGCGCATCTATCCCTTGCTCAAGGGCGCGTGCAAGTTCTGGGAAGCACGCTTGCTAACGCTGCGCGTCACCGATCCCACCAGCGGATTGGAGCGTGAGGTGTTGATTGACGACAGCGACTGGTCGCCCGAACAAGGCCCCAAGAATGCAAAGGGCATTACCTATTCCCAGGAGTTAGTGTGGGACCTGTTCAACAATTATCGGCAAGCGGCCGCCATCCTCGGCATGGACGCGCACTACAGTTCGGTCATTGGCAGCTTGCAGGCAAAGCTTTATCTGCCCCAGGTCAGCAGTGAAAACGGTTGGCTGGAAGAATGGATGTCACCGAAGAACCTGGGAGAGACCAGACATCGCCATCTATCACCACTGATCGGATTCTTTCCGGGAGACCGCATCACCTTAGACAACAGCCCGGCATCCTTGATTGATGGCGTCACCCGCCTGCTCGACGCACGCGGCATGACCAGCTATGGCTGGGCTTGTGCATGGCGGGCGATATGCTGGGCACGCCTGAAGCATGCCGAACGTGCCTACCAACTGATACTCAACAATCTTGCGCCTTGGCGGATTCGCGGCAATGGCACCGCCATGAACCTGTTCGATATTTATCAAATGACGTCTGATTCTGGCATATTCCAGATCGACGCCAACTTCGGAACACCGACGGCCATGCTGGAAATGCTGCTGTATTCCCGGCCAGGCTCGATAGAGCTGCTCCCTGCCCTGCCGAAAGCCTGGGCAGCAAGCGGTGAAATCACCGGCATCGGCGCACGCAACGGCTTCGTGGTGGACATGCGTTGGCGGGATGGTGAGATCACGGGCGTTACGGTACGCAGTATTGGCGGCACCCGGACTCAACTGAAGTTCGGTAAGCATTCGCGGGCCATTTCGCTGCAATCTGGGCAATCCATAACGATTACTCCGGGTTCTGATTAGCCTGTCCTGATGAGAGGTTCGAAAAGCATAAGGGTTTCTCGGCAGGCACAGATTGTTCGAAAACGTGTTGTCGGCAGAGAGTGGCCCTGGCAATCGAATGCCGTTTTCAGGAAATCTGCGGTAGGTAGCTGGGTCTGGCCGCCGTCAAACCTTGCTTCACTTGCAGAGTGCGCTCATCGGCCAGCACCTCATCCAGGCCCGATTCGAGTCCGTCGAGCGCGCGCTTGACGATCTCCTCAGCACCGGATTTCGGAGCATCGAACCCACGTGCGAGATCGGTATCGACGAAGCCCATGTGCAATGCCAGCACTTGCGTCTTCTGCGCCGCCAGCTCGTTGCGCAAGGCATTGGTGAGCGACCACGCAGCAGACTTGCTCGCCGCGTAGGCGGCCATCGCACCGCTGTTCACCCACGAGACCACCGACAACACATTGAGCAACGCGCCGCCGCCGTTGGCCTTGAGAGTCGGCGCAAAGGCTTTGCTCATGCGCAACATGGCGAAAAAGTTGGTCTCAAAGATGCGTCGCGTGACGTCTTCGCTGTCCGATGTAAGAAAGCCTCCGGGCTGAGCGATGCCGGCGTTGTTGATAACAAGCGTCACATCTGACGCTACCTCTGCGGCGGCCGCCACGTCGGCTGGGTTGGTGACGTCGAGCCGCAGGGGCTGAACACCGGATTGCGTGATGGTGGCAGGGTCGCGTGCGCCGGCGTAGACCTTGCGGGCGCCGCGGGCGAGCAGTTCGTGTGTGAATGCCAGACCGAGCCCGCGATTGGCTCCGGTGACAAGGACAGTAGCGTTCTCAATTTTCATAAGAAACTCCAAGGTTGGAGGAGACAGGCTCAGTCGATGGTTATCCCAGACAGCGCCATGTGCCGTTGAAGCTGCGGGCATTCCTGGACTTTGCAACACCGCGGCTGCGGCAGCGCCTTGGCTATGAAAGCCTAAAAACTTCTTAAGGATCAGAACCACTGTGAGACCTAGGCGGTGGCGCTCTCGGTTCCGACTGCCACCAAGTCGGACTCTCCAAATCTTTCCAACGCACTGCACCAAGTGGGACTTGCAAGGCGCCATATCCAATTCATCAGTTTAACTTGCAAGTTAAACTGATGAATTGTAGGCTAGGCACATGGTCAAATCTCCACGCCCTAACGCCTCGATGGAGGCAGCCGTCAGCGAACTTACGGCCGCCGTTGGTCAACTGCTACGCCGCTTGCGTTCGGAGATGAGTTCGGACGAACTCAATCTTTCGCAGGCGAGTGCCCTTGCACGGCTGGATCGGCATGGCGCCATGACGACGGCCGATCTCGCGCGCGCCGAATCGATGAAACCGCAGTCGATGGGAGCCATTCTTGCCAGCTTGGAACAAGAAGGGTTGGTTGGGCGGGAACCGCACCCCACCGATGGGCGACAGATTCTTTTTGCGCTGACGGCCGAAGGCGCCGAAGTAAGACGCAAGCGCGGCATCGCCAAGCGCGAATGGTTGCTTGCTGCGATGGCGACGCTGGAGCCTGCCGAGCTACGAACGCTTATCGATGCCATTCCGCTTATCAAACGACTGAGCGAGTCTTAACGACAAGCCGGCCAAATCGACTCATCTCAACAGCGCGTCAACAGCATGAAGGCGCGTTGCGTCAGTCTGCACCCTCACGCTTCCGCACAAAGAGGATTACATCATGGTGAACGGGCTTCACGATCTTTCCTATTTCTTCGGCGGCGTTTTTCTAGCCAATGCCATCCCGCACTTTGTCAGCGGCACGATGGGGCGTCCGTTCCAATCGCCATTCGCGCATCCGCCTGGCCAAGGGCTGTCATCGTCGACTATCAACGTTGTCTGGAGCTTCGTGAATTTCGTCGCCGCCTACCTGCTGATTTTGTGCGTCGGCCAGTTCGATATGCGTGATGCACCATCGATGATTTCACTAGCCCTGGGCGCGTTATTGATCAGTCTGGTGGCCGCAAAGCAATTTGGTCGCTTCAACGGCGGCAATCTTCAGGGCTGAATACTCATGAGTTCCGAACTTAACTCGGAAGCGCTCGATACAACAGATAAGCTCGATTCATCGATCTGGAAAATCACCGCCGTCGTCGTGCTGGGTTCGTTCCTCGCGCAGCTCGACGCAACCATCGCCAATGTATCTCTCTCTAGTCTTGCCATCGAGTTGCACACCGACCTTTCGACCATTCAGTGGGTCACCAGCGGCTATCTGTTGGCGCTGACGCTGGCGTTGCCGATGAACAGCTGGTTGGTGGACCGCATCGGTGCGAAGGCCGTGTATTTGTGGTGCTTCGCTGCGTTCACCCTTTCCTCTGCGTTGTGCGGACTGGCGTGGTCGCCGCAATCTTTGATCGGGTTTCGCGTCCTTCAAGGCATCAGCGGCGGATTGTTGGCGCCGATGGCTCAGATGATGATGGCGCGCGCAGCCGGGAGACATATGGCGCGCGTGATCGGCTATGCCGCCGTACCCGTGCTGCTCGCGCCGATCCTGGGGCCGGTCATCGCGGGCATAATCCTGCAGCACGCGTCCTGGCGCTGGCTGTTTTTGGTGAACTTTCCGGTTGGCGTGCTAGCGCTGGTACTGGCCGTTATCTTTCTACCTCACGATCGCCAACAGCTCAGGCCGCGCAAACTGGATTGGGTCGGTCTGGCGTTGCTTTCGCCTGGCTTGGCGATCTTTCTTTATGGATCGGATCGCATCGGAGCACCGATGGGTCAGGCCGCAATGCTGGTTTCCATCGTTCTGCTCGGCTTGTTTTTATGGACCGCAAATCGCAAAGGTGACGAGGCGCTGGTTGACCTTCGGCTCTTCAAAGGCAAGGTATTTCCGGTTTCTGCCGTGACGCAGTTTTTGTCGAATGGTGCGATGTTTGCCGGTCAGATGCTGATTCCGATCTATTTGATCCGTGATTGCGGCCGCTCTCCGGGAGAGATGGGTTGGCTGCTGGCGCCATTAGGCTTAGGAATGTTGTGTACCTATCCATGGATGGGCACCTTGACCAGCCGATTCGGGATTCGAAACGTTTCCGCCGGCGGCGCATGGTTGGCATTGGTCGGCACGTTGCCAATCTTTTATATGGCCAACCACGAACTCAATTTCTTGGTGCTAGCTGTTGCGTTGTTCATTCGCGGCGTGGGTCAGAGCGCAGTAGGCATTCCCTCCATATCCGTCGCGTATGCGTCAGTTAGCCGGCACGAGCTACCCATGGCGACCACTTCCCTCAATATCGTCCAGCGCCTCGGGGGACCCACCTTCACCACGCTCTGCGCAACGTTTCTGGGATGGCGCATGGCTACGCAGCCCACGACGCATGCGTCATCGCTGACTGCCTACGCATGGGCGTTTCTATTGCTCTGTATCTTGCACGTGGCCACCGCTGTTGTCGCATGGCGACTTCCTCGCTCCATGAATGAAGTGGTTGAAAAATCAGCCGCGTAAGCGGCGATCAGCGAGTCCATCGGAACCGGCTCACTCTGCCACCCAGGAAACATCTCCGAATCTCGCCAAGCTTGTTACTCCCACCTTTAGAGCACCCGGCGGCAGTCTATCTCGCGATCGCCAAGCACCGGAGACGACCGGTAACGGCACGACACGAGGAGAAACGGCATGAAAAATATAGCTGTGTGGGGCTTCAGCTGGGTACCACCCTTTGCCCAGGGTCTGGTGCGCGATCTGCGCGTGCGCTGGGCGCTTGAGGAGGCGGGGCTTGCTTACGAGAGCAGGTGGATCGACGCCGATGAGCGGAACTCCGAGGGCTATCGGCGCAAGCATCCTTTTGGAGTGGTGCCCGCACTCGATACCGACGGCGAAACCCTGATCGAATCAGGTGCCATCGTTCATGCCATCGCTGAGCAGTGCGAAGTGCTCATGCCGCAAGACCTCCGCACCGAGACGCTCGCCTGGATGTTCGCCGCGCTCAACACCGTTGAGCCGCCGCTCTGGAATCTCTTCGTGATTGATCGACTACACGGCGACGAGGCTTGGACGAGGCTGCGCCGTCCCGGCGCGGTGGACGAAGCGAAGGCTCGGTTGGCTGCACTGTCTGCTTGGCTCGAAGGCCGTGAGTACTTGCTTGGGCGCTTCACGGCGGCCGATATCCTGATGGCGACCGTGCTGAGGTTCGTGCGGCATACAGATCTGGTGGCGGAGTTCACACCGCTCGATGACTACCTCAAGCGTTGCGAGGCGCGGCCGGCACTGCAGGCTGCCCTGCGCGACCAGGCAGCAGGTTACCTGCGCAACACTCCGGTCGCCGCCTGAGCTCAGAGGCGCATCCCTATCCTTGTTTCACTTATGAGATCTGGCGCTGGCTGCGCACGCCGAACAACACCTAGAGAAAACCGCTGTTGTCGATGCGCTTGGATGGTGCAACGGCAGCGTTGGCATCGGCGTCGCCGCCGCGGACCTGTATGCCCACGGCGGCGATGCGCATCACCTGCAAAGGTTGCGGCGTGCGATTGCTGCCGCACGCGCAACTGCAAACGGCAAAATCTGCCATCCAAGTTGGTTGCGTAGCAACAAATAAAAAATGCCAGCGCCGTTTTCGCGTCTGGCGTGCAAGCTTGCTCCAACGTCGCGAGGCATTCGACCCCGCCAAACCCCTCTCCCGTAAACAATGGAGAGAGAGTGACGGCGCACCGCTTCAATGCCGATCACATGACGCCGACAGCCGATATATTTTCTATACAAATAGACGTATAGACGTCTATTTGTACATCATATTTCGACTGAATCCCCGCTACCGCGGTTCAGGTTACAAAAAACAACATGCGAATTCCGTTATTTTGACAAACTTGAACCCAGCCCAAATTTTCACATTTGCATTTTCACGTGCGAATGACGCACCTTCTCCGTGCTATTCACACAGAGAGGCGATTTCAGACGTGAAAAACAGGTCTGCGTTGAAAGGCGCAAAGGATTTTTTCTTCCCGTACTCGGGCGTATTCATTCGACACAAATTCAATCGCAAAGTTTTGGCATCCGCAGCGTCGCTTGCACTATCAGCCGTGGCTCTGCCTGCTTTCGCAACCAACTGGTGGACTCAGACACCCGACATATCGATCGGTTCCGCCGTAGTCAACGTCCGCCATTTCGGCGCCATGGGTAATGGCTCCACGGACGACACCAAGGCAATTCAAGCCGCTGTCGACGCATTGCCATCTAGCGGCGGCACGATTGATGTACCTAACGGCACATACATGATTAATGCTCTCGAAGGCATCAGCTTGCGCTCACACACCCGCCTGTCGCTGGCAAGTGGAGCGGCCCTCAAAGCGATCGGAAACAACGCGAGGCGCTACTGGGTGGTGAAGGTTTGGAACGTCAACAACGTCGAGATTGTAGGCGGCGG
This sequence comes from Dyella humi, assembly GCF_044904605.1. Classification (NCBI taxonomy): domain Bacteria; kingdom Pseudomonadati; phylum Pseudomonadota; class Gammaproteobacteria; order Lysobacterales; family Rhodanobacteraceae; genus Dyella; species Dyella humi. Next base: position 46,647 of record NZ_JADIKI010000021.1, read on the forward strand.
CGTCATCGGTGAGCGCTACAGCCATCGTGACACCACCGGCGGCGAATGGGGCTACGGCATCAACATCTCGTCTTCCGACAAGGTCTACGTCCATGACATCACCGTGAAGGACTGCTGGGGCGACGGTCTGCTAATCGGCGCACTCACCTCGGGCAAGGGTATGGTGGAGGCGACCAATGTGACGCTGAATCGCGTCAAGGCCGAGAACAATCGGCGCCAAGGCATGTCGATCACGCCTGCCAATCGCGTGTATGTGGTGAACAGCAGCTTCACCGGCACCCATGGCACGGCGCCGCAGTCGGGCATTGACATCGAGCCGCGAGCGCAAGGCTGGGCCTCGCAGGTGCGCCTGGAGAACACAACCCTATCGGACAACGACGGCAATGGCCTTGAGGTTCACCACAACGTGGACGCCCTGTCCCTTCACAAAGTCACGGCCGAGAACAACAAGGGCTTTGGCGTATACACCGGTGGCCCTAAAAATGTGAACATCACCGACAGCACGCTGAGTCAGAACTACCTGTTCGGCGTGGACTTTTCTGCCGACACGAGCTACGTGACGATTGCCAACAACACCATCAACTATAACGGTGACGAGTGGTTTTACGCGCATGACGAGTCGATCTTCACAAAGGGTACGACCCCGCGCGACATTGAGGTCGCCGACACGGCGAAATATGTCACACAGTCGAACAACATCGTGTCTCCGATGAGGTAGCGTGCAAGGCCGCATGGATCGTCGAGGCGACCCATGCGGCTTTTTCTGCCGGCCTTTAGCCTTTCCTGCGGGGTGAGGCCGGCGCCTGTTCATGTTCATATCGCCCATAAGGGCGCCTGTTTGTACGGTTTGTGCCCAAATCTGTCATAGCGCGCCGAACAAATGTTCGTCACCCGCGCACGTTGGAAACCGCGCGGGCTGCTGCCATCAGCACCGACGGCAGCGTCAAATCCCAAGCGCCGAGCCCCATGGAAGGGCCTGGACCTGTGCGGCTTGGATGGCCCGTGACGCGAGTCCGTATTCAAGTGACCTGATTGATGGCCGATAGCTTTTTCAAGGGCGCTTGGCACGCCCAATGCATGAAAAGGGCTATGACGACCACTAATTTCCTGATCGAATCGGAGCGCAACGCTCCGAGCAACGTGATCCCGCTTCGCTCCGTCGAGAGCAAGCCACGGGGAGCGGGCGCTCGTCCCTACCGATCAGTGGGCGCTCAAGTGCACGCCATCGAAGCGAATGCGGTAGAAAAAGAGCCACCTGAGCAACGTTTGGCACGGCGTGTGGAACGCGTTCTCTGTGCCCTGCTCTATCACACGGTGCTCGGGCCGGGGGATCTTCGTGACTCGAAGTCTTTTTCCATCGAAAAGCGTGTGAAGCAGTTGGTGTCGCACGACCGATTGACGGCGATCGCGCGCGCAGCGATTAGTCTTGACCTGACCGCCGACCTCACCCGTCTGGCAGCGGCAGCGATCACGTTCGAACTCCAAGCTCAGTCTCTATGGCAGAACAGATTGCTGCGCCTGTTCTCAGCCCATCGTCGACTCATCAATGCTGACACGTTGGCCATCGCGGGTCTGCTCGCCTGGGACTTGGACGCATTGAAGGCTCGCCCGATCGACACATTTGCCAAGTTTCTTTGAACGTAGCTCTCAGTGTGGCGTCTGTTCGGCAGCTTCAAGGCAAAGTAACGATCACCGCAAGGCCACCTCCCTGTCGATTGGAAAGTTGAAGGCTGCCGCCAATGGCGCGCGTCAATTGCATAGCAATGGCCAGGCCCAAGCCCGCACCGCCTGTGTCACGGTTGCGCGAACCTTCCAATCGGTAGAACGGTTGCAGAACCTGGCTCAACTGATCTTCGGGAATGCCTAGTCCGCGATCGCACACGGCCATGCATAGTGAGCCTTCCTCGTTGCGCCAGGCACTGACTTCGGCAGCGCCGCCATATTTGATGGCGTTGTCGATCAAGTTGCCTAGCACGCGCCGCAGCGCCTGCTGACGGACCACGGCCACGCCGCTGATGGACTCCGATAACGTGACAGCTTTGCCGATGTCCTGGTAGTCGAATACGAGGCTTTCCAGGAAGGCCTTCACGTCCATGCGCACCGGCGTCTCGGCGCCACCATGCGCGCTGCGTGCGTAGGTGACACCTTCGCGCACCAGGTGCTCCATCTCATGCAAATCGCTGAGAATCTTCTCGCGCCCTTCGCCTTCTTCCAAGGACTCCGCGCGAAGACGCATGCGTGTGATGGGTGTCTGCAAGTCATGCGAGATCGAGGCAAGGATGTGCAAGCGCTCCTTGAGGTGGCCGGCGATGCGTTCCTGCATCGTGTTGAAGGCGATCGCAGCGTGAGCTACTTCGATGGGGCCTGCTTCGCTCATTTGTGGACCGTCCGCCATCGGCGTCATGGCTTCCGCGGCCTGCGCCAGTTGCGCCAGGGGGCGTACGACCAATCGCACTGCCAGCCAGGTGCACACGAGCAGCAGAAGCAGTTGCAAGGGCAACACGATCGGCAGCCATTGCGCGATCGGTGGTACGCCTCGTGGCGTGATTTCTAGTGTGAGCGGCGAACCATCGTGCAAGGTGAAATGCACTTGATAGAGCTCGGGATTCGCCGAGATCGTGTCAGCCTGTACGTGATAATCAGAGCCGACCTCTTTCTCGATCCGGTGCGTAACTTCGCGCGCGCGATCGGTTGTCAGCGGCATACCTGGCTGACCGTGCCCGAGCAGGAAACGGTAGTTGTCGCGCTGCAGGCGGCCCAGCCAATTGGCGCGTTCGGCTGCGGGGAGGCGGTCCAACACGGCAACCGAGGTGCTCACTTCGTGCTCGACCGTGTTGAGCATAGTCGCGGTGGCACTTTCGTAGCGCTCATAGAACATTAGAGCGAAAGAAAGCCCCTGCGCCACCATCAAACCGACGAAGATGATCAGGTAAACGCGCGAAGCCATGCTGCGCGGCAACCAACGCCTCTGTGTGATGAATGCCATGCGACTCACGTGTCATCCCCATGCACGGTGATCGGCATGCTGAACACATAACCTTCGCTGCGTACGGTCTTGATGTACGACTGATCCTTGGAGTTGTCTTCAAGACGAGTGCGCAGGCGGCTCACCAAAAGATCAATGGAACGATCGAAAAGCTCCGCATCCCTGCCCTGCGTCAGGTTGAGCAACTGGTCCCGCGAAAGCACGCGCTGCGGATGATCCAGGAATACGCGTAACAATCGAAACTCCGCGCCGCTCAGCGGCACGATGGTGCCTTCATTGTCCAGCAGATGGCGTGCCGCGGTATCCAGGCGCCAACGTCCGAACGACAGAATCTCGGCGGCTTCCGTAATGCGCAGATTCGGCGGCAGCATACGCGTACGACGAATCACCGCTTTGATGCGTGCGAGCAGTTCGCGCGGCGAGAACGGCTTTACCACGTAGTCGTCCGCCCCCATCTCCAGGCCGATGATGCGATCGGTTTCGTCGTCGCGCGCAGTCAGTAGCAGTATCGGCAGCGCGCGATGTTTGCCACTGCGCAAGGTGCGGCAAAGCACCAGGCCGTCATCGCCGGGCATCATGATGTCCAGCACGACGAGGTCGAACGCCGAGGAATCCAGTTGTGCGAACATGTCGCGGCCATCGACGGCAGCGCTGGCGCGCAAGCCGTTCTTTCGAAGGTAGTCCACGACCCCAGTGCGTATGTCGCGATCGTCATCGACGACGAGGATGTTGTCGATGTGGTCCATATTCGTGCGTCCTCAAGGTTGTGTTGCCGTTACGCGCTCTGCGGTTTGTCCAGCAACTGCCGAATGCGCTGCTCGACGTCGTCATAGTTTCCCTCGCCGACGTGGTGATAAACCACATGACCGTGCTGGTCGATGAGGTAGATGGCTGGCCAGTAACGATTTCCGTAGGCATTCCAGATGCGATAATTATTATCCACTGCCACCGGCCAAGTGATCTGATATTGGCCAATCGCTTCCCGCACAGAGGCCAGGTCGTGCTCTTCATCGTACTCGGGCGTGTGCACGCCGACGACCACGAGCCCCTTGCTGGCGTACGTGTCGTAAAGCGCCTTGGTGTGCGGCAGTACATGGATGCAATTGATGCATTCCCGCGTCCAGAACTCCACCAGCACCACCTTGCCGCGAAGGCTATCGATGGTCAGTGGTGCCGAGTTGAACCAGCGATCGGCACCGATGAAATCGGGCGCCGGGGTGCCGCCGCCGGACTCCTCGGTGCTGGTCATGGTCCAAGCGTTTGGCCAGAAAGTAATCAGGACCGCGCTCAGGGTGGCTAAGGCAGCGGCAATGCGGAGTGATGTCACGGGTGGTCTGCCCTGCAGTGGATAAATGGCAGTGCCAACGCGCCGCCATGACGCGTATTGGGCGCCCCGGATTTATCCCGAACGTGTCCGCTCCGATGGCTTTTTGTATCTGTTTGTACAAACGGATCCCGAGGCAGGCCGGCCCCGGTCGGTGAGCTTTGTATCGAAACGTATCAGAGCCCGTCCGCTACACATTTCGATGCCTTTTGGCGCTTGCCCGGACACAACCGGGATACGTCGTCGCGGTTTCCTATGCACATCGGCCAACGCCTCGCTACCTACTCGGGGCGGCCATTCAACCCATAAGGAAACCGATCATGTCCATCCTCTACACCGGCAAGACCTTCACCACCGGCGGCCGCAACGGCCAGTCACGCAGCGACGACAATCATCTCGACATCAAGCTCTCGATCCCCGGCTCCAACGGCGCCGGCACCAATCCGGAACAGTTGTTCGCTGCGGGCTGGTCCGCTTGCTTTATTGGCGCGATGGCACATGCAGCCAAGGAAAAAGGCATCGCGTTGCCGGCGGACGTCTCGGTCGCCGCTGAGGTCGACCTGGGCAACGACGCCGAGGAGGGTTTCTTCCTCCAGGCACGTCTCAACGTAAGCCTGCCGGGACTCGAGCACGCCCTTGCCCAATCCATCGTCGATCGCGCTCATCAGCTCTGCCCGTATTCGAAGGCGACGCGCGGAAACATCAAAGCCGTCGTCACCGCGCTTTAAGTCCCTTCCTCATCACGCACGCATTCCAGGAGATCACCATGAAGCGCACGCACTTAGCACTCGCCGCCGCCTTTGCCCTCAGCCTTGCCAGTTTTGCTTCGTTCGCACATGCCGAAGACTCGTCGGCTCAGCCGTCCAAATCACTCGCCGCATCGCAAGATCCTTGGGGCCCACTGAAACATGTCCACGCCGGCGTGCTGGATGTCGCCTATGCAGAGACGGGTCCGGCTGATGGCCCCGTGGTGATCCTTCTGCATGGCTGGCCCTACGACATCCACAGCTATGAAGAGGTCGCACCCGCGCTGGCGGCGAAAGGCTATCGGGTGCTTGTCCCCTATGCGCGTGGCTACGGTGACACGCGCTTCCTGTCTGATAGCACCCTGCGCAACGGCGAGCCCGTCGCACTGGCTCAGGATGTTATCGACTTCATGGATGCGCTCCACATCAACCATGCAGTGCTTGGCGGCTTCGACTGGGGTGCGCGCTCGGCGGACATCGTCGCAACCCTGTGGCCGGAGCGGGTGAAAGCGTTAGTGACGGTGAGCGGCTACCTCATCGGCAGCCAGGAATCCGGTAAAACGCCGCTGCCGCCCAAGGCGGAGCTGCAGTGGTGGTATCAGTATTACTTCGCCACCGAGCGCGGTCGCATCGGCTACGACAAATACCGTCACGACTTTGCCAAGTTGATTTGGCAGACCGCTTCGCCGAAGTGGAACTTTGACGACGCCACCTTCGAACGCAGCGCAGCCGCGCTGGACAATCCGGATCAGGTTGCCATCGCGGTCCACAATTATCGCTGGCGGTTAGACTTGGCCAAGGGCGAAACGAAGTATGAAGCCCTGGAAAAGCGGTTGGCTCAATTCCCCGCTGTCACAGTGCCAACCATCGCCTTGGAAGGAGACGCCAATGGCGCACCGCATCCGCAGCCAGAGGCGTATGCCAAGAAGTTCGCAGGCAAGTACCAGTTCCGTCTGATTACCGGTGGTATCGGCCACAACCTGCCAGAAGAAGCACCGAAGGCGTTCACTCAAGCCGTGATCGATGCCGATCACCTTTGATAACGAGCGAGGAGCATCACATGAAAGCGTCAATCATTGGGGCTGCAACCCTACTATCCATCGTAAGCGTACTGGCACCTGATAGGGGACATGCGCAGCAACTGCAAGGAACGCATCGCAAGGAATTGTCCCGCCACAACCTCAGCATTCCGGGTTACGAGGAAGTCCAACTGCGTGTCGACATCGATCCTGGAAAGACCGCTCCCAATCACAAGCATCCCGGCGAGGAAATCATCTACGTCATCGAAGGCACCTTGGAGTATCGCCTCGAAGGCAAGCCACCGGTAATGCTCAAGGCTGGCGATGTCCTGTTTGTTCCGACGGGTATCGTCCATAGCGCAACGAATGTCGGGCAAACCAATGCGGCAGAGCTTGGGACGTACATTGTTCCTATCGGGAAGCCACTTGTGGAATTGGTGAAGTGAACCCTCTTCGAGCGCTCCAGTTCATCACATCTCACATAAAACGACTTGATTAGTGTCGAGCCTCTGTCCTCCCTGCTTCTTGCTCGTCATCCCAGCGAAAGCTGGGATCCAGCGACTTTAAACCGCTTAGAAGGCACTGGATCCCGGCTTTCGCCGGGATGACGGTGAGGCATAGCTGAGGTTTGACGCTAATCAGACCACCGTGGGAAAGGGGTTTAAATAATCACGATACTCAGCGAACCATCCGCCGCAGGTTTGCAACGCGCGATACGAACAACGCTTTCTTTGATATCGTTCAACGTCGGAAGGCGCTCGCACCACGCACCCTCCGTCATCAACAAAACCATCACGTAACGCTCGATCCGGCTCAACCGCCTCGTCATAGGCAACCATCCTCGCCATGACGTCGGCAGGTCTTACCTTCGGAGATTGTGATTCTCATGACTGACATCACACGCCGCACCTTCGTGATCTCAAGTATTGGATTGTTCGGCGCCGGCCTTCTGCCGCGTTTCGTGCGGGCCGGCAACGGCAAGGAGATGGCTGGAAAGCAGCTCTGGACGCTACCGCAAAGCACGACAGCCATGGCACCACGCGAACAGCTTCTGTTCGATTTCGGCTGGCAGTTCGCACTCGGCAACGGCGATGACCCGACCAAGGATTTCGGTTTTGGATTCGGCCAGAGCGATTTTTCGAAGACGGGCACGTTCAAGATTGCCACCTCCGACTTCGATGATGCCGGCTGGCGTAAGCTGAATCTTCCACATGACTGGGCGGTTGAACTCCCCTTCGTGCACGACGACAAGGGGGACGAAGACAACCGAATGCTCTCGCATGGTTATAAGCCGCTTGGGCGGCGCTATCCCGCAACCAGCGTCGGCTGGTACCGGCGCATGTTTGAGATTCCCGAAAGCGATCGCGGACGCCGCATCTGGATCGAATTCGACGGTGCGATGCGCGACGTCATGCTGTTCGTCAACGGTTGCTTCATTGGTCGCCACGACGACGGCTACACCCCGTTCCGCTTCGACCTCACCGACTTCCTCAATTACGGCGGCAAGAATTACATCGCCCTGCGTGTCGACGCCAGTTTCGGCGATGGCTGGTTTTACGAAGGCGCTGGCATCTATCGCCATGTCTGGTTGACCAAGATGGATCCGGTTCACCTAGGCAAGTGGGAAAGCGTGGTACGCCCGACCGTCAAGGGCGATGCGGCCACCCTAGACCTCGCGACGATCATCGAGAATGAGAACGAGCATCCGGTAAATGCCTCGCTCGAATGGACCATCATAGATGCCACCGGCCGCACGGTTGCGCGGGCGATATCGGCGGCACAGACCATTGCGCCGAATGCATCGATGAACTATCGGGCCACAGCGACCGTTGGCAATCCCACACTCTGGTCGCCTGACGCGCCTCATCTCTACACGGCCCTCGTCAAAGTCATCGTCGACGGCAGTTTGCGCGATGCCGAACAGATTCCATTCGGCATCCGTACGGCGATGTTCGATCCCGACCGCGGCTTCTTTCTAAATGGCAAGCCGCTCAAGATTCAAGGCACATGCAATCACCAGGATCATGCCGGAGTCGGTGCCGCCCTGCCCGATCGGCTGCAATCGTTTCGGATATCCGTGCTGCAAGGCATGGGCTGCAACGCGGTGCGCACGTCACACAACATGCCGACGCCCGAATGGGTCGATGCATGCGACCACATGGGCATGCTTATGATGTGCGAAACGCGTCAGATGAGCTCCAGCCCGAGTGGTCTGCAACAGCTCGAAACCATGGTGAAGCGGTATCGCAACTCACCTTCGATCATCATCTGGTCGATCGGCAACGAAGAGTGGAAGTTACAAAAGGGCGATATGGCCAAGCAAGGCGCCAGCATCGCAGCGACCATGGTCGAGCGCTGTCACGAACTCGATCCCACCCGCGTTGTTTCCGCAGCAGTCAATGGGGATAACGAGCAAGGGGTATCCGATGCGCTCGATATCATCGGTTTCAACTATCACACTGACTTTCCCGACGCTTTCCACAAGAAGCATCCGAAGCGCTCTGTATTCGGATCGGAAACGTCCAGCGCTATTTCCACTCGCGGCGAATACACCTCTGACAAGGCAAAGAACACGGTCAATAGCTATGACGGGGTTGTAGATTGGGGACAGACGCCGGAGCAATGGTGGACTTTCTACGGTACCCGCGAATGGCTGGCGGGGGGCTTCGCCTGGACAGGCTTCGACTATCGTGGCGAGCCGACACCTTATGGTTGGCCCTCCATCAGCTCGCAATTCGGGATTGTCGATCTATGCGGCTTCCCCAAGGATTATTATTACTACTACAAAGCCTGGTGGCGACAAGAACCCAGCCTCCACGTGTTTCCACATTGGAACTGGCAAGGAAAGGAAGGCCAAGACATTACCGTCTGGGCATACACCAATCTCGATGAAGTCGAACTGCTGCTCAACGGCAAGAGTCTCGGCATCAAGAAAGTGCCTCATCTGGGGCATGTGGAGTGGAAGGTCGCTTACACGCCCGGGGTCATCGAGGCACGTGGTCGTCGTAACGGCCAAATCGTCCTGACCGAGCGTCGCGAAACCACCGGTCCAGCGCAAAAAATCCGTTTGACCGCCGATCGCTCGGAGATCGCTGCAGACGAGCAGGATGTAGCCATCATCACTGTCGAAGCGCTCGATGAACGTGGCCGGCTGGTACCGACGGCGATCAACAAACTCGCGTTTCGGATCTCTGGGGCGGGCCAGCTCATCGGCGTCGGCAATGGCAATCCCAACTGTTTGGAGAGCGACAAAGAGCCCAAGCGATCGCTATTCAATGGGTTGGCCCAGGTCATCGTTCAATCGACGGATGAAGCTGGCCAAGTTCTCATCGAGGCCGTCGAAGATGAATCGGCTGAACACCCACTACGCACTGCCTCGCTGGTGATTAGAACAAGAAAGCCCGCATCGAGACCTCAGCGCGTCGGTTGATCAGCATACTGACCTTGGCAATACGCAGGCTGGCCAGGATAGCCAACCTGCGTATACCAGCCTCCGCACCCGCTCATTATTTGTGATCTTTGTCCCGCGGAAAAATGTTGACGATGACAACGTCCCGCTTGTCTTCGTCATGACAATCATCATCCCCGCCACCCGCATGAAGCTGAGGAATATTGCCGTCGGGCGTCGGCGGAACGGTATAAGGATTACCGCCGAGGGCCTGGATCTTTTCGATTAGAAGAGCGAGGTAATAGACCATGGTCGGATACCAGGGGCTCTTTCGATCGAGATGCTCGACGCGCCAGCTCATGATCGACAACAGCTGGAGATGATAGAGCAGCATCTCCCCTTGGGTGGATACGGGAATGCCGAGTTGAAACGTGCCAATGGGCTCGCGCCAGCGACCCGAGTCCAACTGTGCCGCTTCCACCACCTTGGGGTCCGGATGCGTGACGACCAGCGCGTAGTCGCCCGACGCGTCGAACACCGACAGGTCGGTCACCAGCGATCGACGATTGCCGAGGTCGAACACGCCCTTAGCCGCGCGGGTTCCTTTCGTTTGTTTTGACGCGGCGGAGGATTGATCTGCGAGCAGCTTATTCGCTTGGTCCAACGTGATCTTTTCGACCCGTGGTGCAGGTAGCCGAGCAACGCGCTCGCGATTGGTGATCTGCTGCACAGATAGGTCGAACCTTTGCCCCTTGCGAATCCCCAGCGGGAGCTGGACGGACAACACGCCGGTCTGGCGGCGCAAACTTCTGGGGATGGGCACGTAGCGGTCACCACCACCGGGGATTTCGATGGTATGAGCATCGATCGCACGAATTTCGTGGCGCGCGTAGAAGCGATCCGCGAGATCGACGACATCCTGAGCATTCCAGCTCGGGATATGGAGGTTGACATAGGTGCCGGCAGGTATCGCCCTGGACCACGCCAAGAGCAACTCGTCAGGCGGAAGATTGGATGAGATCACGCCTGGCGTCGCCTCGATCTCGAACGTGTGCATGGCGACGCGCGAAGCGCTCAACCCTGGATTGGCGACAGTGCTGATCGCCAGATTGCGCTGGGATATCTTGTCGGACGTCGCAGGGTTGGCACCGCTCGGAATCGGTGCGCCTGCGTAGATAACCTCGGTGACGACACATTGGTGCTCACCCATCACGATTGTCGGCAAGGGTACCGGCGAGCCGCCCGACACCGGCGTCGGGGGCAGGTAGGGATCGTTTAGATTGTTGTCGATCAACGCGCCATAAATCCGATATCCAACACTCGCTTGAACGAGCTTGGAATTGTCGGGGTCGGTCTGGGAGCTTGGCGGCTCCACGCGCGTCGTCGAAAAGTACGGGAACGACAGCCATTGCGTTCCACCGTTCTGCGTACCGGGAAGATCGATAGGCGTTGCACCCGATGTTTGAAGGTAGCCTTCCATCGGCATGCCGCTGCCATCAAGCTGATACGTCAGCGCGGCAGTGGTTTGAGAGACGAACGTCCTGAAGAAAACCTGCACCGGATTGGCATCGCCGCCAGCGCTGCTCAGTCGAACGCGGGCCAGCGCGAAATTGTAGACAAGCTTCGGCGGATGGCTCGTGGTCATCGCCGCCACGCTGAGCACCGATCCGGCCTCGGTCGAAGGCAGCGTGGTGAACTGGTGCGAGTTGATGCCGGACACAACATTTCGCAGGAATGTCAGCGCATCGGCACGGGTCGCATTGGCGGGCAGATGCACGCCCTGAAAGCTGTCTCCAGCAACGACATGAAACACCTTGATGTCCGAACTCAGCCAATACGTGGTGTTTCCGTCCGCAAGGTCGAGCATGAAAGGGTTCGCGCTTTTGATGAGCTCGATCCACGCCATGTCGGTTAGCGCCGTCGGCACCGCGCTCGTCGTCAATGAGGCGCTGACAGGCACCGTGATGGCGTTGCCGCCGAAGGTGAAAGCGCTGCCGGTGAAATTCAGCTTATAGGTGAAGGTGAAGCGCTGCAGACGGTCGGAGAGCGTTGGATCATCACTCGCGATCCCGGTCGGGACGACGGTGATGGGAAAGCCACCACTGACGCTGACAGCTGGTGCCCAATGCATCAGTTGCGTTGAAGAAGGCGACAGTGTCGTGATACCGCCGTTGGGAAATTGGCTGGGCTTGAGGCCATCGACCGTGACGAAAATGGCTGCAGGGAAACTGGGTGTCGCCGTAGCCTCGTCCTGGCTGAAGGTGCTGCGCTCGAGGATAAGGCTGATCGCCGGTTTCGAGCGCGCGAGCCAATTGGTGATGTTGATGTATACAGCCTGGATATCGGCGAATGCCGCAGCATTGGCTGACAGGCCCTGCCCCTTTTCAGCGTCGCCGCCGACGAAATTATTGAGCGCCGTCGTATCGACGTTGCTCGCCCCGACAAGATTGATGTCTAGATAATGATGAAAGGTCGAGCCGGTAACGATTCGGCCGACACCTGCCACACGCCCATCGTAAACGCTGAGCGTGTTGACTTTGAAAGTGCCGGAGACCGTGGAATCAAGCACGAATGGCGCGGGGTCGCCAACATAGTAACTGGCTTGCGATTTCGTCTTGCCGGTGGCAATGATCTGCGGCATTTCGCGATGACCGGCGATCTCGCGAAACTCGCCCTTGGAGGTATCGCCATACGGCGATGGCTGCGTATAGTCGAAGCCACCGACCACGTCCAAGGCGTCGCCTTCGTGCATATGGTCTGGATAAACCGTGACGTCGTGCCCATTGTTCCGCAAGATCGGATGAGCAGGTGACGAAGTCGGCGTGATGGTTTGTGGCAGCGCGTCCGATTGATTTTCAAAATAGGCGTAGGGCGTGACGGTGGCATTGCCTACCGAGTCGGTCGCTGGATAGATCCCCGACGGATTGATGAGCGTCGTATCCGCCCGTCCGATGCCGAATACCGGGAAATTGTCGGGAACCGCGGCCAGATCCGCTGGCTTGCTGGTGTCGTTCTGGCCGTACCAACTGCGCATCACCCGCACCCGCGGAATCTGGCCACACATCGCCGAGCCGAGGCTGTAATGATCGCCGACGGCAAACACGCCACCGCCCTGCTCCATGAAATTGGCAATGGCGTTGAGCTGTGTCGCGTCGAGGGGCGGTTTTGTGCCTTCGAGCACGGGCGGCTGGGCGGTGTCGTTCAAGCCCCCGTCGCCGACCATCCAGATGACATCGAAGTCGAGCAGGTTGGTGCTGGTGGCAAAGTTGAAGTCGGCGAAACCGACGTCGGCGTTGGGGTCGGCTTCGCGGTTGGCCTTTGTTACCTGGAAGCCGGCGCCCTTAAGCGTGCTCACCAGTGTCGTAAAGGTGAAGTCCGGCGTTGAAGTGTTGTCTTGGAACAGGAAAGCACCGTCGATAACGACCAAAACATTGATGGCCATCTCACACCTCCTCTGGTTCCCAAGATGCAACAGCTTCGGATCGAAACCATGCGACAGGCTACCTGAGCGACTTAGTGCTGGTGCTAGAAGAGCGCGATCGTCAAACACTCAATCCGGATGATTGAGTCCCCTATTCTTTCCCATGCCCCTTTCTTTCTCGTCCCCGAGCTTGAAGGCTTCAAAATCTCGGAACGGTCCCCTGACTTCCCACCGACTCTACAATTCCCTCCGCTCTCGCAGCGTGAAGGTTACGTAAAATTGTTAGCCGTAAATTTGGTTGATAGAACGGATGCATCCGCGCGAGGGATTTTTGCAAAACTGACTGTTCGAGTGTTTGTTGACATCGCGAGATGGAGCTGGCGTTCTATCTCTGGCCGACCAGGCCAGGCAGCTCGGTACTAACAAGTGGTCGCAGCGGTTAGTCGCCTTGATGCATTCGCATCGTGAACACGGCTTCGTCGATCTCACGCGCCCCTTGGTATGCAAAATGCTTAAGCATCAGGTACCTTTCGCAGCCTTTTCCTTCGCAGCTAGACGCTGTGCTTGAAGGTCGCCGCGACTTGCTTCCTGAGCAGTCTGTACAGAGGTTTCCGTCGCCTCGGCGAGGGCGGCGTGGAAGGCGGCGTGCGCGGCGCTGCTAATGCTGACCTTATCGGAAGATGATGACGATGACGACGTTGCCTTGTTACTACTACTCGGCTGCACAGCGGGGGCCGATACAGCGGGGGCCGATTGCGTGGTGGTAGTGGCGCTGGTGCCCGAGGTCGCAACGGTAGTCGGCTGACTGCTGATTGCCTGTATGGACATGATTTTCTCTCCAAGGAAAGGTTACGCCTTTTACGGCATACGACTTATCGGCAAAATGAGACTGGACTTTAGCTGTGTTGTACAAGATGGCACTTTCAGCATTTTGGCATCGCACAAACCATCCAGTGCCACTTTCATCTGGCATGAGAAGAACAAGGAAAAGTAGTCCGAGCCTTTTCCCTGGTCCGCACCTTGGGCATTCGTCGCCCAATAGGATAAGGACAATCTGAGTGTGATGCCGGCTCGCAGGAGCTTGACGCCTCTCCCCAATATTGTTCTCATCAGGATAACGCGCCCGCCATGTCGGAGCGGGTAACGGACAGGGGGACAACGGATGGTTATCAGTCGAGTAGTCGTCGGCACCGGTTGCGTGCTAGCGCTTCTGGTGAGTGGATTCGCTCACGCCCAACAAAACGGCACTGTCACTTACGTCTATACCGATCCCCAAGGCACTCCCTTGGCGGAGACGGATGCCCAAGGCAACATCACGGCGACGTTTGATTACACGCCATATGGCAGCATAGCGATGGGTACGCCACCCAATGGACCTGGATACACGGGACATGTGGATGACCCCGAGACCAATCTCATCTACATGCAGCACAGGTACTACGATCCAGTAACCGGGCATTTTCTCAGTGTTGATCCTGTCGTACCTACGGCAGGTAACACCTTTAGCTTCAACCGATACGATTACGTCAACAACAACCCAGTTGATCACATCGATCCCGATGGAAGTACCTGCACGCAAACCAATAAGACGTACACATGTCAGATCGACAAAGTAGTCACGCAGCAGAATGGCAAGCTTGTAACTAGGAATGCAACTGCCGAGGACCATAAAACGTACGCAGGATTAGAAACGGCTCTGACAAAGGCAGTCAACGCGGCGGCCAGTTCCGGGAAGACCGCGGATATCTCGTTTCAGAGCGGCGGCAAGACCTATTCATTTTCTATTGCAGGGACTTCGGTGGCCCAGAACTTGGCAGGACGCATAATAAGAGCTGATCCCGTGGAATCTGGGGCTATGGATACACAGGGCAACACGACCACCGTTGAGCAGGCTGGCCTGCAGCCGGGGCGCACGGTCGTCGGCAATGCAGAGAGGACGCAAGAGTTTTATTTTTTACATGAGGGAATCCATCGAAGTCGCGAGGAACGGAACGCTCTTGGATGGCGCGGATTGTTGCAGATGGGTGCCGATCAAGATGCTCATCAAGACTCTTATAACGCTGCAGCGACTTCCTTTTTGGGGCCAAACCAATGAATGCTATGGCGATGGTCCTGGCTGTTACCAGCGCTTTGTGTAGCCTTCCCATCGATTCGATCGGGGATCTTGGCTGCTCGATACGGTATGTTGATAAGCAGCAAGGTTATTTTCTTGGCATCGAAAAAAATAACGTCATAATCGGCACCGCACGTGACGCCGTAAAAAATCCCGCTCATGATGTGTCGCAAGTCGATGGGCCTATTGAAAACTGTTCGTCCCGCGCGTTTAAGTGTCGAACTATCGGCGGTTATTTGGTATTTGTTATCCCGACGGGTGCAGGCCATTCTGCAGAATATACAGAAGGGCCACGGATATCCGTTCAGCGAGTCGCGAATGGCGGATGGCACGGCTCTGCAATGTGCTCAATGGTCACCAGCACAGGTTGCTCACCCAATGTTGACGTGAACAAGCTCGTTGAGGCCTATCAATACGACGTCAATCCAGCAGGTGTTGTGACATCGGTAAAAATTCAGAATTGGAATGATGCTGGGAAGCTATTGAGCACCTATAACTTGGTCCTCGTGAGTGAGAGTGGACTCAAGTTGAATTGACCCCCAATGACTGTTGTGGCGATGATCCTGTTTGTTGCTAGCGCTTTGTGCTTCGATAATAACATTGATACGATTAGTGATCTCACCTGCCCGATACGGTATGTGGATAAGCAACAAGGTTACTTTATTGGCATAGAAGGAAATAACGCCATCATAGGCACGGCAATCCGCGACGTAAAAAATCCCGCCAATGACATGCCGCAGGTCGATGGGCCAATTGAAAATTGTTCATCCCGCGCGTTCAAATGCCGATCCATCGCCGGATTGGTATTCGCCATCCCAAAGGGCACAGAGCATTCTGCAGAATATTCAGATGGGCCCAGGATAGTAATTAAGCGACTCGCAAATGGGGGATGGCATGGCTCCGCAACATGCTCAATGATTACCCGAACAGGTTGCTCACCGCATGTTGACGTGAACAAGCTTGTTGAGGCCTATCAATATGACGTCAGTCCAGCGGGTGTTGTGACATCGATAAAGATCCAGGATTGGAATGATGCTGGGAAGCTATTGAGCACCTATAACTTGGTTCTCGTGAGTGAGATTGGGCTCAAGTTGAATTGATCCAAACCCACGTATGTTGGTTTCCATGCTTGGTTGAGCCAAATATCCATCAGAGAAAAGGGGGCAGATTACTTTTCCTTTCTCCGTTGTCAGAACAGAGGACGTCTTGTAGATTCGAAACATGGGGCTTAAACGAATGGACAACGTAGGAATCGTCGTCGATGACCTCACAGCGACGATTGATTTCTTTCGCGACGTCGGCCTCGAGCTCGAAGGGCGGGCCACGATCGAAGGAGAATGGGCCGGACGTGTCACCGGATTGGGCGATCAGCGCGTCGAGATTGCCATGATGCGCACCCCCGACGGTCACGGCCGGCTCGAGCTCTCCCGCTTTCTCACGCCGCCCAACGTGGCGGATCACCGGAACGCCCCGGTGAATGCTCTGGGCTATCTACGCGTCATGTTTGCCGTGGACGACATCGACGAGACGCTCGAGAAGCTCCGCAAGCACGGCGCGCAGCTCGTAGGCGAAGTAGTGCGTTATAAAGACGCGTATCGGCTCTGCTACATTCGCGGGCCTGAAGGGCTTCTCATCGGACTCGCCCAGGAGCTCAGCTGAGCGCCAGCACCACAAACGCGGTGCGCCGGCATTCGACTGCAACACCGAGCGTCGCCCTCTTCCTTAACTTGCTAAAAGTAGCGGTATTCCAGTGTTCTCACTGGACGTAGTGAAACTGGGTAAAGATCACCTGCCAGCGGCCATTGCGTTTTGCCCAGACATCGACGAAGCGGCCTCGAATCGCATATGCCTTGCCATGATTGAATCCCTTGGCATCGACCATTCCGCCAAGCACGGCACCGTTCGACCATACTTTACGCACCTGTTGGCTGATGGCGACATAGGTGGTCTTGCTTCCCGGCGCTACCGCATCGGCGATGAACTCTGCCTTGGTCTGATTTTTGCCGCTTGTACCGGCCAGCGTGTAGTCATCGGCCAAGAGCCGTTCGAGTTCTGACCGGTCGGATTTGAATTGCGCGAGATCATAGGCTGTCGCGGCAGCGGCAAGATCCTGAGGCAGGCCGCTATAGTCACCGACTTCCTGCCCTGCCTGTGCCGAAGCCGCGATCAACGCAGCTGCGCAAATCGCCCATTTCCAGTGTGATACCCGCATTGTCCACCTCCAATGTCTGGTGTCCTTGTGCAAGGTAGCCACGAAATCCGGTAAAGCAATGACCCGGAAGTCATAGGGGCACGTGCGTCACTACAAACTTGCAGCTCTCTGCTCGATCTGTTGAGACTGCAAAAAGGTGGCGCGGCTGCCTTGATCTGGCAGCCGCGCAGCAGGGATCTCACAAACCCCCGCACACCACAAAACACTACCAACCAATGCCGAATGCCATGTGCTCTGGCTGTTGCGTCACGATGGTTGTGCTCTGGTTGTTGTTGTCGTCATACGAGAAGCCGTATGCCAGTCCACTGACCGAGTGCTGATGCCAGAACTGCGAATAGAAGTTGGCTGGCGAGGATTGATAGTAGGTTGAAGCAGTCGCCCAGTTCGTGGATGTAAGCAGCAGTACACCACGGTTCGTCGCCGCGCAGATCTGGTTTTGCAACTGCAACTGGATGGCGTTCTCGTCCTGTTGCTGGGGCGAACTTCCCGCAACGCCGCTGGCCATCGTTCCGGCACACTCCAACACGTCCTGCGTGGACGGTTGTTGGACGACAAAGGTCTCTCCAGCATTGGCCGCAGCCGGATTGACCTCTGTAAAGGTAAAGGTCGATCCAGAGGTAGTGCCGGTAAATTGACGACCGTTGAGGGTTAGCGTCAGAGGCGTGGTGGTGTACTTCGCCCATGCGCTTGCGATGTAACTATCAAAGTAGTTTCCATTCGCTCCACCCGTACCGAAAGTGGTTTCCGCGGGCGAGAGAATGCGCAGGTTGTTCGGCGCAGGCGTATGGAATACTGCCGGCGTCTGACTGATGTATTCCTGGTCAAGGTTTGCGATCGACTCGTTGATACCCACCTGCATGTGGTAGGTCTCATTGGACCCCCACACATCCAGCAGAAGCGGCAAGCCGAACTGATTGACCTGGGTGGTGTTGATAAAGATGCCGCCGTTCGCGCCGTAGGTGAACTCGTACCAATCGTAGTGGACGTTGATATTCGGATCGGTGTTGTTGAGCGGGTTGGGTCCGGCGTATCCGTTGTTGCCATTCGCACCGGCCACGATCGACATATAAAGCGGGCTGCCTTCGGAAATGTAGATACGTCCGGCAGTCAGCGGCGGCAGCTTGAGTTGATGGCTCTGAGCAAGCGTGAACGCGTAGTTAGGATACGTCTGTCCGTTCGGTGCGACCACTGCGTTGGCAGCCGTGTTGTCCGCGACATTGGCCGGCGTAATGGTGCCGTCGTAGTTAACCCAGGAGAGCGCTCCGGTGGCAGGATCGTTGCCCAGGATCTCGACATAGATCTGGTTGTCTGCCCATGTGCCGTTAGTGTTGTTGTTGAGATCAGTGACGATGACACCAGGAACGACCGTGTAGCTGGGCGCAAGATTGACGCTCAGCGTGGCTGCTGAAGAGTTAGCAGAGCCCGCTGAGTTACTGACTGCGACCGTGAACGTGCTGGTGTTATCGGCATAAGTGGTACCCGGCGTGGTGTAGCTCGCGCTGGTTGCCCCTGTGATGACCGCACCATTCTTGTACCACTGATAAGTCAGTGAAGTGCCACTGGCAACCACGGAGAATGTAGCAGTCCGCCCGATCGTGACCGTTTGACTGGTTGGCACCGTGGTAATGACGGGCGCCGTTGCCGTCGGCGACGCCGACGTCGTCGTGACGGCGGTGTTGGACGCTGGCGAAGCACCGGCCGCATTGACCGCCTCGACGGCGTAGGAGTACGTGGTCGAGGCCGTCAAACCCGTATCGCTATACGAGGTGCCACTCAGGCCATTCGCGACGGCGACACCATTGCGAACCACCGTGTACGTAACGCCGGACGTTGCCGATGCGGTCCAGCTCAAGTCGACTTCACTGGAAGAAGCCGACGTTGCCGTCAGGTTCGCAGGTGCATCCGGAATCGCGATCGTCGTGGCGCTGGCTTGCGAAGCCGGGGCCGACGTGCCGGAGGTGTTGGACGCCTCGACCACGTAGTAGTACGTCGTGTTTACCGCAAGGCCCGTATCCGAATAGCTGGTGCTGGTTGCCGTGGCAATTTGATTGGCGCTGGAAGGCGTAAAGCCGGACGTCGTGCTGCGGAAGACGTCGTAGACCACGCCAGAGGCTGACGAAGCCGTCCAGTTCAAGTTGATCTGACTGGCAGAAACGGATGTCGCAGTCAGGCTACTCGGTGAGCCGATGGGAGGCGCGACCACTTCGATGCCGTTGATCACCGCGTTATCCGTGATCGTGGTGAACTGAAGCACGATCTGCCCTTGCGCATTGGCGGTCGCCGTAAAGGGCTCGACGATCGCAATGTCCTGGCCCCCGGCCGTCGCAATGATGTCGAAGTTACTCAACACCTGCGTGCCGTTGATGCTCACATTGAATACGCGCTGCCCCGCTTTGGTCCAATAGAACTCGTCGAAGTGCAGACGCACCACGTAGTTGGCTCCAGCAGTCAGACCGGGCAGCGTATAGCTGAAGTTATTGCCGACACGTTGGTGCTGATAGACCGACTGGGGAGCGGGATTCGTCACGCCAGCGATATTGATCGTTGCGCCTGTACCGGATGCCGCGCCACCGTTGAAGTCCTCATCGGCAGCGTAGGAACCCGCTGCAGGACCGCCAGCGCTGATCGCAAGCACATCCGAGCCACACCCCGAGACGCAGTCGACATCGAATGTGGTTGCCGTGGCAGTGTTGGAGGCCATCGACGTACCCACCGAATCGACCGCTTCGATCGTGTAGGAGTACGTGGTGGAGGATGTCAGGCCCGTGTCGCTATAGGTTGTTCCGGTCAGGCCATTGCTCACCGCCGTTCCGTTACGGAACACCGTATACGTCACTCCCGACGTCGCCGAGGCCGTCCAGCTCAGGTTGATCTGACTGGAGGAAGCCACGGTTGCCGCCAGCTTCGACGGCGCATTGGGCGGCGTATTCGTAGCCGTCGCGTTTTCAACTTCGATGCCGTTGACCTCGGCATTGTCCTTGACCGTAGCGAACTGGAGCACGATCTGCCCCTGCGCGTTGGCCGTCGCCGTAAATTGCTCGGCAATCGCAATGTCCTGCCCACCGGCAGCCGCGAAGACATCGAAGTTGGTCAACACCTGCGTGCCGTTGATGGTGACGTTGAAGACGCGCTGCCCCGCCTTCGTCCAGTAGAACTCGTCGAAGTGCAGACGCACCACGTAGCTGGTACCTGGCGTGAGGCCAGGAAGCGTGTAGGTGAAGTTGCCGAAGCGTTGATTCTGGTAGACCGATTCGGGAGCCGGATTGGTCACCCCATTGATATTGATCGTCGCATTGGTGCCCGATGCCGTGCCGCCATTGAAATCTTCATCGGCGGCGAAATAGCCAGCGCCAGGGCCACCCGCGCTGATCGCAATGGCATCCGGACTGGTGCAGTTCGTCGTGCAGGTGGAGGTAGACGTCGTCACCGTGGCGGTGTTGGAGGCCGTTGAAGCGCCGGCCGCATCGCTAGCTTCGACGATGTAGTAATAGGTGCTGGCGGCAGCCACGCTCGTATCCGAGTAGGTGGTTCCTGCCGTGGTGGCTATCTGGTTTACATTGGAGGGGATGAACCCGGCAACGGCGCTGCGATAGACGGTGTAACTGACAGTACAAGCGCTTGCCGCCGTGCTCGCGCCCCACGTCAGGTTCACTTGGTTGGAGCCGTTGGCGCCTGCAGCCAGGGTTCCCGGCGCACTCGGAACAGCGCTGCAGCTATTCGCTTGCGCGGTGAGTGTGGCGGTATTGCTGTTGGTCGTACCAAACACGTCGCCGATAGCCACGCTAAAGACCGCACCGTTGTCGGCCGCCGTGGTAGCCGGTGTCGTGTAGCTGGATGACGTTGCCCCTGCAATGGCGTTTCCGTTCTTGAACCACTGGTAGCTCAAGCTGCCAAGGCCGGTCGCCGTCACGCTGAAGCTTGCCGTTTGTCCAACGGCTACTGCCTGATTGCTTGGCTGCGCCGTAATAGTCGGCGCCGCTCCAGCGTCGGTGCCAGAGGTGCACAGCGTTGCGCCAGGATAGTTGTTGGTCACTTGATAGGCCGACGTGCCATCGAAGTTCACCACCGCGGATTTCGAGGAATCGTTCGGATCGACCGTCGACGTCCACGTGCTCCAGGTTCCTGAAAAGGCGCAGGTGGAATTATTCACGCCACCGATGCTCTGCGCTTCCGACTGCGTAGCCAGACGCATATTGATGCCCGCGCAATAGGTCTGCGCATTCACGCCGGTGAACTGTGAGCCAGGCGTTGTGTCCGTCATGACGGTGCGAGTCCAGGTCAAGCCGGTCAGATTGTCCTTCACCAGGCTGGCGTTCGACGCGTTGACGGTATATCGCTCCGAGGCGCCGCCACATTGCGGCACGTTGTAGACCTGGAACTCATAGACCGAGTAGCCATACTGGGTCGCGCGCTGTATCCCGTTCAGCCGGACATAGCGTGCATTTACCGTTGGGAAGCTGAGCGTCTCCGTTCCACCCGCACCGGCGCTGGTGCTGTAGGCCACGTTCCAGGTCGGATTGGTTTTCGGATCCGCATTGGTATAGAGGATCTGATACTGGGTCGCGTACGCGTTTTCCCAATTGATGATCACCGTATTGAAGGATTGCACCGAGCCCAAATCGATCTGCAGCCACGAGGGATCAACGCCGGGAACAGCGGGCGTAGGTGGCGCACCGGCGGTCGCAGAGCCCCACCGTGTGGAAAGATTGCCGTCGACGGCATTCTCCGGCCCCAGGCATCCCGTGCCCGTGTACGGCGGCGTTGTCGTTCCGTCATTGCACGCGTTCTGCGTACTGCTTGAGGTCGCGACCGCGTTCAGGGCCAAGTTGACGCCTGGCGGCGCGAGCGTGATGCGCGCCGCGTTGCTGGTGACAGGCGCGTTGGCGGCGTTATTCACGGTCACCGTGTACGTGCCGACGTTTGCGGCACTCACCGCGGGGATCGTATAGGTCAGCGTATTCGACAGCTGCGTTCCGCCGGAGAGGATGGTGGCGGAGCCACCTGCAGGCGTGAACTGCCACTGATACGTGTACGGCGCAGAACCGGCAACGACAGCCGTAAATTGAACGGGCTCATTGATCGGCGCGATGGTGCTTGCCGGCTGCGTAGCAATGGACACCGGTGTTGCAGCATCGATCGTCACAGCAGCGGTCGAGGATTGAACCGAGCCGAGCGCGTTGGTAACCACAACATAGAAACTAGCGCTTCCAGCTGCCGTAAAGACAGGTGTGGTGTACGACGTTTGATTAGCGCCAGAAATGGCGCCTGAGCCAACCTGATACCACTGGTAGGTAAGTGTCGGCGAACCTGTCGCTGCCACCGTCAGTGTGGCCGATTGCCCATCCACCACAGCCTGGGAAGCCGGCTGTGTGGTGATGACCACGTTGGCGGGCGCATCGACACTGAGGGTGACTGGCGTCGATGTCACCGTCCCCAAACCCGAGCTGCTGGTAATCGTCACCGTAAAGGTGTCGCCATTGTTTGCGGCGGTCGTTGCCGGCGTGGTGTACGTGGCGCTGGTTGCGCCGGCGATCGGGCCGTTCGCGTCAGACCACTGATAGCTGAGCGTGCCCGAACCTGAGGCCACGACGCTGAAGGTCGCCGGGAAGCCCGACGTGGTTGCCTGGCTCACGGGAGGAACAATGATGACCGGAGCCTGCGATTGCGACGAAGCCACCGGTGCCGTCGAGCTCAACGTAACACTGCCGCTTGCCAATCCAGGCGCACTCGCCGTCACGGTGACGGTTCCGGGCGTAAATGTGCTGCGCAGGGCAATCTTCTGCAATCCGCCTTCGAAGTTCAGTTCCGGATCGCCGGGCGAGTGGAAGAAGGCGTAGGGCAATCCCTGAATCACCGTGCTGTTCGCTTGGGAGAAGGCATCCTGGTAGTAGTTGGTCCAGGATGGATCGGCTACCAGCTGCTGCGTGCCGCCCATGTACGTTGCGGGTCCGCTGACGGAGAACGTGACGTTGTCCTTTGCCGTCGGCACAAGGTTGCCATTGGCGTCCTCCACCTGCGCAACCACAAAGGCTGCATCCGAACCATTGGCTGTCCACTGAAAACTCGTGCCGTCCGGTTTGGTCACGTCAGGAACAACGCTGAGCACAATTTTGCTCTCAGTCCCTGCAGTCGTGCGCGTATCGCTCACTCCTGAAACCGGATTGCCATTCGCATCCAAGCATTGCGCGGTGACCGTGCCAGGCGCCCAGTTCACCATCCAGTGAACCTGCCCCGGCATGACCGTGGTGTTCTGCGTCAGATCCGAGCTGGAATTGACGTTCCAGGGATTGGGCACCTGATCCGCAAGCAATGTACCCGTGACCGGATCGTTGGGAACGCCGTTGATAAGCAAGCGCACCGACGGACAGTTGCTGAATGCATTCTCCTGAATCGGAGTCCCTGCGGTGTACTCGTAGGCGCGATTCCAGTGATGCGCCAGGTGAACGACTGGCTGCACCGAATACGGAATCCAGTTCGCCTGATAGATGTAGTAAAGCAAGCGGGGGAAACGATTCGCGTCGGTCGAGGAGTAACCCAGCGAGCGCACGAAGTTCACCATGTTGGGCTGGTTCTGATACTCGGCCCACAGACTGATCTCGCCCGGCGACTCGGCGAAATACCATTGCGCCATGCCGAAGGCATTGGCCGCCCTTCCCTTCCGCCAGTCGTCAAGATACGGCGCTGCAAACGCAAGCTCATAGTCATAGGCAAGGCCGCGACCGGTGCCCATGTTGTCCCAATACTCGGCGCCAAAGGCCGGATTATTCGGATTCTGCTGCTTGTTACCGGCTTCGCAGCCGGCGCCGTCGCATTCGTCGATCAAACCGAATGAGGGGCTATACGTGCGATCGGCACTGCCGCGCGGATTGATGTTGTCCCACGTCGTTTCGATGGTCCCGAGTTCGCTGGCGAGCGCCGTATTCATGCCACCGTTATCCCTCTCCCAATCGAGAATGGACGGATGGCTGCGGTCGCGAATGATCATGTCGCGATGCAGTTCCTGCTTCAGCTCAAGATCGTCAGCCGTCGGATTGGAGCTGGCATTCCAGTAGCCCTCACCATCGCCGCTAGGCTGGTCGATCATGATGCCGTAGGCATCCGCGGCGGCTACCAACTCCGCACTGCTGGTCGAGTGGCCAGGGCGCCATACGTTGCCGCCTTGCGCCGCGATCTGCGCCATGTCGCGCCAAACCTGCTCGTCGGGAACCGACGAACCAAGCGCCGGATAGTCGTAACGGCCCGATCCGCCCCAAAGATAGACGGGATGACCATTGAAGTAAGGGAAGTTTGCATCCCACGTAATCGTGCGAATGCCCAGCGTGTCCTGTGTCGAATCGACCACGACTCCGTTCACGCTGACGATGTGGTAGACCTTGTACAGATAAGGCGACCCGCACGACACCGCGGGCGTTCCACAGGTTGCATTATTCGGATACCACAACGTTGGGTTGGGAACCGTAATCTTCTGATCGAACATCGGCGTGGCGCCGGATGGAAACGTACTGGCCGTCATAGCCGGCACGGTTTGCGTAACCGGCGGCGCAGTGACAACCACGTTGCCCTTTGCGTCCACGATCTGCGTCGTCAAGGTGACCTGCTGCCCCGCCGACGTCTCATTCACCACATTGGTTTGCACATCAACGACCGCCGAAGCGGCCGTAGCAGTGCCCTGCGCGGCAGGAACCTCCGATACCGTTCCGACGTAGGTACCCCAGGTCTTCTGATTCGAATAAACGTTCTGCGGGATATGAACTGGATTTGTGACGTACAGCTTCACGTTGCGGAACAATCCCGCCATGGCCTGGCCGAAACGGAAAGCGCCGGAAAAGTTCGGCTGCTCAAACCACGAGGCCCCGCGCGAGACATCGATGGCAATGACATTGTCCGTTTTGCCGTCCGCGGTGATATACGGTGTCAGGTCGACGATCACCGGTACGAAACCCACCACGTGGGTAGCCTGCGCATCGGCAGCCACCGCGCTGACGCCGCGCAGCAACGTACCGTTTATAAAGACCTGGATACCGGTGTGCGATCCCTCAATGTTCAGTAGAAACTTCTGACCTGCGTACTTCGGATCCACCTTGAAATGCAGACGGTACCAGTTGTTGTTGCCCGTCAAAGACCCTTGGCCGCCGCCGGACGCCTGGTTGATGAAGGTGCGCGAGATATTGGCGTCGAAGGGCAAGCCCACTTGCGCCCAGGTGGCGCTGGTATCGGAACTCTCGCTGAAGCCAGGCGTTGAGTAGGCTGTCGAATTATTACTGTTCTCGAACCACCAGTTACTCTGCGGGGCATTCGACGTCGAGCTTGCGTTCCCGATGTACTGTGGAACGCCCGCGGCGAGATTGATCGTGGAGCGCTGCGAGATGGGCAGTGTCGGCTCTACTTGCTGGGCATTGGCGTAACTAGCACTCACCAACGCCAGCAGTACAAGAAGCATCATGAAGAGCGTCCGTACGCCGCCTGCCGCTATGGATGCATCGCGTCTGGTTCCAACTTCCCAAGTACGGCAAGCATGCAGTATCACCGTCATCTCCCCTGCTAGAAAGCTCGAGCTTCTGAATTGAGAATCGCTATAACCGCGTAACCCACATGGCCGTCATTCCCGCTTTCGCGGGAATGACGGCCACACATCAGGTACTTTCGCGGCTCGTGTCACTGAGATTGTCATCCCAGGCCACTCAGGGGTCGCATCATCCGCGCTGCTCACGACCATCGCAATGCAAAAAGGAAACTTTTTACGCACTCTTTCGGGTAGAGCTTTGCGTATTGAGATGCATTGCTCATTTAGATGTCTAAATTTCGAAACTGAAATAAAAAAGACAAATAAGACGTTCGATGCCCATCTTTCTGAGTTGAAAATTCCAACGCGATTGCTTTTCCTTTTTTCTTCTTGGCATCGGTATCCACATATCCTTTCGAAGTCATTCGCACACTGCTGTCCTGAGAAAATTTTGCACGGCTTGCCGAAATGCCTAAATATTCGTCATCCCGGCGAAAGCCGGACGTTCTCCGCGCTTCGCGCTACGTCCGGCTTTCGCCGGGATGACGGTAAGGCAAGTGATCGCACCTGTCGTGAATAGTGAAAAAGCTCAATAAGCAGCTTCATCAAATTCCGTACTGCGCGTAAGCGTCTCCCACTCGTCGAAACTCTTTGCGAGGGCGGCAAGCTGTTTGCGTGCCAGATCGAGCGCATCCGCACCCAGCAGCAGGTGCAGTGGCGGATTTTTCGCCTTTATCGCCTCGATGATCGCAACAGCGCCCTTCGCCGGATCGTTGTGCTGCTTTCCGTGTGATTGGAGCAGCGCATTGCGTTGCTTACCCAAGGTGTCGGCAAACTCAGGAAGCCGGATGTTGGATTGCCGTATCGATCGGCCGCGAAAATCCGTCCGAAACGCGCCAGGCTCGACCACGGTCACACCGATACCGAACGGCGCCACTTCCTTTGCGAGGGTTTCGGAAAGCCCTTCAAGAGCGTACTTGCTCGCATGGTAGTAGCCGACGTTTGGAAACGTGGTCAGCCCCCCGATCGAGCTCACATTGACGATATGCCCTTTGCCACGCTGCCTCATTCCCGGAAGCACGGCCTGCATCAAGGCGATGACGCCATGCACGTTTGTATCAAATTGCGCGCGGATTTCAGCATCTTCGCCTTCCTCGATGGCGCCGATATAGCCATAACCGGCATTGTTCACGAGTACGTCGATATGACCGAACGTGTCATATGCGGTCTTCACCGCGGCAGTTATCTGCTCGGATTGGGTGACGTCGAGGGTGACAGCGATTGCTCTGTCGCCGTAATGCCCAACAAGGTCGCGCACTGCGTCGGCCTTGCGTGCCGTGGCAACGACACGATAGCCGCGTTCAAGCACCTTTTCGGCCAAGGCTCGACCTAAACCGGAAGAGCTGCCTGTTATCAACCACACTGAATTGTCGCCAATCATGATTTCTCCGTTTCTTTTCGGACCGCCGGCGCTGTCTTGACGCGCCTTGACCTCGAGAAAGGATAGGGGCGACCATCCATTCAATCATCGCGAATAATTAGCATGACGCATGCAATCAGATAAAACGATGTCGCCCGGAGTCATATCACGCGGGGTTCTCGACGACCTCGCAGCCTTCGCCGCTGTCGCGCGTACGCGAAGCTTTTCGCGTGCCGCCGCCGAATTGAATGTTTCCAATTCGATGCTGAGCTATACGATCAAGCGACTGGAATCCCGCCTCGGCTATCCACTGCTTCGGCGAACCAGTCGCAGCGTCGCGCCGACCTCCGAAGGGGAGATGCTCCTGTTGGCGCTCGAACCTGCGTTGGACGCCATTGACAGCGCCCTGGGCGAGCTGAGCCAAAACCGTGATCGCGTTTCTGGCACCCTGCGCATCACCGCCACGCGGCAGGGGTATAAGGCCGTCATTCGTCCGGTGCTGACCGATTTCTGCGCGACCTATCCGGAGGCAACCGTCGAAGTCATCATCGACTATGCCTTCCGGGATCTCGTTTCCGAGCGCTTCGATGCCGGCATTCGGCTAGGTGAGAAGCTCCAGCAAGATATGGTCGCCTTGCCAGTCGGGCCGACGCTCAGGATGACCGTGGTCGCCTCGCCTGAATATCTGTCGCGACATCGCGCTCCCGGCACACCGGAAGATCTCCAGCATCACCGTTGCATCAATTACCGCATGGAAACAGCAGGCAACATTTATGCATGGGAATTTGAAAAGGATGGCCGCGAATTGAAAGTGGAGCTCTCTGGCCCGCTGACATTCAATGAGCCGGACCTCATGCTTCAAGCCGCGATCGATGGCCTTGGCATCGCCTACGTGCTGGAGCATGAGGCGACACCCCATATCACAGCGGGGCGTTTAGTCAGGCTATTGGAAGACTGGACCCCTCCCTTCCCCGGATTTTTCCTCTACTACCCTTCGCGCAAGCAGGTCTCTCCTGTCCTGGCTGCATTATTGACGCTCTTGCGAGCGCGGCGAGATGAGCCAGCGGCTTGAGTGAGGCAGATTGTAGGCAGTGATGCTGGCCACGAGCACGCTAGCATCGAGCGTCACAGCGGCGATGCCAGCACTCGCCGGATCTGTTCACCGAAAATTTCAACTCGGTCCAGCGACGAGCATCGCCACTACAGCGGATACCGAAGGATTCAAGGCTAGCGCGATCGTCGCCTGCTCTTGATCCACCGGCAGATGGATCAGGCGCAATGATGCCGGATGATGGAGCACGGGCTCGCTTTGATCCAGGCAGACATCGATGGTTTGCAGGTCGTCGCTGAGCCCTTTTCCGGTAGCTTTCAAGATGGCTTCCTTGCGCGTCCAGCAGCGTTTGAACAGTGCCAGGCGACTATCCAATGGGGCTTGCTCGATGTGACGGCGCTCGGTCGGATGCGTGATCGTGGTGAGAAGATCCCGATAGTCCTTCAGATGCGCAAAGGTTTCGACATCGATGCCAATGGGTTCGTGCTGGCTTACGGCACAGGCAACCCAGTGGCCTGAGTGGGACAGGTTGTAAGCGGGCGCGTCGGCCAAAAAGGGCTTGCCATGAGGGCCGATGGAGAAGGCTCGCGGCATCGAAACATCTCGCGGACAAACCAGACGATGCACCATGGTGCGCCCTAGCACGAAGTTGTGGCGGTCGCCGGTTTGGCGAAAGCGCGCGGCACGTTGTCGATCTTCGTCGGTCAACACGTGCTCGTCGGCGAACACTTCCGCGCCACGCAAGATCGCCACGAAGGCATGACCCTGCGCCAACGCGTCGTCGCAAGCATCTCGGGCCTGCTGCCACAAAACAGCGGGGGTGGCATGGATGACGATGAGCCGGCATCCTGCCCGCATGTCTATGGCACCGCTATCACGCATGCTGGCCAGATCATTCATGCGCGGCCATTCTTTGCGCTCCATCTTCTCTCCAGCGCGCGAACAAGTCGTCGATCAGTGCGATGCGTTGATGATTGAGATAGAAGTGGTCGCCTTCGAAGCTGCGGCACGCAAAGCCCGGTAGCGCCCAGCGTTCCCAGGCCAGTATCCGTGTCGGCGTGATATGTGCGTCGGCGGTACCGGCGTAAGCCGTGATCGGCAACCGGAACGCGCTGCCTTCCGGCACCACGTAGCTGTCGATGAGATTGAAGTCCGCACGCAGCACCGACAGCACGACTTTCAGGTATTCGGGATGCCCGAGGATTTCGCTTGGCGTAGCGCCAAAGCTCTCCAGTGTGCGCAGCAATTCCGTATCGTTAAGCGTGGCGCGCGATCTTTCCCGCCGGCACAGTTGCGGCGCGGGGCACGCCGATACGAACAAGCGTTTCGGTAGAGGCAAACGGCGCTCATGCAATTGCCGTGCGACTTCGAAGCCCACCACACCGCCCAGGCTATGGCCGAAGAAGGCAAACGGGAGATCGAGCGGCAGCATGTCGGCCAGCATCATGGCCAGCGTGTCCAGTCGATACAGGGGCGGTTCGGCGAAGCGTGTTTCCCGCCCTGGAATCGCCGCCGCCCACACTTCGGTGTATGGCGCAACATGTTGCTGCCAGTCTCGGAAGAGCGAAG
The DNA here is from genome assembly GCF_044904605.1 of Dyella humi. Taxonomy (NCBI): domain Bacteria; kingdom Pseudomonadati; phylum Pseudomonadota; class Gammaproteobacteria; order Lysobacterales; family Rhodanobacteraceae; genus Dyella; species Dyella humi. The sequence goes on from NZ_JADIKI010000021.1 coordinate 76,399, forward strand.
GGCCGCCGCCAGCGTGATGAAAACAGATCAGGCGGCGACGGGCGCCAGCGCTCGCGCCAAAGCGCCGAAACCAGCGGCCTGGATCGATCGCGCTTGCCCGCATGTTTACTACCATGGCGCCCCCTTCCCTCCCGTCCTGCTTAATGCCTAGATGCCTACGTGCTTCGGCTTTCGGCGTACGTCAGCACGATGCCATTCTGACGTTTCTTCACCGCGGAAAAAATGCGCAAGAAATAAAGCACGCCAATGACCGCCTCGAACGTCGAACCGATCACCCAGCAAGTCGGAAGGATATTCGGGTTTCCAACATGCGCGGTTGTAATCGCGTAGATCGTCGGAATGCTGATGAACCACATCATCACCAATCGCGTGACGAACAGGAACCGGGTCAAGCCAAAGCTCTCCAGTACCGCGGCGCCGGTCATGGAGAAGGCAAATGCCAGCGAATAGACCCACAACACACGTGCGGTCGCAATGGACGCCCGTTGAATTTCCGGCGGCTTGTCCGCCAGTCCAAAGGGACTCAACAGTGGTCCCGGCGTCGCTATCTGGAAAAACGAGATGATGACGATGTACGTCAGCTCGATCACCAGGGTCACCAGAAGAATTCTCGGGATCTGCGCAAAATTGTTCTCGCCGATCGCATTTCCGCACAATACGCTGCACCCGATACCCAAGCCGAGAACCGGGATGATGCCCATATAGTTCACGGTCAAATTGATGTTATTGGCCGCCAGCGCGATCGAACCCAATCCGGCAATCACCCAGATAAACGCCGCGTTGCCGAAATTGTCGATGCCCGCCGAGGCTCCCAGAATGAAGCCTTTCTTCAAGCGCTGCAGCACGTCGGCCAACATGGAACCCTTGCGCTTGAATACCAAAGCCCTGAGGTTGCCCCAGACCTCACCGGGCATGCAGAACAAATAACAGGCCATCACCGACAGCGACCCCGCCAATGTTCCCATCGCGGAGCCGCGCATGCCAAGTTCAGGCAAGCCGAACTTGCCGAATACCAATCCGATGGTCATCACGACTCCCACCGCTTGGCCGATCAGCCCAGCAGTCAAGGTGATACGTGTCCTGCCGATCCCGTTGAAATAGGAAGAAAGCGACATGTTGAACGTCATCGCACCGCCAAAATAGGCGGACCAATACAAAAATTGCGATTCCAGTTTCGTAATGTCGGGCGGCCTGTTGCTCAAAAAGGGAATCTGCTCGATGAGCGGCGCCATCAGCACAAGCGTCACGGCGAACACGGCACCGATCAGGATGCCGATGGCACCCTGGTAGGCCGCCTCTTTCTTCCCCGATCGCCCGAACGCCTGCGCGACGCACGACCTGGAAAATCCCACCACTGCAGCAAAGAAACCTACGATTGCCGTTGCGGTATAGATGGCCGGCCCGGAAGCCGTCAAGGTGTCATTCGAATATCTCGCCAGGCAGATTCGATCGACGAACATCGCCAGCAAGCTGCCGACCATCGATCCCATCAACGGGAGTGAGACGTTCAAGACCCGTTTGGCGAGTCCAAAATCAAAACCTGCGTGGATCGGTTTCAAGCTGATGCCCCTTGAGGTGCGATGCCATGGTCCCGCCTGATGCCTACCGTCAACTACGAAGCTTGAGTCGCACCGGCACCGCACTCGGGCTCATGAAGAAATTCATGATCTGTTGAATCGGCGGTGCATGGGTGTCGAATTCCAGTTCAAAGTTGTGCATGACCATCGAGATCACCAATTTGATTTCGGTCAGCGCAAGGAAGCGGCCGGGACACAGACGCGGGCCGTCACCGAATGGAATCAGCTTCCGTGCCGGATCGTCTTCCTTCTGTGGTTTCTGGTCGAATATCCAGCGCTCCGGCAGGAACGCATCATTTTGCGGAAACTGGGCTTCGTCCAACCCTTCGCCTGCGGTGGAGACCATGATCGCCGTATTCTTCGGGACAAAGGTGTCGGCAACGACACAATCGGCATTGCTGACGATGCCGATAAAGGGCGCGACGGTTCTCAATCGCTGGGTTTCATTGTGAGCAGCGTCGAGGTAAGGAAACTGCTTCATCATTTCCCAGTCGTGCGCCAATTCGGCGTCATCAAGCACTGCATCGGCTTCGGCGGCTAGCGCGGACGCGGCGTCAGGATTCTGCGCCAGCAAATTGATCATCCACGCCATGGTATTGGCCGTCGTGTCCTCACCGCCGATCACGCTCAGGATGGCATTGTTGATGAGGTCCTGATCGGTGAAACCCGATTCGGGATCGTCGCTGGCAGCGATCATGGCCTCCAGCATGGTGGTCGGCTTTTGCCGTAGATGTGGCTGCTGCTCCATGCGCGCGCGCGTGTTCCGGATGAACCCGGCGACCGTCTGTTCAATATTGGCTGCGGACTTGTCGGCCTCCCGATCCGCCGGCAACTTGAAATGACGCCAATAAGGAAACAGTGCAAAAGCGCGGGCGCCAAGGCGCTGAAACATATTGTCGACATCGCGCTGCAGCTGACTGCCGTCATGGTTGACCACGTCAAGGTCATGCCCCATCGCGATGCCCACGGTGACATCGAGCGCAAAGGCTTTCAGGTCTCGACGCAAGTCGACGGGCCTGCCTTCCGCTAACGCAGTTTTCCAGCGTCGAAGCATGCGTTCGGCCATAAATGACATCTTGGGAAAGAAATTCCGTATCACCTCGGCATTGAGTCCACCCATGACAAGCTTGCGCTGCTTGCGCCAATCATCGCCCTCCGCGATAAAGACACCGCTGATGTTCAGCTCGTTCATGATCGTCTTGAGTCCGCCGACTCGTCTGAACTGTTCAGGACGTTCACGCAATAGCGCGCCAGCGGTCGCGCGATCCGAGACGACCACCACCGAGCCGCCCGGCACTGTCAATCGAAAAATCGGCCTGAATTCACGGACCCATTTGGCCAAACTCAGGTGCCATTGGCGCCCACTCATCTGTAGCGCGTTACCCAGGAAAGGCAGGCCCTTGGGGCCTGATAGATCCGCAATCGTGCGCGAATATTTAAGCTCGCCGAGATTTTCCGCGCTCAATTCAGAGGCTTCGGTAGTCGAATTCATGATGGCTTTCCTGAGTGCATGTGTGAAATAACGGGTCACTTTTCATCGCAGATACATACGCCACTTATGCAAACGACAATTCGCTGCTGGGAGAATGGCTTCTGATCCTGCGCGAGATTTCACGCGCCAATTTTTCAATGTGCGGCGGCTTCACGATCGACAGATGGCTGCCACCGATCCTTGACACTTCAAGACGATCTCCCAACAGATCGCGCCAACCGAAAGTCAGGTCCTCACCCTCGTTACGGTCGGCGGCAAAGAACGTCACAGTCACCTTTGTGGGCGGAGTCTCATACTCGACGGCGGCCTTGGCGCCCGCCCGATAGACCGCCAACGTTCGCTTCAGAAACGCCATATCGAGATGGGCCGGAAGCAGTGCTTCGCGTTGGCACACGGCGACCATGGCGTCGACATCTTTGCTCTCCATCAGTGCCATCAGCTCATCGTAGGCAGGATGCTGCCGCGCATCGGCGACATCCGGATTCAGATCGACGATCCAATTCAGCAAGGCGCTGCATTCGTCGAATTCGAGCGTATTTTCTAAACGTCGTTGAGCCCGCTGGAATGGACTGCTGCCCGTATCGATCATCCCCACGAATCGCACGGCTTCACCGGCCATAAGCAATTGATGGGCGATTTCATAGGCGATCATGCCGCCCAGCGACCAGCCCGCAATCATGTAGGGGCCGGACGCCTGGACTTGCCGCATGGCCTTCACGTAGACAGCTGCCGAGTCGTGGATGCTTGTGTGCGGCATCTCACCCACGGCAATGCCGCTGGCTGCCAAGGCGTAAACAGGTTGATTGGCATCCAGATATCGCGCCAGGTCAACGGCATACTGAACCTCCCCGCCGATGGGGTGAATGAGGAACAGTGGCGTCAAGTTGCCATGCGGGCGAATGGGAACAAGGTTCGATGGCAAAAGGGGGCTCGCTGGCAATGGCGGCAGCGCGCTGATACCGATATCGGCATGGGCCAGCTTCGGCATCAATGCTGAAATCGTGGGTGCCTCGAACAAAGCGCGCAACGGCAGATCGACATGCAGCGCACGCTTTATCCGCGACACCATCTGCGTGGCCAACAACGACTGCCCTCCCAACGCGAAGAAATCATCGAAGACACCGACCTTGTCGACACCCAGAACATCAGCCCAGATGTCCGCGATGATCTGCTCGGTCGGTGTGCGCGGTGCCACATACGCGGCATCGCTTTGCGTCGGGTCCGGTGCCGGTAGCGCCTTGCGATCCACCTTGCCGTTCACCGTCAACGGCAGGGCTTTCAGCACTACATAGGCGGTCGGCACCATGTATTCCGGCAGCCGCTGTACCAGGCCGGTACGACAGGCTGTCACCAACGCAGTCTCCTCTTGCTCACCATCCTGCATCGGCACTACGTATGCCACCAACCGCTTCTCGCCCGGCACGTCTTCGCGCAGCGTCACCGCCGCGGCCTGCACATCGGCCAGCCCCGACAACTGCTGCTCAATCTCGCCGAGCTCGATGCGGAAGCCGCGCAGCTTCACTTGCTCGTCCCGGCGTCCCAGGAATTCCAGTTCACCATCCGCCCGATAACGCACCAGGTCACCCGTGCGATATAAGCGCGCTCCCGCTTGGCTGGCGAACGGATCGACCACGAAACGCTCCCCGGTCAGCTCTGCGCGCCCCAGGTAACCCAGCGTCACGCACTCACCCCCGATGTACAGCTCACCCACGCTGCCCATCGGCTGCAACTGCATGCCCTCGCCGAGCACATACAACTGGGTGTTGCCGATCGCGCGACCGATCGGTGCCGCCACGCCGTCCAGCATGTCCAGTACTGCCGCATCCGACAGCCGCCACACGCTGCAACCCACGGTCGCCTCGGTCGGGCCATACTCGTTCACGAAGGTTGCCGCCGGCAGCAGCTCACCTTTCCAGCGGCGTAATGTCGCCAGGCTGAGCTGCTCGCCGCCCACGACGATGCAGTGCGCCGCTTCGCTCTCCACACTGGTTTCATCCACCGCTGCAGCTTCGTCCAGATAGGACAGTGCCTCCAGGTGCGCCGGTGTGATCTTGAACAGCCACGGTGCTCCCGGTGCGAACAATCTTGCCGACAGCTGCGGCAACGTCCGTTCGTCATCCGCCAGCAACACCACCGGTTTGCCCACCAGCAACGGCGGCAGCACGGTCGTTACCGTCGCATCGAATCCCAGCGGTGAACTCACGACCGAGCCGACGATGTCGTCGCGCAGGTATTCATGCACGGCATGCCATACGTAGTTCAGCAGTGACTTATGCGCCACCATCACGCCCTTCGGCTTGCCCGTCGAACCCGAGGTATAAATCACGTAGGCCATGTTGCCTGGCTGCGTGTGGTTCTCAAGGTCATCGTCCGCATAACCACGCAACACGTCGGCGTCGCTGTCCAGGCAGAACACGTGCACACCCGGCAATGCTGGCATGCGATCCCGCACATGTTGCTGCGTCACGACTACGGCCGGCTTAGCGTCGGTCAGGATCGTACCCAGTCGTTCCTGAGGATAGGCCGGATCGAGCGGCACATAACCGCCACCCGCTTTCAGAACGCCGTACAGCCCCACGATCATGTCGATCGAGCGTTCGACGCACAGGCCGACCAGCGTATCCGGCCCAACGCCAAGCGTGCGCAAGTGGCGCGCCAGACGGTTGGCGTGTGCATTGAGTTGCGCATAGCTCAATGACACGTCTTCGTAGATCACTGCCACGTGGTCGGGTGTGCGTGCAACTTGCGCTTCGAACCATTGATGCAGCGTCTGCCGCTCACTCGGATAGACTGCGGCGGTATCGTTGAAGGTATGCAGCAGTTGATGACGTTCGGCTTCGCTCAGCATCACCAGCTTGCCGACAGCACAGCGGGGATTGGCTGCGATCGCTTGCAGCAAGCGGACGAAATGATCCGCCATGCGTTCAATCGTGCGCCGCTCGAACAGGTCGGTACTGTATTCAAAGTGGCCCTTCATGCCTTCCTTGCCTTCCACCAAGCTCAACGTCAGGTCGAACTTAGCGGTGACACTGTCGTGGTCGAGCAGATTCATCGACAGGCCCGGCAACGTCAGTTCACCCATCGGCGCGTTCTGCAACACCAGCATCACTTGGAACAACGGCGTATAGCTGGTATGCCGCTCCGGCTGCAGCATTTCGACCAGTTGCTCGAATGGCACGTCCTGATGGGCATACGCATCCAGCGTGTGCTGACGCACTTGCTGCAGTAGCGTGTGGAAATCCTGTGTAAGGTCGACCTGGGTGCGCAGTACAAGGGTGTTGACGAAGAAGCCGATCAGGTCTTCGATGTCGCCGTTGTTGCGGTTGGCAATCGGGGTGCCGATGCAGATGTCGCTTTGCCCGGCGTAACGTGCCAGCAAGACGTTGAAGGCAGCGGACAACGTCATGAACAAGCTGCTTTGCGTTTTCCTGCTCAAGGCTTTCAGCTTGTCGCCCAGTTCCGCCGGTATGACAAACAGCAGCGAGGCACCCCGTTGACTCTGCACGGACGGGCGTGGCCGATCCGTGGGGAGCGTCAACAATGACGGACTGCCCGCCAATTGATTCTTCCAATAATCCAGTTGTTTCGCCAGGACCTCGCCGCTCAGCCACTGCCGTTGCCAGTTGGCAAAATCGACATAGCGCATCGGCAATGCCGGTAGCGACAACGGCAAGCCAAGCGCATGGCTCGCGTAAAACGCGGCGACCTCCCGCATCAGGATGCCCATGGACCAGCCATCGGACACGATGTGATGCATGGTCAGCAGCAACAGATATTCCTGGCTCTCCAACTGCACCAGGCTGCCGCGGATCAAAGGTCCGGTCTGCAGGTCGAAGGGCGTGCGTGTTTCATCGCGGATCAGCCATTCCGCCCTCGCTTTGCGCTCGTGCTGCGCCAGATGACGCAAATCATGAAAGGCGAGTGTCCATTCCAACCGCGGCCGGATTCGCTGCGCCGGCGCCCCATCCACCGTTTCAAAGTACGCTCGCAGCGCATCGTGTCGACATACCACGTCATCGAGGGAACGTTCCAGCGCTTCGCGATGGAGCTCGCCTTTCAATCGCACCGCTATCGGCATGTTGTAGGCCGCACTCCGGCTTTCGAATTGATCCAGCAGCCACAGCCGCTGCTGCGCAAACGACAATGGAAACGCCTCGCTCGGTTCGACGAGTGTTTGCGGTTCGTCTATGAATTCCATGCTTGCCGGGGCGATGTGATTGACCATCTCGATCAGCGTCGGCGCATCAAAAATGGCACGCACCGACAGAGGGGCCCGGAAGACTGCGGCGATCCGCGACACCAGTTGCGTCGCCAGCAGCGAATGGCCACCTAGTTCGAAGAAATTGTCGTGAATACCGACCTTGTCGAGCTTGAGCACATCCATCCAGATCGCCGCCATGCGTTGTTCGTCTGGCGTACGCGGCGCGATATACGCCACATCGTTGCGCGTCATGTCGGGCGCCGGCAATGCCTTGCGGTCGATCTTGCCGTTCGAGGTCAGCGGCATGCGGTCGAGCGTGACGAAATAGCTTGGCACCATGTAGTCGGGTAGCTTCTGCGACAGTATCGAGCGCAGCTGCGTTTCGTCCGGCAACGCTTGTCCGTCGCGCGGCACGAGGTAGGCGACGAGCCGCTTGTCGCCGACATGATCTTCCCGTGTCAGCACCACCACTTCACCGGCCAATGTCTGCAGCGCCGATTCGATTTCACCCAGTTCGATGCGCAAGCCGCGTATCTTCACCTGATGGTCGCTGCGGCCCAGGTATTCGATCGTGCCGTCCGGCAGATAGCGCGCCACGTCACCCGACAAGTACATGCGTGCACCGGGCGTGGCACTGAACGGATTGGGGATGAAGGCCTGTGCGGTGAGATCCGGGCGATTGACGTAACCGCGCGCCAGGCCGATACCTGCGATGTACAGATGACCGGCCACGCCCACCGGCACCGGATTGAGCGCCTCGTCCAGAATATGGATCTGAATGTTCGCAATCGGACGTCCGATCGGCACGCAGCTCAGCGCGCTGTCCTTGCGACACGTCCACGCCGTGACGTCGACCGACGCCTCGGTTGGGCCGTATAGATTATGCAGTGCGACGTGGTTCCATTTCGCAAAGAAGCGCTGCTGCAGATCCAGCGGCAAGGCCTGTCCGCTGCACATCACCTGACGCAGGGAACGTCCGCATTCGCCGGCTTCGTTGATGAACACCTCCAGCATTGGCGGTACGAAATGCAGCGTCGTGATGCTTTGGGCATCGATCAGCTCGGCCAGATAGGTCACATCCTGATGACCACCGGGTCTGGCCACTACTAGTGTCGCCCCTTCGATCAAGGGCCAGAAGAACTCCCATACCGACACGTCGAAGCTGTAGGGCGTCTTCTGCAGCACGCGGTCCGCCGCGGTCAGCGGGTACGCCTCCTGCATCCACTGCAAGCGGTTCACAATGCCCTGCTGATCGATGCCAACGCCCTTGGGCTTGCCGGTCGAACCGGAGGTGTAGATCACATAGGCCAAGTTGTTAGGCTGGACGTGATGTTCAAGATCGGTCGTTGCGTACTGCACCAGCACTGATGCGTCGTCATCCAGTGCAAACACCGACACGCCGGATACATCAGGCACCCGCTCGCGCACATGCTGCTGGGTCAGCACCACGGCTAGTCTTGCGTCTTCCACGATGGTGGCCAGGCGATCTGGCGGATAGCTCGGTTCCAGCGGCACGTAGGCGCCACCCGCCTTCAGGATGCCGTACAAGCCGACCATCATGCCCAACGAACGTTCGACGCACAGGCCCACCAGTGAATCCGGCCCCACGCCCAGGCTGCGCAGATGCCGCGCCAGGCGATTAGCCCGCGCGTTGAGTTGCGCATAGCTCAACGACACACCCTCGTAGATCACCGCCACGTGGTCGGGTGTGCGAGCGACTTGCGCTTCGAACAGCTGCTGCAGGGTGTGCATACCAGGCTGCACATTCGGATACAGCTTCGCTGTGTCGTTGAAGGTATGCAGCAATTGATGACGCTCGGCATCGCCCAGCATCGGCAATTCGCCGACAGCACGATGAGGATGGGCCACGATCGCCTGCAGCAAGCGGGTGAAGTGATCCGCCATGCGTTCGATCGTGCGCCGCTCGAAGAGGTCGGCACGGTATTCCAAATAGCCCTGCAGGCCATCCTTGCCTTCCGTCAGACTCAGCGTGAGATCGAACTTGGCGGTCACGCTTTCGTTCTCCAGCACGTGCATGGCCAGACCCGGCAACGCCAAGGTGTCGATCGGGGTGTTCTGCAGCACCAGCATCACCTGGAACAACGGCGTGTAGCTGGCATGCCGTTCCGGCTGCAACGCCTCGACCAGTTGTTCGAACGGCACGTCCTGGTGCGCATACGCATCCAGCGTGTGCTGTCGTACTTGTTCAAGCAATGTGTGGAAATCGGCGGCCAGATCGACCTGGGTGCGCAACACCAGGGTGTTGACGAAGAAGCCGATCAGGTCTTCGATTTCGCGACGATTGCGATTGGCGATCGGCGTACCGATGCAGATGTCGTTCTGTCCGGCGTAGCGTGCCAACAGAACGTTGAACGCCGCACACAGCGTCATGAACAGCGTGCTTTGCGTCGGCTTACTCAATGCCTGCAGTTCGGCCACCAATGCGGCCGGGAGCGCGAACGGCACACTGGCACCGTCGTGCCCCAATCGCGCGGGTCGCGGTCGGTCGGTAGGCAGCGTCAGCAAGCTCGGGCTGTCGGCCAGTTGCTGCCTCCAGTAACTCAGCTGCCGCTCCAGCACGTCGCCGCTCAACCACTGCCGTTGCCAGTGCGCGAAGTCCGCGTATTGAATCGGCAATTCGGGCAGTGGCGACGGCAGGCCCTCAATGAAGGCCCGATACAGGGCAGCGACTTCCCGCACCACCACGCCCATCGACCAGCCGTCCGATACGATGTGATGGATCGTCAGCAGCAGGATGTGCTCTTGCTCGGCTAGCCGAATCAGGCGGAAGCGGATCAACGGACCGGCCGCCAGGTCGAAAGGCTGGCTCGCCTCCTGCTGCATGCGCAAGCCAGCGCGTGTCTCGCGTTCCGCAGCTGGTAGGTCGCTCAGATCGACGATCTCCAATGTCAGCGGCGACGCCGGCGCAATGCGTTGTACGGGTTCCTCGCCAGCCATCACGAACGAGGTGCGCAGCGCTTCATGGCGACGCACGATTTCGTTGAGTGTGTGCGCCAGTGCATCGACGTCCAGATGGCCTGTCAAACGAACGACCACCGGAATGTTGTAGACCGCACGTTGGGGTTCATATTGATCGAGGAACCACAGCCGCTGCTGTGCGAACGACAGTGGCAACGCCTGTTCCCGCCCAATGCGTTGGATCGGCGCGGCGTCCGGCTTGAGTTCGCTCTGCGCGGCCAACACAACGAGTTCTGCCAGCATCGGCGCTTCGAACACTGCACGCAGCGGCAGGTCGACGTCGAACGCCGCACAGATCCGCGAGTGCAGTTGCGTCGCCAGCAGCGAATGACCGCCCAGCTCGAAGAAGTTGTCGTAGATGCCGACCTTCTCCCGCTTCAACACCTCCATCCAGATGCCAGCCATCTTCTGTTCGTCTGCATTACGCGGTGCGATGTAGCCGGCATCGCTGCGTGTCATGTCGGGCACCGGCAACGCCTTGCGGTCGACCTTGCCGTTCGGCGTCAAAGGCATGCGATCCAGTGTGACGAAACTGGCTGGCACCATGTATTCCGGCAGATCCCGCAATAGCGCGGCGCGAAGTTGCGTCACATCAGGGATGCCCTGCCCGCCATGTGGTACGAGGTAAGCCACCAGGCGCTTGTCGCCCGGATCATCTTCCCGTGCCAGCACCACGGTTTCGCGGATGTGCGACAGCGCCTGCAGCCTTGCCTCGATTTCGCCCAGTTCGATGCGGAAGCCGCGGATCTTCACCTGGAAGTCGTTGCGGCTCAGGAATTCGATGCTGCCGTCGGGCAGATAGCGACCTAGGTCGCCGGTCTTGTACAGGCGCGCGTCGGCGTGACCCGCAGGTGCGAAGGGATCGGCAATGAATCGCTCCTGCGTCAGTGCCGGCAGATTGAGATAACCGAGCGCGACACCGGCACCGCCGATGTAGAGCTCTCCGGCCACACCGATCGGAACAGGTTGCAGATATCGATCCAACAAATAAATGCAGGTACGCCCGATCGGACGGCCAATCGGAATGCTGCGACCTGGCGCTACCTGCGTAATGTCATGGGTGGCGGCGAAGGTGGTGGTTTCGGTCGGTCCATAGCCGTTGATCAGCCGCTTCGGCGGATGGTTCTGCAACACCTGTCGGATGATGTGCGGATCAAGCACGTCGCCGCCCACGATCAAGGCACGCAGTCGAGTCATCGCGCTGCCTAGCGCCTGCGCGTACTGATTGAACAGTCCCACCGTCATCCACATGCACGTAACGTGTTGCGCATGGATGAGTGACGCCAGCCTGGCCGATGCCATCAGGTCATCCTGATTGACGATGACGATGGCCGCGCCGGTTTGCAGCGGCACCCAGATTTCCAGTGTGCTTGCATCGAAGGCGGGATTAGCGGCACAGGCGAACCGATCGCCGGGCTGCAGATCGAGGTAGCCATTGTCGATGGCGAGACGCTCGATCGCGCGATGGGGAATCTGCACGCCCTTGGGCTGCCCGGTCGAGCCCGAGGTGTACATGATGTAGGCGCAGGCAGCACCGTCGATTGTGGTGGTCAGGTTGTGTTCGGGCTGTTGCGCAAGTTCGCTCCAGGTATCTGCCTGATCAAGCTCCACCCTTCCAAAGAGATCCGGCGCGTCGATGCTGCTCCACGTAATGAGGCATCGTGCGTCACTGTCTTCGAGCATGTGCGTCTGGCGATCGATCGGAAGCACGGCATCGAGCGGCACGTAGGCAGCGCCGGCCTTGACGACGGCGAGCTCGGCAACGATCAGGTCCATGCTGCGCGGCAAAGCGATGGCGACGGCATCGCCGTTTTGGATGCCGCGCGTGCGCAGCACATGCGCCAATTGGTTGGCTCGCCGATTGAGCTGTGCGTAGCTGTAGTGCTGCTTGCCATCGACGATGGCCAAGGCATCGGGGTGCTGCTGTGCTAATTGCTCGAAGCGCTGATGAATGCACAGCGCTGCCGACTTGGATGTCTCGGATGGATAAACGGAGGCTATGTCGTTGAACGCATAGAGCAGCTGGTAGCGCTCGGCTTCGCCCAGCATCGGCAATTCGCCGACGGCATGATGAGGATGGACCACAATCGCCTGCAGCAAGCGGATGAAATGATCCGCCATGCGTTCGATCGTGCGCCGCTCGAACAGGTCGGTGCGGTATTCGAAATAGCCTTGCAAGCCGTCCTTGCCTTCCGTCAAATGGAGTGTGAGATCGAATTTGGCGGTGACGCTTTCGTTCTCCAGCACATTCATGGCCAGACCCGGCAACGCCAAGTCATCCATTGGCGTGTTTTGCAGCACCAGCATCACCTGGAACAACGGTGTGTAGCTGGTATGACGCTCCGGCTGCAGCACTTCGACCAGTTGTTCGAACGGCACATCCTGGTGTGCATACGCATCCAAGGTGTGCTGTCGCACTTGCCGCAGCAGTGCGTTGAAATCGCACGCCAGGTCCACCTGGGTGCGTAGTACCAGGGTATTGACGAAGAAGCCGATCAGGCTCTCGATTTCGCTGCGATTGCGATTGGCGATCGGTGTGCCGATGCAGATGTCGCTCTGTCCAGCGTAGCGCGCCAGCAGCACGTTGAAGGCGGCGCATAAGGTCATGAACAGCGTGCTTTGCGTCGGCTTGCCCAGCACCTGCAGCTCAGCCACCAGTGCTGCCGGTGCCGTCAATGGAACGGTCGCTCCTGAGTGGCTCAGTCGTGAAGGCCGCGGCCGGTCGGTGGGCAGCGTCAGCAGGCTTGGGGTGTCGGCCAGTTGCTGCCTCCAGTAACTCAGCTGCCGCTCCAGCACGTCGCCGCTTAACCATTGGCGTTGCCAGTGCGCAAAATCCGCATATTGAATCGGCAATTCGGGCAAAGGCGACCGCCGGCCTTCCAGGAAGGCCCGATACAAGGCGACCACTTCCCGCACCACGACCCCCATCGACCAGCCATCCGAAACGATGTGATGGATCGTCAACAGTAGGATGTGCTCCTGCTCGGCTAGCCGGATCAAGCCAAAGCGGATCAAAGGACCGATGGCCAGGTCGAAAGGTTTACCCGCTTCTTCCTGCATGAGCAGGCTTGTCCGGGTTTCCCGTTCCGCGGACGGCAAGTCGCTGAGATCGGTAATCGGCAACGCCAATGGTGATGCCGGCATAATGATTTGCACGGTCTCGTCGCCGTCCATGGCAAACGTCGTACGCAGGGCCTCATGACGGCGCACGATTTCGTTGAGCGTGCGTGCGAACGCGTCTGCATTGAGATCGCCGGTCAAGCGAACGGCCGCCGGGATGTTGTAGATCGCACGCTGCGGCTCGTATTGCTCGAGGAACCATAGGCGCTGCTGCGCGAACGATAGACGTAATGGTGCTTCGCGCAGCATGGGCTGTATCGCCGATGGCATCGCCTGCTCGTGCAACGTCGCCGAATCGAGCGAATCGATGCGCACGACGAGCAATTTCATGGTCGGCGCTTCGAAGATCGCTTGTACCGGCACCTCGATCCCGAATTCGGTGCGTATCTTGGATGCCAGCTGTGTCGCCAGTAAGGAATCTCCGCCAAGTTCAAAGAAATCGTCGTCGAGCTCCACCGATGGGCGCCCGAACAATTCCTGCCACATCGTGGCCATCGCATCCTTGCGGCTGATCGCATCCTTCCTCGCTTCCATCGCTGGCAGTGCGGATGGAACCGAAACATCGCGCCGGCCGAATGACGACGACGAGCCCACAGCAACAAACGTATCGGGAAGATCCGGATAAGGCACATCGGTCCAGTAGCGTTCCCGCGCAAACGGATAGGTAGGCAGACTGATACGGCTGGGACGACCCAGGCCGGCGTCCCCATACAAAACGTTCCAATCGAAGCTGAGGCCCTTGACCCACAGTTCAAGCAACTTACCGAACTTGCCCTTCGCGACCCACGCCTGGACCATCACGGTCAGGTCTTCGTCGCCCGCAAGCATCGACAGCGCGCCACGCTTGGCATGGCCGTGATACACGCCCTCGACATCGTCCTTGCCGGAAACGAAGGCCGCCAACTTGAGCTGTAAATCGTCCAGCGAATCCACCAGCAGGGCCAATCGCTCCTCCATCGCTTCACGGCCGACTTGCAGGGTGTAGGCCATATTCGCCAACGTCAGATCAGCGGCGACATGTTTCGAGGTGATCAACGCCAATAGCCGCTGCACTTGCTCTTGCAGCCTCTCCTTGTTGCGGGCCGAAAGCACGACCATGGCCTGGCCTAGGTTCGCTTGCGTGGAAATACCATCCGCGTGCGGCGGCGGAATATATTCTTCGATCACCACATGGGCGTTGGCACCGCCGGCACCAAACGAGGAAACGCCAGCGATCCTCGGAATTTCGTGCTGTTGACCACCCATCTCCAACACCGGGCGCGGCCAATGCGCCAAGCTCTGCTGTAGGACAAAGGGCGTATCGGCGAATTTGATGTTCGGATTCGGCGTGCTCGCATGCAGCGTGGGCGCCAGCATCTGGTGCTTCATCTGCATCAACACCTTACTGATGCCCACGAAGCCGCTTGCGCTCTCGCTGTGGCCGACATTCGACTTGGCCGAACCGATGGCACAGAACTGCTTGTCTTGAGTCCAGTTTCGGAACGCCTTGGATAATCCAGCAATCTCGATGGGATCGCCCAGGTTGCTGCCTGTACCCTGCGCTTCCACATAACTGACGCAGCGCGCATCGACACCTGCCCGTTGCAGCGCATCGCTCACCAACTGCGCCTGCATATTCGGATTGGGAACCATGTAGCTATGGGTCTTTCCACCCGAATTGACTGCGCTTCCCTTGATGACGCCATAGATATGGTCGCCATCGGCAACCGCGCGATGCAAGGGCTTGAGCACGAATGCACCGACTGCCTCGCTGTCCACGAAGCCGTCGCCATCCGCCCCGAACGACCTGCATTGGTCACCGCTGGACAACATCATCAGCGACGACAGATCGATCAGGTGGGCGGGTGCAGTGATCAGATTCACACCGCCTGCAATGGCCACCTCGCTGTCGCCGCTACGCAGGCTATTGACCGCCAGGTGCACGGCCGTCAGCGTGGACGAGCAGGCGGTATCCACCGCCATGCTGGGCCCTTGAAAATTGAATAGGTAGGAAACACGATTGGCGAACGACCAGAAACGCACACCGGTCGGATAATGCTCGTTCAAGACGCCGACGAACGCGCCGATCTTTCTGCTCCGGCACAGGCTCTCCGGCGTGTAACCCGCGTCTTCAATACTTGCGTAGACCTCTTGCAGGAATAGCCGCTCCTGCGGACTCATCAATTGCGCTTCGCGTGGGTTGATATTGAAAAACAGGCGATCGAAACAATCCACGTCGTCCAGCAGACCTGCCCATTTGGTGTTGGTTTTTCCGGGTTGATTCTTTCGCTCGTCGTAGAATCGACTGTTGTCCCAGCGCTCCGGCGGCACTTCCGAAATACAGTTGCGACCCGCGGCAAGGTTGTCCCAGAACTCGTTGACATCGGCGGCGCCTGGGTAACGTCCAGAGAGGCCGATGATCGCCACGTCGAACTGTGAAGTGGCAGGCACGGTTACCGTTGTTGACGCCGGCCTGAAAGCCTCAGATTCGTCACCCCGCCGAACGCCGGGGCCCAGCGACTTTGTTGATCGATCAAGATGCTGGACCCTGGCGTTCGCCGGGGTAACGAAGGTCATGTCCTCTTCCGTATGAAAACGAGTTGATTCGTAGCCTTGATTTGAAAGCAAAGTCGCTGGGTCCCGGCGTTCGCCGGGACGACGAGGTTGAGATTCTTCCGCAAGCTCTTCGATCGCCGACGACGATGGTGCAGCAATCGCATCCAGGCCCGTCCAACGCATCAGCGTTTCTGCCTGAGTCTGCATGAAATACTCGACCAGGCTCTCAATGTCCTGATATTCGAACAGCAAGGTCGTGCTAATGCTGTCTGCGCCAAATACGTCGCCTAAGGCATTGGTCAATTCCATAACGAGGAACGAATCGATGCCGTATTCGTTAAAACCGATGTTCGCCTGGATGGCATCTGCTGAAAGATTGATGCTCTTGCCGATCAACTTTTTGAACTGACTGATGCTCCTTTCGCGCAACAGTTCGCTCGCCGGAAGGTCGGCCAGCGCAACCACCTTGTCGCTATCACGGCTGCCAGATGAGATAACGCCGTTCAAATCGGTCATGTTTGACGTATTCCGGTCAATGCCCATGCCACGTGTCGAATCGGGATCGAAGACACGAAAACTGAATTGTTTGAAGCGAACGCAGACGAGGCCTGTCGAGTCGCACAAATCGATATCGAGTTTCTGGACCGCATCACTCGCATTGGATCCTGCGCTGTAGCGCACGATCGCCCACATCTGGCTGGAGCAAGGCGCCAACACTTCTAGTCCTTCGAGCGCAAAGGGCAATGCCAGCGCGATCTCCTGCGTTCCCGTAGCGGTCAGTTGAAGCCCCACCGGTGCCTGCAAGGCCGCATCGAGCAGACTCGGATGCAACGTATAGTGCTCGAGCGTCGATGCCACCGAAGCCGGCAACGTGATCTGTGCCAGCACTTGCCCGTTGCCGACGAACACGTCATTCAGACCACGGAAGCCTGCGCCATAATGCAAGCCCTTCTGATCGAAGACGGCGTAACACTGCGCAGCACTGAAATGCGCAATGTTGCATTGCTCACGCCATGCGGCAAGATCGTGCCGGGTACTAACAGCATCTGCCTTGGCCGTCGCTGTCAGTACGGTGCCCTGGCCGTACAGGGTCACCTCTTCCCCGTTATCGCTGTAGATGTCGTAGCGGATCGCTCCACCCTTTTGCGGACGAAGGGCTAGATGCAGGCTGAGTCCCGCTGCATCCATCACGACGGGACGCGCCCACGTCACCTTGCTCAACGATAAACCGCTCTCCAGATGCGTCGCTTCGCGCGCGCCGGCAAGCGCCATCTCCAGTTGCGCCACACCCGGCAACACGTGCATGCCCGCTACGCGGTGGTCGGCGAAGAAGAACTCATCGCCATGGAAGTGGCTGCTGAATCGTTGCACCGACAGGTCCGACGTATTTCGATGGAGCAAGGGATGCAGAATCTGCTGCGGTGCGCTTGACGGCGCAGCCAGACCATAGCGCTCGCGTGCAAAGGCATACGTCGGCAGGCTGACACGGTGCGGTTTGTGTTCACCGTATAGGCTGAGCCAGTCCACATGCTCGCCGGTGACCCAGCGCTCCACGATTCGATCCCACTGCCCTTGCGTTGCCCATTCGCGCAACGTCACGACCATGTTGTCATCTTGCACAGTAGCGGCGCCTTTCTCACGGCGCGCCTGTCCACGATGCAGTGCGAAATGCCAGCCCCCTCCCCCCTCCGGGGAGAGGGTTGGGGTGAGGGGCCAAGGCTTGCCTGGAACTTCATCGCTGCCGATATGCCCTAGCTTTGTTGTGTCGTTGTTCTGCAGATTGCGCGAGGTTCGCCCCTCACCCCCGCCCTCTCCCCGGAGGGGAGAGGGAGAAAGTGTGAGGGCGTGCATCAGCTTCTCGCGTAGATCAGATAGCGAGTCAACCACTACACCCAATCGCTCCTCCATCCCTTCACGACCAACCTGCAGCGTGTACGCCAGGTCGACCAGCGCGATGTCCTGCGCTGCTGGCGAGCCCAGGAAATTCACCAGCTGTTGCACCTGCTCACGCAAGCGATCTTCATTGCGTGCCGATAACACCACTGCGGCTGGACCATCGATCGACGGCAGCTTCGCGACTGGGAGGTATTCCTCCAACACCACGTGCGTATTCACGCCGCCGAAGCCGAACGAGCTCACGCCGGCACAGCGCGGCAAAGCCTTCCCCTGCGGGTCGTGTACGGCCGTCCATTCGCGTGCCTCCTGCACCACGTAGAAAGGACTTCCGTTCAAATCGATGTACGGATTGAGATTCTCGCTGTGCAGACTTTTCACCAGCGTCTTGTGCTTCATCTGCAGCAAGACCTTCACTACGCCCGCGATGCCGGCCGCCAATTCGAGATGACCAATATTGGTCTTGACCGAACCGAGCCCGCAGTGCGCCGCCACCACGTCGCTCTCGCCCGTGGCCGCGTACAGTTCCTTGAAGGCTGCCTTCAGGCCATTGATCTCCACCGGATCACCCAGTGGCGTGCCGGTACCGTGCGTTTCGATATAGGTGACGGTGCGCGGATCGATGCCCGCCTGCTGGTGAGCTTTCCTGATGACTGCTGCCTGCGCCTTCGTATTGGGCGCGGTCAACGAATTGGCGCGACCGCCGTGGTTCTCGGCGCTGCCGCGAATCAGGCCATAAATATGGTCGCCATCGCGCTCGGCCTCCGACAGTTTTTTCAATACCAGCATCGCGACGCCTTCGCCGCGTACGTAACCGTTGGCCTCGCTGGAGAAGGTCTTGCAGCGCCCGTCTTCGCACAGCATGCCCGACTTGTTGAGGCTGATATGCGCCTCGGGCGTCACGATAGTGTTCACCGCACCGACGATGGCGATCGACGAGTCACCATTTTGAATGGCCGCCACGCCACGCCGCAGCGCTACCAGTGAGCTGGAGCACGCCGTTTCCACCGGCTCGCTCGGGCCGTGGAAATCAAGCAGGTAGCTGATGCGGTTCGGGCCGACGGAAGGTACGCCGCCGGTCGACGAAAAGGCTTGGCCCCACAGATTGGCGCGATGGAGCAGCGTGCCGTATCCGGGAGCACCGGTGCCGACATAGATGGCCGTATCGCTGCCCGACAGCGCCGCACCGGCATAGCCGGCATCTTCCAGCGCCTTCCAGATGTGGATCATCATCAGGCGCTGCTGTGGATCCATCATCTGCGCTTCTTTGGGCGAGATGTTGAAGAACATGGGGTCGAATTCATCGACACCATCGATGAAGCCGCCCCACTTGATGTTGGTCCTGTTTTCTTCCCGCGCCGGGTCGCCGTACAAGGCCCGCCAATCCCAGCGCTCAGGCGGAATCTCGCTAATGCAATCCTTGCCCTCGCGCAGGTTGCGCCAGAACGCATCGAGGTCCTGCGCATGCGGGAACTGGCCGCTCATACCGATGATCGCGATCGGTTCAGATGATGGTCTTGATGTCACGGCTTCCGCAGCGAGCTTGCGAGAAAGCCTCACACTCGTCGCGCCGGCGAACGCCGGAGTCCAACGTCTTGATTGGCCAACAAAGTCGCTAGGCCCCGGCGTTCGCCGGGGTGACGACGGTAAGGAATGTTTTTTTACATCCTCTGCGACTGGAGTGGGCAAGGCATTGTTTGTCGCAGCGAACTGCGGGGCTATCGCCTCGTTATGTTCCCGCACCAGATAATCGGCCAGACCATGGATCGTCGGGTATTCGAAGAAGATCATCGGCTTCAGCTCAAGCTGATAGCGCTGGTTCATGGCATTGCAGAATTCGGTCAACGTGACGGAATCGAAACCGTATTCGCTCAAAACGGTTTCGCCGTCGATGTCTTCCGCATGGACCTTGATCAGCGACGACGCGAGCTCAACCAGTGTCTGCCTCACTTGCTCCGCCAAGTTCGGTATTACCTCGCAGTCATTCCGGCGAAGGCCGGAATCCATTTCGAATACTTCGTGCGAAGCACTCTGAACCAGCGTCGTGTGCTGCGCACCACGTATTTCCACTGGACCCCGGCCTTCGTCGGGGTGACGATGAGGCAGTATTGAAGGGTTCGAGGGATGACCGAGCAACACCTGTCGAATACGCGCTGTCTCACCCTCAACAACCAGCACTTGGTTCAACCCACTTGCCAGCGCCTGCCGCAACGCCAGCACACCACTGTCACTGGCCAGCGGATGCATACCCCACTGCTTGCTCAGCATCGTGCGTGTCGCCGCATCCACGTGCATGCCGCCTTCATCCCACAGCGGCCAGTTGATCGACAACGTATGCCCATGACGCTGCCCGCGCGCCGCCTGTTCGGCGCGATGATGCGCAAAGGCATCCATGAAGGCATTAGCTGCCGCATAGTCGGCCTGACCTACGTTGCCCACCGCACCGGCCATGGACGAGAAGCAGACGAAGCAGTCGAGCGCCATGTCGCGGCTCGCCTGATCGAGGTTCAACGTACCGGCCACTTTGGCGGCCAGCACCTCATGCAACTGCTGGCGGGTCTTCCTCACGATGAAGCTGTCGCGCAGTACACCGGCGCTATGGATGATGCCGTCCAGGCTTTCAAACTCTTCCGGAATGCTGTGCACCAACTGCGTCAACGCCACGGCATCGGTGACGTCCACCGCGTGATAGCGCACTACGGCGCCAAGTGTTTCGAGTTGGCGGATGTTCGCCTGAATGTCGTCGTTTAACGGCGAGCGTCCGGTCAGGATCAACACCGGGTTCTTAGCTTGTTGCGCAATTTCGCGTGCGAAGATCAAACCCAATCCGCCCGCACCGCCCGTGATCAGATACACGCCCTGCGCCTTCCACGGCGACGGAACATCGAACGGTGCTTGCTGCTCGGCCCAACTGCAGACTTGGCGTTCGCCATGGATGTAACGCACGAGTTGCGCGTCAGCGCCACGGTTTTCCAGCAAGGCCCGCACGACGTCCTGGCCGGCTTCGGTGCAAATCACTTGGCCGACCAGGCGCGGATTTTCCAGTTGTGCCGTGCGCAGCATGCCGCTCAAGCCGGCCATGGTCTGCTCGATACCCTGGCTCGGCATCACAATCTGGATCAGGTGTTTGCCGCGCTGGCTGTTCAGCGACTGCAGCTGCTCTAGCAAGGCGGCGGCAGCCGATTCATAGCCCTTAGCCACGTCCAGGTCAGCGGACGGAGCGGTACAGACTGCACCTGGCAGTTGTACTTGTACACGTTCAACAGTTGCCGTATCGAGACCAAACAGCATCACACGATGCTGTGCGAACATCTGTTCCTCGGCACGATCCGTGGCAGCAGGCCGCGCGGTCCATGTCGGATGCAGCAACAGGGTCTGGATCGGAGCGTCGGGCACGGTCACCTGCGGTGTCGGCCCTGTTGTCGGTAGCGGAGTCAGATCGTGCAGCAGGGATGCTTCAGGTGCTTCCTCAGCATCTGTCGAAGCCACACCATGACTGTGCATCAAGGCTTCGCCATCGTCGCTTTCGCTATAGATCTCGAAGCCGATCCGTCCGGCTTCATCGGGATAAAGCGCGATATGCAACGCCAGGCCGCCATCCCCCACGACGACCGGTTGTTCCCACATCATGTCGTTCAAGGCGATACGACCCGTTTCGCCGATCACTTCGGCGACCGCGCTGCGCGCCATTTCCAATTGCGCTACATCCGGTAATACGCGATCGCGCAAGAATGATTCGTCGCCGCTCAAACGCGTGCTGAAATGCCCCTCCTCCGAGGTGTTCCGCTGCCATAGCGGATGCAGGGCTGCGCCGGCGTCGGAGGCAACCGCCGTCGTGGCCGTCTTTATCCAATAGCGCTCGCGTGCGAACGGATAGGTGGGAAGGCTGATGCGTCGCGGCCGAACGGCGCCATACAAGCGCTGCCAGTCGAATGGCAACCCCTTCACCCACAAATCTAGCAACTTGCCGTACTTACCCTTGGCGATCCACGCCTCGACGGTAGCGGCCATGTCATCGTCGCCAGCCAGTGCGGCTAGTGCTTCCTTGTTACGCTTGACCTGTCCGCGATACAGCTCTTCGATCGCCGTCTCACCCGCCGCATACGCTCCCAGCTTTTCGCGCAGTTCGTCCAGCGACGTCACCAGCACCGCCAAGCGTTCCTCCATCGCTTCGCGCCCAACCTGCAGCGTATAGGCCAGATCGGCTAGCGTGATATCCGTGTCTGGCGCAATCGCCGACAGCAAGCGTTGCACCTGCTCGCGCAGCCGATCTTCGTTGCGTGCCGACAGCATGATCAACGCAGGGCCGTTCATGACGTACTGCGCAACCGGCGCGGCGTACTCCTCGATTACCACATGCGCGTTCGCGCCACCCGCACCGAAGGAAGAGATGCCAGCAAGCCGCGGGTACTCGCGCTTGACGCCATTCACCTCCAGCACCGGACGCGACCATGGCGACAATTCCTGCTGCACCACGAACGGCGTCTGAGAGAAATCGATATTCGGATTGAGTACGCGCGAATGCAGGCTCGGCACCAATTGCGTGTGTTTGAGTTGCAACAGCACCTTGGTGACACCGGCAATGCCGGCGGCGCTTTCACAATGGCCGATATTCGATTTGGCCGAACCGATCGCGCAGTACTGGCGGTCGCTCGTCCACTGCGCAAAGGCCTTACTCAGGCCGGCAATCTCGATCGGATCGCCCAGGCTGGTGCCGGTGCCGTGCGCCTCCACATAACTCACTGCACGTGCGTCGATACGGGCTTCGCGCAGGGCACGCTCGATCACTGCAGCCTGCGCATTCGGATTCGGCACGGTGTAGCCATTGGTCCTTCCGCCGTGGTTGATCGACGTCGCCTTGATCACGCCATAGATGTGGTCGCCATCGGCCTGCGCCTGCGCGAGTGGCTTGAGCAACACCGCGCCCACACCTTCACCAGGTACATAGCCTTCACCGCCTTCGCCGAAGCTCTCACAGCGCCCCTTGCCGGAGATGAACTTGCCTTGCGCCAGCAACAGGTACTTATTTGGATGCACTGACACATTCACGCCGCCGGCGACGGCCACCGAACACTGACCACGCTGCAACGCCTGACAAGCAAGATGGATCGCGGTCAGCGAAGACGAACACATCGTATCCAGCGCCAGACTCGGGCCGCTGAAATTGCAGAAATACGAGATACGATTGGCGATCGAAGCCGGACTTCCTGGCACCGCCAAGGCACGACCACGCTCCTGTTCCTGCGCGCCGTACAGCTGATATTCCTCGTACATCACTCCGACGAACACGCCAACATCGCCATTGGCGGCAACGTTGTCGCGCGTGTAGCCGGCGTCTTCTAGCGTAGCGTGCACGCATTCCAGGAACAGCCGTTCCTGCGGATCCATCAGTTCCGCTTCGCGCGGCGAAATATTGAAGAACAGCGGATCGAAAAGATCCACGCCATCGATAAAACCGCCCCATTTGCTATAGGTCTTGCCGGCCTTGTTGCGGTCTTCGTCGAAGTAGCGCGCATGATCCCAGCGCTCCAGCGGAATTTCGGTAATGCCGTCCTTACCTTGGCTGAGATTGGTCCAGAACTGCTGTAGATCGCTCGCCTGCGGATAACGCCCGGCCAAGCCAACGATTGCGATCTCGTCCACGGACGGTTGTGTGCTGCGCGAGATAAAACGGGAGCGCAGCGGACTTATCGTCGGCATCGCCGAACGGGTCGTAGCCTTCGCCACTTTCGCCGGTGTTGCAACCGCCATCTTTTCACCGAGCAAGGCGATCAACGCGGAGCGGTGCTGCCGCAGGAAATAATCGGTAAGCGATACGATCGTCTGATGTTCGAAGAACAAGGTCTTCGGCAACGGACCGAACACTTTTTCAAGTTGGGCGGTAAGGTCCAGCACCATCACCGAGTCGATGCCGTAAACCTCTAGCCTCGCGTTTGCATCAATGCTTTGCGGCAGCAGCTTGAGGGTGGTCGACAGCAGGCGCAGCAGATAACGCAGCGCCCGCTCATGCAGATCATCTGTCGCTGGTTCCGCAACAGCCAGTGTGGATATCGCCACTTCCGGCTTTGCAACGACATGACCAAACAAACTGGCCCTCAACTGCTCGCGATCACCCTCGGCGACCAGCACCTGCGGGGCACCGCATGCCAGCGCCTGCGCTAGTGCCGCGCAACCGCTAGCCGTGCGCAGCGGCGTCATGCCCAATGCTTGCGACAAGTAGCGACGCGTGGCGTCATCCACCTGCATGCCGCCCTCCTCCCACAGCGGCCAGTTGATCGACAAAGTGCGTCCATGCCGCGCGCCTTGCTCAACGAGGTCGCGGCGATGGTGTGCGAACGCATCCATGAACGCGTTCGCTGCTGCGTAGTCCGCCTGGCCCACATTGCCAACCGCACCAGCGACCGACGAAAAGACGACAAAACAATCCAGCGCGAGGTCGCGACTAGCTTCGTCCAGATACAACGTGCCATCGACCTTGGCGCGAAGCACCGCAGCCAACTCGTCCGGTGTCTTCTTGATGATAAAGCTGTCGCGCAGCACGCCTGCGCTGTGCAGAATGCCGTGCAACGCACCGAATTCGGCTATTGCATCGCGCAGGGTTGCATTCACTGCCTCGCGATCTCCCACGTCCAGCACGCGATAGCGCACCGTCGCACCCAGTGCTTCGAGTTCGACAAACTTCGCGTGCATAGCCTCGGTCGGTAACGAACGACCGGTGAGAATCAACGTTACGCCTTGTGCCTGACTGGCAATATCCCGCGCGAAGATCAGGCCAAGACCGCCAGCGCCGCCGGTGATCAGGTACACGCCACGGTCTTTCCATGGCGTCGGGATGTCGCCCAATCCGGGCAATTCTTCCCAACCGGCGACTTGGCGTTCACCTTCAACATAGCGAATTCGCGACACCGACTCGTACTGGTTATCCAGCAAGACTTGCGCCACATCCTGGTTCGGCTCTACACCGATCACCTGTCCGGTGATGTATGGGTATTCCAACTGCGCGGTGCGCAGCATGCCATCAAGGCCAGCAAAAACATGGCCCACCCCGCTGTTCGGCACGACCACTTGCACCACGTGCCGACCCGTTTCGCGCCCCGGTGCCTGCAGTTTCTGCAATAGATACTGCGCTGCATCGGAATAGGTCCGTGCGAGATCCAATCCACTTGCAAAGGCCACACAGCTAGCATCGGGTATCCGCGTTTGCACCCGCTCTGCGCACGCTGCATCCTGATCGCACAGCAATATCAGATGCCGCGCGATGTCGTGGCTCTTTGCACCGCTGACGCGAAGCGCTTCCCATGCAGGGCTGACCAGCAAGATCTGACTGGATGATGCAGACATGGTTCGCGCAGTCGACGCGCGCAGCGCGAGCCTTTCAAGACGCACACATACCGTACCGGCCTCATCGCATAGCTCGATATCGAACAGCAGCGATGTATCGTCTGCCGTCTCACCAAGGCTGGGGCGCACGATCGCCCATATGCTCGTGGGGCATGGCCCCAGCAGGTCCAGCGCGCCTAGGGCAGCAGGTACCCATAACGTATCCGTGCGCGAATCGTCACCCGCATGCACGAGGCCGACCGCGGCTTGCAGCGTCGCATCGAGCAGACTGGGGTGCAGCGCGTAATCGCCTTGCGTGGCTTGCAACGCCATCGGCAGCGCGATTCGCGCGAACGCCAGGCTCTTCCCAATCAAGAGTTCCTGCACACCTTGGAACGCGGTGCCGTAGTGCAGACCCATGCGATCGAACAGCGCGTAGCACTGCTGCGCATCCAGACGCGCAACGTCGCTCTGCACACGCAGCTCATCCAGGTTATAGAAGGACGGTGTCGTGACCTCCGCAACAATGACTGCACTGCCCTGGCTATATACCGTCGTATCGTCATCGCCGTGAAACTCGAAGGTGACGGTGTCATCGCCTTGCGGCTGCAGCGACAAATGCACCTCCACACCCTCGGCATCCGCCACGACCGGCCGCAGCCACGTCACATCACGCAGTCGCAGAGAAACCATCTCACCGATCGACTCACTCACCGCGCGCCGAGCCATTTCCAATTGCACGGAAGCCGGCAGTACACACACGTCGTGCACGACGTGATCGGCCAGGAAGAACTCCGAGCCACTGAAGCGCGAGCTGAAACGTTGCGCAGCGAAGGTCGACGTGTTGCGATGCAGGAGCGGATGCAGGGTTCCCGCACTCGTTTCCAATGCCGGGCCGGTCGGAATCCAGTAGTGCTCGCGCGCGAACGGATAGGTCGGCAGGCTGATCCGGCGCGGATACCGCCCTTGCGTGTACAGCCGCCGCCAATCGAACGGCAAACCTTTCGCCCACAGCTCAAGTATCTTGCTGAGGCGTCCCTTGGCCACCCAGGTGTCTATCATCGCGTCCAGGCCGTCATCCCCGGCCAAACCTAGCAACGTGTCCTGATGTTGCTTCACCTGTCCGCGATACAGCTCATCGATTACCGTTTCGCCAGACACATAAGCGGCAAGCTTTTCATGCAGCTCATCGACCGACTGCACCAGAATACCCAGGCGTTCGTCCATCGCCTCGCGGCCGACCTGCAGTGTGTAGGCAAGATCGGCCAGCGCATACTCAACGCCCGACTCGAGCGCCGACAACAAGCGATACACCTGTTCCTGCAGGCGATCCGCAGTGCGGGCGGAAAGCACCACCAATGCCGGACCTTGCGGCGCGTACGCCGCTTCCACCGGCGCAGGGCATTCTTCGATCACCACATGCGCATTTGCACCGCCTGCACCGAACGATGAAATGCCGGCAAGACGCGGGGATTCGCGCTTGATGCCGTTCACGTCCAGCATGGGACGCTCCCAGGACGACAGTTCCTGCTGCACGACAAAAGGCGTCTGCGCGAAATCGATATTCGGATTAAGTACATCCGAATGCAGGCTCGGCACTAATTGTCCGTGCTTGAGCTGCAGAAGCACTTTAGTGACGCCGGCAATACCAGCCGCACTTTCGCAGTGACCGATATTCGACTTAGCCGAACCGATCGCGCAGTACTGGCGATCGCTTGTCCACTGTCCAAATGCCTTGCTCAAGCCAGCAATCTCGATCGGATCGCCCAGACTCGTGCCAGTACCATGCGCCTCGATATAGCTAACTGCGCGCGCATCGATGCGTGCTTCGCGCAGCGCGCGCTCGATGACCTTGGCCTGTGCATTCGGATTAGGCACGGTGAAGCCATTGGTCTTGCCACCGTGATTAATGGCCGTCGCCTTGACCACGCCGTAGATGTGATCGCCATCGGCCTGCGCTTGCGCGAGTGGCTTAAGCAGCACCGCGCCCACACCCTCGCCCGGCACATAGCCTTCGCCGCCTTCGCCAAAACTCTCGCAACGCCCCTTGCCGGAGATGAACTTGCCCTGCGCGAGCATGAGGTACTTGTTCGGATGAACCGACACATTCACGCCGCCGGCGATCGCCACCGAGCAATCACCGCGCTGCAACGCATGGCAAGCCAGATGGATCGCCGTTAGCGACGACGAACACATCGTGTCAAGCATCAAGCTGGGGCCATGGAAGTTGTTGAAATACGAGATGCGGTTGGCGATCGAAGCAGGGCTGCCCGGTACCGCGATCGGCCTACCTAGCGCCTGTTCCTGCGCGGCAAACATCCGGTACTCCTCATACATCACGCCAACAAACACGCCAACGTCGCCGTCGGTCGTCACGTTATGGCGCGTGTAGCCTGCATCCTCCAGCGTGGCGTGCACGCATTCGAGGAACAGCCGCTCCTGCGGATCCATCAACTCCGCTTCGCGCGGCGAGATGTTGAAGAATAGTGGATCGAACTGATCGACACCGTCGATAAAACCGCCCCACTTGCCATAGCACTTGCCCGGCTTACTGCGGTCTTCGTCGAAGTAGCGCGCGTGATCCCAGCGCTCCAGTGGAATCTCGGTAATGCTGTCACGACCCTGACTGAGGTTGGCCCAGAACTGGTCCAGGTCCATCGCCTGTGGATAACGGCCTGCCACACCGATGATCGCGATGTCGCCGACGTCATCACTCGCAGCATGACGCGTGCGGTCTGTCGATATATACCGTGCCTGTTGCGCGATCGGCGCCACAGCGGCACGCTCTATCTTGCTTGCAGAAGGCAAGGTGGCGACCGCGGCGACAGCACGTTTTTCGCCCAGCAACTCCGCCATCACTACGCCATGCTGCCGAACGAAATATCCACTCAACGCGGCGAGCGTTTGATATTCGAAGAAGAGCGTCTTCGGCAGCTGCCCGAATTGCCGCTCCAGCGCACGCGTCAGCTCCAGCACCATGATGGAATCGATGCCGTACGCCTCCAATTGCGCTTGCGGATCGATCTTTTGCGCCGGCACTTTCAGCGTGATGGACAGGAAGCGCACGAAGTGGCGAATGGCGCGCTCATGCATGTCATCCACGCTATCCGCCACAGCTTCGGTGAGTTCCGCTGTCTCAGTGACATGTTGCGACGCTGTCACCGAGGAGGTGCCCTCATCCGCGTGGCGAGAACCATCGCCTGCCGGCGAGTCGCCTAGCACGCGCAATCCGAGCCGCTGGAATCGTAGACATGCGTTACCGTGCTCATCGCACACATCGATGTCCACCGTCTGCACGGCATCGCCGTTTGCATAGTGATCGCTCGGCCGCACGACCGCCCACATGTTGTCGGTGCAAGGCGAAAGAATGTCGAGACGATCCAGGGCGAACGGCAGCATCAGCTTGGGTTCGCGGCCGGCACCGATGAGCAAACCGATCGCCGCTTGCCAAGCCGCGTCCAGCAGACTCGGATGCAATACATACCGATCCTTGGTCGTCAGCCGCGATGTTGGCAATGCAATCTGCGCAAGCACCACGCCATCGCCGGCAAACAATGCCTGCAACCCTTGGAAGCCTTCGCCGTAGCGCAGACCAAGCCGGTCGAACATGGCATAGCAAGCCGTAGCATCCAAATGCGCTCGCGTGCATTGCTCACGCAAGCTCGCCAGATTGTGCATGACGGGCTCGGCCGACGCAGCCACTTCCGTCACCACGCCACGGCTGTAGATCGCGACCTCGTCATTGACTGGTTCGGCGTGAATCTCGTAGGCGATGTCGCCGCGATCCTCCGGACGCAACGAAACATGCAGCTCCATGCCTTCTACAGAAGCCAGCGCCGGACGTTCCCACACGATGTCTTTCAGATGCAGCTGGGCCGCCCCATCCAGCGCCGTACTGACCGCGAAGCGCGCTATTTCCAGCTGAGCAACGCCCGGCAGCACACGCTGTTCGCGCACGACGTGATCGGCGAGAAAGAATTCATGCCCATCGAAGCAGCTGCTGAAACGCGGTCCTAGCAGATTCGAGGTGTTCCGTTGCAGCAACGGATGCAGCGCGTTCCATGCGGCGGGCGTCGCGGGCAAGTTCGCGTCGCCTGTAGTGATCCAATAGCGCTCGCGTGCGAAAGGATAGGTTGGCAGGCTGACGCGGCTCGGCTTGCGTTCGCCATATAGGCTGGACCAGTCCACACGCTGGCCGGTGACCCAGCGTTCCACTATTTGATCCCACCGCCCTTGCGCTGCCCATTCGCGCAACGCGGTAACCATGGCTTCGTCGTTCGTGGGTAATGCCGAATGTTTCTCGCGCCGCGCCTGGCCGCGATATAGCGCGAGATCGTAGCTCCCTATCCTCTCTCTCCGAAGTGGAGAGGGAGTTGACCCGAGGAGGCGCATCAATTTTTCGCGTAGATCAGAAAGCGAGTCAGCTACCAAACCTAACCGCTCCTCCATTCCCTCGCGGCCAACCTGCAACGTATACGCCAGATCGGCCAGCACGATGCCCTGCGCCGACGGCGAATCCAGAAAATTCACCAGCTGTTGCACTTGCTCGTGCAAACGTTCTTCATTGCGTGCCGACAGAACCACCGCTGCCGGGCTATCGATCAACGGTAGCTTCGCGGCCGCGATGTACTCCTCCAACACAACGTGCGCATTCACACCACCAAAGCCGAATGAGCTGACTCCGGCGCGGCGCGGCAAGACTTCGCCTTGCGCATTGCGAAGCGCAGCCCATTCATGCGTCTCGCCCACCACATAGAACGGGCTGCCTTCCAGCTGGATATAGGGATTGAGCTGTTCGCTGTGCAGACTCTTCACCAGCGTCCGATGCTTCATCTGCAACAGCACTTTCACCACGCCCGCCACACCGGCCGCCAATTCGAGATGGCCGATATTGGTCTTGACCGAACCCAGTCCACAGTGCGGGGCGTTAACGGTGCTATCGCCCGTCGCCGCATACAGTCCCTGGAAGGCCGCCTTCAATCCGTTGATCTCCACCGGATCACCCAGCGCGGTGCCGGTGCCATGCGCTTCGATATAGCTCACCGTGCGCGGATCGATACCGGCTTGCTCATAGGCACGCCGCACGACAGCAGCCTGCGCATTTGGATTGGGTGCGGTCAGCGAATTGGCGCGACCGCCGTGATTTTCTGCCACACCACGCACTACGCCATAAATATGGTCGCCATCACGCTCGGCATCGGCGAGCTTCTTCAACACTAGCATTGCTACGCCTTCACCGCGCACATAGCCATTCGCGTCGGCGGAGAAGGTTTTGCAGCGACCATCCTCGCTCAGCATGCCTGCCTTGTTGAAACTGATATGCAGATCCGGCGTGATCAACGTATTGACGCCACCGACAAACGCCATCGACGATTCGCCGCTCTGGATCGCCGCCACCCCGCGCCGCAAGGCCACCAGCGAACTGGAGCAGGCCGTTTCCACCGGTTCGCTGGGTCCGTGGAAATCGAGGAAATAGCTCATGCGATTCGGACCGACCGAAGCCACCGCGCCGGTGGACGAATAACCCTCGATCGCCGTCATCGCGCGCGCAATCAAGGTGCTATAACCCGTCCCCATCGTGCCGACGTAAATGGCCGTGTCGCTGCCCGCCAAGGCGGGGCCGGCATAACCTGCGTCTTCCAGCGCCTTCCAGATGTGAATCATCATCAGACGCTGCTGCGGATCCATCAGCTCAGCTTCCTTCGGCGAGATGCCGAAGAACATTGGATCGAATCTGTCGACATCGTCGATAAAACCGCCCCATTTGATATTGGTGCGGTTGGTGTCATGCGCGGGGTCGCCATGCCAGGCACGCCAGTCCCAGCGTTCGACTGGGATCTCGCCGATGCAATCGCGACCTTCCATCAAATTGCGCCAGAACGTATCCAGATCGGGGGCCTGCGGGAATTGACCACTCATGCCAATGATCGCGATCGGCTCGTTCGTAGGTGCGGAACTTGACGTCGCCTTGATGGAGCGGCTCCAGCCACGCGTACGCACACGTTCCTGCGCTCGCACCGGCGAAACCGCATCCACCTTTGGCGATACGACTGTCATAGTCGGCGCGCGAGATGCCGCCATGCCGTGCGACGCCAGCGAAGCATGATGCTCACGCACCAGATAGCCAGCCAGGTCATCCAGCGTGGGGTATTCGAAGAAGATCGTCGGCTGCAAAGCCAGCTGATAGCGCTGATTGATCGCGTTGCCGAACTCTGTGAGCGAAATCGAATCGAAGCCGTATTCGCTCAGTGCGGTTTCGCCATCGATATCTTCCGGGCGTACCTTGATCAACGCGGACACCAGACCGACCAGTGTGTGTTTCACTTGTTCCGTCAAGTTCGGCATTGCCTCACCGTCATTCCGGCGAAGGCCGGCACGCGGGGAGAGCACATGGACGTGCTCGGCTTTGAGGAGCGAGGAATCCAGTTTGAACACGTCGCGCGAAGTATTCGAAACGGATGTTGCGTGCTGCGCACGATGTATTTCTACTGGCCCCCGGCCTTCGCCGGGGTGACGCTGAGGTAGTGTTGCCGCAGTTGAGGAACCACCCACCAGTACTTCACGAATCCGCGCCGCATCACCGGCCACCACCATGGACTGCGTTTCTCCACTGGCCCAGACCTGGCGTAACGCCGTCACGCCGTCTGACGTACCGAGCGGATGCATGCCAAGCTGACGCGCAAGCATCGCGCGTGTCGCCGCATCCACCTGCATACCGCCCTCTTCCCACAGCGGCCAGTTCACCGACAGCGTGCGACCACGACGCAGCCCTTGCGCCACCAGCGCATTGCGCTGATGTGTAAACACATCCATGAACGCATTGGCCGCCGCGTAATCCGCCTGCCCGACGTTTCCGATCGCACCGGCAATCGACGAAAACACAATGAAGCAATCCAGCGCCATGTCGCGGCTTGCCTCGTCCAGATGCAACGTACCGTCCACCTTGGCAGTGAACACCTCACGCAGCTGCGTGGAAGTCTTCTTTGCGATATAGCTGTCGCGCACCACACCGGCACTGTGGATGATCCCGTCCAGGCTTTCGAATTCCTCGGGAATGCTACGCACCAGCGCCGTCACCGCATCGGAGTCGCTGACGTCCATCGCTTGATAGCGCACCACCGCGCCCAGAGTTTCCAGTTCACGGATATGCGCTTGAATGCCTTCGTGTATCGGCGTTCGTCCGGTCAGGATCAGGACCGGGTTACGTACTTGTGTAGCGATCTCGCGTGCGAAGCTAAGGCCCAGACCGCCGGCACCACCGGTAATCAGGTAGACCCCGCTCGCCTTCCACGGACCGACTGCTGCGGCCGGTGCTGCGAACTCTTCCCAGCCGGCGACATGGCGCGCGCCCTGTACATAGCGTAGCCGCGAGGCTGCGTCATCGCGGTTGTCGAGCAAGACTTGCGCGACATCCTGCCCTGACTCGACGTCGATCACTTGTCCGCGAATACGCGGATGTTCCAGTTGCGCGGTACGCAGCATGCCACCTAGGCCGGCGAAACTACGAGATGGCACCCCAGCGGGCACCGCAATTTGGATTAGGGAATGACCTGCCTCGCGACTGAGCGACTGAAGCTGCTCCAACAACGTAACAGCTGCCGCGCCGTAACCGGTAGCCAGATCAGGCTTAGGCGCGCACTCAAAAAACACCGCACCGGGAATGCGCCGTTCAAGCTCGGCGACGCTGGTTTCCAGTAAATCGCACAGCAGCACCAAATGTCTGGTCGGCACATCTTTCGCTGTAGATAACGCCGATGTGGCAGTCCAGATTGGTCGCAGCAGCAACGCCTGATCCGACTCGTCAGTGATCGACACCGCCGTATGAGGCTCTTCGCGTAGTTGGGCACTGATCGCCGCACGCAGCTCAAACTGCCGCAAGCGCACGCACACAACACCGTTATCGTCGCACAAGTCGATGTCGAGCCGCTGCACGGCCCTATCCGTCGCAACGTCCTCGCTGGCGCGTACGAAAGCCCACATGTTTGCCTTGCACGGCGCCAGAATCTCCAGGCTACCCAATGCGAACGGCAGCATCAGCGTCGATGCCTGTGGATTCAGACCGAGCGTCGCCTGCAGGGCCGCATCCATAACACTCGGGTGCAACACATAGTTGCCCCAAGTAGCCTGCGCGGAAGCCGGCAACACGATTCGCGCCAAAAGTTTTCCCTGGCCGACGAACAGCTCGCTCAGCCCACGGAAAGATGGCCCGTACTGCAAGCCGAAGGATTCATAGCGCGCATAGCACTCCGCCGACTGGATATGTGCGACGACGCACTGCCGCTTTATGGCCGCGAGATCGTGTGTCGTCGCACCTGGAGCCGCCGCCTCAATCGCAACCACGCCCTGACTGTAAACCACCGCCTCGCCATCTTCCTGCTGGCTATAGATTTCGGCGTCGAGATCGCCATCCTCACGCTGGGTAAGCGCAAGATGCAGATCGATGCCCTCAGCGCCGACCCGAACAGGGCGAAACCATGCGATGCTTTTCCATTGGAGCCATTCGTCGGTGTCGAAAATCTGCTTCGCCGCACAACGTAGCATTTCCAGTTGCGCCACGCCCGGCAGCACGCGATGACCTTGCACGAGATGATCGGCCAGGAAGAATTCCTCGCCGCTAAAGTGTGCACTGAAACGCAACCCGTCGACGTTCGAAGTGTTTTGGTGCAATAGCGGATGCAGCACTGTGGCAGTCGACGAAGCGGCAGTGCGAGTCGCGTCACCGAGCGGAATCCAGTAACGTTCCCGTGCGAACGGATAAGTCGGAAGGCTGATGCGACGCGGACGTTGGCTTGCCGTATACAGACGCTGCCAATCGAACGATAGACCCTTCGTCCACAGATCCAGCAACTTGCTGTGCTTGCCCTTGGCGAACCACGCATCGATGATCGTCGGCAAGTCGTCGTCACCCGCGAATGCGGCTAGCGCCTCCTTGTTACGCTTAACCTGTCCGCGATACAGCTCGTCGACAACGGCCTCACCCGCAACATAAGCACGAAGTTTCTCGCGCAAATCGTCGAGCGAGTGCGCGACGATACCCAGCCGTTCTTCCATGGCTTCGCGGCCGAACTGCAGCGTGTAGGCCAGATCGGCCAGGGCGATCTGCTGTGCGTTGGACCGCGTATCGAGAAAGGTCAGCAGACGCTGCGCCTGTTCGCGCAGGCGTTCTTCTTGTCGCGCCGACAGAACCACCAGCGCGGGACTATCGAGCGTGGCTGCAGCGCCGGTGGACTCGCGATATTCCTCGATCACCACGTGCGCATTCGCGCCGCCCGCACCGAATGACGAGATGCCGGCGAGGCGTGGATATTCGCGTTTGACGCCATCGATATCCAGCACCGGTCGCCGCCATGGTGACAGCTCCTGCTGCACGACAAAGGGCGTCTGCGCAAAATCGATATTCGGATTCAACACGTCCGAATGCAGGCTCGGTACCAATTGCTCATGTTTGAGCTGCAGCAACACCTTGGTCACACCGGCAATGCCGGCCGCACTTTCGCAGTGACCGATATTAGATTTGGCGGAACCGATGGCGCAGTACTGACGATCGCTCGTCCACTGCCGGAATGCCTTGCTCAAACCAGCGATCTCGATCGGATCGCCCAGGCTAGTGCCGGTACCGTGCGCTTCGATATAACTCACCGCTCGCGCGTCAATTCGCGCCTCGCGCAAGGTGCGTTCGATAACCTTCGCCTGCGCATTCGGATTCGGCACCGTGTAGCCGTTGGTCTTGCCGCCGTGATTAATAGCCGTCGCCTTGATCACGCCATAGATGTGATCACCATCAGCCTGTGCTTGCGCCAGCGGCTTGAGCAAAACTGCACCCACGCCCTCACCTGGTACGTAGCCCTCGCCACCTTCACCGAAACTCTCGCAACGCCCCTTACCCGAAATGAACTTGCCTTGCGCGAGCATGAGGTACTTGTTCGGATGCACCGACACGTTCACGCCACCGGCGATCGCCACCGAGCAACCGCCACGCTGTAGCGCCTGACAGGCCAGATGGATCGCCGTCAGCGAGGACGAGCACATCGTGTCCAGTGCGAGACTGGGACCATTGAAGTTGCAGAAGTACGAGATTCGGTTCGCGACCGACGCGGCACTGTTGAGCAAGGCCAGATTGCGTCCCCTGGCCTGCTCTTGCGCGGCGAACAGTTGATATTCCTCGTACATCACGCCGACGAACACGCCGACGTCACCCTCTTCGGTTACGTTGTCGCGTGTATAGCCGGCATCTTCAAGCGTGGCGTGCACGCACTCCAGAAACAGCCGCTCTTGCGGGTCCATCAGCTCCGCTTCGCGCGGCGAGATATTGAAGAACAGCGGGTCGAATTGATCCACGCCGTCGATGAAGCCGCCCCACTTACCATAGGTCTTGCCGGTCTTGCTGCGATCCGCATCGAAGTACTGCGTGTGATCCCAACGTTCCAGCGGAATCTCAGTGATGCTGTCGCGGCCTTGACTTAGGTTGGCCCAGAATTGGTCAAGGTCTATCGCCTGAGGATAGCGACCTGCCACACCGACGATAGCGATGTCGCCGATGGGGCTCGTTTCCAAAGACGCAACCGCACGCTTTTCGTAGACACCCTCACGCTGTCCGAAACGCGGGCGACGAACACTCGATGGTGCTGCAGCGGCAGGTGCGCCGGCTTCGCGCGGTTGCGCGGTGGGTGGTATTTCGCGCGGGTTCTCGCCCAGCAATTCGATCAGGCGCGCACGATGCTGCTGCAGGAAATAGCCGGTCAACGCGGATAGCGTCTGGTACTCGAACAGCAGCGTCTTCGACAGCGAACCGAAGACCTGCTCCAACGCACGGGTCAACTCCATCACCAGGATGGAGTCGATGCCATAGACCTCCATCTGCGCGCGTGGGTCGATGCTGTGCGTCGGTCGCTTGAGCGTGCTAGACAACAGGCGTACGAAATAACGCTCGGCCTTATCCTGCAATTCGTCGGGGCCGGTATCGGCTGCATCTTCTTTGCGCGGCGTGCCCACAGTTACCGCTTTGGCTTCCGGCACCAATTCAGACATAAAGCGCTGAATCATGCCCTCGACAACGAGTACCTGTGGCTGGCCACTAGCGAGGGCATGCGTCAACGCCGCGCAGCCGTTCGTGCTGCACAAGGGAAGCAGACCAAGCTGCTGCGTCAAACCCTGTCGCAGAGCTTCGTCCACCTGCATGCCGCCTTCATCCCACAGCGGCCAATCTATCGCCAAGCTGTGACCGTACCGTAGGCCTTGCGCTTTCAGCGCATTGCGATGATGCGCAAACGCATCCATGAATGCATTCGCCGCCGCATAGTCTGCCTGCCCCACATTGCCCAGCACGCCGGAAATCGAGGCAAAGCATACGAAACAATCCAGCACGAGATCGCGGGTTGCCTCATCCAGATGCAGCGTGCCAGCCACCTTGGCGTGCAATACGGTCGCCAGATCCTCCGGCGTCTTCTTCATGATGAAGCTGTCGCGGAGCACGCCCGCGCCATGCAGAACACCGTGCAGCGCACCGAATTCGGCCACCACTTCGCGCACGGCGTCGTGCACTGCTTTGCGATCCCCGACATCGAGCGCGCGATAGCGCACGGTCGCTCCCAGCGACTCCAGCTCGGCAAACTTCGCCTGCGCCGCTTCGCTCGGGTGCGAACGGCCGACAAGAATGAGTGTCGCGCCCTTGGTCCGCTGTGCGATATCGCGCGCGAAGATCATGCCCAGGCCACCCGCGCCACCAGTAATAAGGTATACGCCGCGTTCGCGCCACAAGACATTGCATTGCTCGGCTGCCGTCAGCTCGGTCCAGTCAGCTACTTGGCGCTCACCAGCCACGTAACGTAACCGCGAGGCTGAACTATGCCGGTTATCCAGCAACAACTGCGCTAAATCCTGGCCAGGCTCTACGCCGATCACTTGGCCGATGATATGTGGATATTCCAACTGCGCCGTGCGCAGCATGCCGCCGAGACCGGCGAAGATGCTTTGCAGACCTTCATTCGGCACCACGACTTGCACCAGATGCTGCCCGGCCTCGCGACCCAGCTGTTGAAGCTGTTGCAACAGGCATTCCGCGGCGTCGACATAAACGCATGCGAAATCCCGCTCCGAAGCAAAGACAAAGCAGTTCGTGTCATCCAGGTGCGCACGTACCGCGGCCACGGTGTCCACATCCATTCCGCACAAAAGCGTCACATGCTTTACGTAAGACGGCGCCAACTTGTCGACAGCTTGCGCAGTCCACTTCGGATGAAGCAGTGCCATGCGGACCGGCTCATCCATCCTGACCTGGTTGGCGGCGCGAACACTGAATTCGCTCAACCGCACCTGCACCTCGCCGGTTTCGTCGCAAAGATCGATATCGAATTTCTGCAGCGCATCGTCCAACGTGTGCCCCGCACTGCGGCGGATCACCGCCCACATATCGCCATGGCAAGTACCCCAGATATCGAGGGAGCCAAGCGCGAATGGGAGCATCAGATTCGCTGCATCCAAGCCACCGTTGGCTTCGGCCTGGAACGCGATCGTCGCCTGCAAGGCCGCGTCGAGCACACTGGGATGAAGCACGTAGCCTTCCCACTTCTCCCTCACCACGTCCGGCAATACGATCCGCGCCAGCGCCAACTCGCCACCAACGTGTAGAACCTCAAGACTGCGATGTGCGGGGCCATAGTCCAAGCCGAACCGCTGGAACGCGGGATAGCAAGCCGTCGCATTCAGGTGCGAACGCGTGCAATCGCGGCGTAGCGCATCGAGATCGTGTCGCGACGGCGGATCGAACGAAGTGGCGGAAACGATCGAACCCTCGCCATACACCACACCTTCATCACCATCATCGCCGCTGAACAACTCAAAGCCGAACTCGCCGTTGTCGCCGGGAAACAAAGCAACATGCAGATCCAGCGCCTGCTCACCGACCATGATCGGCCGCAACCACATCACATCCTTGATGCGGTAACGCCCTTGCGCGGAGAGCGCCTGTTCCACCGCGCAGCGCACCATTTCCAGCTGCGCGGCAGCCGGCAACGTACGCGCACCCTGCACCACGTGATCGGCTAGGAAAAACTCCCTACCGGTAAAGCGACTGGTGAAGCGCAACCCGAAAGCATTGGACGTATTGCGATGAAGCAGTGGATGGATAGTCGCCGGAGACGTCACCGTTTCCTCCAGCGATTGTGCTTCGACCCAATACTTCTCGCGCACGAACGGATAGGTCGGCAACGCTAGCCGGCGACGTTTGTGTCCTTCATGCAGTCGCACCCAGTCCGGCTCATGCCCTTCGATCCAGCCCTGTGCCAGCGTCTTGAGATCGCGTGCGGCGAGGCTTTTGGACAACGCTTCGTCCTCAGTGCCCTGACTCAACTGCGTAAGGACATCCGGCGACAGCAGCGAAAACAGTACATCGCCGGGTGCGGCGCGCTGCGCCAACCAATCTTCCAACCGCGCGCGTAGACTCTCGAAAGAGTCGACCACCAGCGCCAACCGCGCTGCCATCGCTCGGCGCCCCACCTGCAAGGTGTAAGCGACAGCGGCCAGCCCAGCCTGCTGTAGCTCCGGCGACGCAATGGTGCCCAGCAAGCGATGCACGCTGTCACGCAACACGGCCTCGGTCTTTGCCGACACCAGCACCAGCGCAGGCTCGGCCGCAATCGGAGCATCAACTGTCGATGACTCGGGCGCCAGATATTCCTCAATCACCACATGCGAGTTCACGCCGCCGAAGCCGAACGAGCTGATACCTGCGCGCCGTGGAATGGTTCGTCCGGAAGCATCGCTCAACGCCAACCATGGCCTTGCGGTATCCACAATGTAGAACGGACTACCGTCGAACGAGATCCGCGGATTGAGTTGCTGGTAATGCACCAGCTTCGGAAGCGTCCGGTGCCGCATGCACAAGATGGCTTTGATCAGGCCGGCCATGCCAGCCACCGATTCGAGATGGCCGATATTGGTCTTGACGCTGCCGAGACCGCAGAAGTTATCGCCCAGGATTTCACCGCGATCTTCCGCCATGCGCGAAAACGCCAGCTTCAGACCCTCCACTTCGATCGGGTCACCTTTCGGCGTACCGGTACCGTGCGCCTCGACATAGGTGACCGTACTCACCGGCACGTCCGCCTCGCGCAAGGCAGCGGTAATTACGTTCGACTGCGCCAACGAACCCGGATAAGTAACGGTACGGGCGCGTCCGCCATGATTGACGGCGGAGCCACGCAGTACCGCGGCAATGCGATCACCGTCGCGAATGGCTTGCTTGAGCGGCTTGATCAGCACCATCGCCGCGCCTTCGCCACGCACATAGCCGTTGGCGCGCTCGTCGAAGGTCTTGCAGCTTCCGTCCGGCGACAACATGCCGGTCTTGGAGAACGAGATGAAATGCGTGGGGCTACACAACACACTGACCCCGCCCACTAGCGCTTGATCGCACTCGCCGCGCCGGATCGCATGCGCGGCTTTATGTAGAGCAACCAGTGAACTGGAGCAAGCCGTATCGATCGGCATGCTCGGGCCGTGCAAATTCAGAAAATACGAGATGCGATTGGGAATGAGTGCCGTATGTGTACCGGTAGAAACATGCCCCTCGATAGTATCGAGCAATTTTCCCAGGCGTTCGCGGTAATCGAAGGTGAAAACCCCGATATAAACACCGGTGCGGCTACCACTGAATACCTTTGGATCGTAGCCGGCGTCTTCGATACATGCCCACGCCTGTTCCAGCATCAGGCGCTGCTGCGGATCCATCACCTCCGCTTCGCGCGCGGAGACGCCAAAGAAATCCGCGTCAAAATATTCGACGCCATCAATGAAACCGCCCCACTTGCTGACCGACTTGTTCTTCTCGCGCGGATCGGTCGAATAACAGGCATCCTTGTCCCAGCGATTGGGCGGAACCTCGCGCACGCTCGACAAGCCCTCACATAGATTCGCCCAGTACTGGTTGTAATCGTCGGCGCCGGGAAAACGGCAAGCCATGCCGATGATGGCGATATCGCAATCTTCACGACGACCGTGGACGGGGTTGCCGGCCGTATCGTGATCGGGGGACGACGTATTTGCACTAACTTGATCCTGACGAACGTTCATGATCACGCACATCCCATGGATTGTTTTTAGCTACCACTCGGCCCGATGCAGCGGGTCGCTTGAATACCGACTACTTTCCCGCTCACGCGCTAATGACTGGCGAAACGACTGAAGGAGCGTGTCAAATGTTCAGCCGTCGCATCCATCAACTTGAACGCAATGTGATCCACGTGGCGCTTCGTCCACGGCTCCAGCTCGGTGCCTTTCACCCACTGATTGAACGAGCCAAGCGCGGGACCCGTCTGGATCTGATAATTCACGCGATCCTCGCCTTTGCCCTCAATCGCCAGGCGCGTGCTGTAAGCGAAGTACCAACGGAACACGAGCGCCATCTTGTGCTTGGTGTTGGCTTCGGCCTTGGCGATCTCATGATCCAGTTTGATCGAGCGGAAATAGTTAGCCGTCTCGCCCCAGATCTCATCGAAGGATTTCTTGAAGAACGTACCTTCCAACTGATTGCGTGTACGCGAAGGAATGTCGTCCAGGCTCTCGTAGTGCCGATACAGCGACAGCAGCTTGTTCGCGCGCGCCGGGAAGAACACCGACTTCTTCATCACCTGTACCTGTGCACCGATCTCGAACATGTCGCCGGCCGGTGCGTATTCAGTGTCGTGGATATCGATCTCCTGAAGCATCGACTTGCCGTCGTCGCTCATGCCTGCTTCGACCGTGCATTGATTGATCGAGCCGGTGGTGATGAAGTCAGCGCCCAACAGGAACGCCGCGGCCGCTGCCTCGGGGCCGCCGATGCCACCCGCAAGCCCCATGCAGAGCGGTTCCGCATAAGCATGTGTACGCTGTAGCTCGTCGCGCATGCGCAGTAGCGGCGGCAACATCACCGCCGCGATACCGCCGTCCGTATGTCCGCCGGAATCGGCTTCGACGCAGATGTCATGGCTGACCGGAATGCGCTTCGACCATTCGGCCTGTTGCGGTGTCACCAACCCACGCTCGAGCAGACGGTCGACGATGTGTGCAGGCGGCGGGCTCATGAATGCCTTGGCCACTTCCGGACGCGACACCTTCGCAACGACACGATGCGTGCAGACGACGTCGCCACGCTCATTCAGGCGCAGCCCTTGCAAGCGGTAGCGCATCAGGGCCGGCGTCATCTGCATGAACGCAGCCGCCTCGACGTTCTTAATACCGTGCTTCAGATACAGCTCAACGACCGCCTCTTCCTGAGCGGGATATTCGTAATTGGCCAGCAGATTCATGCCGTAGGGCTGACCGGCGTTCAATTCGGTCTGGATGCGGGCAATGTTCGCCTCGATCTTTTCCCGTGAAAGACCGCCCGCGCCAAAGAAGCTCAGGAACCCGGCCTTACCCATCTTGATGACCAGGTCGGCAGATGCGACGCCGCGATACATCGCCCCGGCCATATACGCGTATTGCAAATCGTAACGGCGGCGGAAGATCTGGCTGCCCAATGTCATTGCTGACACCCGCAAAGGCAGGCTCAGGTCGCCATTGCCTATTACTTCGGTGATATCGGCCTTGGCATCATCACGACGCAATGCCGACACCGCATCAACGTGCGGTGCATGATCTACCTCCGGCGCACTATCGACGATCGGAATTTCCGTCGCCTTGATCTCCAGTACCATCTTGCTCAGCAAGCTGGCGCCAATCTCCTGGAATGCCATTTCGCCGCGCCCTAGCAAATAGCGGATCGAATCGACCCAACGCACCGGTGTGGCGATCTGCGCGGCCAGCGTTTCGGCTATTCGGTCCGGCTCGTAAGGACGCGCCGTGGTATTGGCGATCACCGGAATCTCGGGCGCTTTGAACGAAAACGAGCGCAGGAATTCGGCAAACTCCGCCTGTGCTTCACGCATATGGCGCGAGTGAAAAGCTGCGCTAACATTGAGCACCACACAACGCAGGTTGCGCCGTGCAAAGAGCTCCGCTGCCTCCGCAAGCGCCGCCTTGTCGCCGGCGATCACCGTCTGCGTCGGCGTATTGAAATTGGCGACATCGATCTGTGCCAAGCCATGCTCATCGAGCATCGCGCGGATGTCCGCCGCCGCCACGCCCAGCACGGCGGCCATGCCACCGGCCGTGCTCGCACCCATCAACTCGCCGCGCTTTTTCACCAGGCGCAGTCCTGTCTCGAACGAGAACACGCCGGCCGCGAACAAGGCGTTGTACTCGCCCAGACTGTGACCGGCAAGGAAATCCGGGCGCGGCACCGACTTCGGCCCCCACTCTTTGAGATAGTGCAGTGCGTTGACGACGTACAACGCAGGCTGCGTGTACTGCGTCTTCGACAGCAGGCCCTGCCGGTCGTTGACGCACACATCTTCCAGCGAGTAACCGAGTATGTCGGAGGCCTGTTTGACCAGTTCGGGAAAGAGCGGAAAAACGGCGCCGCCCATGCCTTTGAATTGGGAACCCTGGCCTGGAAAAATGCATGCTTTCATGTGTCGCGACTCCACAGCATGGTGTGCCGATGACCCGGAATGACGGGGCGTCACCGGGGCGAACTTTGCGGAAGATGAGCGCGCAGCCAGTTGACGATCGCTGACCAGCTTGTCGAGGCGATCCATATCGCTGCCAAAGGAGGACATGATCGAACGCACGTCGGACTTTGAATCAGCGGCAAGCGCGTATTTCAGGAACGTCGCCATCGATCCGCCCGGGCTAAGATCGATATAGCGATAGCTGTCGTACGATTCGAGGTTTTGAATGGCCTGCTGAAACAAGATCGGTTCGCGCACCACCGACCAGAAATAATTTGGCGGAAGTGCGTGCAGCGTTTCGCCCGTCGCGCAGCACACAAAAGGTAACGCGGGCTGGCGTATCGGCAGATTTTTCAGGAAGGATTGATAACTTGCGCTGGCTTCGTCGATCCAGCGCGAATGAAACGCAAAACGCACGGGAAGTTGCTGGAAAGCCAAACCACGCTCGCGCAGATAGACCTCGACGGCCGCAAGATTCGACTGGGGCAACGCGAGCACCGAATGTGCGGCGAAGTTGCTGGCGCCATGCTCGCAAAGGGCCAGCAATTCCGGCGAAAGGAAGCGCTCCCGCTCGCCCATCACGGCCACCATGCAGCCGGCCTGGCAGCGTGCTTCAAGTGTGACGGCCTGCTCGATCACGGCAGACAGCGCGATGTCCGGATCCACGCAACCGACCACAGTGGCAGCGGCGAAGGCACCGAGGCTTGCACCCAGCACCATATCGGCCTGTACGCCGCGATCAATCAGCGTTTTCGCCAGCGCATACTCCACCATGAAAATAGCGACATGGCTGTGCAGCAGGCGATCCAGCGCGAGATGTCGGCTTTTATCTTCCGCGAAGATTGCCGCCGATACCGATTCTCCGCAGCGCGCATGCACGATCTTATCGGCATGGCGTATGACGGCGCGAAAGCCTGCATCGTGTTCGTATAGCTCACGCCCCATTTGAAAATGGTGCGTGCCCTGCCCCGAGAAGAGAAATACCGTTTTCACATGTCACACACATTCAAAACCGCGCCCGACTCGAAAACCAGTTAATCCACCAGGGATTCAAATGGGTTTGGATGCTGAAACAGAGCGGCCTTTCCACGCGCTATCGCTCGGACCACTTTCCATCGGCCGATGGCGAACAAACGACAATAAGAAAGGACGTCCATCCGCCCGGGATCATGGATCCCGGATAGGATGCATTCGATTTATTGCATTTCGTCGCGCACGATGCTGGCTAACCAGGGTGCGCCGATGCGCGAAGTGAAAGCGGATGCATGTCGGTCCACACTTCGCTGATGAATGCCAGACAGGCTTCTTTCGTGCCTTGCTTGCCCACGGTTGACCATCCATTTGGAACGATCTTATTTGTAGGCCAAATCGAATACTGCCCCTCCTTATTAATGACAACCTCGTAACTCGCTTGCATTGGATTCGATCCGGCAGACATTGACGCACTCCCACCCGAAGAAAATAAAAAAAGGCTTTTATAAGTTCACTCACGCAACAAAACGCAAGACCTTCAACTAACCAATATGTGATGTGATAAACACAATTTCGTCAGCGATACACCCACGTGGACTGATTCGAGCATCCGAAGATCCCGCCCTTTTCCAGTACTTCCTTACTCAAGGTCACACCTCGCAGACGCATCGCCTTTCAGGCAACGCCAAGGTTTCTAAGATGTTGTGCAACTGCTGATTGCTGTGTTTACGTTGACAGGCAATGCTCCTGTGAGCGCCCGTTCCGCCTTTTGAATCCGACACGTAAACAAACAGGGCACCTTATTGATGCCAC
This sequence comes from Dyella humi, assembly GCF_044904605.1. NCBI lineage: Bacteria > Pseudomonadati > Pseudomonadota > Gammaproteobacteria > Lysobacterales > Rhodanobacteraceae > Dyella > Dyella humi. Next base: position 120,832 of record NZ_JADIKI010000021.1, read on the forward strand.
TGCGCCCCTCCCCCAAGGTTAGAGCATTGACACTACGACCACAGTCGTGAAGGCATCGTGATAACGCGATATATCTTGCGACTCAAGTTGTCGGCTGCCGCCCTGATTAAAGCTTGCACCAAACAAAAAATCCATTATGGATTTCACTTTATTGCGTGTCCTCACCTTCTCTGACTGCGCGACACCACCTCAAGGCTTTCGCGATGACGAGTTAGTTAATCTGAAATGTCTGGTCATATTTCATGAGTTTTTGATCACAGCACTGCGATTCTTCGCCGCCGTACACACCTTTGCGGATATTCGCCTCAGGACTCGGCATGGCCAAGCAAGCGATTACTCTGATTGGTGGTGGCCCGGTAGGCGCGCTGCTCGCTCGACTTCTGGCCCAGCGCGGCTTTGCCGTAAAGACCTTCGAAAAGCGTCGCAATCCACGGCGCGGAAGCTCCGTCCGTGGTCGCACGATCAACCTTGCCCTCGCAGAGCGCGGATTGCATGCATTACGTGCTGCGGGGCTCGCGGAGCATGCACTGCAACGATCGGTTATGATGCGCGGTCGCATGGTGCATCCGCCTGATGGAGCTTGCGGACTGCAACGTTACGGTGTCGACGACAGCGAAGTGATCTGGTCCATTTCGCGCAGCGAGCTCAACGCGCTGCTGGTCGATGCCGCCGAGGAAGCGGGTGTTAGGTTCCACTTTGGTCAAGCGCTAACGACTGCCGATCTCGATGCACAACGCATCACGCTGACCGACAGCAATCGCGTGCAGCGCGAACACGATGCCACCTTGCTGATCGGCGCCGACGGTGCCGGATCCGCCTTGCGCGCGGCAATGAACCTTTATCAGCCGCTGGGCATCCGTGTCGAACCACTCGGCCATGGTTACAAGGAACTGGAAATTCCGCCCGCCTCCGGCCGCAACCGCTTTGCCATCGAACCGCACGCCCTGCACATCTGGCCACGCGGCCGTTACATGTGTATTGCGACACCGAATATCGCGGGTAGCTTCAATGTCACACTGTTCATGCCCTTGCACGGGCCTTATCCGAGTTTCGATACACTGCGCGACGCCGCCACTGCCAGTGCCTTCTTCAGCAAGGACTTTCCCGAGCTGCTTCCGCTGATGCTGCGATTTGCCGACGATTATGACGGTCATCCGGTCGGCACACTCGCCACGCTCTATCTCGACAGCTGGCATATCGATAAGCGCGCCGTGCTGGTTGGCGACGCGGCACACGCCATGGCGCCGTTCCATGGCCAAGGCATGAACTGCGGTTTCGAGGATGCCGTGGTGCTGGCCGATCTACTGGCTGACGCCAGCCGCGAAACCGCCGACGCCTTCGCGGAATTCCAGAGCATCCGCAAACCGAACGCCGATGCCATCGCGGCCATGACGCTTGAAAATTACATCGAGATGCGTGACTCGGTCGTCGATCCTCGTTATGTTTCCAAGCTCGAACTTGGTGCGCGGCTGGCACAACGAGTGCCGGAATATTTCATGCCACGCTATCGCATGGTCACGTTCACGCTACTGTCGTATGCCTACGCGTATGAGCGAGGCTGTGCGCAGGATCGATTGCTCGAACAATTGCTGCAAGCCTCTCCAAATCCCGACGATGTATCGCTGGATGCTGCTGTGTCTGCACTGAAAGCTACCTTGCCCCCGCTCCCACTACTTCGCAGGGATAGCGCGCTGATGGATGACGCGCCAATTAATGCTGATTACGCAACGGACGCGGGACACGCGTAATCCATGCGTTAGTTTGCTTGAGTTGCGAAGCAGTCGTTGATTATCAGCCCGCCAGCCTTTCGCGATTGGGCTCTTATTCCATATCGGATTGCGGATATGCGATCCGAAATGAGTGCATTAACAGCTCATACATCACATCTTTCTTAGGATCGACACTAAGCATTTACCAAGAGATGATAAGCATGTTGGCGCTGCGTGAAGAAGACGTGTAGCGCCGTCCATCTTGTGTTGCCCATGGTGCTGGCCTGCGCATCGTAGACGGCCTGCATACCGGTAAGTCGTTGCGTATGGACGATCTTGTACTCTTGAATCATCCGTGGGTGATTGCATGAATACATCGCTTTTTGAGTGGCCGGAATCACCAAGAGTGACCAAGACCCATATCCATACCAGCCCTTATGCAGGCGCCGTGGACTTTTCTTCCTTGGAAACGCGCCGTGCACAGAACGATGCCATCGACCGTGTCTCGCTTGCCGATCTTCTGCGCAACGCCTTCGTTTACCCTCCACACACTATCTACTGTGATGTAAAGAATCTTGCGACCGGTTTCGTCTCGCAGCATGACATGGATGACGAGCTGCGATTTCACTTCGCCTATCAGTCGGCTTCGGCCCCACCGCGACCGGCCTCCGACGCGGTAAGCGACGAGACTTTGCTGCGCGTTTACCATCAGCTTCTTGCCCAGGCCGTGCAACGATGCACGGTCGACATAAAGACCCCTTGGCTTTTACAGAGCGGCGGCAAGGACTCCACGTCGTTGGCCATCGCCATCGCAGATGTGCGTCCGGATACGACCTGCATCACCTATCTGGGTGGCGAGGAAGAGAACGAAGTCGAGTCGGCGCGTTTCGTGGCGCGTCGACTCGGCCTGCGTCATGAGACAATGGTATGCGACCCGGGGCGCGCTTACGACCGTTATCTGGCCATGGTGCCGCGCATGCCCTTGCTGACGGCCGACTTCGCCACGCTGTCCTATGCGGACCTGGCAGCGGAGATCAGCTATCTACAAGGCGATGGCATTATCGACGCCTTAGGCGTGGATCCTTATTTTGGCGTGCCATTGCACTTGAAAGATCGCCTGCTCGGCATGCTGGCCAGAAGTAGACGCATACCCGGCGCACTTCTCAAGCATCCACTCATCCGTCGCAGCTTCAGGCTTTGCTTTGCGCTCGGCACACTGCAAATGAACGCGTTCGAGCGCTATTTCCCGGGCTCGCGTTTCAGCGACGATGAGGTAGATCAACTCCTCGGCGGAAACGTGTCCAGGCTCTCGCTCAAGCGCATCGAAGCGTTTCATGACGACATGCATGCTGCGGAGTCGGCAGAGGCGGTGCGGCGCGTGGTCCTCGTAGTGTTGGAGGCAGCGGGGTTCGGCAAAGGCATGTATACCGCGCAGGCGATGAACATGCGCCTGGCCTACCCGTATTGCGACAAGCAGTTGTGCGAATGGGTCTTCAACGAAGTTCCGGATGACCGCCTTATTGGCCCCGGCGGCGTGAACAAGGTATTGGTGCGCAGGTATATCGCGCAGTACTTTCAACAACTGCCCTATGTAAAGTCCAAGGGCTCATTCCGCTTCGATGTGCGGGGCTTGGCAAGACAGCGCTTCGATCAGGTCCATGACTTCGCCTTGCAGACACAGACGCTTCTTCCGGGTGCACCGAAGTGGTTGGAAGACCATCGACATTGCCTGGACAACAAATTCTTCGCGTCCAAATTCTACCTGCTCGCGTTAACGCTTCCCTGGCTGCTCAGTCACCCGGGCGGCACCGTGGATGGCGTCGAAGACGCGCCGACTTCGGATACGAATTTGGATTCTATTGACGCGCTTGTTCGGGTGTGAGGTTGGATGAAGGATGCCATTGCGGTTGATCAAGCCAGCCATGGCACCCATCCCGTCGAACACCTGCCAGCCGGTTTTGAGCATGTGCGCGTATAGCTGGCATGCGGGGAAAAGGGCCAGCGGTATGTGGCCGTGTTCAATCTTGATGATCGACCGACGTCCCTCGATACGACATGGAAAAGGTTGGGCTTGGCACCAGGCAAGCATGCCGCCCGCAATCTGTAGGATGGCCATCGCCTTGCGGCTTCCGACCGGCTGAAGGTCGTCTTGCCAGCGCACGGATGTGTTCTATATGCATTGGAATCGCATTGACACTTTCATCACGCCGCGTGGTTGACGCTTCCGCCGCGGCATTTGTACCAAGCCATAAGGGGTAGCCCCGGTTTCGCCGGGGCGACAGCAACAACCTTCCACCGAACATTTTTCGGTCTCTCAGGTGATGGGATACATCGAGGGCAAGTGCTCCATGCGCTTGCCCGAACGCCTGCTGCGCGAAAGAAACATTTCCTGGGGCAACACACTGGGGTAAGGGGCTGCTTCGCCTTGACGATGGACCGAGGCGAACCAGTGATTCAGGAATATAGCGACGGGAGGATCATCAGTTGAATCAACCGAACCTGTGACGATGAAGACGCCGCAGGTGTTCCAGGCATGGAAACGTCACCGGCTTTGCCGGTGTGGACACTTACTTGATGAGGTGACGTGCTATGAAGGCATTCGGCATACGAATCACGTTTGGCGCGCTCGCAGGGACTGCGATGCTTTGTTTGGTTGGTTGTAGCAACACCGTTACCGTTCATTATGATCAGGTTGCAACCTGCTATCTCTTTGATAGCAATCCGACAGGCTCACCACACACCACTACGTCGTCCAACAATGGATTGTTCGTGATCTACAAGATCAGTTCCATCGACAACACAAGCTCCGGAGCCCAGGACTTCAACTTCGCCCCGTCGAAGGTGTATTCGGGAAGTCAGAATTTCGCCAACAGCCAGTCGTTCGACTATTTGCTGCAATTGGCGCAGCCAAAGACCGTGGCGAAGGGAACCGTTGCGAATGCTCTTGGCAAGCTCATCATCGATACCACGGCGAATCCAAAAACAGATCAGAAGGCGAACTTCCCGCTTCTCTACAACAGCAGCTCCAGCGAGAGCGTGCTGCTCGTCAGGGACAATCCAAACGCGGCACCGCCTTTCCTGGATCCGTGTTCGCCGACTAACGTCAACGCTTTGTAGCAGCCTGATGTCAGGGGCGGAGGAGCATGGCTTGTAAGCTTCTCTGCCCCTGTTGGCGCCTGACTTGATCAATGAATATCAAGCACCACCACGGATTTCGGCGGCAACACAGCCGTTACCACCCCTTGCTTGAATATCGCGCCACCGAATGCGGCTGGCTTGACCCGATCAGGATGATCGAACGTGTTGATGGCGTTGATCTCCGGCGCGGTAAGCACATGCCCATGCACGTCTGATCCCTTGATCCCGGGCAACATCAAGTGAACGGTATCCGCATGATGCGGATCGAGATTCACCAGTGCCACATGCACGATACCGGTGGCATCGCGCCCCGCCGTGGCGTGAACACCCGGCACGGAGACATTACCGAAACGATACGCTGGAGCCTGTACGTTCACCGGTAGATACGTGGCACCCTGAAACACCTTGTACATATCGAAGACGTAATACGTCGGCGTCAGCACCATCTTCGATTGGTCAGTAAGAATCATCGCCTGCAGCACGTTCACCATCTGCGCGATGTTGGCCATGCGCACGCGGTCCGCATGCGCCTGGAAGATATCCAGGGTGATCGCCGCTGAAAGTGCATCGCGCAGGCTGTTTTGCTGGTAGAGCGCCGCGTCGCCGGCGCTGGGATCCTGATCTGTCCAGTTGCCCCATTCGTCGACGGCCAGCCCCACGCGTTTCTTCGGATCGTATTTATCCATCACCGCGCTGTGCCTGGCGATCAGTTCATCCATGCGCAGCGCACCTTGCAAAGTGGACATCCATTCGGCTTCACCGAATTCGGTGGCCGAGCCTTTGTGCTTCCAGTCACCAGTAGGAATGGTGTAATTGTGCAGGCTGATGGCATCGATCTGACTACCCGCCATCGACATCGCGGTATCGGTCCAGCCGAGGTCGTCGGCATTCGCGCCGCTGGCAATCCTGACGATAGGCGCATGCTCCGGTGCATGCACGAAGGTTGCGTACTGGCGGTAGACGTCGGCATAGAACTGCGGGCGCATGGAGCCGCCGCAACCCCACATCTCATTGCCGATGCCGACATAGTCGAGCTTCCAGGGCTTGTCGCGTCCGTTCGCGCGCCGCTCCTGCGCCAGGCTGGAATGGACATCGGCCGTGATGTATTCGATCCATTGGCTCATCTCGCGCGGCGTGCCGGTGCCGACGTTGATGCTGAGGTAGGTTTTGGCGCCAATCAACTCGGCGAAATCCATGAACTCATGTGTGCCGAACCGGTTGTCATCTTCCCCGCCCCAGGAGGCATTCATGCGAACGGGCCGCTTGTCACGCGGGCCGATACCGTCGCGCCAGTCGTATTGATCGGCAAAGCAGCCGCCGGGCCAACGCACCACCGGCACCTTGATCGCTTTCAGTGCCTCGACCACATCCTTGCGATAACCCCTGATGTTGGGAGTGGCGGAATGCTCGCCCACCCAGATGCCGCCGTAGATACCATGCCCGAGCTGCTCGGCGAACTGCCCGTAGATTTCCGGATGGATGATTGCACCCGGCCGATCCGCGTGCACGGTGACTTCCACGGTGGTATTCGTCTGCGCATAACCGTGACTGCATACAAGCACCAACATTGCCGCAAAACCACCCATCCACGCCCGAACGCTCGCCTTCATGAAGATCCCCGAATGCTGCCATGCAAGAGCAGCAGAGTATGCGGGAGCTGAGCAAAATCCGTGCAACGATTTCCAGGGCGGGGGCTTATGATTTTGACCAGTACCTGCCACACCATGCCCCAACCTCGTTGACCAGCTTCGCCGTTGAAAATCGCCTCGGCGAAGATCAGCGCACTTTTCAACAGCGAAGCTGGTCAATGACGATCAGGCAAGATCAGATCTGATGACAAGTGATGTGGATACATGTGCTGCTGCGCGTCAAACCGACGTGCGACAACTAAGGCACATACGAGTTGTTCAGCGCATGAAAAATGCAAGGGCATTATTTTCTTAATAGAAGAATGTTTCTCATGCAACGAAACTCGTAAATTCTTGCATCGCTTCCGTCCGTTTTCTTAGCCTGACTCACGCATAGGTTAAGCATTCAATCGCGCGACTTTCACGCTACTTACACACCTGTCGATGCGACGTAGATGCGAGCTGAAAAATAGCTGACGAAGAGATCATTCGAACGCTCTTCACGCGATAGCCATATTCGTCAAGACTTCGTAGCATGGTGTGGCTGCGTGTTTTTATTGCACCGCATCGGGATGAGCGGCAAGTTGGCTTGTCGGATCGACGAGCCCAAGCACGACTTCATGGTTCTGATCACCATGCCATTCCCCTCGGAGCTTGCATGAACGCCGACATCCAAGATTTTCTCGACCGCCGTCAAGTGATCGCCGCGTTGCGCCGTTTCCGCCGCGGCGACTTCAGTGTGCGCCTGCCGGAAGATATGCAAGGTCAGGACGGTGAATTGGCGCAGCTGTTCAACGAAGTGGTGGATCTCAATCAGCAGATGACGGCCGAACTTGAACGCCTTTCGTGTGTAGTGGGCAAGGAAGGCAAGATCACACAGCGCGGGCGCGTCAAGGCGGCCACCGGCGGCTGGGAAAGCGCCATTCACGCGGTGAACGAACTGATCGAGGACATGGTGCAACCCACCGCCGAAGTGGCTCGTGTAATCGGTGCGGTGGCCAAGGGCGATCTATTGCAATCGATGACGGTGGAAATCGATGGACGTCCGCTACGCGGCGAATTTCTGCGCATCGGCAAAGTAGTCAACACCATGGTGGAACAGCTCGCCTCTTTCACGTCGGAAGTGACGCGCGTGGCGCGCGAAGTGGGCACCGAAGGCAAGCTCGGCGGCCAGGCGACCGTGCGTGGCGTGGCAGGCACATGGAAAGACTTGACCGATAACGTCAACGCCATGGCGACCAACCTTACCGGGCAGGTGCGCAACATTGCCGAAGTCACCACTGCAGTGGCTTCCGGCGATCTGTCCAAGAAGATCACCGTGGAAGTGAAAGGCGAAATCCTTGAGCTGAAAAACACTATCAACACCATGGTGGACCAACTCAACTCCTTCGCTTCGGAAGTAACGCGTGTGGCGCGCGAAGTGGGTACTGAAGGCAAGCTCGGCGGTCAGGCGCGTGTGGAAGGTGTGGCCGGTACCTGGAAAGACCTCACCGACAACGTGAACCTGATGGCGGAAAACCTTACCGGTCAGGTGCGCAATATCGCCGAAGTCACTACCGCGGTGGCCTCCGGCGACTTGTCCAAGAAGATCACGGTAGATGTAAAAGGCGAAATCCTGGAACTCAAGAACACCATCAACACCATGGTGGACCAGCTCAATTCGTTCGCTTCGGAAGTAACGCGCGTGGCGCGCGAAGTGGGCACCGATGGCAAGCTCGGCGGCCAAGCGCGCGTGGAAGGTGTCGGCGGCATTTGGAAAGACCTGACCGACAACGTCAACCTGATGGCCGGCAACCTCACGGGCCAAGTGCGCAACATCGCGGAGGTGACCACCGCCGTAGCGCGCGGCGATCTTTCCAAGAAGATCACGGTGGACGTGAAAGGTGAAATTCTGGAGCTGAAGAACACCATCAACGTGATGGTAGACCAGCTCAATTCGTTCGCTTCGGAAGTGAGCCGCGTGGCGCGCGAAGTGGGCACCGATGGCAAGCTCGGCGGCCAGGCGCGCGTGCCCGGTGCGGCGGGCTTGTGGCGCGATCTTACTGACAACGTGAATCAGCTCGCGGCCAACCTCACCAATCAGGTGCGCTCGATCGCCGACGTGGCCACTGCGGTGACAAAGGGCGACCTGTCGCGTTCGATCGCGGTGGAGGCATCCGGCGAAATGGCCTCTTTGAAGGACAACATCAACGAGATGATCCGCAACCTCAAGGATCAGACGCTGAAAAATGCGGAACAGGACTGGTTGAAGACTAACCTTGCTCGCTTCTCGCGCATGCTGCAGGGCGAACGCGACCTAGCCACCGTATCCAACCTGATCATGTCGGAACTCGCGCCGCTGGTGAATGCGCAATACGGCGTGTTCTATGTCACGCGCCGCGAAGAAAACGAAACCGTGCTGGATCTAGTCGCCAGCTACGGCGCGGAAAGCCGCGATGCCTTGAAGCACACTTTCAAGCTGCGCGAAGGCTTGGTCGGCCAATGCGCGGCTGACAAGCGGGCAATCCTGCTGTCAGACGTACCCGGCGATTACGTTCGCATCGGCTCGGGGCTCGGCCACGCGGCGCCGGTCAACATCGCCGTGCTCCCTGCTCTGTTCGAAGACGATGTGAAGGCTGTGATCGAGCTGGCATCGTTCAGCCGCTTCAACGAGACGCACCAGAGCTTTCTTGACCAGTTGATGGAGTCGGTGGGCATCGTGCTCAACACGATAGCCGCCACCATGCGCACTGAGGGCCTGCTCAAGCGATCGCAGCTGCTCACGCAGGAACTGCAGGCACGTCAGACGGAACTCACCACCAAGCAGGAAGAGTTGCACACCACTAACGAGGAACTACAGGAAAAAGCGCAACTCCTGGAGAACGAAAAGAAACAAGTAGAGGCCAAGAATTTCGAGATCGATCTCGCCCGTCGCGCAGTGGAAGAAAAGGCCGAACAGCTGTCGCTCACCTCCAAATACAAATCCGAGTTCCTGGCCAATATGAGCCACGAGCTGCGCACGCCGCTCAATTCCCTGCTGATCCTCTCGCGCCTGCTGTCCGACAATCCGCAAGGCAATCTCAACGAGAAACAGGTGGAATTTGCGCGCACAATTCACTCGGCGGGTTCGGATCTACTCAGCCTGATCAATGACATTCTCGACCTGTCCAAGATCGAATCCGGCACGGTGTCCATCGAAATCGGCGATATGTCGATGAACAGCCTGAGGCAGCACATGGAGCGCACCTTCCGTCAGCTTGCCACCGACAAGAACCTGGATTTCAAGGTGAAATTCGGCGCCACGCTGCCAGCTTCCATCCGTACCGACGAAAAGCGGCTGCAGCAGATTGTGCTCAACCTGCTCTCCAATGCGTTCAAGTTCACCTCACGCGGCAACGTTACGCTGGCAGTAAATCGCGTGGAAGACGGCTGGAGCACCAACCATCCCGTGTTGCGCGACGTGGAATGCGCTATCGCCATTGCTGTGACCGACACAGGCATCGGCATTCCGAAGGACAAGCAGAAGCTGATCTTCGAAGCGTTCCAACAGGCCGACGGCACCACCAGCCGCAAATACGGCGGCACCGGGCTGGGCCTTTCGATCAGCCGCGAAATCGCGCGACTGCTGGGCGGCGAATTGCAGGTGCGCTCTACGCCTGGGCAAGGCTCCACTTTTACGCTGTTTGTGCCGATGGAACTGGCCGCGCATGCGGCGCTTCCCTCCGATGCCTTCGGTGCGCGCTACGACAACAGCGGCGCGATCGTGCCCAATGCGTTGCCCGTGCAGATGGAGGTTTCCGACGATCGCGATTCACTCGATCAATCACCGTTCGTACTGATCGTTGAGGACGACGCCACCTTCGCCTCGATCCTGCTCGATATCGCCCGCGAAGTCGGGCTGAAAGGCGTGGTGTCCACCGCGGGCGCCGGCACCCTGACGCTGGCGCGCAAGCTTCGACCCAATGCCATTACGCTGGACCTTGGGTTGTCAGACATCGACGGATTCGTGCTGCTCGATCTGCTCAAACACGATCCGTGCACCGCGCACGTGCCGATCCACATCATCTCCAGCACTGACATCGTTTCTGACCTTTCGCTGGACGATTATGAGGTGACGGAAAAACCAGCAACACTGGAACGCCTGAACGAAGTATTCGCCAATCTTGCCAGACGCGCCCGGCAGGAGCCGCCGATACCTGTGCCCGCGATGCCGGACGGCGCGAATACTCCCATGACCGGATTGCTTGCCGTGCCTGAACTGGCGGGCGCGAAGATCCTGATCGTCGATGACGATATCCGCAACATCTACTCCCTCACCAGCGTGCTGGAAAGCTACGAGGTGGAAGTACTGCACGCCGAAACCGGCCGCGACGGCATCCTGATCCTTGAACAGACGCCCGGCATCGACCTTGCGCTGATCGACATCATGATGCCCGAGATGGATGGCTACGAAACCATGCAACAGATTCGCGCCCTGTCGAAGCTGGCTGGCGTGCCGCTGATCGCGGTCACCGCCAAGGCGATGAAGGGCGATCGCCAGAAATGCCTGGATGCGGGGGCCTCGGACTATATCGCCAAGCCGGTCGATATCGAATTGCTGCTTGCGCTGCTGCGCGCGTGGGTCACGCGGTCACGCGAACGACGGACATTCACGCATACCCACACGACGGAACTGGCGCTGGAGAACCACCCATGACATCGCAGCCACCCGCGCAGGTTCGGGCAGCTAGTCACACGCCATCCACTATACGGGGTCAGGCGCCCCCTTCCCGTGCGCGCGTCCTGATCGTCGACGACGACGAGCTCAATCTGCACGCCATCAAGACCGTGTTGGAAGACATTGCAGACGTGGTCATGGCCGGCTCGGGCGAGGAAGCGCTGCGGCACCTTCTCAAGGGCGAATTTGCGGTAATCCTGCTAGACGTGTTCATGCCGGGCATGGACGGCTACGAAACCGCGCAATTGATCCGCGCGCGCGAACAGACAAAACGCATCCCGATCATTTTTCTTTCTGCCATCAATAAGGAAGTGGAGCATCTCATTCGCGGCTACTCGATGGGCGCGGTGGACTACGTGTTCAAACCGGTTGAGCCGATCGTACTGCAGTCCAAAGTGGCCGTATTCGTCGACTTGTTCATGATGCGGCGTGAGATACAGCTCAAAGCCTTGCAGGAACAGCAACTGCGCGACGCCAACCTTCACGCCAATGCGGACAGGCTGCGCGCCGAGCAGGAACTGTTGAGAGTGGAGCAGCAGCAATCGGCGATCATCGAATCGCTGCCGATTGCGCTCTATCTTGAAGAACTGAATACCTGGCCGCATGCGCCCAAGTTCGTCAGCGGCAATTTCCAGGCGCTGACCGGTTTCACCTTCGACGCATTGACCGCCGAACCTGCGCAATGGATGGACCGCGTGCACCCCGACGATCGGGCGCGAGTGATCGCTGCTCTGGCGCAACGTGGCGATGGACGCGGCTACGCCGTGGAATACCGCTGGCGCACCGCCGATGAACAGTACCGGCATTTTCTGGATCAGGCCGTACTGCTGCACGACGCCCAAGGCCATCCTCTGGAATACGCCGGCACTTTGTTCGACGTGACCGATCGCAAGGAACTGGAGTCGCAACTGCTGCATGCGCGCAAGATGGATGCGCTCGGCCAAATCACAGGCGGTATCGCGCACGACTTCAACAACCTTCTCGCCGCGATCCTTGCTGGACTGGAAATGCTGGAGCTGCGCGTGGAGATGGAACCGGAGCATCGCAAGCTTTTCGCTACTACGCGCCGCGCCGCTGAACAAGGCGCGGCGCTCGTCTCGCGTCTGCTTGCCTTTGCGCGCAAACAGAAGCTCGAACCCGCCAGCATCGACGTGGCTGCACTCTCCGGCGCGGTAACGCATCTGCTGGAGCACACGCTGGGCGGCATGGTGATGCTTGAATGGCATGTGGAAGAAGAACTTTGGACCCCCTATGCCGATGGCGGTCAACTTGAGCTGGCCTTGATGAACCTGGCGATCAACGCGCGTGACGCCATGCCGGAAGGTGGCACGATTCAGATCACCGGTCGCAATACGCGCGGTGGGCAATTCGGCCTCGCGGATGGCGATTACGTGGTATTGGCTGTGTCGGACTCCGGTTGCGGCATCGCCCCCGACGATCTCGAACGTGTTGCCGAACCCTTCTTCACTACCAAATCGGTCGGCAAGGGGACCGGCCTGGGGCTCAGCATGGTCTATGGCTTCGCCCGGCAATCCGGCGGCACGGTGCGAATAGAAAGCCGGCTCAACCAGGGCACCACCGTGGAGATATGGCTACCGCGGGCGGCGGAACTGCCGCAGACTGAAGAAAACACCCTTTTAACCCCAAAGAAACTGCCAAGCACGCACACCGCCGGGCATCAACACATTCTACTGGTGGACGACCACGACGGTGTACGCACGACCACGGTCACCCTGCTGGAAGAACTCGGCTATCGCGTCACCGCCATGCCTGACGGCACCCAAGCCACCGGCTTGCCGAACGAGGAACTGGAGACCATCGACATCCTCATTAGCGACTACGCCATGCCGCTGATGTCCGGCACCGAGGTGATCCGTCAACTGCGCGCCAAGCGAAGCACCCTGCCCGCCATCATCATCACCGGACACGCGGATGCAATCTCCCATGTTCCGGAGAGCGTGCTCGTGCTCAACAAGCCTTTTACGCTCACGCAATTGCAGGATGCCATTGCGTCGGTGGAGGTTGGGGAGCGTGCGGTGAGGGCGCACTGAAATCGAGCGTTGCAATGTAGCCATCATCGCCTCGGCCAATGACAGGCGAACTTGGCACCAACCCTCAATGCCGCAATATCGCGATCACGATCTCCACCACGATCAACACGATGATCGCTAGCTCCAGCAGCTCCGCGCGCTTGCCGGACGCCTCTTCGTAAAGAGCGGCGTAAGTATCGCGGATGATCGACAACTTGCGATCCACGGTACCGCTGACGTGGCGCACACGGAACAGATCCAGCGCGGCGGTGTAGACACGGGCGAGATAGACGTCTTCGGTGACCTGCAGGGCGTTATCCACCTTCTCGGTGATTTCGGTGACTTCCGCTACCAGCGTGTAGAGATTGCGCGCCAGGTCGGCGAAGCGGCGTGCCGCCAGTGGATTGCCCGCGTGGTGCGCAGCTTCGACCAGGTCGTACATGCGTGGCAGTTCGGCGTCCAGCAGTTCGTCGTAGAAGCGCATTTCCAGCAGCTGAGCGTTGGCGACTTCCAGAATGTCCACCACGTCGGAATCGCCGCGAGGTTCGTAGATGAAGGCGCGGTCCCAGGTCAGCACGACAAGGTCGTCGACATAGTAAGAGAAGCGCTGCTGAAGCAAGTCCTTCCGCGCCTGCTCCGATAAGGGACGCTGCTCGCCGGAAAGCAGCGGTACCAGGTCGATGCGCTCGTGCATCACGCTGGCGGGTATCGCTTCGTCGAAGGCATGCACGATACCCAGCAGGTAATCCTCGTGCAGAGACGCGGGGCTGGGCTTAGTCAGCGCCGGCAACAGGGCTGCGCGCACTTGATACAGCAGCGCTGTCCAGACAGGACTGTTCGCCAGCGGTCCCAATTGCGCATCCACCGCATTGACGAGCTGCGAAAAAGAAGCCCAATCGCACGATGCCACCGGCACCTGCACCGAAAACGCCGCTGCGCCGAAGTCATACAACCGCACGGTGACATTGGCGCGATAGGCCTTGCCTAGCAGTGAAAGATCCAGCGGATCGAGGGTAAGCACGACCGGCGGCACGCCGAACGCAACCGCCTTCGGCGGCGTGCTGGTGAGCTTGCTGCGCATGCTGGCCGGGCGCCGTTGCTGATCCCAGAGCACTTCCACGTTGGAAAGGTCGATGGCGTCGGCGATGTCGATCAGATGCATCGCAATCACCTCGGCCGATTGCACGTTGGGCTGTTCGTACGGCATGAATAGGCACCTGGAAGGCGGATGCGTCGGCCAAGGATCGATACCATAGTGGACCTGTAACAACCCGTCGAGGCGAAGTGTTCGACGGGGCGCCGGCGGCGTGGTAACACGTCCAAAAAAATACGTCCCGACGTAGATAAAAATGGCACTTGCTCCCGCTCAATTGCGGTAGCATTTCCCCACCTCAAGGACCACTGCGCACCTATGACCAGTCACGCTCTGGAGTCGTTGTTGTCCCCCCTCGATGGCGAGTCGCCCACCGGGGAGAATCTTGAATATGACCCCGATTTCATGGCCCTGGAACGCCTGGCGGCGCCCAAGGCCGAGCGCGCTATAGGCGACAGCGTAATCGCCGCCGAGGAGCCGGACTGGGATAAGGTTTCCAGCCAGGCCGAGGCATTACTGGCACGCTCCAAGGATCTGCGCGTGGCGGTGTACCTGAGCACCGCCTGGATGCGCACCACCGGTTTGCCCGGCTGGAGCGCCGGCCTGCAACTGGTCCGCAGCCTGCTGGAGCAATTCTGGGAAGGTGTGCATCCACAGCTGGATGCGGAGGACGACAACGATCCCACCGCGCGGGTCAACGCCATAGCCGCCGTTGCCGACCTACAGGGCATGCTCGGCTTTTTCCGCACCACGCCGTTCGTGCAATCGGCCCGATTGGGGCGGTTCTCGCTGCGTGATCTGCGCATTGCCAACGGCAGCTTGAAAATAGCCGCGAGCGAGGAAGATGGTACCGAGCAGCCCGCCATAAGCCAGATCGAAGCCTGCTGCATGGACTGCACGGAGGAACAGCTAGCCGCGAACGTGGCGGCGATCAGCGCCGCGCTCGATCACGTCAAAGCCATCGATGCCATCTTCAACGAGCACATCGGCACCGCCGGCCCGGATCTGAGGCCGCTACTCAGCGATATCTATGAAGTAAAGAAATTTCTGGAGCCACAGCTCGCCAAGCGTTCGCCCCAGGCGGATGAAGCAAGCGACGAGGCGGACGGTGAAGCGTCGCCGGCATCATCGGGTTCGGCAAAAGCCAGCGGCCGTATCGAAGGGCCGCAGGATGTAATCCGCAAACTGGACGAAATCTGCGACTACTACGCGCGGTGCGAACCCTCCAGCCCTATTCCGCTGCTGCTGCGCCGCGCGCAGCGACTGGTGGGCTTGAACTTCGTGGATCTGATGAAGGATCTGGCTCCAGGTGGAATGGGCGAGTTGCAGGTGATTTCGGGCGCGAATGACGAGTAACGCCGCGGCTTAGGTTGAGCCACCTGCTCTTATCTACGACGTCACTTCGTGCCAATCGTACTACCCTGCATAGCAAATGCTATGCAGGGTGCAATCTGCCATGAAACGCGACTCTGGCTATGTCTCGCTCTACGAAATCGAAGACGAACACGGGCACTATTAGCCCGAAGGCTAACTATCTCTAAATCCGGCTGGAGAGAAGCGAATCATCCATCTCGGGGAATCTATCGGGCCTAATTGGGTGTCTTAATTTTAGCGCAATTTGTAGCGATCTATAAAACGCAGCCTAGCTGCACCATGCTGCGTCATTTGGGCAACAATCGATGTTCCCACAGGGTTGGGCAACAGGCTATCACCTAACGGGCCAGTGACTGGGTTAATCATCCTTTCCATGGCTGATGCAGTGCCCTAGCTGAATGCTGCAACGACTTAAAGGCTAGATCGAACCTGCCAAGTGTTCCAAAAAGGAGAGGTCGGCTCCATCGCGGTCTGTCGACTTGCTGACGTGCTCCCATTCCGCAGTGGCTTTATCACGGGCGGCCTCGACCATGCGAACGGCGAATAACGCATCGCTTCCCAGAATCAAATGATTTGGAAGAGCATCCATGCGAGATAGATCGAAGATGACCTTCGCGTACTTTTTCAAATCACCGATCGCGTTGCCCGATAGGCTTTCCATCATAGTGAGCAAATGCCCGACGCTCGATTCATACTCGGGCAAGACCTTCGGTGCACTTTTCATCGCAAGCGGCGCCCAGCTGGTTGGCATGCTTCCGGGCTCAACGGCGATCATTTTTACGCCAAACCCGGCCACTTCTTTCGCGACCGATTCGGTGAAGCCACCTACTGCGAATTTGGCAGCATGATAGGCGCTCATACCGGGTGAACCCAGTCGGCCAGCTCCCGATGAGATGTTGATCACGCACCCGGAACGCTGCTTGCGCATCACAGGAAGCACAGCGCGCGTCAGGTTGACGACACCATAAAAGTTCGTGTCGATCTGCGCTTTGAAATCGTTCTCGCTCAATTGCTCGAATGGTGCAACCGAGCTAAATCCCGCGTTGTTGACCAGGACATCCAGTCCACCAAACCTGTCGACGGCGATCTTGACAGCGGCCTGTGCAGCGGTAGTGTCAGTGACGTCAAGGGCAGCTATCGTGATTTGATTGCCATACCGCTCCTGGAGGTCCGCGAGCAATTCGGTTCTCCTCGCCGTCGCTACGAGACGGTCGCCGTTGTCGAGAACCGTCTCAGCGATCGTCCGACCTAGACCGTGCGCACTCGCTGTTATTAGCCACGTCTTTGCCATTTCTGTTTCCTACTTTTAATGTGAAGGCATAGACTTTAACTGCGTACTTAACTACATAGTCAATGGTTCAAACATGCTCATTTCGGATTTCGTTTTCGCTACGGGGCTGCCCCGCGAAACGGTGCGATTCTATGTACGCCTCGGTCTTCTGCGGCCCACGACGAATGGCAAGGGTGGCCGCCGCCCATATCAATTTTTTACTGAGGAGGACATCCAAACCGCCGAAGTCATTCAGGTAGGACAATCCCTGGGACTGTCACTCAAAGAAATAGCAGCTCTGGATACGGAACGCCGCGAAGGCGGCATTACGCCCAAGCGCCGCATCGAGATTTTGCGTGACCAACTTGCTCGTCTGGACGCGAAGGCAGCCGAGTTAGAGGCAATGACCCGTTTTATACGCGCCAAGATTGATTGGCTGATGGCCAATCGACACGCACCCCGTCCTCAATTCGGGAAATGCGGATGTCGGGTTCAGCCTCATAGCAGCGCAGCGCCGAGTAGCTCCTCTCGCGCGCGGAAGCAGGTACGCACTCGACGATAAGAATCGGCTGGAGCGGATACTCTGCACCAATGGTGCCAATCACGACGCCGTTATTACCAAGATGACGCCATGATGGTTTAGAGCGATCGTATAACGCCGATGAAAATCGAAGCTCCATGGTCACCTTGTACGAGATGGCTATTAGTTATCCTGTCGGGAAGATGGAAGTATTTTTTTCCAATCATCTCGCGTTTTTCCTAAATAGTTCTAGCCGGAAGCAATATTTCAAAGCTGAAATACACGCCAAGGCAATTTGATTGGCGTACAATTTTGGCTTTGATTTCAAAGTCAATGGTGATGGTGTGACTGATGTTCTCGTAATAGATGACGATGAAGAAATGCTTGCTTTGCTCAAGAAATTCCTTGAGAAGCACGGTTATCATGTCGTTGTGACTACTTCGGGCCATCAAATTGAAGAGATCATTTCAAAAAATAACTTTGACGTTTTAATTCTCGACGTGATGCTTCCAGGCGAGGATGGCCTGAGCCTTTGCAGGTGCGTCAGATCAATGTCATCCATGCCAATAATCATGTTGACCGCCATGACGGATACGACGGATCGCATTGTGGGATTGGAGCTTGGTGCGGATGATTACGTTTCAAAACCATTTGATGCGCGCGAGCTCTTGGCGCGTATCAGAGCCTTGTTAAGGCGATCTTCTTCCCAGTTGGTGCAGGGCGGTGGTGAGAACCTGCCGAACTATGCGTTTGGCAGTTGGCGATTGAGCTTGACTAAACGCGAGCTTCGATCAACGGATATGACCCTCGTCCCGTTATCCCAGGGTGAGTTCGAGTTGCTTCTGGCGTTCCTGGAGCACCCTCAACGCCTTCTCACTCGCGACCAGTTGATTGATTATGCTCGAGGTAACCGCCATGAAATGTTTGATCGAAGTATCGACGTTCAAGTGAGCCGCATAAGGCGCAAGATCGAGCTAAATGTACGTAATCCAGAAATTATTCGGACCGTTCGTAATTCTGGCTATGTTTTTACGTTACCGGTCGAACGAGTGAGATGAAGCGTCATCATTTTCTCGATAGCATTGCATGGTGGTTTTCGCTGAATATCATCGCCGCGATCCTTGTTGCGCTACTCCTGAACCTGGCGTTTGTACAACTTGCAGGGGTCTGGGCGGAGCCGCCGTTAGAGAGTGCTGGTCTCATTGAGAATCTTACTGGCATAGCTCGGGCCATGAACGCCCTACCGATGAGTAATCGAGGTTTATTGGCGACTAAGCTCTCGTCGAGCGATTTTATAGTGAAGTGGTACCCGAGCAGAGTGGATGTACCCATACCCGATGTTCCCGGCAAAAATCCCTATGATGAGCGTTGGGCAAGACTGAGGGAATTGGCCGACTTGCCTGGCGCAGGCGTACTTATTCAGGACACTCAAGTGCGACCTTGGAGCTCGATGACAGTCAAAAGCGTGCACCCGCGATATTCCTTGGCCATGGAACTCATCGATCATTCTTGGGTAAGTTTCAGTACTGATCGACGAAATTGGGGAATGAGTCAAAGTGCGAAGTGGTTAATTGCCACTTTATTTTTAATGCTTTCATGCAGCTTAACCGCGAGTGCAGCAAGCCGGCGATTAGCTCGCCCCATACAGCATTTTTCTTCTGCGGCCGAAGCGTTCGGTTCAAGCTCAAAGATAGAGCCACTTCGTCTTTCTGGCCCCTTCGAAATTCGTGAAGCGGCGGAAGCCTTCAATGCCATGCAAAGTCGAATCCAAGAGCTCGTAAGCAGTCGAACGGAGATGTTTACCGCCATTTCTCACGACTTAAGAGCGCCGTTGACACGGATCCGACTAAGAGGCGAGTTTATCGAGGATGTCGAGCAGCAGAGGCGTCTTTTTCGGGACGTCGATGAAATGGAGGCGATGATCGAGGCCAGCCTTAACTATTTCCGCTTCGATGGGCAGCAAGAGGATGCTACTCGTTTTGAATTAGGGGAGCTCATTCAAAGTGTATTAGATGATTTTCAGGATATGGGGAGGACGGTGGCCATGGCTGGCATGCATCAATTAGTCTATCGAGGACAGCCGCTGGCAATTCGGCGCGCACTGACCAATCTCGTAGACAATGCAGTGAAATATGGGATTTCTGCTTTAGTCACTCTCACTGTTCAAGGCCGCAGTGTTGTTATTACGATCGATGACAATGGACCCGGCGTTACTCCCGATTTAATTCCCAAGCTTTTTCGCCCTTTTTTCCGTGGTGAGCCATCACGTAATCGTGAGACTGGAGGCTTCGGGCTCGGTTTGGCCTCTGCATACTCAATCATCCGGAGCCATGGTGGCGAACTTGTTCTTTCGAACCGTCAACCACATGGACTTCGCGCGACTATTTGGTTGCCGCGTGAGTGGGGTTGATATGGGCATACAACATTAAGTTATTGGACAAATGTGCCGAATCTGCCTAGTACACACCTTTGCAGACATTGGCGGCAGACCGCACAAAAACCGTTCTCGTCGACGGACTCCAGCTCAGCGTGAGTCCCGCGGGAAGTCCCAGCGTGATATCCGCCGCGGCACTCTGCTCGACTGGCCCCACCGATGCGCTGTTGCCATCGCCGAATGCGACCTTAGCGCTGATCGCATAACGTGACGGATCAGGACAACCGGCGAGTTCGACCTGGTGCGATGACGTAGCACCGTAGGAAACGATGTCCGGCAAGCTGCCGGTACTGGGTACGCTGTTGCTGCCGCATGTCGCGGTCAAGGTGTAGTTGACGGAGACGCGCAACGGCTGCGCCACTTGCAGTGCGGTCATGGCTTCCGGCTGAGCGCTGCAGCCCATCAGGAAACTCTTGTGCTTGGACACCACGTGCAGCAGCAAGGCACTCGACGTGTTCCCTGCCCCGTCCGGTAGCTTCAGTTCGATTCGCGTGGGCAATACGCCGGTGATCGCGGGTTGCGTACCAAGCAGCTTACCGTGTTCGTCGGTGATCGTGACCTGCGGGTCGGCGCATTGCGCATCCGATAGGTTCGTGCCGACCAAAGCCAGCGCAATCGGCGTACTGCCCGGATGCAGGGCGAACAGCGGGCGATGATCGATCGTCTCGACGCCGCTGATCACTGGCGTGGCCTTCGACGAACTCGATGCCGTGGCGAGCTGGTCGATGGTGACGGCCAATCCATCCGCCATCGCTTTGGCATCGCTGCCGGGACAGCCTTGCGCGGTATCGAGATAGGCGCGCGTGCGTTGCACGGCGGCGTCTGCGCGCAATACGGCAATGCGCCTGCTGTCGTCGATGATGTCGACCGGCTGACTCGCCTTGTCACCGAGCGATTTGCGCAGCGCCGCGGTCATCGTGCCGAGGCGTTCGCTCGCCGCGTTGAGGCGATCATCATGTGCTGCGCTGGCACGCGTGGCCAAGTCTTGTCGTGCAGTATCGAGCTTGGCGATCACCGCCTCGCCGGTCAGGCGCGGCGCAATCTGCGCGCGAGCATGATCCGGCGCGACCGCAAGCAGCAAGCCGCACCACAACGGGAAAACCCAACGTGCACTGCGCATCACGCCTCCCTTTCCGCTCACTCGTCCGAACAATCTGTATCACCTGCTTGGCAGCTCTGCTGATCCGGCGGTAACAAAATGCCAGAAGGCACGATGCCGAACGAACGATAGTTCGCTGTGATCACGCTCGCGTCGATATAGGAATCCAGATGGTTGTTGACGTTCTGCGCGCGGCTGGAGAACAGCGACGTCGGCACGTTCACGCTGTCGCCGATGATCGACAGGATGTTGCCGGCCGAATCCACCGCGTAGAAGTACGCAGGCGGATCGCCGACCAGCGGCACGTACTGCGTGGTCGTACCCGTGACGTAGATCGGATTGGCTTGCGTACCGATCGCGCCCGTCGACGACCAGGAGCCGGTACCGTCATAGGTCCACGTGTGATCGGCCTGGTAAAGATTGCCATTGGTGACCGCGATCGACACCGGCGACGTACCGGCATTCACCACATAACTACTGCCGTTCAAGGAACTCAAGGTCAGCGTTTCATCGTCCGCGAAGCTGAAACCGGACAGCGAGCGGAAATCACCCAGCGTGCCGACCTTGTTCAAGCCGGTGAGCGTGGTGAGGCCGCCGGCGTTGCCGCTGAGCGTAGCCGCCGCAATGGAGCCTTGGTTTCCTTCGCTGAGTGCACCGGCGCTGTTGAGGCTGGTGCTTGATCCGCTGATGGCACCGTTGATGCCGATGTTGCCGCTACTAGTGGTCAGCGCAAGACTGCTGCCGGCATTGACTGGGCCGTTGATCGCCAAGGCGCGCGCGTTGATCAAGCTGAAGCCGTTGGCAGTGAAGCTGCCCAAGGTGTCGATTTCGTTGATGCCGTTGAGCGTCGTGACACCAGCCGAACTGCCAGTCAGCGTTCCGGCATTCACGCCGTCGTTGCCTTCGCCGATCGCACCGGCCGAATACAAGGCCACCGTATTACCGGCCACCGTACCGTTGATGTCGATATTGCCGGCGGTCGTGGTCAGCGTTGCCGTGCCGTTGCCGCTGTTCACGGCGCCGTTGATCGCCAGGCCGCTGCCGCCGCCAAGCTTCACCGCACTGCCGGTGACATTGCCATTGACGGTCATTGCCCCCGATGCAGTGGCAATGCTCGCCGTGCCATTGCCGGCATTTACCGTACCGGTAACCGTCAGCGCCTGCGCGTTGGCCAGGTTGAAGCCGTTGGCCGAGAAATTGCCCAGATTGGCGATCTGATTCGCAACACCCAACGTGGTCGCAGCGAAGGAATTGCCGGTCAAAGTGCCTGCGGTGACGAGGCCGCTGCCGCCTTCGCCTATGACACCACCTGAGGTCAGCGTGGTTGTGCCGCTGCCGCTGTTCACGCCGCCGTTGATCGCAAGACCACTGCCACCGCCAAGGCTCACTGCACTGCCGGCGACACTGCCGTTCACGGTTAGCGCCCCTGTCGTAGTGGCGACGCTCGTCGTGCCGCTGCCGCCATTCACTGCACCATCCACGGTCAACGTATTTGCGTTACTCAGACTGAAGCCGTTCGCCGTGAAGTTGCCCAGACTGACGACCGCATTGGCGCCACCCAGAGCAGTCGCGCCACCGGAACCGCCAGTCAGCACACCTGCCGTAATGACGCCGCTGTTGCCTTCGCTGATGGTGCCGCCGGAGGTGAGCGCGGTAGTGCCAGCGCCGCTGTTGACGCTGCCGTTGACACCAAGACCACCCTGGCCGGCCAGCGCTACGGAGCCACCAACGACAGCCCCATTCACCGCCAGCGCCCCCGCGGACGTGGCAATGTTGGTAGCACCGCCACCGCCGTTCACTGTACCGGCGACAGTCAGCGCCTGCGCGTTATCCAGGTTGAACCCGTTTGCAGCAAAACTGCCAAGGGTACCGATCTGGTTTGCGCCCTGCAGTGCAACCGCTGCACCAGAGCTGCCGGTGAAGGTGCCGGCCACAATCACGCCGTTGCTGCTTTCACCAATCGCACCGGTCGAAGTGATCGTAGTGATGCCGCTGCCGCCATTGACGGTGCCTGCGATCGTCAACGCCTGCGCATCCGACAGATTGAAACCATTGGCAGTAAAGTTGCCGAGCGTGCCAACCACGTTCGCACCGCTCAGCGTGGCCGCGCCGACCGAACTGCCCGTCAGGCTGCCGGCCGTGATGACGCCGTTGTTGCCTTCGCTGATCGCGCCACCCGAAATCAGCGTCGTGGCGCCACTGCCGCTGTTCACCCCGGCATTGATGGCTAGATCACCGTTACCGTTCAGCGCAACAGCGCCGCCGCTGACAGAGCCGTTCACGGTCAGATTGCCGCCCGTGGTGGTCAAGCTGACGCCCGAAGCTCCGCCGTCCACCGTACCCGCGACGGACAGCGCTTGTGTGCTGGTCAGGCTGAGACCGTTCGCGGTGAAGTTGCCCAGCGTCGTGATTGCATTGGCGCCATCCAGCGTGGTTGCTCCGGCCGAACTGCCAGTCAGCGTAGCCGCCGTGAGCGCACCGCCACTCTGCGCAATGCCGCCTGCGCTGCTGACCAGACTGAGCGTGCCCGCAGCAGTCACATTGTTGGCGAGTGCGATGCCGTTCGCACCGCTCAACGTGACATTGCTGCCGCTCAGGGCACCCGTCGTATCTAGCGTACTGCCCTTGGAAACAAGGGCGAGGTTGCCCGTGCCGGCATTGATGCCTCCAGTCAGATTCAGCGCCTGCCCTGCCGTCAGGCTCACGTCGCCGTTATTGTTATCGGTCAACGCGGCGATGGTCAGGTTATTCGCATCGTAGATGGATACGCCGGCACCTGTCGCAGTCACGGCTCCCGTGAAATTGTTGCCAAGCGTGAGATCGACCGTGTTAGTACCCGCATTGAAGCTGGAAGCACCTGTCACCACAAACGGATTGGTTTGCTTGATATCGCCCGCCGTGGTCGTCACCGATAGCCCGCCGCTGCCGATATTGAGCGCGTCCGCCGTGAACGTGCTGCTCCGAGTAGTCAGACCGCTCAGCGACACCGGCTGATTGAAGGTGACGATGCCGCCGGTGTTGATCGACAACGCACCGGAACCATTCACCGTGGAGATGAAATCAATGGCGCCGTTGCCGGTACTGGTGAGCAACGCGTTTGCTCCAAACGCCACTGCACCGTTGTAGGTTTGGCTTCCGCCGGTCGTGACGTTGTTATCCAGAGTCAGTGTGCCTGCCCCGGTCTGGGCGAAGTTGCTGCCGCCACTGATCGCGCCAGTCACTGTCAGGTTGGTGCCACTATCGGTTTGCAGTGTGCCGCCGCTACTACCCAGCGTCACAGCGCGACTTAGGGTGAACGAAGCAGTGTTTTCCAGCGTACCGCCATTGAGCGTAATGCCCGTGCCACTCGCACCCAGGTTGCTGTTGCTCGATACCACCAGTGTGCCGCCGCTGACGGTGGTGCCCCCGCCGTAGCTGTTCGCACCACCCAAGGTCAGCGTCCCGCCGCCCTTCTGTGTGACCGAGCCCGTGCCTGAGATCACTGCGCCGTAGTTCAGGTTGCCGCTCAGATCGAACACCAATGCGCCGTTGTCCGCTACGATGCTGACGACTGAACCATTCGTTCCGCCATTACCCAACTGCAAGGTGCCGCCGCTGATCGTCGTGCTACCTGAGTACGTGTTCGTGTTCGTCAGTATCAGCGTACCGCCAGACAATACGAGGCTGCCGCCGGTACCGCCACCAATACCGCCATCGCTGATGACACCGCTGAAAGTGTCGTTAGCAGCATTGGTCAACGTCAGTATTTTGCTGCCCAGCCTCACTTGGCCCGCGCCACTCAGGCTGGCAATGCTTGCGCCGCTGGTCGTCTGAGAAATGTCGAATGCGCCCGCATCGCTCACGCTCGAGTTCGCCACGCTGCCGCCACCCGAAAGTGCCAGCGTGCCGTTAGTGATCGTCGTGGCACCGCTATAGGTGTTCGCCCCGGTCAGTGTCAACGTGCCGCTGCCCGCCTGTGTCAGCGATCCCGTGCCGGAAATCACTCCGCCCAAGCTCACGCCGTTGCTGTGGTCGTATACCAGCGAACCGTTGTCCGTCACGTTGCTAGTGATTGAACCGCTCGTTCCGCCATTGCCCAGCTGCAAGGTGCCAGCACTGATCGTCGTGCTGCCTGTGTATGTGTTCGCGCCCGTCAATATCAGCGTGCCGTTGCCCACAAGCGTCAACGAACCCGTGCCGGAAATCACTCCGCTGTAGCTCACGCTACCGCTGCGATCGAACACTAGCGAGCTGCTATCCACCACGCTTCCCGTGATCGAACCGCTCGTCCCACCATTGCCCAGCTGCAAGATGCCGGCATTGATCGTCGTGCCACCTGTGTAGGTGTTTGCACCGGTCAGTATCAGCGTGCCACTGCCCGCCTGCGTCAACGAACCCGTGCCGGAAATCACGCTGCCGTAGCTCACGCTGCCGCTCTGGTCAAAGACCAGCACGCCGTTGTTCGTCACGTTGCCAGCGACTGAGCCACCGGTCGCACCATTGCCCAACTGCAAAGTGCCCGCACTGATCGTCGTGCTACCCGTGTACGTGTTCGCGTTCGTCAGTATCAGCGTGCCCGAGCCCGCCTGCTTCAACGACCCCGTGCCTGAAATTACTCCACCATAGCTCACGCTACCGCTCTCGTTGAACACCAACGCACCGTTATCCGTCACGTTGCCAGTGATCGAACCACCGCTACCCAGTTGCAAGGTGCCCGCACTGATCGTCGTGCCGCCGCTATAGGTGTTCGCGCCCGTCAGTGTCAACGTGCCGCTGCCCGCCTGCGTCAGCGATCCCGTGCCGGAAATCACTCCGCCCAAGCTCACGCCGTTGCTGTGGTCGTACACCAGCGAACCGTTGTCCGTCACGTTGCTAGTGATTGAACCGGTCGTCCCGCCGTTACCCAGTTGCAAGGTGCCGCCGCTGATCGTCGTGCTACCCGTGTATGTGCTTGCATTCGTAAGTATCAACGTACCGCCGGACAACACGAGATTGCCACCGGTACCACCACCGAGACCGCCATCACTGATGACACCACCGAAAGTGTCATTGGCAGCATTGCTCAACGTCAGCGTTTTGCTGCCCAGACTCACCTGCCCAGCGCCACTCAGGCTGACGATGCTCGCACCACTGGTCGTCTGCGAAATGTCGAACGTGCCCGCATCGCTCACGCTCGAGTTCGCCACGCTGCCGCCACCCGAAAGTGCCAGTGTGCCGTTAGTGATCGTCGTTGTGCCGCTATAGGTGTTCGCCCCCGCCAGCGTCACCGTGCCTGTACCCGCCTGCGTCAGCGATCCATTGCCCGAGATGACGCCGCCGTAGCTCACGCTACCGCTCTGGTCGAATACCAGCGCACCACTGTCCGTCACGTTGCCGGCAATTGAGCCGCCGGCCCCGCCATTGCCCAACTGCAAGGTGCTGCCCGCCGTGATCGTCGTAACGCCCGTGTAGGTATTCACACCCGTCAGCGTTTCCGTGCCGCTCGACAACACGAGGCTACCACCGGTACCGCCAGCGATGCCGCCATCGCTGATGACGCCACTGAAAGTGTCGACAGCATTGGTCAACGTCAGCGCTTTGCTGCCGAGACTCACCTGGCCTGCGCCGCTCAGGCTGGCGATGCTTGCACCGCTAGTCGTGCCGGAGATGTCGAACGTGCCGTTGTCGGCAACCCCGCTGGAACTCACCACGCTGCCGCTACCCGAAAGTGCCAGCGTGCCGCTAGTGATTGTCGTGACGCCGCCATAGGTGTTCGCACCCGTCAGCGTCAGCGTGCTCGCCCCCCCCTGCGTCAGCGATCCGCTGCCCGAGATGACGCCGCTGTAACTCACGCTGCCGCTCTGGTCGAATACCAGCGCACCGTTGTCCGTCACGTTGCCGGCGATTGAACCGCCGGCCCCGCCATTGCCCAACTGCAAGGTGCCGGTATTGATCGTCGTGCCACCCGTGTACGCGTTCGTACCCGTCAGCGTCAGTGTGCCCGTACCCGCCTGCGTCAGCGATCCGCTGCCCGAGATGACGCCGCCGTAGCTCACGCTGCCGCTCTGGTCGAATACCAACGCACCGCTGTCCGTGACGTTGCCGGCTATTGAGCCACCGGTACCACCATTGCCCAGTTGCAAGGAGCTACCCGCCGTAATCGTCGTAACACCGGTGTAGGTGTTTGCACCCGTCAGCGTTTCCGTGCCACTCGACAACATGAGGCTACCACCGGTACCGCCACCGATACCGCCATCGCTGATGACACCACTGAAGGTGTCGACAGCATTGATCAACGTCAGCGCTTTGCTACCCAGATTCACCTGGCCTGTGCCACTCAGGCTGGCGATGCTCGTACCGCTGGTCGTGCCGGAAATGTCGAACGTGGCGTTATTGGCGACCCCGCTGGAGCTCGCCACGCTGCCGCTACCTGAAAGTGCCAGCGTGCCGTTAGTGATCGTCGTGACACCGCCATAGGTATTTGCACCCGTCAGCGTCAGCGTGCCGCTGCCTTTTTGTGTCAACGAACCCGTGCCTGAAATCACCCCGCCGTAGCTCACGCTGCCGCTCTGGTTGAATACCAACGCGCCGTTGTCCGTCACGTTGCCCGCGACCGAACCACCATTGCCTAGCGTCAAGGTGCCCGCACTGATCGTCGTAGCACCCGTGTACGTGTTCGCGCCCGTCAGCGTCAGCGTGCCCGTGCCTGCCTGGGTCAGCGAACCCGTTCCGGAAATCACTCCGCCATAGCTCACGCTACCGCTCTGGTCGAACACCAGCGCAGCGTTGTCCGTCACGTTGCCGGTGATCGAACCGCTCGTGCTGCCATTGCCCACCTGCAAGGTGCCCGCTGTGATCGTCGTGCTGCCATAGTTATTCGCGCCCGTCAGCGTCAACGTACCGCCGCCTGTCTTGCTCAAACCGCCACTACCGGAAATCGCGCTGCTCACGATCAGGTTAGTGCCGCTATCGGTTTGCAACGTGCCTCCACCAAACAGCGTCACCGTAGCGTTCAAGGTGAACGAAGCGGTGCTCTCCAGCGTACCTCCGCCGAAGGTCAGGCCACCATCGTTGCTTCCCCCCAGGTTGGCGTTGCTGGATACCGCCAGTGTACCGCCAGCGAAGAGCGTGCCACCGCTGTACGTGTTCGCGCCCGTCAGTGTTTCCGTGCCGCCCGACATCGTGAGGCTGCCACCACTACCACCATCACTGATGACACCGCTGAAAGTGCCAGCCGCGTTGCTTAGTGTCAGCGTGTTGCCGCCCAGGTTAACCGCCCCGCCGCCCGACAGGCTGGTGATGCTTGCCCCGTTGCTCGTGCCCGAGATGTCGAACGTGCCGGCATCGCTCACGCCACTCGAGTCCGCCACGCTGCCGTTGGTCTTGAGGGCCAGCGCGGTGCCGCTGTTGATCGTCGTGCTACCTGAGTACGTGTTCACCCCCGTCAGCGTCAGCTTGCCCGTACCCACCTGGGTGAGCGAACCCGTGCCGGAAATCACTCCGCCGTAGCTCACGCCAGTTGTCCGGTCGAAAACCAGCGAGCTGTTGTCCGTCACGTTGCCGGTGATCGAACCGGTCGAGCCGGCATTGCCCACCTTTAAGGTGCCCGCTGTGATGGTCGTGCTGCCGTAGCTGTTCGCGCCCGTCAGCGTCAACGTACCGGTACCTGTCTTGCTCAGACCACCGCTGCCGGAAATCGCGCTGCTCACGATCAGGCTAGTGCCACTATCGGTCTGTAACGTGCCTGCACCAGTCAGCGTCACCGCAGCGTTCAGGGTGAACGAAGCGGTGCTCTCCAGCGTACCTCCGCCGAAGGTCAGGCCACCATCGTTGCTTCCACCAAGGTTGGCGCTGCTCGATATCGCCAGCGTCCCGCCATTCATGGTCGTGCCACCGCTGTAAGTGTTGGCGCCCGTCAGCGTTTCCGTGCCGCCCGACAACGTGAGGCTGCCGCCGGCACCGCCATCGCTGATGACACCGCTGAAGGTGCCGGAAGCGTTGCTCAACGTCAGCGGATTGCTGCCCAGGCTCACCGACCCGTTGCCAGACAGGCTGGTGATACTCGCCCCGGTGTTCGTGTTTGAGATGTCGAACGTGCCCGCGTCGCTCACACTGGAGTCCACCACGCCGCTGTTGTTACCGGTAAGTGCCAGCGTGGCGCCGCTGTCGATCGTCGTAACACCGGTGTAGGTGTTCGCGCCAGCCAAGGTTTCCGTGCCGGCCGATACCGTAAGGCCGCCGCTACCGCTGATGACGCCGCTGAAGGTATCCGCAGCGTTGC
This sequence comes from Dyella humi, assembly GCF_044904605.1. Lineage (NCBI taxonomy): Bacteria > Pseudomonadati > Pseudomonadota > Gammaproteobacteria > Lysobacterales > Rhodanobacteraceae > Dyella > Dyella humi. The sequence continues at coordinate 150,062 of NZ_JADIKI010000021.1, forward strand.
TCAGCGTCAGCGTATTGGCGCCAAGGATTACCGACGCCCCGCTCGCGCTGCCTGCCAGGCTGGTGATGCTTGCCCCACCATTGGTCAGGCCTGAGATGTCGAACGTACCGTTGTCGGTCAAGCTGCCGATCGTCGAGGTGCCAGAGCCTGCCAGCGACAGCGTGCCGGTGCTGCTAATGATGGTCGTGCCGCCGGACACGGCGTTTTCGGTCGCACTGCCGGTCGAGTTGGTAGTCGAAGGTTCCAGCGCCAAGCCGGCCGTGCCGGTGGCCTTCAACGCGCCACTGATATTGATGTTGTCAGCAGCGATCAAAGTAAGGGTGTTGTTGTTCCAGCTAACCGTGTCGTTGACGTTGATGCTGCCGGTTCCTGGCGTGGTGGCACCCTGGCTGGACTTGATGATGACGTTGCCGCCAGACAGGTTCGTGCTCAACGCGGTGCCCGTAATGTCCCCACCCGTCGCCGCAATGGTGAAATCAACCGGGTCGATCAGCCAGCTGCCGCTCTGCCCATGCGGCGCCAAGGTGTTGACGCCCGTGCCGTCGGCAATGTGAACCTGCTCGCCCGAGGTCTCAATGCTGCCACCGTTGCCGCCGTCCACACCACCGCGCGCACTGAAGCTGCCGGCGACGTTGTTGGTCTGACTACCCCACGTCGCGATAGAACCACCGGAACCCTGCGTCGTGGCATCGGCGTTCAACGTGGCGCCTGCCTCAACGGTGGTGTTGGCCGCCTGCATCAGTCCTTCACCGCCGTGCGGACCACCACCGATGCGGATGCTGCCGCCACCGTTCGCGCCAGAGGCATTCACATTGCCGCTGACGTCCACGTTCTGATCCGACAGCACCTGCACGCTGCCGCCTTCCGCGCCGGATACGTCGATAGTGCCGCTGGTAACGGTATTGCCGCCGCTGGCGATCAGCTGCACTTTGCCACCTTGCGTGCTTATACCGCCGGCGCTGATTACGCCGGTGTTGTTGACCAGGTTGGTGAACAAGTCTTTCGCCGCCGACGCCTGCAGCACTACCGTGCCGCTGTCCGCTTGCAGCTTGCCTTTGTTGGTGACGGCTGCTTCGTCGGTGTTGAGTCGCTTCTGCAACTCACCCGTGACCTGTACGTTGATCAGACCTTCGCCATCGAAATCGAGTACCGCTCGATCGGCGCCGTCGAGATTGATGTGGCCGTAGTTAGCGAGGATCAGGCCGTCGTTCTCCACCTGCCCGCCGATTAGGCTTACCGAGCCGCCGCTGGCCGCTTCGATGGTGCCGTGATTAACGATGCCAGCACTGCCGCCGTGCGCATCTAGGTTGAAATGGCTGGAAAGAAAATCGCTGGGCGTGAGATCCAGCGTGCTCGCTACCAGGCCGCCCACGTTCATTTGTGAGCCGGCACCGAAGATGATGCCGTGTGTGTTGATCAGGAAGATCTGACCGTTGGCGCTGACGTGGCCGAAGATCTGGCTGGGATTCTGATCGAGGATGCGGTTGAGCGCCACCGAGGTGAACGACGGCTGCTTGAACAGCACCGACGCGTTCGCGCCCACGTTGAAGCTTTGCCAGTTCAACGCCAACAACTGCGAATTCTGCACGATGGTGGTGTTGACGCCATTCTGCGAAATCGAGCCGTTGCCACCGACGATTGCGCCGCCGGTGGGCGTGGCGTTCGCCGCCACGTGTCCGCCCGCCCATACCTCGCCGCCGCACGCGAAAAGACCCAGCAATGACACCAAGCTTGCCGGTAGCAGTTTGCGCCGCAAGGCCGGCAATCCATTCGGGTGACGTGACACGTGCTGCTGTTTGCCAGTGTTCGTGTTCATGATTGCCTCCATCAAAACGTCAAGCCCATACGTCCGTATACGTGGTATCCGTGACGATCCGTCGCCTGCTGACTGCCAAGCGGAATCGAACCGTCCAGATGGAATTCGAAGTGGTGGAACTGGGGTATGCGGAAAATGAAACCGGCGCCCCAACCGCTGAAGTTGACCGGCGGCGTGCTGCTGTGCAGGTCCGCGCCGGCCGCAAAGCCACGCGCGTAGTCGAAGAAGGTCTCCAGCTCCAGCAGCTCACGCCACGGCCTGCCGTAGAACGGCGAGGTGACGTTGCCGAAGCCCGGCGCATCCACGTGATATTCCAGCGAAGTGTAGTAGCCACGATCCGTCAAGCCGTCGGCAATCGGGTACGCGCGCACGCTGTCCGGACCACCGATGACGAACTGCTCCATTGGCACCAACGCATCCGGCGTCCATTGCCCGTTGAACTTGAAGTACAGCCGCTGCGCCTGCGTAAGGAATTGCAGGCGTGTGTACGATATTTTCAACAAACTGAAGTCGTGTGCGTGATTGGGACTGACCAGATCCGGTTCGTGCGACTGGTCATCCAGCGACTTGCGCACGCTCACCTGCAGCAGATCCACGCCGTGCAGGCGTCGGTCGGTGTGGTTCATCGCGTAAGCGAGTTCGAGCAGGTTGAATTTCTCGTTCGACAACTGCAAGCCCTGCGTGCTCAGCCGCGACTGCTCGCGGATCACGTGCAGCGAGGTCTGCATCTTCATGTCGTCGTCGTTGATGAACTTCCAGTCACTGCCGGCGAAATACGTGGTGGTGGGGCCACGCACCTTCAGTGCCGCGAAACCGTCGGAGTTGATCTGCAGCTCGCTGCGCGTGCCACCGATGTTCATGCTAAGACCTGGTACGACCACCAACGGTGCGCTGTAGTTGAGCGAGCCGTAGGCGTTCTGGTTCGGGTCGAGCGCGTAGTTCGCGTTGGCGGACAGCGAGTCGCCGATGCCTAGCGGACTGTTCCAGGTCACGCCGCCCTCCGCGCGATAGCGTCCGGTAAGCGGCGTGCCGTAGTTGTCCGCACCGGTGGTGAAGGTGAAGGGGTTTCGTGCTTCGCGTGCCACCATGATCAGGTCGGTATCGCCGGTCTGTCGGCCTGGCTGGAAGGTGGACGCCACCGACACACCCGGCAGGTCGCGCACATACAGGAGCGCGGAATCCACCGTGCTCTTCTGCAATGGCTCGCCTCTGAGCTGCTGCGCGGGTGCGGCGATCACGTCGGCGTAATAGCGCTTGTTGCCCTTGACGATGATGCGGCCGACGCGGCCTTCGAGAATCTGGATCTCCACTTTTTGATCGTTGCCGATCGTTTGCGCCGGCAGGAATGCGCTGGCCACGATGAAGCCGGCCTTGCGGTAGCGATCGGTGATCGCGTCGGCCACGCCCTGCATCTGCGCGAACGAGAGCATCACAGGTTGATCGGCGCCGCCACCCAGCTTGTGGTACTGCGCGTCGGCCATCGCTTGGATGCTGTCAAAGGTGATGCCGGAATCGGGATGATCACCCACACCGTCCACACGGAAACCTTTCACGGCGATTTTCTGCGCCGCAGCGCTGCCGCTTTCGCGTTCCTTCACCGGAGGCACCACGCCGCTTTCGCTCGGCGCCGAGGCTAGCGCGGCGTTGCCCGCCGCCGAGGCTGCAGGCACTGCGCTCGCGGCCGCCTGAGCATTGGCACCGGCGCTCGCCGGTTTCGCCCCTGCGCCGAAGCTATAGCTCACGAACTGGTCGGCCAGGTAGGCATGCGCCTGCGGGTAGCCGGCTTTCTTCAATGCCGTGGTGATGCGTTCGGCCAGCGCCTGTAACTGGGTGTGATCGAGCGTGTTCGCGTTGCCTGTCGCGGCCAACGCCTTCTGATATTCGCCGTCGACGATCTTTTGAATATCCGGCGACGATGCGGGCACGCCGCTTACCAGGATGTTCTGCGCAGCCGCAGGTGCGCCACCTTGCGCCCATACGCTGCTGCTGCCCAACGCCAAAGCCAATGCTGCTGCCATGCATGCAATCCGCACGATACGTATCCCCTGAATCGAAACGCGGTGGTATATGGGTCGAAGGAGCGCACCATGCACTCCCCGTCAATCAACTTTTTCGTTAAACGGAACCCCTTGCTGCGGAGCGCACGCTGACGTCGGTGCGTCCGTTTTTCCCCTGCTACCGGGCCATCAACCGTGGTGCCGGACAGCTATCATGCCTCCATTCGACAACGTGTTCCAAGTCGCATTTTTCACTTTCCAATGGCTGTGACGGCATTACCTTTGCTTTATGCCGGCCCGGTAGGCGGCGATGCCAATCCTGGCTTTCTCCTGGTTTCCCGATGCTGGGATCGGCATCCCAGCCTACGCACTAACTCTTATCCAAAGTTCGAAGCATTGCCGCTTCACCCACCGCGCGATAGCCAATACGCCAGTACCGCGCACAACAGAACAATCACAGCCAAGGGAACACCCCATTTCCACGCCGTATGCCGCGGCGGAAACAGGCCGGGCAGCACGTCGCCAGCCGGTTGCGGCGCAGGTTCATGCGAGTGCGGTGCCGGTCGCACGATCGCATTACGCGCGGTTACCACGTGGCTTTCGCATAATGCACTCAGCAGATGACGGCGGCGCGACCGGTATTCCTCGCGACTGATGCGCCCCAGGCGATGGGCCTCGTCCAGCGCCTGCAGGCTTTGATTGGCGTGACGTTCCCGTTCGTTCATTTGAGTTCTCTGAGCACGCGGAAACCCACGTCTTTCTGTGCCGTGCCGGTGTCATCGCGGCGGCTGTTTACGGTGCAATCGGACCAGTAGCTGTTGTAGCTGCCGCCGCGCACTTCCACGCCTCCGCCGGTGGTGACCCACTCCCAAACGTTACCCGTCATATTCACCAAGCCCCATGGATTGGCCTCGCGCCCGCGCGCCGAAATCGGCGCCGAGGTGTTGTCGCCGCCGCCCACCGTGTTGGGCGGAATGCAGTTGCTGTCGGAAGCTTGCGACCAACTGCCGCCGCCCTTCGCCGCATGCATCCATTCCGCGTCCGTCGGCAGGCGGTACACGTAACCGCCGCTGGCCGAACTCAGCCATGCCGCATACGCCTTGGCCTGGGCCAGGCTGATATTGCTGATCGGCAAGTTCCCGCCATCCGGGTCGTCGGAGGCTTTCGCCGAACACTGCCCGGTAGCGCTGCAGAAGCGGTTGAACTCGCTTACCGTGATTTCAGCGCGCGACATCGCATACGGCTTGCCGCCGGACGCACCAGGCACCACCACCAGCGAAGGACCGCGGCGCTGACCGAGCGCGTCGAAACAGACCTTGCCCTTGCCAATCAGGTCCGGCTGATTGCAAGGATCGGAACTGGGGCCGGCCGGCGTCTGCGGTGCAATGTTCGCCGCGGTGGCGGCGCCATTGGCAGCGGCAGTCTTGCCGTTCGTCGCAGGCTTGGCGGCCGTACCCGTCGTGGGCGTAGGTTGTCCTGGCGTACCGGTGGCCGGTTGCGCGGGATTGGTGGGCGATGGTGTGACCGGTGTTGCAGCGGCCACTTCGCTCGGCTGCATGCTGTTGATCAGATCATCAAGCGTGCTGCTCAACTGGCCGCGCTGTTTCAGATCCGATTCCAACCGCTTCAAGCCATCTGGATCGGCCTTGCGCGCATCGACCAGTTGCTTCTTCATGCGCTCCAGGTCGGCGGAAGCCACTGGCTTGCCGCGTGCGTTCATCACCGCGGCGAGCAGGTCGTAGCGCGCCTTCGCATTGCGCAAGTCACTACGGCTGCCGAGCGTCTTGATGCCCTTGGCCATAAGTTCGGCAGCGGACGAGTAACGACTGCGCTGGACCGCCGTATCCGCCTGGCTGAGATACGCGCTGGCCAGCAACTGCGGACCTTCCTGGCTCAGGAACGGATTGTCCGGCTGCAGCGTGCGGATGCGCGCCAGCGATTCCTCCGCCTTGCCGATATCGTTCGCCGCCGCGGCGCGCTTCACCGATTCGATGCGCGAAGTGACTTCCGCGGCGATGCTTTCCTGGTTGAGCTGTGCTTCCTGCTGCTGCAGCAAGGTATCCAGGCGGCCGCGCTGCGCACGCAATGCGTTCGATTGCGGCGCGTACTGCAATCCCAGGTTGACCAGGTTGCTGGCCTGCTGCAGATGCAACGGATCGCTCTGCGTGCTAGCCGCGGTGGCGATGGCGTTGGCCAGGTCGTCCACCAGCTTGCGCGTTTCCGGCGCATTGTCGTTGCGCAGCGGGCCCATCGCATTGGCAACGGATTGCTGCCAGTCAGCGCTCAGCACCGGCTTGGCGATCAGGGCCGCCAGCGTCTTGCGCGCTTCCGGCAGATTTTGTAAGACCGGTGCCGCGGCTTGCGGCGCCGTCGCGGCGAGCGTGCCGCCCAAGCCCGCCAGTTGCGCCTCGCGCTGCTTCAAGCGCGTCGAATCAGGAAACAGGCGCGTTGCCAGGGCCAATTCCGACTTGGCTTCGTCGGCACGGTTGGCGCTCAAAGCTTGACCGATGGCAATGTCGTATTTCAGTTCCAGCTCGGCGTTCTTGAGCAATGCGCTGTGCGGATCGATGGCCCGGATCTGCGCCAGCGTTTCCACCGCATTATTCGGTTGGTTCTCGAAGATCGCGCCGGCATCAATGCGCTGGGTGAGCTGCGTATCGAGTGTGTTGAGCAGGTCGTTCTTCTGCGTTTCGATCGCACTGCGTTTGGTATCCAGCGTCGGCGAATAAAGCTTCAGCTGATCGCGCAGTTGGAACACGTGCTGCGTGCCGGCATAGTCGTAGTGATTCTGCGCCGGATCCCAATAGGTGCTGATGCGGCTAAGCATGTAGTTCTGGATCGCGTCGCCTTGGTCGAGCACGATGCGCTTGCGCTCGTCGTCGGTCAGGCTGTTCAAGGCTTGCGCCGCCTGGTCCTCATTGGCGTAATGATCGGGCGCACTCAGCGAGAACCGGCCGACGATATGCGCCACGTGCTGGTTGTGCAGGTAATACGTCGTTCCCCAGCCGACGCCGATCAGCAGCACCAGCGCGCCACCGCCGTAGGCCAACTGCGGGCCGATGCGCTCGCGCAGACTCAATTCGCGCAAGCCCTCTATCAGCTCGGCCGCGGTTTTCAAGCGCTGTTCGCCGTGGAAGGCCACGGCATCGCACAGCGTCTTGTACTGGCGCTTGGTCAAGCCGGGGACCGGCGGCGGTTTGCGCCCTTCGCGCAGCGCAACTTCCGCGCTGACCTTGTCGAACGGGTGCTTGCCGGTAAGCAGCTCGAACACCACGCAGCCCAGCGCGTAGATGTCGTCGCTGGGCGTGGGCTCCTTGCCTTGAATCATTTCCAGGCTGGCGTAGGCCGGCGTGAGCGCGCCGAGGGTGCCGGCGTCGAACAGCGTCTGTTCGCCGGACGCGTCGCTTGCATGTTTGCCCGCGCGCGCGATACCGAAGTCGAACACCTTCGGCACGCCGTCGCGCGTCACCATCACGTTGCCGGGCTTGAAGTCCGAGTGCACGACACCGCCACCGTGCGCGCGCTTCAGCGCCCAGGCCATGCCTTCGATCAGCGGACGCGCTTCGGACAGCGGCAGGCCGTTGTAGGCTTTCTCGCGGATCAGAGCCTTCAGATCCTGGCCGTCGACGTACTCCATCGTCATGAAGACGATGGTGCCGTCCTTGTCGAAATCGAACACGCGCACGATGTTGTCGTGCGCCAGCAATTGCGAACGACGCGCCTCGCGCTGCAACGCGATCAGCGAATCGGGATGGCGGCGGAATTCGTCATTCAGCACTTTCACCGCGACATACGGGTCGCGATCGCGCGCCTCCACCTTGCGCTCGTCGCGCGCCAGGTACACCACGCCCATGCCGCCGCGCCCAACTTCGCGTTCAAGCAGGAAGCGTCCTTTCAGCAGCATCCCGACGGTAGCGTATTCACCGCCTTCGGCCTGCGCTATGCGTTGCCAGGTATCGCGGTTGGAGCTGCCGGAGTTGCTGGTGTTCTGACTCGTATTGTGACCCGTGTTCTGCGTATTGCCCGAAGGGGTCGAAGCCGGCTTTACCACCGTGGCTTCGGCATCCGTCGATGCTGAAGCCACAGTGGGCTTTACTTGTGTGACTTCCGTTTCGATGGCTCCGGGCGCTTTGACGACCGTAGCGTCGTCGGACGGCGGCTGCGCGGGCTGTTGCACGGCATGCAACTTGGCGATCAATGCACGCGCAATATCGGGCGACAGCGCATCCTCGCCCTGCAGGCGTTCGAGCAGCGCCAAGTCGGCGCGATACGCCTCGTCCGGCTGCGGCCCGCGCTCGGCCAGCGCCTGGAACAGCTCCGGCAGCTTGCGTCGGTGCGCGTTGAAATCGTCGATGAGTTCGGCGAGAAAAGTCATGGCGTGCGGGTCAATCCTTTAGCCGCACGATCACGGCGGAAATGTTGTCGCGCGCGGCGCGATTGAGCGATAGCTCGAATAGCCTGGCGAGCAGTATCTGCGGATCGACGTGTGCGCGGCATTCGTCGTCCAGTTCCGCGTCGGAAAGCTCCTTGTTGATGCCATCGGTGCACAGCACGAAGGCCATGCCTGGCCGACTACCCGCCACTACCCAATCGACGAACAGGGCTTCCTCGGCGCCGACCGCGCGGGTGAGCACGCCCGAGCCGGCCGGCTGCGCCTGCCCGATCTGGGTGACGTCGTTCTTGTGGCCGTGCACATGGTCGTGCGTGATCTGCCGCAACCGGTCGTCCTCAAAGCAGTAGGCGCGGCTGTCGCCCACCCAGCCGCACAGCACGAAATCCTTGTCGTGCACCAGCACGACCACGGTGGAACCGATCACGTCGACGTTGCGCTCGCGCGCGATGCGACGGAGGTCGGTATTCACCTTTACCAGGGTGTCCTCGATCGCTTCCACGAAATCGAACACGCTGCCGTTGCGCGGCAATGTGCCCAGCCGTTCCACGATCATGCCGCTGGCGTAATCGCCGGCGGTATGGCCGCCCAGGCCATCGGCCACTACCCACAGGCCCACGTCCTCGCGCACGAGAATGGCATCCTCGTTGTGCGCGCGGACTTTGCCGGTATCGGTATGGCCAACGGATTCATAGCGTAGCGTCATGAAGTCACCTCGATCACGGCCAGCGGCCAGCGGGCCGGTTCTTCGCCAAGCCCGGCAGCGGTAGCGATGCGTGCGCGCGCGTCGTCGCAGGAAGGCATCGCCAGCGCGCGCGCGTAGACATCGGGAGCAAGCTGCACCAAGTGTTGCGTGGCGACTAGCAGCAGGCGATCGCCTTCTTCCACCGCACACACGACTTCGTCGCATAGCGGCTCGGTCGGGCCACCCAGCCCGGAGGCAACCGTCGCCGCACGGGTGAACAGCAGATCGTCGAAATCGCCGCCCAAGGCGTTGTCTTCGTTCGACGCATTGGCGGTGGCGAACAGCGATTGCAGCGTGCCGCCACGCCAATGCCACGCTGCGGCTGTGCCGATGCGCAACAGATTGGCCCAGCGCCGGGTGATGTGCACGGCGATCACCGAGCCGTCTTCCGGCACCGGGTTGATCAGGTCTTCGCCGCGTTCGCGCAGCCGCGGATGCAAGGCCAGCAGGCGTTGACGCAGCACTTCGAGGCTGCCGGCCAGGTCGCCTGCGCTCAATTCGTTCGCGACCTGATTGGCATAGACGGAAGCCTGCCGTCGCACATCGTGCCCGCCTTCGTCGGCAGCGACTAAAGCCAGCGCGATATCACCGCGATAGGTGGTTGCGACGCCGTCGCTTTTGACGACCGAATCGCCCTCGCCTGCCGTGCCCACTGTGCTGCCAGCCATGGCCATCGACACCGGCGGCACCAGGTCGGCGAATACGTCGCTCAAGTCATCCGGCAACAGCTTGCGTGGCGGCGGCGTGATGACCGGCGCACTCACCGACACGTGCGGAGCGTGGTGGGTATGCACATGCGACGCGACGTCCTCGAACACGCCCAATGATTGCCAGCCTTCATCCGCGTGCTTGGCGTCGAGAAATCCCGCATAACTTTCCGCCTGCGGCAGACCGCGCGTGACCAGTACGCTGGCCGGCACATGGCCGCCGCCATGCGTCCACCACAGACACCAGTCGTTGCCGCTGGCGGAGGCGCGCGTCCACAGGTCGGCCAAGAAATCGCCATTACCCCGAGCACGCGGTAGCGGCAGACGCCATTGCCCGGCGTTCTGCCAGGCGATGTGTTCCACGCCATGCAGTGGAGCCGTTGTCGGTGCAACAAGCGGAATGTCGGCCAGCGCGAGCAGTTGCGCATCGAACGCTTCCACGCCGACCGACGGATCAGCCTGCGCCGCGCCGTGGACGCGCTCGATCGCGGCAAACCACGTGTCGCCATCGCGCAGCACTTGCGTGGCGAGCGAAACATCCTCCAACGGCACAGCGATCACCATCGGAAAACTGCGCCCGACGCGATCGCCGGCCGGCCCCATCACGCCCACCCACGCAGAGGACGTGCACACTCCCGGCGACAATAGAAACCGCCAAACGGGACTGCTGCGATAAGCGTGCTGCCATGCATCGCCCAGCGCGAGGCGGCTGGCGTTCACGGCACGCTCGAAGTGCCGGTCCCACACCTCGACGAAGGCTGACGGCAGGCGCCGCTGGACGAAGTCACCCGCGCCCGGAAGCTTGCCGAAGAATCCCGCCCCTGTCGGACTCACCGATCTACCCTCCGCACCTGAAACGTTGCACGGTGGTATTGAGGAACGGGTTCTTGAGGTTATCGGCTTGAATCATGACCTTCGCCACGTGGCCGCCGAAATTGAAGTTGGCCAGGTAGCGTAGATCTGACTGGCGCTGCAAATTGGCGGCCTGCATGGCGTGGAAAAAGGCCCAGTCACCCTGGTAGTCAAAGGTGCTGAGTAGATTGCCGCTGGTATCCCACGCCGAAATCGTCACATGACCGGGCTGCGGCCCTGGCCATTTCATGCCGGCAGTGCTCGTGCCGCCCGCCTGGTATTCGAACTTCTGCCCATCGATGGTCACCGAGAGCTTGCCGATGCCCGGATCCAGCGACGGTGCGGCCAGCGTGAAATCGACTTCCGGCGTAGCACCGTTGTTGCGGAAGTACATCTGCTTGATCGCATCGGCTAACTGCATCTGCGCCAGCATGCCGGGCGATCCGGCGACTGCACCGGGGCCACTCTTCCACTTCCAAGTGGGGCCGCTGGCGTCGATCAGCTTGTCCAGCGTCTGCTTGTAGAAGCTGTCGAAGCGGCCGCCGTAACCGAACAGCTCGCCGAAGTTCTGCAGCGGAATATCCGAACCGCTGTTCGGCGAGAACGGATAGCGGCCACGGGTGAAGTCCGCGCAATCCTTGCCTGCCGCTTGCTGGAATGCATCGCCGAGCGCACCGCTGGTGCCGGTGGCGACCAGCGCCTGGCTCTTGCCGGTGAGGGCGGCGACCCAGCCCGATACCGGCGGCGGTAGTTGCGACGCTTCCTGCTGCGCCATCAGCAATTGCGGATTGGGTTGGCCGGCCGCACCGCTGAAGTCGGTCATGGTCAGCAGCGTTTTGCTGAGCTGATCGAGCACGCTCACGGTGTGATCGATCGGCGTGCCGCCCGGTGGCCCTTCGCTGAGCTTGTCAAGCGTATCGAAGTGCGCGCTGATCGCATCTCCGGGTTTGGCAGCACTCGCTCCGGCCTCGCCCGTACCGGTGCCGATGCCATTGGTGGCGAGCGCACGCATCACTGCGCTCTGCGTGGCTTTCTTTTCGGCCGCCTTCTTCAGCGCAGCCTCTGCTTTGTCGGCATCGCTCGGTGGCGGCTCGCGCAGCAGGTCGTGCGTGTTGTCACGCACCAGCACCAGCAGCGATTTCAGTGGCGAACTGGGGCCAGACAGCTTTGCAGCGATTGCGCTGGCGTCCTGGATGTTGCCGATCGGCTGCAGTTGCAGATCGCCGAGCAGGTCGTCCCACGCCTTGATGTAATCCTGCTGGTAGAGCGCAAGCACCTGCTGGGCCAGCTGCGCCTGGCGGATCGCATCGATCTTGCCGGCACCGAACACCCAGTCGTCCTGCGTGAACTGCTTCACCGCCTGCTCGATGCCCTTGTTCACCTGCATCGCGAACACCGATTGCGTGTAAAGCGCGGGCAGCGGTTCGGATAACGAAGCACCGCTGCGGCGGCGGAACACGTTGCCAAGCAGGCCAAGTTCCTTGTCCAGTTGCAGCGGTGCATGATCGGAACTGTCCATGCTCAGCTTGAGGCTTCCGTAAATCAGCGTGGACAGGTCAGCCGTGCGCAGCGTGCTGCGCGCCTGCTCCACCAGAGCATCGTCCAGATGCAGCGGGCGCAACTGTCCCGGCTCGGCCACCAGCGCGTGGAAATGCTTGCCCAACGCTTTCTGCAGTACCGGATCTTCCGGGAAGATCTTGCGCCATTCGATATCGGTGAGCGCCACCAGCTCGTCCGCGTTCTGATGCTGCGGCTCGCCCAGCATCAGATAACCCTTGAGGTAATAATAAAGCGCTTGTGGATCGCTGGCGCTGCTGGTCAACCCCGTGCGGAATTGCGAGGCCACGCCGGGCAGCAGCAAACCGTTGAGTTCGCGCACGTAGGCATCGTGCACTTCGCTACCCACGGCGTGGCCCTGGTACAAACCAAAACGCATCGACAGCGGCACATCGCCCTTGTATTGCTGCGCGATGTCCTGCACGCCGGACAGACCTTCCAGCCGCGCCAACACGCGTGCGAAATAGTCTTTCTGCGTGGCGGCGCCGGAAACGTCGCTGGTAGCCGGATAGTTCTTGAGAGCATCCTCAACTTGCGAGAGATAGGCGCGATTGCGGCCATAGCTTTCCGCAAAACCGGCCAGCAGCAGCACGGTAAGCACCAGTACGCCCAGATACGAAGCTGCCTGCAGCAGAATCTTCTGCCGCTCCAGCTTCGGGTTGGTACCGGCGAAACCCGATTCGCGGAACAACACTTCCTTCAGCAGACGCTCGACGAAGAAAGTGCGCTGCTGCGCGCCGGGCGTATGCACTTGCGCGGCGTCGAGCCCGAACGTGCGCGCCACCGCCGCCATCATGCGATCGATCGGCGTGCCTTCCTGCGTACCTGACGTGAGATACACGCCACGCAGCAAGGGTGGCGTGCCGTAGGCGTAGCCGGTAAACACACCCTCGACGAACTGGCGCAGGGTTTCGCGCAAAGAACTCAACTGCTGCGGGAATGACAGGATCGTCCCGCGCCGGGTGGGATCGCGCTCTGCATGCAGCCGGCTGAGGATGCGTGTGTGCAGGCGATTCAACAGCAACTCGAATTCGCTGGCGAACTGTTTGGCCGCCGTGCCGTTCATGGTCTGCTCGACCGGGAACGACATGCCCCATACCTGGCTGCGCAGTTCCGGGCTGAGATCGTCGAAGAATTCGGTGAAGCCGGCGATCAGGTCGCACTTGGTCAGCACCAGATACACCGGTACGCCGATGCGCAATTGCGTGGCCAGCTCGTCCAGGCGGCGGCGGATCGCCTGCACGTGTTCCTGCATGCCGTTCTGATCGAGCGTAAGCAGGTCGGACATGCTCATCGCGATCAGCACGCCGTTGATCGGGCGGCGTTTGCGGTATTTGCGCAAGAGCTTCAGGAATTCGCCCCACGCCGACGAATCCGCGGCCTGATCCGAATCCTGCATGGTGTAGCGGCCGGCGGTATCCAAGAACACCGCTTCGTCGGTGAACCACCAATCGCAATTACGCGTACCGCCAACGCCGCGCAGGGCCTGCTTGCCGAAGCGATCGGACAAGGGGAAATTCAGGCCCGAATTCTGCAGCAGCGTGCTCTTGCCCGAGCCAGGCGGGCCGATCACCACGTACCACGGCAAAGTGTAGAGATTGCCGCTTCCACGCTTGGTTTTACGCAGCGTATCGACCGCTTCCTGGAAGCGCCCCTGCAACTGCGTGCGCTCGGCGACGCTGCGTTCGTCGTGCTCGCTGCCCGCGGGCTTGGCTTCTTGCGAAACCATGTCGCCGGACATCTGTTTCGCCTTGTTGCGTGCACGCAACTGCGAGATCTGCAGCCAGATCGCCCACACCGCAAGAATCACGATGATCAGCACCAGCCGCACCACCGGGCTGGCCAATGGTTGCGAATCGCCAATGCCGAGATACGGACCGCCCAGCCAGATCAGCACCGACAACAACACGATGCCGACCAGCGCGATGAACCAACCGGATTTGAACAACGCCAGAATCTTCACTTGGTTCAATCCTCCGGAATGAACATGATTTCCACGCGCCGGTTACGCGTGCGGTTGTCCGGCGTATCGGGCGGCAGCGCAATCGGCTGCGACGAGCCTGCGCCGTTGGATTCGATGCGCGTGGCATTGTCCAGACCGTCGCTCAGGATTTGCGCAACGCTGCGCGCACGCGCGCCGGACAGTTCGAAGTTGTCTTTGTATTTCAGCGAGCGAATCGGCTGATCATCGGTATGCCCGACCACGATCACCCTACCCTGCACCTGATTGAGCGCGGCGGTGATCTTGTGCAGCAGCGGAATCTCGCCAGTGCTCACGTCGACACCACCGGAGGGGAACATGCCGGTGGCGGCCAGCCGCACCATCGCCTGTCCGTCGGATTTTTCATCCACGCTGAGCTGACCGGCTTGTTCCTCCGGCGCCAGCAATTGCTTCAGGCTCTTGCGCGCGGGATGCGGTTGGCGCGCGGTATCGGGCGGCGTGCCATTTTCAAGGCCGATCTGCGCGAGCTGCGCGCTGATCGGTGAAGAATCCGCGTTGAGCCGCGTGTAGAAATAAAGAAACGCCGCCAGCAGCACTACCGCCGCAAATGCGGCGATCACCCACAGTGGCACGTAGCGGATCAGCGGATTGCGGCGATCCTCGATGCCGCGCCAGTGCGGCGCCAGCTCATCCGCCGGCTTGGCGCGCTGCGCCTGGATGCGTCGGTACAAGTCTTCCTGGATATCGGCAAGCTTGGCCCGCCCGCCGGCTTCGATCTGGTACCGCCCGGCAAAACCCAGCGCCAGGCAGATGTACATCAGCTCGATCAGATCGATGTGCTTGGCGAAATCCGAGCACAGGCGTTCGAGAATCTGGAAGAACTTGGCGCCGCCGTACGATTCGCTGTGAAACGTGACCAACAGCGTTTTCTGCGCCCAGCCACTGTGTTCGCCCCAGGGCGAGCTGAGCACGGCTTCGTCCAGCATCGTGCACAGCACGTAGCGCGCGGCGAGTATCGTTTGTTGCGGAGCATTGGCCGCCTGGGCGAGGTTTTCGAAGCGGCGCATCTGCGCTACGGCCTGCTCGCGCAGGTGCATGGCGTCCGGTTGCGCAACACTGTGGCGCAATTGCACGGCGAGCAGCAGCAAGGGACTGGCCGCCTGCACCAACGGATTGGCACCGCCGTTGAGAAATTCATTGATCTGCGCAGGCGAGCCATACGAAGCCGGCGCGGGTGCTGCGGGAGGCGGCGCAGCAGGCGCCGCGCCGCGCGGGCGCACTATTGTCGCGTCGCGCTTATCGTCATTGGGGCCGTTGGTCTGGCTCATGTTCCGCCTCTGATCGCCCACAGTTGCAGGTCAAGCCCACCGAATTCCTCGCCGAAGTGGAACGCGATGCCGCCGGACGTTTTCAGCATCCGCCACATCTGCGAGTTCTTGTCGAATTCGAAATACAGATAACCGGAGTTGTACGGAATCTGCCGCGGCGCCACCGGCATCGGCGCTACTGCGATGCCCGGCAGTTGCAGGTTCACCAGGTCGCGGATCTTTTCCACCGGGCCGATCTTCGACTGCGCGGGCAATTGACGGCGCAGGTCTTCGGATTTCATGTCCGCCTTGGCGGCGAGCACGAAGGCCGCGGTATCCAGCAAGGTCATGTCCGGCACCACCGCCACCCACACGCCGAACTTGCGCTGCTGCAGCGGAATCGGTGTGGCGGTCTGCTCCATCACCGCACTCAGGGCGTTACGCAAAGCCATGATCACCGGCTCGAAGCTCTCGCGCAGAAATTCGTGCCGATACGGCGGAAATGGCTGCGAGCGTTTGCTCGGCGCGGTGAAGGTGGCCAGCTCGCCGGCCATTGCGATGGCAATACGATAAAGATCTTCCGGATGCGCGATGGGTGCGGCAGCCAGGTGCGCAACCAGCGGCTGATAGCGATTGACCACCTGCAGCAGCAGGAAGTCGGCGATTTCCGCTGCGCCGCCGCGATCGGTGACCGCCACGCGACTGGCCAGCGCTTCGCCGCGCTGATGCAAAAGGCCGAGCAATTCAGTAAGAAAGGTCACCAGCCGCGGCACGGCCTGGCAACTCTGCGCGGTGGGCATGAAGGTTTCATCCAGCACCACGCGACGATCCGAACGGCATTCAACGATGCGCGCCAGCGGAATCTGTGCCAAGCCTTCCATCGGCTGCGATTGCGGCAGCATGCGGCTGCTCATGCCGCCGACTTCCAGCACGGTGAACCCATCCACGCTGCCGGAAGCATCGCGCACTTCGGCTTCGCGCACGCGGAAGCGGAACAGTTTCTCTGCCGATGCTTCGGGACGACCGCTGTCAGGCTGCGTGGGCGAGCGCAACGGCAGCGTGAGATAGACGGTCTGGTCGCGCCAATTCGGATCCACTTCCAGCGCGGGCGGCAGCGGATCGTCGTTGGGCATGGAGAACGGCGTGCCGTCCGGGAACACACCGCGGGCGCGCTTGATGCCGAGCTTGCCGATCGCCAGCAGATCCGCTTCCAACTCCAACTCGTGAAAGCCCCAGGCATACGGCCGCAGCCCACCCGCGCGCAGTTCCACGAAGCGCTCCAGATAGCGCTCCTGCTGCTGCAAGTGCTGGGGCCGCAAGAACAGGCCTTCGCTCCATACCACTTTGTTGTTTTGCGTCATGTATCGGGTCCGTCTGTCTTGCGGCTTTTTTGAAACTCACCTGCGAGGAGAGATCACCCCAACTCTGCCGTCATTCCGCGAAAGCGGGAATGACGGCCATGCAAGGTTTCACATCGCGCCAAATGCACATATCTATCGATGCTCACTACGACGACTCGCCTTGAGCCGCGCCAACTGCTCTTCGTACGCCCGCGCAAACTCATCCCCAAACAACCGCCGGAACGCATCGTCAGGGTTCTTCATCAACCCCTCGAAGTTCTCCCGGTATTTGTCCCAGTAACGCCCCTTGCCGCCGAATGCGGCGCGCTTGCCGCCGTCCACTTCGTGTTCGTAACGATCTGGATTGAAATGCATCAACAACGCTTCAAAGCCTGCCCGCACACCGGCGAGCATCGCCATCTGGTGGCAGCGGATATCCTCAAAGGCATCCTGAAACGCCGCCGTGCCGGCGAGGAAACCGGGATTGGCGGGACCGAGAATTTTCTGCATCGCCTCGTCCGTGCCCAGCGCGAACTTCAGCGGATTGTTCTCCGAGCGCTGGATGATCGTCACCGGCAGGCGGAACGTGTTCTTGATCTCCGCACGCGCGCGCAGCACGTCCATCACACCATCGACCACGATGCGGAACATGGTTTCCATATCCGGCGACAGTGCCGTGTTGCCGGATGAGGCTACTGATGCTGGTGCTTGCACCGGTGGCGACGGAGCGACGTCCACAACCGGTGCTGGCGGTGGCGCAGGCGCAGGTGCGGGCGCAGGAGGCGCGAAGTCGCCCGTGGTCAGGTCCCAGTTTTCCGGCAGCAGGCTGGCTTGCTTGCGCACGTCTGTGACGGGCGGACGGAAGTGATCGCTGACACCGGACGTGTGATTCCAGCTCGGTGCGGGTGCTGGCTCCGGCACGGGAGCGCCGAGCGGTTCGTCGAGAAAACTCAATGGATCCAGATCGCCGCTCGCAGGCAACCTTTGGCTGGCTCCGGGAATCAGGCTGTCGACCGGCGAGGAATGCGACGGCGCGGCACTGCGTGGCAACGGATCGAGAAAACCGAAATCCAGTGGATCGAGATTCAACCCAGCCGGTGCCGGCGCGGCAGGCGCGGGTATGGGGGCTGCGTACGGCACCGATGCACTCGGCTGAACGATAGTTTCGCTGTCCTGATCCATCCGCACGGCGACTTCGAAGGTATCGATCAGCAGTCGATCACCGTTCTTCAACGCGGCCGGATCGCCTTTGACGAGCGGCTGGCCGTTGAGCAGCATGCCGTTGGTGCTGCGGTCTTCGATGAAATAGATGCCATTGAGATAGCGCACCATCGCATGCACGCGCGACACACCGACGGCGCTCAGTACCCAGTCGCAATCCTCGGAACGCCCGATGCTGCCGTCCTTGCCATGAAAGGTTTTCTGGGCGCGACTGCCAAATTGCGCCGCCTGATGGCCTTGCACGGCGAGGGTCAATGTCTGTGGCGTCGGCACGTTACTTCTCCTGCTTAGCCGTTGCCAGCGCTGGTGCTTGCCGTGAGCAGGCTCATCGCGCGCTCGATGAAGGCAACGCGCCGGGCTTCGAATTGTTCACTGACCAGCGCGGCCATCAGGTTGATGGCGGCAACGGTGGCGCGCGCGGTGAGATGTTCCGGCGGCGGCACGGGTTTTTCCTGTGTGGCCGGCGCCAGGCTACCGCCCGACCAGCCTGCTGCGGCCGCCAGCCATGCGCCCAGCGAGCGATAGCCGCCGGCGTTGGCGAACTCGAAGGCGGCGCGACGATTGTCTTCGTTCGGTTCGCGCACCCATTTTTCGGCCAGCGAGGCGCCGGCCTTATCTTCCAGACCCAGCGACTGGTCGCGTGCACATTGCAGCAGCCACGCTACGGCATAGCGCTTGGGTAACAGGCGTGCGAGCAGTTTGAGCGCATCTTGCGTATCGCCCGCATCCATCAGCGTGCGCACGGCGGCTTCCGGCGTCATCTCCGGGCGCAGCCTGGCGCTGGCTGATGCCGACAGCTCCATTTGCATTGATGCTTGCGTTACGACCGACATGCTGGGTTCCCCTTTACCCCGTCTTGCTTCGTACTGCGTTGCCTGTCCTGATATGTCCGCTCCTTTCCCGGAGCGGATTTAAAGCCTTCAGCCGATCATGATGATTCCGCCGGACACCTGCGTCATCGCATCGCCGCTGGCGGTGAGCATGGCGCCTTTCACGGTGGTCATCGCCCCGCCCTCCACCTGCAGCATGGCGTCCGAATGCACCTTCATGCTGGCGCCGGCGCCGATGTCCATTGTCGCGCCCGCCTTGATGCCCACCTGCACCTGCCCCTCCACCTTCACCGACGAATTGCCGGTGATGGTGATGTTGACGCCGGTGATCTGGATCTCGCCAGAACTCTTAAGAATGATACTCGACGCGCCGGTCGTCAGTTCGATTTGCGTGCCGGCAGTAAGCTTGAAGATCTGACCGACATCGATGGTGTCGTTGTTGCTGATCGTGGCCTTGCGGTCGTGCTGCACCGTAAAGGTCTGATCGTTCTTAACGGTGACCGTCTCGTCGTGATCGATGGCCACGACGTGATCGTTCTCGACTTCTTCGTGCATGTCCTTTTGAGCATGTATGAAGAAATCTTCGCTGCCTTTCTTGTCTTCGAAACGCAACTCGTTGAAATCGGCCGTGCCGCCGAGCAGGCTGCGGCTCTTGATGCCGCTTTGCGTCTTGTTGTCCGGCAGGCTGTACGGCACTTGATTGTCGCCGTTGTAGACGCTGCCGATGATCAGTGGACGATCCGGATCGCCTTCTAGAAAACTCACCACCACTTCCTGCCCCACACGCGGAATGCTGACGGCGCCCCAGTTCTTGCCAGCCCATGGCGTAGCGACACGCACCGGACAGGAACTCTTGGCGTTGGGCTTGTCGGGCTTGTTCCAGTGGAAGGTGACCTGCACGCGGCCGTGCTGGTCCACCACGATATCTTCGTCGGTCTTGCTGCCGCACACGATGGCGGTCTGGAGGCCCACAACGGTGGGTTTCACCGAGGTGTGCAGGCTGCGAAAGGTCTGCTTGCTTTCGATAGCGTCAAAGTCACAGCGAAACGACGGGGCATCATCGCTGCCGCCTGACGCGTGACCAGCACCGGCCAGTTGGATAGTGGTGCCGATAATCAGGTATTCGCGATTGTGTTCTTTCCGCGGATAGTCCGACAGCGTGAACAAGGCACCAATCTCGATGCCGCATGCACCGGTACTGCCTTTGTAGTGCGACCGCGCTGCGGTAAGCGCCTCGGCGCGCACCTGCGCGAAATGCTGCCCCACGTCGGCAACCTTGTGTGCGCCGGGAAAATCGAACGCCACCATGCCCGGGCTGGTGCCTGCGGTACCGTGACCGTCGCTGGTGCCGGTGGACAGCAGCGAGGTTTTGGGGGCCATCGGGTCGTAATCGGTGAGCTGGTACTTGACCGCATCCGCGCTGCGCGACGAAGCCCAGGTGGTGATGGTCGCCTCACGACGCAGCACGCTGTCGGTGGTGTGCAGATACGGTACGCGCGCAAAATCCTTGTTCACCGCGTGCGCGCTGACGCTATCGGCCAGCACCATGGTGTGCGTGGTTTCATCATGCGTAAAGTAGTAATAGATGCCTTCCTGTTGCATCAGGCGGCTGATGAAATTGAGGCAATCCTCACGGTACTGCACGCAGTACTCGCGCTTAGCGTAATTGCCGCTGAGGCTGAGTTTCACATCGGTGTAGCCAGCATCGTTGAGTACCGACTTCACGATGTCCGGCACGGATACATCGGTATAGATGCGGCAATCCACCTTCTGCCCCAGTAGCCAGGGCTTGGGCACCAACTGCACGCTGTATTGCGCGTAGACCAGATTGTCGACCGTTTCCACGCCGGTCTGTGCTGCTTCGCACACGATGCCATTGAAGTAGCGCTCAAAACCGTCGTCAGTGGCGATCTTCACTGTCATCGGCGAACCCAGCAGGCCGCTCAGGTCGATGTTGGGGTCCTGGCTTTCGAAATGCAGATGGAAGGAGAACAGGTCGCCCAGACGCTCATGGGCAGCCATGCTGCGGAACAGCAGACCGCTGACCTTGGCAGAAGAAATGGTGATCTGGGCGGTCATGATGCGAATCTCCTCGGAGCCTGTTCGGCTTCACACGTTTCCATGGTGCACTCATGTCCGAGGGGGCTCCACACACCGGGTCAGGTGGCGCAGCGGGCAGAATCTGCCATGACTCCCTTATCCCCCCGTACCGTAAAGTTTCGCCCAGTGGCGCGGCTTAATCCAGTGATTTTTTTACCAAAAGACGCACGGTTTCCAACGTTTTCGTGCTTGAACCAGGGCGATCATGTAGCCTTCATGACAAAAGGGTTCCACCCTGCTTCAACTGCCTTACTTTCTGAAGGTTTTGCCTATAGCTCGCAGGCTAGGATGACAATTCCAGCCACAACGTACATGGAGGCGGCTGGGATTATCGGCCCAACCTTGCCGGCTAGCTGCCGACATCACATCAACGGCCGGATTTGATCTCAGATGCTATTGAAAGAGAGTTGGAACATCTCTTCTTTGAACACTTTCCTTGGCCGAACCACCTAGCTCATTTCGGCACAGGAAACATCGCCATCACGTTCAATCGATCAGCTTTCTGTCTCGTAATTTCTTAAGGTATCGCGCGCCCTCACTGTCGGCAGAAAAAATCTTCTCACCATCAAGCATGTACGCTTTCAGCAGACTCTGAATGCCGCGCTCATCCTCTCCGAGCCTAATCAAGCTCTGCCCCAATCGATAGTGGACAAAGGGATTCTCCTGCCCCCCAGGTCCATTGAGCGCGTCATAGAAACTGTGCCGCGCCGCGTCCAGTTGTCCAACTTGGTATTGGACATCGCCGATGGATGCGGATAGCCAGGTATACGCCTCCCAATCAACGCGGGGCTCGGGAAGCAATGCGATCGCTGCGCGCCACTTCTCTATCGCCTCGGCAAACCTCGACTCGTCGCATAAATCGTTACCCTGCGCGGAGAGGTCATCCACCTTGTCCCAAATTTGTTTAGGAAGCTCCATTATTTTTTTCCTGCCGCGTGCTTTTTATAAAATTCTTGGTATTTCTTGTCTTCGCCTTGAAAGCAACGCCCCTTTGACATCTTGCTGGATTTATCAAAGTGCGCAAAAGCACCATCCAAATCGCCCATCTCAAAGTAAGCAACGCCCATCAGGAAATCAGGTTCTGCATCAATCTTAGAGACAGGCAACTTCTTCAACTCATCAATCCACCTAACCGCCAATTGCGGCTTATTCGATTGCGCCATCAATCGAATCGATGCGAGAGCCTTCGAGATGCTAATGTCGCACTCTGCTTTCGGCTCAGGAATTAGTTTCCAGCCTCGCTCCAGTAAGGATTGAGCTTTGTCGGCATCACCGTTCTTTAGTGCCTCACGCACATCCGAACCAAGACCCCTTAATTCCTGCATCACCTCATCACTTACGGACTTCATCACTACCTCACTTCAACGGCGGCAAATAAGTTTCCCCCAGCTTCGCACCGAGAGATCGATTAATTGACATATGGTCTAGCACATAATTGTCCGAGTCCAGCATCCAGTCACGCACCTCAGGTGCTTTTGCGCCAAACTCCCGCCCGGTTTGATTCCACCAAGTGACGGCATCCGTCTGATGGGACATATCCGCATATTTGATGTCATACCATTTCTCATCTGATGCAAAAAATTCTGTACGACCGGTATCCACGTTTTCACGCAACATCCCGTCGTCCCGCATCCGATCCATGACTTCTCTACCAGTACGCGAGTTCTTGCCGGGAGTACGCCCAAGATACTGGTCCCGAAGCGATTTGGGCTTCGCACTACTGCTAGTGCTCTGCGTCGCTGATTCTTGCTTCGGCTTACGCGGCGCGCTGCTCGATGGCTGCCCCGTCTCTGCAGGCGCCTCCGCCCTCGGTCGCACCTTCGGCTGCAGACTCTCTTCCTTCAGCAACTTCTCCTCGTTGTCCTTCAGCCAGTCCGCCATCTTCGAACCCAGGCGCTTGCTGTCGCCTACCGCCTTGAACAGCGCTTCCTTGCTTTTGCCGCGGGTGAGGTAGGCCACGATCGCAATCAGGATGGCCATGATCATCAGCACATGGCCTTGGGCGAAACGGAGCGCGGCCGTTTCCTTGCTGGGTGCGTAACCTGCGAGGTAGCAAGCATCAGGGCGATCGCTCGACGACGGCCCCCACGCGGCACGGAAACCCTCCACGTAACAGCGCATCGCTTGCGGAATGGTGTCGATCAGCCCCTCGGCGAGCATCTTGAGGCCAAGGAACGCCATCACCCAATCACCCAACACCACGCCTGCCTCGAAACCAACGGCCGCGCCGGGTACCGCGCCGACTCCGCCGAACAGAGCGCCCACCCCGGCGCCCACTGCCGTGCCAAGCACGACGCTTCCGCCGTAGTAAAGCGCGATGTCCTTTACGATTGAAAGCAAGATGTCCCAGATGGCGTCGAGGCTGATGCCTTGCAGCTTCCCGGCGATCTCTTTGCGCGCGAGCGGACCGGAGGCTTCCAGCGCCCAACGCACGCGCATTACGCGACTCTCGTAGCCATAGAGAGTTCGGTAAAGGGTTCGCTCCGCGTCTCTGGCTTCGGCTTCAACGCGCTGCTCGGCCATCTGCAGCGAACTCCAGAAACTATCCAGCATTCCGTCGGACATCCCTCCCCCTTTCTGCACGGTAAAAAGCCCCATTCATCGCAGAGGGGCATTGCCTAAACCAGACGTCAGAATCTACCGTACTCCCGCGAGCAAAACCTTGGCGTGCGCTCCTACTCATTGCACGCTCCGCGATGATCGCCGCGCCAACACCACCCATCCCGCCACGGGCTGACCGCCTTCCTTGCGCAGCGTGTCCACGCCCATGCGAACATCCGCAAAACCTGCTGCCGCCAGCACACGCTCCACGTACCGACGCGTGTGCTGGTAGCGCCCACTGGGTGACAGGTCGACGCGATCGTCGTCACCTTCCGCAGTCTCCAGCGAAAAAACCAGCCAGCCGCCGGGACGCAATGCAGCATGCGAAGCACTGAGCACATCCTGCAGTTCACCGAAATACACCAGGGTATCGGCGGAAATCAGTACGTCATAGGCTTGCGGATGCCCCTGCAAAAAGCTGGTGAGTTCGGCCACTTCCAATGCGTCATAGCCCCCACGTACACGCGCCTTCTCGACCATGCCGCCGGAAAGATCCACACCCGTCAGATGTCTTGCATACGGACGCAACAAGGGCGCGCATAAACCGGTACCGCAACCGGCATCAAGCACATCCAGGTCACCCGCCGGCGCGGGCAACACACCAGCCAAAACCTCGGCCAACACCTGCGGAGCCCGATAGCCGAGATTCTTCAATAGCTGTTCGTCGAAGCTATCGGCAAATCCATCGAAAACGCTGCGTACGTACTCATCGTCCGCACGCGGTGGCGCTTCGGCACCTCCGCAGGCGGCAATCATGTGGCGCGGTATGGGATGATCCGGCTCGCGCGCCAGCCAGTCGCGGTAGACCTGCGCCGCCTCCTCGCGCCGATGCAGCGCATACAGCGACACGCCCAGCGATTCAAGCGCACGCAGATTACGTGGGTCGAGTTGATACGCGGTGCGAAAACACTGCACCGATTGCTCGATATGTTCCACGCTCTGCGCGTAATTGCGCAGGAACATGCCCATCAGGTAATGCCCCTGCGCAAACTTCGGCGCTTGCTGCAGCAGCTTCCCGTAGGCCTCGAATGCTTCTTCCAAACGCTCCTGCGCTTCCAGCACCACCGCCAGATTGTTCTGGGCGTTGTAATGCTCCGGCCCGCATTCCAGCGCCTTCCGGTAGCAACGCTCCGCCTCGGCCAGCCTCCCACATTCCTTGTGGATATTGCCAAGATTATTGTGCGCATCCGGATGCTTCGGTGTGATCTTCAGCGCGGCCTCGATCAGCCGCACGCCTTCGTCACTGCGTCCGCGCTGATGGCAAAGCACCCCCAGGTAATGCATGGCATCTGGCTGCGCCGCGCGTAGTTCCAGTACTTCGCGATAGAGACGTTCGGCTGTGTCCAGGTCGTCGGCTTGATGTGAGTGCATGGCTTGTTTCAGTACGACAAGATAATCCGCAGTGGTTGCGGACTGTCGGGCGTACACGTGAGCCGGGTCTTGATTCATGCCTCAATCCAATAAATCCACTGCCCGCCGCGCTATTGCCGCGACAAAGCGGAACAACAAACCAAGCACATATTCGATAAAGGTTACTGTGATGTTCGTGCTTGCGATAGCGACGCGCCCCATGAAGCGCAGCGCCGAGTTCATCAGGTTACTGATCGTTTCCGCCATCTCAATGGACATCAACGCGCCGCTATAGAGTAGCCGCGCAAGGCCGTCGAGCAGTGTCGCACCCGCAAACAACTGCAAGGCAACACTTCTACCCACCTGCTTGACGATCCAATCAAGTGCGGAAAGGATCAGCCGCAGCGCGGTAGCAGACGCCATGATGAAGGGACCGCTGTCCTTCGAGGCCTGAGAGAGCCATTCGTTGGCCGCTTCGAAACTGTTGTGCTTGGGCAAAATGACAGGCAGTGAAGCCCACGCGCAGCCCTCGACCGATTTGCGATAGGAGGGCATCAGATGAGAAGGAATATTGATCAGCGTTCCAGCCCCTTTCAATCGATAGGCATTACTACCGTAAGGCACATGGAAATAAGGAAACACCGGCACCATAGGAACCGGATCGGTATCATGGTACGCGCGGTAGATGTTTTCCGCGCCGAACTTGGAGGTCAGGTATTCGGCGTGTTCTTCTACACCGCAACGCGGCGCACCGAAAGTGTAAAGTTTTATGGCACAACCCATATTGCTAAGGCTGTCGGCGAGTAACGTCGCCATCGCTCCGCCAAGACTGTGCCCAACCACATGCAGTGTTGAAGGATTGCGACCACGCAACTGCCGCCTGATTTGCGGCAACACCGATTGCGCTCCACGCCAAAAACCCGCGTGCACCAGGTAGCCACTAGGCCCAATGACACCGCCAAACCGAAAATTGGTAAGCCAGTCGTAGCCGGTGATCGTACCGCGCACGGTGACCAGGCATTCACCCTGACGAGCACCTTGACCCCAAGCCACATAGCCAAAACCCGAACGCTGTTGCGCAACCATTCCGGTTGATCCAACCAAACGGGCGCCGCCAGTAATATCGAAAATCTCTCTGGCATTTGGTGCCAGCAACGCAGCGGCCAACATGCGTGTTGACTCGCGTAATTCGTATGCACTGGTAGCGATTTCACCGGTCTGAGTCGGCGAAAGTTCCGTAGTCATGATCCATCCCCCTTCGAAAGGTTAAACATTCCATATTTCAGACCGGTTTGCAGATACCGTAATGGGTGCCTTCAATCTCCGGCTGGCGAGTCAGCTCACAGACAAAATTCAATGGCCGACCATCGAGTTCAGTATTCGGCTCATAGTTATCCTTGCCATGCATCCAAGCTTCATATTCGACTCCCTGGTAATGGATCACGATGGTCTGATGCACCATGGGCTGGGACGGAATCAGTCGGCGCAACCCCGCATTGCGCTCTATCGCAGGAAAGGAGAACACTCCTTTTTCGTCCGTTACCGCCCGCTGAGGCGGGACCTCATTTCCCGGCCACTCCACCTTCTCGATAACTTCAGCCCCTTGCACCGGCTTACCATCCTTCAGGACCGTTCCGCGGACTGGAGAAAAAAGAACCAGACTATCAAACGCACCCATCGCACATCCCTCTGACAAGCCTGACAACGCAAATACCACAACTATAAGCAGAACCTTCAAGGCCGAACGCGACATCATTCGCTTTCCTCGCATCGCATTTCGCCCTTCAACCAATCAGCACTTTGAAACACCCCAGCACGATGACACCACCATGCACCGTACTGTCTCCCATGCGTGCGACGGGCCGACCGCCGGCCAGCACCTTCGGCGAACCCATGGCGATCGCATCAGGCGGGCCTACGCATACCGCCACGTCGCCAACACATGCGACCGGCAAGCCGCCAATCAGCACAGTCGGCGCACCGGGCGCGGCAATCGGGCCACCGACGTGAGGCACGGGCCCGGTGGTCATTGGACAGGTGTGCATATCTGTGAGGCGTGCTGCGGGTTGCATGGTTTGGCTCCGCTTGAATTTCAACAATCGGCTACATCAATCGGCAAACACGCCGAGGTGAACCGGAGGACCATCCTTGATTTGCCAGGAACTGTGTTCCTGGGTCTTCATATTCATCGTCGTCACTACCGCTGTCTGGTAGACGTTCCACAATCCACCATCTTTGACACAAATAATAGTGTGCTCGAAATTTTGCCCAATGATGCCTCGGCTTCCGTCGTGACGAGCGCACGCCGTCATGGCTTTTGCGCCCTCCCCTTCATACATATCGGCATTGACCCTGACTTTGGCAACCGTATTTAGAACGGGCATATGCTTCCCATCCGAGTCGTGATAAAAGCGATTGCCGTTGAGGGTCGGATGCACCTCCAGCGCACATCCGTTCATCGGAAAGGTGACCACCAGGGTGCCATTCGGATGGCCGTTAGGCACGTCACAGTAGCGCGCCGTACCCGCTCCGAACGGGATATACCAATCTGTACCGCCGCCCGCGTTGACGGTAATGGTGTAAACACCATCGTTAGTGGTACAGACGAGCGCGCAAGCGCCGCCTATCGCATTATTGAGCGCAGCTCCCCTGCACATAAAACCCCAAGCCGCGCAGGTGGTCGCCGGGTTCGTCCTAAGCAAGGC
The DNA here is from genome assembly GCF_044904605.1 of Dyella humi. Lineage (NCBI taxonomy): Bacteria > Pseudomonadati > Pseudomonadota > Gammaproteobacteria > Lysobacterales > Rhodanobacteraceae > Dyella > Dyella humi. The sequence goes on from NZ_JADIKI010000021.1 coordinate 177,522, forward strand.
CAGAACTTGTCCAGCAGGCTTCATCGGCATCTACGTTCTCCAGAAATCTGAGTAGGAGGGCCATACCATTGCATGCAACCGATTCATCAAAGAGGGCGGGTCAAAGAGGGCAGACTCCATTTCAAAATGCACTCCGATCCCATCCTTTTTTCCGGCTTCTTAGCGTTTCACCAGCAAGTAAATCGAATAAACCAGCGTGATTACGACAGCAGCAGGCAGGGTTATCAGCGAGAACCAGCCACTTACGAACATTGTGTAAAGCAACTTCCCCACGTCCTTCCCCGCAATCACACACGGACCAACGTCTGCCTCACTCAGTTGGCACTTAGCACAATTCGCCACAGCGCCTGCCAGCATGGCCATCAGTAATGGGAGCAGGCCCAAAAAGGCGATCACCAAGTAAACCAGCCACGACCTAAAATGCATGGCCTGTCCTCGACCAAATAGGCGTCCAAATCAGCTTCGATGCATTGGAGAATGGCGGCGTCCTGTGAGGACAGATGCGCATACACCCCGCCATCGGTAACTCCATTGTGTCTTCCTCCCCATTTTTCCGTTAAGTGAAATATTGGACCAAGGGGCTGTGGCTGTGGCCAAGGCGGCCGTCGGCGAGCCACTGCGCCTGCACCACCGTACCGAACACGCGCGAGGCGGATTGCTTATGCCTGCTCGTCGTTGCCAGTCCGTAGTAGCTTTTGCTGGCACCCTGATAGTTTGGATGGGCATTCACAAATTGCAGTCCCAATGCGTTGACTATACTTAGGCCGGCGGCATGACCGTTTTGACTCATGCTGTACAGGTGGTTCGCTATCCACCCTTCTTGCATCTGACTATAACCAGGCGGGACGAACAACGAGAAATTCAAACCGGCCCCTGGTCCTTTCGCTTCGACGATCAGGAAATCCGTACCACCTCCCTGGTTCGGCATTTCCCAGATCTGATCTATCCCCGTCCCAGAATGAACGTGATAGCCCCAGATCATCTGAAAACCAGGACGTCGCCGAAGCACATAGATCGCCGCAGCAGCCTCGCCGACGCATTCGGTGATACGCGTATTTGCCAGCAATACACGCATGTCGGTAGCGATCTGATCGAAGTGTTGACATGCAACGGCATCGGCACCCAACCCTACGACTTCCTGTTCCAGGCCTTGCCATACGGCTTGACCATGCATGTCCAGCCAGGCAAACGGCAGGAAGATTTCGTCTCCCGTTCTCAAGTTCCAACCGAAGGTATTGTTCAGGTCGTCGTGATACGTGACGTCCTGATGCATACCGAGGAATGGCCACGATGTAAGAGTAGGCGCAGCGAGCGCCCGCCCATTGGCGGCATTGATCCTGATGACTTTAGTCTTCGGTTTCCTGGTTGAAACGAAGGAGTACTTGTCGTACTTGTGGATGATTCCCGCGTAATCCACTTTCTTGCGTGCTCGCAAAGACCTACCCATATCGCCTCCTCCATTGAATCAGTCATCCACCTTTGTCGAGAACAGGGCCGAGTGCGTTAAACAACAACGAGGTAACAAGGCGGCCGACTCGTTTGTTCTAACAAAGTGAGCAATAAGTACTTTGTCCCCATTTCAGGAAACGATCAGATCAATCCCGAAAAGTGAACGATCTTGCCGTTTCCGTCCGTATTTCCCGAAAAACCTTCGGCCTCCCAGCAAATACGATGCCCGCCGTGAGTACCATCGATCGTGACGGCGACAGCGATCGGCGACGCCGGCCTCCACGTGAATGACTGGCTCAAGTTCGCGTTGCTCAGGTCCTGGAGTTGCGTTCCATCCAGAAACATGACCGTGCTACCGGAGGTTTGCTGCAGGAAACTCCACCGGGCATTCGAGACGTCTTTCGCGCACTCGACGACGTCCGCAGAATACTTGTCGGACAATGCCACTCCACGCCACGCCGCGTAGATGATTACCACGTCCTGCAATCCGAATCCCAAGCTATCCACAAGAAATGTAGTCAGTTCGCTGCTGCAAAATGTGGTATAGCCGGACAGACCTATCGGCCTGATGTGTTTCAACAGGAATTCTATGGAAATGGACATCCGCTTCACCTCGTGCCTGGATATCAGTACATACTCACTGGCACACCAACGAGTCGACTATGTGTGCAACAGAAATCTGACCCCGCTTCCGCTTTCTTGCGCGCCCGCAAAGACCTGCCCATACCATCTCCCTTGCTGAGTCCAGCATCCGCTTCTGTCAAGAACTGAGCATCAATGCGACACTTCGCTTCATCAACCCGGCCACGAACAACGAATTCAGTTCATTCAACCCAATCATCCAGCAACATAAGTTGCATGTCCGGCGGCATAAGTGATGGTCACAGGTGTTGTGGTATTTGTAATAGAGGCCGCAAGAAGCTCTGCGGTATGATCTTCCCAGTACTTGGAACCTTCGACGACCACGGTGATCGTAGCTCCACCCCCCGCTGTCGTAGAGAGATGCTTCAGAATAAGTTTGCATTGACTACATGGATAGGCGTTCTGGGTGAGTGTGCACCCGATCCTCTCCGCTGCGCTCATGGATTCCAAGACTTGCATTTCTGCGTGATCGTGGTTCGTCATAGCACCATCAGCTTTGATGCCTTTGTATATATTCAATCCCTGAGTAGCCCTGACGTGTACTTTCTTTCCGGCGCCAGTCGTCCCTTGGCATTCCACGCTGAACTTTTTCGATTGCGAAGATTTTTTTTTCGGCATGACTTCAAGCCCTCAGAGTAGCGTATAAGATCTTCAATTCTGCCCAGGACATGGGCATTGCATCCCAACGAGTCCCCGGATTACGTGTAATTTCGGTCACCCGCTGTTGGAGGCGCCCGCACAACGGGCCACCACGATCAGACCCGGCACCGGCATTCCGGCCTCCTTACGGATAGCGTATGGCTCCACGTGCTCCACCCGCATTCCACACTCATGGATGACAGTCTCGATATACGAACGCGCATGCTTAAACCGCAGAGTCGTCGGGAGCCGGAAAGGCACTTCGTCCTCAGCTTCTTCGAAGGACATGAGCATGAGACCGTCCGGCATCAGTACCCGGGCAGCGCTACCCAGCACGGCACGAAGATCGCCCACATAGATCAGGGAGTCGCCGGCCAGGATCAAGTTAAAGCGACTTTCACAGCCTTCAAGGAAGGCATGGAATTCGCTCTCCACCAGATGGTCGTAAATGCCTCGCCGCTTCGACTTGGTCAACATGTCGGCAGAAACATCCACCCCCCACAAACAACGCGTATGCCGCCTGGCCCGCAAACCGCACAACCCTGTACCGCACCCCAGATCAAGTACGCGGTCGAGCTTGTTTTCACCCAGCCAGTGGCATAGAAGCTCTCCGAAGCGCGAAGGCACACGGTAGTTCAAGCCTTCCAGAGTCCGGTCGAAGGACTCGGCGAAATTGTCAAACTCGTCGACAACATATGCCAAGGGCAACTGGGACAAATGATCTGCATCCAGCAATAGACTTCGCTGGTATCCGATAACGGGGTTGTCTGGATCGATACGCTGCCATCGATTGAAGTACGTCTTCGCCGCCTCGACCTGGCCACTCGCCACCAACGCCCGGCAGAGTTCAAGATACGCTGCTGGATTGTATCGATCGCAGGTAGCCAGCTGCTGTAGCTGCAGGATGCTCAACATGGGCAAAAGCCTCGGTACGGGTTCGTCATGGCCTTAAGGGTTGGCGTTAAGGGTCAGAGTCACTTTTCATAGTGATTCCTCCCCAGCAAGTCACTCTGCTTTTCCGTTTCCAAAATCTACTCAGGCAAATCCGTACTCAAAATCTTGGCCTTTTACCCCCACGTTCACCCCTGCCATCGCCTTCCCTTCAATCATCCGCATCAAGAACTCTCGGCTCACATCCGGCAACATCGTGTTTGTCAAAATCGCATCGATCATGCGCCCACCCGACTCGCTCTCGGTGCAGCGGCTTACCACCAGCTTCACCACGTCGTCGTCATAGTTGAACGGAATCTTGTAACGCGCCTCGATGCGTTTCTTGATACGACCAAGCTGCAACTTCACGATTTCGCCGAGCATGATTTCGCTGAGTGGGTAGTACGGAATCGTCACCAGGCGACCCAGCAGTGCAGGCGGGAAGATTTTCAACAGCGGTTCGCGCAGGGCCTTGGCCATACCTTCATGGTCCGGCATCAGTTCCGGATCCTTGCACAGGCTGGCGATCAGGTCGGTGCCGGCGTTGGTGGTGAGCAGGATCAGGGTGTTCTTGAAATCGATCTGGCGACCTTCGCCGTCTTCCATCATGCCTTTGTCGAACACCTGGAAGAAGATTTCGTGGACGTCGGGATGGGCTTTCTCGACTTCGTCCAGCAGCACCACGCTGTACGGTTTGCGGCGCACGGCTTCCGTGAGTACACCGCCTTCGCCGTAGCCGACGTAGCCGGGAGGCGCACCTTTGAGCGTGGAAACGGTATGCGCTTCCTGGAACTCGCTCATGTTGATGGTGATGAGGTTTTGTTCGCCGCCGTAGAGCGCTTCGGCCAGTGCGAGTGCTGTTTCGGTTTTGCCGACGCCGGAGGTGCCGGCGAGCATGAAGACGCCGATCGGCTTGTTCGGGTTATCGAGGCCGGCACGGGAGGTCTGGATGCGCTTGGCGATCATTTCCATGGCGTGGTCCTGGCCGATCACCCGCTGGCTCATGATCTTGGGCAGGTTCATCACTGTTTCCAGTTCGCTGCGGACCATCCGACCGACGGGAATGCCGGTCCAGTCCGCCACGACCGATCCCACCGCGGTGTAGTCGACGGTGGGCAGGATCAGTGGATGTTCGCCCTGCAACTCAGCAAGCTGTGCCTGCAACCCATGCAATTCCTCGAGCAAGGTAGCGCGTTCGGCATCGCTGAGCTCAACGGGTACATGGGCAGCTTCTGCTTCGGCTGCCGCAGCTTTTTCCAGCTTGCTGCCGGTGCCTTCCACGGGTAAATAATCGCCGCGTAGTTTGGCGCGAATGGCAAGGATCTTTTCGACCAGGGCTTTCTCGGCTTGCCAGTTGGCGTCGAGTTTTTCCAGTCGCGCCTTTTGTCCGGCGAGTTTTTCGTTGGCGCTGGCTTCGCGTTCGGCCACGTTCACGCCGACAGTCTTTTCGCGAGCAATGATCGCCAGTTCGGTTTCCAGCGCCTGGATGCGCTTGCGCGTATCGTCCACTTCCGGCGGCACCGCATGTTGGCTGATGGCGACGCGTGCGCACGCGGTATCGAGCAGGCTCACCGCTTTGTCGGGTAGCTGGCGCGCGGGGATATAGCGATGTGAAAGTTTGACCGCAGCTTCCAGCGCTTCATCGAGAATCTGCACGCGATGGTGCTTTTCCATCACGCTGGCGACACCACGCATCATCAGGATGCCCTTTTCCTCGCTCGGCTCGTCCACTTGTACGGTTTGAAAACGGCGGGTGAGTGCGGGGTCTTTCTCAATGTGCTTTTTGTATTCGGCCCAAGTGGTGGCACCGACGGTGCGCAGGTTGCCGCGCGCGAGTGCGGGCTTGAGCAGGTTGGCGGCATCGCCAGTACCGGCCGCGCCACCGGCGCCGACTAGGGTGTGCGCTTCGTCGATAAAAAGAATGATCGGCTTGGGCGAGGACTGCACTTCCTCGATCACTTGGCGCAGACGATTTTCGAACTCCCCCTTCATGCTTGCGCCAGCTTGCAGCAAGCCCACATCGAGCGTGCGCAGCTCCACGTCTTTCAGTTGCGGCGGCACGTCGCCAATGGCAATGCGCAGCGCAAAACCTTCTACCACCGCGGTCTTGCCGACGCCGGCTTCGCCGACCAGCATGGGGTTGTTCTGGCGGCGCCGCATCAGGATGTCGACCACTTGGCGGATTTCTTCATCGCGCCCGACGATGGGATCAATTTTGCCGTTGCGTGCCTGCTCGGTCAGGTCGACGGTGAACTGGCGCAGCGCTTCCTGCTTGCCCATCTGCGCCGGCGGCATAGCGCCGCTGGCTTCACCCGGTACCGCGGCGCTGCCCATGCGGAAACCGTCGTTAGCGCTCTGCCCGTCTTCCGGTGAACCGCTAACTACTTCGGCGAATTTTTCCGCAAGTGCTTCCGGCTTGATCTTCTCGAATTCCTTGGAAATATTCAGCAGCGAATTGCGCAAGTGACGCGTACGCAGTGTTCCGAAAATGAGATAGCCGGTGCGTACTTGCGTCTCGCCAAACATCAGCGTGGCGAACACCCAGGCGCGCTCGACGGCTTCCTCCACGTCGCCCGATAAATCGGAGATGCTGCTGGAACCGCGCGGTAGGCGATCCAGTGCATCGGTCACGTCGCGCACCAGGTTGGAAGGATTGAGATTGAACTGCTTGACGATGCGGTGCAGATCCGAATCCTGCAACTGAAGGATCTGATGGATCCAATGCACCAGCTCAACGTAAGGGTTGCCCCGAAGCTTGCAGAATACGGTGGCGCTTTCGATGCCACGATAGGCCAGCTTGTTGAGCTTGCCAAACAACGCGCTGCGACTGATTTCTGCCATGACGACTGCCCCTGGATTTGGTCACCCTGCCCCTCAATAAGAGGCTGGGAGTTATTGTTAATACCCTTTCAACGCTTACCGGTACGTGGCCACTACAGAAGCTCGTCATAAGGAGGAAAGTTCCGCGCAGTCTTCTGAGCTTCGATATATAGCCGCTCTAACTCGGACTCTGCCTTTGAATAGCTGAGCAGCTCCTCTTCCAGATAAGACAACTCAGGATCATCAGAAGCTGCGATTTGTTCTTGCAACTCTCTGGCCTTTGCGTCAACAGCCCGGACACACACAGCTAATGTTTGTATGCTGATTTCCATAGATCACCACCTTCAGCCGTGAGCATCTTCATACGCTTTCGCCACAGCAGCCCTGGCGAAGTTATCCAGCGCACCCTTCAAGACCTCCGGAAACATCGGTGTAGCCGGCTCGACCTGATAGTGATTTGCGCTAAAAGCTTTTCTGTACTCTGGCCCAGTAATAACGAGATTCGGGTCAATTACCGTGTCCTTCGGAATGTAGAAGTACTGCCAGTTTTTCCCTCTGAAGACATTTTCCTTGTCAAAGAGCGATGTGCCACCGCCGGGCTTCACCAACCCTTTCTCATCAAACGCAACGTCTGGATCACGATACTTAGGCGTTCCATCGGCTTGGAACCCGATCTGCTTAGGCATGAAAGCCGGATAGAGAATGCCCTTGACCGGCTCGTCGTTAACGATCGGCCCTTTCGGAAAATCATCCGAGTGCACTGCTCTCCAGAGATCTGCTGGACACTTCGACATGCGATTTCCTTTCCTCATGCGTTAAGAACACAATCACTGTGTTGCCTGCCTGCTTTCACGGCGGCAGGACCCTTCCAAGTCCCGACTGAATTACGTTTACCTTTACCCTACCGGCCTCAACACCACATCATCGTTATCGGCTTCGCGTTGCTGCTGCCCGAGCCAAGTGGTCAACCCCATACGCCCGCTTTGCCCCAGGCGTGTGGTCGGCACTTCATCGTGTTTGAGCACGAGCTGCACGTCCCACGCCTTTTCCTCACCGACATAGGTTTTCACTGCCGCGATCAACTGGCGCAACGCTTCGCCACCCGGCAGAAAATTGTTGAACTGCGCGCGTGTCAGCGGCCCCAACTGCAGGCGGAAGCGCTGCTGGGCGCCCCACACGTATTCGCCAAGTACGGCGGTCAGCCCTAAGCCCGCTACTTCGCGCGACTGGCCGAGCCGCAAATGCGCTGAGTTCGGCAAACGCATCCACTCTGTGACAAATTCGGCCACGCGCACTGGAATAGCGAAGAAATGTTCCAGCAAATGTTTCAGGCCTTCCGCATTGCGCGCCTGTGCCAGCAAGCGTCCGGCGAAGAACTGTTTGTAGCGGTCCGGCAACGCATCGCGCGCTTGCAGATTGGGCGTGGACAATCCCACCAGCGCGCCCATGTAGAGGCTGAAGCGGTCTTCGCCGGGACGGTCGAGCTGGATGGTGGGTTGCGAGTCGGCCCACACCCGATAGAACAGGCTCATCATCCGATGATGGAAGATGTCAGCGAACGCGATGAAGGTGCCGTCGCGCGCGTTGTGTCTGCGGTCGAGCGCATACTCGGTCAAATGCAGCGGCAAGGGCGCATTGGGCCCGAACAGTCCGAAAAACAGCCCATACATGCGCGGCGGCTTGCCGTCGGGTTGGGGCTCGAAGCGATCCACGGTGCGTGGCGCGAAAGCCAGCGACGGTGTCTGACACAGGCGCACGGCATCTTCCGCCGGCTTGGTGGAACGCCCGAAGCGCGGCCGATTGGGATACGCGCATTCGAGCCGGCGCAGCGCTTCGAAAAACTCGAAGACTTCCGGTCGATCGCGCAGCGCGTTTTCCAGCGCTACAGGATCTGGCGTTTGCCGAGTCGGGCCGGCCATCGAGCCACCTCATTGCGTTCCAGGGTGCGCAGCACGGTTTCGGTGAAGGAGTTCACCGAAACATAGCGCGCAAAGAAATGCCGCATCACCGAACCGAGCAGGAAGGCCCCCGTGCCTTCGAACGCACCATCATCGCAAGTCAATGTGATTTCTAAGCCGCGCCCGAAGGTGATCGGTCCCGGTACTGGAATACGCCTGACCACAGAATTGCAGCTGACCGCCTTTACGCCTTCGATCTGGCGTCGCGCGCTGGCGTCGTATTCATCGCAATACAACGTCAGCATTTCGCGCAGTGCCGCTGCACCCTCTTCGCCGCTATCGCCCAGCAGCGACACGTAATTGAGCTGCAGATGGCTGATCAGTCGCCACGCAGTTTCGCCTTGCGCCGTAGGCGCGCGCGGTTTGGTGGGACCGGCTACGCAACGGATGGACACCACCGGCGCGCCTGTTTCCAACGTGAAATCGGTACGCGATTTACCTACCGGCATCTGCAGCGGCAGATCGCGGTTGGTGCACATCAGCATCATGCCGATCTGCCTTAGCTGGGTGGAATACGGCGCGTCGTTGGCGTCTACCAGCGAGATGAATACCTCGCTGCCGACATAGCTGGAGCGCGCGCCGTGCAATTTCTGCCGCGCGGACAGCAAGCGCGGTTCGCGCCGCAACGTGTGGAACGCAGCGCTGCCGCTGTGCCACACGCGTTCGTCGCAACCGTAGAACGGCTGGAAGCGTTGCTCGGGTTCCTGTCGGTCGCCGAAGCCTTCCACCTGGCTGACGCTGTGCACTTCGAAGTCCATCGGCCGGGTGCGGTCGGCGAGCACGTGATACTCGGTCTTGCCCTGTTGCAGATGGATGCGATCGGCACGGCGCGGAAACAGGTTGATCGCCGGCGTGCAGAACAAGCGGAAGTTGCTGGCGTCGACAGCGTTGTGCAGCCGGCTGACGCTGCGGTCGAAGAACACGGTGAGATCGAATTCGGTGGCCTGCGAGCGAGAAAGCACCTGCTTCAAGCCGGTGAACACCGCGAACAGGAAGCGCTCCGGACAGGCAAAATATTCCTGCAGCAAACGATAACCGCTGAAAGAGCGGTCGCTGTACGGCAGCAGAGCTTCGTCATCAGAAAAGCCCTTGTCGCGAATGGCCTGCGCATCGAAATGCTCGATCAGCATGCCGCTCGCGCCAGGTATGCGCACCACAAACCCCTGTGCATTGCCCAGCAATTGCTCATACAGCCGCTTGGGCAGTTCGTCGGCTCCGGCGATGAACACCGGTAGCTCGTCCATGGCCAGCATGTTGGCTTGCGCGCCAGCGGTGATGATGAACTTCAACCGCAAGCCCGCGCGCACCGTTTTGCCGGCCGGTATCGGCACCCCAGCAGCCGCGATCGCAGCAGGCGTTTCGAAGTATTTGGCTTCGACCAGTTCCAGTGGCCACAAGGTAACGTCGTGCGCGGTGCGATATTCGCAGGCAGTACGGTCGTCGTTGGCGATTAAACTGCGCAGCGCGGTGTTGCGCGCCACGGTGTAGCCGGTGGCCAGCGCGCTTTCTTTCGAATCCGGATTCAGTTGCACCACCGCCATCGAAGGTACTGGGGCGAGGTAGTGCGGGTAGATCATCTCCATCAGGTGTTGCGTGAACACCGGGTACTGCGCATCGAGCTTCAGCTGAATGCGCGCGGCCAAAAAGGCGAAACCCTCCAGCAGGCGCTCTACGTAGGGGTCGGCGCACTCGAAGCCTTCGAGGCCCAGACGGCCGGCGATTTTCGGGTACTCGCGCGCGAACTCGGCGCCCATTTCACGCACGTGCTGCAGCTCGCGGTTGTAGTAGCGCAGCAGTCGAGGGTCCATTAGAGCCTGCCTAGGGTCTCGGCGTAGCCCGCGTTGTCACGGTGCGTTCGCCAGTTGGTAGTGGGCGGCGCAGCGCTTGCCTGGCTGGCAAGCCAAGCCGCGCGCTGCCGCATGGTGGACGCACCGCGGCAACCCTTCGGGCCGGGGCTGTTTGCCCGCCGGGCTGCGTCCTCACTCAGTTGTGTATCGACATACACGTCTTCGTTCCTCCTTGCCCGTCAAGCAAACAGTCCCGGCGCGGGCCACGCCGAGACCCTAGACAGGCTGTTAGCCGAAGCTCTCCGATACGTTGAACTTGCCTGTTTCCAGATCCACTTCGGTCTTGAGATAAAGGTTCAGCGGAATCGGCTGCGCCCACATCTCCGATTCGATGTTGAACATCAGCGACTGGTGATCCATGCGCTTGGGATCGGTATGGACCGTTACACGCAAAGTGCTAGGCGTGAGCCGCGGCTCGAACGCAAGGATGGCCTCCTTGAGCTGCCGCTGCAGCACCTTCGCGTCCACACCAGTCAACGCCGAGCCGGTGAGATCGGGAATACCGAAATTGACGACGGAACGGGCAACGTCCGGATAATCGGCCAGCTGCTCGTCGATACCGAGATTCACGCAATTGAGCAACCAAGAAATGTCGCGTGCCACGCAATCGCGCAGGCGCGTGGCGGAAATCACGCGTTTCTCGCGGCTCTCTTCCTTTTTCGCCGTTTCGTCATCGGCGAGCCGATCGAGCAGCGAGGGCTGCAGGCGTTCCTGGGTGGTCAGCTCGGCCATAAGTACTCACGTGTCGAACGAAATGATGCGGATATCCAGCAACGGATATTCGCCAGCGTCCGTTGCCAACATGCGCTGGCCGGAGCCCACATAGCAGTCGTCGCCCATGTCGACCCACTCGGTCTTGCGGGCCAGCACCACTTCGCTGTCCTGTGCGCGTTCCGAACCGGGGTAGCGGCATGGCACGAAGCCGATCGCTTCGCCGCCGTTGCTCCAGGTGACCTGCACCGGCGTCCACACCTTGTCACGCAGATCGGTGGGAGGCTCGAATTTCAGTTCGCGAATGCGCGAGAACGGCACCCACGAATAACCGCCGTTAACGACGATTTCCAGACACGGGCCGAAACGCGGATCGGCATCAGCGATCCATTCGAACGGTTCGCCGTCAATGCGACCGCTCACTGCATCGGCCTGTTCGAAGGCTTGTTCGCGCAGCGGCTGTGCCTGCGTGTAGCGCCCTTCCCCCATCAGCTTGAGCGATTGCAACAGCAAGGCCAGCCATTGCGCCGGCTCGCCGATCACCGTTGGTGCGCGCACACCGCTCATGACCGCGTTGCGTTCCAGCTCGCCTTGCAACGCCCGGCTGTATGCGCCAACCATCAGCGCATTGCCCGCATCCAGCTCGCCGCTTACTTTGAGCTGCGTTTGCGCACGCTCCCACTGTCCCAGCACGGACAGCAGTTGAAACAGGAAAACTCGCGCCTTGGCATCGGCCGGGTTGCCGCGCACTTGCGCGGTCAACCCTTGCAACGCCTCGTCCAGACGACCTTCTTTCAGCATGTTTTCGGGAGTCATGTCCAAGCCCAGCATTCCGGAAGGTGATCGGAATCCCGACGCAAACCGCGCCGAGATTCCAGACGGATACCACCGAGGTCGGCGCGTACGCCGAATTAGGCTTAGGCGCTGGCGACTTGCTGGATGTCGAAGGTGAAGTCCTTCGTGCCACCCTTCGCGCCACCCTTGTCGTCTTGCGGCTGGAACGAGTACTTGAACTTGCCGAAGTGCAGCGTGATGTTTTCGGTGAGCTTGTCTTCGCCGCCGCTACCACCGGTGGACACCGAAGTAACCAACACGCCTTCGCTCAGCTCGATGGTGAGGAAGTCGGTCTGCTCACCGGTGGCGTTGGTGACATAGATAAAGGCGCCATCCACGCGAGCGCCGGTGCAGGCGGCCTGCAGCAGTGCGTTGGAGCAGCCGTCCACGTATTTGGTGATCGAAATATCCTGCACGTGCGCCTTGCCACCGCTGGCTGCGCCTGCGCCGGTATGCAGATCACCGGTATTGCTCACGCCCCACGACCAAGCAAGGATCGGCACCTCGCCCTTGTGCTTCTTGTGGTTGGACGCCCCTTCGATCTTGACCTTGCCGGAGCCGAACTTGATATGCATATCGAATGCCATGAAACCTCTCCTCGGTTACCTGATTGATGATGGCTACCGCCGAACCTGGCGGTCCCCTTTGCAACACACTTCCTAGTTCAGGCCTTCGCCGCCGAAGGCAGGCGGGACACCAAACGCAACGACACCGTCAATCCCTCCAACTGATAATGCGGCTTGAGGAAGAACTTGGAGGTGTAGTAGCCCGGTGCCCCTTCCACTTCCTCAACCACCACCTCGGCCGCCGACAGCGGTTTGCGCGCCTTGGTTTCTTCGCTGGAGTTCAACGGATCGCCGTCGATGTACTGGCTGATCCAGTTGGTCAGCCAGCTTTCCATCTGTTCGCGGCTGCTGAAAGAACCGATCTTGTCGCGCACGATGCACTTCAAGTAATGCGCAAAACGGCAGCAGGCGAACATGTACGGCAGACGTGCCGCGAGCGCCGCATTGGCGGTGGCATCGGGATCGTCGTATTCCTCCGGTTTGGCCAGCGACTGCGCGCTGATGAAGGCGGCCATGTCCGAATTCTTGCGATGGACCAGCGGCATCAGGCCCATCTTGTCCAGTTCCGCCGAGCGGCGGTCGGTGATGGCGATTTCGGTGGGGCACTTCATGTCCACGCCGCCGTCATCGGTCGGGAAGGTATGCACCGGCAAGCCTTCCACCGCACCGCCGGATTCGATACCGCGAATGCGCGAGCACCAGCCGTATTCCTTGAACGAGCGGTTGATGTTCACCGCCATCGCGTAAGCGGCGTTCTGCCAGGTGTACTTGGACGAATCGGCGCCGGCGGTGTCTTCCTCGAAATCGAACTCCTCCACCGGATTAGTCTTCGCGCCATAGGGCAGGCGCGAGAGCGTGCGCGGCATGGCCAAACCAATGTACTTGGCGTCGTCCGATTCACGCAGCGAACGCCAGGAGGCGTAGTCGGGCGTGGAGAAAATCTTGGCCAGGTCGCGCGGGTTGGCCAACTCGTTCCAGTTGTCCATGCCCATCAATTTGGCATCGGCGGCAGCGAAGAACGGCGCGTGCGCTGCTGCGGCAACCTGTGAAATGCCGCCCAGCAGCTCGACGTCCGGTGGGCTGTGATCGAAATAGTAGTCGCCGATGAGAGCGCCATAGGGCTCGCCGCCCAGCTGGCCGTACTCTTCTTCGTAGACCTTCTTGAAGATCGGGCTTTGATCCCACGCGGTACCTTTGTAGCGCTTGAGCGTCTTGCCCAGTTCCTTCTTGGAGATGTTGAACACACGGATCTTCAGCAGCTGATCGGTCTCGGTGTTGTTCACCAGGTAATGCAGCCCGCGCCAGGCGCTTTCCAGCTTCTGGAATTCCGGATGGTGCATGACCAGATTGAGCTGCTCGCTGATCTTGCGATCGAGCTCCGCCACATAGGCGTTGATCGTCTGGGTCACATCGTCAGACACGATGTCCGACTTGTTCAGCACCTGCTCGGCCAGGGTGCGCACGGCCGATTCGACTTCTTCCTTCGCGCGTTCGCTCTTGGGCTTGAATTCCTTGCTCAACAGCGCACTGAAGTCGTTGGCTTCGATGGTTTGTACCGCACCACCCTGTTCAGCCAGTTTCTCGGTTGCCATGATTGCTTACTCCCCTTCCGGCTTGGGCGCGGACACTAGCGACTGCAACAGCGCCGGATCGTTGATGGCCTGGGCGATCAGTTTTTCCGCGCCCGCCTTGCCGTCCAGGTAGGTACCAAGATTGGCGAGCTGGGTGCGCGCTTCGAGCAGCTTGGCCACTGCGCCCACTTTGCGCGCCACGGCTGCGGGCGAGAAGTCGTCCATGCTTTCGAAGGTAATGTCGACGCTGAGGTTGCCTTCGCCGGTCAAGGTATTGGGCACGGCGAAGCTCACGCGTGGCTTCATGGACTGCAGGCGGTTGTCGAAGTTATCCACATCGATTTCCAGCGCCTTGCGATCTTCAATCGCCGGAAGCTCAGCGTTATTGGTGCCGGAAAGATCGGACATGACACCCATGACGAAAGGTACCTGCACTTTCTTCTGTGCACCGTAGACCTCGACGTCGTATTCGATCTGCACACGAGGCGCGCGATTTCGCGCAATGAATTTTTGACTACTTTGTTTGGCCATACGACGTCTCCTTGTAAAGGATCAAACTACAGAGGTACTGCAACATTCGAATCCATCCGCCGGGTCCAGCGGTTTACAGCCAAATGACAGACGTGCGTCACCCGACGGAGCAAAGCTTTGCAACCGACATCTAAAAGGTGAAACAAGCGGCTTGCGCGATTCCCCCCGGGGCGCACGTAGCGAGTGATAGACGCGTCGCAACCGCCGCAAGGTAGTGCGTTACGACACGTAAAGAAGAGTCCCTGTTACCTGCTTAAATCTATGCTTAATCGTGCCGGCTGGCAACGCCTATCTGACACCGTGAAAATCTGGTGAAAATCAATCAAGAATTTCAACATAATCAGTAACAACCCCCTGATCAATCACGCATCGTGGCAGCGAAAAATGGTTGGCCTGACGCAAAGATTTTCTTTGTGTCATCCCTATGACATTCCGCGCAAGCAAAACAACTCGCACCATTAGTCGTCGATATCCTCCAACTGGACACCGGTGTGCAAGTAATGTTCCAGGCCCAGCTTTTTCATCAACGCCGGGGTACGCGGATCGTCATGGGGAAAACCTGCGTTGAGCGCTTTGCCCTGCGCATCGAACAAGCGCACCCATTCGCGCCGATCGCCTTCGCAGTCAGGCCGCGAGGGACTTTCCACACAGGTGTAGATCACATAGACGTAAGCCTTTCCGTCAGCCGCGGTCAAACAGGCCCAGCCGGTAACGGCCGCGTCCAGCACCGGCGTATCTTTCAAGAACGGTTGGTGTAGCGACCGGCCGTCGCCTGGCAAAACGATCGACGTGCTGCGTTCCGGCCGCGTCAGCGTAATGGTCTGCGAGAGCGTCTGCCGATCCTGATCGTCGATGTCGAGATAAACAGTGCTGGCGGCAAGGATGGCGCCGCCGCAATTCAAGTGACCAACGCGTGTCTTGCCAGCCGATCGGTCGCTGGCCTGCACGCAGCAAACCACCATGACAGCGGCAAAAGCCAGCAGCGAAAGCCTCAGCCTCATGGCTTACCTGCTTCGCTGACGTATCGGGAAAACAATCGGCGCGCCTCTTCCATGGTCATCTTCGATTGCGAACCGCCGGGGAGCGAGGTCCATTCCTTGCGCAGCAAGGGAATCGCGTGATCGATATCGCCCTGTTGAATGTAACCGAGCGCATGACGGCTGCGCAGCTTCTCCATGGCCAGCTTGTCCTGCGATGCCTTGGAAAAATCGGTCACGATGCCTCGCTCCTTGGCTTCTTTCCACGTCGCATAAAGGATCTGATACGCGCCGGCTGCGGTCGAGGTGCGTCCCCAGGCGGTAACGGCCTTGTCCGGATGCCTACTGGTATCGGTGAAGCGCTGCTGCCCGCCGTAGAGCAGAAAATACACGTCATCGCTATCGGTATGGTGCTCCGCGAAACGGATCAACCTTAAAAACGCGGCGACGTTGATGTCATCTTTGGTCATTTCATCCCTAAGGAACCACCCGGACGCGAGATGCAACGCAACTGGCGGTCAATCGCCAATGCCGCAACGCAAGCCACGCGGATCCTCTGCGCAGCACGCGGAATTTACTGGTAATCGAAAAAGGGATACAAGTGCCGGCGAAAACTTCCGCACATCAGTTTTCGTTTTCCGCATCTGCTTGGCATGGAGAGCGGAGTGCTTCACGGCCACGACAAACTTCGATCGCTGTTTGCGATGCTGGCCGAGCGCAAACCACCCGTGCGGCAGTATTACCGCACGCCCTATTTGACGGACATGGGTGAGCAGGTGGATTTTGCCGAGACGATGGAACTCAACGACGAAGGCCTGATCCAGTGGCACCACGTTTACTGGGGCTGGTTTGGCTTTCGCGTATTACAACGCAACGAGTATCACAGCTGATCGCAAAATCCCCTCTCCTTACGACGGTTCCGGCACGTAGCGATGGTTCTTCACCTGCGACGGGTCAACCTCGAGGGGGTGTGAGAAATCGGCAACGAGTGCGCCGTCTGGGCTGAAGTGTTCGCGCTCAATGGCTTCCCACGTCACCCAAACATTGGGATGGGTTTCAGCGGGCTGCGAACGGAATCGGCACGGATAGACAGTCATGGTGGGCTTGATGCGTGTCGGCATAGGCGTTTCCCATCAACCTGAACAAGCTGCCCCAGCGGACGGAGCAGAATGATGACGGTAGCGCGATTCGGGGCTGCGGTGCTAGTCCATCGGCGCTACTTGAGATAGCTCCTCAGCACGGCCGCTACCGGGGCAAGTTCCTGCGCATGGTCCTGGTCGTCCGCCCCGAGATGCGAGCGCAGGTGCCCTTCCAGCACCTCCAGGATCAGCCCGTTTACGGCGCCGCATGGCTCGATCCGATGATGGGCATCGTGGGTGCCTTCCTGGGGTGGGACGCCAGCTTGCTGCGCGAATCGGGACGCACCCTATTAGATGCCGAGATGGATGCACCGGTGGCGCAGGAAATTCGCGACGTTGTCGCACGGATTTGCGATCTGCACATGTGGCGTGTCGCCCGCGGCAGTTAAGCGTGCATTCTGAGCCTTGTCACCGACGAACCCCTGTCGCCGGCCGAAGTACGCACTTGTCCATCCATGAGGAACTGGTGCATGTGACGGTCGATATCCAGAAAGCGGCCTGAGCGACATGGCACGCTGCATGCGGGGATGCATAAAAAAGCCGCGCGAGCGTCGCGTGGCTTTGCATTCCAAAGAATGCGTATCAATGCTTGCCGTGACTCTTGGTGTGGCTCTTACCGTGTGTCGTACCAGTTACGCCCTTTCCTTTGGCCTTGCTCTGCGCCACATCGCTTACTGCGGGACCTACGCGGGTATCGCTTGCCCTCGATTGAGCAGCCATGGTCGATACCGCATCACCGTGACTGTCGTTGTTCATGACGCCGCCAGCACCTCGACCGTGCGATTGGGGCGCTGCGAATGCGCTCGTTGCAAGACCGAATACCACGACGGCAAAAAGCAGGGTACGCATAATGATGCACCTCAGTGGGATAGATGCCGCTCAAACGGCGAAAGAACGGTAAGACCACCTGACCAGCTAACAGCTGAATCCTTTTCGCGGCGACTGAACGCCGCATATCCGAGCCCATGTGTCAGCATGGCGTAAGTGTTCCCCAGACCGCCTGCACGACGAAACCTGCCCTGTGCGCTGCGGCCATGGCCCAAACCGACAGCGATTGGGCCTCTGTTGCTCTTAGTGATGCAGTCCACATTCCGGTACTTTTCGCCCCATCATCGGATGTCTGGCTGCGCTGCCTAGGAACCAGCAAAGTCATGGCATCCGATGATTCCCGTTCAAGCCACAGCCATTCCGCCCCGGACCTACGGCACTTGCGGCATCGCACAGTTCCCGCACGAAGCAGGCTGGCTGAATGATCCAACCACCCGCGATTTCGCTTATAGTTCGCCCCGCAACAGGGGACTTTGAGATGTCTATGAACACAGGCCAGCCGCAACCGACACAGGCCGGCGGGCTCCGCGCCGGGCCGCAAGGCACGCAGTTGCTCTCCGCGGCACAAATGCAACAGTTGGCTCTGGAAGAAGAAACGCTTGTATCGAATGGCCGTGCTTCTTCGCACTCGCCGGTGCTGCTGGGCACCCAGGGTTCGCTCAAAGACTGCCGCTACACCTTGCGCCAAGGCCGCCAGACGATAGGACGTCGCGTCGATAATGACATTGTGATCAATGATCCCAGCGTTTCGGCTACGCATGCGTGGATCATCAATCAGAGCGGCCACTATGTGCTGATGAATACGCTGTCCACCAACGGCACCTTCGTCAACGACAAGCGCATCCATGAAACCGTACTGATGCATGGCGACCGCATTCGCTTTGGCCAGGCCGAATTTGCGTTTCTGACGCACGAGCAGGACGCGCGGAATGTGCGCCACTATCTTTATGCAGCGGCGGCGCTGCTGGGATTGCTGGCGGTGGGCGGCCTAGCGTGGTGGATGTTCCGATAGCAGTATGAGTCAGGCCACGCCGGCGACGATCGGGCGATATCGCATCGATGGCATCCTTGGCGAAGGTGCCATGGCGATCGTCTATGCCGGCTTCGATCTGGAAATCCAGCGGCAGGTGGCCATCAAATGCCTGCACGACAATCTCGCCGAAGATCCTGATTACCGGCAGCGCTTTCTGGTAGAAACCCGCGCTGCGGGACATCTTACTCACCCGCATATCGTCACTATCTTCGATACGGGCGAAACGGACGATGGTCGCCCCTACATCGCGATGGAAAAGTTGTCCGGCGAAACGCTGGCCAATCGCGTAGCCCCCCATGGATTGCCTCCCGTCTCGGTGGTACTGGAACTTGCCAGTCAGCTTGCGGCGGCCTTGCATTACGCGCACTCGCAAGGCGTGATTCATCACGACATCAAGCCCGACAACATCATGCTGCTGGATGGATGGCGGCACGCCAAGATTGCGGATTTCGGCATCGCCGAACGCCACGCGATACGCGCCAGACCATCTGGTTCGGCAGAGGAAAAGATCGGCGGCACACCGAACTACATGTCGCCCGAGCGTCTACGCGGCGAACGCGCCGGCGCCAGTAGCGACCTGTTTTCGCTGGGCGTAGTGTTGTTCTGGTTGATCACCGGCCGGCTGCCGTGGTCTTACTCCGGCGACGTGCAGCGTTTTCTGCGGCAACGCCAGCGGCTGCCCGAACCGCCAATCAAACCGCATGATCCCGCCACGCCTCCGATCTTGATCGACATCATCCGCACATTGATGGCGGCTTCGCCGGATGCGCGCTACCAATCCGGTGCTGAAGTCGTCGAAGACTTGCGCCTGGCTCGCCGCAGTTACGACAGATCGCGCGAAGAACTACCCCACCCTCGCCTGCAATCGTTGGGCGTGCGCTGGGCGGCTACGCTCGGCGCCACCGTGGTGGCGGTGCTGCTGCTCGGCATGCTGGCCATCTACGGCAAGCAGCATGTAGCCGTCAGCGGGTTGGCGCAGGACTTCGGCAGTTCGCTCGGGCAGATCATCGCCAGAGGCGCCGCCGAAAATATCGTGATGGGCGATCGCGCCGCCACGCGCGCGTTGGTGCAGGACATGGCGCGCAACGAGCAGATCGACTATCTCGCCATCGCCGATCGTGACGGCAAGATCATCGCCAGCACCCAGGCCGGCGAAGATAACCAGACGCTACTCGACGCCGTGGTCACCACGCAGCAACAACTATCCAATGACATTGTCAGCTACCGCGCGCGCCTGGCGGGTAAGCATGGATTGCAGAATGCGTTGGTGTTCGATGTACCGGTGCGATATCAGACGAAGGCAGTGGGACGCCTGCGCCTGGGCGTGAGCGAAGTGCCGTTGCAGGCAGCGCAACGTACCGCACTCGGCGTGATCGGCTTGGTGCTGCTGGCAACGTTGGCAGCTGTACTCGCTACCGCTTACTGGCTTTTCCGGCGCCTGCGTGGCGCACTCGATCTGCTTGTTGCTTCGCTGTTGCGGATGGCGCGTGGCGATCATGGGCATCGCATCCGTATCGTCCGTCGCGATGAATTGGGCAGGGTGTTTGCGGCATTCAACCTGATGGGCGAGACGCTGGATGCGCACCGCGATGCGCCTGTCGCTCACAAGCAGGAAGCAGTGGCGATGGCTGCGCAGCCTACGCAGTTGCTCGTCGTGCCGCGTACGGATGAAAAGGCGTGAGGCTTTATTAGGCGCGTAGGCTGGGATGCAATCCCAGCCTACGAAGCGCACGCGAGCCTCAATATTGCTGCAAACGCTGCTTGAGCTCCAACGCCCGCGTGCGATAGACCACCGCCGGCTCGTACCCCGGATCGACCACCAGAATGCGGTTCCACAGCGCAATCGCCTGGTCCAGATGCTGATCCAGATAGAACACCATCGCCTGCTGATGGGAGTTGGCTACCCAGACGCGGCTCAACGCGGCAAAGTCGGGATCGGAAGATTTCAGCTGCGGATTCAACGCCAGCGCCTGATCGAACAGCGCCACCGCTTGGTCCCGATGCCCCTGCCGATACAAGGCAATGCTTTGGCTTTCCAGTTGCTGCGCGCGCTGTGAGGGGTTCGTTACCACCGGTGTAGTGGGCGCGACGGGCGTCGCGGGGGTGCTATCGGAATCCAGCTGTGCAGGTGCAGGTGTCGCAGCCGCAGCCGCAGCCGCAGCGGCGGCACTGCTTTGCGTGACGGGCAACTGCAGCGTGGCGCCTAACCGGATCAATGCAGGGTTGGCCGAACCGTTGTAGCGCGCCAGCACCAGGAACAGGTTCGGATCACCTAGATATTTCGCCGCTAGGGTGCTGTACGACTCCCCCGGCTGCACCACGTGTGGCGTGGATGCTGCACCAAGCATCTGTTTCGGATCTTGCGTCAGCTGACGCAGAAAGAACTGCGCCGAGCGGTCGTCCGGATGATCCTGCAGATAGCGCCGCAAAGCCTTCTCGCCTTCAGCGTAGTGGCCGTTCTGCAAATCCCGGTTGACGATCGTCGATAACGAAAGCCGAGGCGCGGTCTCGTTCGGGGCGTTCTCCAACGGAGCAGGCGCTGCTGTCCGCGTGGCGGGCTGTATGGTCACCTTCGGCTTGGTGGCGAAATTGGAGCAACCACCTACCAGAATCGCACCCAGCAAAGTGACCACCAACATCCAGGCGCGCAGCGATGTACAGCGACCTTCCATATGCATCATCAACCTTCCGCCACCCTGTTCAGACGCCGATTAGACCCGTCGCATAAGTAAGCGACTTGGGCGAACAAATTAAGCCAGTCCCCGAACTCCTGCAAACCTAATCGTCGGCAAGACTAGGATGCGTGAAGGTAAGGTCAACGCTATCGGCCACCGCAGCGCCTACTTGAGCGTGCATGGCCCTGGTCTTGTCGCCCTCCCACCATGTCATGAGCATCACTGGCCTGCCTTTCGCGACAAGCGAACACGAACGGCTATCGCCACAGCGAATGCAGGGACAAGGTCCACACAGGCCATGTGCGGCAGATCGCGACACCATCGCATTGTCCCAAATTGACGGCGATTTTGTCCCATTCGGCGATAGATGCTGCGATCGCAAAACTGGATGATCACTACAACCATTCGCGAAAGAACGGATGTTGGCGAGCATCGAACGGATGGTTGGGCGCGAATGGCGCTCTTTAGTCGCAGTCTTTCGGAGCACGTATAGGCTCCAAACCTACAGGGGCGGTCCATGGGCACGCTATGCAGACGCCGCGCGCAAGCGGCAGGCTTTACGTTGATCGAGCTGATGATCGTGGTGGCGATCATTGCCATTCTCGCTGCCATCGCGCTGCCGATTTACACCAATTACATCATTCGCGGCAAGCTCACCGATGCGCAAAATGGCTTAAGCGCCGTGCGCGTCGCGATGGAGCAGTACTACCAAGACAATCGCCAATACGCCAACACGAGCAATTCGGCCAATTGCGGCCCTAGCATGCCGTCGTCGAATTATTTCGGCTACACCTGCGCACTCACCAGCAGCGGTTACACAATTACCGCCTACGGCAACGCCGGCACGCAGGTCGCCAACTTCACCTTCACCATCGATCAAAGCAACAACCGCACAACGACCAATGCCAGCGACTGGTACACCGTGCCTGCGAATTGCTGGGTTACCGCCAAAGGGGTTTGCCAGTGAGAGCGGTTCACCAGCGCGGCATGAGCCTGATCGAGCTGATGGTGACCGTGGCCGTCCTGGCCATTCTTGTCATGCTTGGCATGCCGACATTCCAACAGTGGACGTTGAACACGCGCATTCGCACGGTCACCGAATCGATCCAGAACGGTCTGCGGCTCGCGCGCAACGAAGCCGCGCAGCAAGGTCGTTACGTGCGCTTTCAATTGAGTTCCGCCAGCAGTTGGCAGGTTTGCCTGCTGCCGGCCAGTGCGGCCAGCGCACAAGCGGCCACCGACTGCAGCTCGGCCACCAGCACCATTCAGAGCTGGAACTCGCCCAGCATGAGCAACGTGCAAGTCGGCGCCACGACGGCCACGAGCAATGTCGTTTCCAGTTCGTCCAGCAGCAGCACTTACGGCACGATCATCAGCGGCGGCGTTCCTGCCGGCGTCACGTACAACGCGTTGGGACGCCCTACCGCCTATGGCAGTTCGTCGATTCTGCGCATCGACGTCACTGCCGCGCAGACATCTCAACAATCGACCAGCCGCCGGCTGGTCACCACGATCTCGCCGGGCGGCATGGTGAACATGTGCGATCCGGCTTTCAAATTGAGCAGCAACGTACTGGGGTGTCCATGAAGACGATGCGCACCAGACCTCGCGCCATCCATGCCCCGCTGCAGCGGGGCATCGTGCTGATCGATGCGATGGTCGCCATCCTGATTTTTTCGGTCGGCATTTTGGGCATGGTGGCGCTGCAGGGCTCGGCTGTCGAGATGAGCGGCGCCTCCAACTACCGCATCAACGCGGCCATGCTGGCCGACCATGTGATTGCGCAGATGTGGGCGACCGATCCTGCGCAGCTTTCGGCGAACTTTGAAGGAAGCAAAGGCAGTGGCAACTCCAAGTACATGGACTGGTATAACAGCGCCGATTGCACATCGAACACAGCCGCAACCAACTGTCTTCCCGGCGTAAAAGCCAATCCGCCCAGCATCGATGTCGTCGCGCAAAGCATCTCCAGTTCATCCAGCAATACCCAGTACCAGGTGACGGTGACCGTCTACTGGCAGGCTCCCAGTGACAGCAGCGTGCACAAATATGTATCCGTTACCGCAATCGGCTATTGAAGGCTCGATGACGTCGACAGCGCCTGCGCGCCAGCGCGGCTTCTCACTGATCGAATTGATGGTGGGCATGGTAGTGAGCATGCTGTGCATGCTGGCGATCATGGACGCCTTTGCCGTGTACGAAGGCAAGAAGCGCACCACCACCACCGGCAACGACGCGCAACAGAACGGCAGCTACGCGCTATATGCGCTGGAACGCCAATTGCGCACGGCAGGTGCGAGCATCGTGCAAGGCTACAACTACGGGTTGTGGGGATGCCCGGTTACTGCGTATACGACGACCACCAGCAGCAAATTGCAAACGCTACCGGCACAGTCCGCCCTACCCTCACCGTTCACGTCATCAGGCTGGCCGCTCACTACGCGGCTGGTACCGGTCTTGATCGCATCCGGCGGCAGCAATTCGGATGTGATCGGTGTCGTCGGCGGCAATTCGGCGCTGCAGGTGTTCAAGATCGCCGTAAGCAGCACGCCCTCGGCGAGTAGCGTGGTGGTGGGCAACAGCTTAGGCATCATGACGGGTGATTACCTGCTCGGCACCTTGTCCGACGGCACCTGCTCGCTGGCGCACTTAACGAGTTCCTCAACGGCCACTCAAGTGTCCGGCACTACCCTCGCGCTGGATACCGCCAACAGTCCCGCCACGGGCCTGCAGACCGCAACCTACTTGTTCGATGCCGGCTCTACGCCCACGTTCACGCTATTCGGTGTCGACTCTTCCACCAACTCACTGGTGTCGTACGACCTGCTGCAGCGACCGGTCAACGGCCAAGCCGCCGCGGTCACGCCCATTGCCGATGGCATCGTGCAGATCAAGGCGCTGTACGGCGTGCACACCAATTCCAGTGACACTTCGGCCGATCAGATCGACGCATGGGTGCAGCCCACCGGCAACTGGTCGATCGCCACGCTTACCGCAAGCACTTCTGCAGCGGCCACTGCCATGGGACAGATCAAGGCGATCCGTGTGGCGATCGTTGCGCAGAGTCGGTTGCCGGAGCGCTCCAGCGATTACATAGGTAAATCCAAGCTCCCCTTGTTTTCGGACCTGGATCCGACCTTGCAGTACACCGTCAATACGAGCACGCAGTACCGCTACAAGGTGTACGACACCACGATTCCAGTGCGCAACGCGCTGGTTGTCACGCATTACTAGGTCGACGCGCCATGCATGCATCTGTCACTCCGTTGGTTTTTCACAGCAACCGCTTCCGGCAAGGCGGCATGATTTCCACGCTGATGGCCATCATCGTGCTGGTGGTCTCGCTGCTGGCCGCGCTGGCGCTGATGCGTTCGGTGGACACCAGCAACACCATCGCTGGCAGCCTCACCTTTCGCCAGAGCGCACTGCAAGAGGCCGAACAGGCTTATGTGGATGCGCAGCAGAAGATCACCTTCACCCAGCCAAACAGTGACAACGACCAGGCCACACTCGGCTATTACGCGGAGCCGCAGCCGGCTACGTCGCGTTCCACCGGCGACATACCGAACGTGCTGGTGAACAAGACCTCCGGAAGCATCGGCACGGCTACCAGCAGCAACGGCAACACCATCACTTACGTCGTGGAGCGACTGTGCCCCTCATCCGGCACGGCCACGCCCCTCACCTGCATCGCGCCGGGCGCATCGCTGCTGGGCGGTTCGTTGTCCAACCAGAACTCGGACAACCTGACATTCAGCAATGGTGCGTACGCCGCTTTCCGCTTAACGGTGCGCGTGGACGGCCAAAAGGGAACGACCGCGTACGTGCAGACCTTCATGCGCTGAAGCGTGCGCATGCGCACCGCTTTGCCACATGCCCAACTTTCTATTCCGGAAACGGCCATGCTCAAGTCTCTTCGCCACTTTCGTCTCAACTGCAGATTGCTGGCATGTCTAATGGCATTGACGGCAAGCGCCGGCACGTTGGCAGGTACCACCACGCTATCGGACATACCGGTTTACAGCACCTCCAATGTGCCTGCGAACCTGATGCTGGCGCTGTCGGTGGAATATCCCACCGGCACGGTAGGCGCCTATACGAACGCCACTAGCTACTCAACCAGCAGCACCTATATCGGCTATTTCGATCCCACGAAATGCTACGACTACAACAGCAATACCGGCGCAGGCTATTTCGTGCCGGTGAATACGTCAGGCCCCGTCTGCTCCGGACACTGGAGCGGCAACATGCTCAACTGGGCGTTGATGACATCGCTCGATGAATTCCGTCAGGCGCTGACGGGCGGTAACCGCGCCGTGGATACCACCAGCACCACCGTACTGCTGCGTTCCAACCTCAACTCGGCGCAAAGCAGTACTGGCAACTTTCCCGACAAGTGGCTCAGCAGTTCGACAAACGTATCACCCTCCACCGTGATCGGAGACAGCAATTACT
The DNA here is from genome assembly GCF_044904605.1 of Dyella humi. Classification (NCBI taxonomy): domain Bacteria; kingdom Pseudomonadati; phylum Pseudomonadota; class Gammaproteobacteria; order Lysobacterales; family Rhodanobacteraceae; genus Dyella; species Dyella humi. Next base: position 203,127 of record NZ_JADIKI010000021.1, read on the forward strand.
CGTCGCTCGATCCGGTGTATTTGCGCTCGGCCGGACAAGGCACCACGTTTATCGTTTCCAACAACAGTTCTTTCAGCAACTCAGGCCAAAACGACCGCGTCCCCAATATCGCGACCACTTACAATGCAGCCGTACAGGTGTGCGTGGCGGGCATGCTGGAGAGCAATTGCAATTCCGCACACAAATCCACCGACTATGTGGGTGCTGGCCTGTACAACAAACCGGAAGGATTGATCCAGCAGAACTACACCAAGGTACGCGTGGGCGCGACCGCGTATGCGTTTCTGGATGGTTATTCGCACCCCAACGGCGCCGTTCGCGCCATGCTGCGCGACAACGGCCCCACCTCCTATAACGGCTATGGCGCACGCGCGAACAACTCCTATACGGAATGGAACGCCAGCACGGGCGTCTTCTATACCAACCCGGATGCCGCCGACTCCCAATATGGTTCGGCGCCCGGCAGCGTGACGTTCACCAACAGTGGCGTGATCAATTACCTCAATAAGTTCGGCTACAGCGTCAATTACGAGCTGCATGACACAGTTGCAGACCTGTATTGGGCTACGTTGGCCTACTACATGCAGGTACCGCTGGACTCCAGCTATACCGACGGTCTCAGCCAGAGCAACAGCACCGACCCGTCCTTTCCGGCGTTCAGCGGCAAACCGGCCAATTCATCGAACAGCCCGACGGTAAATGACCCGATCCAGTACACGTGCCAGAACAACGCCATTGTTACCATTGGCGACTCGCATACGTGGTACGACACGCGCGTCCCCACTACAGCGCCCCCCAGCACGAACGGTTCGGCCGGCACTCCGCTCTCTCCCTTGAACCCATCGAGCACCGTTGCAACAGCACTGGATACGTCCAACTACGTCACCAAGCTTGGCAACCTTCCACTGATCGAAGCGCAGGGCACCACGGCCGCATCGCAAACCATGGCGCAGTACCTGGGCGTGACCGCCCTCGGCAGCACGATGGAAGTGAGCGACACCGGACACGCCACCTACAATTTGGCCGGTCTCGCCTACTACGCGCACATCAACGACATCCGCTCCGATCTGACCGGCAACCAGAAGATCACCACCTACATCATCGACGTGCTGGAGCCAGGCACCTATGACGGCAAGACCAACGAATGGACGTTCTACCCGTCCATGCTCGGCAGCGGCCCGGGTCCCAACATGTACTGGCTGGCGGCGAAGTACGGCGGTTTCAATGACGTCAACGGCGACGGCGTTCCCGCCAACATTCTGACTTGGCATACCAACAACACCACCGTTGCCGCAAGAAACCTGCGTCCCGACAACTATCTTCCGGGCAACCAGGCCAACCTGATCCAGAGCGGCCTGCAACTGATCTTCAACAACATCGCGTCTACCGTGTCGCAGACTGGTTCGGGGTTGACCGTCAACTCCACGCATGGGCTGACCAACGTTACCGCCAATACGGCGCCCTATTACGCACCCGTCGCCGGCTTTCCCGCCTATACCACCGCCTACACGCCGGTATCGTGGGTAGGCGACGTCTCCGGCTTCGTGGCCACCGCCACCACCGGCAGCACCGTAACGGCAGCCACCGGCAGCACACCCTGGCACGCACAGCTCCAGCTCGACACGCTCACCCAGGCCACGTCCAGCTCATCCATCGTGGGTTGGAATACCGGCCGACGTATCGTGACCTGGAATGGAAGCGCGGGTGTACCGTTCCGCTACAACAGTCTTTCTGCCTCCGAGCAGTCGGCGCTGAATACCACCAGCTATGGCTCGCAGTTGGTGAACTATCTGCGCGGCGACAAAAGCAATGAAGGCACGCTGTTTCGCGTGCGCAGCCATATTCTCGGTGACATGGTCGATTCGTCCGCAGTGCTGGTGCAAGGCGCGCTTTCATCTTCGTATTCCGAATCCACTAACCCAGGCTACACAGCTTTTTCCACGAGCATCGCCAGTCGTGAGCCGGTGGTCTACGTAGGCGCCAACGACGGCATGTTGCATGCGTTCGAAGCGGACTTCCAGACGGCCAGCACGTCCAATCCTGTCACCGGCGGCGGCAGCGAATTATTCGCCTATGTGCCCAGTCCGCTTTACAACGGGCCGAACGGCACGCCGCTGGTGGATGGCCTTCCTGCCCTCGCCAACCTCAACGGCGTATCGACCAACAACTTCTATCATCACTATTACGTTGACGCCACGCCGCAAGTTGCAGACGTGGACTTCACCTACACCAGCAGTGGCAGCAGCACGCCTACGACAACGACGTCAACGGCTAAGTGGCATACGCTCCTGGTCGGTGGCTTGGGCAAAGGCGGCAAGGGCATCTATGCGCTGGATATCACCAGCGTGCCGCAGGCAGTCGACACCGCTAGCAATTCTACCGTTGAGAAATCACAAGCCGCCAACGTGCTGTGGGAATTCACCGATGCAGACATGGGCTACAGCTTTGGCGCACCGCTGATCATCAAGACGCGCAAATACGGCTGGGTGGTGGCCATGACCTCCGGCTACAACAACACCGCCGGCACGCTTGCGGGCCACGGCATTCTCTACATCTTGGACATCAAGACCGGTGCGATACTGCAGAAAATCGACACCGGTGTGGGCAGCGCTGCCACCCCAGCGGGCCTGGCACAGGCTACCGCGTACACCGAGGACGTGACCGACGGCACCGTTGATCAAATCTACGCCGGCGACCTGCTGGGTAACGTGTGGCGTTTCGACTTGACCGAAAGCGCCGTGGATTCGTCCGGTAACGCCACCGGCAACTATCCCTCGCCTACCTTGTTCGCCACGCTCACTGATCCTTCTGGCAATCCGCAGCCGATCACCACGGCGCCACGCGTGGAAGAAAGCCTGAGCTCCAACGGCCTCGCCACGTTGCGCTGGGTATTCGTAGGTACCGGCAAATTCCTCGACATCACCGACCTCACCGATACGCAACAGCAGACCATGTATGCCTTGCGCGACGGCTCTGGCACGACGCCCTCCACTACCGGTCTGCCGCTTACACGCAGCGCATTGACGGCCGTCACCGATCTGACCAAGGGCACGTCCATAAGTGACAGCTCGTCGGGTTGGTATTACGACCTCACTGGTTCGGCCGGCGGCACAAATGGTGGTACCGAGCGCATCGTGGTAAGCCCAGCCGCCGCCACTGGCCTGAACATCGTGGCGTGGACGACGGTGATTCCCTCCAGCGACCCTTGCTCGCTGCAAGGCGCACTGTATGCCACCAACTATGCCGGGGAATCCGTGTTGCTCACCAGCGGCACGGCAGTGAAGTGGGCAACCACCACCGCTGCGCCTACCGGTGTGCAACTGCTGCAGAACACGGACGGCTCCGTAACGGTAGCGTCCAGTACCTCAGCGGGTGTGACCACGTTCAAGGCAGTAAACCAGAAATCCAATTCCAATCAAGTCAATCGTGTGAACTGGCGGGAGATTCTCAATTGAGGTTGGCCCATCAGAACAAGGAATTGACCCCTGCCGCCATGGGCATCGCGGCAGGATTTGGCCAGACTGCAAGTGCATCCCGCACGATGCTGTTCAGGCACGACGTTCCCAGCGGTCGATCTGTTCAATCAGTAGCGATTCGTGGCATGCACAACGGCTGACTTCCTCCCTTTGTGGCCGTTGTTCTACTCGCGGCGTCGGAGATGTTTTCCGCCACATCTCCGGCGCCGTTTTTTTGAACTACTGAGCGTTGACCTGGAACCAAGTGGTCGACACCCAGCCATTGCCGCGCACGATCTCGCAACCGGCTTCCACCACGTCCAGATACATCGATGTGCTGAAGCTAGCGCGGCCTTTAAGCACGTTGAAGAAGTGCATGATGTCGATGTTGGCACTGCCGCTAGTCGGCAGGCTGGCCGGTACGCTGCTGCGCTGAGGCAGGAAGGTGTAGACGTAGTAGCCCGCCGCGGAGTTGTCTCCGTACCACAGGTCGTAGGTGACGCCGTTTTCGGTGATCACGCCGGTGGCGATGGGCTGACCGATCGGATAGGAATTGTTGCCCGCCCAGATCATCACCTCCAGTTGCGGCGTGGATTTTTGGCTGTCGTTGCGCAGAAACATGTCATAGGCGAAGTCGCCGGCCATGTTGCTGCCGCCGGATGCATACGAGAATGCCGCCGGAATGGTGCTGGCGGATGAAATCTGCCGTGGGAACAAGGTATCGCCGGTTGGATTCCAGCCGTAATGCCAGCCGCGAATGCTGGCGGGATAACCGTACAGGCTATTGCTGGAGAAATTGAACGAAGCCGTCCATTGCGGATATTGGCCGCTGGATGGGCTCCATGAAATGCTGCTGTTGTTGAAATTATTGTCCCACGCAAAATACGGCGAGTAGAGATTATACGGACCCGCCTGTGCGACTCCATTTACTCCCACGAAAAGCAGTGCGCCGGCAACCAGCGAAGCAAGCGTTTTCTTCATGTTTGTTCTCCCGATGTGTCGAAATAGCACGAACTGCAAGGCGCAGCCGTACCCCTGGGGAGCCGCGATCCCCTCGGCGAAATAGTTGAATTGCACTCCCCTGCCCTCATGCGACGAATGCGCACAGAACATCCGCTATCGATAATCGTCGGCGGTTATTGCGTCAAATCGAAAATCGCGAATATGCGTTTGAACATTCAATTTCATAAGAAGCCGTTTTTGTTTTAACAAAACGGCCGTGCACATCATCACGAAACGTAGACGCATCGCGTCGATGGGTCTTCACCGCTTATACACGCCACCTGTCATCACAGAGGCATGCGTAGCGTTTCTGACAAGCCGCAGAACAGATCAAGCCGTCGCGAGCAAAAAAACGCCGGCGAAACGATCCCGTTTCGCCGGCGCCGTTCAAGCAAGGCACCAGGGGTTGGTATGCGCTTACTTTCACTCATCGATCCACAAAGGTCTGGGGTGGATGACGCGTTGAGAAGGCTAAAGCTTGGAAGACAAAGTTTGGAGGGCCAGAGTGGCCCAACAAACTGTACGAATGGGCCAAACGCATTCGCACCCGGCTGCTTGCCTTAAGGCAACACTGATCAAGTATCGCCGCCGTCATGATGTCTGGAAGGCTCGCAGGGTGTGTTGCGCGGCTGGCCGTCTTGCCAAGCCGTGCGGCGCAGCCTGCGGGCCTTCCAGACATCACCCCTCTCCTTTTTCCATGTGTTGGGGCCAGCCCTGTCTGTCCGCATGCCTTCGGTCCGCCGTCTCGACAGACGGCCAGTCTGCCTTCGCCGACGGCCCTGTGGCCTGCGAACAGACAGGGCTGGTGACGACGGCAATACTTGATCAGTGTTGCCTTAAACAAGGGCCCGATACGTGAAATCCCTCACACGAATGCTGGCTTTGTTTGTACTGTAGATGCCGAGCTTGAGGCTGAGGAACTCGCCGAACACGTTATGGTGAATGCCTGACACCTCCATGCACAGACCGTGCTGCACCCAGGTTTTGCCGCCGTCGTGCGAGTAGTGATAGGTCACCACGTTATTGTCGTTGGTCAAACGGATGCGTACGCTGGAGGTGGGCATCGGCTGCCGCATCCAGGATTGTTCTTCGGCGTATTGGAAGGTCTTCATGTATTCCGGTGTGAAACCGATGCCCACGAAGGCCTTGTGGTTATAGAACAGCAGCAAACCGCCTTCAGCATCGCCGACAAGATCGAGCGTCACCTCCGCAACATAGGCGCGATCGCCGACAATGCAGGTAAGCGGTGAACTATCGACGGGCGACTGGCCTTTGGCGACAAACTGCAACGCGCCCTTCTCGTAACTGACACGCTGCATGTCGCCCGATGCTGGTCTGTACAGACTCCACTGCACGCCGAACTTGTTGCTCGTGAAGTCATCCGACAGTGCAAGGCCTGACACACCGCTCTTGCCGCCCTTGGGTTTCGGCAAAGGCCTGGAAAGATCACCGCCTTTGGCGCGAAACCAGCCGTCGCTGGTCCACTCCATCGGTTCCAGCAACGTTTGGCGCCCCAGCGTTCGGAAGCCATTCTCGTAACCGTGATACACCATCCACCAGTCACCCGCCGGGCCTTCCACCAGCGAAGCGTGTCCACGCGACCACCAGGGTTCAGCAGCACTCGTGGTACGCACTAGTGGATTGTGCGGGCAATGTTCCCATGGCCCGTGGATGGATTTGGAGCGCGCCGCGATCACCATATGACTTGTCGGCGGTCCTGCCGTGCCGCCGACGGCGGTGATCAAGTAGAACCACTCTCCATGACGCAAAAGCTTCGGACCTTCCGGCGCGAAATCCTCCACTACCCAGTCATCAGGATAACGCCATGGACTGTATGCCGACTCCAGTTGGCCATCGGCGGCCAAGCCATCATCTGTAAGGCGTATCTTGCGTATGCCGTTGACGAACAGATAGCGCTTGCCGTCCTCACCCACCACGTGGCCCGGATCGATGCAGCCCACGATGTTCATATCGATGGGATCGCTCCACGGGCCCTTGATGTCGTCCGCCCAGATCACGTGAATGGACCAGCCCTTGCCCGACGGATCGGCAGGAATGTAGATGAAGTAGCGGCCGTTGTGCTTGCACAGATCGACCGCGAAGATCGTGCCGAGCGGCTTGGACAGTGCGGCCGTCACCGGTGTCCAGTTCACCAAGTCCGTGGAATGCCAGATCACGATGCCTGGATAGGAATCGAAGGACGTGAACGTCATGTAGTAATCGTCGCCATCCTTGAGGATGGTGGGGTCCGGATGGTCGCCCGCAACGATGGGATTGAGATAGGTGCTGTTGCCGAGATCGGCTTTGCGTTGGCCTTCTGTGCCATGTGCCCATTTGGGTGTTGCTTGCGTGCACGGCATGGATGCCGCGGATTTCAACGCGAACGGTGCAGAAGCTGCGCCGGTCACCAGCATTTTGAATGCATTGCGACGAGAGGTGTTCACCATGGTTGTAGCCTCAAGGATTTCAAGAGCGCCTCAAGCCGGCTCCTCCCCCTGCTTGCAGGGGGAGGTTGGGAGGGGGTGAACACTTGCGGGAAAGTTCATCGCAAGTACTCACCCCACCCCAGCCCTCCCCTGCAAGCAGGGGAGGGGGCAGTTCGTCGCATTTGTATAGAAAGGAGATAAACCTTCAATCACGCTTCGTGCCCGAAAGCACATCCACCCACACGGCAATCACCAGGATCGAACCCTTCACAATCAGCTGCCAGTAATTGTCGACGTCCATCATTGACATGCCATTGTCGAGACTGGCCATCACCAGCGCACCGATCAGCGCGCCGTGCACGGTGCCGGCACCGCCACGCATGGAAGCGCCGCCGATGAAGCACGCCGCAATCGCATCCAGTTCGCCGTTGGTGCCCGCGGAAGGCGAGCCGGCCGCCAGGCGAGCCGTGTTGATGATGCCGGCGAACGCACACATCAATCCCATCAGCGCGAACACCACCATCTTCACGCCACTTACGTCGATACCCGAAAGCCGGCTGGCTTCCATGTTGCCGCCCACCGCATAGATGTGGCGACCGAACACGGTTTGCGTGGCGATATAAGTGAAGATGGCCAGCAGTGCGAGCAGGATCATCACCGGCAGCGGCACGCCGCTGTAACGATTGAGCATCACCAGGAAGCCCACCATCACCGCGCCAATGGCGACGAGCTTAAGCGCATCGCTCCAGGCCGCCGGCTGCGGTATCGACAGCGTTGCGCGGCGCCGGCGGCGCATGACCGTCATCGCGACCAGCGCGAAGAAAATGATGGCCGCCAGCCAGTTCGACAGCAGCGGCGGCACATAGCCTTGCGCGAGATACACCATGTCAGCCGGTACCGGCGCGATGGTGGCACCATGCGTAATGCCCTGCAGCACGCCACGAAACGCCAGCATGCCGCCCAGGCCGACAATGAATGACGGCACACGCAACCGCGTGACGATGAAGCCGTTAAGCATGCCGATCACAAGACCAAGCAACAGCACCACGATGACCGCCGGCCAGGAACCCCATTGCAGGTTTACCGTCAGCACGGCAGCGATGCCGCCGAGCAAGCCAAGCAAAGAGCCTACGGACAGATCGATCTCGCCGGAGATGATCACGAACACCATGCCGCAGGCGAGCATGCCGGTGATTGAAGTCTGGCGCAGCAGATTGGAAAGATTGCGCGAGCTGATGAAGGCGCCGTCGGTGGCGATGTGGAAGAAGATCCAGATCACCGCCAAGGCCAGCAGCAGCGCCAGGATCTTGTAGCGGACAAATAGTGCTCGGAATTCTTGTGCACGCATGGTTGAAGCTCGCGTTCCTTGAATCAGTGTCGTTCTGGCGGGATGTCTGTTCTTACCTGAACGTCATTACCGCGAAAGCGGGAATCCATTTTTGCCTTTCGCCGAAGAGCAAATTGGATTCCCGCTTTCGCGGGAATGACGACAGGAAGATCAAGCATTCCCGAATAACTTGTAGATACCTACGCCCTCTTAGCCTGCGGAATCGCCGCTGCCATCACCTGCTCCTGCGTAAGGCCATCGTTGAGCAGATCCGCGCATAGTTTCCCCTCGCCCATCACCAACACGCGATCGCTCATGCCGAGAATCTCCGGCAGTTCCGAAGACACCAGGATGATCGAAATGCCCTCTTTCGCCAGCTCGAAGATCAGTCGATAGATATCCGCCTTGGCGCCCACGTCCACGCCGCGCGTCGGCTCATCGAGAATCAAAATGCGCGGACGCGTCAATAGCATGCGCGAAAACAGTGCCTTCTGCTGATTGCCGCCGGACAGGAAGGCAATCGGCAGCGAAGCGTTCGATGCCTTGATGTGCATGGACGCGATCTGCGCCTCGGCCGCGCTCCATTCACGCCCGCTGTCCACGTGACCAGCGCTTGCATAGTGCTGCAAAGTGGCCAGCGTGATGTTCTTGTCCACACCCAGCAGCGGCACGATGCCGTAGCGCTTGCGGTCTTCCGACACCAAGCCCATGCCGGCGCGAATCGCATCGCGCGGCGAGCGCACTTTCAATGACTTGCCGTCCACGAACAGCTCGGCCTGGCTGCGCCCGGGATACGCGCCGAAAATGGCACTGACCAGTTCGGTGCGGCCCGCTCCGACCAGGCCGGCAATGCCCAGAATCTCGCCACGGCGCAACACGAACGAAACATCTTTCACGCGCTGGCGCGAGGGATCGGAAACGTCGTAGCAGGTGACGTGTTTCGCTTCGAACACCACGCCGCCGATCTCGTGTTCCACCTTGGGATAGAGCGTTTCCAGCCGGCGTCCCACCATCATCGCAATAATGCTGTCCTCGTCCAGCTCGCTCATCGGTTTGGTGGCCACGTGCTTGCCGTCGCGGATCACGCTGACCGTGTCGCAGACGCGCGCCACTTCGTCCAGCTTGTGCGAGATATAGATGCAGGCGATGCCTCGCTGTTTGAGTCGCTCGATGATGCCGAGCAGCACGTCGGTTTCCTTGCCGGATAACGACGATGTCGGCTCGTCGAAAATAAGCAGACGCGCATCCTTTGCCAGCGCCTTGGCGATCTCGAACAACTGCTGGTGGCCGCCGCCGAACGCCTTCACCGGCAGCGCAACGTTCACGTCCTCAAGCTGCAGTTCCTTCAGCAGCGCATGGGCGCGGGCATACATCGCCTCGTAATTCATACGTCCGCCCGGCAAAGTCAGCTCGTTGCCGAGAAACAGGTTCTCCACCACCGAGAGCTCGGGCACCAGCATCAGTTCCTGATGGATGATGACGATGCCGGCCTGCTCGCTGTCACGCACGGAACGCGCCTGCAGCGACTTGCCTTGCCAATGGATTTCGCCTTCCCACGTACCGTAGGGATAGACGCCTGATAGCACTTTCATCAGCGTGGATTTGCCGGCGCCGTTTTCGCCGCACAGCCCCAGGCATTCGCCGGGACGCACCTGTAGATCGATGCCATCCAGCGCACGCACACCGCCGAACGATTTACGGATGTCCCGCATTGCGAACAAGTAATCGCTCATGACGGTCGACTCATTTGCCGTAGATCTGGGTGTGCGTGTAGAAGCCGTCGCTGATCACGACGCCCACGTTTTGCTGCGTCAGCAGAATCGGATTGAGCAGCACCGTGTCGACATTTTTCGTGCCGTTGTTCAAGGTGGTGGTGTACTGAGGCTTTTCATCGCGCACCAGTTCCACGGAAAGTTCTGCAGCTTGCGTGGCGAGTTGCTTGATGGGCTTGTACACGGTCATCGCCTGCGTGCCGTCGATCACGCGCTTGACCGCGGCCAAGTCCGCATCCTGTCCGGATACCGGCACCTTGCCCGCCAGCCCTTGCGCGGCCAGCGCCTGGATTGCACCACCAGCGGTGCCGTCGTTGGAAGCGACCACGCCCTGGATGTTGTTGGCATTTGCAGTCAACGCATCTTCGACGATGCGCAACGCCTTTGATGCATCCCAATCGGGCGTCCATTGCTGGCCGACGATCTTGATCGAACCGTTGTCGATCGCTGGCTGCAATACTTTCATCTGGCCTTGGCGAATGATTTTGGCGTTGTTGTCGGTAGGCGAACCGCCGAGTAGGAAATAATCGCCTTTCGGCGCCCTGTTCAACACGCCCTGCGCCTGCAGCTCCCCTACCCGCTCGTTGTCGAAGGTGATGTAGGCATCGACGTTAGCGTTGAGGATAAGGCGATCGTAGGAAACCACCTTGATGCCGTTGCGCTCTGCCTCCGCCACCACGTTGCTGAGCACCTTGGAGTTGAACGGCACGATCACCAGCACGTCGACTTCGCGTGCGATGAGGTTTTCAAGTTGCGCGACCTGGCGCTCCTCGCTGGCGTCAGCCGATTGTACGTAGACCTTGGCGCCGAGTTTGGTGGCAGCGGCGACGAAGTAGTCGCGGTCGTGGGCCCAGCGTTCGAGGCGCAGGTCATCGATGGAGAAGCCGATGACGGGGTGGTCTTTGCTGGCATGGGCGGTGGAGGTCGCGAGCATTGATGTAGCCAACACCATGCATACGCCGAGCACCCTCATAGCCGTCATACCGCCCCCTCCACCCGATAAACCCCGGCAAGCTGGCTATACAACGCCCGGAATTTCGGCTGCCTATGCTCGCGATAATACGCATGTCGCGACAGATTCGGTTGACACACGGCCGTCACTTCCGGCATCTCGCATACGTCGGCCAAAGTGGCGCCCGGTTCAGCAGCAAGATGCGCCAACCTTGCCGCGCCAAGCGCAGCGCCAACCTCACCGCCCGCACGCAAAGTCAACGGACGACCGATGATGTCCGCCAACATCTGCGTCCAATAAGCACTGCGCGATCCGCCGCCGATCACGGTGATGTCGTCCGCATGCAAACCTGCCGCGTCGACCGCTTCGATGCCGTCGAGCAAGCCAAGCCCCACGCCTTCCAGCGTGGCGTTGGCCAAATCGGTACGTGAGGTATCCGCACGCAAGCCGGTGAATGCGCCGCACGCATGCACGTCATTGTGCGGCGTGCGTTCGCCGCTGAGATAAGGCAGAAAGACCGGACCGTCGTGACGCATGCCGGCTTGTTCAGCATCGGCCAGCATCGTTGCGACGCTGCCGTATCCGCTCAAGCCCGCCGTGAAATCCAGGCAACTGGCGGCACTCAACATCACTGACATCAGATGCCACGTACCCGGCAAGGCATGGCAGAAACTATGCACCGCCTGCTCGGGACGCGCGAGATAACCGTCGGATACCGCGAAATACACACCCGAGGTGCCCAGCGACAACATCGCCTGCTTGTGCCGCACGATGCCGACACCGACCGCACCCGCCGCATTGTCACCGCCACCGGCGGCAACCGGCACGCGCTGCATGCCCCATCGATCAGCCAAGGCTTGGCTGAGGTAACCGGTGACCGCGTTGCCTTCGTATACCGTGGGCATCGCATCCAGCGACAACCCGGTGGCTTCCAGCATGCGCTTGCTCCAGCGCCGCTCGGCCACGTTCAACCACAGCGTGCCGGCCGCATCGGAAACGTCGGTGGCGTATTCGCCGGTTAGGCCGAGACGCAGGTAATCCTTCGGCAACAGCACTTTGGCGATGCGCTCGAATACCGCCGGCTCATGCTCGCGCAACCACAGCAGCTTGGGCGCGGTGAAGCCGGGCATGGCGAGGTTGCCGGTGATTTCCTGAAAACCGGGCCAGCTTTCTATCTCGCGGCATTGCGCGTCGCAGCGTCCGTCGTTCCACAGAATGGCCGGCCGCAGCACGCGGTCGGCCTTGTCAAGCACGGTGGCGCCGTGCATCTGCCCGCTCAGGCCGATGCCGGCGATCTGGCGCGGGGAAATTCCTTCTCTGCCCGCTCCGGCCAACACCTGCTCGATCGCCGCTTGCGCGGCCGTCCACCATGCATGCGGATCCTGTTCGGACCAGCGCGGCTGCGGATTGGATACTGCCAACGCATGCGACGCGGTGGCGCGCACCTTGCCGGTAGCATCGATCAGCACGGCCTTGATGGCCGAGGTCCCCAGATCTATCCCCAGATACATGCGGCCGCTCAGCCGTAGATGTAAGCGTTGACCAGGTTTTCCAGATATTCCTGTTGTCCTGATGCATGCGCCGGGCGCAGATCGCGCTTGACCGCTTCCTGCGACAACGATTCGAGCGTATAGCCGCCTTCCAGGATCTGCTTGCCGAATGACGCATCCCAGCCGGCGTAACGCTTGGCCTTGAACTCGGCCAGGGCGTCGCGCTCGATCATCTTCGCAGCACGTTCCAGCGCCAGCGCCAGCGCATCGATGGCGCCGATATGACCATGGAACAGGTCCGCCGGATCGCTGCTCTGGCGGCGCACCTTGGTGTCGAAATTGAAGCCACCGGTGGTGAAGCCGCCATGGCGCAGGATTTCGTACATCACCAGGGTGAGCTCTTCCACGCTGTTGGGGAACTGGTCGGTATCCCAGCCGTTCTGCGGATCGCCGCGGTTGGCGTCGATGCTGCCGAACACGCCCAGTGAAATGGCGGTGGCCACTTCATGATGGAAGGAGTGACCGGCGAGCGTGGCGTGGTTGGCTTCCAGGTTCACCTTGATTTCCTGCTCCAGGCCGAACTCCTTGAGGAAGCCGAATACCGTAGCGGTGTCGTAGTCGTATTGATGCTTGGTGGGTTCCTGTGGCTTGGGTTCGATCAGGATCGTGCCCTTGAAACCGATCTTGTGCTTGTGCTCCACCACCATCTGGAAGAAGCGGCCCAGCTGCGCGCGCTCGCGCCGCAGGTCGGTGTTGAGCAGCGTGTCGTAGCCTTCGCGCCCGCCCCACAGCACATAGTTGGCGCCACCCAGGCGATGCGTAGCGGCCATGGCGTGGAACACCTGCGTGGCCGCGCAAGCAAACACTTCCGGCTGCGGGCTGCTGGCCGCGCCCGCCGCATAACGCGGATGGCTGAATAGGTTGGCCGTGCCCCATAGCAGCTTCACGCCGGCCTGGGACTGCTTGGCTTCCAGCACATCCACCATGGCGGAAAGATTGCTCACGTACTCGGAAAGGCTTCCGCCCTCCGGCGCCACGTCGGTGTCATGGAAGGTATAGAACGGCGTGCCCAGGCGCTTGAAGAAATCGAAGGCCGCATCGGCCTTCTCGCGTGCCCGCTGCAATGGGTCGCCGCTTTCATGCCACGGACGATGGAAGGTGCCAGAACCGAACATGTCGGTGCCCGGCCACACGAAGTTGTGCCAATAGCACACGGCGAGACGGAGGTGCTCGTCCATGCGCTTGCCCAGCACCAGGCGGGCCGGGTCGTAATGACGGAAGCCAAGGGCGCTGGAGGTGTCCGCGCCGGGCCGGTCGATAGGGGAAATGTGGTCAAAATAACTCATGAGGGGAAGCTCCTAATTCGCCTGGAATGCTCCGATTTGGTCTGCGCAGGTGGCACCGTCTGTGTCTATTCGCAGGCCACAGGACTGTCGGCGAAGGCAGACTGGCTGGCTATCGAGACGACGGGCCGAAGGCATGTGGACAGAGACAGACAGTGACGCCTGCGCAGGCCGAATCGGATCATTCCTTCGGATGCTGCAGTTCACCTGTTTCTCCCGCAATTGCGAAATCCATCAGCGGCGCTAGATTTTTCTTTGTCGCGTTGCGTCATGTGCCTGATCCTGCGAACTGTTAGCGTCGCGTCTACGGCACACGCCGTTGTTGTAATTGGTTTGCTGCCCATACCATGACGAAGCCACACCGCATCGCACTGCTGTTCAATGCCAACAAGGTGTACGACCGGCAGGTGATCGCCGGCATCGGGCAATATCTCACGTCCACACGCGTGAAATGGGACCTGTTCATGGAAGAGGATTTCCGCAGCCGCACGGTGGGCATTCACCAGTGGCGCGGGGACGGCATCATTGCCGACTTTGACGATCCCTTGGTGTGCGAGGCACTGGCCTCCATGCCTATTCCTGTGGTCGCTGTAGGCGGCTCCTACGCGGATGAAACGCAGTACCCGCACAACATTCCTTATGTGGCTACCGATAACCACAAACTGGTTCGGCTGGCCTACGACCATCTGATCGAACAGGGCCTGCATCGCTTCGCCTTCTACGGCCTGCCGCCCAGCCCCGTTTGCCGTTGGGCGCACGAGCGCGAAGCGGCATTCCTGCAGATGGTGCGTGCGGACGGGCTGGACGGCACCGTGTACCGCGGATCCTCCACCAGCGCCGGCGGCTGGGGCCGCGCCCAGGAAGATCTGGTGGAATGGGTACGCTCGCTGCCCAAGCCGATCGGCATCGTCGCCACCACCGACGCGCGCGCCCGGCATCTGCTGCAAGCCTGCATCGTGGCGGATGTGCCGATTCCAGAACAGATCGCTATCGTCGGCATCGACAACGATCCCATCGCGCAATTGCTATGCCGCATTCCGCTCACGTCGGTGATCCAGGGCGCGGAAGAAATGGGCCGCATGTCCGCTCAGGTGCTGCACCAGATGCTGCACGGCGGCGACTGCTCCACCACTCGCGTACTGGTGCCACCAGTAGGCATCAACGTGCAGGCCACCAGCCTGCATCAGCCGCTGAAGAGCGCTTACGTGATGCGCGCCAAACATTACATCCGCCAATACGCGTGCTTAGGGATCAAGACCGAACAAGTGGCTGACTACGTGGGTATCTCGCGCACGCTGCTGGAAGAACACTTCAAGCGTGAGCTGAAGCAATCCGTGCACCAGACCATTCTGGAACACAAGCTGGAAATGGCGCGGCATATGCTGACCGATTCCTCGATTCCGTTGACCGAGGTCGCCGTGCGCAGCGGCTTCACTTCATTGCAATACATGTACGCGGTGTTTCGGCGCGAGTTCAATTGCACGCCGCGGCAATACATGGAGAACGCAAGCGGAAGTGTGCGGAGTCATTAACTCCCCGCTGATGTCGCGAAAGTCCTTACCAAGCAGGGACGCTCAAGACAAATCGCCGCAAATTGCGTGATGCACGACGCAAGCTGGTGTGGTTGTCACTGCCGGGACAAGCGAACGATTGAACCCAGCATGCAATATCGGGCGCAGACTTCCTTGTTACGGAGGCAATCCATGCGTCGGGTGCCCATGCTTTATGTTGTTTTCCTGCTTGGCTTGGCTACGGTTGCGCAAGCCACAAGTACGACGTCGACTACGACGACTTCCTCGACACAACAAGGCAACGGATCCAGCACAAACGGTGCCGCGCCACCATCGCCACCGCCCGGTGGTGGCATGGAGAATCATTGCCCACCACCTACGCCTTCCAATCCCGATCCAGGCTGCAAACCGCCGCCGCTGCCGCCGGGCGTGACACCGGGCGCACAAAGCAGCCAACCGCCGGCGGGTGGAAAGCCACCAGCAGGTTCGTCGAGTGGGTCCTCGTAGGCTGGAATGCAATCCCAGCAATACACGATACTAAGTAGTCGCAAGCAATAGCTGGAATTCGCATCCCAGCTCACCCGGCTGGCTGAGGCATCCAATGATGCCTCAACCTCTCGGTATCATTTGGCTGGCACGGCTTCACGCAACGGCGCACTTTCCGCACGCCCTTCCGCCATTGCCACACCGCGCGCCTCAGGCCCGAACGCCATCAGCAGCACCAGCACAACGGCCACCGTAGCCGCGACCAGCAACAGCGCGTAACCGTAATCCTGCCCATGCCGCTGCGCGATTTCCGCCTGCAGCACCGGATTGATCGCTGCCAGGAAATTGCCGAGCTGATAAACAAAGCCGGGAAAGGTGCCGCGGATTTCCGCCGGCGACAGCTCATTGAGATGCGCCGGCACCACGCCCCACGCGCCCTGCACACCAAACTGCATCACGAACGCCGCCGCGCATAGCATGTACACATCCCTGCTGTGCGACCACGGATAGACCGCTAGTAGCGCCAACCCACAAGCCAATATGATCGCGCGGCGCCGACCGATCTTCTGGCTCAGCATGCCGAAGAACAGTCCGCCCAGAATCGCTGCCACGTTGTAGACCAGCACGATGTTGGTAAGCGTCGCGTGCGGCAGTCCCAGTTGCTTGGCGAGGAAGAGCTTGGGATAGATGTCCTGCGTGCCGTGCGAAAAGAAATTGAAGGCGGTCATCATGGCGATCGCGTAGATCGTCAATTTCGCATTCGACTTCACAATCTGCAGCAAGGAGCTCTTGGGCCGCTGCCGCATCACCTCGAATGCGGGGCTCTCATGAATCTTGGCGTTGATAAAGAACACCAGCAGCGCCGGTGCCGCACCCACAAAGAACATCCCGCGCCAGCCGAGAGACTCGTAACAAAGACCGAACAGCAGTGTGGCAAGGAAATAGCCTGTCGGATAACCGGCCTGCAGCAGGCCCGACACCCAACCACGCCAGCGGCTGGGGATCGTCTCCATCACCAACGAACTGCCCACACCCCACTCGCCGCCCATGGCGATGCCGAACAAAGTACGGATCACCAGGAACGATACGTACGACCAGGCCAGGCCGCTAACGAATTCGAACAGCGAATAAAGCAGGATCACCAGCATCAGCGTGGGCTTGCGTCCATAGCGATCTGCCATTCGGCCGAACACGAAAGCGCCGATCGCGCGCGAGGCGAGCGTCAGCGTGATGGCCAGTGTGATGCTGGTGATGCTTACGCCGAAAGTCTTGGCGACTTCATCGAATGTGAACACCAAGATGAAGAAATCGAACGCGTCCAGGGTCCAGCCCAGGAACGCGGCGATCACGGTGTTGCGTGCTCGCGCGATGTCTGCTGCGGAAGTCATGAAAAATTCCTGCTGATTGCCGATTAAAAAATTCTGCAAACCACACACAACTCAGCACACCTCGGCCCTCCATGGCCGTCATTCCCGCGGAAGCGGGAATCCATCTTTGCCTTTGCATCAGAGCGAATGGATTCCCGCTTTCGTGGGAATGACGGCAAGGCAAAATGAGGCTTCATAAGGAAGTGTGTAGGAACACGTCAGAAAACAATCCGCACACCAATCGTCGGATCGAACGAACCGGATTGCAGATAACCGCTACCCATGCCGTCATAAACCCTGGACCACTGCACGCCGCCATACACATCGAAGTGCCGACCAAAGTGCTGATCGAGCACCAGCGACAAGGCATCGTAGTGACCGCTGCATTGCGGCGAGCTGCTGTTCGAACAACTGACCTTCGCGTAACTGTTCTGCATGGCGCGGTAATACGCAGCGAAAAAGTCGAGCGAAGGTGTCAGTGCGTAGCGCATGCCGACCCAGGCGACCTCAAGAACCTTGGGTCGTGGAAACGCACTGTTACTGGGCACGATGAAATAACCGCCGATGGTCTGGCTTCCGATCGGAAGCGGCGTGGTGGGATTGGCGTAACGAATATGCTCGTAGGCTGCAAAGAACTTCGGCCGACCCGCATCGTATTCACCCAGGAACGTGTAGGAGGTGTTGTCCGATACAGTGCCCGGCAACGTTTTGTCGACCGGCAGACCGTACGTGGATGAACCCGGCGTGGTAAGCGCAGCCACCTGTGCCGCAGTCAGCGAGCCGCCAACCGAGATGGCATCATCCTTGTGCGCCAACACGCCATCCACCGACCAAGGACCCTGTGTGATGCCCAGATCCACCTGGTAGGCCGTGCCTCTCGAACTGGACAGCTTCCGCGCGTTGCCGAACTGATACATCGCGCCGCCATGGAACAGGCCGTCCGTAAGAGTGTATTTCAGCGTGCCGTCGAGCAGGCGATCCTCGGTGTCGCCAGTGCCGGCGGTGGCGCCAAAAAAGCCCACATACGAAAAGGCCAGCGAGCAGCTGAGCGGGTCGTACTTGCACACCTCATCGTTCAACAGCGTACTTTGGCGACCGAACGTGAGCGCGCCATAGTGCGGCGATTCGACACCGACAAAGGCCCGGCCATTGAACGCCTGCCCGGCGCGCGTGGAATCGCCATACGATTTCTGATCCGCCAGCGCCACACCGTTATTACTAGCGATCGAGCGCGTACCATCGATCAACGTCATCGACGCCGGCAGAAATCCCGTATCGAACTGGAACACGCCCCACCATCCTGCACCCAGCGGTTCGCGCCCCTTGATGCCGATGGTCGAAATGCTCATGCCGTTTGAAGCCAGCGATGTATTCGGCTTGTTGCTGGCCTTGATCAGGAAATTGTTGACGTTGGTGGCCGCTGCGTCGCTGAACGCGCTGCCATGACTCTGATAAGAAACGCCAACATCGATGGTGCCGTACAGCGTGATGCCGTACATGGTCAGGTTGTCCGCGGTGTCGGATTGGGTACCGGCCCATGATGCGGTTGACGCCAAAGCACAGGCCACCGCCAACGCACTGATTGCATACCTTGTTTTCGGCATGTCGATTCTCTCCCCGCAATACAAACGTTGTGCCGATGACGCACATCGGCTTTTATTGGTCTATCCCCGGGATCAGCATGCCGCGTGCCGGCTTGTTGATGAATAACACCATGCGACTAGTACTTTCCGGCTAACTGTAGGCCGGATGAAATCTCGGCTTTTTTGCCCGGATGGTGATGCTGGGATTGTCATCCCAGCCTACGAGGTATTCCGCTCTACGAGTTAGCATGTACTCCCATGCCAAAGCCTCATTCCAAAGCTCTGAAAACTGCCCTGCTGATCGCACTCTTCCTTGCGATCGCCGCCACTACTTGCGCTGCCGCCTGGTATGCGCGGCAACGCGCACTGGAACAGCTTTCCGCGCAAGCCTTGAATCAGCTGCAGATCCGCGCCCTGGCCTTGCAGCGGCTGGTGGATCGCTACCGGGTGCTGCCGACCGTGCTGGCGCTGGACCCGGAATTGCGTCACGCCTTGTCGGCGCCCGCATCCGAGATCGACGTCGCCGCGCTCAATCGCAAGCTGACGCGGGCGAACGGCGCCACGCACGTGTCCACGCTCACCTTGATCGATCGCCAAGGCGTGGCCATCGCGGCTAGCAATTGGAACCTGCCGTCGAGCAACGTCGGTCTCGATTATGCGTTTCGCCCCTATTTTCAGCAGGCGATGCAGCATGATCAGGGCACGTTCTACGGCATCGGCATCTCCACCAATCTTCCCGGCTATTTCATTTCCGAAGCGCTGCACGACGACCAGGGCCAACGCATCGGCATCATCGTGATCAAGATTCCGCTCGACACGCTCGAGCAGGAATGGGTAAGCAGCGGCGATATCGTACTGCTGAGCGATGCAAACGAAGTCGTGTTCCTCAGCAATCAGCCGGCGTGGATCTACCGACCGCTGACGCCGCTCGGACCAAGCGTGGAGTCCACGCTTGCGCGCACGCGCCAGTACGGGAACAGCCTGTTGTCGCCCGCGGCGTTTCGCGCGCTGGCAACGCTGGGATCTGGCGGACAGTTGATGCACGTCGATCGTCCGAGCATGTCGCACGACATGGTATGGCAGTCCATGTCGTTGCCCACGCAGCAATGGACGCTGCATCTGCTGCGCGATGCGCACCCCGCAACGATCGCCGCCTATCGCGGTGCGCTGATTACGTTGAGTATCTGGCTTCCGCTCATCCTACTCGCCCTGTTCCTGCAGCAGCGCCTGCACGCCGCGCAGTTGCATAGGAGAAGCCGTCGCGATCTGGAGCGGCTGATTTCGCATTACGCCAGCGCGCTGCGTTTGGAGGAAGACAGCCTGGTGCATGCTGCGCTACAGGCCATGACCGGACATCCCGAGGTGCTGGAGCGCCTGCCGCAAGGCATCAGCGTCATCGATGCGCAGCTTCGGCTGGTAGCCTGGAATGCCAGATACGCCGAACTATTTGGTTATCCGGACACGCTGCTGAAAGCAGGCCAGCCCGTGGAGGAGCTGTTTCGCTACAACGCCAGGCGTGGTCTGCTCGGCCCGGGCGACATGGACGAAGCCATTCAGCGCCGCCTGAACTACTTGCGCCAGGGCAGTCCGCATATGGTCGAACGCAAGCGTCCCGATGGCAGCCTGCTGGAGATTCGCGGTCGTCCGCTGCCTGGTGGAGGCTTTGTCACCAGCTATGCGGATATCGCGCTGTACAAGGAAGCCGCGCGCGAACTGCGCACGTTGACCAGCACGCTCGAACACCGCATCGACAAAAGCACGCAGGACCTACGCGCGGCCAAGGCGGAAGCCGAACGCGCCAATCGCAACAAGACACGCTACGTGGCTGCCGCCGTGCACGACCTTCTGCAGCCGTTGAATGCCGCGCGCCTGTTCGCCGGTTCGTTGAAAAGTTCGGCCGAGTCCGCCTCGGACGTCACACTGCTGGAACGCATCGAGCGTTCGCTGCAGGCACTGGATAGTCAGCTCACCAGCATGCTCGATCTTGCGCGACTAGATGCGGGCGCGATCTCACCCGATCTGCGAGTCTTCGCGCTCTCGCCGCTGCTGCAGGAGTTGGCTGGCCAGTTCGGCATCATGGCGCACGCGAAGGGCTTGCAGCTGTCGTTCATCAACACCTCGGCGTGGGTGCGCAGCAACCCGGCGTTGCTGCAGCGGGCGGTGCAGAATTTTCTTTCCAACGCGCTGCATTACACGCCGCATGGCCGCATTCTGCTCGGCTGCAGGCGTGTCGGACGAGCCATACGCATCGAGGTGTGGGATACCGGCATCGGTATACCGGAAGATCAGCGCGACATTATCTTTCAGGAATTTCGGCGCCTGGACACCGGCGTCGATGCGGACGAACGCAGCGCGGGCCTGGGGCTTTCCATTGTCGAGCGCATCGCCAACCTGCTTGGCCATTCGCTACGCGTGCGTTCCTGGCCAGGCCGCGGCAGCGTGTTCGGGATCGAAGTCGAACTTGCTGAACCGGCAACGGCCACGCATGCGGACGGTGACGACAGCAGCGATTCGCTGTTGAAACATCGCAGCATCTGGCTAATTCAGGAGAACGCACACCTTCGGCAAAAAGCGTCGACGCTGCTGCAAGGCTGGGGATGCAAGGTGGCCGAGTGGTCAAAAGCCGACGACGCACTCGCACAGGCGGATGTTTCGATGGCACCGGACCTGATTCTGGTGGACGGTCAATGGGAACCGATCTTGGCGTTCCTCAAGCTGGAACAACAAGGCGCATGGTCGTGCAAGCCGTCGATCGTCGCCTTTCTCGGCAAGGACGAAACCGGTATGCAAAGCGTGCTGCGCGAAGCCGGCGTGCATACCGCCAACCTGCCGCTGTCGCCGGCTCGCCTGCGCGCCATGCTGACGCAACTCCTGCTTACGACGACCAGTTCGTAGGCTGGGATGAAATCCCTGCTTTTACCTGAATGGTGATGCAGGGATTGTCATCCCAGCCTACGCGCTTGCGGAATCGGCGCGCGGATCATGATGCGTCGTCGCCCTCTTCCAGATCGAGCGACTTGACCAGCACTGCCGCCTGCGTACGCGAACGGCATTCGAGTTTGGACAGCACGGCCGTAACATGGATCTTCACGGTGTTCTCGGCCAGACCCAGCCGATCGGCAATCTGTTTGTTGAGTAGCCCCTCCGCCAACAACATCAACACCCGGAACTGCTGCGGCGTCAGCTGCGCAAAGCGCGCGGCGAGCATCGCGTCCTGCTCGCTGCGTTCGGCGCGGATGGATTCGAACCACAGCCCGCCATCCAGCACGCGTTGCACAGCCTTGTGCAAATCCTCGACCGGCGCAGCCTTGGGCACGAAACCGGCCGCACCGAACTGCTGCGCGCGACGCACGGTGCGCGGACGATCGTCGGAAGAGATGACGATCACCGGCAGATCTGACCGCTCTGCACGCAGCCATAGCAGCGAGGAGAAACCGATCGCACCGGGCATCATCAGGTCGAGCAGCACCAGATCGATGTCAGGCTCCGTGGCGAGGCAGGCTTCAAGCGTGCTCTGGCTGGACACTTCCAGCACGCGGCATCCGCCGATCGCCGCGCCGAGCGCATGCACGATTGCGGAGCGGAACATCGGGTGGTCGTCAGCGACCAGGATGGTGGTGGGGATGTCGCTCATGCGCGTCGTCGGTGATGCGATGGGACGACACTAGCTCGTGAGGGGTAAGGCGGCAAGTAAAGTGCGCGCTTGCGCAATGCTCATTCTGCCTCACCGTCATTCCGGCGAAGGCCGGAATGACGGTGAGGTGAGAAGGAGCTATTTGGAGTGGCCTTAATATCTAAGTTTCAAAGGACTAATGCGCCAGCGTGACCGCGTGCTCCAACGGCGTGTTATTGGACGCATCACCCACATACACCTTGAACAACCCTGGATCGACGCGCCAGTCATGACTCCCGACGTCGTAGTACGCGAAGGCGCGATGATCCAGCTGCAACGTAACGTGCTGCGTTTTGCCCGGCTTCAACCGAACTTTGCGGAACGCCTTCAGCTCACGCGCCGGGCGCGCCACTTTGGCGGAAGGATCGCCCACGTACACCTGCGCCACTTCGGCGCCTTCGTGCGAACCGGTGTTGGTGACGTCGAAAGATATTTCCACGTCACCCGGTGCCAGCGTTTTCGTCGTTAGATTCGAGAACTTGAAGCTGGTGTACGACAAACCGTAACCAAACGGGAACAACGGCTGCGGCTTGTCCGAATGACTGGTGTACCAGCGATAGCCAAGAAAAACGCCTTCCCCATAAGTGACGCTGGGATTCGTGCCGGCCGGATGCGGCGACGCGTCGTACCAATCGTGCGTGGGATTGTCGGCCCACTGGCGCTCGAAGCTGATCGGCAACTTGCCTTCCGGCGAATGCTCACCGAACAACACCTGCGCGATCGCTGCACCACCCTCCTGTCCCGGATACCAGTTCTGCAGCAGGGCCGGCACTTTGTCGAGCCAGCCTTCGGTGGCGTAGCCGCCGCCGGACGTGACTGTAACAACTGTCTTGGCGTTAGCTGATGCAATGGCTTCGATCAAAGCTTCCTGGCCCCACGGCAACTGGAAGGTGCGATCGTAGGCCTCGCTTTCGGAACTCGGATCGAAACCGATCGCCACTACGGCCGCGTCGGCCATCGCAGCGATCTTCTTCGCATCCGGCGAAATCAGGTCATCGATGGCGACAACACCCAAACCCATGCGGCTGTAATCGACGTCAGGTTTGTAATCGAGCCGGATCGTTACCGGCTGGTTCGCATGCAACGCCAGCGTGGCGTACAGCGGCGCCTGCCCTTCGCGATGCGGCTGCGTGATCACGGGCTTGCCGTCGGCATAGAGCGTATAGGTGTCTTCGCTCGCCGCCGCGGTCAAGAACAGGTATTTGCCGTCATGCTTGGGCACGAAGCGACCGCTCCAGCGGATGCTTTGCCGACGCGTAGCGTGCTCGGTCCACAGCTCCGGCTTCCACAGGTCGACCTGCGCGTCCACCGTGCTGGTGGCGGGTTTGCCCTGGAAGGCGTCGTTGGCGAAGGTTTCCTTGAGCAGGCCGGGCTTTCCATCTGGCGTGTTGAAGCCGCCCTTCTTGAACACTTCCATCGGCGACGGCAGGCCACGGCTGTACAGCACGCGCACCTTATCGCCCACCCCATGCGTAATGCCGGTGAGCACGCTCTGCGCCTGGAAGGTGTCGATATGTGAACTGCCGCCCGCACTGCTGATGGCAGGATCGGCGTTGGGGCCGATCACCGCGATGGTTTTCATCGTGGATGCATCGAACGGCAGCACGTTGTGCTCGTTCTTCAGCAGCACCAGACCTTCGAGCGCATTCTTCAGCGCAACCTGGTCGTTCTGCAGGCTGTAGAGCGGCAGTGAAAGATCTTTCTGCGGTCGGTCCAGAAATCCGAAACGCACCGCCGTGCGCAGAATGCGGCGCACCTTGTCGTCGAGCATCGCCTGCGACAGCTTGCTGTTGCGCAGGTTGGCCAATAGCAGATCCGGCTTCATCGCGTCCGGCGCCGGCATTTCCAGATCGAGGCCCGCGTTGAAGGCTTTGAGGCCGTCGTGCGTGGCGCCCCAGTCGGACATGAAGATGCCGTCGAAACCCCATTCCTTCTTGAGGATGTCGTCGCTGATCGTGCGATTTTCAGCCAGATAATCGCCGTTGACGAGGTTGTAGCTGCTCATCACCGCGCCGACATGGCCTTGCTTTACCGCCATCTCGAAGGCCGGCAGATAGATTTCGCGCAGAGTGCGCTCGTCGATATGCGTATCGAGATGGCGGCGATCGTATTCGGAGTTGTTGGCGGCGAAGTGCTTTACCGTCGCCACCACGCCTTGCGATTGCACGCCTTCGATCAGGCCGACTGCCATGCTGCCAGCCAATAGCGGGTCCTCGCCCATATATTCCATGTTGCGGCCATTCTGCGGCGCGCGATACATGTTCACACCCGGCCCGAGCAGGAAGTTCACGCCGCGCGCACGCGCATCGCGCCCCATGGCCGCGCCGACGTCCTTCGCTAGATCCGGATCCCACGATGCAGCGAGGCCGATGCCCGCCATATAGGCAGTGGAAGGTCCAGGCGCACGTACACCATAGGGGCCGTCGGACATGGTCAGCGCTGGCAGCCCGATGTTTGACTCCGCGTGCGTGGAGAAGTTGTCCACGCCGCCTAGCAGTTCCACTTTCTGTTCCAGTGTGAGCTTGGCGAGCATGGCGTCGACACGCTGCTCGATGGCGGTGTTGCTTGTTGCGGGTGTCGTGGCCGTATCGGCATACGCCACGCTGCAGGTGCTCAACGCGACGTAAAGAGACAGCGTCAGTCGTTTCAAGATCCGATTTTGCATGAAGCAGGGTTTTCCCTAGTTGAATCTATGTACTTCAGTTCTTGTTCCTTCCGGAACCAGGTTTATACAAACGCCGGAAGCGGCTCCCTCCCCTGCTTGCAGGGGAGGGTTGGGGTGGGGTGAGCACTTGCGATGAACTTCCCCGCTAGTATTCACCCCCTCCCAACCTCCCCCTGCAAGCAGGGGGAGGAGTTTGCTTTCGCCCGTCTGGAAGCGTGCGAATGACATATAGCAACCATCAATACGTCGCCAACTTCACGTGCAACACCTGCGGTCGATCGGTGAAGTTCAAGCCGGAATCGGTTTGATCACCGTTCCATAGCCGCATGAAATTCCAATGCCCTTGGCTGTCGTAACGCCCTTCCTCCACGCGATCCATCAGGAAGTGCACATGCTCCCTACCCTTGCCAGGCATGAAATCCACCCGCGCAAAATAGCCGGTGACAAGGTATTCGTCCTTGCTCAGCTCCGCGATCAGCACGCCGCCCTTGGGTGGCGTATTGCCGGGCGGCGGTGTGTCGGTGCCGAACGATGGCAGGCCATAGGAAACTGTGGCGCGCCAGTCGCCCATGTCGATGGTTTGCTGATGCGTGTGTTCCGGCTCGGAGACACCCCACACCTTGCCGGCAAGGCTCAGCGTGGCGATCAGTTCACCCATCGGGCGCAGCAGGCGGTTGTTCATCGCGAAAGGTTCGTACGCCTTGGCGTCCGTATCTTTCGAGCCCAACGGCCAGTTGGAATAGCCGGTGTAATCGATGCCGAACGGCGCAAAGCCCAGGCCCTGCTTGCCGAGAGTGGCGAAGATGTAGCGCGCGTAAGGCTGATCGTTGCCGGTTTCGGTGACGATCAGCGGGTTGTCTGGCTGCGCGTAATGATCAAGCACAGTGGTGTAGTAGGCGTAGTCGCGGTGATAGATATCCGGCCCGAGCAGATCGATCGCGGGCGCCGCCACTTTCCAGATGAACATCACATTGTCGGTAGGGCCACCGGTGGAATAGCTGCCAGGCGGGCCGGGATGCAGCGGATCGCGCAGCGCCGCATTGGCGTACATCGGCAAGGCGTACACCGCCTTGCCCGCCGCGGCTACTTCGCCGATGAAGTGCGAGACCGACCAAGTATGGAAGTATTCCGCCGCGTCCTTGCCGAATACCTGCGTCCACGTGCCCGGCTTTTTATTGGCCGCCTTCACCAGCGTCGCGGGCACCTGGCCTGCGAACGCCTGATTGGCGGCCGGCGAATAATCGCGATCCGTGCCGTAGGTGCCGGATTCGTTCTCCACCTGCACCATGATCACCGTGTGCTGCGCGGCGTCGGCCTGATGCAGATGCGTCATGAATTGCACGAAGGCCTTGCGGTCCGCCTCCAGCGTGGCGGCGGTGAGCGGCGATAGCGAATCCAATAACTTTCCTTCACGCGTGATCACGCGCGGGAAACGCTTGTTGTCCGGCTTCACCCATGCCGGCGTGTAATGGGGGCCGTTGTTCTTCCAGGTACCAAACCACAACAACACCAAGCGCACTTTGTGCTGGCGCGCCTGAGTGAGCAGCGTATCGAAGAAACTGAAATCGAAATGGCCTTCTGTAGGCTCGATCTGCTCCCAGGCAATCGGCACCATCACGGTATTGGCGTCGACCTGGTCGATGGCGGGCCACACCTCATCCAACATCGCCGGCCAGTTGCTGGAGTTGTTCACTTGCGCGCCGAGCAACAAGAACGGCTTACCGTCTACCAGGAAAGCATGTCTGCCGTTCTCGGTAACGAAGTGCGGCATATCGTTTGGCACTTCGGCGCCGGAGGATGGCATCGATAGGCCGATGGCGAACAAGGCGACCAGTACCAGCCATAGAGACATCACTCGACGGCGTAAAGAAGCTTGCATGGGAATCACTGTGTGTGTGGATGCAGTGTCATTGACAACTCCCTCTCCATCCGGAGAGAGCGGCGTACTCGATGCAATGTTGCGCCAAGAGCGCTCATGGGCTTTCCCCATCCACCGGATCGCCATAAAACATACCGCGTCCACTAGTCGCGAAATACACGCGCCCGAACAAGCGTGGATCGCCGGTAATCAGCCGCTGACCACCATAACGATGTGCATCATCATCGATACGTAACCAATGCACGCCATCGTCGGTGGAACGATAAAGACCGTACACGCCGGCATGCTGTCCCGCGGCGAATACGGTAGGAAACGCGCTGCCCGGCGCGGCCTTGCCGAACCCGAAATCGCGCGCATTGGCCAATTCGCCCAACTGCATCACGGCGCTGCCATCATCGCGCGCACGCAGCAGCCCCAGGCCAAGGCCGCTCACGTACACCACGCCCGCGGCGTCGGACGCAGCGCGCATCTGCACCACATAGCCATGCTTCACCCGTTCGCCCAGCGCACCGGCGATGGGCTGGAAGTGCTCACCGCCATCGCGGCTGACGAATACCTGGCGCGACTTGCCGTCGTAAGCATAGAAACGTTTTGGGTCGAAGCGGTCGCTCAGCAGATGCGCCTGCGGCGACAAGCCTTGCACCGGCAGCCAATGCTTGCCGAAATCGTGCGTGAGGTAGGCATGGGGCGCATCCCGCGGGAACCACAGCACTGTCGAACCGTCGGCGGCTACGGCGATGGTGCCAGCGCCCTGCCCCGGCTGTTCGGGTTCACTGGCAAAGGCCCGCCAATGCATCCCGCCGTCTTCCGAGTAAGCGGCACGTATGGCCGGATCAAAGGGTTTGCGAAGGTATCCGCTGCGCACGATCAGCGCCGGCTTGCTCTGCGCGAAATCGATGCTTTCGCTATTGGCGTAACGCGGCGGTGCGGTGAACTGCAGCGGCGCAACGTCGAGATCATCGTGTTTGTAACCATCCAGATCGCCGATCGCGCTCAGCAGATGCGCACCTTGCGGCGGGCTGATCAAGTCCAGCCCAACGGTTTCTTCCAGGCCACGATCCTGGAATTGCCAGTGCACGGTGCCGTTCTTGTCGGCATTGCGCATATCGGTGGACATCCATACGCCGTAGCCAGTTACGAACCACACGCGATCGGCGTCGTACGGATCGATCGCGATGGAAGCAAGCCAGTGCGGCGTATGCTCGCGCGTCCAGACGGCATCGCTGTTGTCGAACTGCGAGCGAGCGAAAATTTCCTGCCAGTGATGGCCGCCGTCGGTGCTGCGGAACAATTCGTCCTTGGGCGTGTAGTGCGCGAAGGTGGCGGTCATCACCACCTTGGGATCACGTGGGTCGACCGCCACCACACCCCAGCCATAGCCGCTCGGTGTTCCGATCACGTGTGGCAGCGGCGTGATGTCGGTCCAACGCTGCGCGGCGGGCTCGTATTTCCACACCGCACCGTCGTGCATGCTGTCGGGGCCCGGCTCGTCGCCGTAGCTCAGGTAATATGCCCCGTCACCGGCACGCACCATGTGATTGGGTCGCAAGCCGGCGGGCTGTCCGGATACGATGTTCCATGTGCGCCCGCCATCGATCGAGCGGAACAGGCCTGCTTCGTTGGTGGAAACACCAGCATAAAGCGTGGTGGATGGCCTGCCCGGCGAACCACTGGCTGGATCGAACACCACGAATACGATGCCGATGGCTTGCTGCCGCCAGTTGCTTTTCGCGCTGGCCGATGACGAAGTGGCCACGGCTGGAAAGCTGTCGACGTGCACCCAATGCGCGCCGTAATCGTCACTGCGCCACAAGCCCGCGTCGCGCGAGCCGAGAAACAAAATGCGCCCATCGTTGGGATCTACCGCCATCCGCTCGCCGTCGCTGCGTCCTAGCTCATTGCCGCCCATCTTGAACGGCAGATCGGCGCGCTGAAAATGTGCGCCGCGGTCAGTCGAGCGCAGTACGGCTGCGTTGCCTACGCGTGGGTCGTTGTAAGTGCCGGAAAGGAGATAAAGACGATCGGGATCGTGCGGATCGACAGCAAGGCTGTCGATGCCGAGCAGATTGTTGTCTTGCGCGCTGACCCAATCGGTAAGCGCGGCCCAACGCATGGCGGACTGGTCCCAGCGATAAGCGCCACCGACGTCAGTGCGGGCGTAAAGCAGACCCTCGGCGGCGGGTTGATAAATTAGGCCGCTGACGAAGCCGCCGCCGCCGATGCGGACGCTGGTGAAGTGGTAGGGGGTAGTAGGTTCGGAAGCCTGGAGATTGACAGCAAGTAATAGTGAACAGGCAGCGGCAAAATATCGATACATTTTCCGGAAGCTTGTTCTTGCCTTACCGTCATTCCGGCGAAGGCCGGAATCCAGTTTAAATATGCGTCCGAAGGACACGACATCCTTTATGTTGAATGCTTCGCACAACGTGTTTGAACTGGATTCCGGCCTTCGCCGGAATGACGATGTGAAAGTTCGCAGCAAGATTGGCCCCTCACCCCAACCCTCTCCCCAGCGGGGAGAGGGAGTAGAGCAGCATCCCTCTCCCTGCTGGGGAGAGGGACTTACACGCCGCTTCATCAGAACGTAGCCCGCATCACCAGCTCATAGCGTCGGTCAGTGACGAACCAGCCACGCGGGTACAAGTTATAGTCCACGACGCCATTGCCGTAGCTGGTCGGACCCATGATCGTCTTCACCGTCGAGTTGGTGAGATTGTTCATCGTCAGGCCAACCTGCACGTTCTTATTGACCGTGTAGAACACCGAGGCGTCGAGCTGGCCATAGCTGTCCGACCACATCGGCAAGTGCGTGTTGGCGTCGCTGGTGCTGAGCAGGTAGCGCGAACGCCAACTATAGGCCAGGCGTGCCTGCCAACTGCCGAGCTGGTACATGCCGGCCAGATTGAAGCTGTTCCTGGACAGGCCGACCATCGGCAGCGGGAAGCCGGTGACCACTGCGCCGCTATACGGGTTGGTGGCTGTATTGATGCCGCCCTCGCTGTGCACGTAGGTGTAGTTGGCCTGCATGCCCAGGCCTTTCAGCCAACCCGGCAGGAAGTCGTAGAACTGGTTGTAACCAATCTCGGCGCCGCGAATCATGCCGGTGCCGATGTTGTACGGACGCGTCACCGACCATTGCTGGTTGTTGTACGTCTCCGTATACGTTTCCTGGGCGATGTAATTGCCGATGTCCTTGAAGAAGGCGGTGGTATACAACGAGCCAGTTGGCGCGAAGTACCATTCCAGCGCGGTGTCGTACTGCTTGGCGATCATCGGCTTCAGGTCGGGGTTGCCGGCCGTGCCCGTCCATTGCGTGACGGCGGTCTTGTCCGTGTTGATCGTTGCGCCCAACAGCAGGAATGGCTGCATCTGGGCGAAATCCGGACGCGTCATCGCTTTGGATGCAGCCAGTCGCCA
The DNA here is from genome assembly GCF_044904605.1 of Dyella humi. Classification (NCBI taxonomy): domain Bacteria; kingdom Pseudomonadati; phylum Pseudomonadota; class Gammaproteobacteria; order Lysobacterales; family Rhodanobacteraceae; genus Dyella; species Dyella humi. Next base: position 233,475 of record NZ_JADIKI010000021.1, read on the forward strand.
TTGCAGATCGTCGGTCAGCTTGAAGCGCAGGTTGAAGCTGGGCAGCGCATTCTGATAGTGGCCGCTGCCGCTGAGTCCGAAATATTGGCCGGTGTACTCCGCCATCAACGCTGGCGGAAGGTCATTGCCGGCCAAGTTCGGGTATTGGCCTTCGCCATTCGTCCGTTCACTGGTGCGCACCAGGCGCACGCCAATGTTGCCGTCGACCGGAATACCCAAGGCACTGTCATTACCGAAATACAGAATGCCGTAGGCTGCCTGAGTCTTCTCGCCCTGACTGTTGAGATCACCTGGGGTGATCTGCACCGGCTTCCAGCCGCCGGACGCTTCGATGGATTTCAGGATCGAGTAGGCCTGCGAATAGTTGGTCGCCAGCGAACCGTTGGGGAAGTACAGCGAAGGCACCGTGACCTGGCCGCGGAAGAATCCGCTGAACGAATACAGCGAAGCATAGTTGGGCAGACTACTGTTCATGGTAGCCAAGCCGCTCGGCGTATTGATCGTCGCCCACGGCTGGGTGATCGGCCCCCAGTTGTAACCGGTGCTCACGTTGTCTTCGCTGCGGCTGGTGGCACGCACACCGAACTTCATGTACTGCAGCCATTTGCTATCCTCGAAATCGTATTCAAGGTCGAGGCGAGCAGCGCGTTCCATGCCGCTTTCGTTCTCCTTATGGTCCATCGCTGCGGACCAGAAGTAGTTTGCGGCGTTGTTGACATAGCCCGCGGGATTGATCGTAACCATGGGCATGCCATGGCTGCCGTTGGTGCTAAGGAATACGCCTGGCAGATAGGTCTGGCTGAAGACGGTGAAATCGGTCTCGTCACTGTTGGATTTCACCAACTGTAGATCGCCACTCAGGATCATGTGGTCGTTGAGGTTGTACTTGAAGCCGTTCGACCAATCGGTCGTCGTGGTGGTCTGCACCTGATAGCGGGTATCACCATTGAAGGCCACGCCGTTCTGGCTGGCCGGGTAGTTACCGCGCCAGGTATCGGAATTCAGGTAGCCGCTCTGGAAGATGCCCTGACCGTTGTAATTGAACGTGGTGCCGTTCGCCGGCGTGATGTCGGAATTGCTGTCGGCGAAAATGGCACCGTGCTCAAGCCAGTTCATGTCGTACTTGGAGCGTATGAACTGGGAATAGATTTCCAGGTTCTGGGTCGGCCGCCATTGCAGAGCACCGGCAAGTCCCATGCGCCGGCGCTGGAAGTCCAGCGTGCGCCAGTCCGCTCCGCCCGGCACGTATACCGTGCTCAGGCCACTACCGGCGGTCGCCGCCGCATCGGTGCGCCTGGTGAAGGGCTCGAGCTGGATACCATCGGTCTGGCTGGACAGCTCCGAGTAGGACACGTTGAGCAAGGCGCCGAATTCGCCGAGGCTCTCGCTCTTCCAGCGATTGCTGTAAAGGAACGATGCGGACGGCTTGCTCTTCTTCGAAATGTCCCCTTCGTTGACGCCGGTGGAAAAACCGACCTGCTGACCCGGCGCATCGAACGGCATGCGCGTGCGCAAATTCACCGTGCCGCCGATGCCGCCTTCGGTGATCTCAGCGCTGGGGTTCTTGTACACATCCACGCCGGCCATCAATTCGGCCGGGATGTCTTCGAAGCTCAAGCCGCGCCCGCTGTTGGCGGAAAAGGTGTCGCGCCCGTTCAGCTGGCTGGAAACCTGAGTCAGGCCGCGGATCATCACACCACTGCCTTCGCCGGCGGGGTGGTCCGCATCGTTGGGCGAGACGAAGCGATCGATGGTCACGCCACTGATGCGCTGTAGCGTCTCGGTGACGCTGCGGTCGGGCAAGGCGTTGATGTCCACCGCGGTAACAGAATCCACGATCTGGGTGGCGTTCTGTTTCAGCTGCTGCGCCGATTCCAGGCTCGCGCGGATGCCGGTGACGGTAACTGCCGCCAGGTTCTTGGCTTCTTCTTTTTTCTTCTTTGCCGGGCCGGTGGTCGGCGCCCCGGTTTGGTCACTGGGACCGGATTGCACAGACGTACCGCTGTTGCCGGAGGCGGATGCTGCATCCTGAGCGTGCACGGAGGTCGCACCGTATGTGAAGGCCAATCCCATCGCTACCGCTACCGCCAATTTGGCGCTGGATACGGCCTTGGACCGCACAGGACGTACGACATCGTGCATTTCGGATGCTTGCACTTTCCCGATCATAAGCAATGTTCTCCCCACAGTTACCCGTGCCGGCAGGCCTTGGCCTGTCAGCTGTTCTTGTCATTTCGGGCCACCAGCCCGATTGGTGCATCCGCGGCAGACTCCCCTATTTCGTTGTCAACCGCTTCACGATGCTTGCAGTGGATGCTGCGGCTTAGCTTTTTGTCGGGCAATTACGAAATTGATGGAGCGAGTTAACGTTTCTTCGTTTGCGGTTGCCACATTGCATCGATCCAAATGGCTAATTGGGCTGGTTTTTTCGGTTTTCGGCTTTCTGAAATTTTGGTGGCTTGTGAGGGTGCCGCGGCCCGCTGTGTGGATGACTGCTTTGGCTTGCCTGGTGATGAGCCGCCTTTGTTTTGCAGTCTCATGCCGTCGTGCCTGTCTTCACACACGACCACCGCCACATCAGCAAGCACACCAAGTACGACGACGTTTTTCGTAAAGCCTCCTGATGCGACGACTCGCAAAGAGACTTCTTGAGTGCACAGCTCTCCCTTCGTGAGAGGGTGCCGACAAGCCTGCCCTCGACTTGATCGGGGGGCGGGAGAAGTTCGACCGAGGCGCTGCGCTGACGTCTTGCGCACGCCGTTGTGATCGCGCACTGATCACACCCTCACTTCAACCCCTCTCCTCGCGCGGCCGTCACGTCTACTTGCAGCAGGCGACGAAACTTCTTCTTTGGATATCCATGCAGCGACCCATGAAACGCAAACAACAAACAGAACGTTGAGTCTGGCCACTGTTTCATCGCTGATACAACTCAACAGCTATCAGAAAAATTCTGCGTCATCACTCTCAGTAAATAGCGCATACAGCGAGTCACATATCTGTCGCACACAATGCATCTCCACTGCACATTCATGAACACACCACACATACAACATTCCAAATTCCACACGAGCAACACACACTTTTTACGATGATCACAGCTACACAACACAGCGGTGCGCAAACCCAATGCTTCACGCAACAATCACTTTCAAAAGAATTTCTACTATCACAATCTTGAATGAAAATATGCGATTTACAGCTCGTTTCTTAACGTCACATACACTGCCAAACTCATAGGATCGCCCACCAAGCACTACGTGTGTTGTGCAATGTCCGCGACGGAAGCAGGGGCCATCGCGCTACATGTGAAAGTCGTGTAGTCGGGAGAATCCATGCAGTACCGGATGCTAATTTCGTGCGTTATCGCAGCTTCGTCCTCTACCTCCGCCATGATTCTGCTCTATCACCATGCAGAGTCTATCGGGCTCGTCGATCGACCCAACGAACGCAAGCGGCACGTGGGGAACATTCCACTCATCGGCGGCTTATCCGCGCTCTTCGGCATCATCGTCAGCATGTGCTTCGAAGGACAATCGCTTCTGTTCACGAACGCACTGCTAGGAACCGGCGCCGTACTCGCACTCACCGGCGCGCTGGATGATCGCTTCGATCTCAGCGTGCGCATGCGCCTGCTGGTGCAGACGGCCGCCGTGCTCACCATGATCTATTGCACCGGCGTGTATGTGCACACGCTTGGACATCTGTTTGGTTACAACCTCGAACTCGGCACGGCCGGCATTCCGCTCACCTTGATCGCAGTGGTCGGCCTGCTCAACGCGTTCAACATGATGGATGGCATCGATGGCCTGGCGGGCATGCTCACGCTGGTGAGCATTGGCGCGATCAGTGTGTTTCAAGGCTTTTCGCAGTGGCACAGCGTCATTCTGCTGTTGCTGCTAGCCGCTGCGCTATTGCCTGATCTTGCTGCCAACTTGGAATTGGTCGGACGCAAGGTGTTCCTGGGCGACGCCGGTAGCGTCATGATCGGTTACTTCCTGGCGTGGACGTTGATCCAGCTCAGCCAGCAACCCCATCCGCATCTGTCGACCGTGGACGTACTCTGGTGCGTCGCGCTGCCCGTGCTCGACACATTCGCCGTGATGATGCGTCGCATACGCGCAGGCAAGTCGCCGTTCAAACCCGACCGCGGCCATATCCATCACATCATGATGAATGCCGGTTTCAGCGCGCACACCACGTTAGTGCTACTGGTGGGCTTGGCGATGGCGCTGGTTTGCATGGGCACCTTGACACGCAATCTCGCACCCGGCAGCAACCTGCTTACTTTCGTCGCGATCACCCTTATTTATGTTGCCTTGACCGGCCGGCTCTATCGCGCGCAGCAAGCTCGCCAGCCGTCCGACGCTACCGCAACGCAATCGCTGGCACCAATGATCGCGCATTTGCATCTGTCGGCGTTGAGCTATCAGGACCCTGACGAAGACTCCGATGAGGAGACCGTGAAATCCTCCGAGCAATGACGAATCCGAAAGACTACCGCGCTAGCCGATCAGAGAATCAGGACGTGGTTACCATGGGTCGAAAGAACAATGTAATGCCAATGATGGAAGAACCGAATACCGTCGAGACGAATGCCGTCGAGGAATGGACCAGCCACGATCTGCGCAACATCCGTCCCGGCGATACGGTGCCAGTCAGCGTGGTGGTGCCGTGCTTTCGTTGCGCGCATACGATCGATCACGCCGTGGCATCAGTGGCAGCGCAGATGGTTCTTCCCGCCGAGGTGCTATTGGTGGATGACGGTAGCAACGATGGCACGCTCGAGCGCCTGTCGGAAGTTGCGCGCAACTATCCACCCGGCTGGGTCAAAGTGATCGCCATGCCACGCAACTCGGGCCCATCGGCAGCACGCAATCGTGGCTGGGAACAGGCCAGTCAGCCATGGGTCGCGTTTCTGGATGCCGACGACAGCTGGCATCCGCAAAAGCTGAAACTGCAGATGGAAGTGCTAGCCGACGATCCGCAGATCGCGCTGATCGCGCACGAGATGAATGTGCAAACGCGCGCGACGCCGGCGCCGCCATTGCGCTATCCGCTTCAGGTTCGCGTCTTACCGAACCGTCTGTTGATGTTCCGTAGCCCGCTCCCGACCGCCTCGATCGTGCTTCGCCGCGACCTGCCCTTCCGTTTCGACGAAACCCGCTGGCGCGCGGAAGACTTCATGCTGTGGGCGCAGATTCTGCTGTCTGGCTACCGCTGCGCAAGGCTCAACCAAGTGCTGGCCTCGTGGCACAAGCCCCCGTTCGGCGCGAGCGGATTGAGCGGCGATCTGGCCGCCATGTACGAAGCCGCCGTGGATGTTCGTAAGACCTTGCATCAACAGGGCTTGCTGAGCTGGTGGCAATGGCAGCTTGCCGATGCCATGAGCCTGGTGCGCTATGCACGGCGGCGCGTGATCACCTACGCGCGTCAACATGAAGGTTGGCCGATGGTCAGGCGCAGCGCATGAGCGAGTCGATCATGATGCCCTCCACGACGCCCTACGTCGAACATTCCAGCACGTCGAACATCACGACGAACGCACGCGTGATGCTAAGCATGATGCTGGTCGCGGCGGCCTTCCTATTTAGTGATCTGGTGGTCGGTCTGCGCAGCATCGACGTGGGTACCGATACCTATGTCTATGAGGAGGTTTATCGCGAACTGCGCGGCGGCCCGATCGAAACACGTTTCGAGCCCGGTTTCCTGCTGGTTACGCGCCTGCTTAGCATCTTGGGCTTCAGCGTCGAGACCTACCAGTGCGTGCTATTCGGCCTGCTGCTGTTGATGGTGGTGCTGGCGGCGCGCCACTATTTCAATTACCTGGGCAGCACGCGCGGGTATATGACGTTCCTCATCGCAGGCGTGATGTTCCTGTTCATATCGCCGATGTTCGTGAACGCATCGATCAACGCGGTGCGGCAAGGGTTGGCCGCGCTGCCGGTGTTCACCGCCTTGCTGGCCTTCCATCAACGCCAGTGGCGCACGTTCTTCATTTATGGCGTGATCGCTACCTGCTTCCACTACTCGTCCCTGCTCTATCTCGCTTTCGCGCCACTGCTGCTGGTCAACCTCAAGCTGCTGCGTATTGCCGCCTTGCTGGCCTTCATCGCGTATTGCACGGGCGTGACGATGATCGTGGTGCGCGCAGCCGTACCCGCGCTTTACAACGCCGTGATGGATTACAGCCTCGGCGCCAAGTACAAGTCCGGTGTGCGCCTCGACTTCGCGGTATTTTCAATCTTCTGGTATGCGCTCCCGTTCATGATGTCCGGACTGGTGCGCAAACCGTTCAATACGCGCCTGAAGGACAGCACGGCAGTCTACCTGGTCATGTTGCTGCCGTTCTTTGCGGTTGGATGGGGCAACTTCTCCAATCGTTTCCTGCTGTCGTCCTATATGGCGATATCGCTAATGGTCGCAGCGATCTTTTTCCATAGCCGTCTATCGATACTGCGCAACCCCATATTGTTGCGTGGTGGCCTGGTGGTTTCCTGTGCTGTTTTCTATTACTACGTGGCCAATCAGGTGCTTGTATGAGCGCATCGCTGAGCGAGTACTCCAACACGGCGTTTGAAACCGTGAGGCGAATTCAGATCAATACGTCGCCCAATGCCGGAGAAGTGGATTTATCGCCGCTCATCGATCATGCCCAGGACTTCGCATCACTCGACCTGGTCTCGATCGCGGACATCCTTCGCAATGCCTTCGTCTATCCACCGCATACCATCTACCGCGACGTGAAGATCGCTGCGACGGGTTTCGACCCGGCGCAGGATCTGCACGACAATCCACGCTTCCACTTTCCCTTCCAGCACGCGCTGGCGCCATCGCGCCCATCCGCCGATGCGGTGGATGACGATAAGCTGCTGCACACCTATCACCACCTGCTATGCGACGCGGTCGCGCGCAGCACCGCCGGCATGCGCTCGCCATGGCTGCTGCAGAGCGGTGGCAAGGATTCCACTTCCATGGCGATCGCGCTGGCTGATGTGCGCCCCGATAGCACCTGCCTTACTTACCTGGGCGGCAAGGAGGAAGACGAAGTTGCCTCGGCGCGCTTCGTGGCGCGGCAGCTTGGGCTTCGCCACGAAGTGCTGGTATGCGATCCCCGCCGCGCCTACGACCGCTACCTGGCGGTGCTGCCGCGCATACCGCTGCTCAGCGCGGATTTCGCTGCGCTGTCGTACGTGGATCTGGCTACCGAAGTGAGCTTGGAACAAGGCGACGGCATGATCGATGCGCTGGGCTCGGATCAATATTTCGGTGTACCGCTGCATCGGCAAGACTACATACTGGCGATGCTGGCGCGCGGCCTGCGCCTGCCTCAGAGCATCTTCCAATCACCCCTGGTTAGCCGCAGCTTCAAACTGTGTTTTGCGCTAGCCACCTTGCAAATGGGCGAGTTCGAGCGCTACTTCCCCGGCTCACGTTTCAGTGACGTCGAGGTCGATACGCTCTTTGGCTGGACCATTTCGACGTGCTCGCAACGCCGCATGGAGACTTTCCATGCCGACATCGCCGCCGCGGCTTCCGCCGAAGCCGTGCGCCGGATTTCACTGGTGGTTGGCGAATCGGCGCACTTAGCCAAAGGCATGAATGCCGCCCACGCGCTGTCGCTGCGGTTGGCCTATCCGTATGCCGATCCGCAATTCCGCGACTGGATCTTCCATCACGTGCCCAGTGAGCGCCTGATCGGCCCGGGCGGCGTGAACAAGGTGCTGATGCGCCAGTACATCGGCCGCCGCTTCCAGCAATTGCCCTACGTGCAAGCCAAGGGCTGCTTCCGCTTCGATCTGCGCGGTCTCGCCCGGCAGCGCTTCGACCAGATTTACGCCTTTGCCCAGCAGACGCAGATGCTGCTGCCCGGTGCGCCGCACTGGCTGGAAACGCATCGCAATCGCCTGGACAACAAATATTTCGCGTCCAAGTTCTACTTGCTCGCCATGATTTTGCCGTGGCTGTTGAGCCGCATGCATCCGACCACGGCTTCCGAAAACGTCACCGTCGACGAAAAGGTGACGTCATGACAGGGAAGATAAAACACAGGCAAGTACATGTGTCCGCCAGCGTTCGAACCTCGATCGCTGCGACGCCGCCACTCATTAAGCTCCGTTCCGCGCTTTTGCGCCATCCATGGTTGAAGCGGAAAAAGCTTCACGGCCGCCTACGCAGGCATCTGCTGCCGCGCCACGCACCCGGTGATTTTATGACATCCGCCATGCTTCCCAAGAAAAAACACGATACGTTCGCACGATCGCACATCCAGCTCCACACAGCGCCCTGTCAGGACAAAGTGGACTTCTCTCCGCTCGATGAGCTCGAGCGTGGTGAAGCCTCACTTGATCCGGTATCGATTGCTGACCTGCTGCGAAATACGTTCGTCTATCCACCGCACTCCATCTATCGGAACGTAAAGGTTGCCGCATCAGGTTTCGACCCGACGCAGGACATGCATGACAACCCACGATTCCATTACCCATTTCAGTCGGCTCTTGCGACGTCGCGACCAGCTTCCGACGCCGTCGACGACGATGACCTGATACGGACCTATCACCGCCTGCTGTGCGAGTCGGTGGCACGCGCAACCGCAGAGATGCACGCGCCCTGGTTCTTTCAGAGCGGCGGCAAAGATTCCACCTCGACGGCGATCGCGCTTGCCGACGTGCGGCCAGATACGACCTGCCTGACGTACCTGGGGGGCAAGGAAGAAAACGAAATCGCTTCGGCACGCTTCGTCGCCAAGCAGCTGGGCCTGCGCCATGAAGCTCTGGTGTGCGATCCGGGCCGTGCCTATGATCGCTACATCGCGCTATTGCCGCGCATGCCGTTGCTCACGTCAGATTTTGCCGCCGTGTCCTACGCGGATATGGTGACGGAAGTGGGTGTGCGCCGCGGCGACGGCATCATCGATGCAGTGGGTGCCGATCAGTATTTCGGCACGCCCTTGCACGCCAAGGAACGCATACTCGGATGGCTGGCGCGCGGATGGCGCCTGCCACGGAGCATCCTCGAATCGCGACTGGTGAGCCGCAGCTTCAAGCTTTGCTTTGTGTTGGCCACATTGCAGATGGACCGCTTCGAGCGCTACTTCCCCGGCTCGCGCTTCAGCGACGCTGACGTGGATGCTTTATTCGGCTGGAATATTTCGGCTCAATCACGGCAACGACTGGAGACATACCGCGTCGACATTGCCCAGGTGGATTCGGCCGAAGCCGAACGCCGTATTTCGATGATCATCGTCGAATCCGCGCACGTGCTCAAAGGCATTTACACGTCGAAAGCGGCATCACTGCCGCTGGCTCTTCCCTATTGCGACGAACGGCTGCGCGACTGGATCTTCCATGAAGTTCCGAACGACCGCCTGATTGGCCCGGGCGGTGTGAACAAGGTGCTGATGCGCCGGTATATTGCCCAGCACTTCCAGGAACTGCCGTACGTGAAGGCCAAGGGCTGCTTCCGTTTCGACCTGCGTGGTCTGGCCAAGCAGCGCTTCGACCAGGTGTATGCCTTCGCCGAACAGACACGCAGCTTGTTGCCTGGAGCGCCGCAATGGCTGGAGGCGCATCGCGACCGGCTGAACAGCAAATACTTCGCCTCCAAGTTCTACCTACTCGCCGTCACGTTGCCATGGCTGCTGAACCGCATGCATAGCGTGTCCCATTCGACCACTCGCGCCGAGGAACGCGTGTCATGAGTAAAAAACGTTTCGACTCCATTTCCGCCACGCGTCGCGATTTTCTGCGCCATTCATTGCTGATCTTGCCGCCCATCGCCTTGTCGGCGTCGCTATTTCCTCGCACAGCTTGGGCTTGGCAGAGTACGGGCGGAACGGTGATCAACGTTCGCGACAAGGGCGCCAAGGGCGACGGCGTGCACGACGATACGTCCGCCTTCCAGGCGGCGGTCGACGCTCTGCCGGGCGGCGGCACCGTGACAGTTCCACCTGGCAATTACATTATCGACGCCATGCGCGCCGTCAACTTGCGTTCCAACATGCTGCTGCAGTTGGCACCGGATGCCACGCTCACCGCCATTCCCAACAACTCGCCACGCTCGCACGTGATCAAGGTCTGGAGTGCGAACAACGTGCGCATTACGGGCGGACGCATCGTGGGCGAGCGCGGCAACCATACCGGCAGCGGCGGCGAATGGGGCTATGGGCTCAACATCCAGGCATCGAACCATGTGCATGTTTCGGACATGCACATCTCCGAATGCTGGGGCGACGGTATCTGGATCGGTGGAATCGGACATTTCAACGCGGTGCCATCCAGGGACGTGGTCATCGATCGAGTGATCTCCACCCACAATCGCCGGCAAGGGCTTTCCATCGGGCCGGTGGATGGCGTGGTTATCATGAACTCCACCTTCAGCGGCAGCGATGGCACCAAACCGATGTCAGGCATCGATATTGAACCGCAAGCGCAGGGCCTCGCGCGCAACATCACCATCGATCACTGCATCATCAGCGGCAATCAAGGCACCGGCATGGAGATTCACTACAACGTCAGCAATGTCACGATCAAGAACTGCACGTTCCAGGGCAACCAGGGCTATGGCCTGCTGACCGTGGACAGTCCGTCGCAGCTCACCATCCTCAACAACGTGTTCACCGGGAACGGGCTGGTCGGCCTGGTGATTGCTGGCCAGACAAGCCATGTCAAAGCCAGCGGCAATACGCTGTCTGGCAACAGCGCCCGCTATGCACGGCGCGTGGCCGCAGCGCTTGCCTCCCCCAATGCGGATGCGCAGAAGCGCGAGCTGCGGGTGGACCCCGGCACCAGTGACGTCTCGATAACGGGCAGCAATTTTTCGCAATGATCAAGGACGAATGGTTCGTGCGCCATTCCGAGAGAGAAAGCTCGCGATAGAGACATGAATGTGCTCGGCTTCGAGGAAGGAGGAATTCATATCGCCCTTAAGCAAAAGGCGGAACTTCGGCTCCGCATCCAAGTTCACGTTTCATCTGATCGTCCCTGATTCAGAGCGCTAAGTTGCACGCAAGGCTTTCGTACCAAACACATCTGCCAAATGGAGCGCGTGTCATGAATAGCTACCCTCTGCTTACCCCTGTTCCTATTTCCGGCCTAGGCATTCATTTCCGAGGCGACGTAGCCACACCTATCGTCAACGTGCGCGACAAGGGCGCCAAGGGTGATGGCAAAACGAATGATACGGCTGCATTTCAGGCGGCCGTGGATGACGTTCCGCTCACCGGCGGCACCGTGATCGTGCCGCGCGGCGACTACCGGATCGATGTAACCAAGGCGATCGTTCTGCATTCGAACATGTTGTTCTTGATGGATCCCGCCGCGACGCTGGCCGCGATCCCCACCGATAGCGGGCGTTATTGGGTAATCAAAGTGTGGGAAGTCGACAACGTGCGTATCGTGGGTGGCACTATCGTGGGCGAACGGACCGGACACCAGGGCACCACCGGCGAACAGGGATACGGCATCAACATCCAGTCGTCGACCAATGTCATGGTCAGCGACATAAATATCCGCAACTGTTGGGGTGACGGCATGTGGATCGGCGCGCTTGGAGCGGATGGCCAAGCCGTACCGGCGGTCAACGTGATGGTCAACCGCGTGGTATCCACCAACAATCGTCGCCAGGGCCTTTCCATCGGACCGGCGGAAAACGTCGTGATCATGAATTCCACCTTCAGCGGCAGCGACGGCACCAATCCGAAGGCGGGCATCGACATCGAACCGCAGCGTCAAGGCTTTACACGAAACATCACCATTAGCCATTGCATCATGACTCGCAATCGCGGCTGCGGCATGGAGGTACATGGCAATGTGATCGGTCTGTCGGTAGACAACTGTGTATTCAACGACAACTTTGGCTATGGCGTGTTGACCAATGAAGAACACGACATGAATGAAAAGGAGCCCACCGGGCTTACCTTTTCCAATAACACGTTCACACGCAATGGATTGGTGGGCGCGCTCATCGCCGGTCACAGCAATTATGTGCACATTGCTCACAACACCATGGTCGGCAATGGTTTCCGCTATCCGCTCAATCCAGGCGACGATCCGGACAGGGACTGGTGGACGCGGCACGACGCCGGGATCAGCGCGCCGGGCGATGCGGAGCACTCGGTCGAGCCGGAACTGCTCATCCGCGAAGCCGCCAGCAACGTGACCGTCAGGGACAATACGTTTACGTAAAAACCACTTCCGCACTGACACCCTGCATCTGGTGGTCGGACAACATGCTCCTCACCACGCCATAGCTGCCCTTCCCTCGTTGTGGATGACTGCATGAAATTCGCCTTCTTCGCCAACACCGATTGGTATCTCTACAATTTTCGCCTGTCGACGGCGCTTCGATTACGCAACGATGGGCACGAAGTGGTGATGATTTCGCCGCCCGGTAATTTCGGCGACCGTTTTGCCGCACATGGGTGTCGCTGGATACCGCTGGTGTCGATGGATCGCGCCAGTCTCAATCCCCTGCGTGAAGCGGTGACCCTGTATCAGCTGACGCGCGTGCTACGGCATAAGCGACCCGACCTGCTGCACAACTTCACGTTGAAGTGCGCGATCTACGGAGCGATCGCCGCACGCCTCGCACGCGTGCCAGCCACCGTGAACGCGGTGGCTGGCATGGGCTATGTATTCACCAGCGACACGCTCAAGGCGCGCACACTCCGTCCGTTGGTCAAAGCGCTGCTGCACACGGCGCTCGACAATGAGCGCTCCCTGCTTGTGCTGCAAAATCCCGACGACGCCAGCGCTTTCGGGAACACGGGACTAATCGCACCGGACAAGATCCGCGTTATCCGAAGCTCCGGCGTCAATACGTCGCGCTTTCAGCCGCCGAAACGCTTTCCCAATCGGCACGAACGTCTGCGCGTGTTGCTAGCTGCGCGGTTGCTACGCGAAAAAGGCATCCATGAATTCGTCGATGCCTCAGCGTTGCTGCGCGCGTGGGGACGCGACGTGGAGTTCATTCTTGCCGGCACACCGGACCCGGGTAATCCGCACTCGGTCAACCAGGAACAGGTGCAGCAATGGGCGGATGCCGGCCTTGTGCGCTGGCTCGGTCACGTCGACGATATGCCCGGTCTTCTCAAAACGGTTCATGTCATGGCATTGCCAAGCTATTACCGCGAAGGTGTGCCGAAATCACTGATAGAAGGTGCCGCGTGCGGACTTGCACTCATCACTACCGACATGCCCGGTTGCCGCGAAGTAGTGACGAACGATGGGGTCGATGGGTTGTGCGTGGAACCGCGCAATGCTCGTGCACTGGCCGATTGTATTATCCGATTGGATGACGATCGCGAACTGCTCTTGCAGCTCGGCCATCATGCGCGCCAGAAAGCGTTGCGGGATTTCGACGAACGCCTGGTCATACAGAGGACACTGGACGTGTATACAGAGCTTATGAATCCTTTGAACGGCCCTAGCGGTGCGGTTCGATTCATGCCTTGACTACCTCCGTCAAGCGCATCTTTGACACGATCCAATACGTTCAACCTTTATGAATAGACGTCCATACGTCTATTTACCTTTCGCATGGATAAAAAAACTCCGCGTCGACGCGAAAGCATACAGCAAACGTTGTACACAAGTCGTAATTTTGACGAATGTGAATCAAGACACAAATTCACATTTGCATTTTCACGTGTGAATGACTCACCTTACCCGCACCGTTGACAAAAAAGAGGCTTTTTCAAAGGTGAAAAGTGAGTCAGTGCTGAAATGCATGCAGGGGATTTCCCTCACATACCTGAACGTATCCACTCCACGTTATTTTAACTTCACATCTCGCCGCAAGCTGTTGTCGACGATCGCCGCTTCTCTTGCGCTATCAGCAGTAGCTCTGCCGGCTTCTGCAACTGAATGGTGGAATGCAACGCCACCTCAATCGATCGGTTCCACCGTACTCAACGTCCACAACTTCGGAGCCTCAGGTAATGGCGTGATGGACGACACCGCCGCTATCCAGGCTGCCATCGATGCGCTGCCCTCCAGCGGCGGCACGATCGTGGTGCCGGATGGCACATACATGATCAATGCAGTCACGGGCATCAGCTTGCGCTCACACACGCGCCTGTCGTTGTCCAGCTCCACATATCTCAAGGCCATTCCGAACAGCTCGGATCGCTACAATGTCGTGAAAGCATGGAAGGTCAACAACGTCGAGATCGTCGGCGGCCATATTTTTGGTGAGCGCAGCAAGCACCACGGCTCCGCTGGCGAATGGGGCTATTGCATCAATATCTCAGGCTCGAGCAATGTGTATGTGCACAATGTCTCTGTCGCCGATAGCTGGGGAGACGGCATATTGGTCGGCGGTTCCGGTTGGGGCAGCAAAATGGTGCCTTCGAACTACGTAACGCTGAACGGCGTCACGGGGACCAACAATCGACGCCAGGGCCTGACGATTACGCCGTCCAACAAAGTGTACGTCGTCAACAGCAGCTTCACGGGCTCCAATGGTACCTATCCGCAGGCCGGTGTCGACATCGAGCCGCAGACGCAGGGCAATGTCTCGCAGGTACGCCTGGAAAACACCACTCTGTCGAACAACGCCGGCAACGGACTCGAAGTGCACAACAACGTGAACGGCCTGTCGCTCTACAAAGTGACCGCCCAGAACAACAAGGGTTTCGGCGTGTACACCGGTGACCCGACCAATGTGTCAATCACGAACAGCGACCTAAGTGAGAACTATCTGTTCGGTGTGAGCATTTCGGCCAGCACCAGCTACGTGACCATTGCCAACAACACGATCGAGTGGAACGGCGACACCTGGTTCTATGATCATGGCGTGTCCATCTACACGGAGGGCTGGTCGCCGCGCGACATCTCGATCGCCAGCACCGCACGATATGTCACGCAGTATGGCAATACGATATCACCGCAAAGATAGTCGAAATTTTTATCGTGATTAAGTCAAAACCCTCTCCTTCGGGAGAGGGTTTTTTCTATGTGGCGACAAAGCGATTTGACGTTGCTTTATCGTGCGTAGGCTGGGATGACAATCCACCAAATAGAATGGCAAAACAGCTGGAATTATCAGTTCAATCTACGCGCGACTGAGGTAAGCCAAACCACCTGAATACGTCCGGTAGACGCTTCTTTCATTCCACTATCACTGCCGCTGCCGTAAAAAAACGACGGCGCTCGAACGAGCGCTAGGGAGCGAGCCCAGCGCCATAGTGGCCGCTATGCGACTTGCAGAGGGGAAGCCGCACTCACGAATGCTAGCGGCCAGGCCCGAGGATTTCATTCCATGCACGATGAGGCGAACACCGCAATCAGCGAGGCTGGCAACGATGTATTCGCTGCACAACAGGCTCCGGTAAGCGTGGTGGTTCCTTGCTTTCGCTGTACGGCGACCATCGATGATGCGATCGCTTCGATCAAGGCACAGACATTGCTCCCTGCCGAGGTCCTGCTGGTGGAAGACGGCAGCGGCGATGGTACGCTCGCAGCGCTGCACCGGGTCGCCGCTGCCCATGAGGACGGCTGGATCAAGGTGATCGCGCTAGCGGATAACGGTGGTCCATCGCGTGCGCGCAATGCCGGGTGGGAGCGCGCCGTACAGCCTTACATTGCCTTCCTCGATGCGGACGACACTTGGGGGCCGCGCAAGCTTGAGCTCCAGATGGCAGCGTTGAAAGCAGACCCATCCATTGCGCTGATCGCGCACCGGATGATTGTGCGTCCGCGTGGGACACCTATTCCCGAGTTGCAAGGGCCACCACGAACGCAGATCATCGGACGCGGCCGTTTGCTGTTTCACAACCCCTTTCCCACTGCTTCGGTGATGCTGCGCCGCGACCTGCCGTATCGCTTCGATCATCAGGTCTGGTATTCGGAGGACTACCTCCTGTGGTCACAGATCCTGTTTTCCGGTCACCGCTGCGCCAAGATCGATCAGGTCTTGGCGATCTGGAACCAGCGCGGTCCGGGCGAGCACGGACTCAGCGATAACTTCATGGCGGTCCATCGTGCCCGACGCATCATGCGCCGCCGGCTTATGCGCGAGGGCTTCATCAGCCTGCCCGAGTATCTGTTTACGCTCGCCGTGGGTGTGCTGTCCCTCATACGCCGCAAATTGAGGCCCCTCAGGCCTGCACCCATGCCAAGCGTTGAGGGTGTTGCAACGCATCGCCAAGCCTTTAAATGATGCGGCGGCGGTGAGAGATTAGAAGTGCGTAGACTGGGGTGAAAACGTCAGCATTGCGATGTATGCGCGACTCAGATTAAATCCTGCGCGCATGAAACCTGCGCATTCCCCCATACATCGCGAGCAACAGCGACACCTCACCTGCAACCGTAGCGATCGCAGCACCCATTTCGTGATACGTGGGAATCAGCATGACGTTGAACACCACGACCATCACCGCGCTCAAGCCCATCGCCACCACGCGATATCGCATGTGCTGCTCATTGAGCAAGGCCGAACTGACGGCCGTGGATAGAAAGCGCACCGGTACACACACTGCCAGCACCGTCAGCACTCGCACCACCGGCTTGTATTTCTCACCGAAGACAATCGGCACCAGCCAAGGCGCTACCACGACCAGCGCCAGCGCCACGAATACGCCAGAGGCCAACATCGCGATGGCGCCGTGGCGATAGACCCTCCAGAACTTGGCCGTATCGTGCACCGCCCAGCGATGCAGTTTCGACAGCAGGAATTTCTGGTACACCGTCGAGGGAATGAGATAAATCGCCGTCATCACGCCGAGTGCGATGCCGAAGATGCCTGCCTGCGTGTTGCCATTCAGATACTTCAGCAACACTGTGCTGATCTGAAAGAAAATCGGATACAGCGTCGCTTCCAAACCATACGCCCAGGCTTGTGACCAAAGGCGCGCCACACTGGGTGATGGTCCCAGCATCTGCGCAGTCGGCTGCGGCCCGTGGCCATGCAGCTGTATGCCGCCGCGCATCATCGCCATCAGCCGCGGCAATGCGAGCGCGGCAACCACCAGCGAAATCAGGCTGAAGCCGATCGCCACGAATCGCCCATCGAGCGATGGTATGAGCAGCAGCAGCACGGCCACCAGCATGCGGCTGCCGGGCGTCGTCAACTGCCACAGCGCCAATGCGTAGTGCCGCTCTTCCAGGCGCAGCTGACTGCTGATCAGACTCGCCGCCAAGATACCCAGCACGATCGGCAGCAGCAGAAGAAGAATCGGCCGCGCGTCCGATGGCGCACCGATGAACGACCACGCCATCACCAGACTCAATGTCAACACGGTGCTGCCCGCAATGAAGCGCAACGAGGGCGTCAGCCAGCGATTCCCTTGCCAGCCTTCCACGCCGTACACCTGCAGCCAGTATTGCGGCAGACCGAAGCCCGCGAGCGGCGTCACCATCGTGACGGTGGCCAGCGACGAAGCGAACAGGCCGTACTCGGCCGGGCCTAGCTCGCGCGCCAGTAAGGCTTGGGTGAGGAAAGCCAGGACCGCGCCGAGTGCGGTGGCTATCCACAGCACGGAGATGGCGCCGAGTGCGCGGCGCCATCCTTGAGGTAATCGGCTCAAGAGCGGGAGGTCGGAAGCGGAGGAATTCACAAGGCAGGCATCCAGGCAAGCGTTTGCATGTTACGGCTGCGACAACGCCCTCTTCCTCTCCCCTCCAGGGAGAGGGTTGGAGTGAGGGGACAATCTTGCGAAAAACCGGCTATTCCGCGCGCAACTCGCGCTGCAATACTTACATCACCCACGAATGGTTCCTCGCAAGATTGCCTTTCACCCTGCTCTCTCCCCGGAAGGGAGAGGGATACGGTGCGGCACGCATGACCTCTCCCACACAGGAAAGAGGCCACCATCGATCACACCTTGGTCGTCGGCGCGTACGCGTAATACGCATAGGCGTAGTAGCCGGCCGCACGCTTCTCCACGAGGTTGAAGATCGCGCCCTTGATCGCCACGCCGTTCTGCTCCAGGCGTTGCTTGGCCAGAGCGATCTCACGCACCTGATTGATGCCGAAGCGCACCACTAGCAGGCTGGTGCCGACATGATGACCAATCACCGCTGCATCGGTCACCGCGAGAACCGGCGGCGTGTCGACGATGATCAGGTCATAACGCGGCCGCAGCGTCTCGAGCAACGTGGTGAAGTTGGCGTGCATCAGCAGTTCCGACGGATTCGGCGGAATCTTGCCGCGCGCAATGAACATCAGTTGGCCAACGCCGTTGATCGGGCGTATGACGTCGCTGATTTGCGCCTGGCCTGCGATCAGTTCTGACAAGCCATTGTCCGGCCGGCCTCCGACCATGCGATGCAACAGGCCCTTGCGCATGTCCGCGTCGATCAGCAGCACACGCTGTCCGGCCTGCGCCATCACCACGGCGAGGTTGGAGGCTACGAAGCTCTTGCCCGCGCCGGGGCTGGCGCTAGAAATCATCAACACGTTGTTCTTCGTCTCCAGCCGTGCGAAGTGCAAGCTGGTACGCAAGCTGCGTAGCGCTTCTGTCGCCATGTCGGCCGGTGCGTTCAAGGCCAACAGATGCTGATGAGTGCCCGAGCGATGACCCAGTCGCGTCGCCGCTTTGCGTTGCGTGTCGCTAAGCGGAATGGATACGTAGACCGGCAGGCCGAGCCGCTCGATCGCCACCGGATCTTCCACGCCGCGAGTAAGCATCTGACGCAGGAAAATGAATCCCAGCGCGACCAGGAAGCCCAACACCGCACCGCCCGGAATGACCCAGATCGGACGCGGCCACCACGGCTTGGCGAGATTCACCGCCGATTGGTCGATGATGCGCACACTGCCCACGGTACCGGCGCGCGCGATATCCAGTTGCTGCGCTTGGTTGAGCAGGCTGGTGTAGGTCTGGCTGGTGACCGTGACATCACGATTCAGCTTCAGCAACTCCTGCTGCGTGTTGGGCAGCAAACCGATCTTGTGTTGCAGTGCGCCCTTCTCTCCTTCCAGTTGGTTGATCTGCTGTTGCATAGAGCGGTATTCCGGATGTTCCGGTGTGTAATGCCGCTGCACTTCGGCCATCTGCATGCGCAACTGGTCGAGGTTGGTATCGATCGACACGTTCTGATCCAGCAGCGACTGTGTCTGCATGGTGAGATCGACCGAATGCTCTTTGAGCTGGAAGGTATTCAGCGCTGACGTGGCGCGTTCCAGCTCCTGCTTCACTTTCGGCAATTGTTCACGCACGAACTGCAGGCTATTCGCCGCTTCGGCCGCGCTGCGGTCGACGTTCTGGCGCACATACAGGCTAGTGACCTGATCAAGCAGATTGGTGGCCAGGATCGGGTCGATGTTGTTGTAGGTGAGCGCGATGATGCCCGAATCCTTACCCTGCTCTTCGGCATCGATCTTCTTCTGCAGCACGGCGATGGTATCCATGTGCGAATGCCGGACCACGCGGAAGCGCGTACCCGGATTGGCCTGCAGCGTGCGTACCTGCATGGTGACGCCGTTTGAAGTGACCATCTGACCAAGGTGGCCGTTGATGAGCACGTTGCCGTCTGGATCCTGCAGCGTATAGGTACCATGGTCACCGGCGATCAGCGAGAGCTTTTCGTCGAGCAGGTCAGCCGGCACGTCGAGCTGGAAGATATCCAACTGCGAACCGCCCCAGTCATAACGGCTCAGACCGAACACCGGCGCAGCTATTTCGCCAGGATGTTCGCCTATGAACTGCCGCGCCAGGAACGAACCGATGAACGGAAGGTGCTTCGGTTGGCTCTCGATATCCAGCTTGAGGTTCTCGACTGCCTGCCCGAGCACTTTGCGCGAGGTGAGCAACTGAATTTCGGTGATCGCCTGCGAGGTGGAAATGCCTAGCGTCTCCGTGAGATCGCTCATGCCCGGCAAGGTCGGCGCCTTCTGTTCGACCTGTACCGACGCACTGGCCTGATAGACCGGCGTGGCGAGTATCGAGTACAGCACGCTGATCAGCAGAAACACGACGGTAATTGAAGCAATCAGCCATTTATTGTCGAGCACCGTTCCTAGCAATGCGCGCAAGTCAATGTCTTCGTCGCGTGTCGCGAAGGTCTGCTTGGTGGTCATAGGCCGCTCCTCGATGGATCAGTATTCATAAGTAAGTCATAAATAGCGAAGCCAGCTCTCGACGCCGCGCTCGATCATCACGTGGACGTGTTCGAACACTTCTCGCGACTGGCGATAAGGATCAGGGACATCGTTGGCGTCCTGCCATTTGTCGAGCAGAAACAATTTTCCGCTGGCCTCCGGCGCAACCCGCGACACGGCGGTTAAATGATCGCGTTCCATCGTCAACACCAGATCGGCTTCGCGCAGCATCGTCGGATCGAGCTGACGCGCACGATGTTCGACTGCATCGATACCGCGTTCTTTCAAAATTTGCATCGCGTTGTCATCCATAGGGCGGCCCACCAGTGCCTTAAGACCCGCACTGCTGATATGGATGCCGCGATGTTGCAACTTTTCGCGGAACAGGAATTCCGCCGTAGGACTTCGGCAGATGTTGCCTACGCAGACGATCAGGATGCGTTTGAACACGTATGGAAGCACTCCCACCGCATGTGTAAATGCAAAACCTCATAAGTCCTGCTTTTTCAATGATGCGTTTCAACGGGTTTACCTTCTATGGCTGCACGCACATGCGCGCTCGAGTGACATCATCTAAAAATCGAATGAAGTTATAGCGCTGCTTTCGTCAAAAGCGCATGGATTTTTCAAAATATTTGACATCACAAGACATTCCGTACACACACGTGACGAAAAAAAGTCGAGTTCGACCACAGTTCATTTACGGCACGGTGACGCTGTCGCGAGCTTAATTAATTAAACAAACGTGGCCGATTCGAGAGATTTCCGATTGATACCCATATCCCGCACTTTGACCGCCCAGTGCTCCATGCCAAGTGGCACAACATCAATACATAGTGGAGTGCACATGAAAGCATCGTTGGTTTTGGCAGCTGTTTTAACGACCCTGGCTCTTTCAGGATGCGCCGCCCTTCCCGGACAGCACATGGCCTCGAGTGGACCGGAAAAGGATCACGTCCAGATGGTGCAAATCACGCCTGAATGGCTGCAGAGCCAGCCCGCACCAGAGGAAAAGACCATCCCCCCTGAATTGCTGAGCTATCAGCCCGAGGCGTATCGCATCGGGCCCGGCGATATGCTTTACATCACCGTATGGGATCACCCCGAATTGACTGCACCGGC
Source organism: Dyella humi (assembly GCF_044904605.1). Lineage (NCBI taxonomy): Bacteria > Pseudomonadati > Pseudomonadota > Gammaproteobacteria > Lysobacterales > Rhodanobacteraceae > Dyella > Dyella humi. Next base: position 254,640 of record NZ_JADIKI010000021.1, read on the forward strand.
TGGTGCACAACAGCAAACCAGCGCGAACAGCCGCCTGGTGCGCTCAGACGGAACGTTGTTTTATCCCTATGTTGGCACCGTCAAAGCCTCTGGCATGACGGTGGACGAATTGCGCCAAGAGCTGACCAGCCGGCTCACCAAATTTGTGCCCAAGCCGCAAGTTGACGTGGCCGTCACAAGTTATGGCAGCCAGCTCATCACGCTTCAGGGTGCGTTTAGCAAAACGGACCCGCAACAGGCCACCACGGTTCCGCTGACGCTTGCGCAAGCGATCGGTACGGCCGGCATCGACCTTGCGCACGCGGATATGTCGGACCTCGTGCTGTCGCGGGATGGCCGCGATTACCATCTCGACCTGAACACCCTCAGCAAGACAGCGGAGCAGCGCATTTATTTGAAACCCGGCGATCGCTTGCTCCTGACGTACAACGACACCAAGGAAGTCTATGTGCTGGGTGAAGTGTTGCGCCCGCAGGCGCTGGTGTTCAGAACGGATGACATGTCGCTCACTCAAGCGCTGGGCCGCGTCGGCGGACTGAATCCGGTTACGTCGAGCAGCAAATCGGTATACGTGATCCGTGGCGTGAAAGATCTGGCCCACAACCCGGCGACGGTTTATCACCTCAACGCGCGTTCTCCAGAAGCCTATGTGCTAGCGGACAATTTCCATGTACGCGCCGGCGACGTGGTGTGGGTTGGCGCAGCAGCCATCACCCAATGGAGTCGCTTTCTCAGCCAGCTAGTGCCGCTGTCCAGCCTGGTAACCAGTGCAGCAGTGGCCAACGGCGGCGGCAGCGGCGCTGGTTTCTGACCGCAAGCCTCTCAGATTTTTGCTCGGCGGGCGCCTCCGGAGCAGGCGCCCTTTTTTTGTCTATCTATCGGCCTGAACGAAGCCACGCGATTTCGGCATAGGCCGCATCCAGTTCATCGCGCAGCGCCTGATTGCTCTCCAGCAACTGCTGAATTTCCTGGCACTGCGTAATCACCGAACGCAACACATCGCACTTCACCGTTACATGACGTGCGCGGTATGCGCGCATGCGCTCGGCGGCGGATTTCGCGTTGCCAGAGGACGGACGCCCCCTTCGGGGCTTAAGCAGCATGGCAATGGTTCCCGGATCGCGAGGGTCGACCATGGCGTAACTCCTTCGTTTTGGGCGGCCGGAGTTTATCGTAACGTTACGATAAATGCAAGAAAAAAATGGGAACGGGGAACGGGGAACGGGGAACGGGGAACGGGGAACGGGGAAGAAAATTTATGTTGAGGTGCGATGCAAGCGCTCTCACTAACAAAGAAGTCGCGACGGAACACATCGTTCGCGCGATTTGCGCGTTCCCCGTTCCCTCTTCCCCGCTCCCCGCCTTTATCACTCCTCGTCATACCGACAGTCACATCCTTCATCGTCGGAACATTTCTTTTTGCAACGCAGCAACGTATCTATATAGGCAGCTTTCCGTCGGTGCGATGACGCATCAGGGGACGCGAAAGCAGGCGAGACGAGAACTCGCCATGGCCGATTCACCTTCATCCAGAAAAGCCGCCTGCGGGAATCCCCACCCCGCGTGCACTAGGAATGTCGCTTGTCTGCGATGCGCTACAGAGAACCCCTATTTTGAAAAACACACATACTTTTTCATCCCGAAAGTTGGCCATTGCCGTGGCCGTAAGCTTGACGCTGGCCAGCACGCATGCCTTCGCGCAATCGACCACGGGCAGCATCTTCGGCCAGGTGCCCGCGACGGGCGGGGAAACCGTGCAGATCAAAAGCACCACCGGCATCTCGCGCACAGTTCCAGTCGACAACCGCGGGCGCTATGTCGCGCCGGAGTTGCCACTGGGCGTCTATACGGTGTCCCTGTTGCGCAACGGCGCAGTGGTTGATTCGCGCGACAACGTAAACTTGCGTGTGGGCACCGGCACTGAGATTTCCTTCAGCGAAGCGGCGGCCAAGAATCTAGGAGCGGTCAAGGTAACGGCCAATGCCGTGCCACCCATCGACGTGACTAGTGTGGACTCGCGCACGGTGATTACGTCCAAGGAATTGGCGCAGCTACCGCTGCTGCGTTCGGCCGAGGCCATCGCGCAACTCGCACCGGGCGTGGTGAACAACAGCGGCGGCTACACCGGACCTACCGGTCAATCGCTGGTGAGTTTCGGCGGCTCGGCCGCCAGCGAGAACGCGTATTACATCAACGGCTTCAACGTCACCGAAACGCAGCGCGGGCTGGGCGGTCTTACCCTGCCCTACGGCGCTATCGAGCAGGAGGAAATCTATACCGGCGGTTACAGCGCGCAGTACGGGCGCTCGGATGGCGGCGTGATCAACATGGTGGGCAAGCGTGGTACCAACGAATGGCACTTCGGCGGCCAGGTGTTGTGGGAGCCGGATTTCGCGCGCGCTAACGGAACGAACACCTATTACACCAACGGCCTACCGACGTCGCCGGTGGCGGGCAATCTCTACGATCCCAAGAGCAAGAACCAGCAATGGACCCGGACCTACGATGCGTACATCGGCGGCCCACTGATCAAGGACAAGCTGTTCCTCTTCCTTGCCGCCGAGGCTTCCACGCAGAACGGCACCACGGTCAACGAGGTTTCCAACGCGCAGCCGTACGTGCGCTACCACTACACCTCGCCCAAGTGGTACGGCAAGCTGGATTGGAACATCACCGACAGCAATATTCTTGAAATTACCGGCGCATCGAACCGCGAGAACACCCAAGGTTCGATCTACAGCTACGACTACACCACACTGCAGCGCGGCCAGTTCATCAACGACGCAGACAGTACCAAGACCGGTGGTGATCTCTACACCGCCAAGTTCACCAGCTACATTACCGACAGCCTCACCCTGACCGCCACCTACGGCAAGATGAAGCTGGACAACTACGATGTGCCCGGCAATTACAACAGCAGTCTGACCTATCTTGCCGATATCCAGAACCAGAACCCGGCCTTGAACGGCGGCTCGCCGATCGGCAACAGCCAGGTGACGCGCTCGCTTTACAGCCCGAATCGGCACAATGAAAGCGACAACCTGCGCATCGACCTCACCTATCAGCTCGGTCAACACACGCTCTCGCTAGGCATCGACAATCAGAATGCACGCGCGATCGACCAGGGCAGCCAGACCTCCGGCCCGGGTTATTACTGGGATTACGAATACACCACCACGCCGACCGTTGCGCTGATTCCCAACCTCGGTGTCGGTGCACCGGCGAACTATCCCAATGGTGCAGCGGGCTATTACGCCATCAAGTACATCAATAGCTCGATCGCCAGCGTGCGCTCCGCGCAGCGCGCGCAATACATCGAAGACAAGTGGCAGGTCAGCGATCGCTGGCTGCTGTCGCTGGGTCTACGCAACGACCAGTTCGTCGACTACAACGCCGATGCGCAACCTTACATCCGCCAGACCAAGCCGCAATGGGCACCGCGGCTCGGCTTCAGCTGGGACGTGTTCGGCGATGCTAGCCTGAAGGTCTACGGTAACGTGGGGCGCTATTACCTCGGTATGCCGCTCAACCCGGCCTTGAACGCGGCCGGCGCCTATGTGTCCACCCAGCAGTATTACACCTATGGCGGCATCGCCGCGGACGGTACGCCGACCGGGCTGACCGCGTTCTCCAATGCGGTATCACCCAACAACACCTATGGCGTACTGCCGGATCCGAGAACGGTGACGGCGCAGAATCTGAAATCTGAATACCAGGACGAGTTCATTCTGGGCTTCACCAAAGCAATCGACAATCAATGGGTGTACGGCGCCAAGCTGACGCGGCGTATTTTGCGCAACGTGATTGACGACTACTGCGACGTGCAAGCGATCGAGAACAAGGCCGCGCAGCTTGGCTACACCGTCAATGCGACCAACAGCTGCTATCTGATCAATCCGGGCCGCGAAAACATCTTCACGGTGATCGACGCCAGTGGCAATTACCGCAGCGTACCGCTGACCAATGCAGAGATGAACTTTCCGCAGATGAAGCGCAAGTACTATGCGCTGGAAACCTTCCTGGAACATCCGTTCGACGGCAAGTGGTATGGCAAGGTCGATTACGTGTTCTCACGCAGCTATGGCGATACGGAAGGACAGCTGCGCTCGGACATTCAGCAGACGGCTGCGTCGACCAGTATCGACTGGGATTTTCCGGAGCTGATGTCCAGTAGCAACGGCGCGCAAAGCAACGATCACACGCACCAGTTCAAGCTGTTCGGCTATTACCAGATCACGCCGCAGTGGCTGGTGTCGGGCACGGTGCAACTGGTCTCCGGCAATCCGCGCAATTGCCTTGGCTACTACGGCCCGAATCAAACCGATCCGGACGGCTACGGCAGCTTCTACCACTGGTGCGGCGGCCAGCCCTCGCCACCCGGCACCTATCGGCTGCCCTGGCACAAGCAGGTGGACGTGGGCATCAGTTATCTGCCGCCGGTGTCAGCGGGCAAGCTCGCGTTATCGCTGAATGTGTTCAACCTGTTCAATTCGCAGACGATCTTGAATGCGTATCCGTACTTCCAGATCTCGCCCGGTACGCCTGATCCGCTGTATGGATCGGCGGTGGTGCGGCAGTTGCCGCGATATGTGCGGTTGACGGCGACGTACGATTACTAAGACAGCTGGCTGCAGCGGCCCCTCTCCTTCCGGGAGAGGGGTTGGGGCGAGGGCCCGATCATCGCGCGCACTCTCCGCAACTACTGAACCAACACTTCATCGGCAAACAGCCAGATGTCCTTGGCACCGTCGGGAAAGCTCGCCGGCAAGCTCTTGCGCTGCGTCGCCTTGATACGGATATAGCGCGCGGTGACGGGTTGCTCTGAATGAAAGCGCAGGGATAGCTTTCGTGCAGGCGATGCCAGGTCGATATTCAAGGTATTGCTGTAGAGCGAGGTCCAATGCTGTCCATCGCTCGATGCTTCATACGTCACTTGCTCGGGAAGCAGAACGCGTGAATTCGGCTCGAACAGAAAACCCACGTCGATGGTGTGGAAGGCCACATCTTTCTGCAGGTCGATCGTCGCTTCCAGATCGGCGTCATGCCAGCCCACCCAGCGGCCGTCGTGAAAATCATTACCGCCTATCACGCCGTCGATCAACACGCCTCCAGGCGCATATTCCGGCGCCGCCGGCTGCGCGAATGTGATGGAACCGCCTGATGCCAGATTGTCGACCAGCGTAAAGCTGGTGGCATTGTCGTAACGCAAGCCTTTGCGGAAAGGCGAGACCTTCACCGTGCCAGCATGTTGAATGCTGACGACGTCATCGAACGATGGCGACTGCGCCGTGGGATCGCTGCCGTCAGTGGTGTAGTGGTTTTCAAGATCGTCAAAGCCGCGCTTGGCGTGCAACTGCCAGGCATCGTGCTGATCGTCGAACGTAACGGAATACCCCACCACTAGCTTGTCTTCCGGCCCATACGCCACTTTCTGCGCATCCAGCCAGCGATAATGTGCCTGCAGGCGTTGTTCGAAATCTGCATAGGCAGCATCGTCATGATTGTCGGTCCATAGATTTTCTGCGAACGCGATCAGGCGCGGATAGATTTTGGATTCGGCGTTATAGGGGTTTGCGCGTTCGCTCCACAGCGGCGCTTCGCCACCCAGGATCTGCGCGCGGTGCTCGGCAAAGATCGAGTCATCTCCTTGCGTGCTGGCCGATGTACGGCCGGCGATGTTGGTGAGATAGATGCCCTTCACTGTCAGGACGTCCAGCGGTGCATCCAGATAGAACGGCCCGGCCACGATGATGCGGTTGCCGTTGACCAACGCCTTGCGCGCTTCGTCGTCGCCGCGCCAGATTTCGATGATGGCGTTCTTGTCCGCCCCACCCTCGAGTATTTCATCCCAACCGATCAAGGTTTTGTTTTTGCCGGCGAGGTAGCTCTGCATGTGCTTGATGAAGTAGCTCTGCAGACCTTCCTCGTCCTTCAGCCCCTGCTCGTGTATCAGCGCCTGGCAGGAATCGCAGGACTTCCAGCGATCTTTGGGGGTTTCGTCGCCACCGATGTGCACATATTGCGAGGGGAACAAGGTCATCACTTCGTCCAGCACGTGCTGAAGAAAGATGAAAGTGTTGGGATTACCCACGCAATCGATGTCCTTGAACACGCCCCAGGTGGTGGGCACGGTCAGCGGTTGCTGCGTGCAGGAATATTCCGGATACGAGGCCAGCGCCGCCACGCTATGACCAGGCATCTCGATCTCGGGTATGACCGTAATGTTGCGCGCCCGCGCGTAGTTCACAATCTCGCGGGCTTCGCGTTGCGTGTAGTAGCCACCGTAACGACTACCGTCCGCCTCGGTACGCCAGGCGCCGATTTCGGTGAGCTTGGGGTAGCGATTGATCTGGAGGCGCCAGCCCTGGTCTTCCGTCAGGTGCCAGTGAAAGGTATTGATCTTGTAATAACTCAGCAGATCGAGCTGCTTCTTGATGAAGGAGACGGGGTAGAAGTGCCGTCCCACATCGAGCATGAAACCACGGTAGGCGAAGGCCGGGGCATCCTTGATCTGCACCGCAGGAATGGCAGCCAACTCGCCGTGTTCAGGCGGCAGCAGCTGACGCAGGGTTTGCACACCCCAAAACAGACCCTTATCGGTCGACGCCTGGATGATGACACCCCGTGACGTGACAGAAAGCCGATACGCCTCATCACCTTTAACGGTGGGATCAATCGCCAACACGATGCCATGTGCATGCTTGCTTTCGGATAACCGGATGCCCGTCTGATCGCGAACCGCATCGCGCAAAAAGGAGACTATTTCGCGCGCGCGTGCTTCGTCCGGAGCGTCGATACCGGTGTTGGCATCCAGTTGATAACTCCCCTGGCCAGCTTCTATATGTTGCGGTTCCGGGATGATCGAGATCTCGGCGGACGCACAGACGCTCGTCATCAGGACCGAGGCACCAAGGCAGCTAGCAAGCAACGACTTCAACATCCTCAAGACTCCATCTATTCAAACATACCGCTCAAAGCAAACGAGCCCGGCTTTTGGCCGGGCTCGTTTGTTTTGCTTACGTCAATCGAGCTTGTAGTCAAACGTGAGGAATATCTCGCGACCATTGTATTCACTACCGGTCTGCCCCGTGGTGACGAACTCGAAGCCACCAGCGTAGTACGGGATCGTAGAGACCCTGTCGAAGATATTGTTCACGGTGAGCTTCAGCTTGGTCATATGATTAATCTGCCAGCCGATCGACGTGTTCCAGGTAATCCACACCGGCGTATGGCCCGTGTACTCGGTGTCGGCAACGGTTACAGCCTGGCCATTGACGTTCACTTGGCAAATACCGGTAGCCACCGACTCCGTGCCATTTTGCACGGTAATCATGCTCGGCTGGATGCCATTGGGCAGCGTATTGCAACTACCGTAGTTCGGGGAACGCAAGCCGCCGTCGCGCACACCGGAAATCGACACGTCCCAGTCGCCCTTGTGCCAGTCGCCGATCCACGTGATCCTGCTCGCTACGTTGTTATAGCGGGTGTTTTGCAACTGGTCGGAAGCCAGCACGCGCTGCTTGTACTCGAGATTGTCGGTGTAGTTGATGCTGGCGCGGAAGTCACCGTAATCGTCGGTGTGCAGCTTGTAGTCCAGCGTGGAGTCGATACCGCTCACGTACAGCGACGCCTCGTTGATCGGGCCGGAGTTCTCCGTAACGATCTGGCCAGCCGCATTGCGCGTAACCATCTGGGTCACCATCTTGCAATACGCCGAACCCGGCACGTGCGCCGTATACGGCGACAAAGCTGACGTGCCGTTTACCTGGTAGCCGGTAAGACAACCGGCCTCGTCGACCAGCACGGTGTCTGCGCCGAGGTACTCGATGGAGTTGTCCACGCCCAGATGCCAGTAGTCGGCAGAGAACGACAGGCCCTGCACGCCCGGAACCTGCCACACGAAACCATAGGTCCAGGAGTGGCCGGTCTGCGGCTGCAACAAGCGGCTGCCATTCGTGTTCAACGTGTAGTACTGCGAGACGGGACGCTGCGTCAGGTTGCACCATGTGCTGTTGGCCTGGCCACCCTTGATAGCGTTGATGCACTGCAAGGGATCGACGTAATCACCCACCGGCGAGGAGGAGCCGGTCAGGTAGATGGCCTGCATATCCGGCGCCTTGAAGTTGGTACCGTAGCTGCCGCGCAGCAGCAGACCGTCATACGGACGGTATTCGAGGCCCGTGGCCCAGGTGCGGGCCACATCGGCGCGGCTGGCATCGTGGTACTTGTCCAGACGACCCGAGATGGTCCAGGTCACCTGATCCAACAACGGCACACGGAACTCATCGCCAAACGAATAGCGCTGGCGGGTGCCGCCGCCGGTGAGATAGGCCCCGAATGGATTCTGGAAATTACCCGAGTTGGAAAAGGTAGAGCGCGGATCGGGCGAGAGCAGGAAGCCGTTGTGTGCGGCTTCTAGCACCGCCGCCCAACCCACGGAGTCGTTGCTCACCCACGGAAACTTGAACAAATCGCCATTGACGCGGAACTGCACCTGGTCCAGCCACGACGACGAGGTGTTCGTGCCACTGACCGCGAACGTGCTGTATTGCTGCGGCGTGATCGGGCTCCACCACTGCTGCCAGTTCATGCCGTAAATGGGCAAGCCGGCGGCGGTGGTACCCAACTGCTTGCCGAGGAAGAAGTTGTTCATCGCGTTGTTGTCGATGGCCGTGTAGTCCTCGCGCACGATGTACTTCTGACTATTGAGGTTCAAATCCCAGTTGAACATGCTGTCGAACATGGTGCCGCGCAGGCCGGCCTGCAGGTTCCAGTTCTGCTCGCGGTCATGGGTATTGGCAGCCGTGCCCATTTCCTGCGCGGTCAACTGACGGAGCGCCTGGTTGATGACCTGCCCCGTGCTCTGGTCGTAGAACTGGCCGGTGACAACAACCGGCAACTGGGTGTTGGAAATGCCCACCGTGTCATACAAAGCCGCCGAGCCGTAGAGCTGCAGGCCGTTCGAGAAGTCGTACTCGCCAGCCACGAAGGCGTTGTTGTTGCGGCTGCCGGGCGTCAGCACCCAGTTCTGGAACAGAGCGGGCTGCGAGCAGTAGTAACCATTGTCGGTCACGCCCGCGATCTGGGTGCCGCTGGTGGTAACGCTGTAGGAGTGACTCAACTGCGAGTTCGTGAACTTCCCGCAGGCACCCGCCGGCGGCGTGATGTACTGGCCCGAACCGTTCTGCGCAGAGAGGGCAACAGCGCTGTTGGCGTCGTACTGGTAACCAAACATGCGAGAGGCCGGACTCCATGAGCCGTAGCCCGCATCGGCCACCGAGTCCTGATACGGACGATCCGAGCCCCACAACGCGGTGCGGTTGGACTTCTCCAAGTTATAGATGACGTGCCAGTTTTCGCCGGACTTGCCGCCGAAGAAGTTGATGTCGCCATAGGCGCGGCCGCCACGAGTGGCGCCGCCGCCCGTAACCTGCAGATCGTCACCCTGGTAGTTCTTCTTCAGGATCACGTTGATTACACCCGCCACCGCGTCCGAGCCATAGATCGACGAGGCGCCGGTCGCCAGCACTTCGATATGGTCGATCATGCCGGTGGGGATGTTGTTGTAGTTCTGGAAGTTGCTCTGCTTGCTCAACGGCTGCGGGTAATCCACGATGCGATGGCCGTCGATCATCAGCAGGCTGAAGCCAGGGCCGATGCCGCGCAGGTTGACCGAACGCGCATTGACCGAGCTGGAACCCCAAGAGGCCGGGTCCTGGCTCTGCTGACCCACCTGCGGCAGCGAATCGAGGTATTCCCACAGCGTGGTGAAACCCTGGTCCTTGATCTGCTGGCCGGTGACGGAGAACACCGGAGCCGGCCCTTCGACCTCCACGCGCGGGATCATCGAGCCGGTAACGATGACTGCTTTCAACTCTTTCGCATTCGGGCCGTTCTGCGGCTGATTGTTGGAAGACGTGCTCTGCTGCTGATCGCTACCCGACGTCGTCGACGTCTGCGCGACGGCATACGGCGCAAAAAGTGCCAATGCCAAAGAACTAGCCAGTACGCCGCGGCGTACGTGAATGGTGTTCATTTTGTCCCCTCCCGGTAAAAAATGATGTTGCTTGCCGCCTCGACGCCCCTGATTTCAAAATCAAGTCGAAGCTGGCATGTGTGGGTTTGTTTATAAGTAAGCGCTCCGGTCGAGCCGAAGCTTCATGGGTCAAACGGCATCGGTATGTGGAAGATCTGCACGTTCCTCCGGTTGAGTTTTCACAACATCGTCTTCCTGCCGATGCGCCAAGCGGGTGCCTGCAAGCAGGCGCTCCCGTCAATCCTGCAAAGTTTGCGGGGCGTGATTCATCAGCCAGCTCGCGGCACCGACCACGCCAAGCTGCGCGTGATCAACCACGTGCACGGGCACGGTCTGCTGAAACGGACGCATCACGCCCTTGTCCAGGAAACGGCTGACGAAGCTGCTCCTGGCCATGAAATCAGTCATACGCGACAGAAAGCCGCCGGCCACGTAGATGCCCCCTGTAGCACCGTAGAGCATGGCCAGATCGCCGGCGAAAGAGCCGAGCCATCCGCAGAACAGTTGCAAGGTTTCCACGGCCTGCGCATTCGTGTCTTCGCACGCCGCTGTGGTGATTGCTGCTGGCTCGTGCAGTTCAGCCGGCACGCCATCGAGATGGCAAACAGCCTGATACAGGCGCAGCAAGCCGGGGCCGGACAGCACCGAGTCGTAAGGAATATGCGTGTCCGGCGCAACCAACTCGCTGAGTACCGCCTGCTCGCGGCCGACGCGCGCCGCCAGTTGGATATGTCCCGCTTCGGTAGCTAGCACTTGCGGTGGCGTACCTGGCAGACGCACCGCTACACCTAATCCTGTGCCTGGGCCGACCACCACTACCGGACCTTCTTCGGCACTCTTGTTGCGGCGTGGATCATGCAGCGTGATGGCGCCGGCATGATCCAGATAGGCGGTGCCATAAGCCAACGCCTCAAAATCATTGAGTACTTTCACTTCGCTCAACGCGAGCGTTTTTTCCAGCGCAGCCGGAATGATGGGCCAACGCAGATTATTGTTGATCACCTCGCCTTCGTGCAGGAAACCCGCGCAAGCCAGCGCAAGACGCTGAGGCTTGACCGAGAACTCCTCACAGAACGCATGTACGATGGCGTCGAAGCTGGCGAAATCCGCGCATTTGTAAACGCGATAAGCTAGCGTGGTCGGAACGCCGCGCGAGGGCTGGAATGCAATGAGGCCGATACGTGCATGCGTACCGCCGACATCTGCTGCCAGGAAAACGTCTTGCGTGCTGGGAAAAGGCGTCACGGATGTTGTCGTGTCGTTGCGCGCAACGTCGCCAGGAAATGCGTCCGACGTGGATGCATTACGCGGGTTGCCGTAGCGCTGATAGCCAACATCGTCACGCACGTTGGAACCCCGCACGGAAAACCGGTCGAGTCATGGCCATCCTAGTACGCAAATGGATCGAACCCCTCATAACCCCTCCGGCACGGCAGCGTGCTGATTTCTGCCCCATTCATATACGAATATCCATTTCATCTGTACTTTTGTAAAGAGCTTATATGGTGGGTTTAGATCGTGGCAAGTCGCGACGCAACAGTATGTGTCCCTCTACAACATATTTATGTCGTTGGAGGGAATGGATCTGTCTTTAGAGACCCAATGGGTCGATTACGACATGCGCGATGCGTAATCGTTTCCACGTATACGTAACGTGCAATTTGCCGTCCTTGGTCTGGATAACGGCCGGATAGGAGAACTCCACGCCAAGGCCGCGTTCCAGCGTAAGTACCTGTTTCCAATGCTCGCCGTCGCTCGAGATGGCTATGGCGAGGGTATTGCGGCCATTCCACCAATCCTTGCCATGCGTGGTCGGGTTGTAGACCAGGCAAGCGCGGCCGTCGGTCAGGATGGTGGCATCGATGCCGGAATTGGGGTTGGGCACGTCCAGCAGCTTCAGCGCCGACCACGTCTGCCCACCGTCAGTGGACCAGGTGGAGAACAGGCGATCCTGCTTGGTGCGGCCAATCGCCTGCAGCTTCCCATTGGGCCACGGCAGCAGGCTTGGCTGAATGGCTTCGATGGTATCTGGGTTGGGAACAGGCTGACTGCTCCGCCAGGTAGCGCCGCTGTCGGTGGAAAGTTCAAAGTGGATCGTCCAGCGTCCCAGTTCCGTGCTTGATGGGCTGACGATGTTTCCGTCCGCAAGTTGCACCGGCTTGTCCTTAATGGGCCCGAGGATGCCCACTGGCAAGACGCGCTCGGCGGACCAATGCACACCGTTGTCGTCCGACGTCTTGAGCATGCCGCGCCAATGCTGCGGATCGGGCCCGACCTTGTAGAACAACATCAGCGGTCCGTGGCGTGGAAGAAACAGCACAGGATTCCATGTCGGTTCGCGATGCCCGTCCACCTGCCCGCCATTGGCCACTTCGACCGGTTTGCTCCAATGGCCTTGCACCTGGCGCGACAGCCAGATGCCCACGCTGGGATCACGCTCCTGCTTGCCGCCGAACCACGCAGTGACCAAGCCTGTTGGGGTTTCGACGATGGTCGAGGCGTGGCTTTGCTTCGTCGGAGGCGACGCTGCGATGAATTCACGCAGGACGATGGGGTTGTTTGCCATGGCTGTTATGGGTGCGGCGAGCAGCAGCAGGGCTGCATACCAAGTAAGCCCCTCTCCGCTCGGGAGAGGGGTGCTTGTGACGCACCTGTGTTGCTGTGCACCCATGGCTATCATTTGGACGTCTTTACGTCCAGCTTGTACCAAACCTGCTGCGTCGTTCCACGCAGCACCGGCTGCTGCTGCGCCTGCAGATCAAACACCACCACCGTGTTATCGCCCTGCTCCATCCACGGCGCAGGTAGATACAGCGAGCGCTGTGGACCGATATCCCAGATGCGTCCAAGGTTGTGGCCATTGACCCACATGAAGCCCTTGCCGAATGCGCTCACATCCAAAAACGTATCCGCCGGCGCCGTCATCTTGAAGTGACCACGATGAAACGCCGGCCCGGCGACCGCTTGCGTGGTCCAGCCGCGAATCGTATCCGGCGACGACATCGGCAGCGGATACACCTGCCAGCTATGCAATGGCTTACCGTCCATCAACACAGGATCGACAAGCCCTGCGCGACCATCCGCAAGACGCGGTCCGTAATTGATGCGGCCAGTGTTTTCCACCAGCACATCCAATGTATGCGTGCCCGCTTCGATGGTGACAGGCAAGCTCACCTGCTTGAGCCTGCGATCCACCGTGCCGATCAGCTTGCGATCCACATACACCGAGGCGTAATCGCGCACTTCGCCCAGGTACAGCTGCCCCGTAATCGAGCCACTGATTTGAGTGCGATAAAGAATGTAGCCGTACGCCTGGCCGAACTGCTCCATCGGCTGCGGTTGCTCTACCGAAACGGGTTCCGGCAAGTTGTCCCATAGCGATGCCGATTCGGTAAGCGCGAATTCGGGAATGTCCATGAACGGCGTGGACGCAGGCAATGATGGCGGCGTGATGCTGGTGGCCTTTGTGATGACGTCTCGAAACTTCGCAAACTTCGGCTTGGGCCTGCCCGCTTCGTCCAGCGGCGCGTCGTAGTCGTAGCTGGTGGTCTGCGGCGCGTAATGATCGGTAGGATTGCCCTGGAAGTTGGCGCCGTTCATGAAGCCGAAGGTAGTGCCGCCTTCGAACATGTAAAGGTTGAACGAGTACCCCTGGCTCAGCATCCATGCAAGCTCTTTGGCCTGCACGTTGGCATCGGTTTGCGCGTGCGGTTCACCCCAATGATCGAACCAGCCCGCCCAGTATTCGCCAGCCATCGCTGGCTGGTCGGGACGGAATGCCTTGAGCTTCGTAAAAGCGCTCTTCGCTTCGCCCGTACCGAAGTTGACCACGGCGAGCACGCCGGGCAAGGCGTCGTTGCGCAGCTCCTCCGCGCCGTCGGAGGTAAACATGAGGTCGGTGCCAAAGCCGGCGCGAATCAGCGCCTGGTGGATATCTTCCATGTACGTACGGTCATCGCTGTAGGAGCCGTATTCGTTTTCCACCTGCACAGCGACCATCGGTCCGCCGTGTGAAGCCATCAGCGGAGCCAGCTCCTTGCCCAACCGCTGAAAATAGCGCTCCACCGCCTTCAGGTATTTCGGATCCTGCGTGCGCACGTGCAGATGCGGATCGGTGAATAACCAGGCCGGGAAACCGCCGGCTTCCCATTCGGCACAGACATACGGCCCAGGCCGCAGGATCACGTCCAGCCCTTCCTGTTGCGCTTCACGCACGAAAGCAGCTACGTCGTTGTTGCCGTCGAAATCGAACTGCCCCGGTTGCGGTTCGACCAGGTTCCAGTACACGTAAGTGGTGATCGTGTTCAGTCCCATCGCGCGCGCTTTGCGCAGGCGATCGCGCCAGTACGCGCGTGGAATGCGCTGAAAATCCATCGAACCGGAGAGGATTTGATGTGGCTTGCCGGCGCGGATGAAATGCGTGCCTTCGATGGTGATGAGTGTGTTTGCGTGGATCGTTGCGCTCGACAGCAGTATCGTCCCGAGCAAACACGCCGCTAAGAACGGCTTCATCTTCATCGCGGCAATGCCTGGTGACCGTTGATGGTGAATACCGTCGTTACGCCCTCTGTGTAGCCAGGTTGGCCGCCGCCAACGAACACGCGAAAGTGTCCCGCCTGCACCGCACGCAAACCTGCGGCATCAACGCTACTCAATTGCCTTGAATCGAGCTCGAAACTTACGCGACGACTTTCCTTCGCAGCCAAATGCACACGCTGGAATGCCACCAGCGCGTGGCGAGATGCGAGCGCATCATCCAGCGCATCCAGATACACCTGCACGACTTCGTCGCCATCGCGGTCGCCGTCGTTGCGGACGACGGCACTCACCGTGAGCTTCGCGCCTGCTCCCAGCTTCGATGCTGACAACTTCGGCTCTGCATACGCAAAATGCGTATAGCTCAAGCCGTAGCCGAACGGATAAAGCGGCGTGCCTTCGAAATAGCGATACGTGCGCCCTTGCATCGCATAACTGACGAACGGCGGCAGATCCCGCGTGGAACGATAGAACGTCACCGGTAGACGGCCGCCAGGGTTGTAGTCGCCGGCCAGTACTTGCGCGATGGCGCGACCGCCCTCCTGTCCTGGATACCACGCCGCCACTATCGCATCGGCATGGGCTTTCGCCCAGTTCAGCGCGACAGCACTGCCGGACATCAACACCACCACCAGCGGCTTGCCGCTGGCGGCCGCACGTTCGAGCAGCGCCTGCTGTGGTTGTGGCAAGCCGATGTCGGTGCGATCACCGCCGTTGAAGCCGGGCACGTCGATCTTCAGCTCCTCGCCTTCTACGTCCGACGACAGGCCGACGAAGGCCACAATCGCATCGGCATCGTGTACGACGGTGGCCGCTTCAGCCAGTTGCGCACCGGCCGGTGCCAGCCACTGCAAACGTACGCCCTGATCTTGGCCGCTGTGCACATATTCAAGCCGAATGGCATGCGAATGAGTGTCGGTCACATGCAGCACGGCCTGCATGTGCGCATCGTCACCGCTATCGTCGAGCACGTTCCGGCCATCCACGTACAAACGCACCGGATCGTGCTGTTTGTTGCAATCAAAGCAACGATCCACGTGCACGACCAGCGTGTAATCGCCCGGCGCCGGCGGTAGCCATTCACCGGTCCAGCGCACGGCATAACGGTCGGCGTGTAGACCATCAGCCGGTGCGACATGATCCCAATCGAAATCGATCACGCGATCTGTGCGCGTCGAAACAGGTTTGCCGTTAAATTCGACATTGTCGAAATACTCGCCGGTGAGACCGGCGCTTCCGTTCTTAGCACTGCGCAGCGCTGTTTCCGGAACCGGAATCGGCACGCCTTCGGCAATGGGTGCACCTTGCGCATAGCGCACGCGTTCTGCACCAAAGCGTTCGCGCAGCCCTTCGAGGGGTGTGAAAGGTGCGCGGGCGGTGCCATGGTAGTTGGCTTCCAGCGTTTCCAGCGTATCGGCATTCGGGCCGATCACGGCCACGCGCGTGCCGGCACGCAGCGGCAGAACACTATGCTCGTTCTTCAGCAGCACTACTGATTCCAACGCGGCTTGCAGAGCAAGCTTCCGATGCGCGGCGCTGTCCACCTGATCCATGCCGATGGATGCATAGGGATTCTCGCCACCACCCCACTCGCCCAGGCGATAGCGGGTCGCGAACAGACGTGTGAGCGCGGTATCGAGCGTCGATTCCTTTACGTAACCCTTCTGCACTGCTTCAAGCAGGTCGGCATAGGCGGAGCCGCAATCCAGATCGGTGCCCGCCTGGATGGATGCCGCGGATGACTGCACATTATCCGGTTTGAAGTAGTGGAACTTGGTCATGTCGTCGATCGCATCGCAGTCCGACACGACAAAGCCCTTGAAGCCCCAGTCATGACGCAATCGCGTCGTCAGCAGATCGCCATCCGCACACACTGGCGTGCCGTGTATGGCGTTGTACGCGCACATCACCGAATCGGCATAACCCTGGGTCACCGCCGCTCGGAATGCAGGCAGGTAGGTGGCTTCCAGATCATGCGGCGAAACGTCCACATCGAAACCATGCCGTCCAGCTTCCGGGCCGCTGTGCACGACGAAATGCTTAGGTGTGGCGATGGCGCGCGGATGGGCCGGATCGTCGCCCTGGATACCGTGAATGAAATTCACCGCAAGCTGGCCGGTAAGATAGGGATCTTCGCCGTAGGTTTCCTGTCCCCTGCCCCAACGCGGATCGCGAAAGATATTGATGTTGGGCGACCAGATGGTGAGGCCCTGATAACGCACGTGATCACGGCCGGCACCGATCGCGTTGAACTTCGCGCGCGCTTCGGTAGATACGGTGGTGCCGACCTGCTCGAGCAGCGCCGTATCCCAGCTTGCGGCCAAGCCGATGGCTTGTGGGAAGACGGTGGCGTAACCGTTACGGGCGATGCCATGCAGGCCTTCGCTCCACCAATCATAGGTGGCAATGCCGAGGCGTGGGATGGCTGGTGCGCCGCTTTGGACCTGGGTGACCTTTTCGGCCAGGGTCATTTGTGAGACGAGAGTGGCGGCTTTGGTGTTTGGTGTTGTGTCTTGCGCAAATGTTGCGCTAGCTGATGCGAGCAGGACACTGCACAACACAAGGCATGGAAAGTTTATGCGCATGATTGAAGACCTACTCCCTTGCCCTCTTGTCATGAGGTTCAACTTAGCCTTACCGTCATTCCGGCGAAGGCCGGAATCCAGTTTCAATACGTTGTGCGAAGCACTCAAAATCGCTTGTGTGTCCTTCGGACGCATATTTGAACTGGATTCCGGCCTTCGCCGGAATGACGGTGAGGCAAGCTCGGACCTTGCGTTGAATATAAACGCCTCGGTGGCTTACCGCTCCACCACCGGCAACTCATCCCACACCTTCGGATCTTCCGCACCCAACACCCAAGCGCAGAAACCCTCAAGATCGTATTGCTTCACCAGCGCATAGCGATCGCGGAAACTGTGCGCATCGGGCATGAACACCCATTCGCGCATGCCATCGCGGTAGAAGTAGTACCAGGATTCATGCTCCACCGGATCCCACTGCACTACAGCCTTCTGTTCCTTAGCAAGCGGAAACGACTCGTCCGCATCGATGTAGGTCGCTGAGATGTTGGATGCCTCGGTGCCGTCATCGCGTACAGGATTGCCGGTGTACCAGCGATAGCCATATAACGCGATGCCGAGCGAAAGCTTCTCCTTCGGCACCAGCGTCAATGCGTACTTCAGCTGATCGAGCATCCACGGCATGGCGTCCACCGGGCCCGGCGTTGTCCAACGCGTGTGCTGGTCGTAGGTCATCAGGCACACCAGGTCAGCGTATTTGCCCAGCGCGGCCAGATCGTAGGCGCCGCGCCAGTATTGCCACATCCACTTGGAAAACTGCCCTTCTCCCGCGTGACCGGGGCCGTTTGGCACCACCGCAATCGACAGCTTAAGCCCATGCTTGTGCAGCGCCTCGGCGGTTTGCTTCACCAGCAAGGTATACGCGTCGCGGTCAGTCCACGAGATGCTTTCGAAATCGAACTGATAACCGTCGTAGCCATGTTCGTTCGCCTGCTGCAACATCGATTCGATCATGTGCTGCTTAGCGATTTCGTCATGCAGCAGATCATGAAACCCCTTGCGCCCTGCCGACATGGAAATGATCGGCTCGACTGGCAACCGGTGCTGCTTGGCCAGATCCAGCACGTAACGGTTCGGCCCGCCGCTGACCAGCCCCTGGTTGTCGACGCCGTACCAGGTGGGCACCAGCAGGCCGATCTTGTCGATGTTCGCGATGAAGGAGTTGGTGGATTTCTGCGTGCCCATCAAATAGAACAGCGCCGTGGGCTGCTTCGCACAAGCCACGCCGCAGGCCAGTGCCGCGACAAGAAAACAGGCAAGCTTTTTCATCATCACTGCGCCAGTTCGATGCGATAGACGTAAGCGTAGTCGCCCACGGGTTGCGCCGGCAGCGAAAGATGCAGGCCATCCGGCTGCTGCTGCCATTCCACGCGCTGACCATTGGCAAGCAAACTCACCGCGCGCACATGGTCGTCGGGCTTGATCGAATGGATCACTGCCTTGCCGCCTTCCGGCCAGCCCAACTCGATGGCACACAGCGCACCGTTCTTGGTGGTGAAGCGGAAATCCTCCGCCGTATATGGCTTGGTCTTGGTGTCCTGGAACGTGCCGCCGACTACTTCGGTGGGGCCTTCGCCGAACGTGCGCCACGGCTTGCTGCCATAGATAGCGTCGCCATTGGTCTTCAACCAACCGCCCATCGCAAGCAGCACTTTTTGCGCATCTTCCGGAATCGTGCCATCCGCACGCGGTCCGATATTGAGCTGCAAGTTGCCGTTCTTGCTGACCACGTCCACCAGCAGATGGATGAGCTCCTTCGGCGATTTATACGTGTCGTTCTTGATGTATCCCCACGAAGCATTGCTGATGGACGTATCGGTCTGCCAGTGCGTGGGATGGATGCCGGTGAGCTGACCGCGTTCGATATCCAGCGTGCCTGCGCCTTCGGCAAAATCGCCCAGCTTGTAATTGACCACCACGCCGTCGCGCTTGGCGCCTTCGTTGTAGTAGTAGGCCAGCATTTTCGGCAGGGTGTTGCGGAAGGTTGGATGGCCGATCCACCAGTCGAAGTAAATGAGATCCGGGTGATAGTCGTCGATCAGTTCGGCCGTGCGCGCCAGCCAGTCGTCCAGCCAGGCTTGCGAAACATAGGTCCAGTCGTCAGCGAGGTTCTGATCGTCCTTCGCCATGTGCGCCTCGGCAGGACCGTACAGTCCAGCATAGCGCGGATCGTTCACGTCGGAATCGAACTGGCGACCACCGTCGAAGAACCAGTCGTGCTCGGCGCGATGCGAGGAAACACCGAAACGCATGCCATCGGCGCGCACCGCTTTTTCCAGCTCGCCGATCACGTCGCGATGCGGCCCCATCTTCACTGCCGTCCATTCCGACAATTGCGAGTTGTACATGGCGAAGCCGTCGTGGTGCTCCGCCACCGGCACGACGTAGCGCGCACCGGCGTCCTTGAAAAGCTTTGCCCATGCCTGCGGATCAAAGTGCTCCGCCTTGAACATGGGGATGAAATCCTTGTAGCCGAATTTCGACTGCGGGCCGTAGGTAGCCACGTGATGCGCGAAATCCGGCATGCTCTGCTGATACATGTTGCGCGAGTACCACTCGCTGCCGAAGGCCGGCACCGAATACACGCCCCAGTGGATGAAGATGCCGAACTTCGCGTCGTCGTACCACTGCGGCGAGCTGTAATGCTGCAGCGAAGCCCAGTCGTTCCGGAACGGCCCATCGTTCATATGCTTGGCGACACGGGAGAGAATGGCCTGTCGCTGCGGCGCGAACTTGGCGGTGGCCTTCTGCCACGCCAGGTCGGCATCCTGCGGAGAGAGTGTCTTGGCGGTAGGCGCTGTGGGTGATTGTTGGGCAGCGGCTATGCCTGCCGCGCAAGCCATGGCTACACCAAAGTAGAACAAAGACCGTTTCATCGCTCTCAATCCTTTTCACCCTCTGAGTCGAGGCTCAATAGTGCCATACACCCCAACCTACCTTGCCGTCATTCCCGCGAAAGCGGGAATCCATTTTTGCTTTGAAGCAAAAGTCGAAGATGGATTGACCAGCTTCGCTGTTGTAAAGCGCCTCCGCTTTCGCGGGAATGACGGCCGGACAGATTATGGCGAGGCCATCACAAAAATAAAAAAAACCGATCGCGGGAGTAAGGGGAAGATACTGGTCCGCGATCGGTACTGCGAAAACTTACAGCTTGAAGTTCACACCCAGTGCAAAGGTGCGACCGTTCTTGTACATGCCGATGGGCGCGTACTTCACGCCGTTGTACCAGTAGTAGGTGGAATCGAGCAGATTGGTAGCGCTGGCGGTCACGCCCATCCAGGTGTTGACCTGATAGGCAACGGTGAAATCCAGTTCCTTGTACGCATCCGCGAATACCTGTGAATCCAGCCGGCCGATCTGCGTGAAGTAGGCCGAGCGCCGGCTGTAGTTGACGCGTGCCGACCACGGACCATGCTCGTAGTACGGGATGATGTTGATCGTGTCACGCGACAGGTACGGCATGTTGTAGCCGTTGGTGGTGTTGGCGTGCGCGTAGGTGAAGTTGGTCTGCACGCCGAAGCCCAGACCGAGCTCTTGCTGGTACAGCAGCGAGATGCCGCGAACGTCGGCGTTGGCGGCGTTGACCGGCGTGCTGACGCTGTAGGTGGCGCTCTGACCGGTGGTCACGTCGTACAGCGTCTGGTCGGTGGTCTTGGTGATGATGTACGTGCCGATCTTGCGATAGAAGAACTCGCTCGACAGCAAGCTGGTGGGTGCGAAATACCACTCGGCGGAGAAGTCGAAGTTGGTTGACTGGTATGGCCGCAGATTCGGGTTGCCGCCGCTCGCCGTGTGCTGACTGTCGTCGATCGTATAGTCGCCGGCCAGATCCGAGTAACGCGGACGCGCAATCACCTTCGAACCAGAGAAGCGCAACACCTTGTCGCTGTCCAGATCGTAGATCAGGTTGAAACTGGGCAGCGGCCGCTTGAACGAGGAATTCGTCGTGGCGGGCGAGAAGGTGCTGCCACCATTGACGCTGTTCCAGTAATTGGAAGTGTCCTGAGTATCGACGTAGCGCACGCCGAAGTTGCCGCGCAGGCCGATGTCGCTCTTGAAGTTGAGCTGCGCGTAAAAATCCTTGGTCACTTCCTTCACGCCGAAGGACGAACCATAGTCGATGTGGTAAGCACCTTGCGGCAACGACTTCAGATAGCTCTGCACATCGCTGAGGTTCGCCGTGGCCCAGTTGGTGAGGTTGCCGCTGGCGCCCAATCCATCGAACAGGCCGCTCGGCGTGCCGCTTGGGTCGAACTGGGTTAGCGAGATGTCGCTGGTGGCGTAGATCG
Source organism: Dyella humi (assembly GCF_044904605.1). Taxonomy (NCBI): domain Bacteria; kingdom Pseudomonadati; phylum Pseudomonadota; class Gammaproteobacteria; order Lysobacterales; family Rhodanobacteraceae; genus Dyella; species Dyella humi. The sequence continues at coordinate 276,083 of NZ_JADIKI010000021.1, forward strand.
AGTTGCCGTAGGCATTGGAGTTATTGATGTGATTGATGTACTTGCCGCCGACCTGCAGCGAGGTAAACGGTCCCCAGGTGAGGTCACGCGAAGCATCGAACTGCGCGTAACGCTCGCGATCGCCGGTACGCGAATAGTAGATACCGCCAGCCTGCTGCCCAGAAGCCAAGCCCCAGTTGCTGGCGTTGGCGTTGTCGTAATTGACGCTGGTGTTCACGCCGTTGTAGCCGAAGTTGTAGCCGCCCGACTGCAGCAGATACTTCATCAGGTATTCGGGATCCTTGCCGCCGGTGGCGCTGGTGTAGCCCACCTGGCTCTCAAAGGTCCACAGATCGCCGTAGAAGTCGTGCTTGAGGTTGAGGCTCTTGGTATCGACGTGGGTAACGCGGTAATTGGCGTCCAGTTCCGCATAGGGCTGGCCGTTGCCGGTGTTCGCTGAGACCGTGCCGGACGTGATGTAGCCGTTATTCAACGTGACCGCAGTGATCTTGTTGTGGTCGCCGCAGCCCGGGCACACGTATTCCGATTCGCTGTAGTTGTTGTACGTGCCCTTGATGTAGAGCCCGGTGAGGTTGAACTCGTTCTTGTCGTTCGGCCGCCATTGCAACGCCGTCTGCAGACCATTGCGCTCGCGCGTCTGCTGGAAGTACGAACTGTTGATGCCCACAGGCAGCTTGGCGGTTGCTACGTTGCCACTGCCGGTGACCGCCGCCGTGCTGGGAATGCCGCTACCGGTGTCGTAGCCGAAGAACTCAATACCGGCGCGCGACAGATTTTCTTTGTCGTGCGTTAGCGAAACTAGCGCGCCAAACGTGTTGCTGCTGTTCTTCCAGCTATACAGCACCGACCCGCGCGGATTGCCCTGCCCCGAACGATCGTTGTAGTTGTAGCCCGCCGAACCGCGCAGCGTGTTGGCTGGAAGATCGAGCGGCTTGCGGGTGTGGATGATCACCGTGCCACCGATGCTGCCTTCATCGATACGCGCTTCGGGCGACTTGTACACTTCCATCTGGTCGATGATTTCCGGCGAAATCAGCGTGTAATTGAAGGTACGTCCGCTGGTGTCGGTAGGGTTGCCGCCCCAGTCGCCGGAAGCGATCGTCTGTCCGTTGAGCAGCACGCGATTCAGCGCGGGATCGGTGCCGTTGATGCTCACCTTCTCGCCTTCGCCGAACTGGCGGTCCACGGTGATGCCCGGAAGATGCGACAGCGATTCGGCCGCGTTGGTGTCGGGAAACTTGCCGATGTCCACCGCGCTGATGGCGTCCACGATGGCGCCGGCTTCGCGTTTGATGTTCAGTGCCTTGTCCAAGCTACCGCGGTAGCTGGTCACAGTGATCGTCTGCAGCGTCTTGGCGTCTTTTTTCTTGGACTGCGGAGATGATGCGTCGTTACTGGTGCTCTGCACGGGCGATGTATCCTGCGCGTGCACGGCGAGACTCAATCCACAAAGGATGCTCGCACATAAAAAAGACCTGCGAAATGTCATTAATGCTCTCCCCGAGCTATGTACTGCCGCGTGTTGACCAGACTTTCGAGTGTCCCCGCAACGCTCTCAGCGGTCTGGTGGAAAAACTGCATCGCTGAATGCGATGCAGGCTTTGCGCTCGTCTCCCGTACGAGCGCCGTTATCCACGTGCATATCCCAGTGCCAGCCAGCCGCGCCCATCACGCCGTAGTGGCCGTGGTCCAGCACGCGAATCGGCAGCTTGTGCAAGAACGGACGCATCACGCCCTTATCGAGAAAGCGCTCGATCAGCGGGCTTGTGCGCAGAAAATCGATCATCGGAAACAAAAAGCCACCGGCCAGATAAATGCCGCCGGTGGCGCCGTAGAGCATGGCCAGGTCTGCCGCGAATGAACCCAGCCAGCCACAAAACAACGTGAGCGCCTCATGCGCGATCGGGTCGCGGCCTTCAAGCGCTGCGGCGGTTACTGCAGAAGGTTCGTGCAGCGACGGATAGCGATCGTGGATGGCGCACAACGCGGTGTAGATGCGATGCAGGCCGGGGCCTGAAAGCACCATCTCGTGCGAAACGTGGCTGTCCGGCTGCGCGAAATGCGCGAGTACCTGCTGCTCCCGCCCGACGCGCGCCGCCAATTGCGTATGCCCTGCTTCGGTGGCGATCACGCGTGAAGGTTGTCCGGGCAACCACACCGCAGCGCCCAGGCCGGTACCGGGTCCCACCACGATGACCGGGCCGGCATGCGCTTCCCGCGCCATGGGTGCTTTCAACACGGTCGCGCTGGCTGCTGCGCCGTGTCCGACTGCGTAGGCGAGCGCTTGCAGATCGTTGAGGAACCACACGTGATGCAGCGCCAGCCGCTCCTTCAGGTGCTGCAACAGCACCGGCCACGCCAGGTTCTTGTTGATCACCGAGCCGGCATGCATGTAGCCGGCACAGGCCATCACCAGCTCCCGCGGTTGCGCGTCGAGTTCCTGGCAGAAGCTGCGGACGATGTCTTCCAAATGGGGATGGTCGGCGCAGCGATAGACGCGATAAGCGGACACGCGCGGCTGCTGTCTGGCGCTCCCTCGCGTCATCAGGGCAAGACGGGCATGCGTACCGCCGATATCAGCCGCAAGAAAGCTGTCATCGCAGTTATTTGCGAGCACGGGGCCCGCCGAAACCACCCGCTCGCAGGGGGATGAAGCCGATAACAGTGCGCCCGCGGCCATGGTGGCTAATCCCCGAAGCCAGGCGTCAAGCCATGGAGCAAGCCATAGAAAACAGCCTTTTCTTCGGGACTTTCTGACAAAAACCACATAGGCCCGCCCCCTCTTTTCGCTCTTCGCCCCGGCGTGCCATGTCGGCCACCAGCAGCAGCGTGTTCATTAGCAAAATCACATTTCATATATGTTTTAGATCGAGCGAAATCCAAATGCAACAACTTTTTTCGATCGGCCGGTCCGGACAGGTTGCCGCACCTATGAATAGGTTGTTTATATATACACAGAGAATCAGATGCGCGATGATGCGCGAAAACAGGGTTGGCAACGGCGCGGAACTGCCTTGCCGTGGATGGCACAGCGAGTCATCGTGAGGACCAATGGCGGTATCAACGACCAAGCCGATCAAGCTGCATCAGGGTGAAGCTAGCGCTCGAAAACATGCCTGGCTTGGCTCGCAGCTGTCGTTCGGCGGCGCGCCGATCGGCAACCTATACGAGTCGGTGGACGAAGCTTCCGCCACCGCCACCATCGCGCATGCGTGGCAATGCGGCATCCGGCATTTCGACACCGCCCCCTACTACGGCTATGGCTTGAGCGAGACACGGCTCGGCGACGCATTAAGTGACGTGCAACGCGAAAGCTTCACGTTGTCGACGAAGGTTGGCCGCCTGATTGAAGACGACACGCAACAGAACAGCCATGCCGACGGCTTCATCGTGGACGGCCATCGTGCGCGTTTCGATTACAGCCGCGACGGCGTGCTGCGCTCGTTCGAGGCCAGCCTTGCGCGCCTGCGCACCGATCACATCGACGTATTGCTGCTACACGACATCGGCGTGCTGACGCACGGCGAACATCACGCGGCGATCCTGCGCCAGGCGCTGGACGAAGCCTTGCCGGCGATGGCGGAACTTCGTGCGCAAGGCGCGTGCAAGGCGATCGGCATCGGCGTGAACGAAGAAGCCGTATGTCTGGAAGTGATGCCTCGCTTTCCGCTCGACGTGATCATGCTGGCCGGCCGCTACACGCTGTTCGAGCAGCAGCACAGCCAGGGCGTAATGGCGCAAGCGCAGGCGCGCGGCGTTGCAGTGCTCGCGGCAGGCCCGTACAACTCCGGCCTGCTCGGCACAGCGCAAGGCCCCGGCAAGTTCTACAACTATGCGCCCGCCGATGAAGCGGTCATCGCCCGTGCTCAGCATTTTTATGATGTGCTCGCTCGCTCGCACACCGACGTCGGTGCGGCCGCGCTGCAATTTCCGTTGGCACATCCAGCGGTGGCGAGCGTCGTATGCGGGCTACGTTCAATCACGGAAGTCGATCAGGCCGCCGCGCGCATGCACGCCACCATTCCTGCCGATGCATGGCGCGCCTTGCGCGACGCCGGCCTGCTGCAGGAGGGGGTTCCCACACCATGATCATTGTCGATGCCCATCAGCATTACTGGCAGCCTGCGCGCGGCGACTACAGTTGGCTTGCGCAGGCGCCGGTTTCGCTGCAACGGGCATTTCTGCCGACCGATCTACGCGCGCAGCGCAAAGCAGCCGGCGTGCACTACAGCGTGCTGGTACAGGCCGCAGCCACCGAGGAAGAAACGCATTACCTGTTCGAATTAGCGCAAGAAGATGATGCTGTGGCCGCCGTGGTCGGCTGGGTCGACATGGAAGCCGGCGACGTCGGTGCACGCATCGATGCATTGATCCGCGATGGTCGCGGCCTGTTGCGTGGATTCCGCCCTATGGCGCAGGACCTTGCTGATCCGGACTGGCTGGCCAGGCCTTCGCTCGATCGCGCCTTCGACTGCATCCAGGATTGTGGCCTCACCTTCGACGCACTGGTCGACATGCGTCAGCTCCCTGCTCTGCTGCGTCGACTGCGTCGACATCCGCAACTGAATATCGTGCTGGATCACGCCGGCAAGCCCGCCATCGGCGACGGCCGTTTCGACCAGTGGACAAGCTGGATCGACGAACTGGCCCAGCATTCTCAATTGCATTGCAAGCTTTCGGGCCTGCTTACGCTGCTGGGCGAACCGGTGCATGAAGACGCCATCGAGCCTTACGTGGCCGATCTGTTTTCGCATTTCGGCCCCGAGCGCCTGATGTGGGGTAGCGACTGGCCGGTACTGACCACGCATGCCGATTACGAGCACTGGCTGCACGTGGCCATGAGCTTGACCGAACGCTACGCGGCGGGCTCGCAGGCGGAAGTGTTCGCTGCCAACGCCGTGCGTTTCTACGCGCTGGATATCGATTTACAGAATCAAGGAGTACGCCGTGACCTCACTCATCACGCGATGTAACGCGCACTGCAAGGAGAAAAGATCATGAGCGGGCGTCTTTCTGGCAAATACGCGCTGATTACCGCAGCCGGCGCAGGCATCGGCCGCGCCTCTGCCCTCGCCTTCGCGAAGGAAGGCGCCAAAGTGCTGGCCACCGATATCAACGCCGAAGCGCTGGCCAGCCTTGCCGCCGAGCATCCGGCTATCACCACGCGCACGCTCGACGTAACGCAGCCCGAGCAGATCCAAGCGCTGGTGAACGAAAGCGGTGCACTCGACGTGCTGTTCAACTGTGCCGGCTACGTGCACGCCGGCACCATCCTGGATACCGATGAAGCAAGTTGGCGACGTTCGTTCTCGATCAACGTCGACAGCATGTTCCACCTGTGTAAGGCGGTGCTGCCGGGCATGCTCGAACGCGGCAAGGGCAGCATCATCAACATGTCGTCGGTGGCGTCCAGCGTGAAGGGCGTGCCCAATCGTTTTGCGTATACCAGTACCAAGGCAGCGGTGATCGGTCTTACCCGCTCGATCGCGGCGGATTTCGTGGCGCGCGGCATTCGCTGCAACGCGATCTGCCCCGGCACGGTGAAAACGCCTTCGCTAGGCGATCGCGTGCGAGCACTGGGCGGTGATGAAGACGCGAACTGGCGCAGCTTCGTGCAGCGCCAGCCGATGGGCCGCCTCGGCGAGCCCGAAGAAATTGCCGCGCTGGCGCTTTACCTCGCCTCCGACGAATCCGCTTTCACCACCGGCACCATCCATATCGTGGACGGTGGCTGGTCCAACTGAACATCTGAGGGAACGCCATGAAACTCGTACGCTACGGCACGGCCGGCAAGGAAAAGCCAGGCCTTATCGACGTGAACGGCGGGCTGCGCGATCTGTCTTCCGTCATCCATGACATCGATGCGCAAGCGCTTGGCCGCGAAGGCCGCGCGCGCGTTGCCGCGATCGATCCGCAAAGCCTTCCGCTCGTATCCGGCGAACAACGCTATGGCGCGCCCGTCGCGCACGTAAGCAAGTTCATCTGCGTGGGTTTGAACTACAGCGAGCACGCTGCGGAAACCAACGCGCCGACGCCGGAGCAACCGATCCTCTTCATGAAGGCCACCAGCGCCGTCATGGGGCCGAACGATGACGTGGTCATTCCCAAAGGCTCGGTGAAGACCGATTGGGAAGTGGAACTTGGCGTCGTGATCGGCGAAACCGCGCGCAGCGTCAGCGTGGAAAACGCACTCGCGCACGTGGCCGGCTACGTGGTGGTGAACGATCTCTCCGAGCGCGAGTTCCAGCTCGAACACGGCGGCCAGTGGGTGAAAGGCAAGAGCTGCGACACTTTCGGCCCGATTGGCCCATGGCTGGTCACCACCGATGAGGTGCCCGATCCGCAACAGCTTGGCTTGCGGCTGGAAGTGAATGGGCACCGCTATCAGAACGGCAATACGCGCACGATGATTTTCACCGTCGCGCAACTCGTCAGCTACATCAGTCGCTACATGACCTTGTTGCCTGGCGACGTGATCAGTACTGGTACGCCGTCGGGAGTCGGCCTCGGCCAGAAGCCGCCGGTATATCTGCGCCCTGGCGACGTCATCGAACTGGGTATCGATGGGCTCGGCACGCAACGCCAGCACGTCCGCGCGCATCCCGACGAATAACACTCCGCATGATTGCCCCTTTCCCACATCACCAGGATTCAAGGAAGGCCACTCGATGACCAAGATCACGGCACTGGACACTTACGACGTTCGCTTTCCGACTTCGCGCGAACTGGATGGCTCGGATGCCATGAATCCCGATCCGGATTATTCCGCCGCTTATGTCGTGATGCGCACGGACCAACACGGTCTGGCCGGCTACGGCCTTGCCTTCACCATCGGGCGCGGCAATGACGTGCAGAAAGCCGCCATCGATGCACTGGCCGATCACGTAATCGGGCTCGATCTGCACGAGGTCATCAGCGATCTCGGCGGCTTTTCGATGCGGATGATCGGTGACTCGCAACTTCGCTGGCTCGGCCCCGAAAAAGGCGTGATGCACATGGCGATCGGCGCCGTGGTCAACGCCGCCTGGGATCTCGCCGCACGCGTGGCCGACAAGCCGTTATGGCGCTTCATCGCCGACATGACGCCCGAACAACTCGTCGCCACCATCGATTTCCGCTACCTCACCGATGCGCTGACGCCCGCAGAAGCGCTGACCATGCTGCACGCGGCCGCGCCCGGCAAAGCCAAGCGCATCGAGCAACTGCTGGCGGAAGGCTATCCGGCCTACACCACCTCGCCTGGCTGGCTCGGCTATTCCGACGAAAAAATGCAGCGCCTGGCACGCGAAGCGGTTGCCTCGGGCTTCCGCACCATCAAGCTCAAGGTGGGCATGAACGTGGAAGACGACGTACGCCGCTGCCGACTGGCGCGCGCAACGGTAGGCCCGGATATCGCTATCGCCGTGGATGCCAACCAGCGCTGGAACGTGCCCGACGCCATAGCCTGGCTACGCCATCTGGCTGACGTGCAGTTGGAATGGGTGGAAGAACCGACCAGCCCGGACGACATCCTCGGCCACGCCACCATTCGTCGCGCCGTCGCGCCCGTGCCGATCTCCACCGGCGAGCACACGCAAAATCGCGTGGTGTTCAAGCAGTTGCTCCAGGCCGACGCGGTCGACCTGATACAAATCGATGCCGCGCGCGTCGGTGGCGTTAACGAAAACATCGCCATTCTGCTGCTGGCCGCCAAGTACGGCGTGCGCGTCTATCCGCATGCCGGCGGCGTGGGCCTGTGCGAGCTGGTGCAGCATCTGGCCATGGCCGACTTCGTGGCGATCACCGGCAAGAAAGAAGATCGCGCCATCGAATTCGTCGATCACCTGCACGAGCATTTCGTGGATCCGGTCGTGATTCGCAATGGCCGTTACATCGCGCCGAAGACGCCGGGTTTCTCGGCACAGATGCACACGAATACCCTCGCACAATATCGTTATCCGGACGGCCCGGTGTGGTGCGAGCCGCTAGACACCGCGAATGCGTAATGACTCCTTTCGGTACAACTACGGGGAGCGGCTCCCTCCCCTGCTTGCAGGGGAGGGTTGGGGTGGGGTGAACCCTTGCCTCAGACTTTCCCGCAAGCGTTCACCCCCTCCCGACCTCCCCCTGCAAGCAGGGGGAGGAGAGAAAAAAACGGAGCGCACATGACCACGCCCATCACCAACGTTGCCGATCTGCGTGAGCTTGCGAAGCGCCGTGTGCCGCGTGCCTTCTTCGAATACGCCGATCGCGGTTCGTACGACGAGGTCACGCTGCGCGCCAATCGCGCTGCGTTCGAGCGGATCGCCTTGCGGCAACGGGTGATGTGCAACGTCGACAACCGCTCGCTGGCCACGGATATCGTCGGCCAGCCTGTGTCGATGCCGCTCGCGATAGCGCCCACCGGTCTTACCGGCTTGCAGCACGGCGCCGGTGAAATTCTTGGCGCGCGCGCAGCTGAAAAAGCGGGTATTCCGTTCTGCCTCAGCACCATGTCGATCTGCTCGATCGAACAGGTGCGCGCCGCGGTGGAAAAACCTTTCTGGTTCCAGATCTACGTGATGCGCGACCGCGGCTTCACGCGCGACCTGATCCGGCGCGCCAAGGCGGCCGAGTGCTCCGCCCTGATGGTCACCGCTGATCTCACCGTGCAGGGCCAGCGCCATCGCGAAATCAAGAACGGCCTTTCCGTGCCGCCCAAGATCACGCTGCGCAACATCCTCGACATGGCCAGCAAGCCACGCTGGGCCTGGAGCATGCTGCGAGCGCCCAGCCGTTCCTTCGGCAACCTGCAGGGCCGCATCGACAACACCGATAGCTTGACGACGCTGGCGCAGTGGATCGCCAACCAGTTCGATCCCACGCTCGAATGGAAGGATCTGGAATGGATCCGCGAACTGTGGCCCGGCAAGCTGATCATCAAAGGCATTCTCGATGCGCGCGACGCACGCATCGCCGCGGACCTCGGCGTCGACGCCATCGTCGTTTCCAACCACGGTGGCCGCCAGCTCGATGGCGCGCCTGCCACCATCGACGTGCTGCCTTCCATTGTGCAGGCCGTCGGCGGTCGTACGCAGGTGTTGTTCGATAGCGGCATCCAAAGCGGACAGGATTTGCTAAAGGCCCTCGCTTGCGGTGCGCATGCGGGGCTAATCGGCAAAGCGTTCCTTTATGGATTGGGCGCTATGGGCGAAGCCGGCGTCACCAAGGCTATCGAACTGATTTGTCGCGAGCTCAGCGTGAGCATGGCGCTGACTGGGCAGACGGATGTGCGGCATATCACCTCGGACATCATCTGGCGGAATGTCCCCAGTTTGTAACCTCATGGCCGTCATTCCCGCGAAAGCGGGAATCCATTTGCTCTGATGCAAAGGCGAAGATGGATTCCCACTTTCGCGGGAATGACGGCCATTGGGGTTGCGAACCTGCGCGTCAATCAAGGCGCCGAAAGCGCTGCCTTCAACGAAAAGATGCGTCCCATCGGCACCCACTTCTGCCCTGCTTCGGCCCACGGCAGCCGCTGCTGATAACGATCCATCAACTGCTCCCATTCCTTCGTCTTCGCGTCGGCACCCTCCGTTTCACGCTTGGCGGAAGGAACGTGGTCATCGGCCATCTGCACCACCATCACCAACCGGTTGCCGGTGCGGAAGATTTCCATATCCTCGATGCCTGATGCGCGAATGGAAGCGACGATTTCCGGCCAGATCACGCCAGGGCGATGCCAGCGTTCGTATTCGGCAATGGCTGCGGCATCGTCCTTGAGGTCCAGTGCGTAGTAATAGCGTTGCATCAGTTCGCGCTCTGTGCGGCGCGCCGCCATGCAAAGAAACCGACGATGGCGAAGGAACACGCCGGCACGATCATCGCGTCGGCGATACTGGAATGATCGGATATCGCACCCATCACCGCGGTGAGCACCGCGCCGCCGATGATGGTCATCACCAGCATGGCCGAGCCGAGCTTACGCTCGTCATCGCCGCGCCCTTCCACACCTAGCGCGAAGATGGTCGGATACATCACGGACATGAAGAAGCTGCATGCGGCCAGCGCGCAGGCGCCGCTCAGACCAGGCACTGCGAGTGCGTAAAGCATCAACACCACGTTAATGGCCGCGAACGTCATTAGCAATCGCACCGGCGCTGCATATTTCATCAAGGCTGCCCCGGCAAAGCGGCCTACCATGAAGCACACCAGCTCGGCGGTCAGGAAGTTCGCCGCTTCGCGGTGCGTGGTGCCCGGCATGGATGCCTGCACGTAGCGGATGGTGTAGCTCCAGACGCCCACTTGCGCGCCCACGTAGAAGAACTGCGACAGCAGCGCGCCGATGAAGGACTTGTCACGCAGCAGCTTGCTCATCACGCCACCGCCGACCGCCGAGCTTGCGCTAGCGGTGTGCGCAGTGATCGGCCGCGGAAAACGCGTTATCAGGATCAGCAGCGCCCAGCAGAGCACCACGATGCCAATCACCAGATACGGCCACTGCACGGCGTGGGTTTCGCTCACGTAATACGCTGTTCGTTCCGCATCGCTCATCGCCGCGAGTTGTTCGGGTGTGTGCTCAACGCCCGAAAAGATGAAATGCTGCCCAATCAAAATCCCGGCGATCGAACCCAACGGATTGAAGGCCTGCGCCCAGTTGAGCCTGCGCGTGGCCGTTTCTGGTGATCCCAACAGAGTCACGAACGGATTGGCCGAGGTTTCCAGAAACGCGAGGCCGCTGGCGATCACAAACAGCGCGAACAGAAACATGCCGTAGGTGGCTCTTTCCGCGGCAGGCCAGAACAACAAGGCGCCGATGCCGTAGAGCATCAGCCCGAAGATCACCGCGCTCTTGTAGCCGAAGCGGCGCATGTAGATACCGGCCGGCATCGCGATCAGGAAATAGCCGAGATAGAACGCGCTCTGCACCAACCCCGCGCGAAAATCGCTGAGTACGAACGCCTTCTTGAACTGGGCGATCAAGACGTCGTTGAGGTTGTTGGCGCCACCCCAGAGAAAGAACAGGCTGACGATCAGTACCAGCGGCAGCCAGGAACGGCCGGCTTCCGAGGCGCCAGCGACCGGCACCGGGGGATTTTCTGCTGCTGTCTGCACTTCCACCCGCTTCTCCTACGATAGACCTCGGCCCCACTCCTACGTGACGGCCTCGCCTGTTTGTGCAAATATGAAACAGGTATTCATTGATAGCACAAGTCGCGTCGCAACATCCCATCGGGAAGTTTGGGCAAGATGCTGCGATGAGTCCAATCGACAAGGGGATGCCATGACCAATCCAACACCCAAGTACCGCGCGCCCGCGCTCGACAAGGGCCTGGATATTCTGGAACTGCTGGCTGGCTCCAGCGGGCCGCTGAGCATTGCTGAGATTTCCGAGGGTGTGGGCCGTTCCCGCGGCGAAATCTTCCGCATGCTGCAGGTGCTGGAAGAACGCGACTACATCGCACGTGGCGAAGGAGACGTCGGCTACTCGGTAACGCCCCGGCTGTTCCGCTTAGGGATGGAGCAGCCGCCGGTCAAGAGCGCCATCGAGACCGCACTGCCGATCATGCACCACCTGGCCGAAGCCTGCGGCCAAGCCTGCCACCTAGTGGTGCCGTCGGGGGAACAGATCGTGGTGGTGGCGCGAGTGGATCCCCCTGGCGAAGTGGCGCTGGTGGTGCGCGTCGGGCATCGCCGCCCGATGTCCCAATCCACCTCCGGTCACGTACTGCTTGCGTTCCAAGAAGAGCAGACGCGCGAACGCTGGCTGGACCTGATCATGCGCTTCGAACCCAACCTGGATCGAAAAAAATTGATGCGGTTGCTGAGTCAGTTGCGCACGCGCGGTTACGCCTGCGAGCGCAGCCACGTCGTGGAGGCGGTGACCGATCTTTCCGCGCCCGTGCTGCAGCATGGAAGCGCGGTGTGCGCGCTCACCATTCCCTATATCGATCAGCAAACGGCCACTAGCCATTCCACCGACGAGGTGATCGCCGCCCTGCTCCGTGCTACTGGCGAAATTTCCGAGGCGCTGCAGTTCGGATCGTCTCCCCGCAACAGCTGAATCTTTTACATCTCTTGAGAAAACGAGTTTTGCAACGATGCTGATACGTCGCGCTCTGCTGGCCGCTACCATGGCCACTGCTTTCTTCACCGGTCACGCCGCGGCGCAGAACTTCGCCGACGTCAAACCTTCGCCGCAGCAAACGCATTGGCAGGATCTGGAATTCGGCGTCATCGTGCACTTCGGCACCAACACCTTCCTGGATCGCGAGTGGGGTGACGGCACCGCCGATCCCAAGGTGTTCAATCCCGATCATGTGGATCCGAGTCAGTGGGCGCGCGCGGCAAAATCCGCCGGCGCCAACTACCTGCTGCTGGTGGCCAAACATCATGACGGTTTCGCGTTATGGCCCACCGAGCAAAGCCCCTATTCGGTGAAAAACAGCCCGTGGATGGCCGGCAAGGGCAACCTGGTCGAAATGACTGAGAAGGCCGTGCGCAAGGAAGGCATGGATTTCGGCATCTATCTGTCACCGTGGGATCGCCATGAGCCGCGTTACAAGGATTCGGCCGCCTACGACAAGTTCTACATGGCGCAGATGGACGAACTGGTGCAGAGCTACGGCCCGCTAGTGGAATGGTGGCTGGACGGTGCCGGCAGCGCGGGCCATGTCTACGATTTCAAGAAATACATGGAAGAACTGCGCACCTACCAATCCAACACGATGGTATTCGCGGACGTTGCGTTGTTCGGCTATGGCGATATCCGCTGGGTGGGTCAGGAGGACGGCCATATCCGCGGCGAAAACTGGAACGTGATCGACCGTCACAGCGAACTACGCTGGCGCCCAGTGGAAGTGGATACGCCGTTGCATAAATTGCAGTGGTTCTGGCATCCGGACAGCGACAAGACGCTCAAGAGCGTCGATGAGCTGATGGACATCTGGGAAAACAGCGTCGGCCGCGGCGGCCAGCTGATGCTCGGCCTCGCACCGAACCGCCATGGCCTGTTGCCCGAGGCGGATGTAAAACGCCTGAAAGAATTTGGAGACGCGCTACAGGCGCGCTACGGCGCGGATAAAAATCTGGCGCGAAATCATGCTCCCGCCGAGGCGAATGTCGGCGCAGCGCTGGACGGCGACCGCGACACATTCTGGTCGGCGCCCGAAGGCTCGCACAATGCCACGCTCGAAGTGGATTTCACCGAGCTCGTCACCTTCGATCACGCACTGACGATGGAATGGCTGAATGACGGCCAGTGTGTGCAGAAATATGCGATTGAGGCATGGGTGCATGACGCCTGGAGCCCGGTCGCCAAGGCCGAGGCGATTGGTCATGTGAAGATCGATCACTTCGCGCCGGTCACGGCTTCAAAGGTGCGGTTGAATGTTCTTTCGAGTGCATGCACGGCAAGGATTCGGGAGTTTCAGTTGTTCAGCGTCGACCGCTGACTTACGTCCTCTGTAGGTTGGGGTGAGCGCAGGCGAACCCTAACCTACGCCGCTGCGCAAGAAACCGACATCACGGCCTGTCCAAACATTCACCCATGGCCCTTTGTGACAGGGCGAAGCAACATGCGACATCCGTCGCATTTCGCACTGAGAAAACTAAGAATTAATTATGAAGAAAGGCCAGCTCAAGGCTTTTCTGACAACATCCTGCTGCACAATCGGCGTGCGATAGCCTTTCCAGCGCGCCGAACGGGGGATCCATACAGGACACCTAGCGTCGCCAATGGTCAACAAGGCGTCGGCCTGTACGTTTACCCTTCATTAGCTTCTGTCATGGCGGCATAGCGCGTGGACACATTGCACGTTCAAGCGATTAAGGCGGCACCAGCGCCTGAATCCGAAAGCCACTCAGGAGAGACACATTCGCAGGATGCGCCCATCCTTTCCCTCGTCATCTGCACGCTCGACGAGTACGAAGCCATTGGCGGCGTATTACGCGAACTCGGCGAACACCTGCAGGGCATCAGCCACGAAATCATCGTGGTGGACGATTCCGCCGATAACCGTACTGCCGACGTGGTGAGCGCCTACGCCGCCGAGCATCCGCAGGTACGGCTAGTTCGCCGCTATATGGCAAGCGGTTTGTCTTCGGCGGCCATCAAGGGTTGGGATGCCGCCCGCGGCCGGTTCCTGGCCGTCATGGATGGCGACGGGCAGCACGATCCGTCGTTGATTCGCGCGTTGCTGGACAAGCTTTCCAACCCGGATATCGACGTGGCGGTGGCCAGCCGCTATCTGGACGATTCGCGGTCGGGCCTGCATGGGTTGCGCCACCGACTGAGCCGCGCCGGTACCTGGCTGACGGACGTCACCCTGGGCGTGCCGCTGGCCGATCCGCTGAGCGGCTGCTTTGCGATGACGCGTGAATGGTACGCGCAGGTACGGCGGGAGCTCTCCGGCCTCGGCTTCAAGATTCTGATCGACGTGGTCGCTTCCGGCACCAGGAAACCGCATACCGCGCAGGTGCCCACATTGTTGCGTGCCCGTGCGGGCGGCGAATCCAAGCTGGATACGCGCGTGGTTATCGACCTGATCGCGCTGCTGATCGAAAAGCGCACGCGTGGTCGTTTTACGGCCTACGCGCTCATGCATGGCATGACGGTCTTGAGCGCATTGTGCGCACAGTGGTTGTCGCTAGGGCTACTTCTGCGACTTTCTTTGCCGCTATGGCTGGCCTTGCTGCTGTCGGTGGGCTTCGGCCTGGCCGGCCGTTTCGCGATGAACGTGTTGATGACGCCACGCTCGCGGCGTCCGCGCAATGCACATGATCTGCACCGTCAATGGATGACGTTCTGTATGAGTCGATGGACCGACGTTCCGCTTAACGCCTGCTTCGCCCTGGCACTATGCGCAGCCCATTGTCCATGGGCCATCGCCGTACTGGCCGGCGTATTGCTGGCAGAATGCCGCTATTACCTCGGGGTGAATGCGGGAGCGAGTGCGTGAATCAAGCGTTTCGGGCTCCAGCCCGCTGGCAGGCCGCCGTTTATGGACTGATCGCACTAGTCGCTTGTGCCGGGGCCTTCGTCGGGCTATCGGCCAGCGGGCTGTGGATCGATGAGCTGTTCACCGTCCACTTGATTCACCACAACGGAGGCTTCGGCGAAGTGTTTCGCCGTGCACTCACCGACACACATCCACCGCTCTACTACTTTTTTCTCTACGCGTGGACGCGCATGGCTGGCCTATCGGAAATCGCGCTGCGTTTGCCTAGTGCGGTTTTTGCCGTCGCTTCCGTTGTCATCTTCGCGTATGGCGCGCGCCGTGTATTGAGCCACGCAGCCATCGGTTTCGCGTGCGCGGTCGCCTCGGTATCCGCATTCTGGTTCGATCAATCGCAGAATGCACGCAGCTACGCGTTATGTTTCGCCCTTTCCGCCGGTTTGCTGTCCTGCGCCCTCGCCTTCCGTCACCGCGTGCGGGTACGCGCCGACTTTCCACTCGCGCATTGGATTGCACTGAGCGTGCTGGGCTTGATCGCCAGCCTCACGCATGCGTATTTGTTGTTGGCGCTGGGCATGGTGCTGCTGTTTCTTCTGCTCAGCGTGCCTTCGTGGCGCATTCGCGCGGCGCTGGTTGTCACCGGGCTAGTCGTGCTTGCGTTCAACATCGCGTACTACAAGCTGATGATGCATTCGTCCCAGCAGGATCTGCAAAGCCTGTGGTTCAGCAATAGCACCGGCTTTTTCAAGCAGCAGATCAGCTACGCCTTCTATGGCTTGATGGAGCGACAGGTCATCATCGTGACCGCGCTGCTGATCCTGTTCGGCATCTGGCAGAAAATGGCGGGCAAGCCGTATTTCATTCACGACGAACACGACACGCGTTGGGCCACTGCGCTGGCCGGCTTTGTGTTGATTGGTGTGATCGTTTGCGGCATCGGCGTGTCGCTGGCCGTCGCGCCATCGTTCTCGGATCGCAATCTGCTCACCTGCGTTCCGTTCGTTTGGCTGCTGGTCGGACGTCTCTACGATGCTGCTGGGCCACGTGGCTACACGCGCGGTAGCATCATCGTCGCCGCACTGTCCATGGTGCTGGTGGGCAGTTATCTGCTGCGATTGCCGATGCGCGAATTGCCGCGCCGGGAGAACTGGCGCGAGTCGGCGCAATTCATCTCGCAATTGCCCGGCTGTTCCGACCAGCTCATACCGGCGATGCTTCCCTATCGTTTCGGCCACGCGTCACCGTTTTTCCGCGCGCTTGCCGAACATGATTTCTTTGGCTACTACATGCCGTCGGGCTCGCAAATACGCGCGTACATGCCGGCTGAGCTGGCCGCACGCCACCCGGTTGAAGAACTTCCGTCGCTGTTTGCATCGCGTGCCACTAATGCGGATACGGGCGGCTGTCCGCTGCTGGCGTGGGCCATCCACGATATCGATGAATCTTCCGCCATGAAGGTCGCGCTAGACCTCGCGCGCCAGCCAGGTGTGGCACCACGGCGGGTGTTGATGCAGGAGTTCATTTCCTATCAGCCGCGTGGGGTGAAGTGGGACGACGTGCCGGATGGCTATGTCTATCTCGCGGTACCGAAAGCTTCACCCAGCCCGGTGATAAAGCCGCCGGTCGTGCCGAACGTCCCGTTGAACAACATCCCTTCGAACAAACTGAATGCCGCGGCGCTGGGCGATCGCGTCGTGGTCGAGTACCTGACTACCTATACGAATCCGGTCACACCTGCTTATCAGGTGGACGTCTACGCTATTCAGCGCTGGAGCAGAAAGAAATCCGTACGCGAGCCTGTACACGAGGATTTCCTGGCCGTACACCGCTTGACGTGCGATACACCCGTTACCAAGTCCAATTGGGACGTATGGCCCGATCCTACCTACCTCGGCTGCAGCAACCTGCCACCGCCAACGTCTGCCGGCGGCGTGAGCGGGCAGCTATGATGAGGGTTTGATCAAGCGCGAACATCACGCTTTCCCGGAGACTGTCTGGGATGATGAACAAGAGCACACAAAGCAGCCGGCCATCGTTGGGATTCGCCTTTAGGGCGATGGTTGCTGGAGAGTGCCGCACGCTGCAGCGCACGCTGGCCATGCGCAAGGATCGGCAGAAAGGCATTCATGAGGCGCGCAAATCCTGCCGTCGCCTGCGCGCCATGCTGCCGTTCCTGCCGCCCGAGCAACCAACAGAGGCGATCGATCAGGCGCTGAGAGCGGTAGTGCACGGCTTCTCGCCGCAACGCGATGCACATATCGCCGCACGCACAGCACAACTGCTGGCGACTCAACACAGAACCTGGCTGACGCCGGAAGTGATTCAAGGCCTGGAAAATCACGCAGCGCAGGTGCTCGAGGAAACGCTACGGGATGATCCGAATTGGCAGCACCGTCGCGTCGAAGCACGCCGGATCATCGACACGCTCGAAGTGCTGCCCTGGCAAGCCATCCGCCCTTCGGTCGCCAAGAGGACCTTGAAGAAAACCGCGCGCAAGATGAAAAAAGCGCACGAGGAAGCCGAAGCACAACGCACACCGGAAGCGTCACACCACTGGCGGCGGCGCACGCGCAAACTTCGCTATCAACTCGAGCTGCTGCGCAAGGCACGCCGCATGGCCGGTATGAAAAAACACAAGACAAAAGCCTACGGCGATTGGGCCAGGCATCTCTCCGCGACCACCGATCAACTCGGCTGGCGCCAGGATTTCCAGATCTTTCTGCAAACCGTCGAGCAGCTTCCGAATTCCACCGACGTGCGGGCACTGCGCCGAGCGCTGAGATCGAAATCCGCAGGCTGGTCGTTGGCCAACCCACCCGCGTAACGCTGCTTAGTGGCACACCAGCACGGGGATATCGCAACAACCGAGCACGCGGTTAGTTTCGCTGCCCAGCAGCATGCGATCGAGCGTGGCGTAGCCGTGCGTGCTCATGACGATCAGGTCGCAGTGCTGCTTCTTAGCCGCGCCGACGATGGCAACGTAAGGACGGCGATCGAAAGCGTATCCGCCGTGGCACGTCACGCCCGCCCTGTTCGCCATGTCCTCGATCTCGGCCAAGCGCTGTTGCGCACGTGTGATCGCGCGCTCCACGTGAGAATCGTCGGAGTGCTGAATAACATCGGATAAATACGCCACTGCGGCCAGCGGCGCCAGCACATGGAATGCGTAGATGCGGGCGCCCAGCGAGCGCGCCAGCCCGATTCCCATTTCCGCGGCGTGCATGGCGTAGTCGGAGCCATCCGTCGGAACCAGAATATGCGAGAACATGATGCCTCCTTCGGGTCAGAGAGCCTGTCTATGGTCTCTACGTAGCCCGCGTTGCGTCTGAGCGGTCGTCAGGTGGTAGTGCGCGGCGCAGCGCCAGACTGGCTGTCTGGTCAAGCCGCGCGCTGTCGCATGGCGACCGCTCAGACGCAACCCGAAGGGCCGGGTCTGTTTGCCCGCAATCCTGCGTCCTCGCTCGGTTACGTATCGACATACGCGCCCTCGCTCCTCCTGGTCTTGCGCACAAACAGATCCCGGCGCGGGCCACGTAGAGACCATAGACAGGCTCTACACCCTTCGCGAACGCATCGTATTCGTCAATGCGTCGGCCAGCGCTACGACTGGTACGCCGCCCGCCTGGCCCGACTTGGCCACGATTTTACACCCGGCAGAAAAAGGGGCGCGTGCCTCCCTCACATGCGCCGCAATGTTTTCGCTTGTGTTAATACTGGAGACGCCCCATTTCTTAGCGTACTTTCACGAAGAGGTCACCATGGCGCTGGCGGAAGCCATATTTCCTGCAACAAACGACGATGCCTTGCAGCGCTTCGTGGCGCAGCATCGCCGGTTGTTCGTGCTGACCGGCGCCGGTTGCAGTACCGATTCGGGCATTCCCGATTACCGCGATGCCGACGGCGGCTGGAAGCGCGCGCAGCCGGTGACCTACCAGGCCTTCATGGGCGAGGAATTCACCCGCAAACGCTACTGGGCGCGTAGCCTGGTGGGCTGGCGACGCTTCGGCAAGGCGCTACCGAACCCCACGCATCACGCCCTGGCCCGGTTGGAACAGCTCGACAAGCTTGAGTTGCTGCTCACGCAGAACGTGGATGGTCTGCATCAGCAGGCTGGTAACCGCAACGTGGTGGATCTGCACGGGCGCCTGGATACGGTGCGCTGCATGGGTTGCGAACATCGCTCACCACGCCACGCGCTGCAGCAAGCTTTGCTGGCGCTCAATCCGGAATGGGCCAAGCTCGATGCCAGCGACGCACCGGATGGTGACGCGGATCTGGACGGCCACGCCTTCGATACCTTCAACATCCCGCCCTGCCCGCATTGCGGCGGCATTCTGAAACCGGACGTGGTGTTCTTCGGCGAAAACGTGCCGCGCGATCGCGTCACCACCGCCATACAAGCGCTGGAGGCGGCCGACGCGATGCTAGTCGTCGGATCGTCCCTGATGGTGTTTTCCGGCTACCGTTTCGCGCACGCCGCCGCCAAGGCGGGAAAGCCGATTGCCGCGATCAACCTGGGACGCACGCGCGCCGATCCGCTGCTTAGCCTGAAGGTGGGGCAGTCTTGCGCGGAAGCTTTGGCTTTTTTGCACGCGGGGGTATCAACGACGCGCGCGGAAGAAGTCGCGTAGCAACGCCGCTGACTCTTCGGCCAGCAAGCCACCCTCCACCGCGATGCGATGATTGTGCCGCTCGGAAATCAACGTATCGAACACGCTGCCCGCCGCACCGGTCTTGGGATCGATAGTGCCGTAAACGACGCGCCCAATCCGGGCATGCACCAGCGCCATGGCACACATGGCGCACGGTTCCAGGGTGACGTACAGCGTGGCGCCGACGATGCGGTAGTTCGCCACTTTCTCGCCCGCCGCGCGCAAGGCCATGATCTCGGCGTGTGCAGTGGGGTCATGCAGCGTGATATTGCGATTCCAGCCCAGCCCGACGATCTGCCCGTCCTGCACTAGCACCGCGCCGACGGGCACTTCGTTTTCCGCGTCACGCGCGTGCTCGGCCAGCTGAAGCGCGCGGCGCATGTAGGCCTCGTCTTCAGGGCTGAAGGTCGGCGGCGGATTATCGGCAGTCAGTTCTTCAGCCATTTCATGAAGTTGGATGGCTTTGCTCATGTATGCAAGAGCAAGGGCTTGGCGTTAATGATGCGCCAAGCCCTTGATTCGATTATTCCCACTCGATCGTGGCCGGCGGCTTGCCGCTGATATCGTAAACCACGCGAGAAATACCGCGTATCTCATTGATAATACGGTTAGAAACCTTGCCAAGGAAGCTGTAAGGCAGCTCGGCCCAGTGCGCAGTCATGAAGTCGATGGTTTCCACGGCGCGCAGGGCAACGACCCATTCATAGGCGCGCGCATCGCCCACTACGCCTACCGACTTCACCGGCAGGAACACGGCGAAGGCCTGGCTGACCTTGTCGTAGAGGTCGGCGTTGCGCAGTTCCTCGATGAAGATGGCATCGGCGCGTGCCAGCAGTTCGGCGTATTCGGGCTTCACTTCGCCCAGGATGCGCACGCCGAGGCCCGGACCGGGGAACGGATGGCGGTAGACCATTTCGCGCGGCAGGCCGAGTTCCACGCCGATGCGGCGCACCTCGTCCTTGAACAGCTCGCGCAGCGGCTCGACCAGCTTAAGCTTCATATGCTCCGGCAGGCCACCCACGTTGTGATGGCTCTTGATCACGTGCGCCTTGCCGGTCTTGCTGCCGGCCGACTCAATCACGTCGGGATAGATGGTGCCCTGCGCCAGCCACTTCACGTGACCGTTGCCGGCGGCGGTGGCCTTGGCCGATTCCTCGTCGAAGATCTCCACGAACAGGCGGCCGATGATTTTGCGCTTGGCCTCCGGATCGGCCACGCCTTCCAGCGCCTTGAAGTAGCGATCGGCGGCGTTGAC
This sequence comes from Dyella humi, assembly GCF_044904605.1. Classification (NCBI taxonomy): domain Bacteria; kingdom Pseudomonadati; phylum Pseudomonadota; class Gammaproteobacteria; order Lysobacterales; family Rhodanobacteraceae; genus Dyella; species Dyella humi. The sequence goes on from NZ_JADIKI010000021.1 coordinate 296,908, forward strand.
GCGAATCACCTTCACACCCATGTGCTCGGCCATGGTGGCCATCACTTGATCGCCTTCTTGCCAGCGCAGCAGGCCGGTATCGACGAACACGCAAGTGAGCTGATCGCCGATGGCACGATGCAGAAGCGCGGCGACCACGGAGGAATCCACGCCGCCTGACAAGCCCAGCAGCACGTGATCCTTGCCAACCTGCTCGCGAACGCGGGCGATCTGGTCGTCGATGATGTGCGCAGCCGTCCACAGCGTCTTGCAGCCGCAGATATCCTCGACGAAACGCGTAAGCAGCGCTGTGCCCTGTTTGGTGTGCGTGACTTCCGGATGAAACTGCACACCGTACCAGCGCTTGGCCTCGTTGGACATCGCCGCGACCGGAATACGATCGGTTACCGCCGTGACGGTAAAACCCGGCGGCGCCTTGGCAACGTGATCGCCATGACTCATCCACGCTTCCAGCGCCTGGAAGGAATCGTGATCGGTAAGGCCGCTGAGCAATTTGTCCGCGGCAACCACATCCACGCGCGCATGCCCGAATTCGCGCGCATCGGCCGCTTCCGTGGCCCCGCCCAACTGTGCAGCCATCGTCTGCATGCCGTAGCAGATGCCGAGAATCGGCAAACCCGAATCGAACACTTCCTGCGGTGCTTTCGGCGCGCCGTGTTCCGTGGTCGATTCCGGACCACCGGAAAGGATGATGCCCTTGGCGCCGAATGCGGCGATCTCTGCCGGGTTGTGATCCCACGCCCAGATCTCGCAGTAAACGCCAATCTCACGGATGCGCCGCGCGATCAATTGCGTGTACTGCGCGCCGAAGTCGAGGATGAGTATTTTGTCGCTGTGGATGTTGGACATGATTTGAAAGCAGGAAACGGGGAACGGGGAACGGGGAAGGTCAGCGCCGGTGCACTGCTCGGGCCACAAGGTTCGGGACAAAGCGCAGCGGAAATATCTTGCGCGCCCTACATGTTCCCCGTTCCCTGCTCCCTGTTCCCCGCTTCAATTACGAATTCAGCCGATAATTCGGCGCTTCCTTCGTGATCTGAATATCGTGCGGATGCGCTTCGGTCACGCCGGCTGAGGTCACTTTCACGAACTGCGCGTTGTTGCGCACATCATCGATCGTGGCCGCGCCGAGGTAACCCATCGAGGCGCGCAGGCCACCGATCAACTGGTGGATGATGTTGCGCAGCGGGCCGCGATACGGCACGCGACCTTCGATGCCTTCCGGCACCAGCTTGTCGGCGTCGGCTTCTTCCTGAAAGTAGCGATCCTTGGAGCCCAGCGCCATCGCGCCGAGCGAGCCCATGCCGCGGTAGCTCTTGTAGGAGCGGCCCTGGAACAGCTCCACTTCGCCCGGCGATTCCTCGGTGCCGGCGAACATGGAGCCCAGCATCACGGTGGACGCGCCGGCAGCGAGTGCCTTCGGGATATCGCCGGAATAGCGGATGCCGCCATCGGCGATCAGCGGGATTTCGTCCTTCAACGCAGTGGCCACCATGTCGATGGCGGTGATCTGCGGCACGCCCACACCCGCCACCACGCGCGTGGTGCAGATCGAACCTGGGCCCACGCCCACCTTCACCGCATCGACGCCGGCATGCATCAGTGCGATCGCCGCCTCGCCGGTGACGATGTTGCCGGCGATCAGCTGCACCTGCGGATAGGTCTTCTTCACCCACGCGGCGCGCTCGATTACGCCTTGCGAATGGCCGTGCGCGGTGTCCACCACGATCACGTCCACGCCGGCGTCGACCAATGCTTCGACACGCTGTTCGGTATCGCCGCCTACGCCGACCGCCGCCCCAACCAGAAGGCGCTCGTGCGCATCTTTGGCGGCATTGGGGTTATCTCGGGCTTTCTGGATGTCCTTGACAGTGATCAAGCCGCGCAACTGGAATGCGTCGTTGACCACCAGCACTTTTTCGATGCGATTCTTATGCAGCAGCAGCAGCACTTCGTCCTGGCTGGCGCCCTCCTTCACAGTGACCAGCTTTTCCTGGCGGGTCATGATGTTGCGCACAGGATCGTCGTGCTTGCGCTCGAAGCGCAGGTCGCGGCTGGTGACGATGCCGACCAGTTGCTCCCCTTCCACCACCGGCACACCAGAGATGTTGTGCGCGCGGGTGAGCTTGAGCACGTCGCGAATCGAGGTGTGCGGGGTTACGGTAATCGGGCTGCGGATGACGCCGGCTTCGAACTTCTTCACCAGGCGCACTTCGGCAGCCTGCTGCTCGGCGGTCATGTTCTTGTGGATGATGCCGATGCCGCCGTTCTGCGCCATGGTGATGGCGAGCCGCGCTTCGGTAACCGTGTCCATGGCGGCGGACACGATGGGGATGTTTAGCCGGAGGTTCCGCGTGAGCCGCGTGGAGGTATCCACGTCGCGCGGCAAGACTTGGGAATGGGCCGGGACGAGATACACATCGTCGTAAGTAAGGGCCTCGGCGAGTATGCGCATGCGAAAAGTCCCGCTGCAAAGAGAGGATTATACGCAGGAGTGAGGCGCGGCGCGAGTTTTGCTTTCGACTTTCCGGCGGGAAGCGGAAACGCTTTTAACCATCGCGAGCTTCGGCCGCTTCCAGCGTGTTTTCCATCAGCGTGGCAACCGTCATCGGGCCAACACCGCCTGGCACCGGCGTGATCCAGCTTGCACGTTCCGCAGCCGGTTGGAATTCCACGTCACCGACCAGACGTCCGTCATCCAAGCGATTGATGCCGACGTCCACCACCACCGCGCCCTGCTTCACCCATTCGCCCTTCACCAGCCCGGGCTTGCCGACCGCGACCACCAGAATGTCGGCTTGCCGCACGTAGCTTTCCAGGTCACGGGTGAAGCGATGGCAGCACGTGGTGGTGCAGCCGGCGATCAGGAGTTCCAACGCCAGCGGACGACCCACATGATTGGAAACGCCGACCACTACCGCATGCTGGCCGCGTACCGGCCGATCGGTATGGCCGAGCAAGGTCATCACACCGCGCGGCGTACAGGGACGCAAACCGAAACGACGCAGCGCTAGACGCCCCACGTTGACGGCCTGGAAGCCATCCACATCCTTGAGCGGATCGATGCGATCGACCAGGTCGTCTTCGTCGATGTGCTCCGGCAGCGGCGACTGCACCAGAATGCCATGCACGTCCGGATCGGCATTGAGCCGGTCAATCAATGCGAACAGCTCTTCCTGCGTGGTGCTGGCCGGCAGGTCGAAATCGTAGGAGCGAAAACCTACCTGGTGACAGGCCTTGCGTTTGTTGCGCACGTACACCGACGAGGCGGCATCGCTTCCTACCAACACCACCGCCAGGCCGGGTTCCATCTTGCCCTGCACCTTGCGTTCGCCGACGCGCTTGCCGATGCGTTCCAGCAATGCCTGTGCGATGCGTTTGCCGTCGAGTATGCGTGCGGTCATGGCGAGTCCTGGCCTGCGAAGCGCGCATTATCGCCGATTCCGACGCGCAGGTTGGCGGTGATAATCAGCCGGCAGCGCAAAGGCGCTCGATGTCTTCGTATCCACGAAACTCCGCCGTTGCTCCGCAGCCCGGACAAGCCGGGTCGCGCGGTAGCCGCGTTTCGCGAAAGCGCATCGCCAGCGCATCGAACGACAGCAGGCGCCCGACCAGTGGTTCACCGATGCCAAGGATCAGCTTCAGCGCCTCGGTGGCCTGCAGCAAGCCGACGATGCCTGGCAGTACACCCAGCACGCCGGCTTCGCTGCAGTTAGGCGCATCGGCCGCGTCGGGCGGCTCAGGGAACAGGCATCGGTAGCATGGCGAATCGCTGCGACGCGGATCGAATACGCCGACCTGGCCGGTGAAACGTTCGACCGCGCCGTACACCATCGGCAAGTTCAAACGTCGCGTCGCTGCCGCCAGCAGGTAGCGCGCGGGGAAATTATCCGCGCCGTCGATCACCAGATCATGGCCGCTCAACAGGCGCTCCACGTTGTCGGCACGCAGGCGCTCGTTGTGCGTTTCCACCTTCACGCGTGGATTGAGCGCAGCAAGGGTGATGCGCGCGGATTCGGTCTTGGGCATGCCGACACGCGCGTCGGCGTGAATGACCTGCCGGTGCAGGTTAGAGCGCTCGACCCGGTCGTCATCGATCAGCGTAAGCCGCCCTACCCCAGCAGCCGCGAGATAGAGCGCAGCCGGCGCGCCGAGACCACCCGCGCCCAGCAGCACGATGCTGGCTTGCGCAAGCTTGAGCTGTCCGGCTTCACCCACCTGCGGTAGCCGCAACTGGCGTGCGTAGCGTTCCGCCGAGTCAGAGTCGAGCTGGGCGGCGCTAACAGGCAACCCCTCGGTTTTCCAGCGCTCGAAGCCGCCGGAGACGGAAGCGACGTTGCGATAGCCCATGCGTTGCAGCGCTTCGGCAGCGAACAGCGAGCGAACGCCGCTACCGCACAGCGTGAGTATTTCGCGCTCGCGATCGGGCTCCTGGCTTTCGATGCGCAGTTCGAGGAATCCGCGCGACAAAGGCAGCGCCCCGGTGGGCGATCCCGTGGCGCGCTCGTTGTCCTCGCGCACGTCGATCAGCAACGCGCCTTGCGCCTGTTTGCGCAGGGCTTCAGCGGGGGGAATCTCGGGTACGCGTTGGCGTAGCGAGGTCAGCCAGGATTCGCGGTCGAGGGGGGTATTCATTCGCGTAGTTTAGCGCGCCGCCATCCGTTCCCTGTTCCCGCAGGGAAGCTCATTTTTTGCGCCGCTTCATCTCGCTAATCATTCGCTGCCGCTTGCGTTGCTGCGCCTCGGTCAGCACGTTCTTCTTGCCCGCGTATGGATTCTCGCCATCGCGGAAGTCGATGCGGATTGGCGTACCTTCGAGCTTGTAGCGTTGCCGGAAGAAGTTTTCCAGATAACGGCGGTAGGCCGGCGCGATGTGCTTGGTGCGGCTGCCATGGATCACGATGGTCGGCGGGTTGCTGCCTCCGGGATGCGCGAAACGCAGCTTGGGTGCATGGCCGCGCACCAGCGGTGGCTGGTAGCCTTCGTAGGCGCGCTCGAGCGTGCGAGTGAGATCGGACGAGGCGAGTTCGCGCGTGGCCGAGGTGTGTGCACGCACAACCGCGCGCATCAGCTCGCGCAGGCCAGAGCCGTGCAACGCCGAGATGAACACCTGCTTGGCCCATTCGACGAAAACGAGCCGGCGTTCCAGCGCGCGCTGACATTGCTCGCGTTGGTAGGTATCCATGTCGTCCCACTTGTTGACGGCGATGACCAGTGCCCTGCCCTCGTCGAGCGCGTGGCCGATCAAGGTGAGATCCTGGTCGGCGAGGTTTTCGCGGGCGTCGATCATGACCACCACGACCTGCGCGGCAGCCATCGATTGCAGCGTCTTGATGACGCTGAATTTCTCCACGCCTTCGTCGACTTTCGACTTGCGACGGACGCCGGCCGTGTCGATCAGTGTGTAACGCTTGCCATCGCGCTCCAGCGGCACGCGGATCGGATCACGCGTGGTACCGGCGACGTCGGAAACGATCAGCCGGTTTTCGCCGAGCAGGCGGTTGATCAGGGTAGACTTGCCCGCATTGGGGCGACCGACGATGGCGACGCGAATGCTGCCGCCGTCTTCCGGCGCGAGTTCTTCGTGCGCATCTTCCGGCAGCAGCGGCAGCACCGCAGCGATCAGTTCCTCGGTGCCGCGGTTGTGTGCGGCAGACAGCGGCAGCGTCTGCGAGATGCCGAAGACGGCAAATTCCGCTAACGCATTCTGCTCGTCCAGGCCATCAGTCTTGTTGACCGCGGCGATGATGGGTTTGCCGCTACGGCGCAACTCGTCGAGGATGCTGCGATCCTGCGGCAGCAGGCCGTCACGTGCATCCACCACGAGCACTAGCACCTGCGCCTCGTCGATAGCGAGGCGCACCTGCTGCGCGGTGAGTGCGTCGATGCCTTCCTCGACACCGGACAAACCACCGGTATCGACCACTACAAACGGGCGCTCACCGGTGCGACAGACGCCGTAATGGCGATCGCGTGTGACGCCCGGCATATCGGCCACCAAGGCGTCGCGGCTGCGCGTCACCGCGTTGAACAGGGTCGATTTACCGACGTTGGGACGACCGACCAGGGCGATGACGGGTAGCACGAAACATCGATCCAGTTACTTCGCGCCGAGACGATAAGCGGCGATATGGCCCTGCACGTCTTCGATGTATACGAGATCACCGGCAACCACCGGCTGCGCGCGGACGGCCTTCTTCGATAGGCGCTCGCGGCCGGCCAGCGCGCCGTCGCCGGTCTGCAGCCAATGCACATAACCTTCGGAGTCGGCGACGACAATGTAATTACCCTGCACGGCCGGCGCAGTCAGCCAGCGGTATTTCAGATCGTCGTTCTTCCACATGTCGGCACCGCTGCTCTTGTCGAACGCCCACACCTGCGAGTCGGTGTTGACGCCGAACAGGCTGTTGCCGCTGAGCGCCAGCGAGGTGTAGGTGGAGAACGGACGCGCCCACAACGGACGGCCACTGGGGCCTTCCACGGCGGTGAGGTTGCCGTGATAGGCCGAGGCATAGAGCGTGCTGCCGTCGAGCACGATGCTGCCGTCGGCGTCATTCATGCGGTCGATGTCGGTACGGCCTTCACCGCTGGCGAGCTTCTGCTCCCACAGCTTGTCGCCGCTGTCTTGGCGTAGCGCCATCAGCTTGCCGTCGTCGCTGCCGAGGAACACTACGCCGTTGGTAACCAACAGCGGGCCGTTGCCGCGCAGGCTAAGCAGCGGCACATTGCCCTGGTCATTCACCCAGCGACGCTCGCCGGTGTTGCTATCCAGACCGTACACGCGGCCATCCTGCGTGCGCACGATGATGAGTGCGCCGGAGATCACCGGCGAATCGATCACTTCCGACGGTAGCGTGGCGACCCAGCGCTGACTGCCGTCTTTGGCGCTGAGGCCATAGACATGGCCGTCCAGCGTGCCGATGGCGAGCAGGTCGCCGGCAACCGCCGGGCCGCCGGAATAGAACGCATCCGGGCGCTTCTTGTCACCCCAGCCGAACCAGCCGTGCGTGCGGTTCTTCTTTTCCCACACAGTTTTGCCGGTGTTTGCGTCATAGGCGACCACCGCGCCGTCGGTGCTGGCGGCATAGAGCACGCCGTCCACCACGGTGGGCTCCATGCGCACGCCGCTCATGCCGGCGCCATGACCGACGCGGTCCTTCCACACGCGCGTGACCTGGACGGTCGGCTTGAAATCCTTAGCCAACGGCGTCGGCGGCTGGATGTTTTCTTTCTTGAAGGAATGACAGCCCGCCAGCGCTACCAGCGAGCCAGTCACTACGATCAGCCAAAAACGTTTCATGCACCCTGCTTCCCGGCCGTGGCCAGATCGTCGATTTTCATTTGCACTTCATTGTCCTGCGACATGTGCGGCCCCATCGCGCTCACTGCGGCCTGGTAGGCCTTGAGAGCATCGTCGCGCCGTCCAAGCTTGACCAGAGCATCGCCGCGTAGTTCCTGGCTTTCGATGGCGTAGCTGTTGGCCGGCATACGATCCAGCGCGTTCAGTGCTTCCTGAGCATCGCCCTTGCCCAATTGCACGTGTGCGATGCGCAACTCCACCAACGCCTTCAGCTCCGCGCTGGGAGCGTTCTTTTCAGCCCAGGCGAGCGAGTCGAGCGCCTTGTCGAACTGTTTATCTTCCGCCTGACGGCGCGCGCGGTCGCTGACGGCGAACAAGGCATAGGGCGTATCGGCGTAATCTTTCATGAGCTGCTGCGTGATCATGTCCACGGCGTTGGTGTTGCCGGTGTCGATCACGCCCTGCAACTGTTGATACAGGCCAGATGCCTGCACCTGATGCCCGGCGCGATGATTGCGCCACTGCTGGTAACCAAAGATGGCGATCAGGCCGATGACGACACCTACAGCGATCGACAGGCCATTCTGCCGCAGCCATTTTTGTACGCGTTCGCTCTGCTCGTAGTCGTCGTAAGCATTGAATGCCATGCAATCACCGTATCGCAAGAAACGCCACAAGGCGTCAGAAAAGGCGTTCGAGGGCCGCCGCAGTCCAGCGGCAGGCGGCGTTGCCGCACCCGGCGGGCGGGCAATGTGCAAGCATAACCGATCGAAGGGGGGTGAAGGCTATCAAACTCGCCTTCACCCGCCTGACAAAGGATCGCTCAGGCGCCAGCAGGCGTAGCCTTGCCGCCCTGGATGTCGACGCGGAAGTGCGCGATGTTGGAGCGACGGTAAGGGTCGAGCGTCACTGGCTGTCCATCGACACTCACCTGCGCGCCCGTGGCGTTGCCCAGGCGTACTTCCAGCGGCTGATCGCTGTGGTAGGTCTTGTTAGTGCCGGCGGGCAGCAAGCCGTATTCCAGGCGAGTGCCGTCCTTACCGATCACTTCCACCCAACTGCTGTTGGACAGGTCGAGCGTAAGACTGTGCGCACCGCTGCCGGCGGCCGACACTGCGGGTGCATTGCTGGCCGCAGGCGGCGTGATCGCCACGTCGGTGTCGAGATTGGGCACCGGCACCATCGAGGCCAGCAAAGGCTGCGTGGCGGCTGTGTGCGGTGTGGAGGCAGCAGCGGCAGGCGCCGTGTCGGGTGTTGTTGCCTGGGCGATCGCCGGAGCACCGGCGATGGCTTTAGCCGCGCTGCTGGAGGCAGCTGGCGGTGGCGCGTCCTGCTGCGCAACGGGCGTGGCGTCGAGCGGCGCAAGGCGGCTCATGTCACGCGTGAGCGTGCCGCGCATGCCTAGCCACACGGTAGGCACGGCGATCACCAGCGTCAACACGACGTAGGTCGCCGCCTTGGCGTATTGATCCAGCAAGTAGCGCGAATGCGATACGCCGCCGGTGGCCACCAGTTTCGGCTGAGCTGGCTTGAACTTGGCAACGATCGCTTCGATTTCGCTCTCATCGATGTCCAGGTAGCGCCCGTATTTGCGGAGGTATCCGCCGAGATACACCTGGTAATCGATGCTGCCTAAATCGTTGCTCTCCAGTTGCCGCAGCACGCGCACCGGCAGATGCAGGGCGTGGCCGCAGGCTTCCAGATCCAGGCCGCGTGCTTCGCGCGCCGCGCGCAGGCGCGAGCCGAAGCCGGGAGCATCGTTAAAGCGGAATTCGGCAGCGCTCTGTTCCATGTTCGCTGCGGCCGTGGCGTGCGTTTCGGAGGAGTTCTCCCCCTGCGCTGCCGGATTGGACTGCTCGGAAATCATGGGCGTACGGATGATTGAGTGATGGCCTGGGCCTGTTCCGATTCCGGGAACTGGCTCAGCAGCCGTTTGCTGTAATTCTGGGCAGCATCCATGTTGCCCAAACGGGACTCGATGTCATGGCCAAGCTTCAGCGCATCGGCATTGGGCTGACCCTGCGATTCGAAGCGCTGCAAGAACGCGATGGCGTGGAAGTAATCCTGGTTGAGATAAAGCACGTGGGCGAGCTGCAGCAACGCGTTCGCATTGCTCGGATTGCGCTGCACGGCCTGGCGGAGGCTGGCCTCGGCGCCGGTGCGATCGCCCAGTTGGAGTTGGCACAGACCCTGGTTGGTCAGCGCCACGTCCGGCGTTTGATAGAACGGATCGGTGATGGCCTTGGTGAAATACGGCAGGGATTCCTGCGCCCTGCCTGCATGACACAGAAACTGGCCGAGATTGTTGTTGGTGTCGCCCTTGTCCGGCTGCAGTTCCACCGCTTTGCGGTAATGGATCTCTGCATTGGGCATGTCGTTGATGCGCTCGTAGATGTACGCCATCACCGTTTGTGCCGGCACGTAGGTGGGATCTTCGCCTGCTGCGATCTTCACCTTCTCCAGCGCGCCTTCCAGGTTACCGATGTCGATGTAATGCTGCGCAAGCCGCGTGTGCACGTCGGCCGCGCTCTGCGCTTTTTGCTCCTTGGTCTGCGCGGGCGGATGCGGATCGGCAGGCGGCGGTGTCGCCGTCATCATCTGTCCGTGGCAACCAGCCAACAACGCTGCCAGACCGGTACCGAGCAAGATGCGATCACGCCGCATGAACAGCCCCCTCGTCCAGACGCTTGCGGAATTCGGCCTGACGGCGCGTGCGGTCCAGCACTTGGCCTTTCAGCTGGCCGCAGGCGGCGTCGATATCGTCGCCACGGGTACGGCGCAACATGGTGAGAATGTTTGCGTTGAGCAATTGCGTCTGGAACGCGCGAATGGTCTCCATGTCGGAGCGCTCGAAACGCGTCCCGGGGAAAGGATTGAACGGAATCAGATTGACCTTGCAGGTCGGCAGCTTGCGCATCAGCTTGATCAGCTGGCGCGCGTGCTCGGGCTGATCGTTCACGCCTTTCATCAGCGTGTACTCAAAGGTGATGGACGTGCGCGGCTTGCGCGCGATCCAGCGCTGGCACGACGCCATCAGCTCGGCGATCGGAAAGCGCTTGTTGAGCGGCACCAGTTCCGTGCGCAACTCGTCGTTCGCCGCATGCAGCGAGACGGCGAGCGACACGTCGATGCTTTCGGACAGCTTGTCGATCATCGGCACCAGGCCGGCGGTGGACAGCGTGACGCGCTTGGACGCGAGACCGAAGCCGAGATCGTCACGCATCAAGCTCATCGCCTTCACGACATTGTCGAAGTTGAGTAGCGGTTCGCCCATGCCCATCATCACCACGTTGGTGATGCGGCGGTTCTGATGCGTGACGTTGCCCAGATGCTTGGCCGCCACCCACATCTGGCCGATGATTTCGGACGTGGCGAGGTTGCGGTTGAAACCCTGCGTAGCCGTGGAGCAGAACTGGCAGTTCAAACCGCAGCCCACCTGCGAGGATACACACAGCGTGCCGCGCGTGGGCTCAGGGATGTACACCGCTTCGACGGCATTACCGCCGTCCATGCCCAGCAGCCATTTGTGCGTGCCGTCGACGGCGCCTTTATCGAACAGCGTCTTCGGCGGACCGATGTAGCAAACGGCTTCGAGCTTGGTGCGCAGCGCCTTGCCCACATCGGTCATGTTTTCGAAGTTGTCTTCCAGATGGTGATACATCCACTTCATCACCTGCTCGGCACGATACGGCTTCTCGCCGAGCTGCGCGAAAAACTCGCGCAAGCCCTGGCGATCGAAATCGAGCAGATTGACTTTTTCCACCTGGTTCACGTGCGTGTTGTCTTTAGCGCGGGAAAACTTCGGTTGTTGCGAAGAAATAGGCGATTTCGGTAGCAGCGTTTTCAGCGCTATCGGAACCATGCACGGCATTCGCGTCGATCGATTCGGCGAAATCGGCGCGGATCGTGCCCGTGGCGGCTTCCTTCGGATTGGTTGCGCCCATCAATTCGCGATTCTTGAGAATCGCATTGTCACCTTGCAGTGCCTGGATCATCACCGGGCCGGAGATCATGAATTCCACCAGTGCATTGAAGAACGGACGTTCGCGGTGCACTGCGTAGAAACCTTCCGCCTCTTTGCGCGAAAGATGCTGCATCTTTGCTGCAACGACTTTCAGGCCTGCTTTCTCGAAGCGTGCGTAGATTTCACCGATCACATTCTTGGCAACGGCATCGGGTTTGATGATGGAAAGGGTGCGCTCCAGCGCCATGCGGTCTGCTCCGGGTTATGCGGACTGGTTTAATGGGCGGCCTGACGGGACAACGTCAGAAAGGAAGATAGAACTAAATACGTATCGGAATGCGGATTTAGCTCACGAAAGTTTGACAGATTCTAGCCCATAAGCAACCCCGCTCCGAGCGCCGACCAAACGACTGTTTGACTGCTCGAGGGGGCCACGCGTATCCTCAAACGATCGTTTGATTCCGTCCAACAGGCGCGCCCCGTGAACAGCTCCGCTTCTACGAAGGAACGCATCCTGACCGCGGCCGAAGCCTTGTTCGCCCAGCGCGGATTCGAAGGCGCCTCGCTGCGCCAGCTCACCGCCGCCGCGGGCGTGAACCTGGCCGCGGTGAACTACCACTTCGGCTCCAAGGATCACCTGGTCGAGCAGGTCTTCAAGCGCCGCCTGGACCAGCTCAATGCCCGCCGTTTGGCCGCCCTCAAGCAGATTGCCGGACAACAGGAAACGACACTGGAGCACGTGCTGTCGGCCTTCATCCGCCCTGCCCTGGATCTGTCCTACGACGGCGGCGGCGGCCTGTTCATGCGCGTGCTGGCCCGGGCCTTCGCCGAGCACGACGACAGCCTACGCAAGTTCCTGTCGGAGAACTACGGCCACGTAATGCGGCAATTCACCGCCGAATTCGCCCGCCTTCTGCCCAACCTGAGCAAAGAAGAGCTGTACTGGCGCATCGACCTGGTCACCGGCGCCCTGACCCATGCCATGTCGGGCTTCGGCATCATCCAGCGCAAAAGCGACGTCAGCGAAGTCATCCATCGCGAACAGACGGCCGAGCACCTGATCCGCTTCGCCGTCGCAGGTCTGCGCGCACCCTGATTTTTTTTGTCATCGGGAGGCCATGCGCCTCCTGCACCCACTTTTTCATCTGCTACGCATTCGTACTTGGAGAACCCAATGACCGATTCATCACCGAAGTCCGCGCTACGCATCCGCAAGGCCGCGGTGCTCGGCGCCGGCGTCATGGGCGCGCAGATCGCCGCGCACCTGACCAATGCCGACGTCGAAACCGTGCTGTTCGACCTGCCCTCCAAGGAAGGCCCCAGGAGCGGCATCGCACTGAAGGCCATCGAGAACCTGAAGAAGCTCTCGCCAGCCCCGCTGGCCGACGGCAACCGCGCGGCAGCCATCATCCCAGCCAACTACGAGGAAGACCTGGAAAAGCTCAAGGACGTAGACCTGGTGATCGAAGCGATCGCCGAGCGGATGGACTGGAAGCTGGATCTCTATAAGAAGATCGCCCCATACGTGTCGCCGACCGCCGTACTGGCCAGCAACACCTCGGGCTTGTCCATCAACGGCTTGGCCGAAGCGCTGCCGGAAGAGATGCGGCACCGCTTCACCGGCGTGCACTTCTTCAACCCGCCGCGCTACATGCACCTAGTCGAATTGATCCCCACCCGGCTCACCAACGCCGGCGTGCTCGAAGGCCTGGAAGCCTTCCTCACCACCACAGTCGGCAAGGGTGTGGTCTATGCGAAGGACACCCCGAACTTCATCGGCAACCGCATCGGCGTGTTCTCGATGCTGGCCACCATGCATCACACCGAGCAGTTCAAGCTCGGCTTCGACACCGTGGATGCGCTGACCGGCCCGGCCATCGGTCGCCCGAAGAGCGCCACCTATCGCACCGCCGACGTAGTGGGTCTGGACACCATGGCGCACGTGATCAAGACCATGGCCGACACCTTGGCTGACGACCCGTGGCATCAGTACTTCAAGGCGCCCGTGTGGCTGAGCGGACTAATCGAGCAAGGCGCGCTGGGCCAGAAGACCGGCGCCGGCTTCTATAAGAAGGCCGGCAAAGACATCGCGGTACTGGACGTTGCCAAGCGGGACTACGTTGCCTCCGAACAAAAGGCGTCGGATGAAGTTTCCGCCATCCTCGCCATCAAAGATCCGGCCGAGAAGTTCGGCAAGCTGCGCGCGTCGAGCGATCCGCAGGCACAGTTCCTGTGGGCGACGTTCCGCGACCTGTTCCATTACACGGCCTATCACCTGGCCGACGTTGCTGATACTGCGCGCGACGTCGACTTCGCCATCCGCTGGGGTTACGGCTGGAAGCTCGGTCCGTTCGAAACCTGGCAGGCGGCCGGCTGGCAGCAGGTGGCGAAGTGGATCCAGGAAGACATCGACGCCGGCAAAGCTATGAGCAAGGCGCCGCTGCCGACGTGGGTGACGGACGGCCGCGCCGGCGTGCACGGCAAGAACGGTTCGTACTCGGCTTCTGCCAATGCCGACAAGCCGCGTTCGCAGCATCCTGTCTACAAGCGTCAGCTGTTCCCCGACGCGATCCTTGGCGAGCGCTTCGACCAAGGCACCACGGTTTGGGAAAACGACGGCGTCCGCCTCTGGACGCTGGGCGATGACGGCATCGGCATCATCTCGTTCAAGACCAAGATGAACACGGTCAACGATCAGGTGCTCGACGGCATTCAGCACGCGATCGGCGTTGCGGAAGAAAAGCTCAAGGCCGTGGTGATCTGGCAGACCGGCGAGCCGTTCTCTGCTGGCGCGGATCTGAAGGGAGCGCTCGGCCTGCTGCAAGGCGGCAAAATCAAGGAATTCGAGGCGATGGTCGCCAACTTCCAGCGCACCAGCATGCGAGTCAAACATGCACTGGTGCCGGTGGTGTCGGCCGTGCGTGGCCTGTGCTTAGGCGGCGGCTGCGAATTCCAAATGCACTCGGCGCGCACCGTCGCGTCGCTGGAAAGCTACATCGGCTTGGTCGAAGCCGGCGTCGGCCTGTTGCCCGCCGGTGGCGGCCTGCATGAGCTGGCCATTCGTGCTGCACAGAGCAACCCCAACGATCCGTTCGAATCCTTGAAGAAGGTGTTCGAAACGGTGGCCATGGCAAAAGTCTCCGGCAGCGCGCTGGAAGCCAAACAGCTGGGTCTGCTGCGCGAAAGCGATGTCGTTGTATTCAATGCCTATGAGTTGCTCTACGTCGCCAAGCAGGTGGCCGGCTCGCTCGCTGAAAGCGGCTGGCGCCCGCCGCTGTACGCACGCAACGTTCCGGTGGCCGGCGACGTCGGCACCGCCACGTTCAAGGCTTCGCTGGCCAACCTTCAGGCCGGTTACTTCGCGTCCGAACACGACGTGGCGATCGCCTCGCGCATCGCCGACACACTGTGCGGCGGTGCGATCGAACGCGGTTCGCTGGTGGATGAGGAGTGGCTGCTCCAGTTGGAGCGCAAGCACTTCGTGGAGCTTGCGCAGACCGAGAAAACGCAGGCGCGCATTGCGCACACGATGACCACCGGCAAACCACTGAGGAACTGATCGGCGCGGGGAACGGGAAACAGGGAACGGGGAACATGCAGATCCCGTTTCCAATCCCCTCCCCGGAAAAGTTAAAGGAAAAGGAACAGAGAAAGCAGGCCGTGCCGGCAGCCATACGCAAGCGCCCTACGCACGTTCCCCATTCCCTGTTCCCCGTTCCCACCCCATTGAGACCTTGAGCCATGACTAACAAACAAATCCAAGACGCCTACATCGTCGCCGCCACCCGCTCGCCGGTCGGCAAGGCGCCTCGCGGCGTATTCCGGAACACCCGTCCCGACGACCTGCTCGCCCACGTGATCCGCGCGGTGATGGCGCAGGCACCCGGCATCGACCCGCATCGCATCGGCGACGTGATCGTCGGCTGCGCCATGCCCGAGGCCGAGCAAGGCATGAACGTGGCGCGCATCGGCCTGCTGCTGGCCGGCCTGCCCGATACCGTGCCAGGCGTCACCGTCAATCGCTTCTGCTCGTCCGGCTTGCAGGCTGTCGCTCAGGCGGCTGACCGCATTCGACTGGGCGAAGCGGACCTGATGATCGCCGCCGGCACCGAAAGCATGAGCATGGTGCCGATGATGGGCCACAAGGTGGCGATGAATCCGGCCATCTTCGACAACGAGCACATCGGCATCGCCTACGGCATGGGCATCACCGCCGAGAACGTCGCCAAGCAATGGAAGGTTTCGCGCGAAGCCCAGGACGCCTTCGCCGCCCAAAGCCACGAGCGAGCGCTCGCCGCGATCAAGGCCGGCGAGTTCAGGGACGAGATCACGCCGTTCCAGCTCGATGATCACTACCCCGATCTCGTCACGCGCAGCATCAAGACCGACAGCCGCGTGATCGACACCGACGAAGGCCCACGCCCCGGCAGCACAGCGGAGGTGCTGGGCAAGCTGAAGACGGTGTTCCGCAACGGCCAGTTCGGCGGCTCGGTCACCGCCGGCAATTCCTCGCAGACCTCCGACGGCGCCGCCGCCGTGCTGCTGGCCAGCGAGCAGGCGATCAAGGAATACGGCCTCACCCCGCTCGCCCGCTTCGTGGGCTACTCGGTGGCCGGCGTGCGCCCGGACATCATGGGCATCGGTCCGAAGGAAGCGATTCCGAAAGCGCTCAAGCAAACCGGCATCCGGCAGGACCAGCTCGACTGGATCGAACTGAACGAAGCCTTCGCAGCGCAAGCCTTGGCAGTGATCGGCGACCTGGGCCTCGATCCCTCGAAGGTAAATCCGCTCGGCGGTGCCATTGCCCTGGGCCATCCGCTCGGCGCCACCGGTGCCGTGCGCACTGCGACGCTGGTGCACGGCCTGCGCCGCCGCAAGCAGAAGTACGGCATGGTGACGATGTGCATCGGCACCGGCATGGGTGCTGCTGGCATCTTCGAAGCGGTCTGATCTTTACCGCGAATGCCCCTCTCCCCATTTTTCTTTTCTCTTTCCTCAAGGGAAAAGTGGTGGGGAGGGGGACGAATTTCACGAAATCGAGGGTTCATTCGTCGTCCCGACGAATGTGACCTGAAACGCTTGTCCTTATCTTCCTCCAAGCGAATAATGCGACACGTTGCGGCGCACACCCCGATGCGCCCGCGTCCTGAGCGCTTTCGACATCCTCGCCACCAGGCGTAGGCCCGCTGCGCTCGCTGCAGGAACCGTTCGTGAGCGCGTTGACAGAGGAAAAGCTGGACTTGCCGGCCACCAATCAGCCGGCCTATCCCGATTACCGCGTCATTTCCCTAATCGTCGGCTGCGCGATCTTCCTGGAACAGGTTGACGGCACGGTGCTCGCCACCGCCCTGCCAACCATGGCACGCGACTTCGCCGTTTCCGCCCCAGCCATGAGCGTGGCAATTACCAGTTATCTGCTTGCGTTGGCGATTCTCATTCCGGTAAGCGGTGCCATTGCCGACCGCTTCGGCGCCAAGCGCGTATTCAACAGCGCGATGGTGGTGTTCATCATCGGCTCGATCCTTTGCTCGCTCACCCATAGCCTGCCGATGATGGTGGCCGCGCGGCTGGTGCAAGGCACGGGCGGCGCTATGATGGGGCCGGTGGGGCGCCTGGTGATTCTGCGCACGGTGGAGCGCAAGCATCTGGTGTCATCGATGATGTGGACGCTGATTCCAGCCGTGCTCGGCACCATGGCCGGGCCACCGCTGGGTGGTTTCATCGTCCAATACTTCGACTGGCGCTGGATCTTCTACATCAATGTGCCGATCGGCGTGCTGGGTTACTGGCTGGTGCGGCGCTACGTGCCGGAGGTGCACTGTGCAACCCGTCCTGCACCGTTCGACTGGCTGGGTTTTGCACTTTGCAGCGTCGGCTTGGGATGCCTGCTGTTCGGCCTGGAGCTGTTTGGCGAAAACACCAGCGCGCGCAATGGTGTAGTGCTCGTGGCCATCGGCACGGCCGCGTGCCTGGCTTACGTCAAGCACGCCAAGCGTCGCGAGCATCCCGCGGTGGATCTGACGCTGCTGCGCATCGACTCGTTCCGGCTGTCGGTGATTTCCGGCGCGCTGATGCGCATCACTCAGGGCGCACAGCCGTTCCTGCTGCCGCTACTACTGCAGATCGGGCTCGGTTTCTCAGCGCTGCGCAGCGGCCAATTGATTCTCGCCATTTCCGTCGGTGCACTGCTTGCTCGAGCCCTCACCACCCGCTTGCTGCGTTGGATCGGCTTTCGTCGTGTAATGGTCTACAACGGCGTGCTGGCCGGCCTGAGTTACGCCGTGTGCGCGTTCTTCCGGGCGGATTGGCCGTTCTGGCTGATGTTCAGTTTGTTGGTGTGCTGCGGCGTGATCATGTCGGTGCAGTTCACCGCCTACAACACCATCGCCTACGAATCCGTGCCGACCGATCGCATGAGCGCGGCCAACAGCTTCTATTCCACCCTGCAGCAGCTGATGCTGTCGGTGGGTGTGTGCTGTGGCGCGCTGATCCTCAAGCTCGCCATGGCTGCTAGCCACAACACCGAACCGAGCCGCCTGAACTTTTCCGTGGCGTTCCTGGTGGTCACGTTGATCTCGCTCAGCTCCACCCGCTGGCACCGTGCTTTTGCACCCGATGCGGGACATGAAATGAGCGGGCATCGCCATCGTTGAATCGGCGACACACTGTTTCCTTAGCGATCGTTTCCCTTTGCGATGATCGGCCTTATGTTGTGCCGCATTCGAAACAAGCGAGGTGTTCCATGATCGAACGGCGTCCTTTCAACAGCCTTGGCGGTGCCGACCACGGCTGGCTCAAGGCCAAGCATCACTTCTCGTTTGCCGGCTACAACGATGCCAAGCGCATGGGTTGGGGTGCGCTGCGCGTATGGAACGACGACACCATCGCGCCGCAGACCGGCTTTCCCGCGCATCCGCATGCGGACATGGAGATCATCACCTACGTGCGCGAAGGGGCGATCACGCATCGCGACAATCTGGGGAACCAGGGCCGCACGGTGGCCGGCGACGTGCAGGTGATGAGCGCAGGCAGCGGCATCGCGCACAGCGAGTACAACTTGGAGCAGGACACCACGCGCATTTTCCAGATCTGGATCATTCCGGACGAACGCGGGCGCGCGCCCTCCTGGGGCACCAAGCCCTTCCCCGCCGGCGAACGGTCCGGACGCTTCGTGGCCCTGGCAAGCGGCATAGAAGGCGATGCGGATGCCCTGCCCTTGCGCACCAACGCGCGTGTACTTGGCGCCACGCTGAAAGCCGGCGAGGTCACGCACTACACGCTGGACAAACAGCGCCTCGCTTACCTTGTGCCGGCCAAAGGCGTCGTGGAGATCAACGGCGTTCGTCTCGACACGCGCGATGGCGCGGCGATCCGTGACGAAACTACGCTGGAAGTCAAAGCGCTCGAAGACGCCGAGCTAGTACTGGTCGATACAAGCCCATGACTCAAAACTATAAGGAGTTCCACGGATGACATCCATGCAAGCCATCGAAATTCCCCATTTCGGTGGTCCGGAAGTATTGCAGCCTGTCGAACGCCCGACGCCCCGGCCCGGCGCTGGCGAAGTGCTGATCAAGGTCGCCGCATCGGGCGTGAATCGGCCGGATGTCTTCCAGCGGCAAGGACACTACGCGCCACCGCCCGGCGCTTCCGATCTTCCTGGATTGGAGGTGGCGGGCGAGTTGGTCGACGGCGATTTCAGCCGGAACAATCCCTTCGGGCTCAAGCGCGGCGATGCCGTATGCGCGTTGCTGGCCGGCGGCGGCTATGCGCAATATGCTGTGGCGCCGCTGGGCCAGTGTCTGCCCATACCCGCAGGTCTGAGCGTGCTGGAAGCCGCTTCGTTACCGGAAAACTATTTCACGGTGTGGAGCAACGTGTTCGATCGCGGCCAGCTCGGGCAGCGCGGGGACGGCGTCAAGGAAAGTCTGCTAGTGCAAGGCGGTTCCAGCGGCATCGGCGTCACGGCCATCCAGCTTGCGCATGCCTTGGGCCATCCCGTGTTCGCCACCGCCGGCAGCGATGAAAAATGCCGCGCCTGCGAATCGCTCGGCGCACGCGCCATCAACTATCGCACCGAAGACTTCGTAGAGCGCGTGAAGGCCTGGACCGATGGCCGCGGCGTCGACGTGATTCTCGACATGGTCGCTGGCGATTACGTACCGCGCGAACTGGACGCCCTCGCCGACGACGGCCGGCTGGTATTCATCGCCACGCTCGGCGGCATGAAAACAGAGCTGGACATCCGACAATTGATGCACCGGCGTCTTACCATTACCGGCTCAACCTTGCGGGTGCGGCCGGTCGCCTTCAAAGCGGCCATTGCCGAAAAGCTTTACCGGCATGTGTGGCCGTTGTTCGCGGAGAAGCGTTTGCGTCCGATCATTCACGAAGTCTTTCCAGCTCATGAAGCCGCACGCGCGCATGCGCTAATGGAAAGCAGCGCGCATATCGGAAAAATTCTGCTGCGCTGGTAGCGGTAACGCTTAGTCTAACGAGCGCTACCGCGTCGCCATATAAGACTTCGGATAAGCAGGCCCGCGCCCAATAGCACCGTAGCCACCCCATAGCCGTAAAGCGCAGGTTTGACCTGAGTCCATATCTGTCCACTCTGGCGACCGAACGCATCGATGGTTGAAGCAACCGTCGATGCATCGACCTGCATGCTCGTGACAACGCATGCGCCCAGCGTAATGCCTATGACCGCACCATCATAAAGGCGCCGCCATAGCGAAACGGCGCCTTTCGGAAAGGTCCAATACAGCCAAACCAACACGAGCAAGGTAGGGCTGAGTAGTGCAAGCGACAGATAGCGCATGACGACACTTCTTGGCGTTCACGCTTTTGAGAAAGGAAACGCCAGTACGTCGGCGATCCGGTCCGTGCCTGCCAGACACATCAGCAAACGCTCGATGCCCATCGCCACGCCGGCGCAGTCAGGCATGCGTCCAAGCACGGCAAGCAGTTGCTCGTCGATGGGCATTTCGCGCAAGCCGCGCTCGCGGCGGCGGGCGTTGTCGCGCTCGAACCGTGCGCGCTGTTCCCCGGCGTCATTGAGTTCGTGATAGCCGTTGGCCAGTTCGTGCGACCCCAAATACAGCTCGAAGCGCTCGGCCAGCGGCGGATTACCGGGACGTATGCGCGCCAGCGCGCTCTGGCTGGCCGGATAATCGTGAATCACCGTAATGCGGTCGCGCGGAAACGCCGGCTGCAGCTTGTGCGTGATGAGCAGGTCCAGCCAGTCATCGCGCGTGAGGCCGGAAGGCTCGATGTCGTATTCGGCCAGCGGCTTGCGCAATTCGTCGATGTCGGCATGCAACGGGTCCAGGCACAGTTCGTCGAGAAAAATCTGGCGATAACCTTCGATCACCACCTCGACGCGACGCCCGACGAGCGCCAGCGCGGCT
Organism: Dyella humi; assembly: GCF_044904605.1. NCBI lineage: Bacteria > Pseudomonadati > Pseudomonadota > Gammaproteobacteria > Lysobacterales > Rhodanobacteraceae > Dyella > Dyella humi. Next base: position 317,579 of record NZ_JADIKI010000021.1, read on the forward strand.
TCCACTAGCGCAATGGCTTCTTCCATCAGCTGCCGATGATTCCAGCCGACGCGATACCACTCCAGCATGGTGAATTCGGGATTGTGTCGCTCTCCCGCTTCGCCGTTACGGAACACGCGTCCGAGTTCGTAGCAATCACCCACGCCATCGGCAAGCAGACGCTTCAAGGGATATTCGGGTGAGGTGCGCAGCCAACGCTCGCGCGAACCCGCATCCACGTGTCCGTGGAATGGCGCATTGAAACTTTCAATATTGGGATCGGTATTACCCGCCGCAGACAGGATCGGCGTTTCCACTTCCAGCACGCCGCGATCGGAGAAGAAATTTCTGATCAGCGCGTAGAGCTTTGCGCGGCCTTGCAGGCGTTGGCGGAAGGGCATGATGTTGGTGGTGTTGGCATCCACGGCGTCAGGCTCCATGTTTCTTGAACAACGCAAGTAAGCGCGCCTCATCCCACACTTCCACACCAAGCTCCTGCGCCTTGTCGAGCTTGGAACCGGCCGCCTCACCGGCCACCACGAAGCTGGTTTTCTTCGACACGCTGCCGGCCACCTTGGCGCCCAGCGCTTCGAGTTTTTCCTTCGCTTCGTCGCGCCCCATGTTGGATAGCGCACCGGTAAGCACTGCTGTCTGGCCGCTCAACGGCAGGCTTTCCACCGCGGAATGCTTCGGGATGGCGGCCAGCAGGCGATGCATGGCGGCTTCCGCTTCCTGCAAGGCAGCAAGCCGGTGGCGATCGGAAAGATATTCGTCGAGATTGGCGGCGGCGTTTTGCGACAAACCGGCCGTGATCCAATGCGCAAGCCCACCGCCGTGCAATTTATCGATGATTGGAAAATGAGACGCAAGCAATTCGGCATTGCGATGACCAATGCCATTGATGCCGGCATCTTCCAGCAACACGGCCAGGCTCAGTTTCTGCTGCAGACGCGGTGACGGATCGGCCTCGTCGCTCAAGGTGACACCCGCTTTCAGAAGCGCATCGACTACGTCGCGATTACCCTTCTGCTTGAAGAATGCCTCAATGGAACCGGCCACTTCCGCGCCGATATCAGGCAGCTCGCGCAGAATCGCCGCGGGCATGCTACGCACCCATTCCAGGCGCCCCAGCCAGGCTGCCAGCGTTTTGGCGGTGCTTTCACCGATGTGCACGATACCGAGCCCGTAGAGAAAGCGCGCCAGTGTGGTCTGTTTGCTGGCCTCGATCCCCTCGATCAGATTCTCGGCCCACTTGGTGGCGATCTTGCCGGCCTTGACGGTTTCCGGCGTGGTGCCGTCGCGCTCGTCCGCGCGACGCTTCATCTCGAGAAAATCGTCGAGCGTAAGCTTGTACAAATCGGCCGGCGTGTGCACGTAGCCGAAATCCACCAGCGCGTCGACGAAGCGCTCGCCGATGCCGTCGATATCCATCGCGCGACGTGAGGCGAAGTGAATCAAAGCTTCCTTGCGTTGCGCCGCGCAAACCAGCCCACCGGAGCAGCGCCATGCGGCCTCTCCTTCCTCGCGCACCAACGCCGAGCCGCACACGGGACAATGCGTGGGCATTTTCCAGGGGTGCGTCTTCGGCGGACGACGATCGGGAATTACACGCACCACTTCCGGAATCACGTCGCCCGCGCGGCGCACGATGACCGTGTCGCCCACGCGCACATCCAGCCGCCCCACCTGATCGGCGTTATGCAGCGTGGCATTGGTGACGGTGACACCCGCCACCTGCACGGGCATAAGACGCGCGACTGGCGTAGCGGCGCCGGTGCGGCCGATTTGGATCTCGATCGCCTCCACCGTGGTGCTCTGCTCCTGCGCGGGAAACTTGTGTGCGATCGCCCAGCGCGGTGCGCGCGAGACAAAGCCCATTTCGCGCTGCCCAGCGTAATCATCCAACTTGTACACCACGCCATCGATTTCATACGGCAAAGCGTCGCGCTTGGCACCCACATGTTTGAAATACGCAATCAGGCCCTCGAAGCCCTTGGCCGTACTTACTTCCGGCGATACGGGAAAGCCCCATTCGCGCAGCTTCTGCAAGGTTTTGGAATGCGAGGGAGGCAAGTCCACGCCCTCGACCACGCCCACCCCGTATGCAAAAAAGCTGAGCTTGCGCTTGGCGGTCATGGCCGGATCGAGCTGCCGCAGCGAACCAGCTGCACCGTTGCGCGGATTGGCCAGCGGCTTTTCCCCGTGCTCGCGCGCGTACGCATTAAAGGCTTCGAAATCCTTGCGCAGCATGATCACTTCGCCGCGCACTTCCAGCACACTCGGCCAGCCTTCGCCGCGCAGGCGCAGCGGAATGGCGCGTACGGTACGCAGATTGGCGGTGACCTCTTCGCCGGTTTCGCCATCGCCGCGCGTGGCGCCTTGCACGAATAGGCCGTTTTCATAGCGCAAGCTGATCGCCAGACCATCCAGCTTCGGCTCCACCGAAAACACCGGCTGGCTGCGCCCGAGCGTGTGTTCGATGCGGCGTTCGAACTCCGACACTTCGCGGTAGCGCTCGCGATCGTCGCTGCCTTCTTGTTCGAAGGCGTTGCTCAGCGACAGCATCGGCAAGGCATGACGCACTTCGGCAAAACCGCCGCGCGCGCGCGCGCCGACGCGCCGGGTGGGCGAATCGGGCGTGGCGAGCTGGGGGTGCTCGGTCTCCAGCGCTTCCAGTTCGCGCAACAGCCGGTCGTACTCGGCGTCGGTGATCTCGGGATCATCGAGTACAAAGTAGCGGTAGTTGGCGTGTTCGATCCGCTTGCGCAGATCTTCCACGCGTTCGGCGGGCAGTGGGGATGCTGACGGCTTGCTCATGCGCGAAGTGTAACGATTCATGTGTGGCGGTTGCGGGGCTACTTACGGAACCCGTTCGTAGGTTGGCGGTGAGACGGAGCCGAACCCCAACTTCACGGCACGGATGGCGATGTTGGGGTTTGCGTGCGCTCACCGCCAACCTACGCGTCCCAGATGAAGGACGAGGCGGGGTCGCCCCTCACCTCCAGTTCTCTTCCCTTAAGGCGGATAACTGCCATAGCAGGTATCATAACGCTCATGCCCTCCCCGTCCGCCGCTTCCTCCGCTGCCGCTGCCACAGCAGTAGCGGACGCAGCTGCAACCCTTTCTTCGCGCGAGGGCTACGGCGGCCTGATCTGGCTGGTTTCGGCGGCGTTCTTCATGCAGTCACTCGATTCCACCATCGTCAACACGGCGGTGCCGGCGATTGCGTCCGCCTTGAACGAGTCGCCGCTGAACATGCGCAGCGCGCTGACCAGCTACGTGCTGACCTTGGCGATTCTGATTCCGGCCAGCCCTTGGCTGTGCGACCGCTTCGGCACGCGCCGCGTGTTCGGCGTGGCCATCAGCGTGTTTGCGCTCGGCTCCCTGCTGTGCGGCATCTCGCAAACACTGCCGGAACTCGTCATGGCGCGCGTGCTTCAAGGCTGCGGTGGTGCTGCATTGATGCCGGTGGGGCGCTACGTGCTCGTGCGCACCATCGATAAGCGCGATTTCGTGCAGGTGATGAGCACGGTCGCTACCTTCGGCCTACTGGGTTCGGTGCTCGGCCCACTGCTGGGCGGCGCGCTGGTGGAATACACCAATTGGCGGCTGATCTTTCTGCTCAATGTGCCGGTGGGCGTCGTTGGCGTGTGGCTCAATCTGCACGAAATGCCCGAGTACCGCCTCGATACCGCCAATCGCTTCGACCTGTTCGGCTTCCTGCTGTTTGCTGCATCGTCGGCTCTGCTGCTGGCCGCATCGGAATTCGCCGCCGACGAAACCATCCGCTGGGGCGTGATGGGCGCGCTGGTGCTACTCGCCATCTTCTTCGGTGCAGCCTACGTATGGCATAGCCGACGCACGGTTCATCCAGTAGCGGATCTCGGCCTGTTGCGTGTCCGTAGCGTGTGGGTGGCGCTATCGGGGAACCTGCTTACGCGGCTGGGCGTAAGTGGCATGTTCCTGCTGATTGTGCTGTTTCTGCAGGTAGGCTGCGGCTGGTCGCCGTTGATGGCGGGCCTGATGATGGTGCCGCAGGCGCTCGGCTCCATCAGCGCCAAGTGGCTGGTGAACCGCACGCTGATCCGGTTGGGCTATCGGCGCCTGTTGTTCGGCAATACGCTGATCGTCGCCGTGCTATTGGCGATGTTCGCGCTGCTCGGGCCACATACGCCGATGGTGCTGATCGCCTTGCTGATGTTCGTGTACGGCGGCTTCATGGGCATGCAGTACACCGTGATGAACACGCTAATCTACACCGACCTGGACATCGAGCACGCCTCCATGGCCTCATCGATGGCGTCCACCACGCAGTACCTGTCGATGAGCTTCGGCATCGCGCTGGCCACCATCCTCATGCAGACCTTGCTGCACGGCCAGGACAGCGGCGCCTATGTGGTGGCGTTCCGCTGGACGGTGATCGTGCTGGCGGTGATCACAGCCATCGCCAGCCGCGTGTTTGCGAGACTCGAAAAGATACCAAAAGCGCCGAGGGTGTCATCCACTGCCTGAGCGGTTAGCATGGTGATCTATACATGATCGAAGGACTCCGACCATGCACCACGCCAATGAGATTCTGTTTGCGCTTTTCATCGTCTTCGTCGCCGCGCAGATCGGCGCCGAGATCGCGCAACGTCTGAAACTACCTGGTGTGGTCGGCGAAATCGCCGCCGGCTGCGTAATCGGCCCGTCGGTCATGGGATGGATCACGCCCGAGCAGATCGCCCCCGGCACGCCGCTGGATGTGCTGGCGGAGATCGGCGTGGTGTTGCTGCTGTTCTCAGTAGGCCTGGAAACGCGGCTGGAAGATCTCAAGAAAGTAGGCAAATCCGCCTTCCTGGTCGGTGTGCTGGGCGTGTTGCTGCCGTTCGGCATGGGCGGTTTCTGGGCGCACGCCAGCGGTTTCGATTGGGGTAAGTCGCTGTTCGTCGCGGCCGCGTTCGTGGCCACGTCCGCGGGCATCACCGCGCGCGTGCTGCAGGAACTGGGCGTGCTGCAGCGCGTGGAAAGCAAGGTGATTCTGGGTGCCGCCGTGATCGACGACATCCTGGCGATGCTGCTGCTCGGCGTGGTGGTATCGCTGCAGGGCGGCAAAGGCTTCGATCCTATGCACCTGGTGATAGTGCTGGGCGGCGCGATCGGCTTCATCGCGGTGATCGGCTGGGGCGGCACGCGCGTGATGCGCTGGAATTCCACTTGGCTGGAGAAGCCGCGCAGCACGTATTCACCGCTGCTGATTGTGCTGGCCTTGTGCTTGGGGCTGGCCTATGTGTCCACGCTGTTCGGATTGGCGGCGATCATCGGTGCGTTCCTGGCCGGCATGATCGCTTCGGAGACACGCCAGCAGCACACGCTGGAGCAGCAGTTTCAGCCCTTGCTCGCCCTGCTCACACCGTTCTTCTTCGTGCTCACCGGCAGCAAGATCGATCTGCACCAGCTCGCCAATGCGGATGCCCTGATCGCACTGGGCGTAGTGACGGCGATCGCCATTGTCTCCAAACTGCTCGGCGGCTTCCTGGGTGCGCTCTCACTGGGCCGCACGGGCGCGGCGATCGTGGGCTTCGGCATGGTGCCGCGCGGCGAGGTGGGCGTGGTGATCGCCAGCCTGGGCTTAGCCGCTGGCGTTTTCAGCGACCAGATGTACGCCATCATCGTGGCGATGTCGCTGTTGACGGCCATGGTGACGCCACCGATTCTGGCGTGGCTGTTGAAGCGATCAGTGAAGGCGGCGGCATCTACTGCGGCATCCACCTGATGCAAGTAGGTTGGGGCGCAAACCCCAACCTACAGAACTAAACTGAACGAGCGGAACCACCGCGTCGCATCAACACCGCATACAACACCGGCATCACCAGCAGCACCAGCGGCACCTGCACGAGCAGGCCAGAAATGATCGCCACCGCCAGCGGCTGCTGCATTTGCGAGCCGGAACCCAAGGCCAACGCCAGCGGCAACAGCGTGAGGATGGCAGCCATGGTTGACATCAGGATCGGGCGCATGCGATGCCGTGCGGCTTCCAGTAGGGCTTCATGCAGCGGCGTGTCGGTGGTCACTTCCTCCAGCTCGGAGAAATAGAAGATTGCCACTTCCGTCACGATGCCCACGATCATGGTCATGCCCATCATCGCCGAGATGTTGAGTTCGATGCCGGTGAGCCACAAGCCGATGAACACTGCGCCGATCGCCAGCAGCGGCATCAGCATGATCACCAGCGCCGCGCGGAAGCTTTCGTACAGGAACAACAGCAGCGTAAACACCAGCGCGATGGCCGCGAGCAGCACCACCGTCAGTCCGCGGAACGCCTCCTGCTGCTGCTGATACAGGCCACCGAGCTGGTAGTACATACCTTTGGGCAACATGCCCGGCTTGGCCAACATAGCTTTGACGTCGTTGATGACCGAACCCATGCTGCGTCCGCTGATGCGGCCGGTGACTGCAACCATGCGTTTGAGATTGCTGCGCGTGATTTCCGGCTGCCCTTGCACGATCTGCAGGCTAGCCACCTGTGACAGCGGCAGCAGATGGCCGTCTGCCGCGCGAATGGGCAAGGCCGCAACCTGCTCCAGACGTTTGTAGGCATTCATCGGCAAGCGCACGCGTACGCCGACCATCTTGCCGTTCGACGGAAGCTGCGCGGCCACCGTACCTTCCACCGCGGCGTCGACCTGATCCTTGACGGCTGCCGGATCGAGCCCCTGCAGCGCCGCCTTGGCCGGGTCCACCGTCATCACCAGTGCATCGCCGGCAGGATTGATACCGGGAAGCACGCCGTTCACGCCATTGATCTTGCCTAAAGCATCGGCCACCCGCTGCGCGGTGTCGTTGAGCACATCAGGGTCATCGCTGTAGAGCTGGATCTCGATCGGCTGCGGTACGGCAACCAGATCGCCGATCATGTCTTCCATCAATTGCGAGACTTCCACGTCCAGGCCCGGCACCTTCTCTTCCACTTCCTTGCGGATGTCGTTCATCACCTCTTCGGTGGGAGGACGGGAACCGCTCTTGAGGCGGATGAAAATGTCACCCGTATTGGCCTCCGTAAGCGCATCACCAAGCTGCAGGCCGGTGCGGCGCGAATAGGTATCCACATAAGGATTCGCGCGGATGATGGTTTCGACCTGGCTTAGCAGGCGTCCCGTTTCCTCCAGCGATGTACCCGGCTTGGAAATGTAGTCGAAGGTAAAGCCGCCCTCGTCCATCGCCGGCATGAAGCCGGTACCCACCTGGCTGAACGCCAGCGCGCCGACTGCGACCAACGGCACCACGAGCGCTACGATCCAGAGCGGCCGCTTCAGCCAGCGCTGCAAGACGTTTTCGTAGCCATGTTTCATCCGCCGCGAGAACGCGCCCGGCGTGTGGTCCGCGATATGGCGCTGGTCCAGCAGCCGCTCCGATAACGTCGGCACCACGATCAACGTCAACAGATAGGAAATGACCAGCGCGCTCGCCATGGTGAGCGACAGCGCCTTGAAGAACGCCCCCGTGACGCCGGTGAGAAATGCCAGCGGCACGAAGATCACCACCGTCGCCGCGCTGGAGCCGGTCAACGGTCGCGTGAACTCCCACGCGGCGAGCCCCACCCGCTCGCTCACGTTGCCCGCTGCGCCATGCAAGCGACGAATGATGTGTTCCTGCATCACGATCACGTCGTCGATGATCAGGCCCACGGCCGCCGCCATGCCGCCGAGCGTCATCATGTTGAAGCTCATGCCCAGCACATGCAGCAGCAGTACAGTGATCGCCAGTACCGCCGGCACCACCAGCATGGCGATGAAAATCACCCGCGTATTGCGCAGAAATACGAACAGCACCAGGCCCGCCAGCACGATGCCGATCAGGATCGCATCGCGCACGCTGCCCGCCGCACCGGTGACGAGCTGCGACTGGTCGTACCAGTTGGCCACCTGCACGCCGGCCGGCATCTGCGGTGCGTAATCCTGCAGGCGCTGTTTCACGTCGCGCGCAATCTGCACGCTGTTGCCATCGGGCTGCTGCAGGATCTGGATCAACACCGCGCCCTGCCCGTCGGCAGTCACGCGTATCCATTGCGGTACGTGGCTGAGCGTGATGTCGGCAATGTCACCCAAGTGCACGATACCGCGGCTGTCCGCGCGCACTACGATCTGGCGCAAGGCTTCCACCGTGCGCGGCTGGTTCTGGGCCAACAACAGGTAAAGCTTGTAGTGATCGGAAACATGCCCCATCGCCTCGATGGTGGCGGCATGGCTAACCGCGGTCGCCACATCGCTAAGGCTCAGATCTTGCGCACGCAGGCGGTTGGGGTCCACGTCCGCATGGAACTCCTCGATCTCTCCGCCCTGCACCTGCACGCGCGCTACACCGGCAATGCCACTCAGCAAGGGACGCAACTGGTATTGCGCCAGGTTGTACAAGGCACTGGGCGACAGCGTGTGCGAGCGCAAGCTGTACGCCAACATGGGATACGAACTGGGGTCCATGCGGCGGGTGGTGAGCTGCGTGCCGGCCGGCAGTTCGGGCAGCACTTGGCTCGCCGCGGCACTGATGTCGCCGAATGCGCGACTCATGTCAGTGCCCCAATCGAAAGTGAGCGAAACGTCGGCGCTACCACGGCTGGTGGTCGAACGGATATCGCGTACGCCCGGCACGCGTCGCAACGCCGATTCGATCGGCGTGGTCACCGCAATCGCCATCTGGTCGGCGGGGCGATCACCCGCGTCGAGCGAAAGTATGATGCGCGGAAATGCGACGTTCGGGAACAGCGCCACAGGCATGAAGATGGCACTGCTCAAACCGCCTACCGTCAACATCGCAACGAGGAATAGCAGCGCACGCCAATGTCGCTGCATCCATGCAGTGATATTCACTTAGCGGACTCCTGCTTATCCTTGGCCGATGCTTGCTGCTTGTCGGCTGGCTCGTCCTGTTCGCGTATAGCATCGTCATCGTTGAGCTCGTAGTTACCGGTCACGATGACTTGCATCGTGGCGTCCAGCGGAGCTTGCACACCGACCGTGTCGCCATCCGGATGCTTTAGCGTAACGTCAACACGCTTGGCCTTGTCGTGATCGACGACGAACAGGTAATCGCCCTTATCATCGTTCAGCACGGCACTGCGCGGTACGGCCCAGGCGGTATAGCTGGCGGTATCGATGCTCGCCTGCACCGCGGCGCCGGCCACCAAGGTGTTGCTTGCCTGCGGCGGCAACGCCACCTGCAATGGCAGCAAGTGCGTTTGCGCATCGATGGCATGGCCAACCACATCGAGCTGACCATGCAGCGGTTCGCCGGCTCCATAAGCAGCGCGCACTTCCACCGACATGCCCGGCTTGAGATGCGCGCCCTCTTCCGGTTGCGCGCCAAGACGCGCGACCAAAGCCTGCGCCGGCGCGAAGGTGAGCAACGCTGTGCCGGCCTGGAAACGATCGCCGAGGTTTATGTTGAGCGCCGTCACGACGCCATCGGCCGGCGCATGGATGGTTTCTTCGGTGCCGCCGCCGCCGAGCGCGCGCTGCGCTTCCAGGCCGGCCTTTGCATCGTCCAACGCTTTGCGTGCGGTAGCCAACTGCGATTGCGTGGCCAAATGCTGCGCGGCCATCTGTTCGGTACGCTTGAGTTCGCCATTGGCTAGATCCAGTGCGCTCTGCGCTTGCAAAAAGGCATTGCGCGCCACTGGATCGGGCGCGATGCGCAACAACGCCTGCCCGCGCTGCACGGATTGCCCTGCCGCCACCGCCAGTCCGATGACCTGGCCGCCATGCCCCAGACTGATCGTGCTGGCGCGATGCGGATCGCCTACGGCGGTGCCCCAGGCTTCGATGGTGTCGTGAAAGGTCTGACTGACGGGCGCAGCGGTCGTAACCAGCACCGTGCCCTTTACCTCCGGCGCTTCATCGTCATCGGCACCGCCGCCTTTGCCGCAACCGGCCAGTGCAGCAAGCATCAATGCCGCCAGTGCGGCATGTGTAAAGACAGATCGGTTCATGGTTTGGACGTCGATGCGGAAGACGGTTGGAGGTCGGTGCTGCCTAGCAGCGTTTCCAAGGCAATGGCCTGCTGCGACTGCTGGTCACGCGCGGTAATGGCGTCCATATCCGCGCTGAGCGCATTGGCGCGGATGGCCAGGTACGTCGGCCAATCCAGCAAGCCTTTCTGCCAAGCGCTTTCGGCGGCGCGGCGTGCTTCGTCCAGGCGCGTCGATTGCGTCTGCGACTGCTCGCGCTGGCGGGCAAGCGTGTCCTGGTCGAGCATCAATTGCCGGATGTCGTTGCGCGTGGTGAGCACGCGGTTTTCGTAGTCGTCCTTGAGCTGTTGACGCGTCGCCTTTTCGATGGCGATGTTGCCGCGATTGCGGTCAAACAGCGGCAAGGTGAAACCAATGTTGATGCCATGAGAGGGCACGCCGGAGTTGTCCTTCTGGCGGTCGACACCGAAGGTCAGCGCGGGAAACTGCGCGCGGATTGCGCCGCGCAAGGTGGCCTCCTGTGCCTTGTAGCCGGCCTGCAGAGCAAGCAGATCTGGGCGTCGCTGCGGCAGGCTCGCCAGCGCCACTTCGACCTGGTCGGGGGTGGGCGAGGCCTGGAACGATTCGCCGACCAAATCCAGCGGTGCTTCCGGAGCGAGCCCTAGCAGCAGGCGCAGATCGTGTTCGGCCTGGAGCAACTGAACCGTGCCATCGGATAGCCGCTTGCTGGCATCGGCATAGGCATTGAGCCCCGCGCTGGCAGCGTCGTACGTCAGGTTGCCATCCTGCAGTGCCTTGCGTACATAGCCATCCACCGGAAGCAGCGCGGCCTGCTCCGCGGCAAGCCGCTGCTGCTGATCGCGCAGCGATACCACTTGGTTGAACAGCAGCCGTGCCTGGGCGATCGTCTGCCACTCTGTCCACAGCAGGTCCAGGTTCACTTGGTCGGCCTGCGCGTTCGCAGCCGCCTTGCGGGTGGAGCGCAGCAGCAGGCTGGTGATGTCTTCGCTAATGCCGTAGGCATACGACGTGACATAGCCGGGGACGGGATGCGTGAGGTATTCCTGGTTGATCGAGATCTGCGGATCCGGCAGCAATCCCGCCGCAAAGGACTGCGCGCGGGCGACGCCGAGCTGATCGCGCATCACCTTCAGATCCGGATTATTGGCCACCGCCAGGATCGCCACGTCGGTAGCGTCCATCCCATGGGAAAGATCGAAGCGATGCGTGCGCAGCGCCGGCAACGGCATGGTCGAGGTGTCGACCGAAAGCTGCGTTACATCCTTGGCCCCCGGCCCTTCGCCCAGCGGCATGGGGGAATAGGTGGCGCAGCCGGTCAACCACACCGCGCATGCCACTGCGACCAAACGCCACCCGCATCGGCGGGGCAATCTCAGGTAGCGCGGCAAATCCTTACGAAGCAACCCCACCGGCAAATCTCCACTTACTGTTTCGCTCATTTCGGCACCGAGGCTAGCTGCCTTTGCTTAGCACACACTTTGCAGTCCGATGACCGGCAAGCTACCCACCACCAAGCCGCCGAGGCGGGCCCGGAACTGCCGCATCCGCAAGAAATTGTGTACTTCACATGTTGCCAGATGTGCTCCACGGCACAAACCGGGCGAAAGGCGTGTTGATATTGCTCAACTGTGATGGCCGCCGGCCGATAGCCGTGGGACATCACAGAAGCTTCACGGCCAGGATTGTTTTATCCTTGGAGTAAGCTAGCGGCAAGATACGGGACGACGCCTCATCAACTTTTGTGGCTTCATTTGCAGGGGATAAACGCAATGGGGAAGCGGTGGTGGACTAACGACTGGCTACTGCAGGTTGCCGTTGCGGTCGGCTATGGGCTTCTCTATCTCGCGATACATCCGTTTTCCACTTCACACTGGCCGATTCATGCCGGTGTTCGCCTTGCCTGCCTGCTGTTGTTGCCCTATCGGTACTGGCCTGCGCTTCTTATCGGCGAAGCGGTGCCGAACGGATATGAAGTAATTCAATGTCTCGACTCACTCGGCCCTGCGTGGGTGGCCATTCGATCCATTCCTCCGTTTGCAGTAGCGATGCCTATCGTATGGGCATGCCGCACGTGGATGCCTCCCTTCCCCTCCAAAAATCTGGTTGATATCAAGGCGCTGCTTATTTGCGGGCTGCTGGTTTCTGGCAGTGGAATGGTATACAGCACCATCGCGCACGCTGTGGAAAAGAATCCGACCACCCCATTCGCTATGACAAGCGCTGTCGGCTTCTTTTTAGGGCCGTATCTAGCGATCCTGTCTGTTGTTCCATGGGTCCTGATGGCAAAACTCGACTATCGGGAAACGCATCTACGCGAACAACTGCGCCAGATACTGGCAAGCCGGTTGTTCCTGGATACCGTTGCGCTAGTGGTGCCGGCATTCGCCGTCCTCACATGGATGAGTGAAATCGGAAACGACCAGGTCAAGCAAATAGCTCCCATCGCCATGTTCCTTCCCATGGCCTGGCTTACGCTCAAGCATGGCTGGCGCGCGGCGGCTGTGGCTGCGCCATTGGCCATCGCCTGCATTTCGATACCGATACCCATCCTGGACGATTTCGAATCGAAGACCTTCGCCACGCAAACGTTTCTCGCCATTGGCGTTAGCTGCCTGTTTGCGCTTGGCGGACGCATAAGCGTTCAACTGGTGCAAGAAGAAATAGATAGAAATAGCACGCTAAGCGTTCAACGATTGGCGAGGCAAAGTTTGCAACTCAGCGAGCAGCGGATGCGGCAAACCTCGCAGGCGCTCGAATACCTGGCGGGCACTCTGCACATCACCAACGGCCGCTTGCTTGACCAGATGCGTCGCATCGTTCCGAATATCGAAAGCCACGCTTTCTACAAGCAAGCCATTTCCACACAGAATCAAGTCTACCGACTGGCAGAAAGCATGCATCCGGTTGCGTGGCGTGAACGTGGATTGCCCGCCGCACTTAATGAAACCGTCGCCCGCGCACTTGATGAAGCCGGCATTGCTTATCGTTGCGAGATTAATGGACGTGGGTTTACTCGGTTAGCGCCCGCCGTTCTGACTGCTACCTATCGAACGGCTTGCGAGGCTGTCGTTTACGTGACTTCCAGGCTTGCTTGTACGCGAGTGAATGTCGTGCTTCGCGGCGGGGAAACACACGGCAAGCGCTGGGTCGTGCTCCGCGTGGAAGGCGTACTGGAAGAAACGGGTGTTGCCAGCGCCGTGTATCACTCCGGCGAGCGTAAACGCCTGGCTGCCAAGCTAGGAGCAAGCATGCTGGATATCCCGGAAATGCGAGACCACGTAGGCATTTTCGATGGAGCGCTGCACGTTCGCATGCCGTCCGACCGACTGCAAATTACAGCCTTGTTGCACGATGCCATGCAGGAGGAGCAGAGACCGGAACTTCGCCCTGCCCCTCCACTTCGGCTCTGGGTGAAATAACACCCGTCCCCTGGATCAAGAGCCACCGCCACCCGAACAACCACTCGGGCACGTTGTCGTATCCAGCACCGTGAACTTCGTCGTCCCATTGCTTTGGGGCGTCGCAGTCACTGTCGTGGCGCTATCGCTATAAACTGTCTGCGCCGCTGAAGACGAACTTGATGATGAAGACGAACCCGACGAGGACGACTGCGGTATCGCGACGTTCTGCGAATCCACACCCACCGGGAGCACGACCGACGTACCGTTGGCAGTACCAACCGCGGCGTGCACGGTGCCGTTCAGATCGTTGATCTGGATGTACTTGATGCCGTTCAATACAAACACGTAAACGTGGTAGTTCGGATTTGCACTGACGTCTGCAGCATTCGGCCATGCTTGGCCAAGTCCAGTCGCTGGGGTGGCGGTCTGGGCAAAAGCGGTGGAGGTTACGCAAAGAGCAGTCAGGCCGGCGAATGCTGCTTTACGGATCAAGCTTCCTTGAGTACGGGACATGGGCTTCCCCTTGTATGGTAGTTCGCCTACCGGAAGCCAGAATGTACCAGGGGAACCGCGCATAAGCTGGAGAATTTTTCTGGCATATGCGCCAATAATTCAGCGACGCGATAGCGCAGCCGACTCTTCACGTTTTCTTGACTGCCTATTCCGACAACGAGCTTCGCTTGAATCGTGACAACTTCCAAATTCCAGTAACCACATCGATCGACAGCGAGCAACGCCATGTCCAAACTGCGCGTACAGAGCTTTTCGGTTTCCCTCGACGGCTACAGCGCCGGCCCCGATCAAAGTCTCGACAATCCACTCGGAATTCGCGGCCCGGAACTCATGGATTGGTTCTTCCACACACGCCTGTGGCGGCGTATGCAAGGCGAGAATGAAGGTGAAACAGGCATCGATAACGACATCGCCGAGCAAGGTTTCTCAGGCATCGGCGCATGGATTATCGGACGCAATATGTTCGGCCCCATTCGCGGCCCATGGCCGGACGAAAGTTGGCGCGGCTGGTGGGGCGACGAACCGCCCTATCACACCCATGTTTTCGTACTCACGCACCATCCGCGCGCGCCGCTCAAGATGGCCGGCGGCACAGAATTCCATTTCGTTACCGAAGGCATCCACGCTGCCTTGGAACAAGCCGTCGCCGCCGCGGATGGACGCGACGTTCGCCTCGGCGGTGGCGTCTCCACCGTTCGCCAATACCTGCAAGCCGGTTTGATCGACGAACTGCATCTCGCCATTCGACCGATACTGCTGGGCTCCGGCGAGAACTTGTGGAACGGCCTCGATCTGCACGCACTCGGCTATGAGTGCACGAAGTACTTGGCTGGCGAACGTGCAACCCATGTGTTTCTGAGCAAGCGCGTGTGAAGCGCGACGGCAGGCATATGCCGTCGTGCTCGGTGCACACAGAAAGCTGGCATGACTGTCGCGTTCATGTGCAATAGCTGACGGCGATCGTGTGTGTGGAGGATCACTTGTGTTCCAAGCGCACAACACATATATTAGAAATATCGAATATATTAATGTATAGATCAAAACATGCACTCATGGGTTCTTTCCGTGTTCGGCGGGGTATTAATCGGGCTGGCTGCCGTCCTTTTGATGAGCACGCTTGGACGTATAGCGGGCATCAGCGGTATTGCCAGCGGATTGATATCAGGTGCGAAGCAAGGGGATCGTCATTGGCGCTGGGCTTTCATCCTGGGTTTGGCTGCAGCCCCGCTGTGCATCGCGGCGATTTCGGGCCATAACGGCCTTGGTACGCCATCCGTGAGCTGGCCCTGGATGATGGCAGCCGGTTTGTTGGTTGGCGTTGGTACGCGGTTGGGCAGCGGTTGCACTAGCGGTCATGGCGTTTGCGGCATGGCTCGGCTGTCGCCTCGATCATTGTTGGCAACCGCGGTGTTCATGCTGTTTGGCATCGCTACGGTTTTTATGATGCGCCATGTGCTGGGAGTGCCCTCTCCATGAAAAGCGTCGTTGCAGGATTGGCCGGCCTGCTCTTTGGCCTTGGCCTGATTTTAGGTGGCATGACGCAGCCGGCAGCCGTGCTTGGTTTCCTGGATATCTTCGGGCTGTGGAACCCTCGCCTGCTGTTTGTGATGGGTGGTGCGGTGCTGACCACGATGATCGGCTACTGGCTTGTATTGCGTCGCTCAAGGCCATGGCTGGAAACCAAGTTTCATTTGCCGGACACGCAGCGCATCGACTTGCGGCTTGTAACGGGTGCAGCGTTGTTCGGCATCGGTTGGGGCATCGCCGGCTATTGCCCGGGGCCTGCGTTGGTATCACTGGGAGGTGGCGCACTATCGATGTGGTTACTAGTCGCCGCGATGGTGACGGGATGGTGGCTGGCCGGCCGATTGACGTCTGGCGCACGCCGCAGCCGAAACGAGGGATTGATCCATGACGCGCCCTGAAGTCAAAGCGTTCTTCGATGAGCCCAGTAACACCTTCAGCTATGTGGTGTGGGATCCCCAGGAGCGTAAGGCGGCCATCATTGACAGTGTGCTCGACTACGACCCTGCATCGGGTCGTACCGGGCATGCATCGGCGGATGCCATCGTGTCATTCGTCCAAGCGTCCGGGCTGACCGTGGAATGGCTAATCGAAACCCATGTGCATGCCGATCACCTGTCGGCGGCGCCTTATGTGCAGTCACGCGTCGGCGGCAAGTTAGGTATCGGAGAGCAGATCCTGACTGTGCAAACGGTATTCGGCAAACTGTTCAACGCCGGTACCGAGTTTCAGCGTGACGGCAGCCAATTCGATCATCTCTTCAAGGACGATGAACATTATCGTGTCGGTAGCATCGAAGCGGTCGCGCTACATACGCCAGGCCATACGCCTGCCTGCATGACTCACGTGATTGGTGACGCCGCGTTTGTCGGCGACACGCTTTTCATGCCCGACTACGGTTCTGCACGCTGTGATTTTCCTGGTGGTGACGCGCACGAGCTATATCAATCCACGCAGAAATTGTTTCGGCTTCCCGACGAAACCCGGGTATTCATGTGCCACGATTACAAGCCGGCGGGACGCAGCAACTATCGTTATGAAACGACCATCGGCGAAGAACGTCGCACCAATATCCATTTGCATCAGGGTGTGAGCGAGGCTGATTTCGTGCACATGCGGCAGGCACGCGATGCCACACTCGCCATGCCTCGCCTGCTTTTGCCCTCGGTACAGATCAACATGCGTGCCGGTAGGCTTCCCCCACCCGAAAGCAATGGCATTCACTACATCAAGATTCCGCTGGATGCGTTATGAGCAAGACGGCGGAAAAAAACATTCGCTCGAAGGGCAAGCTTGGCCTGAGCATCGATGTCATGCAGCACCGCGCCGAAGAGGCCGTGGCTGTCCTCAAAGCCATCGGCAATCAAAACCGATTATTGCTGTTGTGCCAGATGGTGAACGGCGAACGCTCTGTGAATGATCTGGCGGAAACGCTGGATCTGGCGCAAAGCGTCGTATCGCAGCATCTGTCGCTACTGCGGCGCGACGGAGTCGTAAAAGGACGTCGCGAGGGCCAGTCGATCTACTACTCCATTAGCGACAGCCGTGTTCGCACATTGATGGAGACATTGTTTGAGGTGTTTTGTTCGGACGGTTAGGCTGTCGAGCGTGTCTGCCTTAGGCATCTAAGACAGCGAGTTCCGCGCCCCACATAACGCGACGCAGCATGACGGCTCGATGTCTGAATCCGGATGATGAAAATAAAAAAGCGCCCGAAGGCGCTTGAATATTTGGATCGCAATGGAGGCCGAGGTCGGAATCGAACCGGCGTACACGGCTTTGCAGGCCGCTGCATGACCACTCTGCCACCCGGCCATTGCTGAGATTCTCGATCTTACCGGATCGGGACTCTCCTAAAAAACAAAACCCCGGTGGTCCGAGGCTTTGCATAAAACTGGAGCGGGAAACGAGACTCGAACTCGCGACCCCGACCTTGGCAAGGTCGTGCTCTACCAACTGAGCTATTCCCGCGTCGGAGCGTGTAACTATAGCAGAACCCGATTCAATGTGAAGAGTGGCATCTGCTTTTTTTCAGCAATTCAAGCTACTTGCCGCACATACTTGAAGTACTGATACAACAAGGCCCCGGCGCTTTACGTCGAGGCCTTATCTGGAAAACTGGAGCGGGAAACGAGACTCGAACTCGCGACCCCGACCTTGGCAAGGTCGTGCTCTACCAACTGAGCTATTCCCGCATCGGAGCCGCGCATTTTAGCGTGTGAAACGAAACCGTCAAGCTTTGCCGTCGTGGTCCTGTGCGCGGGCGGCGACGGGACCGTCGTCGCGTAGGGACGGCCAGGCGGCGCGCAGGTAATGCATACCGGACCAGATGGTGAGCACGCCGGCCAGCACTAACAGGCCCTCGCCAATGTGGTACAAGCGCAAGGCTTCGGCCTCTTTTTCATGTTGCAGGATCAGCACGATCAAGGCCACCACCTGCATGACGGTTTTCAGCTTGCCCAGGAAGGCCACGCGCACGGTGGCGCGCATGCCGATTTCCGCCATCCACTCGCGCAGCGCCGAGATGCTGATCTCACGCCCGACGATGATGGCCGAGGTCACCGCCATCACAATGCCGGACCAGTCGCCACGGTGGGAGGCCACCAGCAGGAACAGGGTGACGGCCACCATCAACTTGTCCGCCACCGGATCTAGGAAGGCACCGAACTTAGAGGTGAGCCCCATGCGACGGGCGAGATAGCCGTCGAGCCAATCGGTGACGCCGGCCAGCGCGAACACAATGGCGGCAACAATGTTGTGCCCCCGAAACGGCAGGTAGAACACCAGCACCATCACCGGCAGCAGCGCTACGCGGAACAGCGTCAGCCAGGTCGGCAGATTGATGCGCATGAGCTCCTTCCGTTTTTTGAGTAGTTTCGCACGTGAGAGCTCGAGTCATCATCCTGGCATTTCACAAGATTGGCCCGTTGCCCCAATCCTCTCCCTCCCCAAAGGAGCGTGGAGCCAAGGTACGGCATCAGGCATGAAGAGCATCGTAGATGCGCTCGGCCAAGCTGCGATCGATGCCTTTTACTTGCATCAGTTCTTCCACGCCGGCAGCCTCCACGCCGGCCAGGCCGCCGAATGCCTTCAGCAGTGCGGTGCGTCGGCGCGCACCGACGCCCTGCACTTCTTCCAACACGCTGCGCTCGCGCGCCTTCTCGCGGCGCTTGCGGTGCCCGCTGATGGCAAAACGATGAGCTTCGTCGCGCACCGCTGCCACCAAGTGCAGCGCAGGCGATGTGGGACCCGGGTGAATTTCCTTGTTCGAGCCGGCCAGCACCAACGTTTCCTCGCCCGCGCGCCGGCCCGGCCCTTTGGCTACGCCGACCACTTCGATGCCGTTGATGCCTAGCTCGCGCAGCACGTCCAGCGCTTGCGCCACCTGGCCGGTGCCACCGTCGATCAGCAGTACGTCCGGTCGCGCGCCCTCGCCTTCGGCCACCTTGCGAAAACGACGGGTGAGCGCCTGATGCATGGCGGCGTAGTCATCGCCTGGCGTGATCCCGGCGATGTTGAAGCGGCGGTAGTGCGATTTCTCCGCCCCTTCCGGTCCGAACACCACACACGACGCCACCGTGGCTTCGCCGCGCGTGTGACTGATGTCAAAGCATTCGATGCGTTTCGGCGACTCGTCCAGGCCCAGCACGTTCTGCAGGTCGTCGAAGCGCGTGCCCAGCGTCTGACGGCTGGCGATGCGCGAGGTGAGCGACGCCTGCGCGTTACGTTCGGCCATCTGCAGGAACTGCGCGCGGTCGCCGCGCACGCGCGTCTTGATCTCCACCGCGTGGCCGCATTGCTGGGTCAGCATCTCGGCGAGCAGTTGCTCGTCTGGAATCGGCTCACCGAGGATGATCTCGCGCGGCACCGGCCGATCCAGGTAGTACTGCGCGACAAACTGCGCCAGCACGTCGGCCGGCTCGGCATCCAACGGCAGGCGCGGATAGAAATCGCGCGTACCCAGGCTGATGCCGTTGCGGAAGAACAGCACGCTCACGCAGGCGATGCCGGCTTCAATACGGCAGGCGATCACGTCCATGTCCGCGGTGGCGCCCTGCACGTGGTTCTGCGCGTGCAGCTTGCGCAAGGTGGCGATCTGGTCGCGCAAGGCAGCGGCGCGCTCGAAATTCAGTGACGCGCTGGCTTGCTCCATCGACGAGACCAGCTCGTCAGTCACGGCGTTGCCGCGGCCTTCCAGAAACATCTCGGCGTGGCGCACGTCGTTGCGGTAATCGTCCGCGCCGATCAAGCCCACGCATGGCCCAGTGCAGCGGCCGATCTGGTATTGCAGGCACGGGCGCGAACGGTTGCGGAAGTAGCTGTCCTCGCACTGGCGCACCTTGAACAGCTTCTGCATCAAGTTGAGGCTTTCGCGTACGGCGAAGGCGCTAGGGAACGGCCCGAAATAACGCCCCGGCTGGTTGCGCGCGCCGCGGTGGAAGGCCAGGCGCGGGTATTCCTCGCTGCCGGAGAGATAGATGTACGGGTAACTTTTATCGTCGCGCAGCAGGATGTTGTAGCGCGGCTTCAAAGCCTTGATCAGCTGCGATTCCAGCAGCAGCGCTTCGGCCTCCGTGCGCGTGACCGTGATTTCGCAGCGAGCGATCTGCGACACCATTGCTGCGATGCGCGGCTCCATGCGCGGTTTCAGGAAATAGCTGCCTACGCGCTTCTTGAGACTGCTGGCCTTACCTACGTACAGCAGCTCGCCGGCCTCGTCGAAGTAACGATAGACGCCGGGGGACGAGGTAAGTGTGCTGACAAAGGCCTTGCCGTCGAAGGCCTGGGGGGAAGCGGGCTCCATGCAGAGGATTTTATCCCGTTTGGCGGATTTCCAACCCCCGCTCTGAAAATGATTCAGGCGACGCGCAGGCGCTCGATCAATCCTCGAACGCCACGCTCGGCCAGCTCGACCGATTGCGTGAAGGCGGCCAGCCCGTCGTAGTACGGATCAGGGAAATCCCGCGGTGGCGTCGTACTGGCCCACTCCAGGAACAGGGCCAGCCGATCGTGCGCCGCGCCATCGGACACGCGCCGCATGTCCCGAAGATTGTTGCTGTCCATCGCCAGCAACAGGTCGTAGTGCTTGAAATCGGTAGCATGCAATTGACGCGCGCGGTGGGCTTCCAGCTCATACCCCGCTTTCACCGCAGCAGTGCGCATGCGTGGATCCGCCTGCTCGCCGGCATGCCAGCCTCCTGTGCCGCAGGATGCCACCTCGATGCCGAGCCCGGCGTCGGCAAAGTGTTGGCGCGCAATCGCTTCGACCAGCGGCGAGCGGCAGATATTGCCCAGGCAGACGAACAGAATGGATTCGATCGCCATGTATCAACACCTTGATATAAAAAGTAAATGACCTTATTCTGATAGCAGAATTTGCTATCAAATAATGCCATGAAGGCTAAGCATCGCAGGACGCTGGAATCCATCTACGCCACTCCCACACTTGGCAGCATCATCTTTGCCGAAATCGAAGCGCTAATAGTGGCTCTAGGTGGAGAAATCCGGGAGGGCAATGGATCGCGCGTTGCCTTTGAGCTAGGTGGCTCACGCAAATACCTACACCGCCCACATCCAGGGAAAGAGGCGAAGAAATACCAGGTGGAAGAACTGCGCAAATGGCTGATCGAGAGAGGCATCAAGTCATGAATAGCATGACGTACAAAGGCTACACCGCACGCGTCGATTTTGATGAGCGCGACAACATCTTTGTGGGTCTTGTGCTGGGCATCAAGGACAGCATCAGCTTTCACGGCAAGTCGGTGAGCGAGCTAACAAAAGACTTTCACGACGCTATTAATCATTACTTGGCCGATTGCAGAGCAACGGGCCGCGAGCCGGAGAAATCGTACTCGGGCAATCTCATGTTACGCATCTCTCCGGAAGTCCATGCTCATGTCGCCATGAGGGCCGCCGTGCATCGTAAGAGCATCAATGAATGGGCCGAAGACGTGCTCGCAAACGCCAGGTAAGATCATGCATTACTGAGCCACGCCTCGGCGCGCTGCAAATCCGCTTCGGTATCAATACCCGGCGGAAATGGCTCAGGCGTGAGGCGAACGGCGATGGGATAGCCGTGTTCCAGCACGCGCAATTGTTCCAGCGACTCGGCCTGCTCCAACGGCGTACGCGCCAAACCGGCGTATTGCTGCAGGAAGCCGGCGCGATAGGCGTAGATGCCGATGTGTCGCAGGAACGGCACCGCTTCCGGCAACGTGTTGCGATCCGCCGCGAAAGCATCACGCGCCCACGGCAGCGGTGCGCGGCTGAAATACATGGCGCGGCCTTGCGATGAACAGACCAGTTTCACCACGTTGGGATCGAACAGCTCATGCACGTCAGTGATCGGCGTGGCAAGCGTCGCCATCGGGGCGTTGTCTTCGGCAAGCGCATGCGCCACCTCCAGGATGCCGGCCGCGGGAGCGAAGGGTTCGTCGCCCTGCAGATTCACCACGATGGTGTCCGGCGGCCAGCCGTATAGCGCTACGCACTCGGCGAGGCGATCACTGCCGGAGGCATGATCGCTGCGGGTCATGCAGACATCCACGCCCTGCTCCGCCAACGCATCAACAATGCGTTCGTCGTCAGTGGCCACGACGACTTGCGTAGCACCGGCCTGCAGCGCGCGCTTGGCGACGCGAGCGATCATCGGCACGCCGGCGATCATGCGCAAGGGTTTGCCAGGCAGGCGGGTAGAGCCGTAGCGGGCGGGAATGGCGACGATGAAGTTGGGGATGGTTGGCATGTGCGTCGTCGACGGGATTGTTGGTCTTGCCATATCGTCATCCCGGCGAAGGCCGGGATCCAACCGAGTGCGTTGCACGAAGCAAACAACACCTATGTTGAGTGCTTCGCACGACGTATTAATACTGGATTCCGGCCTTCGCCGGAATGACGAGCTAGGGGTTCCGCGATATAAAGTCAGCTCAGCGCGAATCCGCAGTTATTAGCTAATTCCATAAACCCAGGGAACGATGTCGCCACATTGGCGCAATCACGAATCGTCACCGCTCCCTGCGCCACCAATCCCGCCACGGTAAAGCTCATCGCAATGCGATGATCGCCATGGCTGTCCACCGTGCCGCCGCCGATGCCGCCGCCGTCGATGATCGCGCCATCCGGCGTTTCCTCAATGCGAACGCCGAGCGCACGCAAGCCGGCAGCCATGGTGGCGATGCGATCCGATTCCTTGACGCGCAGTTCTGCGGCACCGCGCACCACTGTGCGTCCCTTCGCCACCGCCGCCGCGACGAACAACGAGGGAAACTCATCGATCATGTCAGGCACCAGCGCTTCGGGCAGTTCGATGCCGTGCAAAGGCGCGTGTCGCACGACCAGGTCGCCCACGGCTTCGCCGCCGCTTTCGCCTTGATTTTCGATGCGGATATCAGCGCCCATCAGGCGCAGCGCTTCGAGCAAACCGGTACGGCGTGGATTCAAGCCCACCGCAGGCAAGCGCAATACCGAGCCCGGCAGGATGCTGGCCGCGACCAGGAAAAAGGCTGCCGAGGAAAAATCCGCCGGCACAACGACATCGGTGGCACGCAGGCGATGGCCGCCTTCAAGCTTGGCATGGCCGGGCGAAAATTCGATCGGCCAGCCGAATGCCTGCAGCATGCGCTCGGTGTAGTCGCGCGTGGGATGCGGCTCGATCACTTCCGTGCTGCCTTCGGCGTACAGGCCCGCGAGCAGCAGCGCGGATTTCACTTGTGCGCTCGCCACCGGCAGCTCATAACGGATGCCATGCAGTGTACGGCCGCCGCGCACGAGCAACGGCGGCAGGCCGTCCTGCGTGTCGATTTGCGCACCCATCTTCGCCAGTGGATCGGTTACGCGCCGCATCGGGCGCTTGGAAAGCGACTCGTCGCCGATCAAGGTGCTGTCGAACGCTTGGCCCGCGAGCAGGCCCGCTAGCAAGCGCATGCCGGTGCCGGCGTTGCCGCAATCGAGCGGCTTGTTCGACGCACGCAACCCGTGCAGACCCACGCCATGCACAATGCGCTCGCCGGAAGACGGCGCCTCGATTCGCACACCAAGCTGCGCCAGCACAGCCGCCGTCGCGCGCGTGTCCTCGCCTTCCAGAAAACCACGGATGTGCGACGTGCCCTCGGCAATCGCCGAGAGCATCATTGAGCGATGCGATACCGACTTGTCGCCGGGCACCACTACGTCGCCGTGCAGAGCCGTTGCGGGCCGGCTGACCCAATCCAGACACTGCGCACCACTCATGGCAAGGCCACCGGATAGGAACCGAGCACACGCACCTGGGCCGCGTGCGGCCCCATGTCCTTCAAGGCGGCCTGCAGCGGCTCGCCATCAATGTGGCCCGATACGTCGATGAAGAAGGCGTACTGCCACTTGCCGGTATGCGCCGGACGCGATTCGATGCGATTCAAACTGACCCCATGTTTGGCGAACGGGCTCAATATCTCGTAGAGCGCGCCCGGTTTATCGTTGACGGTGATCAAAAGCGAGGTGCGGTCGTTGCCCGACGGCGGGAACAGCGAGCGGCCGATCACTAGGAAGCGCGTGGTGTTGTCGGCGCGATCCTCGATCGCCTGGGCGACGGTCTTCAAGCCGTAGACTTTCGCTGCGGTGGCGCCGGCGATCGCGGCGGCGTCATCGGCATGCCGTGCCAGGCGCGCGCCTTCCGCGTTACTGTGCACCGCGATGCATTCGGCGTTCGGCAGGTTCACGCGCAGCCAGGTCTTACATTGCTGCAGCGATTGCGCATGACCGTAGACGCGCTTGATGCCTTCCAGCGAATCGCGCTGCGACAGCAGGCATTGATGCACACGCAGTTCCACTTCACCGCAGATGCGCGCCTCGGACGTGAGGAACAGGTCCAGTGTCACCTGGATCATGCCCTGCCCGGAATTCTCCACCGGCACCACGCCGAAATCCGCGTGACCGGCTGCCACTTCCTGGAACACTTCCTCGATGCTGCCCAGCGGCAGCCCATAGGCGGCGTGGCCGAAATGCTTGCGCACGGCCTGTTCGCTAAAAGTGCCTTCCGGGCCGAGATAGCCGACCTTGAGCGGATCCTCCTGCGCCAGGCAGGAAGACATGATCTCGCGAAACAGGCGCACCATCTCCGTGTCGGACAGCGGCCCGTGGTTGCGGTCCACCACCATGCGCAGCACGTGTGCTTCGCGTTCGGGGCGGTAATAGTCGATCGCCGAAAGCCCCTCGCCTTTCACCCTGGCCACTTCGCGGGCCCAGTTGGCACGTTCGGAGATCAGCTCCTGGATCTGCCGGTCGATGCTGTCGATGCGGTCCCGCACGTCGCTCAGCGATAGCTTGGGGTCGGTCATGGATGTCCTGCCATTTGAGAAACTTAAGCTTAGGAGTGAGTGGAGCGGAGTGAGAAGTGAGAGAAAAGCCTAAAGCTTGCGGGTGGCCGCCTCTCTCTGACTTCTCACTCCGCTCCACTCACTCCTCGATTATCAGCTATGCCGGCGCGCGAAATCGCGCATGAAGTCCACCAGCGCCTGCACCGCCTCCGGTGGCACCGCGTTGTAGAGCGACGCGCGCATGCCACCCAGCGCCTTATGGCCTTTCAGGGCCATCAAGCCGGCCGCTTCCGATTCCTGCAGGAAGGCAGCATCGAGCCTGCTGTCTTGTAGGGTAAATGGCACGTTCATGCGCGAGCGTACCGGCGGATCGATCGGGTTGTGGTAGAAGCCACCGGAGCCGTCGATGGTCGCATAAAGCAGCTCGGCCTTCTGACGATTGCACTCGGCCATCGCGGTAAGGCCGCCGTTATCCCTCAGCCATTCGAAAGTCAGCCCGGCTAGGTACCAGCCCCAGGTGTTGGGCGTGTTGAGCATCGAGTCGTTGGCCGCTTGCTCGGCGTAGCGGAAGATCTTCGCCATCGGACGCGTGGGTCGCTCGAGCAGGTCGCGACGAATGATCATCAGCACCAGGCCCGACGGGCCGATGTTCTTCTGCGCGCCGGCGTAGATCAAACCAAAACGGCGCACGTCGATGGGGCCGGAGAGAATGTCGGACGACATGTCCGCCACCAGCGGTACGTTGCCCACGTCAGGAATCTGATGGAACTCGACACCATGGATAGTTTCGTTGCTGGCGATGTGTACGTACGAAGCACTCGGATCGAGCTTCCATGTCTCGCGCGGCGGCATGTGCAGATAGCTGTCGGCCTTGCTGGAAGCCGCCACGTTCACGCGCACGTACGGAGCGGCTTCACTGGCTGCCTTCTCGCTCCAATGCCCAGTGAGGATGTAGTCGGCGCTGTCGCCTTCGCGCGCGAGGTTCATCGGAATCTGCGCGAAGTGCTGCGTGGCCCCGCCCTGCTCGAACAGCACGACGTAGTCGTCGGGAATACTCATCAGCTCACGCAGATTCGCCTCCACCTGCTGCGCCATGGCAATGAAGCGCTTACCGCGATGGGATTGCTCCATCACCGAGGCGCTGCTGCCGTTCCAGTCCAACAGCTCGCGCTGCGCACGTTCGAGCACCGGCAGGGGCAATGCCGCCGGACCTGCACTGAAGTTCCACACCCTGCTCACGCACCGATTCCTGTCATGGATGATCGTTGCATTATGGCGCGACGCAGCAACATGGCGTCAATGTTGCAGGATGTACTCCCTCTCCCCGAAGGAGAGAGGGGACAAAAACAACACGCGTCAGGAATGCAGCAGTAGAAGCAAAGCAATACCAAGCGCCAATACCGCCGCCGTGGCGATCAGCCACCAGACTTCCCCACGCGGCCCGGCAGTGTCCTCAGGTAAGGGTTCGGGCGGCGCCGGTGGCAAGATGATCTCCGGCTCCGGCTCCAAGCCTGGCGCGTCGATCAGAAAGCGATGCATACCGATGCCGATCTGGTCGCCCGGCAGCAGTATCGTTTGCTGCGCGGCGATGCCGTTTACCCGCACCGGGTAGCGCGAATCCGCCGGCTGGCTGGTTTCCATGCGCAACTGGCCATCGCGCCAGAAAATCATCAGCGTGGCGTTTTCGCCCTGCTGCAAATCTAGCGGTACACGTCCATGCGGCCCCAGTTTCAGGTGATCGGCCAGCGGCAGCACTTGCCCCGAAAGCGGCCCGGCCACGGCGCGCAGCGCAACCGTGCAGCGCTCCTGCTCAGGCATCTCGGGCGACGTGCGTCCGATGGGGGCTTCATCCGCGCAGAGCAGCATGCGGCAATCGCCCACGCTGAGCATGTCGCCGGGACGCAGGATGGCGCGTTCGCGCACTGGACGCGCATTGACGTAGATGCGGGTGGCATCGGGGAACACGTCGAGCACCCAGCCGCGTCGATCCAGACTAATGCGCAAGTGATGCGATGCGACCTGGCCGGCGGCCAGAACCAAGTCATTGTCGGAATCGCTGCCGATGCGCAACAGCGGCTGATTCCAGTGGAACACCGTCCTGGTGGAGTTGGGAAACTCGATGCGCATGAAAAGACCGGCAAAGTGACGGCGGGACTCTAACAGAAGCACAGGAAATATCGACAGCAATTGCGTTTATCATGATCGGTTCATTCGTACGAGCTTCACCCATGCCCAGCATCGACATCCGCCGCCCACACCGTTTGTCCGCCGTCGAAGCACATGCCGTCATCGACCGGGTCGCCGCACGCATGCGGGAGAAATTTCAGGTCCTGACGCAATGGCAGAACGACACCACGCTGAGCTTCGAGCGTGCCGGCATCAGCGGCAAGATCGCCGTGGGCCCCGATGAAGTCCATGTGAGCGCAGAGCTCGGCATGCTGTTTTCCCCGCTCAAGGGCATGATCGAACAGGAAATCCGGCGCAAGCTGGACGAGCATTTCGCCTGAGCACCAGTGCACATTTTCCGCCTTCAAGGCAGGCTTCTTTGACCAGCCTGCGATACGTGGCATAATTGATGGCTTACGCGGCCATGGTGGTCCGCGCACACCTCCCGGAACGCATGGCCAAAGACGACGTCATTGAAATGGATGGTAAGGTCATAGAGACCCTGCCCAATACCATGTTTCGAGTACAGCTTGAAAACGGCCACGTCGTGATTGCTCATATCTCCGGCCGTATGCGCAAGCATTACATCCGCATCCTCACCGGCGACAAGGTGAAGGTGGAAATGACGCCCTACGATCTCACTAAGGGCCGCATTACCTACCGCGTGAAGTAAGCGCCACAGCGCACGCGCTGTCCGTTTGAAAAAGCCGCAAAAAAAGGCCGCGCAGGTGCGCGGCTTTTTTGTTGCAGCAACCCGTGGTCTCGCTCAGGATATGGTCGCCGGTACAGCCTCGGCCGCCTCGGTGTTCACCGCCAGCTCGCCATCCTTCACGCTCAGGCTCACCTTACCGCCTTCGGCCAGCTTACCGAACAGCAGTTCGTCGGCCAGCACGCGCTTGATCTTCTCCTGGATCACGCGTGCCATCGGACGGGCGCCCATCTGCGGATCGAAGCCATGCTCGGCCAACCAGCGGCGAGCATCCGCATCCACATCTAGCGCGACATGCTTCTCGCTGAGCTGAGATTCCAGCTCAATCAGGAACTTGTCGACCACGCGCAGAATGTGCTCGAAATCCAGCGGATTGAACTGGATGATCGCATCCAGGCGATTGCGGAACTCCGGTGTAAAGCTGCGGCGGATCACTTCCATCGCGTCCATCGAATGGTTCTGTTTCACGAAACCGATGCTGCGGCGCGAAGCCTGCTGGGCACCCGCGTTGGTAGTCATCACCACGATCACGTTCTTGAAGTTCGCCTCACGACCGTTGGTATCGGTAAGCACGCCGCGGTCCATCACCTGCAGCAGGATGTTGAACACATCCGGATGCGCCTTCTCGATTTCATCCAGCAGCAGCACGGCGTGCGGATGCTTGGTGACCGCCTCGGTGAGCAGGCCACCTTGGTCGAAACCGACGTAGCCCGGAGGCGCACCCACCAGGCGCGAGACCGAATGCGCTTCCATGTACTCGGACATGTCGAAGCGGATCATCTCGATGCCGAGCTGCATGGCCAACTGTTTGGTGACCTCTGTCTTGCCCACGCCGGTAGGGCCGGCGAGCAGGAAGCAGCCGATCGGCTTGGACGGATCGGCCAGGCCCGAACGTGCCATCTTGATGGAAGCCGCCAGGGCTTCGATGGCCGGGTCCTGCCCGAACACCACCATCTTGAGGTTGCGCTCCAGGTTCTTCAGCACATCGCGGTCAGACGCCGAGACCTGCTTGGCCGGAATGCGCGCCATCTTGGCGACGATGTATTCCACTTCCGGTACGTCGATCTTGCCAGTGCGCTGCTCGACCGGCAGCAGGCGCTGGCGGGCACCGGCTTCGTCGATCACGTCAATGGCTTTGTCGGGCAGCAGGCGATCGGGAATGTGCTTCACCGACAGATCTACCGCGGCCTTCAGCGCTTCCATCGTGTAGGACACGTTGTGGTGTTCCTCGAAACGAGACCTCAGGCCCTTAAGGATTTCCAAGCTGTCGGCCACGCTAGGTTCGACGACGTCAATCTTCTGGAAGCGGCGCGCCAGCGCGCGATCTTTCTCGAAGATGCCGCGGAATTCCTGGAACGTGGTGGAACCGATGCAACGCAACTCGCCCGACGCAAGCATGGGCTTAATCAGGTTGCTGGCGTCCATGGTACCGCCCGAGGCAGAACCGGCGCCGATGATGGTGTGAATCTCGTCGATGAAGAGAACCGCCCCCGGCTGCTTCTTCAGCTGACCGATGACGGCTTTCAGGCGCTTCTCGAAATCGCCGCGATACTTGGTGCCGGCCACGAGCGCACCCAGGTCCAGCGCCCAGATAGTGGCGTTTTCCAGCACCTCCGGCACCTCGCCGTCGACGATGCGCTTGGCCAAGCCTTCGGCCAGCGCAGTCTTACCGACGCCGGCCTCGCCGACGTAGAGCGGATTGTTCTTGCGGCGGCGGCATAGCACCTGGATGGTGCGCTCGATCTCGTCCTGGCGGCCGATCAGCGGGTCGATCTTGCCTTCCAGCGCCAGTTCGTTGAGGTTGGTGGCGTACTCACTGAGCGGATTGCCCTTGCCCTCACCGCCTTCCTCGGCATCGCGCTCGCTGCCGGAGATGCCGCTGGAGGGCTCGTCGCCGATCTTGGCGATGCCGTGTGAAATGTAGTTGACCACGTCCAGGCGCGTGATTTCCTGCTGATGCAGGAAATACACGGCGTGGGAGTCCTTTTCGCCGAAGATCGCCACCAATACGTTGGCGCCGGTGACTTCTTTCCGACCGGACGACTGCACGTGATACACCGCCCGCTGCAGCACGCGCTGGAAGCCCAGCGTGGGCTGAGTATCGCGTTCGTCGCCGTGCGGCAGCACCGGCACGGTCTCGGCGATGATCTTTTCCAATTCATGGGTCAGCCGCGGGAGGTCGGCGCCGCAGGCGCGCAGGGCGCCCAGCGCCGATTGGTTTTCCGTGAGCGCGAGCAGCAGGTGCTCCACCGTCATGAACTCGTGGCGCTGTTCGCGGGCCTGCTTGTAGCACTGGCCGATGGTGACTTCGAGATCCTTGCTGAACATCCGGACCTACTCCACTGCAATGTTAGGGCGGCATCTACCGCGATAGATGCAAGATGGGGGCCAAAAAGGGCCCGATCAATATCTCCACACAAGGGCCGCCTTGGCGAAAGCTTGAACGGATTCTCAAACCTTTTCCATCGTGCATAACAGAGGATGCTGATTGGCACGTGAATATTCGTTCACCTGGGTGACCTTGGTTTCGGCCACCTCGCGAGTGAACACCCCGCACACGCCCTTGCCGCGGGTGTGTACGTGCAACATGATTTGTACGGCTTTTTCCTGGTCCATGCCAAAGAACATACGCAGCACCTCGACCACGAAGTCCATCGGTGTGAAATCGTCGTTCAGCAGCAGCACCTGAAACAGAGGCGGACGCGCCACCTCAGGTTTCGATACTTCCACAGTGAGTCCATGCCCACTGCCGTGTTCTTGCTCGGATTCGTTCGCCATGCTTTGAAAAATGGATTCGGGCCTGTTCGGTTGCAGTATACGCCTGGCGCTTATCTTGCTACTCGGCGAGTGCGCTTGAGGTAATGGCACAATAACGATATTTCCAGTGCCCTTCCCCAGGGCTTCCTTGACTTCAAGATGACAATACCTGACAGCTCCAGCCATGACGTGTGGCGTCCTCGTGTAACAGTCGCGTGTGTGGTGACAGATCGCGACCGTTACCTCATGGTTGAAGAGGAGATCAACGGCTGCATGGCCTATAACCAGCCGGCGGGCCATTTGGACGATTTCGAGAGCCTGCAACAGGCTGCCGTGCGCGAGACGCGTGAAGAAACTGGCTGGACAGTGGCGTTGACACATTTAATCGGCGTGCACCAATGGCGCAGCAAGGAGCACTGCGAGGTAATCGTGCGCTTCAGCTTTGCGGCCAAGCCGTTGCATCACGATCCTCAGCAACCACTCGATGTCGGTGTTCGCCGCGCGCTGTGGCTGACACGCGGCGAAATAGCGGCGCTGGGCGAACGCCTGCGCAGTCCGATGGTGCTGATGAGCATCGACGACTGGCTGGCCGGGCAGCGCCTACCGTTGTCGGTGGTGACCAGCCTGATGCCTAGCGGTGACGCCCCATGAAGGTGATGCTGGGCATTTCCGGCGGCGTCGATTCCTCGGTCGCTGCGCTGCTGTTGCAGCAGGCCGGCCACGAGGTGGAAGGCCTGTTCATGCAGAACTGGGAGGAAGACGATCGCAGCGGCCCCTGCACCGCCGATGCGGACCGCAAGGACGCCGTGGCCGTCTGCGGCCGATTAGGCATTCCCTTCCATGCCCGCAATTTCGCTGCGGAGTACTGGGACGGCGTGTTCGAGCATTTCTTGGCCGAGTACCGCGCCGGGCGCACGCCCAACCCGGACGTGCTGTGCAATCGTGAAATCAAGTTCAAGACCTTCCTGGACGAGGCGCGCGCCCTGGGCGCGGAAAAAATTGCCACCGGTCACTACGCGCGCGTGGACTGTCTGGACGGTCGCTACCGCCTGCTGCGCGCGGTGGACGGCAGCAAGGATCAGACCTACTTCCTGCACGCACTGGGCCAGCAGCAACTCGCCGCCACCCTGTTTCCCGTGGGTGAGATCGAAAAAACGCAAGTGCGTGAGATGGCGCGCCAAGCCGCCCTGCCCACGCACGCCAAGAAGGATTCCACCGGTATCTGCTTTATCGGCGAGCGCGATTTTCGTCAGTTTCTGACTCAATACATCCCTGCCCGCCCCGGCGAAATGCGCAGCCCGGACGGCCGCTTGATCGGCGAGCATCAGGGTGTGATGTATTACACCTTGGGCCAGCGCAATGGCTTGGGGATTGGTGGGCGTCAAAATGCCGGCGGTGAACCCTGGTACGTAGTCGGCAAGGACGTGGCCCGTAATGTGCTCTACGTGGCCCAGGGCGGCGAGAACGAGTGGCTGCAGTCCCGGCGGCTGATCGCCGAGACACCTGCCTGGGTAGCAGGCTTAGCGCCAGCCAGGGAGCTTCGCTGCACCGCCAAGACCCGCTACCGGCAGCACGATCAGGCCTGCGTGGTGTCCTTACACAATGATCAATTGGAAGTACGGTTCGACGAGCCACAACGTGCCGTCACGCCCGGCCAGTCGGTGGTGTTCTACGCCGGCGAGGAATGCCTGGGCGGCGCAGTGATCGCGGCTACTGACGCCGCCTACGGTGGCCTTGCCCCTCAACAAGTAGAGAGTGTGACGCAGCGTGTTTAAAGCCTTCGCCATCAACGAGGAACGTGTACTGGCGCTGGCTGGGTTGTTCCAGGCCTCCGCCCTGGCGCATCAGCTGGCGAATGAAGGACGCTGCGACGATCTCGCGCTCGACGCCAGTCTGGCAAGCGTATTCCGCATCGATGCGCCCTCCGTGGTCGGCGTGTACGGCAACGTTTCGGGCATCCGTCTGGGACTGCGTACGCTGATCGGCCAGTTGGACGAAAACGGTCGCGACATGGCGATCACGCGCATGGTGGTCACGGTGATGCGCTTGGAGCGCAGCCTCGCCCATCACAAAGATCTGCTCGACGAACTGCAGCAAGGCATCGTGTCCGCCAAACGGCAGGTGGATCACTTCGGACTGAATTCGCCACAGGTGTACAGCCGCCTGGCCGAACTGTATGCCAGCACGCTGTCGACGCTGCGGCCGCGAGTGATGGTGACCGGCAACCCGCAATGGCTACAGCAACCGGCACTCGTGGAACGCGTGCGCGCAAGCCTGCTGGCAGCAGTACGCTCGGCGGTGCTATGGCGGCAGATCGGTGGGCGTCAGTACCAACTACTGCTGCATCGTCGGCAGTGCACGATGTTGGCGCGCGGTCTGCTGACCGGAACCACCCTGTAACGGCCATTGAGGGTTTACACAGCTTCTATGAGACGCAACCCAGGCCTCTGCTTCGCGAGCTTACGCAATAACTCTGCGAAGGCTTGCAGATCACCATGCCACGGCGACGCCTCGCGCCAATACAGCGCAATCTCCCGCCCTGGTGCATCACCTCGGATCTTCGCCAGCACGATGTCCGGCATCGACGCCAACCGATCGTGCGCAAGCGCCGGCACCAGCCCATGTCCGCCGCGCAAAGTGACCAGCGCAGCAAGACTCTCCAGACTCACGTCCTGTACATAGCCTTCGCCATCGGCATGGCTTTCCGCCATCAAAATGGCTTGGCTGACATCCAATTGATCCATCGAGATAGTGCGCTTGCCGGCGAGCGGATGATCGGCGCGCAGCAGTACTTCCCAGGGTTCGAAGAACAGCGGACACATGACGATGCCGCTGAGTGACGATGCAGGCGGCGCCAGCACTGCGTCGAGTTCACCTTCGTGTAGGCGACGCAACAATCCGCGCGGTTTGCCTTCGGACAGGCTCAAACGCGCACCGGGAAAATGCTGTGGAAACGGTTCGATCAAATGTGGCAGCAGATACGGCCCTAACGTGGCCAGCACACCCAGACGCAACTCACCACCGAATGCGGTGTCGTCGGCACGCGCCGCTTGCTGTAGATGCTCGGCCGCCAGTAGTACCGCATCGATCTGCTCCAGCAAACGCTGGCCGCCCGCCGTGGGCACGACGCGCCGTCCGCCGCGCTCGAACAGTGGCGCACCGAGCGCTTGTTCCACCTTCTGCACCTGATGCGAAAGGCCCGATGGGCTGATGTGCATCGCCCGTGCCGCGCTGTTGAAGCTGCCGTGTCGGTGCACGGCTTGCACCAGGATCAGGTCGCGCAACGAAACGGCGGATAGGTGGGAAGAGATCATTGCGCAAGCATAAACGACGAAGCCCGGCATAAGCCGGGCTTCGTGATCCCCTCCCGTCAGGAGAGGGAAGGTTTCATGCACTCAAGCTCCGACCGTATCCGCCACTTCCTTGAAATCAGCGATCTGATCGAAGTTCATGTAGCGATAGATCTTCTCGCCGTTCGCGTTGATCACGCCGATGTCGGTCATGTATTCCTGCTTGGTCGGGATGCGGCCAAGGCGCGAGCAGATGGCGGCGAGTTCCGCCGAACCCAGGTATACATTGGTGTTCTTACCCAGGCGATTCGGGAAGTTACGCGTAGAGGTAGAAAACACCGTGGCACCTTCGCGCGCCTGCGCCTGATTACCCATGCACAGCGAGCAGCCGGGCATTTCCATGCGCGCGCCGGCCGTACCTAGCACGCCGTAGTGACCTTCCTCGGTGAGCTGCTTCTGGTCCATCTTGGTCGGCGGGGCGACCCACAGGCGCGTGGGAATGTCGCGCTTGCCTTCCAGCAGCTTCGACGCCGCACGGAAGTGACCGATGTTGGTCATGCATGAGCCGATGAATACCTCATCGATCTTTGCACCGGCCACATCGGACAGCGTCTTGACGTCGTCCGGATCGTTCGGGCAGGCCACGATCGGCTCGTGTACGTCAGCCAGATCGATGTCGATGACGGCGGCATATTCGGCGTCCGCATCACGCTCCAGCAACTGCGGATTGGCCAGCCACGCTTCCATCGCCTTGATGCGGCGCTGCAGGCTGCGAACATCCTGATAGCCCTGCGCGATCATGTACTTCAGCAGCGTGATGTTGCTGTTGATGTATTCGATGATCGGCGCTTTGTCGAGGTGCACGGTGCAACCAGCGGCGGAGCGCTCAGCGGAGGCATCGGACAGCTCGAACGCCTGCTCGACCTTCAGATTCGGCAAGCCTTCGATTTCCAGGATTCGGCCGGAGAAGATGTTCTTCTTGCCCTGCTTGGCCACCGTGAGAAGACCTTGCTTGATGGCGTACAGCGGAATCGCGTTGACCAGGTCGCGCAGCGTCACGCCCGGCTGCAGTTCGCCCTTGAAGCGCACCAGCACGGATTCGGGCATATCGAGCGGCATCACGCCGGTGGCCGCGGCGAACGCCACCAGGCCGGAACCGGCCGGAAAGGAAATGCCAATCGGGAAGCGCGTGTGGCTGTCGCCGCCGGTGCCGACGGTGTCGGGCAGCAGCATGCGGTTGAGCCAGGAATGGATCACGCCGTCGCCCGGACGCAGGCTGATGCCGCCGCGCGTGGAAATGAAGGTCGGCAAATCATGGTGCGTCTTGACGTCGACGGGCTTGGGATAGGCGGCGGTGTGGCAGAACGACTGCATCACCAGGTCCGCGGAAAAGCCGAGGCAGGCCAGATCCTTCAACTCGTCGCGTGTCATCGGGCCAGTAGTGTCCTGCGAGCCCACCGAGGTCATCTTCGGCTCGCAGTACGTACCTGGGCGCATGCCTTTGCCTTCCGGCAGACCGCAGGCGCGGCCAACCATTTTCTGCGCCAGCGTGTAGCCCTTGCCGGTATCGGCCGGGTTCTGCGGTAGACGGAACAGCGTCGATGGCGACAAGCCCAACGCCTCGCGCGCCTTGGCGGTGAGGCCGCGGCCGATGATCAGCGGAATGCGGCCGCCGGCGCGCACTTCGTCGAACAACACGTCGGACTTCACCTGAAACTCGGCGATCACCTGGCCGTTCTTCAGCGCCTTGCCTTCATACGGACGCAGCTCGACCACGTCGCCCATCTCCATGCTGGAGACGTCCAGCTCGATCGGCAGCGCACCGGCATCTTCCATGGTGTTGTAGAAGATGGGCGCGATCTTGCTGCCCAGGCACACGCCGCCGAAGCGCTTATTCGGAATGAAGGGAATGTCCTCGCCCGTCCACCACAGCACCGAGTTGGTGGCCGACTTGCGGCTGGAGCCGGTACCGACCACGTCGCCGACGTAGGCAACCAGGTGACCCTTTTGCTTGAGGTCCTGGATCAGCTGAATCGGGCCGCGCTTGCCGTCTTCCTCCGGCTGGAACGGTGCGCCGTCGCGCTTGTTCTTCAGCATCGCCAGCGCATGCAGCGGGATGTCCGGGCGCGTAGTGGCATCGGGTGCCGGCGAGAGATCGTCGGTATTGGTTTCGCCCGGCACCTTGAACACGGTGATGGTGAGGCTCTGTGGCACTTCCGGACGGCTGGTGAACCACTCGGCATCGGCCCAGCTTTGCAGCACGCCCTTGGCATTGGCGTTGCCCTTGTCGGCTTTCTCTTTCACGTCGTGGAAGGCGTCGAACATCAGCAGCGTTTTCTTCAGCGCTTCGGCTGCGATGCCGCCGACTTGTGCGTCATCCAGCAGTTCGATCAGCGGATGGATGTTGTAGCCGCCAAGCATGGTGCCCAGCAGTTCCGTGGCTTTCTCGCGACTGATCAGTGCGCATGGTTCGGTGCCGAACGCCACCGCGGCGAGATAGGACGCCTTGACCTTGGCCGCATCATCCACACCGGCCGGCACGCGGTGGGTGATCAGGTCAACCAGGAAGGCCTCTTCGCCCGCGGGTGGGTTCTTCAACAGGTCGATCAGGTCGGCGGTCTGCTGGGCCGACAGCGGCAGCGCGGGGATACCCAGCGCAGCGCGCTCGGCAACATGTTGGCGGTAGGCGTTGAGCATGTGGTCGGTTCCTCGGGGAATGATGCAGTTGCCGTAACGGCCCCTCACCGCGAGGAGAGGGAGCAGAGAAGCGCGTATTTTGCCAGCCGGCCCCAAACACCAGCAACGAAAACCTGTTTCCGCCTGCGTTCGAAATCTTGCAATGCGATCATGGCCAAATAGCTCGAAAGTGGGTTGCGTGACCACCGATTTGGCCCAAACTTCGCGGCATCCCCCAAACAGAACGCGAACCTCCTTGCAATTCCCCTAACGCTCGCTGCTTTAGCATCTACCTGTTACGCCGCGTGCGTCCGCCAGACTTCAAGCAACAGGAGTTATCCCCATGCTGGATTCATTCGCCACCCGCGACACCCTCAAGGTCAACGGCAGCTCGTACCAGATCGCCAGTCTCGCCAAGCTCGGCCAGCAGTTCGATCTGAAGCACCTGCCCTACTCGATGAAGATCCTGCTGGAAAACCTGTTACGCCATGAGGACGGCGTCAACGTCACCAAGAAGGAAATCGAAGCGGTCGCCAAATGGGATCCCAAGGCCGAACCGGATACCGAAATTTCCTTCATGCCGGCGCGCGTGGTGCTGCAGGATTTCACCGGTGTGCCCTGCGTAGTGGACCTGGCGGCGATGCGCGATGCGGTGGTGAAGCTGGGCGGCGATGCCAACCAGATCAATCCGCTTGCTCCGGCCGAACTGGTGATCGATCACTCGGTGCAGGTCGACGTGTTCGGCTCGCCCTCGGCCATAGATAAGAACGTCGAGATCGAATTCGAGCGCAACCATGAGCGCTACTCGTTCCTGCGCTGGGGCCAGAAAGCCTTCAACAACTTCAAGGTAGTGCCGCCGCGCACCGGCATCGTGCACCAGGTGAACCTGGAGCACCTGGCGCGCGTAGTGTTCACTGGCAAGAAGGATGGCGCGGATTGGGCGTACCCCGATACCGTGTTCGGCACCGACTCGCACACCACCATGGTCAACGGTTTGGGCGTGTTGGGCTGGGGTGTAGGCGGCATCGAAGCGGAAGCGGCGATGCTGGGACAACCGTCCTCGATGCTGATTCCGCAAGTGGTGGGGTTCAAGCTCACCGGCAGGCTGCCCGAGGGTGTGACCGCCACGGATCTGGTGCTCACTGTCACGCAGATGCTGCGCAAGCTCGGCGTGGTCGGTAAGTTCGTGGAATTCTTCGGCGAGGGGTTGAAGCATCTGCCACTAGCCGACCGCGCCACCATCGGCAACATGGCGCCGGAATACGGCGCGACCTGTGGCATCTTTCCGGTCGATCAGGAAGCGCTGAACTATCTGCACCTCTCCGGCCGCAGCGAAGATCAGATCGAACTAGTGAAAACGTACGCGCAGGCGCAAGGTCTGTGGCACGACGAAAACACGCCGCATCCGCAATTCTCCACCACACTGGAACTCAACCTCGCCGACGTGAAGCCATCAATGGCCGGCCCCAAGCGCCCGCAGGATCGCGTACTGCTGGAAGACGTCAAGAAGAGCTTCCATGACAGCCTCGGCGCGCTCATCGCCAACCGCAAGAACAGCGGCGAGGTGCGTGGCGAAGCACGCTTTGCCGGCGAAGGCGGCGGCACCGCCGTGGGTCATGACGCCAGCGCCTTGGCCCAGGGTCAGCACGTATCGATGAACGGCGAGAGTTTTCATCTGCAAGATGGCGCCGTGGTGATCGCCGCGATCACTTCGTGCACGAATACGTCCAATCCGGCCGTGATGCTCGGCGCCGGCCTGCTCGCCAAGAAAGCCGCGGCGAAAGGACTGAAAGCCAAGCCGTGGGTGAAGACCTCGCTCGCGCCCGGCTCGCTGGTGGTCACCGATTACCTGGAGAAAACCGGTCTGCTGAAAGAACTGGAGAAGGTCGGCTTCTACCTGGTCGGCTACGGCTGCACCACCTGCATCGGCAACTCCGGTCCTTTGCCACAGGAAATCAGCAAAGGCATTGGTGAAGGCGATCTGGCGGTGGCTTCGGTGCTCTCCGGCAATCGCAACTTCGAAGGCCGCGTGCATCCGGAAGTGAAAATGAACTACCTGGCCTCGCCGCCGCTGGTGGTGGCTTATGCACTTGCTGGTTCGCTGGGCGTGAATCTCGCCACGGATCCGCTCGGCACCGGTAGCGATGGCAAACCGGTGTATCTCAAAGACGTCTGGCCGAGTAACAAGGAAATCTCCGATGTGATCGCCGGCGCGGTCAGCCCGGACATGTTCAAGAAGAACTACGCTGACGTGTTCAAGGGCGACAGCCGCTGGAACAGCATCGCCTCGCCGGAAGGTGCCGTGTACAAATGGGCCGATTCCACCTACATCAAGAACCCGCCCTACTTCGAAGGTATGACGATGGCGACGGGCAAGATCGAGGACGTCCACGGCGCGCGCGTGCTGGGGCTGTTCGGCGACTCGATCACCACCGATCACATCTCGCCTGCCGGCTCGATCAAGAAGGACAGCCCGGCCGGTAGATTCCTTATCTCCAAGGGCGTGGAACCGAAGGATTTCAACTCCTATGGCTCCCGCCGTGGCAACGACGACGTGATGGTGCGCGGCACCTTCGCCAACATCCGCATCAAGAACATGATGCTGGATGGTGTGGAAGGCGGCTACACACTATACGTGCCGAGCGGCGAGCAGATGGCCATCTACGACGCCGCGATGAAATACAAAGCGGACAAGACGCCGCTGATCGTGATCGCCGGCAAGGAATACGGCACCGGCTCCTCGCGCGACTGGGCGGCCAAAGGCACGCTGCTGCTCGGCGTGAAAGCGGTGATCGCGGAGAGCTTCGAGCGTATCCATCGCTCCAACCTGGTCGGCATGGGCGTGCTGCCGCTGCAGTTCAAGGATGGCGAGAACGCGAAGTCGCTCGGCCTGACCGGCAAGGAGACGTTCGAGATCACCGGTCTGCAAGACGGCGAGGCGAAGGAAGCCAAAGTGGTTGCCAAGAGCGATAAGGGCGAGAAGACTTTTACCGTGAAGGTGCTGCTGCTCACGCCGAAGGAGCGGGAGTTCTTCCGTCATGGCGGCATCTTGCAGTACGTGTTGCGTCAGCTGGCCAGCAAGAAGGCCGCGTAACCACGTAAACTCTCATGGCCGTCATTCCCGCGGAAGCGGGAATCCATTTTGCTCCGATACAAAAAGCGAAGATGGATTCCCGCTTCCGCGGGAATGACGGCCGAGTGGTGACAGCGCAAGATTGCTAGCCTCCTCTCCCAGAAGGAAAGAGGAGGCTAGAGTTGTTGCGTCCACGTCGCGTTATAACAGCGCCAATCATGCCCTTCCCTGCGCCACGCGGTTTCCACCTTGTAGACACCCAGTTCCGAAGGAAACACTTTGCCGCCGCTGGTCAGCGTGACGGTGAAACTGGCTACATATCGCTCGCCGCGCGGCTGCACGTCCACTGGGCCAAGCACCGCATGCAAGGTTTCGCCACGAAATTTCGCCACCCGCAGCAGATTGGCGATGTCCTGTCGGCTCATCGCGCCGCTGTTGCCGTCGAAATCGTCACTAACCGGTTGAAGCACCGCGGCGGCATCAACCTGCTCGGTGGCCTGGGCAACCTTGTCGATCGCCTGCCGGATCAGCACCTCGTCCGGCGCGTGATGGCAACCGGCTGCCGCCAGTATCAGCAGGGCGAAAATCAGAAATCGGTACAGATATTTCATGGCCGGCTTTTCCCAAGAGAGCTCGCTGCAACGCGGCTTGCCGCTGTACGTCAGCGTATGCTCCAATGCTTCGCCCGCATGATGCCCGATGCGCGCTGCCGCCACCATTGGCACGTATTCATGGAGCCTGGAATCGAAACATGAGCAATCAGTGTCCGTGGCTGAGTCACTATCCGGATGGCGTACCTGCAGAGATCGACATCAACCAGTACGCGTCGGTGGTCGCCGTTCTGGAAGAAGCGTTTGAACGCTTTCGCGGGCGTGATGCCTTCTCCAGCTTCGGCAAGCGGCTGAACTACGAACAGATCGATACGCTGAGCCGGCAATTTGCCGCTTATCTCACCGGGGAACTGAAGCTTTCCAAAGGCGACCGCGTTGCGATCATGCTGCCGAACATTCTGCAGTATCCGATCGCGCTGTTCGGCGCGCTACGTGCCGGCATGGTGGTGGTCAACACCAACCCGATGTACACCGCGCGCGAGCTGAAACATCAGCTGGAAGATTCCGGCGCCGTGGCCATCGTGGTGCTCGACAACTTCGCGGCGACCTTGCAGCAGGTCGTGGCCGAAACCCACGTCAAGCACATCGTGACCACCGGCATCGGCGATCTGCTCGGCGCCAAGGGCATGGTGATCAACTTCGTGCTCAAGCACGTGAAGAAGATGGTGCCGCCTTATTCGCTGCCGCATGCGCTGCGCTTCAAGGATGCGTTGGAGGCCGGCGCGAAGCACGCGTTGCCGAAACCCTCCATCACGCATGACGACATCGCCTTCCTGCAATACACCGGTGGCACTACGGGCGTGGCCAAGGGTGCCATGCTTACCCACGGCAACATGGTGGCAAACATGATGCAGGCCGGCGCCTGGATCGGTGCGAACCTCAAGGAAGAACGCGAGATCGTCATCACGGCCCTGCCGCTGTATCACATCTTTTCGCTCACCGCGAACGGGCTGGTGTTTCTGCGTCTGGGTGGCCTGAACATCCTCATCACCAACCCGCGCGATATGCCTGCCTTCGTGAAGGAGCTGCGTAACTCGCATTTCTCAGTGATCACCGGCGTCAATACCTTGTTCAACGGGTTGCTCAACACGCCGGGCTTTGAAAGCGTGGATTTCTCAAACCTGCACCTGAGCCTGGGCGGCGGCATGGCCGTGCAGCGCGCGGTAGCCGAGCGCTGGAAAAAAGTTACGGGCTGCACATTGGCCGAAGCCTACGGCCTCACCGAAACCTCGCCGGCCGCCTGTATCAACCCACTGGATTTGAAGGAATACAACGGCTCGATTGGTCTGCCGATTTCCTCCACCGAGGTCGCCATCTGGTCGGAAGACAATCAACCCCTGCCGATCGGCGAAGTGGGCGAGCTGATGGTGCGCGGCCCGCAGGTGATGAAGGGTTACTGGAACCGCCCCGACGAAACCGCCAAGGTGCTTGCCGATGACGGCTGGTTGCACACCGGCGATATCGCAAAGATGGATGCGAACGGCTATGTGTACATCGTCGATCGCAAGAAGGACATGATCCTGGTATCCGGCTTCAACGTGTATCCGAATGAGATCGAGGACACCATCATGAAGCACCCGGGCGTGGCCGAAGTAGCCGCCATCGGCGTTCCGGACGAACACTCGGGCGAAGCGGTGAAGCTGTTTGTGGTGCGCAAAGATCCCAGCCTCACGGTGGAGCAGCTCAAGGAGTTCTGCCGCGAAAACTTCACCGGCTACAAGCGCCCGAAGACCATCGAATTCCGCGATGCGCTGCCCAAGAGCAACGTGGGAAAGATTCTGCGGCGCGAATTGCGCGACGAAAAGAAACAGCCCGCTGTCGCGGGCTGATAATGCATGCATCGCGCGCGCTCCTACACAGGAAGCGCGCGTAGTTATTTTGCCCTACTCGTCGTGCCACATCTCCAGGATGTCGGCATAGCCGCCCAGCAGATTCCACAGCGGTACCTGCTTGTCCTCGGGGATGTGTGTGTACGCAAACCCGATGTGCCGCTCTGACACGCGCGCCACCTTCGCCTCCAGATGGATGTGCAGGTCGTCGCCGAAGATCATGTCCAGCACCCAGCTCTCGCCGGCCTGACCGCGCCAGTCGAGCGGACGGCGCACCAAGGCGCCCGTCGCTGAAATATCGATCAGGTCGGTCGGATGCGATTCATTGCCGTGGCTCATCAACACCGTGGTCTTGATGCGCATGCGCGCGGGGCGCAGATGCTCCTTGCCGGAACCATCCATGGCATCGTCACCTTTTGTATTCATGCTTTAGCTCCCTAACCCGCTTTACGTCGTCGACGCGACGCCCAGATCCGACCTCCGTGGCGATTGAACCATTGGACTTGGACAACGGTTCCATCACTCGTCAGCACCAGCGTATTCCTGCCGGCGTCCCCCGGATGTGCGCGTATGATGAAGCAAGGCACATGCCACTGCTACAACTACGTTTCAGCGCAGGATGCTGCTCGTTTCCAGGGCTCAGCCTGCTTGCTGGCGACGCAATGGGTCACATGCTGCCGCTGCTTGAACAGCAGCAACCAAGGCCAGCTTGTTGAATGAATCCGCGCCCGCTGCAGTCCAGGGTTTCTTGACAACCCGCTACCGCAGCTGAAGCACTCGCTGGACATGCCACAGCAGTGCCGCTAATCTGTAACCCGCGCGTGGAGCCATGCATGGATGGTCGCCGGGAGCCCCGGCGGGAATGGCCTTCACCCGATGTACTCAGCCGACCTTTTACGAATCGCGGGCGACGCCAGCGGCGTCACGCCGGTTCTTGCCTGATCGTATCTTTACCGACCCGGCGCCGACGACCGCCAGCCTGACACGAACCACGCCGTGTGGATTCATCAGGGCCAGCAATCGCGGGAAACCGTACGCTCGGCTGGGCATTGCGCAGATTGGCTTTTATGGGAATGGCCGCAAAAACCCGGGCCTTCCAGGCATGAACCCTTATGTTCCGCGTATCGGAAAAAGGGTTCTGAGTCGTCAACAGAACGAACGCCAGCCCGTCGGGCGGGCCAATGACATGCATTGATGAGCACTGAGCCAACCGAGTCTCAGCCTGTAGAAGCAACGCAAAATGCGTTCGCCGGGGTTCCGCAGCAGCAGGAAATGCCGCTGGCAGTCGTGCGCGGAGAACCGATCCTGCAGATGCCGCAGGATCTGTACATTCCACCGGATGCGCTGGAAGTTATCCTGGAGGCATTCGAAGGGCCGCTGGATTTGCTGCTGTATCTGATCCGGCGGCAGAACCTGGACATTCTCGATATTCCGATCGCCGAGATCACCCGGCAATACATGGAATACATCGAGATGATGCGCGATGTGATGCGCTTGGAGCTGGCCGCCGAATATCTGCTGATGGCGGCGATCCTGGCCGAAATCAAATCGCGGCTGCTGCTGCCGCGGCCCCCCTCGGAAGAAGGGGTGGAGGAAGATCCCCGTGCCGAACTAGTGCGCCGCCTGCAGGAGTACGAGCGTTTCAAGAAGGCGGCTGAGGACATCGATACTCTGCCCCGCCTGGAACGCGACACGGTGGTGGCGCAGGCCGACACGGGCGAGCGCAATGTGATCAAGCTGCCGCCGCCGCTGGACCTGAAGGAAATGCTGCTGGCCCTCAAGGACGTGATGCACCGGGCCGAATTGTTCGGGCATCACGCCATCAAGCGCGAGGCGCTGAGTGTGCGCCAGCGCATGGGCGAGTTGCTGAGCCGTCTCGAGGGCGACCAGTTCCATCGCTTCGAATCGTTGTTCGACCCCAGTGAAGGAAGACTGGGCGTGGTGGTCACCTTCCTGGCCATGCTGGAGCTGGCCAAGGAATTCTTGGTCAACATCGTGCAGGAAGAGCCGCTGGCGCCGATCTACGTGAAAGCGAACGCCGGTTCGGCCGCGGAAGAAGCCAGCGTCGCCGCCGGCGATGACGCATTCGATGAAGAACAGCATGCCGCCTCCGGCGGCGAATAACAGACAGCGGGAACAACACGCAACCGTCATGGACACCCGATCCTAAGGCTATGCAGATCGAGCAACTCAAACCGATTATCGAAGCCGCACTGCTGGCCGCCAGCCAGCCGTTGAGCGTGGCGCAGTTGGGCGAGCTGTTCGTGGAGGCAGACGAAGTCGACCGCGCACAGATCGCCATGGCGCTGGAGCAATTGGCCGAGGATTGTCAGGGCCGCGGTGTGGAGCTGAAGGAAGTCG
The DNA here is from genome assembly GCF_044904605.1 of Dyella humi. Lineage (NCBI taxonomy): Bacteria > Pseudomonadati > Pseudomonadota > Gammaproteobacteria > Lysobacterales > Rhodanobacteraceae > Dyella > Dyella humi. The sequence continues at coordinate 361,725 of NZ_JADIKI010000021.1, forward strand.
CCTCCGGCTTCCGCTACCAAGTGCGCCAGGACATGCACCCCTGGGTCTCGCGCATGTGGACGGAAAAGCCCAGTCGCTACTCGCGCGCCCTCTTGGAAACGCTGGCGCTGATCGCTTACCGCCAGCCCATCACCCGCCCGGAAATCGAACAGATCCGCGGCGTGGTGGTTTCCTCCAACATCATCAAGACGATGGAGGAGCGCGAATGGATACGCGTCGTCGGCCACCGCGACGTGCCCGGCAAACCCGCCTTGTTCGGCACCACCCGCGGCTTCCTCGACTACTTCAACCTGAAATCGCTGGACGAGCTGCCACCGCTCTCCGAAATCCGCGACATGGAAGATCCACAACTGCGGCTGGACGACGAACCTTTCCCACCCAGGCCCGTGCGTAACTTGCCGATCGACCCGGATGCCGAAGAAACCGACGGCGAAACACCCGCCAATGAAGCACACGCTGAGCAAGAAGTGCACGCTGGCGAAGGGTCGATCGACGTCGAACACCACGAAGCGCCGAACGACGAAACATCGAACGAAGCATCCTTGGACGAAGCTGGGGAAAACCCGGAACCTTCGCTCCCCACCGAAGAAACTGCATCCCATCCCGACGAGCCTGACGATGAACTGAAGGCCGTCGCCGAAACCCATCCCGCCACTGCCGACGAGGCAGCGGCTTCCGCGGACGCCGATAACGGCACCGCCGAGCAAGACACCGAGGAGTACCGCGCATGAATGCGCCGCAAAAATCCGTATTGAGCCTCAAGCGCGCCGCGCCGACCGAGAACGCCCCCCAAATCGAAGAGCGCCTGCACAAAGTGCTCGCCAACGCAGGCCTCGGCTCGCGCCGCATGCTGGAGCAACGCATCCAGGCCGGTGAGGTCGAAGTCAACGGCAGCCCCGCCAACATCGGCGCCAGCGTGCGCGCAGGCGATCGCGTGGTGATCGATGGCAAGCAATTCGTTGTCGCCACTGACAGCCGCGACGATGCCGAAGTGCTGGTCTACCACAAGCCCGAAGGCGTGGTGACCACACGCGAAGATCCCGAAGGTCGCCCCACCGTATTCGAACAGCTGCCGCGACTGAAAGGCGCGCGCTGGGTCGCCGTGGGTCGCCTGGACATCAACACCACCGGCCTGCTGCTGCTCACCACCGATGGCGATCTCGCCAACGCGCTGATGCATCCGCGCAGCGGCCTGGAGCGCGAATACCTGTGTCGTGTGCATGGCGAAGTGCCCGACGAGATGATCGAAAAACTCAAGGCCGGCGTAGAACTGGAAGACGGCCCTGCCCGTTTCGACGAGATCGCCGTTATCAGCCGCGGCGGCAGCCACAGCTGGTTCCGCGTGGTGATCCGCGAAGGACGCAACCGCGAAGTGCGCCGACTGTGGGATTCGCAGGGCTTTCTGGTTAGCCGCCTGAAGCGCATCCGCTACGGCGGCATCGAACTGCCGCGTATGCTGCGCCGTGGCGATTGCGAAGCGCTTGGCGAAGAAGCCGTCAAGGAACTGCGCAAGAGCACCGGTCTGGGCGCACCGCAAGCTGTGCTCACGCTGAGCCCGGTGTTGCACCAGCGTCGCGCACCGCGCAACGTTGTGGAATACCGTCCCGAAAAAGGCGGCGCTGCTGGCTGGAGCGGCGGCTACCACGATGAAGCTCGCGAATTGCGCGCCTTCGACCGTATCCGCGAAGACCAACCCGCGCGCGGCAAGCAGCGCCGGCACGCGAATCCGAATCGCGAAGTGAACGGCAACGTGGCGACTCCGGAACGCCAGAAGAAAAATATCCACAAGAAGAAGCGCGTCGCCCCCGGCCAGGAATTGCCGCCGGCACGCACCTGGTTCGCTGGCGAGAACCGCGAAGGTGGGCGCACGCACGGCGGTGGCCAGGCGCCGGGCAATCGTCGCAGTGGTGGTGGCGGTGGTAGCACCAATCCGTATGGCGGCTTCAACGCCGGCGGCGGCGCAAACCGCAACAACAACCGCGGTAATAGTCGTCCTGGCGGCGGCAATAATCGCCCTGGTGGCAATCGACCTGGCGGCCGGCCGCAGCGCGGCAATCGCCCGCAGGGACAAGGCGGCGGTGGCGGCAATCGCGGCGGCAATCGCTGAATCACCGCGTGATCCGCATCTACCACAACAGCCGCTGCTCGAAATCGCGCAGCGCGCTTGCCTTGCTCGAACAGCACGGCAAACCGTTTGAAGTGATTCACTATCTCGAAACGCCACCTAGCGCCGCCGAATTGAAGGCGTTGCTATCGCAACTCGGCATCACCGCGCGGCAACTGTTGCGCACTGGCGAGGATGAGTATCGAGAGCTTGAACTTGGCGATTCGTCGCTGAGCGAAGCAATGCTGATTGCGGCGATGGTGAAACATCCGCGCCTGATCGAACGGCCTATCGTGATCGCCAATGACAACGCGGTAATTGGACGGCCGCCGGAGAAAGTGCTCGACATCCTGCAGTCGTAACGCGAACTCCAACATCTTCACGCCGCGTTGGAGCTCGCTTGCGCCTGCGCCAACTCCAACCTACGCCAAGCTATCCAATCGGCGGTTCCGACAACGGCAGCAGACGCGAATCTTCAAGCGCCGCCGTGCGATGCCCTATTCCGGCCAGATATGCTTCATGCGAAGCGAACGCCATGAACGAGGCGACGCTTTGTTGCCGTACCAGCATCACCATATCCCACCGCTCGTTCGGCGGACCGATCAGGAAATGATCGCCGCCTCCCAGAAACATCAACTCACCACCGCTTTCGCGCAAATAGGGCAAGGTGTGTTCGATATAGCGCTGGAAAGCTTCCGCGCCGCTGATCGCTTCGGCGGGCGCCAAATTTGGCGTGGCCGAATAGTCGGCCACAGTGCGAAAGCGCAACAAGTTGAGCATCACAATGCCGCCTTGCAGTTGCCTCGCCATAAACGCGCGCCCTGCTTCCCATGTAGGTTCCAGATAGTTCGTCACGGATGATGTCCTCTCATTCGCCGAACGCGAGCTCCATTGCGTAATCGCGTACGTCGCCCGGCCACTTGGTGATCAGCTCGCCAAATTTTGCGCGGTCGCCCGCGAACAAGGCGCGCGTGGCTTCTTCGAAGCCGGGCATGTCGCCAGCCATCGCTGACATGAAGTGATAGGCGCGCTCCTGTTGTGCGCGCGTCTTGTCGCGTTCACCGTTCGCGCGCCGCGCTTCCTCTACCAGCTTGCGCAGCGTCACGGACGAACCACCTGGCTGGGATTCCAGCCATTCCCAATGTCGCGGTAGCAAGGTCACTTCACGTGCGACCACGCCCAGTTTCGGACGTCCCCTGCCTCGGGGCGGATCGGGAATGGCACCGACGTCGCTTGCATTGTAAGCAAGCGCAACGGCATGGCGAGCAAGCACCTGCTCGTCGGTGCCTCGCGTATCGAGATCAATCGTACGGCCGGTTCTGTCGTCGAAGATCAGGATCGGCTTGGTACCACCATGCTCGGCGGCGAGCTTCACTGCCAGGGCAACGACGTGGAGCGGGCCGGAGGTTAGGCGCCGGTGACCCTGGAAACTGGTATAGGAAGCGGATGGCGTAGCACTGGTCATGACGGACTCCTGTCAAGGCGTCGAATAATACCCGGATAAAATACGGTCAAGCAATATCATCCGGGTAAAATTATTTTCGCGCCAACAAAAAAGGCCGCCCCGAGGCGGCCTTCCTTGATGATGACCCAGATTAGATCCGGCTCTGCGTGGCCGGATCCCCGACCTTCGCCCCAGCATCGCTGCGCGGCGGCGGCGGCGGTACCGAGCTCGAGGGCGTGGTCTTGGACCAGTCCGCCGGCGGTCCCGGCACGCGGCCAGACATGATGTCGTCGATCTGGCGGGCATCGATGGTTTCGTACTGCAGCAGCGCATCCGCCATCATGTGCAGCTTGTCGATGTTCTCGGTCAGCAACTGCTTGCTGCGCCCGTACGCGCGATCAAGGATCTCGCGCACCACTTCGTCGATCTTGCGCGCGGTCTCGTTGGAGACGTTCTTGTGCTGCGTCACCGAGCGACCGAGGAACACTTCATCCTCTTCCTCGCCGTAGGTCACCGGGCCAAGCTCGTTCGACAGGCCCCACTTGGTAACCATGTTGCGCGCCATCTTGGTGGCGCGCTCGATGTCGTTGGAGGCGCCGGTGGTGACCTTGTCGTTGCCGAAGATCAACTCTTCGGCAACGCGGCCACCGTACAGCGAGCACAGCTGCGATTCGATCGCGGTCTTGTTCATGCTGTACTTGTCGCCTTCCGGCAAGTACATGGTGACGCCCAACGCACGGCCGCGCGGAATGATCGTGACCTTGTAGACCGGATCGTGCTCGGGCACCAGGCGGCCGACAATGGCGTGGCCTGCCTCGTGGTAAGCGGTGAGCTTCTTCTCGTCCTCGCTCATCGCCATCGAGCGACGCTCGGTACCCATCAGGATCTTGTCGCGCGCCTTGTCCATGTGGGACATGCGCACTTCGCGGGCGTTCTCGCGAGCGGCGAACAGAGCTGCCTCATTGACGAGGTTGGCCAGATCCGCACCCGAGAAGCCCGGCGTACCACGCGCAATCACCATGGCATCCACGTCACTGGCGATCGGCACCTTGCGCAGGTGCACTTTGAGAATCTGCTCGCGGCCCTTCACGTCCGGCAGGCCAACCACCACCTGGCGGTCAAAACGACCTGGGCGCAGCAGCGCCGGATCGAGTACGTCTGGACGGTTGGTGGCAGCGATGACGATGATGCCCTCGGTGCCTTCGAAGCCATCCATCTCGACCAGCAACTGATTGAGCGTCTGCTCGCGCTCGTCGTGACCACCGCCGAGACCAGCGCCGCGATGACGGCCGACTGCATCGATTTCGTCGATAAAGATGATGCACGGCGCGTGCTTCTTGGCCTGGTCGAACATGTCGCGCACGCGTGAAGCGCCTACGCCGACGAACATTTCGACGAAGTCGGAACCGGAAATCGAGAAGAACGGCACCTTGGCCTCGCCGGCGATCGCCTTGGCGAGCAGGGTCTTACCGGTGCCGGGTGGGCCAACCATCAGCACGCCGCGCGGAATCTTGCCGCCCAGGCGCTGGAACTTACCCGGGTCGCGTAGGAATTCGACCAGCTCGCCCACTTCTTCCTTGGCTTCGTCGCAGCCGGCGACGTCACCGAAATTCACCTTGACCTGGTCCTCGCCCTGCAGCTTGGCGCGCGAACGGCCGAAGCTCATGGCGCCGCGGCCACCGCCGCCCTGCTGCATTTGGCGCATGAACCAGATGAACACGCCGACGATCAAGATCACCGGCAGCCAGTTCACCAAGAGACCGATCAGCGAGAAGCCGGTGCCGGAATCCTGAGTGACCGTGACGTTCTTGTCCTGCATCTGCTTGACCACCGAATTGGTGGAGAAGCCGAGCACCGGTGCAACGGTGCGGTAGTTGCTGCCGTCCTTGAGCTTGCCGGAAATGGTGGCCGGATTTTCGGCGCTGATGTTGGCGCTGGAGACGTTACCGCTCTCCACGCTCTGCACGAAGCTGCTGTAAGGCAGGTCCGAAGAGGCGCCACCGTGCGGGTTGAAGCTCTGGAACACGGTGATCAGTACTACTGCGATCACCAGCCAGAGCAACAGAGTTTTCCATGTTTCGTTCATGCGCGGTTCTCGCCAGTCTGCTGGCCGGTCGGTTTGAATCCGGTGGCCAGCGCATACACCTCACGCGAACGCGCGCGTGAGGCCTTGGGTTTACGCATACTTACGCGCGAGAACTCGGCGCGCAAGGTACGCAGGTAATCGTCGAAGCCTGTTCCCTGGAATAGCTTGATTAGAAACGCTCCGCCCGGTTTGAGCCAGTGCCTCGAGAAATCAAGCGCCAACTCCGCCAAATCCATCGCACGGATCTGATCGGCCAGCGCTACTCCACTCATATTGGGGGCCATGTCCGACAGCACAAGATCGACCTTCTGCCCATCCAAACGCGCCTCCAGCGCACGCAGAACGCTTTCTTCACGGAAATCGCCCTGCAAAAAATCCACGCCACCGATGCCCTGCATCGGCAGGATATCCAGCGCGACCACAGTACCACTATCGCCCAGGCGCTGCCGGACCAGCTGCGACCAGCCACCCGGCGCCGCACCCAGGTCGACCACGCGCATGCCTGGCTTCAAAAGATGATCGCGATCGACCAACTCTTCCAGCTTGAAGACCGCGCGCGAACGCAACCCTTCGGCCTGGGCCTTTTTGACGTAGACGTCGTCGAAATGCTCCCGCAGCCAGCGGGAACTGCTCTTGCTGCGAGGCATGGGTCGGCTAACAAACCGGGAACAGGGGACGAGCATGATACCCTTTACGATTCCCTCGCAGTGCATCTGAGACTGAACGCATGGCCATTTCCCCCTCGCAGCGACGCTATTTGCGCAGCCTCGCACACGACCTCCACCCAGTGATCCTGCTGGGCGCCAAGGGCGCCACCGAGGCGGTAGTGAAGGAGCTGGACCTGGCGCTGTCGCACCACGAGCTAGTTAAGGTGAAGCTCTCCGGTGGTGATAAGGAGGAGCGCGAGGAGCAGATCCAGTTCCTGATCGATGGCACGCGAGCAGAGAGCGTGCAGCAGATCGGTCACATCGTGGTGCTGTTCCGGCGCAACGAGGAGGATCCCCGCCTGGCTTTGCCACGCTGAGGAGGCTTTATGGATCTTTCGCTGGACCACCCTGGCGATTACCTGTTCGTCCGCCGCGTCACCGAGCGCGCCATTACGGTCATCGACCGCGAGTTGACCGCCAGTTTCCTACTCTCACCCGACCGCGCAGTGGAGCAATGGCCCGTCACCAGCGCTCAGGCGCTTAACGACCATCACGTCGAGTCCGTGCTTGAGCTGAAACCCGAAGTGGTGCTGCTGGGCACCGGCACGCGCCAGCAGTTTCCGTCAGCGGCGTTCATGGCCGGCTTTCTGCGCAAAGGTATCGGCATCGAAGTGATGGACAACGCTGCTGCGGCACGTACCTACGATCTGCTTGCCGGCGAAGGCAGGCGAGTCGTTGCGGCATTCATTCTCCCCGCCAGCTAAGCGCTTTCTCTCCTGAGAGAAGGCTGGGGTGAGGGGCCAACCTTGCCTACAAGCCGATCTGGCCAAGACGCGCCGAAAGCTGTTGCAAGATTGTCCCCTCACCCTAGCCCTCTCCTCGAAGAGGAGAAGGAACCGCTATCGCGACGGCAGATACTCGAGCGGATCCACCGGATTACCGTCCTTGCGAATCTGAAACTGCAGTTCGTCACGTGAACTGCCACTCGAACCCATTTCGGCAATTTGCTGCCCGGCTTTAACCTGCTGCCCTTCCGTGACCAGCCGCTTGCGGTTGTGGCCATAGGCAGAAAGGAAGCTGTCGTTGTGCTTGATGATGATCAGCTCGCCATAGCCGACCAAGCCATTGCCGCTGTACACCACTGTGCCGTCAGCGGCGGCGACTACCGGGTCACCTTCCTTACCCGCGATATCGATACCCGGAATCGCGGCGCTGGCCTGGAAGCGGCCAACGATCTGCCCGGATGCCGGCCAACGCCACTTCACCCCGCCCGCGGTATGCGTACCGCCGCTGCTTGCCACCACCGGTGTGGCGGCCGCAACGGCTGCAGGTGGCGGATTGCTGGGCGCGCTGGCCGGCACTGCCACGACAGCCGGCGGTGGTACCGGGTGTGCAGCCGCCACCGGTGCTGTCGAGCTTGCGTGAGCCGGCTGCGGCATTGTTGCAGCCGGCGTTGTTTCGACTGTCTGGAACACCGACGCCGAGGTAACAGGAGGCGGAGGCGAAGGCACTCTGGCGACAACCGGAGGCGATGGCGCATGCGCAGGCATCGCGCCGGCATGACCCGGCAGTTGCAACACCTGCCCAGGCCAGATCGTGTACGGCTGCGGGATGCCGTTCAACCTGGCCACTTCGCGAAAATCGGTGCCGTTACGGAATGCGATGGAGTAAAGCGTGTCGCCCTTGACCACCGTATAGGTACCGGCTTGTTGTGCTGGCACGGGACGAGCACCGCTCGGCGAACCCGGCGGTTGCTGCACCACGACCGTACTGCAGCCGGTCATGAGTAATGCTATAGCGGCAATTGTGGACCATCGCATCCATTCACTCATGCGCGCCAGCATAACGGGGTCGCGCAGAGTTTTCATGCGATCGCCACGAAACCATCGCTGCATGTTAATGCTTCAGCAACCACCACCCGGCAAGCGCCACCAAAGCAAGCAGCGCCGCCCAACCGATCCATTCGATGTGCTTGTGCAGGATGCGCTCGGCGCGCTCGCCGAACAAACGGATCAGCAAGGCCAGCAGCCACACGCGCTTGCCGCGCCCGAGCAGGATGCAGACCAGGAACGGAAGCACCGGCACGCCCACGATGCCCGAGGCCCAAGTGACGAACTTCATCGGCACCACTGGCTGCAGCGCTGCCAGCATCAGCACCAGCAGCATTTCCAGCCAATGCGAATTCATCTGCGTGCGCAGGCTTTCCACGCCTCGCTCGATCGAGTCGTACAGATGCAGCGATTGCAGCAAGGGCGTGAGTGCGTGAAACGCCCAATGCCCCAGCGAATAACCGACCAGCGAACCCAGCAGCGAGAACAGCAGGCTGAGGTTGGCGTAGAAAAACGCGCGGTGGCGCTTGCCCAGCATCATCGGCGCCAGCATCACCTCGGGCATGATCGGGAAGATGAAGGCTTCCACGAAACTCAGGCCGCACAAGTAATAGACCGCCCTGCGATGGCGCGCCCAGATCAGAACGCGCGCATAAAGCTTTCCGAAGAGCTGCATCAGCCGATACCGCCCAGCAAGGGTACGAAACTGACTGCCGCCAATTCTTCCTGCATGAAATCGCCTTTTCCATCGCCGCGCATGCGGATCAAAGTTTGACTGCTGGGGGACCCGACCGGCGCCACCAGCACGCCATCGGGAGCCAATTGATCGAGAATCTGGGAGGGAATCGCATCGCCCGCCGCAGTAAGAATGATCGCATCGAACGGCGCCTCGGCCGGCCAGCCGAGCTTGCCGTCATCATGGCGTGAGCGGATGTTTTCCAGACCTAACTGGCGGAAGCGGCGGCGTGCCTGACGCAGCAGTTCTTCGATGCGCTCCACCGTGTAAAGCTGCGGCACCAATTGGGCGAGCACCACGGCCTGATAACCGGAGCCCGTGCCGATTTCCAGCACTTTCTGCGGACGGCCGGACTTGGGCTCGAACGGTTCGAGCAAGGCCTCGGTCATGCGCGCCACCACCCACGGCTGCGAGATGGTCTGGCCGTGGCCGATCGGCAGTGCGGTGTTTTCGTAAGCGCGCGAATGCAGCGCCTGATCGATGAAGTGATGGCGCGGTAGATTGCGCATCACGTCGAGCACACGCTGGTCGCGAATGCCCTCTTCCTTCAATTTGGCAACTAGCCGATCGCGCGCACGCTGCGAGGTCATGCCCTCGCCTTTCAATGCGGATGGCGGCAATGGATGGATCATGCAGCCTTACCGTTTTCCTGTTTACCCATGCCGTCGCTCAACGCGCGCACCCAACTGCTCACTTTCTCCAATGCCTGAAAGCGCGTGAGGTCCACGTGGATCGGCGTAACGGAAATGTAGCCACGATTCACCGCATCGAAATCGGTGCCGGGACCGGCATCGTCCACGTCGCCCGCCGGACCGATCCACCAGATCGGCTTGCCGCGCGGATCGGTCTGCTTGATGCACGGTGCAGAGCGATGGCGCTTGCCCAGACGCGTGGTTTCGAAGCCGCGAATATCTTCCCACGGACGATCCGGCACATTGACGTTGAGAATGGTGTCGGCCGGCAGTGAATCGACCAGCAAGCGCTCCATGAGCAGCAGCACGGCCTTAGCCGCCGATTCGTAATGCTCGCCTTTGTGATCCTTGCTGACCAGCGACACCGCGATCGCCGGCAGACCGAGAAAGCGCCCTTCCATCGCCGCCGATACGGTGCCGGAATAGATCACGTCATCGCCAAGATTGGCAGCATTATTAATACCGGAGACGACGATGTCCGGCTCGTAGTCGAGCATCCCTGCCAGCGCCAGATGCACGCAATCGGTCGGCGTGCCCACCACGCGGTAGTAGCCGTTGTCCATGCGCGAGACGCGGATCGGCGCGTCGAGGGTAAGGGAATTGCTGGCGCCGGAGCGGTCACGGTCCGGCGCTACCACCGTGACCTGGCCTACCGCGCTGAGGCGCTCTGCAAGCACGCGGATACCCGGCGCGTCCACACCATCGTCGTTGCTTACCAGAACTCGCATCATGATCCGTTCAAAGCTGTTGACCGGCGTGCAACCTAAGCGATCGCACGCTCCCTGGATCAGGGAGTCTAACTGAGCCGACCATTTGTTTCACCGACGATTTTGTCGCTTTTCGCCACCCAATCTTGACCAAGACACCGTCGCTTTCGCTACGATCACCCTCATGAAACGCCGCAACTCCGCCAACGTGAGCGACGAGGACAGCCGCCTGTTTCGCGAGGCCATCGGCGAGGTGCGCCAGTTCGACCCGGTCGCACCGCCGCCCGCCAGTCCCAAACCGAAACCGTATCCATACATGCTCGAGGCCGACGAGGCCGCCGTGCCGGGCGAACTGCTGAATATGGAGTTCGATCCTGGCCTGATGGAGGTGGGCGAAGAGCTGAGTTATCTGCGCAACGGCTACCCGCCGAAACTGCTGCGCCAGCTCAAGCGCGGGCAGTTCAGCGTGCAGGACGATATCGACCTGCATCAGATGAATGCCGCGGCCGCGCAGGCCACCATTGCCGATTTTCTTGCGCAGGCCTCCGCGCGTGGCTTGCACTGCGTGCGCATCGTGCATGGCAAGGGGCTGCGCTCGAAGGCTTCCGGGCCAGTGTTGAAGACGTTGACGGATCGCCTGTTGCGCCGTAGCGATGACGTGATCGCGTTTGCTTCTGCGCGTCCAATGCAGGGTGGAACCGGGGCTGTCGTTGTGCTGTTGAAAGGCTAGGCGACCAGTTCCCGCACGACGACCGTGGCGTATGCACCCGCCGGCAATTCGAAGCTCAGTTCCAGCGCTTCGTCATCCAGCCAACGCCAAAGCAGATCCTTCGGCAGCAAGCGCAATGGGCGACGTTCCTGATCCATGCGCGCGGCTGCCAGGCCCTCGGCGAGGTCGCTATGTTGCGCGGTGACGGTGCACTCCAATTCGCCGGCAGCCGCGGCGGTGGGTGGTTCGCCCTGCCCCCACAACGGACCGGACGGATGGATGTCGCCTTGCGCCAGACGCGTGGCAAGCACCTCGTCGAACGGCTCCGGGCCAAACCAGGAGCGCGAACCGGCCAGACACCAGATTTCGCCATCCAGCGGTTTGTCCCAGGCATCGCGCTCCACGCGCGCCGCTAGCAGACTGTTGAAGATCTGTGAGCGCGCGGCGGAAAGCAGGATCGAACGCTTGTCGCGATCTACGCGGCGTCCGGCGAACATCGCCCGCGCCTGCGCCACGTTGCCGCCTTCGCGACCGAAGCGTTGTTCGCCGAAATAATTCGGCACGCCGCGCGCGACAATGTTATGCAGCACTTCTTCGGCACGCGTGCGATCGCCGCGCACGTTGCGCAGCACCAGCACAAAGCGGTTGCCGCGTAAGGCGCCGCGCTTGAGCTTGCGCTTGTGCCGCGTGCTCGCCAGTACTTTTACTTCGGCATGCGGAAACGCGCTCCAATCCGGATCGGCTTTGCCCGGCAATTGCACGGTAAAGGCCTGGCGTGTGACGGCGTGGCGATCCTTCAAGCCGGCATAGCCGACGTTCATCGGCGATACGCCTGCAAAGCGTGCCAGTTCACGCGCTACCCAATCCGTGTTGGCGTCGCGCTTTTCCACCCACAGCAAGGCGTGCTCGCCTTCGCCGTCGGCGTCGTAGCCGAGGATTTCTTCGACGCGGAAGTCTTCGGGCGTGCTGCGCAGTTCGGCCGTCAGAGGTGGCGTGCCGTGCGCGCGCGGAAGTTCGGATTCAGGAGCGGTCATAGATACCTTGCCGTCATTCCCGCGGAAGCGGGCACGCGGGGAGAGCACATGGACGTGCTCGGCCTTGAGGAGCGAGGAATCCATGTCGCTCTTAGGCGAGAGTCCGAAATGGATTCCTGCTTCCGCGGAAATGACGGCAAAGAGAAAGTGCTCAATTGCCGCCGCTCGTCCCCGAAGCCGCAGGTACAGCCGTACTCGCCGCTGGCTTCGGCACCACCTGATAGAAGGTCTCGCCCGGCTTGATCAAGCCCAATTCACCGCGAGCACGCGCTTCCACCGCCTGTTCGCCATGCTTGAGATCGTCCACGTCCGCGGCCAGCGCCTGGTTGCGTTGGGTGAGCTTATCGTTCTCGTCACCTTGCTTCTTCACCGCAGCGCGCAAGCTGGTCACCTCGGACATGCCGCCGTGACTGGACCACAGTTCAAACTGCAGTCCAATCAGCATCAGCAACAGGATCAAGGCGATCCAACGCAACATGGCTCAGGCGGTAACCTCGCTCAGCCAGGCAGATGGGTAAGACTGGGAAACGCGTTGCGACCGGCGTAGACGGCAGACGAACCGAGCGCCTCTTCGATGCGCAGCAGCTGGTTGTACTTGGCCACGCGATCGGTACGGCACAGCGAACCCGTCTTGATCTGGGTGGCAGTGGTGGCGACGGCGATGTCGGAGATGGTGGTGTCTTCGGTTTCGCCGGAGCGATGCGACACGATCGCCGCGTACTTGGCGGCATCGGCCATGGCGATGGCTTCCAGCGTTTCGGACAGCGTGCCGATCTGGTTCACCTTGATCAGGATCGCGTTGGCGATCTTCTTGTCGATGCCTTCGCGGAAGATCGCCGGGTTGGTGACAAACAAGTCATCACCCACCAACTGCACCTTATTGCCGATCTTATCGGTGAGCAGCTTCCAGCCGTCCCAGTCGCCTTCGGCCATGCCGTCTTCGATGGTGACGATCGGATATTGCTGCGCCCAGCTCGCCAAGAGATCCACGAACTGCGCCGGCGTGTAGACCTTGCCCTCGCCTTCCAGGTCGTACTTGCCGTCCTTGAAGAATTCGGAACTGGCCACGTCGAGACCGAGCAGGATGTCGCTGCCGATCTTGTAGCCGCTCTTGTTAACGGCTTCGAGAATGGTGTCCAGCGCTTCGATGTTGGAGCGCAGATTCGGTGCGAAGCCGCCTTCGTCACCCACCGCGGTGTTGAGGCCCTTGCCCTTCAGCACGCCCTTGAGCGCGTGGAAGATCTCGGTGCCTGCGCGCAGCGCTTCGGCGAAGTTCGGCAGGCCCACCGGCAGCACCATGAATTCCTGCACGTCGACGTTGTTGTCGGCATGCGCACCGCCGTTGATGATGTTCATCATCGGCACCGGCAACGCGCCCGGCTTGCCGTTGGAAAGGTATTTCCACAGCGGCTCCTTGCGCGATGCCGCCATGGCGTGCGCGGCGGCCATCGACACGCCCAGCAGCGCGTTCGCACCGAGACGGCCTTTGTTCGGCGTGCCGTCGAGGTCGATCAGCTTCTTGTCCAGGCCTTTCTGGTCCGCGGCATCGAAGCCCTTCAGCGTGTTGGCGATTTCACCGTTGACGTTGCCGACCGCCTTCTTCACACCTTTACCCAGATAACGCGACTTGTCGCCATCACGCAGCTCCACCGCCTCGCGCGTGCCGGTGGACGCACCGCTCGGAACCGCCGCGCGACCGAAGGCGCCATCGGCCAGCGTGACTTCTGCTTCGAGCGTGGGGTTGCCGCGGGAGTCGAGAATTTCACGGGCGTGGATGCGAGTGATGGCTGTGCTCATGGTTTGCCTTGATGATGTTATTCAACAGGTGGATGACGTTTCTGCTCTCTCCTCGAAGAGAGGGAGCCAGGAGAAGGGCTGAGCTTGCCAAGTATTCCGTGCTTAATGCAAAGCCTAATTTGCCTCGCCCCAAAAACAGCCTTCACGCAAGGTTGGCCCCTCATCCCTGCCCCTCTCCCCGAGGACAGGGGAAATCAAATATCTTGCTCCAGGAAACCGTGCCGCTTGGTCACGGCGTCCAATTCCAACAGTGTCTGCAGCAGCGCTTCCATCTTGCCGAGCGGCCAGGCGTTCGGCCCGTCGCTAAGCGCCTTGCTGGGATCGGGATGCGTTTCAGCAAACAGTCCGGCGATGCCCACTGCGACCGCCGCGCGCGCCAGCACCGGCACGAATTCACGCTGACCGCCGGAACTAGTGCCCTGCCCGCCCGGCAACTGCACCGAATGCGTGGCATCGAACACTACAGGACAGCCGGTGTCGCGCATCACGCTGAGTGAGCGCATGTCGGAAACGAGGTTGTTGTAGCCGAAGCTGGCACCGCGCTCGCAAACCATGATGTCGTCATTGCCCACGGCTTTGGCCTTGTCCACGACGTTCTTCATGTCCCACGGCGCGAGGAACTGGCCTTTCTTGATGTTCACCGGCTTGCCGGCGCGGGCCACGTTCTGGATGAAATCGGTCTGGCGACACAGAAACGCCGGCGTCTGCAGCACGTCCACCACGGCGGCCACTTCGTGCATCGGCGTGTATTCGTGCACGTCAGTCAGCACCGGCACGCCCAACTGGCGCTTCACCTCGGCCAGGATGCGCAGGCCCTCTTCCATGCCCGGGCCGCGAAAACTACTACCAGAGGAACGATTCGCCTTGTCGAAGCTGGATTTGAAGATGAAGTTGATGCCGAGCTTGCCGGTGATTTCCTTCAGCGTGCCGGCGGTGTCGATCTGCAGTTGTTCGGATTCCACCACGCAAGGACCGGCAATCAGGAACAAAGGGTTGTCCAGGCCGATCTCGAAACCGCACAACTTCATGCCACCGCCCCTTTTGCAAGCTTCTCGCCCTCGCGCACGGCTTTGAATTCGCGCGCAGCACGCACGAAGCCGATGAACAGCGGATGGCCGTCGCGTGGGGTGGAGGTGAATTCCGGATGCGCCTGGCAACCCAGGAACCACGGATGCTTCTGCAACGGCAGCTCGACGATCTCCACCAGCAGGTCGTCCATCGATTTGCCAGAGACCACCATCCCCAGGTCCTCAAACGACTGGCGGTAGCGGTTGTTGAATTCATAACGATGGCGATGGCGCTCGCGCACGATGTCCTGGCCGTACAGTTGGCGCGCCAGCGTACCGGCCTTCAAGCGGCATTCCTGCGCGCCCAGGCGCATGGTGCCGCCCAGATCTGAGCGCTCGCTGCGCTGCTCGATCTCACCGGTCGCGGTGGTCCACTCGGTAATCAGCCCGATCACCGGGTTGGGTGTGTGACGATCGTTCTCGCTGGAATCGGCATCGGTGAGGCCCGCCACGTTCCGCGCGAAATCCACCACGGCTGCGTGCATGCCATAGCAAATGCCGAAATACGGCACGCCGTGTTCGCGGGCGTATTTCGCCGCCAGAATCTTGCCTTCGAAGCCGCGCTTGCCGAAGCCGCCGGGCACCAGGATCGCATCGACGGTGCCAAGCACCTTGGCCGCGCCTTCCGCCTCGATCTGCTCGGAATCGATCCACTGCAGATTCACGCGCGCCTGCTGCTTGATGCCGCCGTGACGCAACGCCTCTCCCAGGGATTTGTAGGCATCCTTGTGCTCGACGTACTTGCCGACGATGGCCACCTTGACCTCGTCCTTGGGGTGCTCGACCGCTTCCACGGTACGCTGCCATCCCGACAGATCGGCCGGCTTGGCGTCCAGGCCCATTTTCTTGACGACGATGTCGTCCAGGCCCTGCTGATGTAGCCACAGCGGCTGCTTATAGATGATGTCCACGTCGGCCGCGCTGATCACGGCCTGCTCGGGCACGTTGGTGAACAGAGCGATCTTGCGGCGCTCACTGTCCGGCAGCGGCTGCTCGCAGCGGCACAACAGGATGTCTGGCTGGATACCGATCGAGCGCAGTTCCTTCACGGAGTGCTGGGTCGGCTTGGTTTTGATCTCGCCGGCAGCCTTGATGTACGGCACCAGGGTGAGGTGCATGAACAGGCATTTCTCTGGGCCGTGCTCGATGCGCAGCTGGCGGATGGCTTCCAGGAAGGGCTGGGACTCAATGTCGCCCACCGTGCCGCCGATCTCGACCAGCGCCACGTCGAAGCCGCGGGTGGCCTCGTGAATGCAGTGCTTGATCTCGTCGGTGATATGCGGGATCACCTGAACGGTGGCGCCCAGATAGTCGCCGCGACGTTCCTTGCGGATCACCGATTCGTAGATCTTGCCGGTTGTGATGGAATTCTTGCCGGTGAGACGAGTGTGAACGAAGCGCTCGTAGTGGCCGAGGTCCAGGTCGGTTTCCGCGCCGTCGTCGGTCACGTAGACCTCGCCGTGCTGGAAAGGACTCATCGTGCCCGGATCCACATTGATGTAGGGATCGAGCTTCATCATGGTGACCGAAAGCCCGCGCGCCTCAAGAATGGACGCAAGCGACGCCGCCGCGATGCCCTTGCCAAGCGAGGACACCACACCGCCAGTGACGAAAATCAGGGGGGTCATGGAAAGCAGCCGTGCTGGAAATCGGCATTTTAGCGGCAGAACGCTCCAGCCGCGAGATACTTCGCGGCTTCGACCGCAAACTTTCTTCCTGACCGGGCTGTGGATGCCCCTTTTCGCTAAAACGTGGCTGGCGAAAAGCCGACTGAGGGTTGTTAACGTTCAGACGACCGCGACGGAGACCGCGTCGCCCGGCACAGGCTGAGCGGCTTTCGGCAGCGGATGCGGAACGCGGCAGATGATGCGCTCTCGGTCATAGCGGGGGCAGACGAAATGCCAGTAACTGAAGCCTTCTGCCATGTGATGCATAAGCACACCCCACTCCCGGAGCTCGCTAGGCAGCGCATCAATCAGCATCGACAACTTCGCCAATGCTGCACGGCATAGGCTAACTACCCGGCCATACGCCGACTCGAAATCGCATCCGTACTGGTTCTGAACCAACACGACAAGATTCACACGGTCCGCATCCTTTTCCACACTGACCAGTTCATTCACGATGGCAACGATGGCCGATGCCGTCATCACCACGCGGCGGGCTGCGGGTATCCGGTCCACGTCCCCTATCTGCAGATCGAGGAGCTGCGCGGTGGGAATCACGCCGATCGTGATCACACGCCTGCGCAGATGAACCCACGGACTCACCATGCCCGTTGCATGAATAGAACTGTTTTCGCGAGCGACGGTTTTCACCCACACGCTCATCTTCCGATTGAGTCGATGCACGTAGTCGCTGGAGACTCCCAGGCTTTTGTAGCCATCGACGATCGCCTTCCAGGCTTGCAGATAAGGATCCTTTTCACAGTCAGCACCGGCGTCCCATCGGAAGGCGCTCTTCATGCCGTGCAGGATGGTGCCGAGGTCCGGCGCCTTCTCTACCACCACATCATCCCAGAGCAGCCACAGGGTGATGTATTTCGAATAGAGCAAGAGCTCTTCAAAACTCGCAAAGGGGTGTGAAAAGCCGGCATAACCCCATACCGCCATGCGGCTTACCTTTTCCGCATAACACTCATCAGGAATGAGACCAGAAGCTTCCATCCACGCGATCGTCGCTCGCTCCACTTCATGCGCGTACGGTGAAAGTTTCACGTGAGACAAACTCAGCTCGTGCTGCGCGCCTGAGTCCACCAAACCTTGCATCGACGATTCACTTGCCGAATCCATGTTCATCTTTCACCTCGCACGGCGAGAAGCAACATCAATGCTTGACGTTTCGATGGGACAGCATGGGGCGTCAGGCTTATTGCAAGCCCGGACAGCAAACATCACTTATGCATCGCGCTACCGAAAATGGCGCGCATATTGATGCTACCTACACATCTATAAATGAAGAATCAAAATGCAGTTACGAGCCCAGGCAGCAACGTGTCCCCCTTATTCGGGCACAGCATCACGTTGAGAAGCCGAGCATAAAAAAACCTCTCCGTTCCGGAGAGGTTTTTTGGTGCGATATACGACGTCAAGTACTACCCCGGAGCCATAACCCCCATTGAGCTGCCAGGGGCCAGACCGCACACGGGATATCAGCCGATGCTCGAAGGCATCGAGGTCGGATGCATCATGTAGAGGTTCATGTTGTGCATCACCCAGATCGAACCGACCACGATGATGGCGATGATCAGCACGGTGAACACGCCGATGGACAAGTTGTCGCGCTGACCCGGCTTGCTGCTCAGATGCAGGAAGAACACCAACTGCACCAGCACCTGCGCCACGCACAGCACCATGATGCCCGGCATCACCATGTTATGCGGCACCGCGCCTGACATCACGCATCCGAACGACATGAACGTCAGGATGATGGAAAGCGCGAAACCAACGATGTAGGACTTCAGCGTGCCGTGATTGGCGTGCTGGTGATCCGCATGACTGTGATGAGCCGACATCAGAGCACTCCCCGCAGATAGACGATGGTGAACACGCAGATCCAGACCACGTCCAGGAAATGCCAGAACAGGCTCAGGCACGACAGACGGCGCGTGACGGTATCGGTGAGGCCGAAGCGGCGCACCGTGTCCATCATCATCACGATCCAGATCAGGCCGGCGCTGACGTGCAGGCCGTGCGTGCCGACCAGGGTGAAATAGGACGACAGGAACGCGCTGCGATTCGGGCCGGCGCCCTCATGAATGAGGTGCGCGAACTCGTGCACTTCCATCACGATGAAGCCCAGGCCGAACAGGAAGGTGACGAACAGCCAACCCATCACCTTGTTGCGCTTGCCGGCGTGCATGTTCAGCATCGCCAGACCGAAGGTGAAGCTGCTGAACAACAGCAGCATGGTTTCACCCAGTACATACGGCAGTTCGAACAGCTCCTTGCTGGTCGGGCCGCCGGCAGTGGCGTTGCAAAGCACGGCGAACGAAGCGAACAGCGCTGAGAAGATCAGGCAGTCGCTCATCAGATAGATCCAGAACCCGAGCAGGGTCTTGGATCCGTCGTCGTGATGGTCGTCAGCAGCGTGCGCGACGATGTCGTGATTAGCGGTAATGGTGGAACTGCTCATGACTTAAGCAACCTTCTGACCGGCCGATGCCGGATCCACGTTTTCGACCAGCTTCTGCAGCGGCACCAGGCGTGCGCGCTCGATCTTCTCCACTTCAGCACCCGGCACGTAGTAGTCCACGTTGGTGTCGTACGCACGGACGATGAACGAGGCGATCATGCCGGCCAGGCCTGCGATGGCGAGCCACCAGATGTGCCACACCATGGCAAAGCCCAACACCGTGCCGAACGCGGCCATCACCAAGCCCACGCCGGTGTTGCGCGGCATATGGATGTCCGCATAGTGCGCGTGGCGCGGATAGGCGCGCTTGTGCTCCTTGTCGGCCCAGAACTGATCCAGTTCCTCGACCTTCGGCAGCACGGCGAAGTTGTAGAACGGCGCCGGCGAGCTGGTCGCCCACTCCAGCGTGCGGCCGCCCCACGGGTCGCCGGTGAGATCGCGGTTCTCGGCGCGATTGCGCACGCTCACCACGAACTGCAGCAAGGTGAAGCCGATGCCCAGCGCGATGATGCCAGCGCCGACGGCGGCTACCACCAGGTAAGGCTGCCACGCCGGATTCGCGTAGTGGTTCATGCGGCGCGTCATGCCCATCAGGCCCAGCACGTACAGCGGCATGAAGGCCAGATAGAAACCGACCAGCCAGCACCAGAACGAAGCCTTGCCCAGGCGCTCGTCCAGCTTGAAACCGAACGCCTTCGGGAACCAGAAGTTGATCGCGGCCATGATGCCAAACAGCACGCCGCCGATGATCACGTTATGGAAGTGCGCGATCAGGAACAGACTGTTGTGGAGCACGAAGTCCGCACCTGGCACGGCCATCAGCACACCGGTCATGCCGCCGATGGTGAACGTGACCATGAAGCCCACTGTCCACAGCATTGGTACCGTAAAGCGGATGCGTCCGCGATACATGGTGAACAGCCAGTTGAACAGCTTCACGCCGGTCGGCACCGAGATGATCATCGTCGTGATGCCGAAGAAGGCATTCACGTCCGCGCCCGAGCCCATGGTGAAGAAGTGGTGCAGCCATACGACGAAGGACAGCACGCCGATGCCCGCGGTAGCGAACACCATCGACTTGTAACCGAACAACGGCTTGCCCGAGAAGGTGGAAACAATCTCCGAAAACACGCCGAAGCACGGCAGGATCAGGATGTACACCTCCGGGTGGCCCCAGATCCAGATCAGGTTGATGTAGAGCATGGCGTTGCCGCCGAGCTCATTCGTGAAGAAGTGCATATCCAGGTAGCGATCGGCCGCCAGCAGCGCCAGCGCCACTGTCAGCACCGGGAACGCCGCCACGATCAGGATGTTGGTGACCAGCGCGGTCCAAGTGAACACCGGCATTTGCATCAGCTTCATGCCGGGCGTGCGCATGCGCAGGATGGTGACGATGAAGTTGATACCGCTGAGCGTGGTACCTAGACCGGATAGCTGCAGCGCCCATATGTAGTAATCCACGCCTACCGTTGGGCTGAATTTCAGCTCCGACAGCGGCGGATAGGCCAGCCAGCCGGTGGCGGCGAAGTCACCCACGAACATCGACAGCATGACCAGCACCACGCCGGACACGGTGAGCCAGTAGCTGAGCGAGTTCAGAAATGGATACGCCACGTCGCGCGCGCCGATCTGCAGCGGCACGATCAGGTTCATCAGGCCCACCACGAACGGCATGGCGACGAAGAAGATCATGATCACGCCATGGGCGGTGAAGATCTGATCGTAGTGATGCGGTGGCAGATAGCCGGCCGCATCCGCGGAGGCGATCGCCTGCTGGGCGCGCATCATGATGGCGTCGGCAAAGCCGCGCAGCAGCATCAGCAGCGCCAGGATCACGTACATGATGCCGATGCGCTTGTGGTCCACCGTGGTGAACCACTCGCTCCACAGATAGCCCCACTTGCGTTGATGAGTGACCCAGCCGAGCAGTGCAGCACCGCCCAGACACACCATCACCAGGGTGCCCATGATGATCGGTTCATGGAAGGGAATGGCCGATAGAGAAAGTTTTCCGAACATGGCCTACTCCGCAGCCTTGGCGTGATCGTTATGCGAGGGAATGGCGCTGGCCTGCGCAGGCGCGGTGCCGATCTTGTCCATCTGCATATCGCCCATGTACTGGCCGATGATGCTGTCGAACAGACCCGGCTTGACGTTGGTGTAATACGTCACCGGCACTTTTTCGCTCGGCTGCGTCAGCGCGTGATAGGTCTGGTCGTCGAGATTGGCCGAGCTGGCCTTGGCCTTCTTGATCCAGTCCTCGAAGCCCTGCTGCGACATCGCGTTCGCGGTGAAGTGCATGTCGGAGAAGCCCGCGCCGCTGTAGTTGCTCGACAGGCCCGCGTAGCTGCCCGGCTCGCTCGCGATCAGGTTGAGCTGCGTCTTCATGCCGGCCATGGCGTAGATCTGGCTACCCAACTGCGGAATGAAGAACGCATTCATCACCGAGTCGGACGTGATCTCGAAGTGCACCGGCACATTGGTGGGGAACGCCAATTCATTGACGCTGGCCACGCCATAGTCCGGATAGATGAAAGCCCACTTCCAATCCATTGACACAGCCTGGATGGTGATCGGCTTCACCTTGGATTCCAGCGGCTTGTACGGATCGAGCGCGTGCGTGGTGCGCCAGGTGATCGTCGCGAGAATCGCGATGATGATGCAGGGAATGACCCACACTACCGCTTCGATCGCGGTCGAATGCGACCACTTCGGCGCGTAAGTAGCCTTGGTGTTGGACGCACGGTAGCGCCAGGCGAAATACAGGGTCATCGCGATGACTGGGATAACGACCAGCAACATCAAGCCGGTGGCAATCAGGATCAACGACTTTTCCTGCATGCCCACGTCACCCTTCGGCGCGAGGACTTCCAAGTTGCAACCGCTGAGACACACGGCGAGGCCTGCGCATGACCAGCGCAAGGCGGAGACGAGGGAACGCTTGTTCACGAACGACTCTTAAGACAGCTGATGGGGATGTTGCCGGGGAAGACAACGTGCATAGGATATCGCGCTGCAGCAAGTCGTGACTAGCCCGCGGCATGCAGACAGAATGTCGCGCCGTATTTTTTTTCACCGTCGCAGCACCTTCGCTGCACAACTTGACGAAGCGTGCAGAACTAAAGTAAGCGCCATATGCCTGCTACCATGCGCCGATGAGCACTCCGATTCCCGCCCGCATTGCCGCGTTGCGCGAAGCGATGGCCAAGCACGGCATCGCCGCTTGCATCGTGCCCACCGCCGATCCGCATTTGTCCGAATACCTGCCTGCGCATTGGCAGGCGCGCGAATGGCTTTCCGGTTTCGACGGCTCGGCCGGCACACTGCTGGTCACCACCAAGGAAGCAGGGCTGTGGACCGATTCACGCTATTTCTCGCAGGCCGAACAACAGCTTGCCGGTACTGGTATTGCGCTGATGAAGCAGCGCGCTGGACAAGCGGCTGAGCATTTGACATGGCTGCAACACCATTTGCATAAGGACGATGTCGCGGCGATCGCGGGCGACAGCGTCTCGGTGGCCGCGCAGCGGCAGATCGAACGTCTGCTGGGCGCGGCCGGCGTCACGCTGCGTGTCGATCTCGATTTGCCGGGTATGGTGTGGCGCGATCGCCCCGCCCTGCCGCATGCACCGGTGTTCGAGCATCCGCTTACCTACGCCGGCACGTCGCGCGCCGAAAAATTCAACAAGCTGCGCCATGCGATGCGCAAGCAGCACGCCACGCATCATTTGGTCTCCAGTCTGGACGACATCGCCTGGCTCACCAACCTGCGCGGCAGCGACGTGGAATGCAATCCGGTGTTCCTCGCGCACTTGCTGGTGGAAGTTGCCGGACAGGCCACGTTGCTCGTCGATCGGGACAAGCTCAATGACGAAATAGTCGCCGCGCTCGGTGCCGACGGCGTCCGCATTGCCAACTACGCCACGCTGAGCGACGCACTCGGCGACCTCAAAACCGCCGACACCTTATTGTTCGATCCGGGTCGCGTGGTGAGCGATGTGCTGAAAGCGGTCGGGCCGGACGTGAAGCAGGTCGAAGGTCCGAATCCATCTACCGCATTCAAGGCGATCAAGAGTGAGGCCGAATTGGCGCACATCCGTGAGGCGATGCGCCGCGACGGCGCCGCGCTGGTGCGCGCTTTCCGCCGCCTGGAAGAACGCCTCGCCGCCGGCATGACGCAGACCGAGCTGGATGTGGATGCGCTATTGCGCGACGAACGTTCCGCCCAGCCCAACTTCATTGGCGAAAGTTTCTCCACCATTGCCGGTTACATGGAAAACGGCGCACTGCCGCATTACCGCGCCACGCCGCAAGCACACAACACTTTGCAGCGCCACGGCCTGCTGCTGGTGGATTCCGGCGGCCAGTACCTGGGCGGCACCACTGACATCACCCGCGTGCTGGCGCTTGGCCCCACCACCGCCGAACAGCGCCGCGACGCCACGCTGGTCATGAAAGGCATGATCGCGCTTTCCCGCGCGCGCTTTCCCAAGGGCGCCAGCGGCCCGCAACTCGACGTGCTGGCCCGCGCACCGCTGTGGGCCAGCGGCATGGACTACGGCCACGGCACCGGCCACGGCGTCGGTTACTTCTTAAATGTGCACGAAGGTCCACACGGCATTCGCCCGCCAACCTCCGGCGCCACGCTGGTTCCGCTGGAACCGGGCATGATCACCTCGATCGAGCCTGGCTTATATAAGCCGGCGCGCCATGGCATCCGCCATGAGAACCTCGCCGTGGTGGTCGAAGCCGAGCAGACCGAGTTCGGGGAGTTCCACGCTTTCGAAACACTCACCCTGTGCCCGTTCGATCGCCGCGCACTGGAACCGGCCCTATTGAGCCCGGACGAGCGCGCCTGGCTGGACGACTATCACGCCACGGTGCGCGCGGCACTGGCGCCTTTGCTGGAGGACGCGGATCTGGCTTGGCTGGAGAAGCATTGCGCACCGCTTTAAATCGGGAAATAGGAAACAGGGAACGGGGAGCGTCAGGCTTGCGATCATATTGATGTTCCCCGTTCCCTGTTTCCGCTCCACTTGACCTGCACAACGCCACCAACCATTCTCCCGCGCCTGACCACCAACGAAGTAGGCATCCGCCTCTCAGCATGAGCAGCCGCTACAACGCCGCCGATATCGAAGTCCTTTCCGGCCTTGACCCCGTCAAGCGCCGGCCGGGCATGTATACCGACACCACGCGCCCGAACCATCTGGCGCAGGAAGTGATCGACAACTCGGTCGACGAGGCGCTGGCCGGCCACGCCAAGTCGATCGAGGTAATCGTGCACACCGATGGCTCGGTGGAAGTCAGCGACGACGGCCGCGGCATGCCGGTGGACATCCATCCGGAAGAAGGCATTCCCGGCGTCGAGCTGATCCTCACTCGCTTGCATGCGGGCGGCAAATTCTCCGGCAAGAACTACAACTTCTCCGGCGGCCTGCACGGCGTGGGCGTATCGGTGGTGAATGCGCTGTCGAACAAAGTGGACGTGACCATCCGCCGCGATGGCAACGAATACCGCATGAGCTTCGCCAACGGCGATCGCGCCAGTCCTTTGGAAACCATCGGCACAGTGCCGAAGAAGAAGACCGGTACCACCGTGCGCTTCTGGGCCGATCCGAAATACTTCGATTCACCGAAGATCTCGCTGTCCAAGCTCAAGCATTTGCTGCGCGCCAAGGCCGTGCTGTGCGCCGGCCTCAGCGTGAAGCTGCTCGACGAAGCCAGCGGCGAAACGAGCGAGTGGTATTATGAGGATGGCCTGCGCGACTACCTGCGGGGCGAACTCGACGGCGGCGAATGCCTGCCCGCCGATCTGTTTGTGCATCACGTCGCACGCGATACCGAAGGGCTGGATGTCGCCCTCACTTGGCTGCCCGAAGGCGAGCTGGTGCAGGAAAGCTACGTCAACCTGATTCCCACCGTACAAGGCGGCACGCACGTCAACGGACTGCGTACCGGCCTCACCAATGCGGTGCGCGAGTTCTGTGACATTCGCAACCTGCTGCCGCGTGGTGTGAAGCTGGCGCCGGAAGATGTATGGGAACGCCTGGCCTTCGTGCTGTCGGCGAAATTGCAAGATCCGCAATTCGCCGGCCAGACCAAAGAGCGCCTTTCCTCGCGCAACGCTGCCGCGCTGGTAGAAAGCGTGGTGCACGATGCTTTCAGCCTGTGGCTCAACCAGCACGTGGACCTGGGTGAACGCATCGCCCAGTTGGCGATCGAACGCGCCAGCGCACGCCTGAAAGCTGCCAAGCAGGTGGTGCGCAAGAAGATCACGCAAGGCCCCGCCCTGCCCGGCAAGCTGGCCGATTGCACCGCCACCGATCTCACCCGTACCGAGCTGTTCCTGGTGGAAGGCGATTCGGCCGGCGGTAGCGCCAAGCAGGCGCGCGACAAGGACTTCCAGGCGATCCTGCCGTTGCGCGGCAAGATCCTCAACACCTGGGAAGTGGAATCCACTTCGGTGCTGGCTTCGGAAGAAGTGCACAACCTGGCGGTGGCAATCGGCTGCGACCCAGGCAAGGACGACCTCTCCGGCCTGCGCTACGGCAAGGTCGTCATCCTTGCCGACGCCGACTCCGACGGCCTGCACATCGCCACCCTGCTCAGCGCGCTGTTCCTGCGCCACTTCCCCTCACTGGTGCGCGAAGGTCACGTATTCGTGGCGATGCCGCCGCTGTTTCGCGTGGATGTGGGCAAGCAAGTGTTCTATTGCCTGGACGAAAACGAAAAGGCCGCGATGCTGCAGCGCGTGGAGCGCGAAAAGATGAAGGGTCAAGTCACCGTCACCCGCTTCAAGGGCCTGGGTGAAATGAACCCGTCGCAGCTGCGCGAATCCACCATCTATCCTGACACGCGCCGCCTCGTACAGCTCACTGTGGAAGACAATGACGGCACCGCCAAGCTGATGGACATGCTGCTGGCCAAGAAGCGCGCCAGCGATCGCAAGAGTTGGCTCGAAGAGAAAGGCGATCTCGCCACGCTGGATGTCTGACTCCAGCAGCGGCATTCGCCTTCACCAGAGCGAGGCGAACACCGAGTAGGGCTGCTGCGAAACTACGGACACAATGCGCCGCCATGAGCGGCGCATTTTTTATGCGTCCATGGAAGGCGCATTCGGCATGAAGAAGTACTCGAGATGGTTCTTGGCGCTTCTGGTCCTGGTCTGCGCGAGCTGCAAACCTACGCCTCCCGTCAATGGTCATGTCGTACCCGAAGCGAAGCTGACCAAGGGTCAGTTGATCCAGTCCGATCCCAACCGCATGGCCAACCTGGAGATACGCAACAATCTCGACGCGCTGTATCTGCTGATGGACAAGCTCTACAAGCGCAATCCATCGGAATGGAAAAAAGGTGGCGCGGCCAACCGTGAAGAAGCCGAGACGCGCGTACGCCACGCAGTCGATCACCACACGCCGTTGCCGGGACTCGACGCGCGCGACACCAAGGCCATGGAGCTTGCGCTTGATCCGCATTTCAAAGGTGACCGCGTCGGCACGCTTATCTATGGCATCGGCGACATGCTGATCACCGCGCACGGCGGCAAGCGCGAGCTTTATCTCATCGACGGACTCGACGCGCAGCGTGTCTATAACGCCGCCCGTAATGTGGAAATCGCCATGTGGCTGCTAGCCCGACGTAGGGATGACGCCGGACACTCACTGCTGCTTTCCAACGCACTGTCCGAGCAGGAGCAAAACCTCAGTTTCGAGCGCCTGTTCGGCGGCATCATTGGACGCACCGATCTGGTGGCGGAATTCACCGCCGAGAAATATCGCCGCTCGGTGATCGACTACGGGCAGAGCTTCTTCGGCGGGCAGTTTCTGCAGTTCCTGCCGGTGAGCGAGGTCGCCGGCGCGGCGTCTTCCCTCTAGCGCCGCATCGGCGTTATGGTGACGCCCTGCCCTCGCCGGACCTCGCCGCATGTCTCTACTGCCGCCCATTGATCTTCAGCGCTGGATCGACGAACACCGCCACTTGCTGAAACCGCCGGTCGGCAACAAGTGCATCGTCGACGGTGATTTCATCATCATGATCGTCGGGGGTCCCAATGCGCGCACCGACTATCACTACGACGAAGGTCCGGAGTTCTTCTACCAGATCGAAGGCGAAATGGTGTTGAAGGTACAGGACGAAGGCACCGCCCGCGACATGTCCATTCGCGCCGGCCAACTCTTCTATCTGCCGCCTCGCGTGCCGCATTCGCCGCAGCGCATGCCCGATTCCATCGGCTTGGTGATCGAGCGTCGCCGGTTGCCGCATGAAAAAGACGGCCTGCTATGGTTCTGCGAAAGCTGCAACCACAAACTGTACGAAGAATATTTTGTGCTGCAGAACATCGAGACCGATTTTCCTTCGGTGTTCGATCGCTTCTACGCTTCGAAAGAGGCGCGTACGTGCAAGGCATGTGGGCATCTTAACCCGGCGCCCGCCCGCTACAGCTAGGGCATCATGTAAGCTGGGATTGCATCCCAGCCTACGCGACCCGCGCCAGCCACTTGCACGCCATGCGGCGCAATGATTCATCCGTGTCGTGCGCCTCGGCCAGTTCTCGTATGGATACCCACGCCAACTCCAGCGATTCATCGCCAACGGCAAAATTTTCATCGCCGCCGACGCGCACAACGTAGCGCACGTCGTAATGCCAATGCCCGGGCTCGCTCATGCGCTCGGGTATCCAATGCCGGTCGACGTCAAAAATAGCCGGTTCGACCGTCAAATCCGAGAGTCCCGATTCCTCGCATGCTTCGCGCAACGCGACGGCTGCCAGATCGCTATCACCATCCGCGTGGCCGCCCAACTGCAGCCACCGCTGCAACTTGCGGTGATGCGTGAGCAATACGCGCTCGCCACTGGCATCCACTAGCCATGCCGAACCAGTGAAGTGACCGACCCCATTTTCGCGATGAAAAGGCAGTTCCGCCTCATCGAGAAAACGCATGCAGGCGGCCGCGTGAACGTCATCAGCGTGATCGTGCATGTATCGGTCCAGCGACATTCGCAATGTCATGAAGCTCCTTCCTTCTATTCAAGTTGGTCGCAATTTTCAAAGTTCTAGCATGGATCGCCGGAAAGCGTGCCGGTAGCGTGAGTCGTCTCACCTCATCACTGTGCACGCCCGATGACGCATTTCAAGCATCGCTTCGGTTCTCTGGTTGCCTGCTCGTTCGCACTTGCCCTATGCGCAAACCAGGCCAGCGCTCAAGACTCGTCCGCCAATTTCACCGGTCCTTTGCTCACCTCCAACGCGGTGACGCTTCCCGCTGGCGCGTGGCTGGTCGAGCCTTATCTGATCTATTACAAGAGCAACGCGTATTACGACGAACAGGGCAATCGCCACTCGCAAACGCCAAGCACGCGCCAGTGGCAGACGTCGATCCCCATCTATTACGGTGTTACCGACCGCTTCCAGGTGCAGCTCGGTCTCGGCGGTGCGCATGCGATGTCCGGTGGCGCGCATACCGACGGCATCGGCGCCGCGGATACCACGCTGGGCATGCAGTACATGGTGCTGGCGCCAGGTGAAGACAAGAAGCATCCCACCGTCTCGCTGGCCTACTCGCATCGCTTTCCGACCGGCACCTACGACCGGCTCGATCAGAATCCACTGAACGCGATCGGCAATGGCGCAAACGTCGATACCTTCTCGGCGTTGCTGCAACAGTACGTGTGGCTGCCGAATGGCAGGCCGATGCGTTTTCGCGCGACGGTTTCCTACAGCCTTCCGCCCAGTCGGGTAAACGTGCAAGGCGCGAGTGCTTACGGGACGCCGCAAGATTTTCGCGGTGGCGTGCGGCTGGGTAGTTCGCTGGGCGTTTCCACCTCCGTCGAATACAGCATCAACCCGCAATGGGTGCTGGCGATGGATCTGGCCTACAACCGAGATGCCCCTTCGCAGTTGAAGGGCATAACCGGACAAGGCGACGCGGCTACACAGTTTGCGCGGCGCGACGCATCGCGTGACGTCTACAGTCTCGCGCCCGCGGTGGAATACAACTTCAACGATCGCATCGGCATCGTGGGCGGCGTGCAATTCAGCTTCGCCGGTCGCAATAACAATGCGTTCGTCACGCCCATGGCCGCCATTAACATGGTCTTCTAATGCAGCAGCAAAATACGCTTTCCGACGCAAGTGCCATACGCCGCCGCGGATGCTTCTCAGCCAGCTCGCATGGCTGCAAATTCAGCCGCAATGCAGCTTGTACCGCTGCCCTCCGCTGGGCTATGGTTCGCTGATGCCTCAAGCCCTAGGGCTGATTCCAGAGCACTTTCGATAACCGAGGCAATTGTTCTCATGGGGATCATTTAATGCTATTCAAACGCGTCAAGCCACTCGATCAGATACTAGCCACAGCAGAAAAGAAAGGGCTCACCCGGCAGCTTGGCGCATTCCAGCTCACCATGCTCGGCATCGGCGCCATCATCGGCACCGGTATTTTCGTCCTCACGGCGGAAGCCGGACAGAAAGCCGGCCCCGGCATGATGATCTCGTTCGTGATCGCCGCCATCGTCTGCACGCTGGCGGCGTTGGCTTATGCGGAGCTGGCATCCATGGTGCCGGTAGCCGGCTCGGCCTACACCTACACGTACGGTGTACTCGGCGAAGGTATGGCCTGGATCGTCGGCTGGGCGCTGATTCTGGAATACACGATTGCAGCGAGCACGGTGTGCGTGGGCTGGTCGGGATACATGAACGGCTTGCTCGCCAACCACGGTGTTGGCTTGCCTGAATTCCTCCGCACCGGTCCGATGGATGGCGGCACTTTCAATCTGCTGGCCTTTCTTATCGGCGCGCTGATCACCTTCCTGTTGGTGATCGGTACGTCTAAGTCGGCCAAGGTCAATGCTGTGCTGGTGCTGGTCAAAGTGATCGCGTTGACGGTGTTCATCGTGCTCGCCTTACCGAAGGTACAAGACGCGAACTTCCATCCCTTTGTGCCAAACGGCTGGGGCAGCCCGATGGGCGGCATCGGCGTGCTGGGTGCGGCGGCGTCGATCTTCTTTGCTTATGTGGGTTTCGATGCGGTCTCCACCGCCGCGGAAGAAACCAAGAATCCGAACCGGAACATCCCCATCGGCCTAATCGGCTCGCTCGGCATCTGCACCGTCTACTACCTGCTGGTCAGCTATGGCGCCATCGGCGCAGTAGGTGCGCAGCCTGTCGTGGGACCCGGCGGCGGTGCACTGCAACCCGGTACGCCGGAGATGGTAGCCGCCTGTAAAGCCTCCGAAGCATTGGTTTGCAGCAAGGAGGCGCTGGCGCATGCGTTGCGCATGATTCACCACAACTGGTGGGGCGACATCATCGGCGCGGCGGCAAGCATCGCGCTGCCTTCCGTGATCCTCACCATGACCTACGGCCAGACACGCATCTTCTTCACCATGGCACGCGACGGTCTGCTGCCCTCTTCGCTCTCCAAGATCCACCCCCGTTTCCACACGCCGCATGTGATCACGCTAATCACTGGTCTGTTCGTGTCGTTTTTCGGCGCGATCTATCCGGTAGGCCAGCTCGCCGACATCACCAACTCGGGTACGCTGTTCGCGTTCCTGATGGTGGCCGTGGGCGTGATGGTGCTGCGCGTGACGCAGCCGGATCGCAAGCGTCCTTTCCGCACACCGTTCGTGTGGTTGGTATGCCCGCTCGCGGTGATTGGCTGTCTGCTGCTGTTCGTCAACCTGCCGCTGAAGACGATAGAAGTGTTCTTCGGCTGGGGTATCGTCGGTCTGGTGGTGTACTACCTCTACGGTTATCGCAAGAGCCATCTTGCCAACGGCACCGAACCCGCCTGAGGTTACGGCGCCGCGTTATCGAGTAAATACGTCCGGCACGGTGAGCACACCGTGCCGGCTTTCTTTCAGGAAGCCTTATGCTCAAGCAGTTATTCGCCCGCAAGACCGATTTTTCCGATGACGAGAGTACGCACGGCCCAAGCTTGCGTCGAACACTCGGCCCTTGGGGCATTACTGCGCTGGGTATCGGTGCAGTGATCGGCACCGGCATCTTCGTGGTGACCGGCCAGGCCGCGGCGGACCACGCCGGGCCGGCAGTGATCATCTCGTTTATCCTCGCGGCAATCTGCAGTGGCTTCACCGCATTGTGCTACTCTGAATTCGCCACGCTGATTCCGATTTCCGGCAGCTCCTACTCGTATGCGTACGCCACGCTCGGCGAGTCGGTGGCATGGTTCATTGGCTGGAACATGGTGCTGGAATACGGCATCTCGGCGTCCGCGGTAGCGACGAGCTGGACCGGCTATTTCACCAGCCTGCTCGATCACGTCGGTATCCACCTGCCACACGCGCTGACGAATGCGCCATTTGCCTATACCAATGGCGCACTCGTCACGACCGGAGATCTATTCAACCTGCCCGCGGTGGCGATTGTGATGGCGCTGACCTGGGTCTGCTACATCGGTATTCGCGAATCGGCCGGCATCAACTTTTTCATGGTGCTGCTCAAGGTCGGCCTGATCATTGTCGTGGTGGTGGCCGGTTATCGCTACGTGAATCCGGCCAACTGGCACCCGTTCATTCCAGAAGCGCAAGGTAACCATAAATACGGTTGGGACGGCATTTTGCGCGGCGCGGGAATGGTGTTCTTTGCCTACATTGGTTTCGAGGCTACCTCGACCGCCGCACAGGAATGCAAGAACCCGCAACGCGATCTTCCATTCGGCACGCTGGTGTCGCTGGTGATCTGCACGGTGCTGTACCTGGCGATGGCAGCCGTGTTGACCGGACTTATTCCGTACACGCAGCTCGGCACGGACGAGCCGGTCGTTACCGCAATCAAGGCGCATCCTGAGCTTGGTTGGCTGCGTCTGATCGTAGAGATCGGCGCCATGATCGGCCTGTCCTCGGTGATCCTGGTAATGATCATCGCGCAACCGCGCATCTTCATGATCATGTCGCGCGATGGCCTGCTGCCTCGGGTGTTCAATCGCATTCATCCGCGCCACCGCACGCCGCATATCAATACACTCATCACCGGTGGAAGTATTGCGGCGCTCTCGGCGGTGTTTCCACTCGATCTGCTGGCGAACCTTACCTCCATGGGCACCCTCATTGCGTTCGTTGCCGTGTGCGCGGGCGTGCTGATCCTGCGCTACACCTCGCCCGAATTGCCGCGCACCTTCCGCGTGCCGTGGGCACCGGTGATCTGCGTGGCCGGCGTACTGAGTTGTGCAGGCCTGCTGGCTACCTTCGACTGGTTCAATTGGGCGTTGATGGTGGTCTGGACCCTGTTCGGCTTTGCGATTTACTTCACCTATGGGGTTCGCCATAGTCGCCTGCGTCTTGCCAATGGCTCGGCACGGGGCCAAACGTCGACGATTTGACGCAAACATCAGCTAACTGCATCGAAAAGCTTGGAATATGGCGCTAACGGCGTTTTAATGAATTGAATGTGATGTGTTCGAAATTATCTTTAACTTACTGAATTTAAAGAGAAAAAAATTTCGACATCACAAATTTCCTACCCCGATCCGCCGTACTTCGGTCAACCGGAGTATCATCGGTGGCCCGGGTTGATCACTTGGCAGTGGGCCCCGGATTGCCACCCGGCGCGTCAGGCCAGTTAGCTCCTCGACCTGACGCGTCCGGGTAGCACCTTTCAGTAACACCCCTTCGTTTCTTTTCAAAACGCCTGTCCCGTACAGGCGTTTTCTTTTTGTGTGCACGACGCGCAAACAAAAAGGCCGGCGTAAAGCCGGCCTGTACTGATAAGCGTGATGCGTCAGGCTTGCTTCGCTGTGTGCGAGATGCACCAGCCTTTCGCATTCACTGCCTTGCCCGGGAACAACTGGCAGGGACCGTAACCTGTTGCAGCACCGGTATAGAACTGACAGTTGGCGCAGGTGTCGCCGGGTTTGTGCTTGGGATCCTTCGTCGCCGTGGCGTCTTCCACATAGCCCAGCGCCTTGGCGGTGGGATCGGCTTCAGAAACGTGCGGCAGATCATCCGCGCGCGCGACGCGCGGCAATCCACTTACCAGCGCTGCCGCGGCGGCGGTGCCGACGGCAAGCTTGAGGAAACGACGACGTGACTCGATCTCTTCATGTCCTGACATAACCACCCTCATCGTTGTTTTTGCCGCGGGAGCTGCGGCGACGGTGCACGCATCCTAACGCCATGCACCGCGCCAGGTCCTTTTCGCGAATAACTCGCATTTCGCGCGTTTCCTGCCGTGCTATAGTCACCACTCATTTGGACGTCCATTTGCCATGAGCCAAACACTGCCCGCCTCCATTCCCTCTGCACTGTTCTACGAGCGCGCCGATGCGATCACCGACGCAGCGCGCGAACTTGCGCAACACGGCTGGACGCCGGCCACCAGCAGCAATTTCTCGATGCGCGTGGATGCCGATCACGCTGCAATAACAATCTCCGGACGCGACAAAGGCAAGCTCGGCCGCGACGACATCATGTTGGTGGACATGCACGGCAAGGCGGTCGGCACCAGCGCACGCCCAAGTGCGGAAACCGAATTGCACACGCAGGTGTATCGCCGCTGGCCGGAAGTGAACGTAGTGTTGCACACGCATTCGCGCACGCAGAGCGTCGCCTCGCGCCTGTTCGCCAGCGACGGCGTCATCCGCCTGGAAGGCTGGGAACTGCAGAAAGCGATCCGCGGCCACACCACGCACGAAAGCGTGCTCGATATTCCCGTGTTCCCCAACACACAGCACATGCCCGAACTGGTGGCGCAGGTAGATGCCTGGATAGATTCCGGCAAGCCTCTGAGCGCCTACTTGATCAATGGTCACGGCATCTATACCTGGGGTCATGACATGGCCGAAGCGCGCCGCCATCTGGAGGCGCTGGAATTTCTGCTCGGCTGCGAACTCGATTTGAGGAGACTGAACGCATGAGCCGCCTGCGCATTTTTGACGAGCAGCACCCGCACAACCCCCTCTCGGTGCACGAGGATCACGCCGGCATCGCCCGCGAACTGGCCAAGGTCGGCGTGCGCTTCGAGCAGTGGGAAGCCAGCCAGCCGATTAAACCCGGTGCCAGCCAGGACGACGTCATCGCCGCCTATCGCGCGGACATCGATCGCCTGATGGGCGAGGAAGGCTACCAGGCGGTCGACGTGATCAGCCTGACGCCAGACCATCCCGATCGCGCCACGCTTCGCCAGAAATTCCTGAGCGAGCACACACACAGCGAAGACGAAGTGCGCTTCTTCGTCGCCGGTGCTGGTCAGTTCACTCTGCATATCGGCGACAAGATCTACGACGTGCTGTGCGAACAAGGCGACCTGATCGGCGTGCCGGACGGCACCCGCCACTGGTTCGACATGAGCGAGGCGCCCTACTTCGTGGCCATTCGCCTATTCACCAACAAGGAGGGCTGGGTGGCCAACTTCACCGGCTCGGATATTGCGGAGCGGTTTCCGCGGATGACGCCTTTGGCAGCCGCTGCGTAATTCTTTCACCCTCCCCCAAACTGGGGGCTGTAGCTGATAGTTTTCTCGTCACCCCGGCGAAAGCCGGGACTCAGTGCCTTTGCACATCAAAGTCGCTGGGCCCAAGCTTTCGCCGGGGTGACGAACTCTAAACTGCCGGTGTCGCCGAGTTTCATCGCCAATCACGCTTCCGAAGTCGAGAGAGAATCGACCTGCGGCGAAGCCAGAACCGCGACAGGGGCCGCTTGCACCCACGCAAGCCCACGCTAAGCTTGGGAGCCCCCTCCCCCCGCAGCTCCCCATGACCGTCATCCGCGCCATCGTCACCGATATCGAAGGAACCACCAGTTCCATCAGCTTCGTCAAGGACGTGCTGTTCCCGTACGCCCGCAAACGCCTACCGGCCTATATCGAGACGCACGGCGACAAACCCGAGGTGCAGCACTGGCTGCATGAGGCGGCCAAAGAGGCCGGCATCGTCGAGGCGAGCCGGCAGGAAGTCCTCGAGCTGCTGCTGCGTTGGATCGACGAGGACCGCAAATCCACTGCCCTCAAAGCGCTGCAGGGCATGATCTGGCAGGAAGGTTACGAGTCCGGCGAATACCGCGCCCACGTGTACCCAGAAGTCGCTGCCCGCCTGCACGCCTGGCGCGGCGAGGGGCTGCACTTGTACGTGTACTCCTCCGGCTCCGTGCCGGCGCAGAAACTGCTTTTCCGCTACAGCGAGTCCGGCGACCTCAGCCCTCTGTTCGCCGGCAACTTCGACACCGAGACCGGCCCCAAGCGGGAGCAGGCTTCCTACGAACGTATCGTGGAAGCGATCGGCGAGCGCCCTGAGCACGTGCTGTTCCTCTCCGATGTAGTGGAAGAGCTGGACGCCGCCCGTGCCGCCGGCCTGCGCACCGGCTGGTTGCTGCGGCCGCCCATGGAGATTCCGCCGCAACCGCGCCATCCGGCCTACACCAGCTTCGACGCCATCCAGCTCTGAGCCGATCGCCTATGCGCATGCGCACTCTCCTGATCGCCCTGCTCTCCTTCGCCGCCGGTGTGCTGCTGATACTGCTGGTCACCGGGCACCGGCCGCCACACAACGAAGAAGTGGTGAGCGTAGCGACCAGCAGCAGCGTATCGCCCGCGCCTTCCGCCTCCAGCAGCGACACGGACGACGACGAAGGCAACGACAATTGGCCCAGTCAAGGTCCCTCACCGGAACAAGTGATCTATACGCAACCGACGATGGTGCGCAAGGCCGTGGCCGGCCTTTCTCCTCGTATTCCCGACAAGACCAACCTGTATCTGCTGAGCTTCGCCGGCGACGGTGGCGAAGACGTGTTCCGCAACGAGGCCGAATACGCCGCACAGCTGTTCACTCGTCGCTTCGGCCCCACCGCGCACGCGCTGGTATTGGAAAACAATCCCGCCACGCTGCAGACGCATCCGCTGGCGAGCTGGAGCAATCTGGAGGATACGCTCGACCAGCTGGCGAGCGTGATGAACCCGGAGCAGGACATCCTGGTGCTCTACATGACCTCGCACGGCGACGAGGACCACAACCTGCTGGTCGACATGGACCCGCTGCCGCTGGACCAGATTGGTGCCCCCGACCTCGCCGGCATCCTGAAAAAGCGTTCGTTCAAATGGAAAGTGGTGGTGGTGAACGCCTGCTATTCCGGCGGCTTCGTGCCCGATCTACGCGGCCCCGGCACGCTGGTGCTCACCGCCGCGCGCACGGATCGCAGCTCGTTCGGCTGCGGCAGCGATTCCGATATCACCTACTTCGGCAAGGCCTGGTTGGTGGATGCGCTGAACAAGACCGACAACTTCGTCGACGCCTTCCAGTTGGCCAAGCGCGACATCAACACATGGGAACAACAGGACAAGCTCACGCCATCCGAACCGCAGATCGATATCGGTACCGGCATTGCACAGCAGCTTGCGATGTGGCGGAAGGAAGTGACGCCAGGGCCGGTCGTGCCGTTTACACCGCCGCCGGCGTCGGCGAGCAGTGCGGGAGCGACAACTCAGTAAGCCTCGACTTTTGCATAATCCCCACGGCCGTCATTCCCGCAAAAGCGGGAATGACGGTCATAGTGGTTACCCATGCCGCTCCACCAACACCTTCGTCGCATCCTCAAGCCCAAACCCGCGCGCACGCAACAATACGGTGAGATGAAAAATCAAATCCGCCGCCTCGCCTAGCAGTTCTTCATCGCCCTGTGCCACGGCAGCCAGCGCGGTCTCCACGCCTTCTTCGCCCACTTTCTGCGCAATCCGCCGCGTTCCGCCGTGGAACAGCTTCGTGGTGTAACTGCCCTCGGGCAACTCCGTCTTGCGTTTTTCAACCAGCGCATCCAGTTGCGCGAGAAATCCCAGCGGCGGGCGCACTTCATTGCCGAAGCAACTGCGCGTTCCCAAATGACAGGTCGGCCCATGCGGATCGGCCAGCACCAGCAAGGTGTCGCGATCGCAATCCATGCGGATCGACTTCAGATGCAACACGTGGCCTGAGCTTTCGCCCTTGGTCCACAAACGCTGCTTGCTGCGGCTGAAGAAGCTCACCTTGCCGCTGCTTTGCGTAAGCGTCAGCGCTTTGTGATCCATATAGCCGAGCATCAGCACTTCGCCCGTGAGCCAGTGCTGCACGATCGCGGGCACCAGCCCATCCGATTTGGACCAGTCGATCTGGCTGAGATCGAGTGGATCGAATCCGCTGATTGTTTCACTCATGGCCGGCTGCCTCTTGCAAACGTATAACTAGGCCTTCCTGCTGCAGATAACGCTTCAGATCAGGAACGGCGATGGCGCCGCTATGGAAAACGCTGGCCGCCAAAGCACCATCAACACGAGCGCGCGTGAACGCATCGCGAAAGTGCGCCATCGTTCCCGCTCCGCCCGAGGCGATCAGCGGCACCGTGCACAGCGCTCGCGCCGCGGCGAGCTGCGCCAGGTCGTAACCCTGGCGCACGCCGTCGGTATCCATGCAATTAAGCACGATCTCACCCGCGCCGCGCCGCTGCGCCTCGACCATCCAGTCCAACGTGCGCCGCGCCAGCGAACGCGTCTTGGACGGATCGCCGGTGTACTGCCGCACGCGCCACTCACCGTCAGCATCGCGCATGGAATCGATGCCAACCACCACGCACTGCACGCCGAAGGCAGCTGCCAGTTCGTCGATCAACGTCGGACGTTCCAGCGCCGGTGAGTTGATCGAAACCTTGTCTGCGCCAGCGTGCAATACCTCGCGTGCGTCCGCCACCGAGCGAATACCGCCGGCCACACAGAACGGTATATCGATCACCCGCGCTACACGCTCCACCCAGCCGCGATCGACACTGCGACCTTCTGGGCTAGCGGTAATGTCGTAGAACACCAGCTCGTCCGCACCTTCATCGCGATAGCGCAAGGCCAGATCGACGATTTCGCCCATCACGACGTGATCACGAAAACGCACACCCTTGACCACCTTGCTGTCGCGTACGTCCAGGCAGGGAATGATGCGGCGGCTTAACATGCCAGTGCGTCCTCCAGCGTAAAGCGTCCTTCCAGCAAGGCACGTCCCAGGATCACGCCACGCGCACCGGCTTCGCGTGCCGCGCGGATGTCCTCCAACGAACGCACGCCGCCGGAAGCCTGCACAGCAAGCTGCGGCACGGTTTGCGCCAGGTGCCGATAGAGCTCGAGATTGAAGCCGGCCAGCATGCCGTCGCGCTCGATATCCGTGCAGAGTAGATGTCGCGCGCCATGCGCTGCGTACCAGGGCGCGAGTTCGTCCAGGGTCCGCGCCTCGTCTTCGGTCCAGCCGGCACTGGGTAAGGTCCACGTGTTATCGCAACGGCGCGTATCCAACGCGATGGTGAAGCGCTCGGCACCATGCTTGTCCAGCCATTGCGCTACGCGTTCCGGCTCACGAATCGCGACGCTGCCCACGACCACGCGGCTGACGCCCGCGCCAAACAAGCGTTGCACATCGTCTTCCACGCGGACGCCGCCGCCGGCCTGCACCTGCATGCCGGCTTTCGCCAGCACTTCGATCACTGCGAGATTGGTCAGATCGCCCGCGCGTGCGCCATCCAGATCGACCACGTGCAGCCACTGCGCGCCGGCCTGCGCGTAACGGGCGGCCAGTTCATGCGGCGCGGCTGCGTATTGCGTTTCCTGCGCGTAATCGCCTTGGCGAAGGCGGACAACTTGGCCGTTGCGCAGATCGATGGCAGGGATGACTTCAACGTTCATTCTGATCAGCTCTTTTCCCATGCACAAAAGCACAGGCATCTATATGACTTCTGCTTGATCTAATCTTGCCGGCCGTCATTCCGGCGAAAGCGAAGGCGCTTTCGCCGGAATGACGGCCACTCGAAAATTCAAAGCTCGAGGAAGTTCTTCAGCAACTTCGCTCCCACCTGTGCCGAACGCTCCGGATGAAACTGCGTACCATGAAAATTTCCGCTCGCAATCACCGCCGAAAACGCACCGCCATAGTCGCTGCGCACCAGTGTGTAATCACCCACTGGCACCGAATAGCTGTGCACGAAGTAGGCCCAATCGCCCTCTTCCAGGTTTTTCAGCAGCGGATGCCGGGTGACCGGCGACAGACGGTTCCAGCCCATATGCGGCACGCACAATTCCGGCGTTTCTTCGAACTTGCGCACGGTGGCGGGAATCACGCCCAGGCAAGGTGTGTCGCTTTCCTCGGAGTGTTCGCACAGCAGCTGCATCCCTAAGCACACGCCTAACACCGGCTGCGTAAGCGAACGGATCACATCGACCAGCTCCAGTTCTTGCAGCCGCGCCATGCCGGGGGCGGCCGCACCAACACCCGGCAGTATCACCTTATCCGCACTGCGAATACGCTCGGCATCGGCGGTCAACGCGGCATCCACGCCCAGCCGCTGCAATGCATAACGCACCGAACCGATATTGGTGCCGCCGGCATCGACCAGGACCACGCTCATCACAGCGCTCCCTTCGTGCTCGGCAGCTCGTCACCTTCACGGCGGATCGCCTGGCGCAAAGCACGTGCCGTGACCTTGAAGCAACCTTCCACCATATGATGTGCGTTCTCGCCCTTCACCGTGATATGTAGATTGGCGCCCAGCGTGTCGCACAGCGAACGGAAGAAGTGCGGCACCAGTTCGGTCGGTACGTCGCCTACGCGCTCGCGTGGGAACTGGCCTTCAAACACGAAATATGGACGCCCCGACAGATCCAGTGCTGCGCTGGCCAGCGACTCGTCCATCGGCAACGTAAAACCATACCGGCCGATGCCACGCTTGTCGCCCAGTGCTTGGCGCAAGGCCTGCCCTAATGCGAGCGCGCAATCCTCGATGGTGTGATGTTCATCGACCTTGGTGTCGCCATCGCATTGGATGCTGAGCGCGAAACCGCCGTGCTTGCCGATCTGCTCCAGCATGTGGTCGAAAAAGCCCAGGCCGGTATGCGCAACGGGCTCGGCTTGCGTGTCCAGATCCACGCGCACCGTAATGCGCGTCTCCTTGGTATGCCGCACCACCTCAGCCACGCGCGGCCGATCGAGCAATTGATGCGCGACTTCTTCCCAGCCCATGCCTTTCGGCCCGACTCGAAAACCGCGCACGCCCATGTTCGCGGCAAATTGCAGGTCGGTTTCGCGATCGCCCACCATGGCCGAATCGGCGCGCGTCCAGCCATCGTCGGCTAGATAGTGGCGCATCATGCCGATGCCGGGTTTGCGCGTATCCAGACCTTCATGCGGAAAACTTCGATCGATCAGCACTTCGCCAAAGCGCACGCCTTGCGAGGCGAAGATGCGCATCAACAGATCGTGAGGGCCATCGAAATGTGGTTGCGGAAAGCTATCCGTACCTAGGCCATCCTGGTTGGTGACCATCACCAGTTCGTAGCCCGCCGCCACGATGCGCTGCAAGGCAGCCATCACGCCCGGCAGCAGGGACAGTTTTTCGTAGCTGTCGATCTGCTCGTCAGCAGGCTCCTCGATCAGGCAACCATCCCGGTCGATGAAAAGTATCTTGCGACTCATGCCTGGACCTTGTTCAACGTCATTTCGTTCAGCACGGCAAGCACCCGCGCATTTTCTTCCGGCGTACCGACAGTGATACGCAAAGTATCGTGCAACTTGGGATAACGGCGCACGTCGCGTACCACGATGCCTGCCTGCAGCAGGCGCTGATACACGGCGCCGGCATCGTCGAAACGTACAGCCAGGAAATTGGCATCCGATGTCAGCACCTCACGCACACCCGGAAGCCCGGCCAGTGCATCGCGCATGAGTACACGCTGCTCGCGTACGATAGCGATATGCTCGCGCGCAGCGACCTGCCCAGATGGTGACAGTGCCACCAAAGCTGCCGTTACGCATGGCAGCGGTAGCGGATAAGGCTGCATGATGCGCCTAATCAATCCGATCACCTCGGGGTTTGCTACTAAGGTGCCGATGCGCGCGCCGGCCAGTGCCCAGGCTTTGGACAAAGTGCGCAACACCGCTAGGTGTTCGTAGCGCCCGATCAGATCGATCGCGCTAGGCTGATCGGAAAACTCGATATACGCCTCGTCCACCACCAGCAGCGCCTTGCCGGCGAGCGCCTGCGCCACGCGTTCGATATCGTCACGCGATATCGATTTGCCGCTGGGGTTGTTCGGTGTGCACAAAAACACCAGCTTCACCGCCGGCGTGATTGCGGCAAGTAACGCTGGGACATCGAGACTGAAATCCTGCGCCAGCGACACCTCGATCACCGCTGCATTCTGGATACGCGCGCTGACCGCATACATACCGAACGTCGGCGGCTGGATCACGACGGCATCCTGACCAGCGCGGCAGAAGGCGCGTACCAGCAAGTCGATCGCCTCGTCACTGCCGCGCCCTACGCACAATTGCTCGCGTTGTACACCGTAAAGCGCCGCCAAAGCCTGCAACAAGGCAGCCGGTTGCGGATCGGGATAACGGTTGCAGCCAAGCGCCGCATCACCCGCCGGCTCCCACGCTGATTCATTGGCGTTGAGCATGATCTGCGCGCCACCTGCTTCCATCCGCGCCGAGGAATACGGCTGCAGCGTGCGAATTTCCGGCCGCGCCAGGTCCAGTACGCTCATAAGTGTGTCCCCAGTGCAGCCAGCCGCAACGTGACGGCGCGGCGATGCGCTTCGAGCTGCTCGGCCTCCGCCAGCGTGGCGGTGCACGGGCCGATCGCACGCAGGCCGTTGGGATCCAGCTCCTGCACCGTAATCTGCTTCAGATAACTGGCTACCGATACGCCACTGTAGCTGCGCGCGTAACCGTAAGTGGGCAGCACGTGGTTGCTGCCGCTGCAGTAATCGCCCACGGATTCGGGCGTCCACGCGCCGACGAAGATCGAGCCCGCACTTTCGATGCTGGATACCAGGTCACGCGCGCCGCTGACCTGCAGAATCAGGTGTTCCGGCGCGTAGCGATTGCTCACTTCCACCGCCTGTGTCAGCGAATCCACTTCGATCAGCCGGCTCTGCGCCAACGCCTGCTCTGCGATGGCCCCGCGCGGCAACTGCGCACATTGGCGATCCACTTCGGCAGCCGCCTTGTCCAACAAGCTCGTTGAGGCACTCACCAGCACCACCTGCGAATCCGGTCCGTGCTCGGCCTGCGACAGCAGATCCGCCGCGACGAACACGGGATTGGCCTGCGCATCGGCAATCACCAGTACTTCGGAAGGTCCGGCGGGCATGTCGATGGCCGCACCATTAGGGTCGGAAGATACCTGCAGCTTCGCCTCGGTAACCCACGCGTTGCCGGGGCCAAACAGCTTGTCGCAACGAGGAACGGTTTCCGTGCCGTATGCCATCGCTGCGATCGCCTGCGCGCCGCCGATCTTGAATACGCGATGCACGCCTACGGTACGCGCTGCGAACAGCACCGCTTCATCGCAGGTACCGTCCGCGCGCGCCGGTGAGCAAAGCACCACGTCGCGGCAACCGGCAATGCGCGCGGGCACACCCAGCATCAGCGCCGTGGAAGGCAACGGTGCACTGCCTGCTGGCACGTACAGACCGACGCGGTTGATCGGGCGCAAGATGCGCTCCACTCGCACGCCGACGGCTGTATTCACACCTACCGGCTGTGGCGCGGATGCGCTATGAAAGGCTTCGATGCGAGCGGCGGCTTCGCGGATGGCTGCTTTCAATTCCGGTGCTAGCTTGGCTTCGGCTGCGGCGAATTCCGCTTCGCTTACTTCGATGGCATCCAGCGTGCAGCGGTCGTAGCGCGCGGAAAGTTCACGCAAGGCCGTGTCGCCCTTGGCGCGTACTTCGGCAATGATTCGCTCGACGCCATGACGCAATTCTTCTGCGCGCGATTGTGCGGGTCGCGCCAATGCATCGCTGCGTTCAGCTTCGCTCAAGTTGTTCCAGTTGATTCGTTTCATGCAGAAGCGCTCAAGCAAGCATTTTCTCAACCGGCAGCACGAACATCTCACGTGCACCGGCTTTCTTGATTTCTTCCAACTGCCGCCAGCTCACTTCACCGGCGCACAGCGCCTGCAGCATCAGCTGATCGGGCTGCCCCGCCACCGGCAGCAACGTGGGCTGCGGACCACCCGGCAGCAATCGCGTGACCGCCTCGAGCGAAGTGCGCGAGGTCTGCAGCAGCAACAGGCGCGACTCGCGTACCTGGATCACACCATCCAGGCGCTTGAGCAATAGCTCGACCATGTCGCCGCGTTCGTCCGTAGGCAATGTTTCCGGACCGGCCAACACGGCTTCGCTTTGCAACAACACGTCTGTTTCGCGCAACTGATTGGCCACCAGCGTGCCGCCGCTTTGCACCAGGTCGCAGATCACATCGGCAGTGCCCAGCTTGGGCGCGATCTCCACCGAACCGGCCAGCGTGATGACGGATGCATCCACACCCTGCTCGCGCAACCAGATACCGAGCAGACCCGGATAGGAAGTAGCGATGCGCAGACCGGCCAGATCCTTGGGCTCGTTGTAATCCATCTCCTGCGGCACGGCGACGGAAAGGCGGCAGCGGCCGAATCCCAGCGAGCGCCATTCCGTGAGCGCAGCGGCGCCGTTACCCGCGCCGCCCTTGAATTCGTTGAGCACATTGCGACCGACAATGCCCAGCTCGCACACACCTTGCGCGATCAGGCCGGGAATGTCGTCGTCGCGGACCAACAGCAGATCCACCGGCTCGCCTTCGCCGAAGCAGAACAGCTTGTCGCGGCTCTGGCGGAAGGTAAGGCCGCAGCGGTTGAGCAGATCCAGCGCTGGCTCGGTCAGCCGACCGGATTTCTGCATGGCGATGCGCAGGCGATCCCTTGGTTTCATGCTCGTGCCCTTTTCGCCGCCGCGCGGGCGCGCGAGGCACGTGCAGCCGCTGCGAGATAGCCGCCGCTGCCCTGGTTCAGATAGCGCGCCACGCGCCCGATGGTGGTGATGCTGACTGCGGTGCGCTCGTGAATCTCTCGGTAGGACACGCCTTCGAGCAGATAGGGCACTACGCGCCAGCGATCCACCAGCACTTCCAGCTCGGCTGGCGTACACAGATCGTTGAGGAAAGCGTTCATCTCCTCCACGTTCTTCAACGAGAGCAAGGCACGGCACAGGCTGAGCCTGGCGGATTCTTCCGGGGTTTCCGGGTCGATCGATCGGCGCTTCATAATGTACTAATGCGTTAACACAGTGGAACGCATTGTAGTGAGCCGTTGCCGTTTGCGCAAGCCGCCGCCCAAAGCGAGATCGGCGCACCTATACAGGGCATTCTGCGCCCGTATCATTGGCGGCCGGGCGGTCCCTACCTACCCCCAATATGGAGACTTCATGCCCAACGGACTCCCCTCTCCCGCCATTCGCCCTGCTGCCTATCTGATGATGATGGCGGTGATCGTGTTTGCAGCCGTCTGCGGCGCCGCGCAGTACTGGCGCACAGACTTGGACCCCATCGCTGTCCCGCTGAGCATCTATCTCACCGGCCCAGGCGGTGCATATGTGCGCATGACGTATTACCTGATGGGCGTGGCGCTGTTCGTGTTCGCCATAGGTGCTTATCGGGCGACGGTGGCGCCTCTGCGCAGCGCATTGGCGCTGATGCTGTTCGCCGCGCCCGGGCTGTTGCTACCCGTCGTGGCGATGACGGAGCTGTTCAAAGGCACGGTGCATGAAAGCCTGGCCGCGTTGATCCACGGACTGGCGGCACAGTCGACCTTCCTGGCGTTGAGCTTCGGCATGCTGTTGCTTTCCAGCCGCTGGCGTCGCGATCCGCGCCTGAGTGCGAGTCGTTATCTGGGTATGTCGCTCGCGTGGCTGGCTACCACCGTGCTCTGGCTGCAA
Source organism: Dyella humi (assembly GCF_044904605.1). NCBI lineage: Bacteria > Pseudomonadati > Pseudomonadota > Gammaproteobacteria > Lysobacterales > Rhodanobacteraceae > Dyella > Dyella humi. The sequence goes on from NZ_JADIKI010000021.1 coordinate 406,422, forward strand.
GCCTTCGCACCAACGCTTCCGCATGGGTTGATGCAGAAGCTGCTAATCATTTTGATACTGCTGTGGCTGGGTTGGGCCGCACGCCAGTTACTGCGTGCGGCTCGTCCCCAGCAAGCGGGCGCTTAGACGCCCGCGAAAGCCCGCTTCTGCACCAGCTCGCACACGGTACGCACGTCACCATCCATCGCGCGATCGCGATGGATGAAGCTGATGCGCTCACGCAACGTTTCGTACGCTTTGCGCACCGATTCACCCGCATGGAATTCGCCCACTTCCGCCAGCGCTGCGGTGAGCTGCTTCACTTCTTCCACGAATTGCGCGTAATGCGGATGGTCCTCGCGCGGCGCATTCGTCACCTTGGAGGCCAGCGCCTGCCAGTTGCCGCGCGCGGCCAAGCGGCGCGCAGCGTTGAGCATTTCCTGACGATAGTCCAACGCCTGAGCGGCGGTGTACAACTCCAACGCCAGCACGTGACTGAGGTCTTCGGTCATTTCCAGCACGTGGCGCGCCTCGTTGGCGCCCATGGAAACATGATCCTCGGCGTTCGCGCTGGTCGGCACCGAATACACGCTGGCCGGATGTGCGCGCGTGGCGAGATCGTTCACCAGCGCCGCGGCCGTGTACTGCACGATCATGAAGCCGGAATCGGTGCCGTCTTCGTTACCAGTGAGGAAGGCCGGCAGGCCATCATTGGTGGCCGGGTCGACCAGCTTGTTGAGGCGACGCTCGGAAATCGATGCCAGCACGGGAATCGCCGCCTTCACATAACTCATCGCCAACGCAAGCGGCATGCCGTGGAAATGGCCGGCGGAGATCACCTGCTCCTCGATGTGCGCAGCGTCGGTGTTGTCCGGGAAGATCAGCGGATTGTCGGTCACCGCGTTCAATTCGATATCGATGATGCGGCAGGCCTGCGCCCAGGCATCGCGCACCGCGCCGTGCACCTGCGGCATGCAGCGCAGACAATATGCATCCTGCGGCTGGTGCTTCTTGCCACCTTTGAACGGCAGGAAGCGGCTATAGAACGCCTCGCGACCGTGACGCTGGTTGGCGGGCACCCAGTCCCAGCCAATGTCGAAGCTCAGCGCCTGGTCTTCCGGCGTGCTCCACGCATCGGCGCTCCACGGGCGGAAGCGCGGCACCAAGTGATACGGGATATCGACCAGCGTTGAGCTAGTAAGCAGCGCGCGCACATGATCGGCCGCCTGCACCTGGCCGGGATGCGGGCGCAGCGCATGCACTTCCGGACGCAACGCACCACTGCGGCCGGCGAAAGCATCCAGCGTCATCGAAGCGGACAGATCCGCCACGTTGAGCAGATATTCCAGTGTATCCAGCGCCAACACCGCGGTAGCCAGCATCTGCGCCGTGCCGTTGTTGAGCGCCAGGCCTTCCTTGAAGGATAGGCGGATCGGCTTCAGGCCGGCGCGCTTCAGCGCTTCCGCACCCGGCAGGCGCTCGCCTTGATAGAACGCCTCGCCACCACCGAGCAGCACGATCGCCAGATGCGACAGCGGCGCCAGATCGCCGCTCGCGCCCACCGACCCTTTCTCCGGCACCACCGGAATCACGTCGCGATTGAGCATCTCGGTCAGCGCTTCCAGCGTCTCGACACGGATACCGGAATGACCGCGCATCAGCGTGTTGATGCGGATCACCAGCAACGCGCGCACCACATCAGTGGCGAACGGCTTGCCCACGCACACAGCATGCGTAGTAATGAGGTTGTGCTGCAGCTCTTCCAGCAACGTGCCTTCCGGCTTGTGCGGATTGCCGCCTGGCAACTCGTCACGCAAGCGATAAGCACCCAGCAATTTATCCGCGTTGCTGCCGAAGCCGGTGGTAACACCGTAGATCGGCTCACCGCAGCTCACCTTCTCCGCCAGAAAATCCGCCGCACGCTTTACGCGCAGCAGTTGCCCGGCATCGAGTCGCACGCCGTAGCCATAACGTGCCACGGCGACGAGTTGTTGGCGGCTAAGGCTATTGCCGTCGAGGAGGATGGTTTGATTCACAAGGGCTCCAACGTGTTGTCATGCCGCCATGAGCGAAGAGCTATGGTTCAATCCTGCAGATTGTCCCAAAGATCGCGCCATGTGGGGTTAGCTGTTTCGATCAATTCGAGCTTCCATGCGCGAGTCCATTTCTTTAGTTGTTTTTCGCGGGCGATGGCAGAGGGGAAGTCCAGGTGACGTTCAAACCAGACCAGCTGCTTCACGCCATAGCGCTTGGTAAAGCCGCCACCTAAGCCCTCGCGATGCTGCCATACACGGAACTTAAGATTTCCAGTGACGCCGACGTACAACGTGCCGCGTTCGCGGTTTGCCATGATGTACACGGCGGGTTGCTTCGGAGCCATTCCCGCTTCTTTTCGTCATCCATGATGCTGGTACTTGATAACAACTCCACTGTTCCTCAAGGCCGTCATTCCCGCGCAAGCGGGAATCCATTTTCGCTTTGTGCCGAAGATCAACATGGATTCCCGCTTACGCGGGAATGACGGCAGGAGAGATTGAGGCACCGAAATAACAACCTCACCCCATCACCGCCGCCTGCTCCAATTCCACCCGTAGCGTCTTCACCAACTCCGTACGCGCCACTTCGAACTGATCCTCACGACGCAAATCCTTCACCGTCACCACGCCCTTGGTCAGCTCATCCTCGCCCAACACGATCACGAAACGAATGCCAGCGCGATCGGCATACTTGAACTGCTTGCCGAGCTTGCCGCCTTCCAGCACCACTTCCGTGGCGATACCGGCCGAACGCAACTCGCTCGCCAGCGTCAGATATGCCGGAAGCTGCGCGGCATCCATCTGCGTGACAAGCACATCCACCGTGCTGTGCGCCGTATTAACCAGGCCAGCATCACGCAACTGCCAGTAAAGGCGCGTCAAGCCGATGGAAATACCCACGCCCGGCAAGTGCGATTTGGTGTATTGGCCGGCCAAGTTTTCGTAGCGACCGCCGGAGCAGATCGAACCGATCTGCGGGTGATCGTTGAGCGTGGTCTCGTAGACCGTACCGGTGTAGTAATCCAGGCCACGCGCAATCGACAAATTCAGCGCGTAATGCGTTTCCGGCACGCCGAAATCGTGGATCAAGCCCAGCACTTCCTTCAACTCGGCACGACCCTGTTCCATTGCCTCCGGACCAGAGCCCAGCGCATCGAGCTTGGCGAACGCATCCTGCAACGAGGTCGAGCGCACCTGCACGAAAGCCAGAATCTTCTGCGCCGCTTCCGCACTCAGGCCGAATGCCTCGCCTGTGAGAGTTTCGCGCACGTAATCCGCGCCGCGCTTGTCCAGCTTGTCCACTTCGCGCAGCACCAGCGTCTGCTGCTCCGGATCGGTCACACCCAGGCTCTCGAAATAGCCGCGCATCAACTTGCGGTTGTTGAGCTGGATGGTGAACGGGCCGATGTTCAGCTCGCGGAACACACTGTAGATCACCGCCGGCAGCTCGGCGTCGTAGCGGACAGACAGACTGTCCTTGCCGATCACGTCGATGTCGCACTGATAGAACTCGCGGAAGCGCCCGCGCTGCGCGCGCTCACCACGGTACACGCGCTGCATCTGGTAGCGGCGGAATGGAAAGCTAAGGTCGTGCTCATGCTCGGCCACGTAGCGAGCGAGCGGGACAGTAAGGTCGAAGCGCAAGGCCAGTTCCGGCTTCTCACCCTGCTCCAGCGCGCCGGTGGACTGCACGAAATACACCTGCCGCTCCGTCTCCCCACCGGTCTTGGTCAGCAGCACGTCCGAATACTCCATCACCGGCGTCTCCACCGGCAGGAAACCGAAGCGCTCGTAATTGCGACGAATCACGTCGAGCATGCGCTGGAAAGCAATCTGGTCGAGCGGCAACAGCTCGAGCACGCCGGGCATGGTGCGGGCCTGGGTAAGCGCCATGGAATCCTCTGCTTGGGGGTGGAAAACGCCGCAGAACGGCAGCCCAATAGCGTAACAGATGCACCCGCCCGACCCTCCCCGCCACGGCACGAATTCCGGCATCTACGGCGGCCCAGACCTGTTGCCAACCTTACCCCATCCCGTTAAGATACGCGGCTCCCGCGGGGTGTAGCTCAGCCTGGTAGAGCGCTACGTTCGGGACGTAGAAGTCGCATGTTCGAATCATGTCACCCCGACCAATGTTTCTAAAAAAGCCGGCCTAGCGCCGGCTTTTTTATTTGACTTGAACTCAACATCTTGCACAGTCCGACGTCATTCGCCGCCGCGCCGACGACGGATGTCTCGCTTGCGCCAGTCGCCATCAGATCTAGCGTTCAAAGCAGGCAGATGAACAGAGGCAAGAGGCCCCGGTCACTCGTTACCCTTGATCTTGACGGTATGCACGGGACGGCACTGGCTGCCATCGCAGTCGATCAGCACGCCGTAGCTACCACAAGGCGCGACGAAGGTTGAATCACCATTGTCTTGAATGGCCCCACATCCCATCTGGCTTGCAACATCCCGCGCCATTGACGCCATCGCTGCGCTGGCTGCGGAGACCTGGGTGGGTGCTGCCGCAACCGCAGGAGTGGGCGATGCTGCAGTTACGTTGGCGGTAGCGACAAGTATAGGCGTGGGCGTGACCACAGCAGGTGTCGTGGAAGCGACCGCCGCCACTAACGGAGTGCCGACATCGTAATGACTAAGGTGGTTCCTGATCGCCAACTGCACTGCACTCGCTAGTGGATCCTGGTCACCATGCTTGTGCATCGGTGCAAGCGTGCGTGTGAATACCTTTTTCCCGCCAATATCCGTATCGATGTAAACGATGTAGACGGCTGCCTTATCCGGATTCTCGGTATGCGTGAAAAATCCACGCTGATATTCATCGTTTGCCGAGCGATCAAATGTTCTTTCATCAAAAATTTTCGTCTGGGCCTGCACATCATGGTCGGACAAAGCATTCGCTACCAGCGCACCCACTAAACCGCCAACGACCGCTCCGGTCGTGCCCGCCGTGAGCTGCGACTTGTTGTTTTGGTAAACGACAAAATGATAGACATCCAATTCAGGTGAATTCCCTTCACTCTTGAACTTCTCGAAAGCCTGGTACTGCAGCAAGCGAACCGGCGACGGCGACAATCGCTCATCTCCCGTTCGAATGATGCCGTATTTATCGTTACTGATAAGTAGGCTGAATATGTTTTTGTCCTTTTCGTTGGCAGGTCGCATGTCGCGCACCAACAGCGAATCCGATTTGGCAATATCGGGCACATTGACCTTTGTTACTACCGGTGCGCATGCAGCACACATCAACGATAAAAGAACAACCATCGCTCTTTTCATAGATCCCCTGTTTGATCTGAAGTAGAACAATCAAAAGCAATCAAAGCTGTCGGCACATGGCCTTCTGTTTGATCGCCATCCGTGACCAGGCACACCATTCAAACCGCACAGCGTCTAGGCTGTCAGCGCAAGGAAAAATCAACTCGGCCGCCTTATCGAGCAAAGGCAACCAGACACCAATCGCGCTAATCAGCCCAAAATAAGCCAGGAAACACGCAGCGTTTCATATCAATACCGCCCCATCCTGCATCCCCTGATCCCCTGTTGCAGCGCAGTGCGCGCAGCACAACTAAGTTCGAGGATAAGCCATGAATATGTCAATACCCGTGCCTGAAAGCCTTCCTTCGCATCATTTTGCGATGAGCGCTCGTATCAAAAGCATGACCTGAGCCGCCGTATTCCATCTGCAATCTCAAGAATGCTAGCCCCTGAGTAACCAAGGATCACCCCGCCCCGCTTGGGCGGCTTTGCGTAGCAAATTGACAACGGCCGCGTGGAGATACCCAGCTTGGCCGTTTTGATGGAGAGTGCGACGTCGTCGATGCCGCGCGGCAGCAACGCAGTGAGCTGCATACCGGCATGAGTGCCGATGACTTCGAGTTTGTCGTCCATGTATTGATCGATCGCTTCGAGCAATGCGGTGCGTCGCTCGAGATACAACGCACGCATGCGACGGATGTGTCGTGCGAATTGGCCTGTGCGGATGAAGTCGGTGAGTGCGGCTTGGTAGAGGGTGGATGAGAAGGTGTCGAAGGCGTCGCGGACGGTGGCAAAGGCGGGGATGAGGTCTTTGGGGGCGACGATGTAGCCGACGCGCAGTGCGGGGAACATCACTTTGCTGAAGGTGCCGACGTAGATGACGCGGTCGTCGGTGTCCATGCCTTGCAGCGATGCAAGTGGACGGCCGCCGAAGCGGTATTCGCTGTCGTAGTCGTCTTCGATGATCCATGCGCCGGTGCGTGCGGCCCAGCTTAGAAGCTGCATGCGTCGTGCGGCGCTCATGGTGACGCCGAGTGGAAATTGGTGTGATGGGGAGATGTAGATGAGGCATGCGTTTTTGCTCAAGCGGATGCCTGCGTCGACATTCAAGCCTTCGTCGTCCACGGGTACTGGAACAATATCCGCACCGACAGTGCGTAATGCTTGCCGCGCGCCGGGATAGCCAGGGTCTTCCATCCACACGCGATCCTTTGCTTCCAGCAGGGCGTGCGCGCAGATCTGCAAACCGTGTTGCGAGCCGGTAGTGATGAGTATCTGCGATGCGTCACAGCGCACCGCGCGTACGGTGCCCAGGTATTCGGCGATGGCTTCGCGCAACGGCAGATGGCCCATCGGGTTGCCGTAGACCATATGGTCGATAGGCGGTTGGCGTGCGTATCGATTGACCAGCTTGGACCAGGCGACGATGGGAAAGTGATCGATGGCTGGCAGGCCGACGCGAAACGCACCCTGGTTGTCGGCCCAGGTTTGCGGTGGTGTGCGCAGTGTCGCAACGCGTTGGGAAATTCTGCGCGGCGCGCTTGGAACCATGCGAGGTTGTGATGCACGTTGTGTTGCATTAGTGAGTTTCGGCACTTCGCCGGGTATCGAACGCGCGACGCAGGTACCGGCACCGACGAAGGTTTCCAGATAACCCTCCGCGTACAACTGCTCGTACGCACTCAGTACCGGAATGCGAGAAATGCTGAGCTCGTTTGCCAGGCTGCGTGTGGAGGGTACGCGCTGCCCTGGCCGCAAACGGCCATCGATGATGGCGCGGCGAAACCACTCGGACAGTTGGTCGTACATGGGCACGCCGCCGGAGGCATCCAGGGCGACCGGGGGAAGGAAACCAGCGGATAGTCGTTTCATACCGGGGACCTTAAAGTGATACCGAGACCACAAAGTGGTCATATCGGATCATACTCAAGTGGCTATTTTCGCGAACCACTGGCGAGCTTACTTTCTGCCTTACGCGGCCGAGGCCGCCGGAAGGTTGGGTCATGAAAACGCTCCGCAAAGCTTCGTTCTACTGTGTGCTTGGGTTGGCGACAGCAATGCTTTGCCCTGCTCCGCTTTCGGCGCAAGCCGCATCGAATACCGCGCAGATGGCGCCGGATTCGCATCGCCTCGAGCAGTCGTTCTCTGACGACAATGGCAAAACATGGGAACAGAACTTCGTTGCAAATCTCACACGGATCAAATCATGACTGCGAGGCGGCGCGCCGGACTTTGCTCTCTGTTGTGCATGTTTGGCTGCATGACGCAGTCCATCCCCACATTCGCACAGACAGCACCGGCGCCGCCGCCCGCTCTATCGACGCAGGAGTCGATGAGCGATGCGTGGTGGACTGGTCCAATGCTGGCCAATTCCGCCGAGACACTGCCGCCGGGGCATTTTCTATTTGAGCCTTATCTCTACGACATCCGCACTCCGCACACGGATAGCTTTGGATCGCGTACCTACATTCTCTACGGGCTTGTCAACAATCTATCGATCGGGCTGATTCCTGTTTTTGGCTATAACAAGGTCAGCAACGGACCGAACAGCTCGGGCGTAGGCCTCGGCGATTGGCAGCTACAGGCGCAATACCGGCTCACCAAATTCCATGAAGGAAGCTGGGTACCCACCGTTGCGATCCAATTGCAGGAAACACTGCCTACTGGGAAATACGATCAGCTTGGTAACCGGCCTGCCGATGGCCTAGGTAGTGGAACCTATACCACCACGGTGGCGATCAACTCGCAGACATATTTCTGGTTGCCGAACGGTCGCATTCTGCGCACGCGCTTGGACATATCCGAATCGTTTTCACACAGCGCGCATGTGAAAGGCGTCAGTGTGTACGGTACAGACGAAGCGTTCCGTGGCAGCGTGAAACCCGGCAATGGATTCTTTGCGGATCTCGCCTTCGAATACAGTCTTACGGAACGGTGGGTGCTGGCGACGGACTTCACCTATGGCCACAACGACAACACACGCGTGACCGGTCTGGATTTCGCGGACCCGAGCAACGTGCCGTTTCCGCAAACCGTTCGCGTGAACTCTGGATCGAGTTCGGCCTTCGGTATCGCACCTGCCATTGAATACAACTGGACGCCGGCTATTGGCGTATTGCTTGGTACGCGTATCATCTTTGGCGGACATAACAACGTCGGCAGCGTAACGCCCGCCATCGCCCTCAATTACGTGTATTGAAGGTGATATGGTCACCGCACCCATGGGAGATCACCGATGAAAACCCAAGCTTTCTTCGTCACCGCTTTGACATGCATGTTGTTCGCTGGCCTGCCAGCCAAAGCGGCACCCGGCGTGCCTTCCTATATCTCCGCTGCCGTCGCGGACGCTACGCGCCCTGCGGATGAAAAGGCGCAAGATGCCGACCGCAAACCCGCGGAAGTTTTGGCGTTCACCGACATCAAGCCTGGCGACAAAGTAGTGGATCTGATGCCAGGCGCGGGCTACTACACGCGTATCTTCAGCAAGATCGTCGGACCCAAAAGCATTGTCTATGCGCTGCAGCCGACGGAAATGGACAAGGCGTCACCCCAGCGCTTAAAGAGCCTGAAGAGTTTCGCAGGTACCAAGGACTACCCGAATGTCGTGATCTTGGTGCAACCCATCGGCGCCATGCAGATGCCCAAGGGCCTGGATATGGTCTGGACGTCGCAGAACTACCACGACTTGCACGACCCCTTCATGGGTACGCCGAACATGGCGAAGATCAACAAGACGATCTACGACGCGCTGAAGCCGGGTGGCATCTATGTCGTGCTTGATCATGCTGCAGCGGCGGGAACTGGTACGTCGAAGACGAACGATCTGCATCGCATCGATCCTGCTGCAGTGAAAGCGGAAGTGACGGCGGCGGGATTTGAATTTATCGGTGAGAGCGATGTGTTGCGCAACCCGGCCGACGATCACACGTTGGCGATTTTCGACAAGGCGATCAAAGGAAGAACGGATAAATTCATTTATAAGTTTCGTAAGCCGTAGTGTATTTGCCTTATTGAACTCATTATTCGCCACACATTCGCGAAAATGTTCGGCACTCCCTCGTGGTCATTCCGGCGAAGGCCGGAATCCAGTTTGAAATGCGTCCGAAGGACACAAAACCGATTTTGGGTGCTTCGCACAGCGTATTGAAACTGGATTCCGGCCTTCGCCGGAATGACGACAAGGCAAGATCGGACATTGCTGCAAGACGATCATGCCTGTCGCGAATAATGAAAAGCTCAATAGGTTGCCAGTGCCAATTCAGTAAGACGATCAAGCTCAGCTTCGTCAAAGCCCGCTTGCAAACGCGCAGGACGATTGAACGGTCCGCGCAAGTTGCGCCCCATGTAATCGCGAACCAGATCGAGAAAGGTTTCGCGCGCGTTCAAGCCATCACGCTCGCAACACCAGCGAAACCAGCGCGTGCCTGCAGCGACGTGTGCAACTTCCTCGCGCAGAATCACTTCCAGTATGGCAATGGTGGGTTCATCGCCCACAGCGCGCAGGCGTTCGATCATGCCAGGCGTTACGTCCAGTCCTCGCGCTTCCAACACACGCGGCACCAGGGCCATGCGGGCGGTATCGTGATGCGCGGTTTTTTCGGCCATTTCCCATAAGCCGTTATGCGCGTCGAAATCGCCGTAAGCATGCCCGAGTTCGGCAAGACGGTTGGATAGCAAAGTGAAATGGCGTGCTTCGTCGTTGGCGCAGCTGGCCCAGTCGCGGTAGTAATCCGGAGGCATGCCGCGGAAGCGGTAGACCGCGTCCCAGGCGAGGTTTATCGCGTTGAATTCGATATGCGCGACGGCGTGCACGAGTGCCGCGCGGCCTTCGGGTGTGCCGAGGCCGCGATGCGGTACTTGGCGTTGAGGAACAAGTCGTGGCAATGCAGGACGACCCGGTTCGCCAATGGATTCAGGAACAGGTGACGTGGGATCAGGGCGCAGTTCGCCAGCTTGCAACGCATCCCAAGCCGAATGCGTGAGGTAAAGTTTCTCGGCGGGGTCTGTGGTGTCGAGGCAGCGCTTGGCGGCGGTGTGTAGGTCGCTCATGGTTTTTGGGGTTTGCACCTCAACCTACAATACACATGGCCGTCATTCCCGCGAAAGCGGGAATCCATCTGCTCTGATGCCAAAAGCAAAAATGGATTCCCGCTTTCGCGGGAATGACGGCCTTGAGAGTGAGCGGCTTGATGGCATTCATGGCCCCTCACCCTGCCCTCTCCCCCGAGGGGAGAGGGAAAAAAAGCAACAAGCGTTACGCGCTGCGGCGAGCCGCTTTTGCATCGTCCGAACGCAGCATTTCGATCTGTTCCAGGTAATGCTGGTCGAGGCCGGTGATGTATTCGCCGGAGAAGCACGACGTGTCGAAGTGCTTCAGGTTTTCGTTGCCGTCCTGCACAGCCCAGATCAGATCCTTCAGATCCTGGTAGATCAGCCAGTCGGCGCCGAGCATCTTCTCCACTTCCTTTTCCGTGTGGCCGGAGGCGACGAGTTCGGCAGCGGCTGGCATGTCGATACCGTACACGTTTGGATAGCGCACTGGCGGCGCGGCGGAGGCGAAGTAGACGTTTCTGGCGCCGGCATCACGCGCCATCTGGATGATCTGGCGCGAGGTGGTGCCGCGTACGATGGAATCGTCCACCAGCAGCACGTTCTTCTTGCGGAATTCCAGTTCCACCGGGTTGAGCTTGCGGCGCACGGATTTCACGCGCTCGCCCTGCCCCGGCATGATGAAGGTGCGCCCGATGTAGCGGTTTTTGACGAAGCCTTCGCGGAACGGCACACCGAGCATTTCGGCGAGCGAACTGGCGGCCGTGCGCGCGGTGTCGGGAATCGGAATCACCGCATCGATGCCATGATCGGGGCGCACGCGCAGGATTTTCTCTGCCAGTTTCTGGCCCATGCGCAAGCGCGCCTTGTACACCGACACGTTCTCGATCATCGAATCGGGGCGCGCCAGGTACACGTATTCGAAAATGCACGGGGCATGCACACCGGCTTCCGCACATATGCGGGTGTGGAGCTGACCATCGTTGGTGATGAATACCGCTTCGCCCGGCGCCACGTCGCGCAGGCGCTTGAAGCCGAGAATGTCCAGCGCCACGGATTCGGATGCCAGCGCGTATTCGCGCCCTTCCGACGTGATGCGCTCGCCCAGCACCAGCGGGCGAATACCGTTCGGATCGCGGAAGCCGAGCAAACCGTAACCCAGCAGCAGCGCAAGGCAGGCATAACCGCCGCGCGCGCGCGCGTGCATACCCGCCACCGCCTTGAAGATGTGATCCGGCGTGAGCGTCATGCGGTCCTGGATCTGCAGTTCGTGCGCCAGCACGTTCAGCAGTACCTCGGAATCGGAATCGGTGTTGATGTGCCGGCGGTCGTCCTCGAACATCTCGCGCCGCAGCGTTTCGGTATTCACCAGGTTGCCGTTGTGCGCAATGGCGATACCGTAGGGCGAATTCACGTAGAACGGCTGCGCCTCGGTGGCGCCTTCGGAACCTGCCGTGGGGTAGCGGCAATGGCCGATGCCGACGCGGCCGCGCAGCCGATTCATCGCAGACTGGCTGAACACATCGCGCACCAGGCCGTTTTCCTTGTGCAGACGCAAACGCGCACCGTCCACGGTGGCGATACCGGCGGCGTCCTGCCCGCGATGCTGCAGGACGGTGAGGCCGTCATAAAGCGCCGATGCCACCTCGGTGGTACCGACTATGCCAATGATTCCGCACATGGTGTTGCTACCCGTTAGTGTGATGCGTTGCGCCGGTCGCGCTCGAAGCGGCAGCCGGAGAAGTGGTGCTGTGCGCCGGCGCGTTGCCCGGCAGCAAATTCGGCAGATGTACCGGGAAATTTTCCGGGTGTAGATGCTGGCGCACATTCGGCGGCATTTCGTGTTCCAGCCATGCCGCCAAGCTGTTGAATTGCGGCAGCAGGGTCGATTGCTGCCACATCGGTTCGCGCGCGAATCCGGTCTGGTCAACCAAAAACACCAACAGCGTCACCAGCAACAGGCCGCGCGCAAAACCGAAAATCATGCCGAGCAGGCGATCCGTGCCGCCCAGCCCCGTGCTGTCCACCAGCGTCTGGATTGCGAACCGCACCAGGGCGCCGACGATCAGCACGGCGATGAAGCATAGGCCGTAACCGACCAGGACACGCAACAGCGGCGTTTCGATCGAGTGCTCGAAGTGCGCCGCCACCGCCGGGCCGTACGTCCAGGCCACCCAGAAGGCGGCAATCCACGTTACCAGCGCCAGCACCTCGGATATGAGGCCGCGCCACAAACCCACAAGGACCGACAGCGCCAATATCGCGATGATGATGAGGTCGACCGCGTTCATGATGTCGCTTCCGGCGGCAAAGGTTTCACTTGGCGCTGACGATGTTGCCGTCAAGGCCCAGCTTGGCCTTGATCTGGTCGCGCAGCGACACCGCATCGCTGCGTTGGGTCTGCGGGCCGGCGCGCACGCGCCACAGCTGCTTGCCGCCAGCGTTCACCGTATCCACGAAACCATCGAAACCGTTGGCGCGCAGCTTGTCGCGCAAGGCCAGCGCATCGGACTGGCTGCCCATGGCCGCAATCTGCACCGCCCAGGCGCCTGCCTTCATCGGCGTACCCGCGGCCGGCGCTGGCACATCGCCCTGCGGGGTCGTGGCGCCGCTTTCCAGGCGGGCCGGAATACCGGGAACGGCCTGGGTGATCTTCAGCCGCGCGGCTTCCGCCTGGGCGCGGGTTTCGAACGGGCCGGCGCTCACCAGGGTCAGCGTCTTGCCGGCGCGCTGGATGGGCTGGCCGCCCACCGGGTAACCCATAGCGCGCACCTTCTGCATCAGGCGATTGGCGCCGTCCGCCGCATAAGCGCTGAGATTGACCGCATAAATGCCGCGTGCGGCGGTGGCCGGCGGCGTATCCGGAATCACCGGCGAAGCGGGCTGCTGTTGCGGCGGCGGCGTGACCGCCGGGCGATTCGTCGCCGCGGTCTTCGGTGGCAAGGCGGGGATGACTGGCTGCGCCGGCGCCTGGATCACTGGTGCCGCAGTGTTGGTGGCCGCCGTGTTCACCGGTGTCATGCCTTCCACGTTCGCCGCTGTGCTGGCCGGCGTCGGCGCCGCACTGGCAGCGGAGGCCGCGCCTTGGCCGGAAAGGCTCATGGTCTTGGTTTGCAGGTCGCGATCGGGTGCCGGGGGAATCGCCAGGCTTACCGACTGATCCGTGCTTGTCGTCGACGGCGACTTGCTCGAAAACATCATCGGCACGAACAGGATGGCCAGCGCAATGAGTACGGCGGCTCCCAACAGGCGTGTGTTCAAGACGGACTCCAGACAACCAGCTTGTGCGTGACGCGGCGGATTATACCTGCCCCTGCCAGTCTTTATGACAAATGGTGTTCTGCTATCGCAGCACCGCGAAGTGTTGGGGTTCGGCTTCGCCTCACCGCCAACCTACAACTGATCCCAAGCCGCTCCCGAAGGAAAGCGGCAGCTAACTGCCAGCACCACTCAGCACCGCTGAAGCGACAAAAAACGAGCCGAACGCAAGAATGCGCTCGCCACGCCGCGCCGAGGCACGCGCGGCAGCCAACGCCTGCGAAACGTTGTCGTGCGTGTCGAAACCGGCGCGCGGCAGTACCTGATGCAATACGCCGGCCAGCACGCTGGCGGGCAGCCCGCGCGGCGTATCCTGGTCCAGGCTGGCCAAATGCCAATGTGCAATGCGTGAACCCAGCGCGGTCATCACACCACCTACGTCCTTGTCGGAAAGCGCACCGTAAACGGCATGCACGCGACCGGGCTGCGTATCCAGCCAATCCGCCAGCGCACGCGCCGCCTGTGGGTTGTGGCCGACATCGACGATCAGCTCCGGACTGCCGCCCAGCGACTGCAAGCGTGCCGGCGCGCGCGGGAAATGCATGCCCACTGAGGCGATGCGCTCCAACTCGACCGGATTCACTGCCTGCAAGGCATGCAGCGCGGCGATCGCCGCCGAGGCGTTCGTATACTGCACGGGCGCAGCAAGTTCCGGCGCGGGCAGATTCAGCACCGTGCCATCGTGGTGATGCCAGCGCCAGCGATGCGCTTCGTGTTCCACGTAGAAATCGTGCCCTGCCCGCTCCACGTGAGCCCCTTGCTCTGCAAGCGCTTCCAGCAGACCTTTCGGTGGCTCGGTTTCGCCCACGATGGCGGGTCGGTCGCGGCGCGCGATGCCGGCCTTCTCGCGGCCGATGCTGTCGCGATCCGGCCCCAGCCATTCCACGTGATCCAGATCCACGGTGGTGATGATCACCGCGTTCGCGTCGATGATGTTGACCGCGTCGAGACGTCCGCCCAGGCCCACTTCCAGCACGGCCGTATCCAGATCTGCGCGTGCGAACAGATCGAGCGCGGCCAACGTGCCGAATTCGAAATAAGTCAGCGAAATATCTGCACGCGCCAGCTCGATGCGCTCGAAGCTCTCCACCAATGCCGCATCGTCGGCATCGACGCCGGCGATGCGGACGCGCTCGTTGTAGCGAATGAGATGCGGCGAGGTGTAGCAACCCACGCGCTGCCCTGCCGCGGCCAGCATGGCTTCGAGAAACGCCACCGTGGAACCCTTGCCGTTGGTGCCACCCACGGTGATCACCCGTCGCGCGATCGCAGGTGCGCCCATGCGTTGCCACACGGCGCGTACCCGATCCAGCCCCAGGTCCACGCCAAGTGCATGGATGCGTTGTTGATAGTCCAGCCATTCGGCAAGGGTGGTGGGTTTCACGCGTAGCTCCGGTTCAAGCTCGCGCAACATAAAGGCAGTGGCGTTCTTGCACAATCCTTTTTGATGTTCAGCGTGGGAGGGACTTACATCCTTTTGCAGTGATGTCTGCTCTCCCTCACCGTCATTCCGGCGAAGGCCGGAATCCAGTTAGATACGCCGTGCGAAGCACTCAAAATCGATCTTGTGTCCTTCGGACGCATATTTGACTGGATTCCGGCCTTCGCCGGAATGACGGTGAGCCCCGGGCAAGTCTTACCGAATTGCGTGGAACGCCCAGTACATGGCAAACGCCGTCCAGAACATGCGCTGCAACGCCTTGCCCGCCAGAAATGCAGCCAGCAGGCCGATCAGCCAGGGCATGTATTTGTCGAGCGTGCTGCGCGTGTCGTTGATGGTGTTCATGGCTTGTCCTCCCGCACCCCGGTGGTGCGAGAGGAATCATCTGCCGCGAAGGTCGATGGCGGCAGGCGCGGGCGTCATGGGTCGGATCTGACACTCGTCATCCCGAAATTTCCATGGGGCGTCATTCCCGCGAAAGCGGGAATCCATTTACTCTGATGCAAAAGCCGAAGATGGATTCCCGCTTTCGCGGGAATGACGGCCATGTGAGTTACGTGAGATGTCATGCGCCTTTATCGAGCAGCGGCTTGATCAGATCCAGCGGCAGCGGAAACACGATGGTGCTGGATTGTCCACTGCTGGACATGCTCGCCAGCGTTTGCAGATACCTCAGCTGCAACGCCTGCGGTTGCTGCGCCAGCATGGCCGCGGCATCACGCAGTTTTTCGGAGGCTTGCAGTTCGCCATCGGCGTGGATCACTTTCGCGCGGCGTTCGCGCTCGGCTTCGGCCTGGCGGGCGATGGCGCGCACCATAGTTTCGTTGAGATCCACGTCCTTGATCTCGACGTTGGTGATCTTGATGCCCCAGGGGTCGGTCGCCTCGTCGAGAATCTGCTGCAAACTGTGATTGATCGAATCGCGCTGCGAAAGAATTTCATCAAGCTCATGCTGGCCGAGCACCGAGCGCAAGCGCGTTTGCGCAAGCTGGCTGGTGGCCTGATAGAAATTCTCCACTTGCAGCACCGATTTGTCCGGCTCCATCACGCGGAAATACACCACCGCGTTGACGCGGACGGAGACGTTGTCGCGGGAGATCACATCCTGCGGCGGCACATCCATCACCGTCACGCGTAGATCCACGCGTATCATTCGCTGCACCATCGGTATCAGGATGAACAGCCCAGGCCCCTTGGTGCCGGTGTAGCGGCCCAGCGTCAGCACCACGCCGCGCTGGTATTCCGGCAGCACCTTGATCGACGAGGACAGCAGCGCAATCAGGAAGATCACGATAACGCCAGCAAAACCGATCATGAAGATTCTCCTTCGCCCGTGCGTCGCGCGGCCACTCGCAGCAGCAAACCTTGACGGCCGATCACCCGCACTTGCGTTCCGGCGGGAAGCGCCGCCTCGCTTCGCACGCGCCAGCGTTCACCGCCGATGCGCGCCCATCCTTCACCGCCCGCCGTGACGGGCTGCAGCAATTCACCAGTGTTCTGCAGCATCTGTTCGTCGCCGTTGAAGGCGCGTGCACGACGCGCGCGCATCACCAGGCGCAACAGCATGGCGAGTAGCGCCATGGCGCAGAAACCGAGGCCGGCGATCACGCCGAGATTCACCGAATAGCCCGGCACGTCGGTGCGAAACAGCATGATCGAACCTAGTACAAACGCGATCACGCCGCCCACGCCCAGCACGCCGGCAGTAGGTATGAATACTTCCGCCAGCAACAAGGCGACACCCAATGCCATCAGCGTCAATCCGGCGTAGCTCACCGGCAGCAGTTGCAGTGCATAAAGGCCGATCAGCAGACAGATGCCGCCGGCCACGCCCGGATAGAACGAGCCGGGATGGAACGCCTCCAGAATCAAGCCGTAGATACCTGCAAGCAGCAGTACGTAGGCGATAGTGGGATTGGTGATGATGCCGAGAAAGCGCGCGCGCCAGTTCGGCGGGTAATCGCGCAACGGCAATCCACGCAGGGCAAGCGTGATGTTTCCGCCATTTATACGCACCGTGCGGCCATCCGCCTGGGCCAGCAGCGCTTCGCTATCGGGCGCCACGAAATCAGCCACGTGCTGCGCAACGGCCTCGCTGGCGGTAAGCGTGGCCGCGCCGCGCACTGCTTGCTCTGCCCAGGTAGCGTTGCGTCCATGCATCTGCGCGAGTGAGCGGATGGTGGCGATCGCATCGTTGAGTACCTTGTTGCTTTCGGCATCCGCCGCGGCGTTGCCGGCCTTATCGCTCGATTTGCTGGACGAAGGTGCCATGTTGTCCAACGGCGCGGGCATCGGCGTACGGCCGCCGATGTCTACCGGCGTAGCTGCACCCACATGAGTGGCCGGTGCCATCGCCGCGATCGGGCAGGCATAGAGAATGTACGTGCCCGCCGAGGCAGCGCGCGCACCGCTCGGCGCCACGTAGCCCAGCACCGGAATCTTCGCCGCAAGAATGCCGGCGATGATGTCGCGCATCGATTCCAGCAAGCCGCCCGGCGTATCCATCTGCAACACGATCGCCTTCGCGCCATCGTCCGTGGCACGTTGAATAGCGCTGTCGACGTATTCGGCGGCGGCCGGGCCGATCGGGCCGTTGAGTTCAATGCGGGCGACAAAAGCTTCGCTGGCTGGCGCCTGCGCCATCGAGCGCGTCCAAGCCAACGCCAATGTAGCGCCTACGATGGCACCCCACACGATCCATCCTTTCCGTGACATGGCTTTGGTCTCCCGACCGACATGCTCACCGTGCAGCCGTCGGGGGCGGCGGCTGTGGATAGGATATTACGCCGATCGATGGAGCCGCGTAGGTTGGGGTGAGCGGATGCGAACCCCAACAATGACGCGCCGGTCATGGATGGCGATGCTGGGGTTTGCACCCCAGCCTACGCGAATCATTCAAGTTCTGCGCAATGCTTATTGCCCGACGTAGTCCACGCGCCACACCGAATTCGAACCATCATCGGTCACCAGCAGCGAACCATCCGGTGCGGTGGTAAGGCTGACCGGCCGGCCCCACACTTGCCCATTCGGCAGCACAAAACCGGTGAGAAAATCCTCGTATTCGCCGCTGGCTTTGCCGGTGTGATGGCGCGGAATGCGGATCACTTCGTAACCCACGCGCGTGGCCTTGTTCCAGGAGCCATGCTCGGCAGCGAACAGATCACCCTGGTAGTCGGCGGGAAAATGGCTGGCTTCGTAGAAGGTGATTTGCAGCGAAGCGTTATGCGGCTGCAGCAGTACATCGGGCGTGAGCACTTTGTCTTTCAGCTCCGGATGCTTGCCCTGATGGCGCGGGTCCTGGTGACCGCCCATGTACCACCACGGCCATCCGTAGAAACCGTCTTCGCGCACCGAAGTGATGTAGTCGGGCACGAGGTTGTCGCCCAGGCCGTCGCGCTCGTTGACGGTGGTCCACAGCTGTCCGTTCTTCGGATCGATCGCGATACCGGATGGATTGCGAATACCCCACGCATACCGGCGCCGGTTGGAACCGTCGGGATTGAACGCGAGGATGTTCGCGCGGCCTTTCTCCGCGGAGGTGGTATCCGGATCATCGACGTTGGAAGCCGAGCCCACCGCGACGAACATCGTCTTGCTATCGAGCGAGAACGCGATGTCACGCGTCCAGTGTCCGCCGCCAGGCAGATCGGCAATATGCTCGGCCGCACCGCGTGCCTGGAGATCGCCATTGCGATACGGAAAACGCAGCACCGCATTCGTGTCGCCGATGTAGATCCATTGCGGATTCGGGCCGACCGGGTAGAACGCAATGCCGTATGGCTGGTCGAGATGGGCGGCGAACACGGCGGTTTGCGCGGGTTTGCCGTCCGCGGTCATGCCACGATAAACGCGGATCTGACCGCTTCCGCTTTCAGCAAGAAAAATATCGCCGTTGGGCGCGGTGCGAATCACACGCGGCGTATCCAATCCTTCCGCATAGAGATTCACCTTGAAGCCCGGCGGCGCTTTCGGCAGCGCTCCTTCGGGACGCGAAACCATCTGCGGCGCGTTGCCGGCCGAGCCCGTGGCGTAAGGCGCAGGAAGGTCGGCGACCGTGATCTTGCGCGACTTACCCGGCGCTTCGTAACGGAAGTCGGTAAACGGCGGAGTCGGCGGCGGCGTGGTGATGGACGAACCGGTAACGACGCTGGCTCCCGCCGCGGGCGCTTTCACGGTGGGCAACGTCTTCAGGTACGCCACGATCTGCCAGCGCTCTTTTTCCGGCAGTGCCGCCCAGGACGGCATGCCATCCTTTACATCGCCCTTGGTAATGAACCAGAACAGCGCGCCTTCCGTCGCTTGCTGCGCGGGCCCTTGCCGCAGCGCGGGAATATTGCCGGCGCCCTGCCCCACGCCGCCGTGGCAACTGGCGCAGTTCGCCGCATAAAATTTGCCGCCGGCGCTGATCGCATCGGCTTGCCCTTGATACGGATTGGCGACCGAAGCGGCAGCACTCGGCACGTGATGGAATGTCTCTTGCGCAAGCGCCACGGTGGACAGCAGCCCCAGGCAACCGGCCAAGGCAACATGAAGCGCGCGGGATGATGCCGACGACATCGAAAAATACATGGCCATAAGCCGCCTCTGATCGCGATGAATGCAGGGAGATGACACAACGCCATCCATGCGTCGCAAGCCGCAACGGATTGTCGGGCGTTTGTCGTTGCACAGGAGTGCACGATGCTACGGAAAGATTGCCCGATCGCGTCACCCTGCCATAGGTCATGCCCGATCGCAGAGTCTGTTGAATGTCTCTGCGGGGGACATTGAACAGGCTCTCTTTAGGCTTCCGAATCGTCGTCGGGCTCCACGTCGATTTCACGGAAGTAGTGATCGATCAGGTTTCTTGCCTCTTCTTCCCAGCGCGAGGGACCGCCCGCGGCCACGATGTGGCGCCGAGGATCATCGGGGAAGTGGATGATGCCGCTGCGGGAATCAGCGCCGCCGTTGTATTCGTGCGTGAACTTGATGCCGCGATATTCGCCGAACTGCTGATCGGGACTCATGGATGAGGTGCCTGCCGGTGGTGGTGCATCAGCAGACAAGTGTAAGTGAACACGACCTCGATGAAGACTTATCCGCCTCCTGGCACGCGCTGCCGAAGGGAGATGGGCTCATCAGAAAGCCGCCTGCGCACGTTCCGCACATGGGTGACGCTGGGTGCCAGTGGCCGATGGTCAGAAATTGACACACTCAGCACGCCGAGCGCGATGCCGATCAACGTCAGCGCCAGACCGGAAGGCACTTCGCCAAGAAAACGCACCAACTTGGCAGCGCCGTACCAGGAGTGCGGATTGTTCACGAACGTGCACGCATCCGGGCAAACGCCGCGAATCCACGCCATCACGGGCGGCTGCTTTGTCCAATGCCCATCGTGCAGCCACTGCAAACCCTGGAAGCCCAGCCACAGCACCGAGATCATGTTCAGCATCACGGCCCCTAGCCACAGCGAAAAGGCTGTTCCCTCCCGGGCCAGTTCCGTAAAACGCGTGGTTGTCATGGCAAAGCACCTGCGAATTTGCGTCGTGGGATGCATGAGTTCATGCATATCCTGTGCCCTAGCCTGTACTGCCGAATGATTCAGAAAAACGAGGATGCTTCACGGCTCAAGTCACCCGCCCCGCTGGCCGATATGCCATCACGGACCTCGCGTCCGCCTCACACTGCAAGGGGAACGTGCCATGACCCTGTCGGTCGTCCAAGACCTGATGCTGCACAACCTTTCCTGCCCCCAATGTCGCGCCAGCGAGCCGTGCTTGGTCGCCGAGCACATCGAGGACAGCTGGCCCCGGCGCGTCGCTCTGGAGGCCGCCGCCAGCCTGCGCAAGATCACCAACCTGGATGAAAAACAGGCCGTGATGGCTTCGTAGCAACCAAAGAAATAATGGCCCATAAGGACAACGGCTTGGCCCTGTCCTGCAAGAGACGTCCGCCGGGCTCACCCGTAGACTGGAGCCACATCCACCCTTGACATCAGTCATTCAGACTGACGGCGCTGACGTGATTTCCGCTTCCACGTCAGCGCCTTCTTTTTTTGCGCCTTTCAGAATTCGACCGCCGAGGCGGCCGTCGGCAACGGTCGGTCGCCAGCCAACTGCTGCGCCTTGCTGCGGGATTTCTCCCAGGAATCGGTTTGGCCCAGGGCCTGGTAGACGCGCGCTTCCACCCACGCAGCGCGCCAGTCGACGTCGCTCCAGGCGGAAAGCCGGCCACTCACTGCCACCGCCTGATCCACGTGCCCCGTATCCAACAGCGCCAGCGCGTACGCCTTACCGACGCTGACGATCACTTCAGGCACGCCCAGCTTGTCCGCCAGGTCCATCGCAAGCTTGAACTGTTCGATCGCCTTATCGCGGTTACCGTCGATCCAGGCTTGCGCGGCCATCGCGCGCAACGCGTAGATATGTGTCCAATCGCTCTTCACCGGCAGGCGAGATTCCCAATCCACCATGGCGGCAATCTCGTGCCTGGCTTGGTCGATCTTGCCGACGCGCTGCAGTGCTGAAATGCGGGTCAGCCACGTCTCGGCATAATCGCGCTGATCGTCCTCTTCCAGGACGGGCGTGAGCGCGTTTGCCGCCAGCGTGGCAGCGCGCTCATTGTCGCCATGATCCAAGGCCAGCCGGGCCAGCCATTTGTATGCCTGGGCGCGCAGGCCGGGTTCTTTTTCCGGGCCGATATCGCTGAGCACGCGCTCCAGCAGTGCCTTGGCTTCGGCGGTACGCCCGTTGTCGGCGAGCGCGGTGGCGCGCAGCCAAGTCATCTCATGGCGCATATCGTCGCCGATGAAACCGAAATCCTTGCCCTTCTCCTCCAGCGGCCAGAAGCGGTCGGTGGTAGCCAGTTCGTCCGGAAACTTCAGCAGCATCTGCTGCGCATAGGCCAGGCCGTCCAACGTGGAAAGCAGCATCGAGCGCATGCCCATGCTCACGAACTGATCGTAGGCGTGCTGCATCAAGGTCGCCGCCGCTTCGGGCTGCGAGCGACGCAAGGCGAGATCGCCCATGACAAAGTCCGACTTGGCCACGCCCACCAGGTCGCCGGCCACGGCATAGTTGACGCGTGCACGGCCAATATCCGCGGTGGCTTCCTCCAGCTTCCACGTGTAGTCGTTGGCGCGGGCACGATTGAGATAGGCGGTAGCCAGGGCGCCGAAATTTTTCTGCCCTCGCAGCGTGCCTACCGCTTCGTCGAGCGCAGCCGAGCTTTCCGCCCATTTGCGCTGGTCCATGTAAATGCTGCCCAGCACGGTGAGGATCTCGCCGCGCAGTACGGGTTCCTGATTGCTCGGCAATTGTTTCAGCAGTGCTTCGAGCTTCTGCCGGCAGGAATCCATCTTTGCATCATCGCAATCGAGCGAAGCCCACAGGTAGGCAACCTCGTGGTTATTGCGCACCTCCGGCGGCGCCTTCTCGATCAGTTCGCGCGCTACCTGCGGCTGACCGGCCAGTCTGGCCGCGTCGATGCGCTGCAGATACTGCGCCACCGAGCCGCCTGATGAAGCCGAACCGTTGCCGGAGGTGTAACCCAATTGCGCTAGAAGCAGATCACTGGCTGTGTGCGCGGCCTCCATGACGTCGTTGGACGACGCCTCCGCTTTCCACGTGCGCCCGTCCTGGCTCCTCGCATCCAGGTGCACGCGCCAGCGATCGCCCGACAGTTCCGCACTCGGATGCACCACCAGAGCGAATGCGGAAAGCTTCGCGCCGGACGCATCGTTGCTGTCCCTGAGCAAGTCCAATACCGCCTGGCTGCTTTCCGTAGGCACCTTCGCGTCGCGCAGGCGGGAGGCGATCATGTCCATCATTCCCAGGTGCAGCCAGTTCCAGTCGTCAGGCGCCTTCACGTCGACTGGCAGCACTACCGCCGCACTGCGATTGAACTGGAAATTCGGCGTGGCGACCCGGCTGCTGAGCCGTTGCCATCCGGCGTAGACAAGGCCAAGCAAAAGCGTGCAGGCCAATGCAATGAGTAGGGGTCGACGAATCGGCGACGTCTTCCATCGGCTACCTGTTGCGGCCTCGTCGCCGCGCGCATCGTCCACCACCATCGGCGCGGCTTCAGGGAGTGCAGGCGTCTGCTGCAGTACTTGCGTCTCTAGCATCCAGCGATAGCCGACTCGCGCTACGGTCTTGATGCAGCGCTGTTCGTTGCCGGCATCACCCAGAGCGCGACGCAAGCGCACGATGGTTTGCGCGAGCAGATTGTCGCTGACGTCGACGCGCCCCCATACCGCGGAAATCAGCTCGTCCTTACCGACCGGACGCTCGCGGTGCTCGATGAGATAGACCAGGCAGTCAAATGCGCTCGCCGCCAGATCGATCGGCTCACCGTTGCGGCTCAGCTCGCGCGCAAGCGGGTTGAGCCGAAATTCACCGAAGCAATAAGCGGTCGCCCCCGTGCTCGTCATTGTACTTGTCTACATCGAGCCATTCGTCAGCATGATACATGCCAGCCACCGGCTTGGCTGTGGGGTTGATAGCAGAAGTTGCCTAGAACACCGCCATCACCGACGCCGGCAACACCCGATCGCCCGCAAGCTGCTGTGCCTTGTTGCGAGCCTTCTGCGCCGAAGCGCCTTGCCCCAACGCTTGGAGCACGCTCGCTTCTACCCGGGCTGCGCGCCAATCGGTATTAGTCCAGTCGGAAAGGCGGCCGCTGACGGCTACTGCCTGATCCACCTGCCCGGCCGCGAGCAGCGTTAACGCATAGGAGTGGCCGACGTCGACGATGACATCCGGCACGCCCATGGTGTCCGCTGCCGCCATGGCGAGCTTCAATTGTTCGAGCGCCTGGTCATGCTGCCCTTCGCTCCATGCCTGGGCAGCTTTCGCGCGCATCAGCCAGATCGAAATCAAGTCGTCCTGCTTCGGCAGGTGCGCCGCCCATGCCTGCATGGCGGCAACGTTGCGCCTGAGTTCGTCCGTTTTACCGACACGCTGCAGTGCCACGGTATTGACGAACCACGCCTCGCCGTAATCGTGCGGATCATCGTCTTCCTGCAAGGTCGGCCCGGTCATCGCCTTGTCTATCCAGGACAACGCGCCCTGCACGTCGTCGCGTTCCAACGCAAGCTTGGCTAACAAGGTGTCCACGCCGGCGCGCAAATCCGCTTCCTCTTTCGGATCCAATTCTGCTCGCATGTGTTCGAGCAACGTGCTGGCATCGGATGTGCGGCCATTATCGGCAAGCGCCATGGCACGCATCAGGGTGAGCTGATGGCGCACGTAGTCGTCGAGAAAATCCATGTGCTTTTGGTCGAACGGCCAGTAGCGGTCGGTGGTAGCCAATTCTTCGGGAAACTGCAGCAGCATTTTCTGCGAGTAGGCCAAACCCTGCAGTGCTGAGGAAAGCAACTGCCGCATGCCCATGCGTTGGTACTGCTCGTAGGCGTGTTGCATCAAGGACAGCGAAGCCGCGAACTGGCCGCGACTTTGCGCCATCATCCCCATGGCGAAATCCACTCTGGCCTGGCCTATGCTGTCGCCCGCCAGCGTGAAGTTGATGCGCGCACGGCCGAGATCAGACGTGGCTTCGTCAAGCTTGCCCCCGAAAAAAAGCAGGTGAGAACGATCCAGATAGGCGTTCGCCAAAGCTTCGGTGTCTTTTTGACCCTGCAGAATGTGCACGGCTTCGTCGAGCGCTGCCTCGCCTTCGGCAAACTGATTTTTGCGTCGATACGGAAACCACAGCGCAGTGAGTACCTTGCCGCGCAGGACGGGATGCTCCTTGGCGGACACTTGCTTGCGCAACTCGGTCAGCGATTGCTCGCAGGGATCGAGCTTTCCTTCGTCGCAATAAAGCTCGGCCTGAGCAAAGGCAAGCTCGGGTGTACGGCGCAAGTTGGGCGGCGCGCTTTCGATAAGCTGACGCGCAAGTTCGGGTTGCCCCGCAAGCTGTGCTGCCTCGATGCGCAACAGGTACTCCTGCGAACCACCGGATGCCTGCCTGCCGGACGGCCCCTCGAAACCAAGCTGAGCCAGCAGCAGATCGCTCGCCGCACGCGCGGCAGCCAGCACGTCACCGGATGACGACTCCGCCTGCCAGCTTCGTCCGTCTTTGCTCTTGGCATCCAGATGCACATGCCAATGGCTGTCCGACAGTACAACATGCGGCGTCACCACCAGCGCGAACGAAGCAAGTTGGGCATCTCCACCCGATTGACTGAGCAGATTGAGTACGTCCTGGCTGTTCTCGGTGGGCACCTTCGCGTCACGCAACCGGGTGGAAAGCAGATCCATCAATCCCAGGTGCAGCCATTTCCAATCGTCGGGCGCATTCACTTCGGCTGGCAACACGATCGCCGTGCCCTGATTGAAATGCATGGGTGCCGGAGCCGGCCTGAAAGGGCCGCCCTGCCACACCAAGTAGCTCACCGCCAGCACGACCGTAAGCAGCAGCGCCACCAGAAGCGAGCGCCGTACGTGTGGCGTACGCGGATGCGCACCATGCATGCCGACGTCATCGCCAGCAACGGCAGCATCCGCTTGCAGCGGATTCTGCGGTAGCGTGTCGGAAGCCGTGGACGCCACCGTCGTATCCAGCATCCAGCGATAACCTACGCGCGCCACGGTCTTGATGCAGCGCTGCTCGGTGCCTGCATCGCCCAGCGCACGCCGCAGGCGCACGATGGTTTGCGCAAGCAGGTTGTCGCTGACGTCGGCGCGTCCCCATACTGCCGAGATCAGCTCGTCCCTGCCCACCGGGCGCTCGCGGTGTTCAACCAGATACACCAGGCAATCGAACGCGCTGGCGGCGAGCGCGACTGGTGCGCCGCTGCGCGTCAATTCCCTGGTAAGAGAATTAAGGCGGAAATCGCCGAAGGAATAAACTGGAGTCCCCATGAGCGGAATTTTACCACTCACTCGGGGTGATAAATTTATTCAAACACGCCGGCGGATATGCGGGGCACCACAATTTTCCTTATGGTCATCGCGGCCTAACTTATAAATAACGCGTCCAGGTGATCGTGCTGGTGTTGCTGCCGCTCGAGTTGGGATTGGACGACGTGCAGCCCTGCATGCAAGGCACCGTGCCGGGATGGTAGGTGCCGGGTAGCTGGCTGAAGTCGATGGTGGTCTTGCCGCTCAGCTGGTTGCTGGACGTATCGTTCGGATTCTGCGCCGCCGCGGTGATCGAACCGTTGACGCTGGTGTCGCCGCCGGTATTGAACGTGCTGCCCGCCATCACGCTGCCATTGACCACGGATTTCGCGCCCAGGTTGATGGTGCCACCGGAGAACGTGCCGTTGACGTAGCCACCAGCCAGCAGCGCCACGTTGCCGATGGCGTTATCGATCAGCTGCTGCTTCGTGGTATCGCACAGATTAGTGGGATACAGGCCGTCGAAATCCTGCTTCTGGGTCGTGTCGTGAAGCGTGAGCCACGACGGTGTGGCGTTGGTGCACATCTCGTCGTAGCCGGCATAGTTCGGCGCATCGATGCGTACGGCACCGCCGGTATTGATGTTGCCGGTAGCGATGGCCGTATCCATGTAGCCGCCGCCATTGAAATTCAGATCACCCTGAAACCAAAGAATGCCGCGCACCAGGCTGATGCCGCTCGTGGTCCACACGCCGTTGCTGTAGGAAAGGCAGCCGTTCTCTTCCGACTGGCCCTGGCACACGGTGCGGCCGGGCGTGGTCGGCTCCTTGCACTGGCCGATGCCGTTACTGTCGAGACTGCCCGGAATCAACTTGGTACACAGGAAATTCTCGTAGCCACGGTATTGGCCATTGGCATTCAAAGGAGGATACGAGCCGACGTAATACGTGCCGTTCTGGATGCCGTTGATGTTGGACACGGTCACCTGCATGGCGCCGTTGACCATCTCGAACACGTAATTGGCGGCCGACTTCAAGGCGTACGCGTCGACGGCGGGACGGTCGATCGTCACCGGCGGCAGCTTGGGAACCGTAATCGTCGGTACAGAGACCGTGTAGCCTTTCTGCTGCGTGACATTGACTTGCAGATTCCAGAAATTCTGCTTGGTCAGCGTGCCGCCGATCGTGCCCGTCACGCCCTGCCAGCCGTTGGCAGTGAGGTTGCCACCCGCCTTCAATGATGCGATCTGGCCGCTGTTGATGTTATCCACCACGTCACCCGGCGTGACCACACTGTCCACACCCTCGCCATTCAACGTGATCGTGCCGCCGGCTGTGATCGATGTGCTGTGATTGCTGCCCGCATACGTCACATCGCCATTGGCCTGGATGCTGTTGACGCCACCGCCGGTACCGGTCCAGCTGACATTGCCCTGCGTGGTGATGCTGGTAATGTTCACCCCGCCCGCATTCACGATCACGTCGCCGATCGACGTCACCGTCGAAGCACTGCCGCCGTTGAACGTCACGCTGCCGTTGGATTGGATCACGAACGGCTTGGCGCCTCCGTTGATCGTCACATTGCCTAGCGCGCTGATCTGGTCCGCACTGGCCGCACCGGTCACGTCCACGTCGCCGTTGGCGTAGATCTGGTTGACGTGAATACCGCTGCCCACCGATACGTTGCCGGTCGCGCGAATGCTGTTGACGCCGGTTACCGAAGCGTTGTCCAAGCTTACGTTGCCTTCCACGTTCAAATTAGCATTCTGTGCGCCGAGCACGCCGATGCCACCGCTCAGGTTCAGATCCTTGTAGAAGTTGAGCGTATTGATGTTGACCGTGGAGCTGCTGTTGCTGTTGCTGCTGCTATTGCCGTTGGTGGGATTGGGCGTAACGCCATACACCACCTGTAAGGTGGCCTTGCTGGCAGCCGGCGTACCTGTCGCCGATGCGGCGGTGAGGTTGGCCACTACCTGGTAGACCGTGGTGCTCTTGCCGGACACCGTCGCGTTCGTCTGCGTGACGTTGAGAATGTTGACGCTGAGGCTGTCGCATCCGTCCACTTTCAACGCGCCCGTTTTCAAGCTCGTCATGTCCGCCACGGCGAGATAGCGGCGCACTACTTCCGCGCCCGTCCACGTCGAACCCTGCGCAGGCGTGATCGAATGCAGACTAAGCTGGCCTTCCTGCGAACCGCGCATCACGTGCACCACGCCCATGGTGGTGACGGTCATCGCCAAGCCCACCAGCAACACCAGCAGCAGGTTCATCACGCCGCGTTGGCGAGACGGCGAGGCGTGCATATTGGCGCGTCGCTTGATCATGAGGTTCCTTACGGCTTGAAATTGGGCAGACATACCGAGAAGGCCGGTATGTTGATCACGGCCGAACTGTTCGAGAGCGTGGAGCTGGAGATGGCGGGCAAACCGGCAGCATCGGAGGTGCTGGGTGTGCTGGAAGACGTCGCGGAAGATCCGGAAAAGCTACCCGTGCTAGAGAAATGGCTCAAGCCATCATGGTACCCATCGCCGGAATGGTCGTTCACCGAATTTTCTGAATTGCCGGAGCTGTCCGAACTGCTCGAACCATTCGACTGCCCCGCCTTCTGCTGCGCTTGCGTCGGCAAGTAGTAACTCACCTGAAAACTGCTGCTTGGCGCCGTCTGCTGATAGGGAAAGCAGCTGCCTGGCGTCGCCTGGAAGATCGACAGCGGCCCCAAGTTGCGGGCTGATGCCAGCTGATTCGTCTTCCAATTCACCCCCTGCCAGTTGGCGGCGCTCTTGCAACTGGCCGGCGTCAGCCATAGCAATCCTTGCGTGGTGACAAGTAGACCTTCGCACTGATAGCCAGCCGGATCCGTCGTACCGGAAGCAGCGGTGGGATTGAAACCCCAGATCACGGCATTGCCTGTCACCGTCGAGCTATACGAGCCCACGGCGGTGCCCTTGAGCTTGCCGTCGGACAACGCGGCGTTACTCAGTACCACCAGATCGGTGCCGATAGCGGCATTGGTGATACCGAAGCCCGCTTGCTGCATTTCCTGCTGCGAGACCAGCGAGCCGGTGGCCACCTGTCCATCGCGCACAGCCTGTTTCTCGACGAATAGGGAACTGTTAACGACATTGCGGTACAGCGTCAGCATGGCGGCAATGCTGAGCAAACCGACCACCAGGCCAACCAGCGTGCTGATCAGGGTGAAGCCGGATGCTCGCCGGTGCGCATGGATCAGGAACATGCCGACTGCGCCTGTATCATGGCGGTAGTGTCCGTCCCGACCATGATCGAGCCTTCGAACGCAGTATCGCTATGGGGAATGCACAGCACCACGCTGGACGGCTGTGTCACCGATACGCCGCCGATAGTGACCGAAGCGGCCGACAGGCATTGCACAGTGACCGGATGCACCGTATTGGTCAGCGGCAGCACGACCTTGGCCAAACTGTTATTGCTCTGACCGGGACACAGCGACGAGCCGTACTGCTGCAGCATCAGGCGCATCTGGCTGGCCGCTATACCATCCAAGCGCGCATTTTTCGCACCCACTTCCATGCGCGTGGTCGCGTATATCGTGCCCGCGCCGATGAAGCTCATGACGAGCACACTGATCAATGCTTCAAGCAGCACATCGCCGCGCTGCGATTTTTTCCGATCACGGCAGCTGTACATTCAACGTCTCCTCCGATCCCACATTGACATCCAGCCACGCTTGCGTGCACGAAAGATTGCTCACGGACGTGACCAACGCGACACCACGTTCGTTGTAAGCCACGCACTGAAACGGAATGTTGGTGGTGGTCAACACGACGGATGCATCGGAAGACAACGGCTTGGTCCACTCGATGTTGGCGCCGCACGCGGTGTTCTTCGTGCCGGCGGATACCACGCTCAGCTTTCCTCCGATTAAACAGACCGCGGCAGCCGGCAACGTCTGATCGGTAAGCCCTTGCGGATTGCGGAGCGCCAACGCCTTCGCGCGTCCCAACGCTTCATTCAAGATGTTGGCGGCATCGCGCTGATGCGCTGACTGCACCCATTCGCGAGCCAGCGGAACGCCTAGCGTAAGCAGAAAGGCGACCAGGCCGATGGTGACCATCATTTCGATCAGCGTAAATCCCTTCGTTTTGCCGTTCCTATGCATCGTCATGGCTCACCAGGTCGTTACGGAACCACAGCCAGCGACACCACCCGTGGCCGTTTGATCAAACGTCAGCACGCACGTCGCAAGCGATCCGCTTGTACCTGTCGCCGTCAAGGTGTACGTCGTGGCGTCGGAGTTGAGGGTGTAGGTAAAGTTGTTCTTCTGCGATGGACGCCAGCCCGCGTAGGCATTGCTGATTTCATCCGCGCTCTTGAAGCTGTGCGTGCCATACACCAGATTCCGCTGAAGCTCGTTCTCGAGATTGAGCGCCAGCGCATTCAGATCGGTCTTGGCCGCCTGCACTTTGCTTCGGGTGATGTAATTGCCGTAGGTGCTCATCGCGATCGCTGCAAGAATGGCGATGATCACGATCACCACCATCAGCTCGATCAAGGTGAAGCCGCGCTGCATGCGCGTACTCTTCATGATTGTTCTTCCTTATCTGTTCTGCTGTGCGTCGTCGCGGATGCGTCCTTCACAGCTTTGTTTCGAGCGGAAAACGCCGGACAATTGACGTCATTCGTCACTTTGCGACGCGACAAGAATCGATGCGTACCGGCCACGCGACGATCCCTTTCTTCGCGGCGTCCCCAATGCCGGACTGCGATGCGTTTGCTCGAATTCGGTTGTAAAAAATGGTAGGTCTCTGATGCCAAGTTATCCATGGCATTACGCAGCCCAATCTCTGTCACAGTGGGACATGCGACACGGTTTCTTTTCTGGCTTTTCCACTGTTCGCAGCAGCGTGACCCCAACTGACAGTTAATCGACCCGCAAAGGCGATGGTCGTCATGGCGCTGTGAAGCGATGATGCGCTCCAACAAAATGCGATCGCGATGAAAAGGCGCAGCCGAGCGCAGCACGCTTTCGTGACATCCCCCTACGGTCACGCCACCGCCTGGTTGAATCTCATGCACGAACCCCAAGCAGTCAGCACCGCCTTCAGACGGATGGCTGAGCTTCGCGCCATCTGTGACAGAGAGCTGGCTGACCTTTGCCAGAATTATCCGGAGATCAGCCTTGCCGTCGTGGCCACCGCCGATGCGCGGCTGATCGGCATGCGCTCGTCCCTGGTGCAGAACGGCCATCGCATTGCGGCCATGACCGGATCGCTGCTTGGCCTGTGCGAAACGCTTGCCAGAGAGCTTTCCGTCGGCGCGTGCCAGTCCACGGTGGTGTCCATGGAGGACTACACGTGCATCTTCGTGCGCATTGCCGATCCGCGTCATCCATTGGCGTTGGCGATCGGTGTGGGCCACAACATCATGCTCGCGCTGTCGCGCCGCATCGCGCTGGATCTGGCCGCGCGCATAGCCCAGCACGTGCAGGACATCGCATAAGCGCGCACACCTTCCTATCACCTTATCTACGGAACCCATGACATGAGTCATTTCAGCCTCGAATCGCTGCGCAGCATTGACGGTTACATTGCTGGCGCGTTGGTCGACGATGACAGCGGCATGCTGATGGCGGGCGACAGCACTGCCTCCATCGATCTCGAACTGGCGGCGGCCGGTAACGCCGAAGTGGTGCGCGCCAAGCGCAAGGTCGCCGCGGCGCTGAAGCTCGACGACGTTATCGAGGACATCCTCATCAGCCTCGAACGCCAGTACCACTTGATCCGTCCGCTGACCACGAACAAGCACGTGTTTCTGTACGTGATCATCGATCGCCAGAAGTCGAACCTGGCGATGGCTCGTCATCATTTGAAGGCGTTCGAGAAAACGCTCGATTTCTCCTGAACCGGCGCCATGACGGAAGAAAACATCAAGCACATCAAGATGGGCGTGGCCGGCCTCTCCGAAGAGCTGGAGTTGCGCCTGTCGCTCGCCTGTGGCTTGCTGGCTGCCTCGCAGGTCCATGTCGAGATCCAGAATTGGAAAGGCAGCGAAAGCGATATCCTCGTGGCCGACATCGACAGCGGTCACGGCCGCCTGGCGTATGAATTGGCCATGCGGCGCAAGCTGCCCGTGATGGTGTTTCCACGCAGCGGCGATACCGGAACCACCTACCCGGCCAAGCTGGACCGCGATGCACCCGCCGCTGCGCTGGCACGCGCCCTGCACGAAAAACTGCAGCCTTCGCCCGAAGCATCGTCCGACAACGTGCAAGGATTCTTGGGCATCTGCATCAGAGAGGTCGGTTGCAACCAGGATCTTTTGGTGAAGCGCGGCGGCATTGCGATGGTCCTGCGCCATGCGGCCGGCCGCATCCTCACGCGTTCGGTCAGCGATCTGTCCGCGGCAGAAACGCGTTTGATGGACAACGCGTGGCTGTGCGTGACGCGGCCGGCGAACGACCCGCACCAACACGAATGGCTGGTATCGCGCAGCCTGGATGGTTTTCTGATCAAGGCCTGCCTCAAGCATCAGGCTGCACTGCCCCCGCTCGGCGGCAAGCTGTATCGACTGGCGCGCTGGCCCGACCTGGGCAGTGTTACCGATGATCAGGACACGCTGCGACTGTCTGCCCTGCTGCAGCGCTCGGCGTGGTCCGCCGGTGCGCTGACAAAACATACCGAGCTTGCCGCGGAGCACGTCAACGCGTTCTTCTGGGCGACATTGGCCAGCGGCGCGCTTGCGTGCGCCGACGGCAACATGGTCAAACCCACTGAACCCCCGACGCCTTCCTCGGCGTCCTCCCTCATTCAACGCGTTGCACGGCATTTCGGGCTGAAGCTGGGTTACTCGCATGCTTGATTCTGAAAAGACAATCAAACTCCTGTTCGTCGGTCCGCTCGGTTCCGGCAAAACCACCGCTATTCGTGCCATTTCCGATACCCCCCCTGTGTCGTCGGAGATGCCTTTGATGGATGCCGCGCCGAACGGGAAAACCAGCACGACAGTGGCTTTCGACTACAGCACCATCCAGCTCAATCCGGACGAGACCTTGCACGTGTACGGCCTGCCGGGTCAGGACTACTTGGATTTCATGGGTACGATCGTGGGACCCGGCGCACTCGGCGCGGTGTTGCTGCTGGATGCTTCGTCGCAAACGCTGGAGCAGGATTGCCGTTCGTCGGTCGAACAACTGGCACGCATCGATCCAAACCTGCACTTCGTGATCGGCATCAGCAAGACCGATGTTACGCCCGGGTTCTCGATGGAAGCGATGTACGCACTCGCGCGGCGTATGAGTTTGTTCGTGCCGATCTTCTGCATCGACCCGCGCGATCCGGCGCATGTAAGGCAATTGGTGCGGGCGTTGTTGTATTTGCTGTAGCTCACCCACACTCGCATGCGTGGATTGGAATCTTGCGAATGATTCTCCTGAGTGAGCCCCTCTCCCTCCGGGAGAGGGTGCCGACAGGCGGGTGAGGGTTCGGGCGAAGCGCAGTACACACTTCTCGTGCAAGTCTTTGTCATCGCGCGCTGCTCGTACCCTCACCCCAACCCCTCTCCCGGAGGGAGAGGGGCTTACTCGCCGCTTCAATCCAGCGCAAACAACGTCACTGCTCCATGCAGAGTATGCGTGCACGGTTCGCTGCAATGTGTCGGTCATGGCAAGCACAGCTCCCCATCCCAGTCGAGAACGTCAACCGACGCAATGAAAAACTTGCGTAGCCGTCATTCGCGCTTACGCAAATAACGGCCTAAAAAAATCAAGCCGCAACCACCTGCGCCACCGCCCCACGCTCCAACTTGTAAGGCAGCTTCGAGCGATACTGGCTGGGCGATTCGCCGGTCCAGCGGCGGAAGGCACGCGTGAGATTGGCCGCATCCGAATAACCGCGGCGATTGGCAATCTCGTCGATCGTCATCGTGGTGTTCAGCACGTCGCGGAGTACTTCCTGCTTGCGCGCTTCGTCCACCAGCTGGCGGAAGTTGAAACCCAGGTGACGCAGCTTGCGTTTCAAGGTACGGCTGGACATGCACAGCGCCTGCGCCACTTCTTCCATCCCTAAGTACGTGCCGTCTTCCAGCGGCAGCAGACCCTTGATGCGCGCGATCAGGCAGTTGTTCTGGCCCAGCGCGATGCGCTCGCGCTCGCACTGCTGTTTGATCTGGCTACACACCAGACTGTGCGCGGTCGGCAACGGCAGATCGAGGTAGGTGCTGGGCATGCGCACCTGGCACAGCCCGGTGGAGAAGCGCAGCTTGGGCAGGCGGCCGGCGTACGCCGACGTGTAGGACGGCTGTTCGTCCTTGAACCACATTTCCACGTCCGGCAATTCGCACTGCGCAAGCTGCTCGGCGAGGCGCGCGGTCATGGTGGCCAGGCGCTCCAACGCGCAGTTGCGCAACAGGGCACCGGGGGCCAGGTCCTGGATGTTCAGCTCTGCCAGCCCGTCGTGTTCGTGCAGATAGATGCAGAACCCGGTGGTACGCACATCCAGGTAACCGCTCCACAAGCGCAGCGCCTCGCGCAGGGTGCGGCAGCTCATCAGGCCCAACCCCAGAATGCCGTGCCAGGTGAGCGTGCTGCGCAGACCCAGTTCGAAGCCGAGGCCGGGGTCACCGGTCAAGCGCACCGCGTTTTCCAGCAAGGCCGCATCCTGCTGCGTGGTCAGGCGAAGGTCGCCGTCCAGCTGCGCCGATCCGATACCCGTTTCCGCCAGCGCCAAGTCCCTGCCGATGTTCCGCTGCTCCAGATACTCGAGCAGGCCAATCGCATATTCCGCGGAGACATCGCCCCGGTACCACTCGTTCATGTCCAACCCTCGTCTTCACGCCGAGGCCAGTCGACCCAGTTTCGACCTGTCAGCCTCTGCAGCGGGGTGGATCATCGGGACGGGACTCCCGACACGCATGCGCTTTGCGTACGCGGAGCATGCTTTTGCTATGACAAGGTTTCAGATCAATGGGTTAGACGAGAAAAAACAGGCTTTTGAATCAGGTTTTTGCGGGCGGAAATGTCCAAAAACATGTCTGGTGATGTCCGGTGAGGACCAGTAAACGGGCAAAAGTGCCATTTGTCATGCACAGTGAGGGCTTCAACAAACGTGATTGGCCGACAGATGGCAGTAGATGGTTCGGCAGCAACCTGGGCTGCGTAGGAGTAGCACCCTCTCCCTCCAGCCTAATTGGCGTCGAACCTCAGCCATCCCTGCTTTTGGCTCGTCATCCCAGCGAAAGCTGGGATCCAGTGACTGTAAACCGCCTGAAAGGCGCTGGATCCCAGCTTTCGCTGAGGTGACGATGAGGCACGGCTGAGATTTGGCACTAATCAGGCCGGAGGGAGAAAGATAAATTCCTGACGCGGCCAAGCTTCATGAAATTTCACTAGGGACCAGGCACTCCATATATATGTCACCCGCCCAAGCCAGGAGCGCCCCCTACCCGACCCAAGTTCCATGCCGGGCAGCGTGGAAGATGAAAGGCCCGTTGGAACAGCAAATCGTCCCAACGGGCTAATGGGGTCTTTAGTACAAGCCTCTAGACTGTCAATCAGTCAACCGCATCCCTGCATCCGCTCCGGCACGGTGTTTCGCGGACTTCCGCGTCGCGAGTCGCAGGGAGCAGCCTCATGCATGACGAGATCTCCCCTCAGAGCCGGTTGGACTGGCGGGGCCGGTGAAGTGCTTCCTGACTTCGCCGGCCCCGTTTTTATTTGTGGCGCACTGCCTCACGCATGTGCGCATCGCTGGCACCGCGTGCTTTTCGGCCCTTCAAACACCTGGCAAGCGTCCATGCTCGCCAAGTACTTCCGTCAGATAGGCGAATTCGCCGACACGCTGCTGTACGGCACGAATGCGTTGCTGCAATCGACCGGCGCCGGACTCTCGGTGATCGAACCGGCAAACGTCACGCCCTTGCCATGCTGCTGCACCAGGTTCTGCACAAAGCTCACCGTGCCCGGACCGAAGGTGAAGGCCGTATTGGCCGGCAGCACGCTCGGGCTACCGTTATGGCCTTTCATGTAAGTGGTCGGCTGCTCGCCGTCGAATTGCACGTTGTTCAATGCAATTTGCAGCGGATATTGCGCGTAGGCGACGAATGTGGCCTGACCACCGCCATATGCAGCACTGCCCATATTGTGGAAACCGTTGACAGTGATGTTCTTGAACGAGGGATAGAGCTTCTTCTTGGTCGAGCTGTAGTACGTATCGAATGCCATTGGCTGGCGCACGTTGCGCACGCACACGTTTTGGTAGGTCACACCGTCCACCAGGCCACCGCGCGATGCGTCGGACTTGATGCGGATGCCTACGCCATTGGAACTGTCATAGCCATCAACGCTGAGGTCTTCCACCGTCACGTCGCTGACGCCGGTGTTGGTTTCGCTACCGATCGA
Organism: Dyella humi; assembly: GCF_044904605.1. Lineage (NCBI taxonomy): Bacteria > Pseudomonadati > Pseudomonadota > Gammaproteobacteria > Lysobacterales > Rhodanobacteraceae > Dyella > Dyella humi. The sequence continues at coordinate 442,697 of NZ_JADIKI010000021.1, forward strand.
CAAACCATGGCCGTAATACAGATGATTGTGCGCAAACATCAGATGATGCGAGCCCGAACCCGAGCCGGCCTTCACCGCCACGTGATCGTCGCCGGTGCTGATATAGGAATACGCCAGCAGCACGTGGCTGGATTCACCCGGATCGAAGCCATCGGTGTTCTTCACCGTGTCCGGCGTGAAGCAGGTCGCGTAGGTTCCCGACACCTTATCGGGTGTTGTGCCTTTCTTGCAGGCATAGCCGGGCTGGGTATAGGCCAGGCTCGGCGAAAGAATCTTGATTCCCCAGGCAGTCACGTTATCCAGGCCGTCGAGCGCGAGGTGGAAGTTCGGCGAGTTCTGGAAAGTCACGCCGTACAGCGTGAAATTGCTGCCACCGTTGATGTTGAGCAGGCGCGGATTGTGCTGCGTGACGTTGGATGTCTTGGTCTGATAAGCCACGTCCCACCAAGTTTTCACGCCAGCATTGGGGCCTTTGCTCAGCACGGCGCCGCCACGTCCATCGATCACACCTTCGCCGACAATGCCGCTATTGACGACGTGACTGGCACTGATCAGCGCATAGCACGACGATGCGCTGTTCGTGTTGGCGATGCCACAGATGCCCAAGCCGCTGTCGTAGTCAGACGGATTGCGCGAACCGAACACCGTCACGCCCTTGTCGATCCACAGCGTGACGCCAGATTGCAGCGTGATCGGCCCGATCAGGAAACCGGATTCACCATGGTTCCCAGCCACCAGCTTCACCGCCCCGCCACCTTTAGCGCGACAGTCATTGATCGCGTTTTGAATGTTGGCGGTATCCGGCGCGGATTGGGTCGGATCGCTGTCGACCGAAGCATCCAGCACGCCGTTGACCGGCTTCTGCGTTGCCGGAATGGACGTGCACACCGCGCTGTTGGCAGGCAGCGACGGCTCGTTGATGACGCCCCACGACGTCTGCACGCCAGTGGACGTCTGCGCCGCACAGGCGAAGGCGCCGGTGAACGCGAGCGTGCCCAGCACAGTGCGTACCGTTCGGGATAACAACTTCTGCGACAAAGGATTGGTTCTCACGCAAATGCCTCGTGAAATAAAAGTGAGTGACGAACAGCCGTACGTAGCCTAGAAGGCATGCTGAAAGACTTGTTATCCGAAGAGGTCAATCCGCCAGTCCCGCAGGGACAGATATGTGGATTCGTGATTCGCTGCAGAAAGAAAATCAAAATGTCATGCAAGCAATGGCGCATGCGTGACGGCATAGCACGGCTCGCGCTGACAACGAATGCGGACTCGTATCAGATCGCCGCTATATCCGAATGCTTCTATCGCTGGATGCAATACGCGTAGCGCCTACAGTGCACAGATGACATTTTTCAGTCATAGCGTGACCAATCGTCGCTTCGAGCGCGTCCTGCACAAACTGGGGTTTTCCGATCGAACCTAGTCAGCCGTTCATGCCGCACCATGCGGTCTGGATGACGCGTGACATCAAACGGCTCGTCGCCTATGCGAAGGGCCTTCCATTTTGAGGCGCCGGCCGGTGCTTTTCTGCATTGCAACAAACACTTGCTGCGCGCATGCCTGAGAAATTTTGTAATACCCGATCGCAGCTAAGTTAATCGGGCTTTTGCTATACGTGCCCGCTGCAAAGACCACATGGGAGGAGCGGCATGCGTCATCGGGTATTGAAATGGGTGTTCACCGGATCGGTTTCCGCAGTTTCGGCTTGCGCGATGGCTGCCAGCGGCGCGGATCATCGCGCGTGGGTCGACGCCTGGGCAGCAGTGCCGGATACCGCCGGTCCTGTCTTGAATGCACAGACGGTACGGCAGATCGTGCGCACGAGCGTAGGCGGTTCGGAAGTGCGCGTGCGTCTTTCCAACCTGTTCGGGAGCGTGCCTATCACGCTTGGCCCGGTGCACGTGGCCCTGAGCGCCAAGGAAGCGGATACGGTGCCCGGCAGTGATCACGCGCTGCTGTTCAATGGAAAGCCCACCGTCATCATCGCCAAGGGTGAGAGCGTGCTGAGCGATCCGGTGAAGATGGATGTGAAAGCCCTGCAGGAGCTGGCGGTGAGCATCTACGTACCGGCTGATACGCAATACCATGCAGCAACCATCCACAACGCCGGCCTAGCTACCGCATATATCACCGAGAGCGGTGATGCCACCGCGGCAGAGCAATTTCCGCGCGAAGAAGTAAGCGGTAATCGCTTCTTCCTCACCGACGTGGAAGTGGCCGGTTCATCTGCTAAGCGCACGCTCGTCACCTTCGGTGATTCCATCACAGATGGCGTGGGCTCCACAGTGAATGCAAACGAGCGCTGGCCGGATTATCTCGCCGCACGTCTGCAAGCTGATGCAAAGTTGTCATCCATTGGCGTTGCAGATGCCGGTATCGGCGGCAATCGCATTCTGCACGACAACTTCGGACCCAGTGCGCAGGCACGTTTCGATCGCGATGCGCTGGACAAGCCGGGCGTGCGCTGGATTGTGTTGTTGGAAGGTATCAACGACATCGGTGGCTCGGGTTACGCCTGGGAAGCGAAGGACAAGATCACCGCCCAACAGTTGATCGACGGCATGAAAACGCTGATCGCCCGCGCACATGCCAAACACGTGAAGATCTACGGAGCCACATTGACGCCTTACGGCGGCAACGGCTGGCCGTATCACAGCGTGGCAGGTGAAAAGACACGTCAGGAAGTGAATTCGTGGATCCGCAGTTCCGGCGCATTCGACGGCGTGGTGGATTTCGACAAGGCGGTTCGCGATCCGGCCGCGCCGGAAAAGATGCTCGCTGCGTACGACAGTGGCGATCATTTGCATCCAAGCAGTGCGGGTTATCAGGCGATGGCCAATGCGGTGGATTTGCGGTTGTTTGCTGATAAGCCGTGAGCGTTTTTAGCGGGCTGTACTCGCAACGTTCAAACGGCTCCCTCCCCTGCTTGCAGGGGAGGGCTGGGGTGGGGTGGGGTGAACACTTGCCTCAGACCTTCCCGCAAGTGTTCACCCCCTCCTAACCTCCCCCTGCAAGCAGGGGGAGGGACCACTTAGCAAGTTGCACGCAAGTCATAGCCATCACGACAGACAGAAAAACACTTCTTCAAAACATTTTTCTGACCATGTGCTTCTATGGAATGACGACTCACTTCGAATAAGCATTTGCGTACAGAAACGGGGCGCCAACATGGCCCGAAACACCTCCAAAGCTGTCCTTTAAGGACATTCCCACGGCCACTTTTCCGCACCGCGATATTGACCTCAACTGACAGTTAATCGACCTAAGTAGCGATAGCGGTTATAGCCGCTAGCAGCGATGATTTCCCTGCATTCTTCATACGCCTGATAACACCCAGGCTCGAAATCGTCGCAACCCGAATGCAAAGGCATGCAGGTTTTTATAGGGGAAAACCTGCAGGTGCCGCATCGGGAGGAACAATTCATGAAAGTTCATATCGGTTTGGCCGGCCTTCCCTACGAAGTCGAACTCAGGTTCTGGCTCGCCTGCAAACTCCTGATGTCCTCATCCACGTCCGTTCAGTTGCACAAGTGGGACGGAAAATCGTGCGACATCCTGATCACGGATCTGGATAGCGAACAAGGCCAGATCGCCTACGAACTGGCCATGCACAGCGACACGCGCGTGCTGTTTCTGAGCAAGGATCAATACATCGAACATCCTGCCGGTACGCGCATCGACAAACACGCCACGGCATCGGCCATCGCCAAGACGCTGGAGAATATGCTTGCTACGTCATCCGACCAGGATGGCGCACTGCAAGGTTTGCTCGGCATTTGCCTGGTGCAAGGTGGTAACGGGCACGAAGTGATGGCCAGCAACGGAACCATTTCCGTGGTGCTTCGCCAGGGCACGCGGCGGATTTATGCCAGTTCGAGGGACGAACTCGAAGTGGCGAAACTGCAACTGCTCGATGCGTCCTGGGCCAGTGTGTCGATCACAGCACCCTGCGAATATCAATACGAGGGATTGGTTTCGGAAAGCCTGGACAACTTCCTCGTTTCCGCCTGTCATCATCATCGGTCCAAGCTTGCTCCGATCAGCGATGCAGCTTATCGGCTCAAACTTTGGCCCGATCTCATTGCCTTTCCGGACAACAAAGAAGCACGGCGCTTGTCTTCTGCGCTTTACCGCAAGGGTTGGCACGTGGAACAACTGGCTGAGCATTGCGGCGTTTCCAGCGAAACGGCCCATGCATTCTGCTGGGCAATGCAAGCAAGCGGCGCACTGAAGCTGGACGATGGCAGCCAAGACGTTGCCATAGAACCGGTCAACGAAGTCCTGCCACCGATACCGCTAGTGCAGCGGGTGGTGCGGCACTTCGGGCTAAAGACGCGGCAGACGCATGCCTGATGTTCCGCTTTGCGGATGACGGCTTCGAAAGACCGATGCCTGGTACCGCAATGCGGTGATCGGCGTAGGCAATCCCAAGGTGGCGGTGTATCGCTTGCCGAACATGGGTGAACTTGTGCATGCATCCGGTGCGGATTATCGCGAATAAGCTGTGGGACTCACCGCAGAATTGCGGCTACCACGCCGACGTCGTCGGCGTGGACATGCGCCCGTTCGTCGCCTACGCCCCATGCAAAACACGAAAACGAGCAACGTGCAGGGCCAGGCTCAATGTGACCTGGTAATACCGTCCATCGGTGCAGCATCACTGCTCAATTGCTCGGCCAGCGCATCTGCACCTTTGTCGATGCCGACGCGTGCCGCCTTCAATGCACCGAAACTGGCGCCCACGTTCATCGCATTCGGATACTGCTTGGTGACGTAAGCACTGAGCAATTGCCGCGACAACGCATCGTAGATTTCCACCGAGTAGATCACCGAGCCGTTCATCATGCCTTCCTTGCCGCGAATGGCCTGCACGCTGTTGTACATGCCGCCACCGATGTCGAACTTCGTAAACGTGCCGAGCACAGGCGTGGTGGTTTTCGCGCCGGTGAGCGTCAGCTTGATCTGCAAGGTACCGGGGCCCGGCTCGTTCACCAGTTCAAAGCGCGTACCCAGTTTCTCCGCGAACTTGGTCTGCATGTAGCTGGCAAGCGCGTTCTTGTCTTCCTCGCTCATACTGCCGAACTGGTTGTCGGCGCCCCGATACACCGCCACTGGCTCCAGCATGATTTTCCGGTATGAGCGCCAGCTCACCGGCGTGTCATAGCGATACGGCACGCGGCTGTTGTGTGAGTCGGGGCTCAGATACGAGGATGATGCGATGCCGGAATAAGGAATCGGCTTCACACTGGCGCAGCCGGTCATAGCTACGCAAACGGCAGCAGCTAGCCATAGCCGCCTGTTGGTCGACTTGTTCATGGGGTCTCCGTGTTGGGGGCGGCGCCTGCTGCCAAGGGAAAGGCCGCAGCCACGCCTGTACTTACGCGGGACCCAGGCTAACAGCAGCTCTTTCCATTTGCAAACCGTCTGGTCGGTTTTTATTTAACACCAACGCGGCGGGCAAAATTAGCTGCTCCATACGAAGCTATGTCGCCAAACGCATGACGTGCAGAGCCCGGTAGGTTGGGGTGACAACCCCAACATCGCGATGGATGGAAGCTATCGTACGTTGGGGTTCGCATTCGCTCACCCCAACCTACTCACTCATGATTCAGCAGCACCAGGCAAACGCCGGTGTGCTTCGTCGCCACGCTCCAGATAGATATCCAACTGCTTCTTGGCCCAATCGATCGTCCTACCGAAATCGGGAAGCGAAGGCGCCAAGATGGCGTGCCAAAGCATCATTGCCCGCGACGAGTGGCCGATGCTATCCAGCGCCAGACGGATGCCATCGGCGCGTTTCTCCAGCAACTTGCCCATGCCAGCAACAGGGATGACATCCGGCCGCATGGTTTCGATTGCCCACCAATCGAAAAGGTCGCGAGGCGTGAGCGTCGCCCCACGAAAAAACAGCTTCTTCGCCAATACTTCTGCCATGGGGTCTAGCGCGAACGCCGTATCGGGCTCGGACTCAGGAGGCAAGTCCAGCAGCCGCGTACGGACGATGAAGTCGATCTCCCCTTCAGGAAAACGCAGCTTGAGATAATCGGCTGCTTCCTCGTAATCGGCAGTCAACGCCTCCACGTGATCGTTCAGGCGCGGCGTCAGATATCCGATCCATTGAGCATCGGTGAAGAAAAGATCGATATCGTGACTCATGCGGTGATTCAACGTGAGCATGAGTCGGGTGCCCCCTCCAAGTAGAGGCTTAAAATCACGACCGCTCTTTTGCGAGATGTCAGCCACAATGCGCCTGGCCACTGCTTCCAGCACGCGCCAGCTACCCGCAGCACGGAACTTGGCGAGTTCCTCGACCGAAATCTCACTCACAACATATGCTCGACGGCGTGTTCCCAGCTAGCCACCCGAGGCATGGATGCAGCCAGGGATTCTCGATAGAGCTGCTCCACATGCGCGAGGTCGGCCTTGGCTTCCGCGGCTGCATGAAGGATCAACTGAGGCGACAGTTCGGCGAATAGACCACTGATCAGTGCAGCGGCATGTGGGGAGTCCGATAACGGAGCCACTGAGCCCTTTCGCAAAGCGAGCGCCAGTTGATCCGCCGTGAGGATATTCCCCACCGGAACGTTGAGATGCGTAACCACCAGGTCGAGCCAGTGCTGCGGATTCATAGCTTGCGTCGCTCAGATCGACGCGATCACCCTATAGCGGTGATCGCAAGGAGTCAATAGAAAAGCCTTTTACGACAGCGACTTATAACCATGCCTCAATGCTTGCCAGAAGCCTTCTTTTTGGACGAAGGTGCGGCGCGCGATGACTTCTTGGCAGTCGCCTTCGCATGCGCCAAAGCCGTCCATTTGTCATCGTCCATCAAGCGACGAAACAGGCGTTCACGCTCCGTCTCGGAAAACGGACTGGTTCCAAACATTGCCGAAAGCAGTAAGCCCTGGGCAGCCGACCAGCGTAGTAGCGCCAGCTCCGGATCGACCGCTTCGGCCTTGATGCGTTCGACGCGATTACGGGCGGTTTCTCGGCTCAACGCAAGCAGCTCCGGCTCTTCCACCAGCGCGGCCACGATGGCGTGAGCTATGGAATATGGCTGGTGCGAAACTTCCCTGATCTGTGCTATTTGTTCCATCAGAGCGGTTTTATGTTGAGCGGTATTCCCCTTCGACGCGGCAACCGGCGAAGCATCATCGAAATACTTGATCTGGTGTTCCAGCAAAGCCCTCAGCACATCAACTTTGCTGGGAAACTGATGCATCACCCCACCCTTGCTGAGCCCGCTTTCGCGCGCTATTGCGTCGAAAGTAAGCCGCCCCGGACCATCGCGGGCGATGATAGTGAGCGCTGCCTGGATCACCGCCTGGCGGGTGCGTTCGGAACGGGAGGGGTTGTCCATAAAGAAGCCGGTGCGATGAAATGCGAAACGCGTATCCGGCAACTATACATCGCATGGCTCCCTCCCCTGCTTACAAGGGAGGGAGCCACGTTCGACAGGCTAAAAAAATCCCAGCGTTTTACTTGGTTCCCACCAGGGCCGAAATGAAGGCCGGCCCGATCGGACTACCCCAGCCAGTCACCAGGTCGAAACCGGCCACGGCCTTGAAGCCGCCGTTGCTGCCGCTGGTGATGTCGTGGAAGTAGCTGTGGTAGTTCGAACCCACGCCGAAGTTGTAGAGCGCGGTATTGAGGAACCCGATATTGCCCACGCCATTCGCTGCGGCTTGCTGATTGGCCAGCGCAATCACGCCGGCCAAACGAGGTGCCGCATAGCTGGTGCCGCCTACACCGGTTTCCAGCTGGCCGTTGCTGTAAGTGGGATTGTCGAAATTGCCTTCCAGCGCAATATCCGGATCGTTGCGATATTGGGTCGATCCTTTATTGGTGCTGTTAATCACGCCGCTCAACTGCTGATAGCTCGGGATCGCATAACCGGCCGACGAAAGATAACCGCCGCTGCTATCTGCCCACGCGGTTTCCGATGCCCACGAACCGCCGGCACCATTGGTGGTGAGATCGGTGGCGCCGACATCGGTAATGTACGGATCCAGCGAAGGCGCAGCCCAATTGCTGGTGGTGTACGAGCCCGCATCGCCGCTTGCATTCACGAAGGTCTGGCCCTGCGCCTGGAATTGCTTGTAAATGGAATCGTCGCTGCTGCCGAAATCGCCGCCGCCCCAGGAACTGGAAATCACCGAGGCGGTGTCGTCGCTGGCCATCTGATTGAGGATGTCACCGGCACTGCTGCCTTCGTAGAACAAAATCTGCGTAAGGCCCGGTGCCATGCCAGCCAGGTTGGCGATATCCAGGATCTGCTCACCGTCGCTGCACGAACTCGAACCCGTGCTCGGATTGGTGCATGCACCATTGAAACCATTCACCAGCACGTTGTTCACCGGCACGCCAGGATCGCTTGCGCCGGTTGCAGAGTAGTAGCCACTCAAGTCGCTGCTCTGATAACCGTCATACGAAAAGATGGCCGCGGTCTGACCGGCACCGGTCAACGAGCCGGAACCGTAATAAGCAGCGCGAATGTCGCTGGGCAGGTAATTGCCGCTGGGGCCCGAACCGCTGGCATGCGCAATCACCGCCTGTGCCGAGGCAGGATGACGGCGCATGTGCGTGAACGGTCGCACGTAGTTGTCCAGGCCGTTGACGTGCAGCAGTTGCACGCCAAGATCGAGCGTTGGCTCACGATCCGGTGCGAAGAACAGGCGATTTTCCGTCGGATGCTGGTATTGGCGCATCGTTACATGCAAGGCACGATTGACGTCATTCACGCTGCCCTGCACGTCGACGATATGACGGTTGGCCGTGGTGGCGGTCACCGTTAAATGGTTGGCCTTCGCCCACGCCACCACTTTGTCGTAATCAGCCTGGCTCGGCTCGAAACGCGTGGTGAATTCCTTCGAACTCAGGTAATGATGGTAAAGCGAACTGCTGGGATCGTAGAGCTGCGCAATCAGGCTATCCAACTCGCTTTCGTTGCGCAGTGGCAATACCAGGCCGAGCTTAAGCTGCTTGTTGGTCTCCAGCACTTTCGCGCTAACGGCCTGGCCGGAGTGAATGACGGCCGGCACGTGACCCTGCGTCAGCAAAGAAAAAGCGCCGTGCGTAGCACTCGCTTGACTGCTTTGTGTTCCCATTGCCAATGCACCGGCAATCAACAACGCCGGCAAAGTGTGCTTGAAACGCGACAGCTTGTTTCCAGAAGAAAAATGCATAGTCCAATCTCCCCAAGTACGCAGGCGTGAGCCTGGCTTGATCCGTGGTTGGGCACGAACGGTCGCTGATATATGCCATGCCTTGCCGGTGACGATGTGCTAGTTCCGTGCCGTAAGGTTGAGTCCCCTGTATTCCGTTTCCGACAAGCTCCGCTTGCATGGCGCGCTTCTTATACCGAAGAGGTGCGTGAAAGTTTGATGATGTGAGGCGTTTTTTGCGCACTGCTTCAAACGCAGCAGCATAATTTGCGCTAACGTAAGCGATACGTAAGCCCCACGATGGCATACACGCTTCATGCCATCGCAGCCAGGCGCACGTTTCTTTGTTCCTGCACTCGCGCCCGATCGCCAGCTCCGTTACACCCATCACTAAGACGGTGCCTAGATCCATGTCACAAAAAGCCACGTCAAGCACAAGCAACACGCCCGACAAGCGGGATATCGAAATGCTGGTCGGTCTGATCAGACAGCGACAGCCCGTCCAGGCTGAGGCCATGGCGCGCAGGCTCCTTGATATCCATCCTTCTCATGGCGCCATCTGGCAAGCGCTTGGTGCAGCGCTGCATGCGCAGGGTCGATTCGCCGAGTCGGTCGATGCGCAACGACAAGCGGTAACGCTTTCGCCGTGGGATGCTGTCGCGCATTACGTGCTCGGCGAAAGCCTGATGGCGACGCGGCAACCGGAATTGGCCGCGGAAAGCTATCACCTTTCCCGCAGCATCAAGCCGGATTTTACCAATGCACATTTCAAGCTGGGCAATGCGCTTGCAGTGCAGAGTCGCCTGGATGAAGCGATCGATGCCTATCGCAGCGTGCTCGCCATCCAGCCGGACTTCAGCGAGGCACATGCGAACCTCGGCTTTACTCTGATGAGTGCGCATCGATACGTGGAAGCTGAACCGCATTTGCGCAAAGCGCTGCTCGCGCATCCGAACAGTCCGCCCATCCACAACGCGTTAGGCGTAGTGCTATACGGGCAAACTCGCCTAACGGAAGCCGCAGAAAGTTTTCGCCGTGCCATCGTACTCGTGCCGAACGATGCCGAAGCGCATGCCAATCTCGGCAACGCGTTGCGGGAACTTGGCCAGTTCGCCGAAGCTGAAGCTAGCTACCAGCGCGCCATTCTGCTTAACGATCAGTTCGCCAGGGCGTACTTCGATTTCGGTGGGCTGATGTACGTGCAGGAACGCTATGCCGAAGCCGAACAGCACTATCGTCGCGCATTCGAGCTGAAGACCGATTACGCGGAAGCTTGCAACAACCTCGGACGAAGCATCCGCAGGCAAGGCCGGCTGGATGAAGCACGCGGCTATTTCGAAACCGCCTTGGGCATCGATCCGGAGTCGGTCGAGGCCTATTGCAATCTTGCATCGCTGCGCAGCTTCACGCCGGCGCATACGGAACCTGCAAGGCTGGAAAAACTCGCGTTCAAGCTCCCTTCCCTGTCGGAACACATGCGTATCCGCTATTGGTTCTCGTTAGGCAAAATGCGCGAGGATCTGGGTCACTACGACGACGCGTTCGACGCCTACGCACAAGGCAGTGGCCTGAAATACACCCAGCTTGCACCAAATGAAGCCGCCAAGATTGCGCTGATCGACAATCTACGCGCAACCTTCGACGCGCGTTTCTTCGCGAGCCGTCCAGCCCCCTCTTCTTCGGGCAAGGCGCCAATCTTCATCGTGGGTATGCCGCGCTCGGGCACCTCGCTGATCGAGCAGATTCTTTCCACGCATCCCGACGTGTATGGCGCCGGTGAATTGCCCGATCTGGAAAACATGCTCTTCGCACTGGCCACCGAAGCCGGCACACCGGTCGAAGCCTATCCGGAAGTGGCCGCCCGCATGACGGCGGAACAACTGTTGCGCCTGGGCGAGGCGTATACCGATAACGTGTGGAAACTGGCACCGCATGCCACGCGCATCACTGACAAGATGATGGCCAACTTCGCGCACGTGGGCATGATCCATCTGATGCTGCCCAGCGCGAAGATCATCCACGCCATGCGCGATCCCATGGATTCGTGCTTCTCTTGCTACGCAACGCTGTTTTCCAGGAACAATCTGGACTTCACCTATGACCTCGGCGAAGTCGGACGCTATTACGTGCGCTACATCGAGCTGATGAAGCATTGGCAGAACGTGCTGCCGCCCGGTTCGATACTGGAACTTCGCTACGAAGACATGGTGGCCGATACCGAGGGCCAGGCACGCCGGCTGCTCGATTACGTAGGGCTGCCGTGGGATCCGGGCTGTTTGAGCTTCCACGAAAACCAGCGTGTGGTCAAAACCGCCAGCGCCGCGCAGGTACGGCGTCCGGTGTACAAGTCTTCCGTGGCGCGCTGGAAACACTTCGAAGCACACCTGCAGCCATTGCTGGATATCGTGAAGGAATACCGGTAGCCCACTGCTGCCGACTGCATCTTTGCGAAAAGGCCCTCATTTCCTTGAGCCGTCATTCCCGCGAAAGCGGGAATCCATCTTGCTCTGATGCATACATTGAAAATGGATTCCCGCTTTCGCGGGAATGACGGCCATGAGGAAACTGACTTTTATGGCGACGTACCGGCTACGTGCTGCAAAAAAAATGGGGCGCCATGTGGCGCCCCAATGACTGTCGGATCTTGCGCTTACTGCCCGCTGGATGACGAAGACGCAGGTGCCGCGGCAGCATCGGTCTTGTCGGCGCTCTTCGCCGCTCCACGCGTATAGACGATGACCTTGTCGCCACTGCACTGACCGACCACTTTGCCGTCGCCGGCCTGATCTTTCGAAACTACTTCCAGCGTGTAGTTCGATACGTTGTTGGCTTTGATCTTGGCGTCGATGCTGGACTTCACGTCATCGCAAGACGCATGCGCAACGAACGTCGCGGACAGCAATGCCATGGCGATAAACAGGTTCTTCATACAGACCTCTCCGTGGGTGGTGAACGTTACGCGAGTGTAGAGCAGCGACAACACGCTTACCAAGTGACTGCCGCGCCCACGCTTGCACCGACATCGCCACGTGTGTTGCCGCTCATGTTTAGCTTGTAAACCCAGCGCCCACTTTCCGAAACCGTTGACACTCCAACCGCCATACCAGTCTGGCCATGAAACGCGCCGAACGCTACGGCCGCTGCATTCTGATTCGGCTGATATGCCTGCGGCAGACCCGCCATCGCCATCGCCGAGGCGACCCCCGCATTGGCCCGCAATGACACGGTATTGAGATTCTGGTCGATGCCCTGCAATTTCTGATCGATGTAGTTCTTCGCCCAGCTCTCGGCAGTCCGCACGCCCGTGTTCAACTGACCGACGTTGGCCGCATCGCTCGACGCCGTGCCATTGGCAACGTTGTGGATTTGCGTGGGCGTATCGCTGGAACCGAGCGTGACACTGCCGTAATCGACGCTGCCATCGCTGTTCTTGTCGTATTGAACGGAAGCCGCCTGCGCGGCATTGAGCTGGCTGACGTTAACTGCATCGGCGGCGGCAGTACCATCCGCCACGTTCGTCACGCGACGCTGCTGTGTGGTGCTTCCCACCGACACGACGTTCGATTGACCGCTATCGGTGGAACCAGCACCGATCGCTACCGAATTGGTACCCGTCGACGTGGCATTCGCGCCAATGGCGACGCTGCCCGTAGACGAAGACGTACTGCCGCTGCCCACGGCGAGGCTGTTGTCGCCAGACGCCGAAGCCGCCGGTCCATGTGCAATGGCATCACTGCCCGTGGCGGAACTGCCTGCGCCGGTGGAGTTGGTCTGCACATACTTGCCCGTGGTGGCTTGCTTAGCCGAAACGCTGCTGACCGTGTTGCTCAAGTTCTGAATGGCCGTCGCATTGGCGCTCGCCTGCTGGATCGCACCATCGACCGAGCTGTTGATCTGGTTCAGCACGCTTTGCACCGAGGCATACGTATTGCCGCCGTAGCTGAGGCTTGTGGTCAACACGCCGGTAGCAGCGTCGTATGCGCTGCCGCCGCCCAAGCCCAACGCAACGCTGTTGCCTAGGTTGCTCACCAGGCTGCCCAGCCCCGTCACCTGGCCGCCCAGGTTGCTCATCTGACTGACGACGCTGGTAATGGCCTGGTTGGTCGCGTACAGCTCCGATCCGTTCACGGCATCGGTGCTCGCTGCACTCACACGACCGGCCGCCACGTTGGTGATAGTTCGCTCGCTGCCGGAAGCTCCCACACTCACTGTGCTGGTCGGGCTCGTACCAGCTACTGCATAGTTGTTGCCGCCCACCGTCATGCTGTTCGTACCAACTACCGTCGCAGTGGTCGAACCCGAACCCAGTGCCACATCGCCCGTGTTAGCCGTTGCCGATGCCCCGTTACCAATAGCGACCGCACTCGCCTTCGAAGCATTGGAAACCACGCCGATGGCTACCGCACCGTTAGCGGTCGAATTGGCGTTCGCACCGATGGCGATGGACTTGGTTGCCGTCGACGTAGCCGTGTCGCCCAAAGCAAGCGCCTTGGTGCCCGAAGCGAGCGAATTGCCACCGATCGCCGTAGACGAGCTGCCCGCGCCGTTGGCTCTTGGTCCGATCGCTACCGCAAAGCCGTTGGCGGGATTGCCATCGGTGCTTAACGAGCCACTCGCCGTAGCGTTGGCACCGAGCGCCAGCGCATTGCGACCGCTGGCGTTGGCGTTGAAGCCCACGGCAGTCGCATCGACGTTGCTGGCGCTTGAGGTATCACCCACGGCGACGGCGCTAGCACCGCTGCTGTTGCTCTTGTTGCCTATGGCCATGGCATTCGTAGCCGATGCCGATGCGCTGACGCCGACCGCAAACGCACTCGCGCCCGTAGCATTCGATGCATTGCCCAGCGCCACCGCGCCTTGGCCATTGGCGACGTTCGTGTTTCCAATCGCCACCGCGCCACTGCCATTGGCCGTATTGTTCGCGCCCACTGCCACCGCACCGGTACCGGCAGCCGAATTCGGATCACCGATCGCCACCGCACCGTTGCCGTTGGCGGTCTGGCTTTCGCCCAGCGCCACCGCCCCTGTTCCCCCTTTCACCTGCGAATTGTGTCCTCCGGCGATCGAACCCGTACCCGCGCTTGACGACACCGTATTACCGTCACCGATTGCCACGGTGGAAGCTGCCTGTGCCAGCGATGCGTTGCCGATGGCCGTCGTATTTGTCGCCGTAGCCGTAGCCGCCACGCCCAAGGCCACCGAACTTTGTCCGGACGCCGTCGTCGCCGTTCCGATGGCAATGGCATCGCGCCCCGACGCGCGTGCGCCGCTGGCCCATGCATCACCGATAGCGATCGCCCCGGCATTGTTGGCTTGCGCACCGGAACCGATCGCCGTGGCCATATTTATCGCCGATCCGTCGCCGGCCGAGACGGCGCCGGCACCAATGGCCACGTCGTAATTGTTGGTGGCCTTTGCGCTATTACCTACCGCAACGCTATTGGTCGTCGCCGCCAGTGCGTTTTGGTTTACGGCAGTCAATAAACCAACCGCAACGCTTAACGCGCGGAGATAATGGTTCGACAAAATCATTTTCACTTTCATATTCGGAGACCTCGACGGACTCGCGCAGCTGCAACTTAGGGGCGCACGGTTTTCACGCGCCGGTATATGGCGCGTACATCCGTGCGGAAATCCTTATGCAAGGCGTTTAGAGAAACGTCGGCGTGATTCGGCCGGTGCTGATGCTTTACGCATCAACACATATCATTTTCAAAAAGGACGTCCATGGCGCCGTTGGCATCCATGTACCCAGTACAGATTACGGCGCCATCGTAGATAAATGTGATGGGCGTCACCATGTGGTCAAGCGGCCCATTATCTGTCCTTACGGGACGGACACGGGAATGGCGTTTGAAACTGGAAAAAATGCGGCTTACAGCGTATTTCCGATGGCCCGCCGGCACTCCCGAACGTACCTGAAGAGACTATTTGGCTGAATTAGTGCTCGTGAAATCGATATTTCACAGCAGGGCCATAGACTGGTTATACCGTGCACAGCACGAAGCAATTATCACAGCTCAAGGGCATGTCTTTTCAGGACGAACTTCGCGCAGCATGACAAGCCAACTCCTGAGTATGATGCGCGGCGTGCATTCATCCGCCTTTGCATTTTTTTGGAGCCGAGCGTCCCATGCGTTTCAGTCGTCACCATCTTTCGTTCTGCCTTATCGGCTTGCTCGGTGCCGCTACCGGTTTTTCCGGCTATGCGATGTCCGCGCCCAACGATAGCCGTACAGCATCAAAGCCACACGCCACTGCAGACGCTGCTAATCACTCGTCGCAAGGCTTCGTGCATCCAGGTTTGCTGCATACCGAAAGCGATTTCGATCGCATGAAAAAGAACGTGATGCAAAACCGTCAACCCTGGATGCAGAGTTGGCAGATCCTGACTGCCAATCGACACGCTTCGCTCGACTCAAAACCGAATGCGCAAGCGATCGTCTATCGCGGCTCAGATCATGTCCATCATGAAAACTATGCCGCGCTATTCAATGACGCCGCCGCAGCCTATGCGCTGGCACTGCGCTGGAAGATATCCGGTGACGATGCCTACGCGGACAAGGCCGTGGCGATCTTGAATGCATGGTCAAACAGCTTGACCTCGATCGACGGCAGCTCGGATCGCTTCCTGGCATCGGGCATCTACGGATACGAAATGGCGAACGCCGCCGAGATCCTCCGTACCTATCGCAATTGGAAGCGTCCGGAATTCCAGCGTTTCCAGGCCATGATGCTCACAGTGTTCTACCCGATGAACCATGATTTCCTGACCCGGCACAACGGCGCCAAAATCGACCACTACTGGGCCAATTGGGACTTGGCCAACATGGCGTCGATGATGGCCGTAGGTGTGCTCACCGATCGTCGCGACATCTACGACGAGGCCGTGATGTATTTCAAGCATGGTCAGGGTAATGGCTCCATCGAGCATGCCGTCTGGAAGCTCTATCCGGATGGACTCGGACAAGTGCAGGAAAGCGGACGCGACCAAGGTCACAGCATGCTCGATATCGCACTGCTTGGCGCTATCTGCCAGATGGCATGGAACCAAGGCGATGACCTGTTTGGCTACGACGACAATCGCGTGCTACGCGGCGCCGAATATGTCGCTCAATACAATCTTGGCGAAAACGTACCCTACACCACGTACACGAACAGCGACGTCACCCAAACCGAGATTTCTTCCGCGGCACGCGGGAACGGGCGGCCGATCTGGGAACTGCTTTACAACCACTACGTCGTGCTGAAGAAGCTCAAAGCACCGCATATTCAGACGTACGCAGAAAAAGTCAGGCCGGAAGGCGGTGGCGGAAATTACGGGCCGAACAGCGGAGGTTTCGATCAGCTTGGTTATGGCACGCTGACGTATACGCTTCAATAAAGGCGCCACTAGCTCACCCCTACTCCGCGTAGGGTCTGGAAAAAAACCTCAGATCCGTCGTCCCGGCGAAAGCCGGGACGACGACAGTGAGGCAAGCTCTTACAAATCTCGTAGGAAGAAGCGAGAATTTCGCTACTGCAGACATCAAGGCGCCGAAGACAACGCCTGCTTGATCGCCTGCTTCGCCAGCTTGTCCATCACCGCATATCCATCCGGGTTGGGATGTACGCCATCAATCGCCAGCTTGGCGATGAAGCCGCGATGACCATCGTCCAGCGACGAGAAATAGTCGACGTAGACCAGACCATTGTCCTTCGCGTACGACTTGATCCAGTCGTTGAGCGTGCGAATGGTTTCGACAGGCTGGATGGACCGCCTCCAGGGGTAGCTGGCCACGGGCGTGATCGTGGCAAGAATCACGCGGATGTGATGGGCCTGTGCCAGCTCCACCATGCTCTTAATGTTGCTCTCGATCGTTTCGATCGAGGTCGGGCCGGTATTGCCGGCAATGTCGTTGGTGCCGGCAAGAATGTGCACCACGGCCGGATGCAGATCGATTACGTCCACGCGAAAACGCACCAGCATCTGCGGCGTGGTCTGCCCGCTGACGCCGCGGTCGATTACATCGTTGGTAAAAAGACCCGGATCCGCATCGATCCATGATTGCGTGATGGAATCGCCCATGAACACGACACGATGATCAGAGGCCGGCGCCAGCTTGACGTTCGCTTCGCGATAGCTGCAAAGGCTGCCGAAGTCGTAGTGCATGCGCTGGTCTTCCCAGGCTTTGGATGCAGCGGCGATGGCGGCCTGTGAGGAACGATTCCTTAGCGCAGGACCGGCTGGGACCTCGGGTGGCGGCAGGAGTGCGGAGCAGGGGTTGTCCATCACGCCTACGGATTCGGCGGGTGCTTCGGTCGCGGATGAGGTTGCCGGTGGCGATGACTGGGCTGCGTTGATGCTGCTTGCAAGCGCCATGGTCAGGACGAAGGAAAGCGGTGCCGAAACCTTCACGTTTGAATCTCCCCATTGTTTGGCAGCAGACCGCGAGGTCCGCGCGAGAGTTCCATATCCTTTGCTCGCGACGATTCTTCCATCAGACCTCATGCCGTCATTCCCGCGAAAGCGGGAATGACGGCCGGGCAAAACAAGGCATCTCAACAAGAACGTAGGTCCATCGCGAATCCAACAATACCTACAACTTCCTAATCTTGATATCCCTAAACCACAACCGTATCGGCGTTACACCCTTGTCCTCAGTGCCTTGCAACGAAACATGCCCTTCGTGGAACGTTGCGAAATCAGGCCACGCCTTGAATTTAGTGCGCGCCACCAGGCGCTTCCAGTCATCGTTCCACAACTGCGTGTCGACCACCTTGTGACCGTTCTGGAAGAACTGCACGTGTCCATGGTCGGCAATGATCTCGAAGTCGTTCCACTGCGGTGACTCGTTCACCCATTCCACGTCCGAGGAAATCAAGTCGAACAGATCGCCGGATCGCTCATATAGAACACGACTATCGGGCTTGGTGCATGCAAGGTCCGCAATCTGCATTTCCGGACCGGTTTCGAAGGTGTAGCGATATTTAGGTGATTCGTGCACGTAGAACATCACGCCGCTGTCTGCGCAGGGGCTCATTTTCCACGATAGCTTCAAGTCGAAATTAGCGAATTCAGCATCGGTGACCAGGTCCTGGAAATCCGCCTCCGGGTCGCTGGGTTGCTTTTCCAGCAGGATCGCGCCATCGCTCACCTTCCAATCCTTGCCCGGTGCCTTTTCCAGGTAGGAATGCCAGCCGCCGAGGCTTTGGCCGTCAAACAACAGTTGCCAGCCCTGCGCCTTTTCTTCCGCAGTGATTGTATTGTGCTGCTGGGCATGCGCCATGTCGCACACGACGAAACCGAAGACAGCCACCGCGATTGTTACCAAGTTCTTCTGAAACATGTGTTACCTCGCAAATGTCGCGTAGTGCCGCACGCATCGTACGGCACCACGCCACTCATCAGATACCCAGATCGAAACCCACATCCAGGTACACGGAACGCCCCAGGGCGTTGTAATCAAACTGGTCGAAATACGGCCAACTGCTGTTGGTGGTATCCGTCGGCGGATGCTTGTTGAAGATATTGTTGGCGGTTAGCGAAACGGTGGTCTTGGGTGTCACCTTGTAGCCCACGCTACCGTTGAAGGTGATCCAGGGGCCGATGTTCGGCCGGGTACCGGCGTAGTTCCAAGTGGTGCCGTCCCGCAGACCATACAGGGTGCTGCTCCAGTTGCCGATGTTCCAGGTTATCGTGCCGCTCACGCGACTCTTGAACTCATCGTTGTTGCCACAGCACAGGTAATTGAGCACCGGATCGCCCGCCTTTTGTTGATAGGTGTGCTTGAGCTCGTCGTAATAATCGAGGCCAAACAGGAACGAACCGAAACGCCCGGTTTCCAGCCGATATTTCACGCTGGACTGAATACCGGTTTGATGCTCCGAAGCCACGTTGATGGGATAGGTATTCACCTGCTTCACAGTATTGGCATTCACCGGATCGGAAGCCGGATAACGCTGCACCTCGGCCAGCACCTGTTGGCAGGTCGGCGAGTTGATGTCGTATGTCTGCTGCCCGCTATCCGACACGCCGAGCCGGCAGTTGGCCTCCTCCTGCAGGATTTGATCGGTACTCAGCGTCACCACTTCGTTGCTGACGCGGATCGCGTCGTAGTCCACCGACCAGCTCAGGCGGTTGTCCGACGTGGACCAGACGAAGCCGGCGGTGAAGGTTTTAGCGGTGATGTCCATCAATCCCGTATTGCCCGACGTCACGGCAAGAATCGACAAGCCGTTGTACGGACACTGACCGTACGTGGCCGAGTTGTAGCCGGCGAGGCGACACTTGTAGTAATCCGTATTGGTGCTGTAACCGCTGCTGTGCGCGGAGAACAAGTAGAACAGATCGGGTGCGCGGAACGCCGTGGCATAGCTGCCACGAATCAACAGCGTATCGAACGGCCGGTATTCCAGGCCAAGTTTGTAGGTGGGCCGGCCATGTCCCCGGTTACCGTAATCGAACTTATCGAAGCGCGCCGACACGTCGGCCGTGAGCTGCTTGAGCAAGGGCACCTGCAATTCGCCGCCGAAAGCAAACTGGCTGCTCGCACCGCCCGCCGTCGTGGTGCCTCCGATGCCGCGGAAATAGCCTTCCGCAGCGAGTGGACTGGCGGAGGCATTGGAGAAACGCTGGTTGCTGGTTTGCGCAATCACAGCGGCGCCAACGTCACCTGCTGGCAAGGAGAACAAGCTGGTGGTATTGGCGGTGAACGTTTCGTTTTGCGTCCAGGAGGTGGAAGCGGCGCGGTCGACAGCCGTAAACGCGTTGTATAGCGCGGGCGTAATCGGCTGATATAAACGGTTGAGGTTCGGCGCATAGATCGAATAGCCGTTTGAATCGACGCCCAGTTGCGGCCCGAGGTAATACTGATCGACACCGTTGTTGGCAAGGAAATCACGTGACTTGCGCACCAAGTCGGTCTGCGACCGGTTGTAGTAGGCGTCGTAGTTCCAATCATCGAACAGCTCGCCGCGTACACCGATGCTGACGTTGTACGTCTTGGTGAACACATGCTGCTCACCCGCATCGGAACCGGCTTCCTCCGGCGCGAAGATACGTTGCCATTCTTCATATCGTCCGGTGGTTTGGTCGTAGAATGTGTTGTTCCAGAACGGGCTTCCGCCCACGTAAGTAGGGTTGCTGTAGCTGTACAGCGTATCCGCATACAGCGTGGTGTGGTCGTTGATGTGATAGCGCAATTGCAGAAGGCCATTGGCATCGGTTTCGTTATTGGAAAGCGTGGCGTAACTGACGTTCTTCGGGCTGCCGCAGTAATAACCCAGGCCCGGGCGATAGCTGTAGGTGGTGCTGCCGCCATACAGGTAACTCAGAGGGGCGCACGTCGCGGCACCTGGATCGATGTATTGATCAATGCCAGAGTTCAAACGCAGAAAGGTGCGAGAGTTGACGCGGCCGCTCGGATCGGGATCGTCATTGTAGGAACTGATGTAGCCACGCTGGTAGGCCCAGATGGGATTTTGCTTCGACAGCTGCACGCCGCCGCTCACCTCCAGATTGCCCCAGGTATGCCCGGAGCTGATCTGTAAACGCTTGCTGGCGCCGCCGCCATTGGAGTAATCGCCATAGCGAAAGGCGACGTGCGTGCCCTCAATGTGATCCTTCAGCACGATGTTGACCACACCCGCGATTGCCGCCGAACCGTAGATGGAAGACGCACCGCCCGTCAGCACATCGATGCGATCGATCAGTCCAACCGGAATATTGGCGATGTCCGTAATGTTGGTACTGCCGTTATAGGCCAGCGGATAGCTGGCCATGGGCCTGCCGTTGAGCAAGGTCAGAGTGAAATCCGGACTCAAGCCGAACAGGCTGATCGTCTTGGCTGCCGGCGTGAAACCGCCAGTGAACTGCGGATCCTGCACCGAACCGTTAGCGACGGGGAGCGAACGCAAGGCATCGTAGGTATCCACAAAGCCCTGCTTTTCGATGTCCTGGGCGGTAATGGTGGTGACCGGCGTGGGACCTTCGACCTGCGGCTTGGGAATCAGCGAGCCGGTGACCTGCACGGCCTGGAGTTTCTTGGGTTTAGTCTTGGAAGATTCCTGATTGCTGTTTTGCTGGTTGCTATTGGAACTGTCTGTTGTGGGGTTTTGCTGCTGCGGTGGCGCAGCGTCCTGTGCGAGCGCCTGTGCAATCGAACAAGCCAACAGCGATGTCGCGAGTACGCATACCCATTGGGTCTTCATTATGTTGATCCCTCCCTTCACGTCACAGTGAATGCGCCGCAATACGACGACGCCCCAGACGCTCCCTATCAACCGCACCCCGTACTGAGTTACTGCTGTGCTTCCCCTACCGTTCCGGGCTACGTGCTCCTTGACTCCCCGATCGATTGCTCCGCCTTTCAATCGATCCAAATGCTTGTCAAAAAAAACGCCTTCCGACTCAACTTCCCGAGGTTGAAAAAGAAGGCGGCGCGTTTGCCGGTTTGCTACCCCAAGCGCTGTCGATGGAATGTTGAAGTTCCACATGCAACTTTCCGCCGTGCTCGGCAAAACTCGCCGGCAACCACGGCTTCGCATAGGCATGCCCGTCTACCGACAAGGCATGGATGAAACGGTTCTCTGACGAGGCGTTCGGCGCTTCAATCACTACGTCGCCACCCTCGCGATGAATCGCGGCATGTGGAAACAGCGGGCTGCTTACCAGCAATTCCGCTCGGCCCGGAATTTCCGGATAAAGACCCAGCGCTGACCACACGTACCAAGACGACATCTCGCCCAGGTCGTCGTTGCCTGGAATGCCATCGGGTGCATTTTTCCAGTAACGCTCCAGCACGGTGCGAACCGTGTCCTGCGTTTTATAGGGCTGCCTGGCAAAATCGTAGAGCCATGGCGTGGCAACTGACGGCTCGTTGTTCAATTCCGCGTGCATGGGGCCGGCGTTGGTCACCGCCCAGTTGCCGTGCTCATCGTGAAAGAAACGATCGAGCCGTGCGCTTGCTTGCGCATCGCCACCCATCGCTTGGAACAGGCCATGCACGTCGAACGGCACCATCCATACGTAGACGGCCGCGCTGCCCTCTACGAAGCCGTCGTCGGAACTCGGCGAAAACGCCGGCCAGCTGCCGTCGACGTTGCGATTCTGGATATAACCGACCTTGGGATTGTAGAGACTGCGCCAATAGCTCGAACGCGCCAGAAAGCGCTGCGCGTTGGCTGAATCGTGTACATCCTTCGCTAACTGCGACAATGCGAAATCCGCCGTGGCATCCTCTAGCGTTTCCGCCGCGCCGCCCCAGGCATGCGATTGGGTGGCGATGTAGTGCAACTTCAACCATTGATCAAGCGACGGACGCTGGCCCACGCATTCCACGTTACAGCCGTCGTCCGACAGGTCGTGCGCGGTAGGCTCGGTGGCTGCACGCACCAGTGATGCATACGCAGCTTGAAAATCGAAACCACGCCCGCCGAAGGCATAGATATCCGCCAACGCAGGTACGGAAGGATCACCGCTCATCACGTGCGTGCCACCGCTGTTGTGCGTCCAGCGATCCCACTCACCATTGTTCTGCTGCGCCTGGTTGTAGAGCGACTGCGCGATGTCGCTGCCGACGCCGGGCAGTAGCCAGGTTACGAGCTGCAGTTGGGAGCGGTAGACGTCCCATCCTGAGAAATTGGCGTACTGGATTTTCTGCGCGCCTGTCACGCGATGCGTTTGCTGATCGAAGCCGCGGTATTCGCCGTTGACGTCGCTGAACACGTTTGGATGCAACAGCGAGTGGTACAACGCGGTGTAGAACACAGTTTGCTGTTCCGCGCTGCCGCCGTCGATCGCGATGCGGCTGAGCATATCGTTCCAGGCATCATGAGCATGTCCGGCCACCTGCTCCACATCAGCATCCTGCGAAATTTCCGCCGCAAGATTGGCGCGCGCATTGTCCAAGCTCACGTAGGAAATGCCGACGCGCACGTGGACCGGGCCCTTAGCGGGATCGAAGGCCACCCATGCGCCGGAGCCCTTGCCCGGAGTCGGAAAGCCTTTTGCGTCGTAACCGGTGCCACCTTTGGCAGTCGTGCCGTCGGGATGGACCGACGCATCCTGCCACGTGCCCTTTGCCGTGAAGGACTGATCAAATCGGGCTACGAAATACAACGTGTAATAACTGCGCTGGTCCGCCTTGGCCAGGTAGCCGCAGAAATTGCCACTGGTGACCGCGCCGCTGATTGTTCTGTTTACGGAATCGACATCAACGGACGCATCGCTGCTGCCCACTTCCGAATCGGAAACGCGGATCAGCAGATTCGCCGGCTGACCATCGGGAAAACTGAAACTCGCCATGCCGCTGCGCGTTGCGGCCGCCAGCGTCACCTGCACGCCATTAGCAAGTTTTACCTCATACCTGCCCGGCGTAGCGCGCTCGTCTTCGTGACGGAAGTCGGCGGCATAACGCTCGTCTTTCGCATCTGTGACGGGCGAGATCGTGATCGGCATCGTTACCGGCATCATCGGCACGTCGCCGCTCGCACCCGCGCACCCTGCTCCGGACAGATGCGTCAGGCTGAAGCCGCGGATACGCCTGGCGTCGTACTGATATCCGCTGGGCGAGGCGGTGCGCGCGTGCTTACCGCGCGTGTTCTCCGGACTCCACTGCAGCATGCCGAAAGGCATCACGGCGCCGGGGTACGTGTTGCCGCCGTTGCTGCTGCCGATCAGCGGATTGACCTTGTCCGCGGGCTTTGCAGTCGCCTGGCCCAGAGCGCAAGAGCTTGCAAGAATCAGCAAGCTTCCGATGAGAGCTGGCGTGATGCGGTGCTGCGAAGTGAAGCCCATACCGGAGTCGCCCGATGAAATGAAGTGATTTAGATCGATCTAAATCCGAAATCAAAAAAATGCGCATGCGCGCCTTCACTCCATTTAGACGCCTATACGCTTTTCGATCTTGCTGTCCCTTCAGGCCACACGGTAATACCTTCTGACTGGATGGGACATATGACCATAGGCATATGCGACGCAGCCGCCACCATGGCGGGCTCGCTCGACGAGATCGCGCGCTATTCGGCACCGTCAACGTATCTGAGTGATGAGCTGATCGCCGCTATCAACGATGATCGGCCAGTTATTACGCTCTCATTCGCAGCCACATGCGACGCGGATTGCGGATTCCGATCGAGTTGAACACCGATTCCGGTAATTACTGAATTGGCCGCTGGTGCTGACCATGGCTTGTGCTGTCAACAACAGTAATAGCTAAGCATTTCGTTTAGTGCTGTCAGTCACGATGAGCCGCTTGCGCCAGCTTATCCAGCCGACCAGAAGTGACAATGTCGCCGCGACGAGTGGTGGCACAGCGTGCCCGTATTCGCCGTGGAGGATGACGGTCGCTGCCGCGGCAAACATGACAGCGCAGCCCAGCGCCGAGCCTAACAAGCGAGTCGGCGCCCGGAAAAGCAGAATGGCAGCAGTGAGTTCCAACGATCCGGTCACGAAATGGAACCAGCGCGGGTATCCCCATTTGAGATATTCCTCGTAGATAGATCCCGGCGCGACGATGTTGCTGAGTGAACCCACGACGAAGAACGCGGCAAGGGCTAAGGGTAAGACTTGGCGCCAAGAGATTTTAGACATTAGTACGACCTTGGATGACGAGTTTGCTAAGGAAACGGGCTGTTTTGGCCTCTCTGCCAGAATCGCGATGGATGCGAGTTTTCGGAATAGATTCCGAAAGTCGCATCGATCGCTGATCCCTGGCCCTACGCTGTAGCGGCCTTCTGGGCCGCCGCGAAGACATCGCGTGCGGACGTCGTGCCCGGTACGTGCTCCGTACCCTCGACCCCAAGATGCATCCAGCCTAAGTTGACGGCGTCAAACATCGCTTCGGCCGGTCCCGTCTGGCCCTTCGGAATGCCGAGCTGCTCGAACGCTGCCGGCCACCCGGCCCGCGGGATAGCAAAAGCTTTGACGTCGACTTTCAACACTTCACCCAATTGTGTCGCTACTTCATCCGCGCTGACCATCGAACCGAGCTCGATGACCCGATGCGCCAACCATGCCGGCCCGGTCAGAAGCGCGGCGATCTCGGCGCCGATGTCATGGGTCGCGACCATGGTCGATTTGCGATCTGTCGGGTTGTAGTAGACGGGGAGCGTGCCACCTTGGGCAACATGCAAACCGTAGAGGAAGTTTTCGAAAAACCCGCCGGCGCGTACATAGGCGATCGGCAATGTCAGATCGCGAAATCCTTGCTCCAGAAGCGACAGGGCCGTGATCATCCCCAGCCCGCTGGTTCTGTTCGCACCCATGGATGAGAGTGCTACCACCCGCGGCGGTGCTGCCTTCGCAAGCGCACCGACGTAGTTTGCAATCACAGCCTTCGCTTCTTTGTAATCAGCCGAAGGCGCCCATTCAGATGGCAACATGACAAACGCGCCTTCGACATCTTTAAGCGCCATCTCAATGGCTGCCGCATCATTCCAGTCGCCGTCGACCAGTTGCACGCCTTCGTCGGCCCACTTCGCCGCCTTTTCACGATTGCGGACCAGCGCGCGTACTTCTTTACCTTGCGCTAACAGATGCTTTGCCGTTGCGCCGCCAACTTTTCCCGTAATTCCCATGACTAAAAACATGAGCGTTCTCCCGATCTTTAGGATTTATGTACGTAAAGGCCAACTAACAGGCAGGAATTCCTACCGATACGCTTTAGTTGGAGTAAGTGACTCCAAACCATAGCCCCGCTCAATCGTCAGACGGCGAAGCCGCTCCAAACGTGATCCGCCTGCATGCCGGAGCCAGTGACGAGAAAGCGCGCGGGAACAGATGGGGACATGAAGACTCCGTGAGCGGGAGACTTATTTACTTGGGGTAGGTCTACTATAGAGACCGCTGTCGCGTACCGTAAGCAGGCAGTTTTTTGTAACCAGCAGATTTCGAGGAATTCCGCATGAGCAACGCATTGAGCGCCATCGAACGATTTAGTCGATATCCGTTAGGCGAGTCCCAGTCCGTCTGCTGCCCGGTGCGCGACGTGCTCGACCGTATCGGCGACAAATGGAGCATGCTCATGATCATGGCTCTTGCGATGCGACCGCACCGCTTCGGCGAGCTTCACCGCGCTGTCCATGACATTTCCAAGCGCATGCTCACTCAGACCTTGCGCGATTTGGAGCGCGATGGACTGATCACCCGCCATGTTTTTCCGACCAAGCCGCCGGGCGTTGAATATCGGTTGGCCCCGCTGGGCCAATCGCTGCTGGAACCGATGGCGGGCCTCATTGAGTGGGCGGATCGTTGCTATGGCGACATCCATGCCGCACGCGCCCGCTTTGACGGCACGCACGGTGATGCCCCGCGTCAGGCTTTTTCTACTCGATCAGAGGTGCCGCCTGTTCATAAGAGCATGGCGTGAGGCTCGGTTGACTAGAGAGCGGACTGACAGGCTTGAGGAAGAAAACCGGGCGCGACACGTGGCGCGCCCGGACACAGGCTAGTGATCCGCGTCGTTTACGATTACTTCGGATAGGTAAGAGGAGTGCTTACACAGCCGACGCCATAAACCCTCCCGCCACGAGCGTCGTTCACATTGGCCGTCATCGACATATTGCCAGCCTGCTTCTCGACGTTAACTCTTGCAGCGTTGTACATGTCCCGGAACAACTTGGAGATGTGAGCCCTGTTATCGATTCGTCCACTAGCATGGACATCGATATTGGTGCGATTGTCCCTGCTGTAGGGAACGGCAAACTGATACGCAAATGCACTGTCGTTGCCGTGACCAGGATAGGGCGTGAATACAAAGACACCCTCAGCTCCGTAAAAGCCGACCCTCTTTTCGGCGAAGAAAATCCCCGCCGCCACCATGGTTTCATCGTCGTTCTTTGCCACCTGCCGAGCTTTCAACTGGATCTCTGGTGAATCGATCTTGTCGGTGAGAGGCACCATCATGAAGCGCTCGGTCGTACCGTGCTCCATATACAAATTGCCACCGTAGTATCCATTCACGCTTTTGCGCCAATCAGGCACGTAGTAATTGGTGTCGGTATCGTTGAGCACGAGACCGATAATTTTTTTCGGGTTGGACACGAGAAGGAAGTAAAGGATGCTGGCTGCCGCCGTGGCCGCGGCGGCGATGGCTGATCCAAGCCCCACCTTTCTTACCGCCAATGTCAACGCGCCTTTGAGTGCCTCGCCAGCCCATAGATTTTTGATTGTCGCAACCGCCATAGGGGCGCCAACGGCAAGAAGGGCACCACCGAGCGTCTGAGCTGCGAAAGCCGCTGGAGTGGTGGAACTCATCATTGCTTCAAGACTCTTCAGAACAGTTTGGACCCAATCGACAAGCTTCTGGCCACCGTAGTTTCTGACAACGAGTGCGTTGTAGCGTGAGATAAAAATGTTGGGTTCTACTTCGACAGCGGCATAACTGAAGGCGGTATCACTCCCATCCTCGTTGGAAAAGCCATCGTAAGCGTTCAGGCCCTCGACCATTCGCTGACGGAATTCGGCCATGAACTCCGTATAGGAGTAGCGACGCGCATTGAAAAGACTTTTCAGTTCAACATGGAACCTGCTCTCGATGGATTCGATGAACTGAAACATGTCGTCGTAAAGCTGTTGCTCTTTTAGCTCGTGTTCGTCGTGTTGCTCAGTCATAAGTTGCCCCTTTGGTAGTGCGCCACATGCGCCTAGCAACCGTAGCGATGCGTTACCAAGTGGGGCATCCCAAATTTTGGGGATTTACAGATATGGAAAAGCCTTGCCTAATTCGTCACATATTTCATCACGAACTCTTCGCATTCTTTGTGCTTCGCATTTCGCACATGTCACCCTAGCCTGCCCTCTTCCTCGTTGCTCTTGGCCACTGCTCGGTATACCCGCGGCGACATGCCTACCGTAGCCTTGAATTGCCGCGCAAACGCGCTCTGATCCACGAAGCCGCACGCCATGCCGATCGCGGCCACTGTTTCCTCGGTATGCAACAGGCGCATGGCGGCTTCGATGCGCAGCTTGGTCAATACTTGTTGCGGGGTAAGCTGGAATACACGGCGGAAATGCCGCTCGAGTTGCGCGATCGAAAGTCCGGCCGATTCCGCCATCGCCTGCACGCGAACGCCTTCGGCATAGTTTTCCTGCATGTAGGTCAGCACGCGCTTGAGGCGGGCGTAGATGGGATGTTTGCCATCGGGAATACCCAGATCGCGCGAGATGCCGATCAGGCCCTGAACTTTGCCGCGCACCAGCAAGGGTCGCTTGCAGGTGATGCACCAACCGGGCACGCGACTGGCGAAGATGTGTACCTCGAGCTGGTTCTCGATGACTTCGCCAGCTAGCACGCGCTTGTCCTGCGCGGCATAGGAGCCGCCCATGGTTGCAGGGAACAGTTCCGTCACCGATTTGCCGATCACGTCGCTGCGCTGCTTCAATCCCAGCCGGCGCACCAGGGTAAGGTTGGCATGCGTGTAGCGGCCTGCGGGGTCCTTGATGAAGAACACCACGTCAGGAAGTACGTCAAACAAGGGTTCCAATTCTTCGGCGGAAATCTTCATGGATTTCGAATGCTGAAATGCACTGCGACTATCCTCGCAAAGGATCGATTCGGACAAGGTGCGATGCATCATGCAAGGCGTTTGCGCATAACGGCAAGTGCCCTTCACTGCACCAGCGCACACGGCGCTTCTACAATAATTGTGCCGAATTCCGCATCCAAGTTGCGCAAACCTTACAACAAGAAGGCATCAATACTCGCCCCACGCCCCGCCCAGTGCCTTGATCAACCCGACATCCGCCGCAAACTGGCGCCGCGACAGCTCCACCTGCGCGCGTACCTGCGCAAGATTGACGCTTTGCGTGGACACCACTTCGAGATAATCGGTCGCGCCATCCTGATAGCGCACCATCGCCAGCTTGGCGGCGCGTGACGACGCATCCACCGCGCGCTGCTGCGCGATCGATTCATCGGCAAGCACATGTTGCGACGTCAGCTTGTCCTCGACTTCCTGAAACGCGCTCAACACGGTCTGGCGATAGTCTGCCGCTGCGGCATCACGGCGTGCCTCGGCGGCAGAGAGTTCCTCGTGCCTGCGACCGCCGTCGAACAAGGTACCCACCAAGGCTGGGCCGATCGCCCAGAAACGGCTGGGCAACATGGCCCATTGCGAGAAGCGCGAAGCTTCGAAACCGCCGGTGGCGGAAAGCACGAGATCGGGAAAGAACGCCGATGTCGCTTCACCAACATCCGCGTTGGCTGCAGCAACCCGGCGCTCCGCAGCAGCGATATCGGGACGCCGCTCCAGCAGCGTGGATGGCAAACCGGCGGGGATCGTGGGCAACGGCAAGGTTTGCTCGACTGGCGCTAGGCTGAAGTTTGCCGGCGGCACGCCCATCAGCACGGCGATGGCGTGCTCGCGTTGTGCGCGGACTTCGCCCAGATCGATCCACTGCGCCTTGGCGACTTCCAATTCCGTTTCGGCTTGCTGCAGTTCCGATTCGGAAGCGATGCCGCCGTCGAACTGCGTCTGCACTAGTGCCCTTGCTTGGGTGTAATCGTCTACCAGTTGTTTCAGCAATGTGGCTTCTCTATCCAACTGGCGCAGATCGACATAGTCGAGTGCAAGCTCGGCATGCATGCTCAAGCTGACCGAAGCGAGATCCGCTTGGCTCGCCTGCGCGCGTGCTTTGGCGGCGTCCACCGCATGCCCGATACGATCGAACAGATCGGGCTCCCACGAAGCCGTCACCCCTGCGGAATAATCCTGTACGGTACGCCCGGCCAGAGAATGGCCGACGACATTCTTCGAGGTGTGATCGCTACTCGCACTGGCGCCCGCGGTCACTTGAGGTAGATACGACGACTTCGCCACACCCACCATCGCCTGCGCCTGTTGCAGATCGGCCAGGCTCTTTTTGATGCTCTGATTGCCGACGCTGAGTTTCGCTTCCAACGCATCCAGAGTGGGATCGCCGAATACCTTCCACCAGTCGCCGTCGTCGGCGTTCTGCGGTTGTGCTCGCTGCCACCCTTGCGGAGGTGGCTGTTGCGGATTGCCAGCTTCCTTGAACTTCGCCGGTACGCTGACAGAAGGACGGACATAGGCAGGCCCCGGCGTACAGCCCGCCAATCCGGCAAGACCCAAGCACGCAGCGAAGGCGTAGCCGAACTTCATCGATGGTTTGCGCATAGTCATGACTGATCTCCGCGCAGCGTCAAGCCTGATTGGCCGGATGACGATTGATGCGCACGGCCTGCCCCGCGCTGATCGCATCGCTGGGATTGGCAATCACCTGCTCACTGCCTTGCAGACCGCTGCAAATTTCCACATGCGTGCCGAAGTCGCGGCCCAGCGTGACCGTGCGCAGACGCACCACGTCACTCGCGTCGACGACGGCAACCTGCACACCCTGCGGCCGGAACAGCAAGGTATTGGTGGGCAGCGAGAGACCCGGCGTCGCATTGCTCAGGCTCAGGCTGACCTGCGCAAATGCGCCGGGCAGCAGCGTGCCATCCGGATTGTCCATGTCCACTTCCACCCGCAACGTGCGACTGCGCGGATCGATCGCACCGGCCGTGCGCGCGACCGTGCCTTGAAACGTGCGTCCGGGATATTGCGACAGCGAGAGCTGCACCGCAGTACCGGGTGCGACATAGGCGGCATCGTCCTGCGGCACGTTCACGAAGATGCGCAGGCGATCAGTTTGCGCCAACTCGAACAGCGCAGCAGGCGGCCCGCTATTGCCCGCATCGATTAGCGCACCGTTGTCCACGTTGCGCACCGTGATCACGCCATCGAACGGCGCATACACCTTCTCGTACGACTGCAATTGCTCCAGCCGCGTCACGTTCGCCTGCGCCGCGGCTAGCGTGGCTTGCTTGGCCTTCATGATGCTCACGTTCTCTTCGGCCGCCTGCTTGGATACGGCATTCTTGCTGAGCATGTCCTGCCAGCGATCCGCCGTGACCTTGGCCATTTGATAGTTGGCCGCCGCCATCGCTGCATCCGAGCGAGCCTGTTCCAACTGCGCATCGACTTCAGGCGCGTCGATCTCGGCCAGCAGTTGGCCGCTTTTCACATGCGTGCCGATATCCGCGTACCAGCGCCGCAGATAACCACTGGTGCGCGCGTAAATGCCGGCACGCTGATAAGCCTGGATATCGCCGGGAAGCAGCAGCACCTGTTGCGCCGGCGCACGCGTGGGCATCACCACCGAGACGGTGGGCTTGCTCAATGCCTCCGTCTGTTTGGCGACATTGTCGCGTGCTGCCAGGCGCGGCCAACCGCCGATGGCCAGCGCCGCGCCTGCGACGAGCACTGCCAGGAGTACGAGCTTGCGAGAGTGTGAGAGATACATGAGAGTTGCTCCAATCAAGCCGATGGTTGCGGTGCGGGCAGCGCAGGCCTGCTTGCTGCCGCCTGGCGCGCACGCAGCCATTGATGGACAGCGGCAAACGCGGTCGGCACGAACACCAGGGTGGCCACCGTGCCGAACAACAGGCCGCCGATCACGGCGCGTCCGAGCGGCGCGTTCTGCTCGCCACCGTCGCCCAGGCCGAGCGCCATCGGCAGCATGCCGATCAGCATGGCGAGCGCAGTCATCAGCACCGGCCGGAAACGCGTGCCGCCCGCTTCGAATGCGGCTTGCAGCGGTGTGGCGCCGGCCGCTAGACGTTCACGCGCGAAGCTCACCACCAGGATGCTGTTGGCGGTAGCGATGCCGACGCACATGATCGCGCCCGTCAAAGCCGGCACGCTCACGGTGGTGTGCGTGACGTACAACATCCACGTGATGCCGGCCAATGCACCCGGCAAGCCGCTGATGATGACCAGCGGATCCACCCACGACTGGAAGTTCACCACCATCAACGCATACACCAACATCACCGCGAACAGCAGGCCCAACAGCAAGCCCTGGAATGACGACTGCATGGTCTGCACCACGCCGCGCACGGCAATGCTGGAACCCGCCGGCAAATGCGCTTCGGCCTGTTTCACCAACCGATTGACATCACCGGCCACCGCGCCGAGATCGCGCCCTTGCACACCCGCAAAGACATCGATCACCGGCTGCACGTTGTAGTGCGATACCACCGCATCCTGCGAGGTGCGCGACAAGCTGCTTAGTGAACCCAGGATCGGCGGCAAGCCTTGCTGGCTCGTGCCGCTGCCATCGCTCAACGGGATATTGCCCAGCGCCTGCAGCGAATCGATGGTGTACTGCGGCGCTTCGGTCATAAGCGGATAGCTCACGCCGTTCTTGGGATTGAGCCAGAAATTAGGCGAAGTCTGCGAGCTGCCGGACAGCGCGATGAGCAGATCCTGTGCGATCGTGCGCTGCTGAAAACCGGCTTCGATAGCCTTGACGCGATCGACGTCGACGTTGATGGATGGCGCATCGTCCGGTTGCTGGATACGCGGATCAACCAGGCCCGGTACCGTGCGGAACGCGCGCAATAGGCTCTGCGCCACCGGACGGTTGCCTGCACCGTCCTTGCCCACGATTTGCACGTCGATCGGTGCAGGCAGCCCGAAATCCAGTGTTTGGCTGATGATGTCCGCCGGTAGGAACGAGAACGTGATGCCCGGGAAATCCTGGTTGAGACGATCACGCAGCAGCGTCACGTATTGCGCGGTCGGGCGGTGATTCGCCTTCAGGCTGACCAGAATATCGGCGTCCGACGAACCCACGGGCAACGATGAGTCGTAGGTCATATTGATGCCGCTGACCGGCAAGCCGATGTTGTCCAGCACGGTATCCAGCTCGGACGCGGGGATCAGCGTGTGAATACGCTGCTCCACCTGGTCCACCAGGCGCGCGGTCTGTTCGATGCGCGTGCCGGTGCGGGCGCGCAAGTGCAGACGAATTTCGCCGGTGTCGGAGGTCGGGAAGAAGTCGCGTCCAAGCAGCGGGATCAACAGCAGCGAACCGGCGCATACCAGCGCGAAACCGAGTGCAACACGCTTTGGCTGTGCAATGGCGCTGTGCAAAACATTCCGATACTTGCCATGCAACGCATCGAAACCGCGTTCGAAGCGCTGCTGCAAACGGCTCAGCGCCTGGAACCGCCCTGCTCCCGCTTCACCGCCCAGCGATTCGTGCTTGAGCAGATACATCGCCAGCGTGGGAATCAGCGTACGCGAGAAGAAGTAAGAAGCAAGCATGGCGAACACCACCGCCTCGGCTAGCGGCACAAACAGATAGCGCGCCACGCCGGACAGCAGAAACATCGGCAGAAACACGATGCAGATGGAAAGCGTCGACACGAGAGTAGGCAGCGAGATCTGCGCGGAAGCATCAATGATCGCCTGCATCAGCGGCTTGCCCGATTCGCGATGATGACTGATCGCCTCGATCGCCACCGTGGCATCGTCCACCAGAATGCCAACCGCCAGCGCCAGGCCACCGAGCGTCATGATGTTGATGGTCTGCCCAAGTGCAGACAGCACGATCAGCGACGTCACCACCGAGAGGGGAATGGTGATGGCGATGATCAGCGTGGAACGCCAACTGCCAAGAAACAGCAGGATCATCATCGCGGTCAGTGCCGCGGCGATCACGCCTTCGCGCACCACGCCCGCTACCGCAGAGCTCACGAAAATCGATTGATCGGATACCGGCTTGATCTCAAGCGCCTTCGGCAAACCGGCCGCGATCTTTGGCAGCAGGTCCTTGACGTTGCGAATGATGTCCAGCGTGGAGGCGTCACCACTCTTTTCCACCTGCAACAGCGCCGAGCGTGTGCCGTTGACGCGCACGATATTGGTCTGCGGCGTGAAACCATCGCGTACCGTCGCCACGTCGCGCAGATAGATCACGCCACCCGGCGTCGCCTTGATCGGCATCTGGTTGAGCTCGGCCACGGTCGCCGGACTGCCATTCATGTTGACGTTGTATTCGAGCGCGCCGATCTTGGCCGTGCCGCCTGGAAGAATCAGATTCTGCGCATTCACCGCGTTGACGACGTCGAGCGGAGAGAGCCCGCGCGCCTGCATCGCCTGCGAGTTGATATCGACCATGACCTGGCGCACCTTGCCGCCGAACGGTAGCGGCACGGCGGCACCCTGCACCGTCGCGAGCTGAGTGCGGATGAAGTTGTTGCCCAGGTCGTAAAGCTCCTGCTCGGACAGCGTCTTGCTGGAAAGCGCGAGCTGCAGAATCGGTACGGTGGAAGCGTTGTAAGAGATCACCAAGGGCGGCAAGGTGCCCGGCGGTAGCACGCGGATGATCGACTGAGCGCTCGACACCGCCTCGGCGATCGCGCGGTTGATGTCCGCGCCCTGGTGGAAATACACCTTGATTACCGATGTGCCGTTGACGGTCTGCGATTCGACGTGCTCGATGTTGTCCACGTCGGAGGTGAGCGCACGCTCGAACGGCGTGGTGATCCGATTGGTCATGTCATCGGCGGAAAAGCCGTTGTAAGTCCAGACGATGCTCAGCACCGGAATATTGATGTTGGGAAAAATGTCCGTCGGCGTACGCAGGATCATCAGTGGCCCGATGACGGCCAGCAGCAGAGCCAGGACGATGAAAGTGTATGGGCGGCGCAGCGCCAGATGAACGATCCACATAGCGAACCCGTAACCAGGCGCAAGGCCTGCGAAGCTGAGGATGGCTGAAG
The DNA here is from genome assembly GCF_044904605.1 of Dyella humi. NCBI lineage: Bacteria > Pseudomonadati > Pseudomonadota > Gammaproteobacteria > Lysobacterales > Rhodanobacteraceae > Dyella > Dyella humi. Next base: position 477,417 of record NZ_JADIKI010000021.1, read on the forward strand.
GCTAGATCGCGGGTGCTTGCCGGGCACTGACAGGCACCTGACGATTCTGTAATCGCGGCAAGTGCGGCATATAGCTATGATTCGTCCGGAACAAGGCGAGAACCTCTATGCGTCTGCTTGTTGTCGAAGACGAGAAAAAAGCCGGCGAGTACCTCAAGAAAGGGCTCGAGGAATCCGGTTTTACCGTCGATATCGCCACCAATGGCATCGACGGCCTGCACAACGCCCTCGAAGAAGACTATGCGCTGATCGTGCTGGACATCATGCTGCCCGGCATGGACGGCTGGGAGGTGTTGAAGCGGCTGCGCGCCAAGCGCGATACGCCCGTGCTGTTCCTTACCGCGATGGACGAGCTTGAAGAGCGCGTGAAAGGACTGGAACTGGGCGCCGACGATTATCTGGTCAAGCCGTTCGCCTTCGTGGAACTGCTGGCACGTATCCGCACCCTGCTTCGCCGCGGGCCGCCGCGCGATATCGAGCATATGCACATCGGCGATCTGGAAATCGATGCGGTTCGCCGGCGCGTGCGGCGCGGCGGCCAGCGCGTCGAACTCACCCCGCGCGAATTCTCGCTGCTGCAACTACTCGCGCGCCGGCGTGGCGAAGTGCTTAGCCGCACGCAGATCGCCTCCTACGTGTGGGACATGAATTTCGACAGCGACACCAACGTGGTGGAGGTCGCCATTCGTCGCCTGCGCTCAAAGATCGACGACGGCTTCGACGTGAAGCTGATCCATACGGTGCGCGGCATGGGTTACGTGCTGGATCTCGAACACGAGGACGAGTGAATGCGCCTCTCGCTCACCGCGCGACTCAGCATCACTTTCGTGGTGATCACGGTGGCCTGCTTCAGCGTGGTGGGCTTTCTGCTGTTCAAGGCGGTGTCCCGGCGCATTTATATCCACGACCAGACCAATATCATGCTCGATGCTCGGCATCTGCGCCGTCTAGCCGAGGAGCTGCAATCGCCCGATGACGTGATCGAGCACAAGGATCGGCTGATCGCGCTGGTGCTCGGTGACAACGCGAACGGTTTGCGCGTGACTGATCGTCATGGGCGCCTGCTGATCGATCACGTGCCCATGGAGTACGAGCTGGTCATGCAGCCCGTGATTCCCGACGACCAGCGCATCGTTCCGGAAAGCATTCAATCCTGGACGGACCGGAACGGCGACGAAGTTCGCGGCGTCGCCACCGCTGCCACGCTGAAGAATGGCGATTCGGTCACCATCGCCGTGGCACGATCGCTGGCGGACCGCACGGCTCTGCTCACCAAGTATCGCAGCGACGTCGCCCTGTCCCTGCTTACCGGGTTATTGGTCGCGGTAGCACTGAGCTATCTGCTCGTACGCCGCGCGCTGCGGCCGCTCCACGCCATGGCGGAAAGCGCTTCGGCCATCACCGCCCAGCGCCTGAGCACGCGCATGCCATTGAAGGATGCGCCCACCGAACTGCTCGCCCTGTCCACGTCGTTGAACGAAATGCTCGCCCGCCTGGAACAGGGTTTTGCGCGCGTATGGCAGTTCACGGTGGACCTTGCGCACGACCTCCGCACGCCAATCGGCAATTTGCGCGGCGCTAACGAAGTGGCCTTGAACCGGCATCGCTCCATTGCCGACTACGAAGCATTGCTCGGTTCGAATATCGAAGAATGCGACCGCGTCAGCCGCACCATCGAAAGCGTGCTGTTTCTCGCCCGTGCCGAAAGCCCGCAGTTCGCGCTGCAGCGGGCTCTGCTCGATACGAAGGAGGAGCTTCATCGCATCGCCGACTATTTCGAAGGCATTTCCTCCGAAGCCGGCGTCACGATTCATGTCGATGCATCCGCTACCGTCCATGCCGACCGCGACCTGTTCCGCCGCGCGGTCAACAACCTGCTCTCCAACGCGCTGCGCTACACGCCATCCGGCCACGCCATACATCTTCGCGCCGCAAGCACCGAACAAGGTGTGGACGTTTCTGTGGAAAACCCCGGACGCGGCATCGCCCCGGAACATCTGGACAAACTGTTCGACCGCTTCTATCGCGTGGACCGCTCACGCAGCGATTCGGCCAATTCCACCGGACTTGGCCTGTCGATCGTCAAAAGCATCATGGAATTGCACGGTGGTTCGGTTTCAGTGCAGAGCAATCCGCAGGCCACCTGTTTCACATTACATTTTCCACGCGTCATTCCTGCCGGATAGTTGCAGGACGTGAACGCAGCCACCGTCTGCTCGCAAATTAATTTAAAGATCCACGTAAGCCTCGTCCTTACCGGCTATATAAAGTCTCACGCCTTTGCGCGGGTAATCGCAGACGTCATGCTCCAGCCGTTGTCCAACGACGAAGAACACCAACGGCTCATTGCCTGTATTGGTAAGAACATGCGCAGGCCCTCCTCGCGCAAAGCCGAGAAAATCACCCGCACCCACGCTGCATACCTGATCCCCGATCGTGGCTTCGCCATGGCCGGAAAGGATGTATAGACATTCCTCTTCGTAGAGATGCCGGTGATATTCCGATGACTCGTGGCCCGGCATGATCGTGATGATGAGCGCGCCAAGCTGGGTCAATCCGACTGCATCGCCAACGGACTTCTTGTGGCGGATGGCATTGGGGTTGAGGTCATGAACGGAAACCTTGGCGCTCATCGCTGCTATATCGGCAGCGGTCAATAACTCGTTGGGTTGTTTCAAAGTCGCATACCTCTTGTCTATGCAGCGTTCGCGTCACTTGGCTGCGCCAAACCCAGCGCAATGAATTTGCTGCTTGTGTGCTGCGCGTAGCGCATTTGATGGGCACGATCTGTGTTACTTGATCAGTCCGGCGATAAGAATGTCGATCAGACGATGCGCTCTCGACACCGCATCCGGCCCGTTGTCGGTATTCGCAAATCCGTACAAGGCGTACAGAAGGTCCAACGATTGGACGTCTTTCTTGATGTCGCTGTTTTCGATGGCGCGCTTCACCAGAAGATCGGCTGAGGTTCTTACGAATCCCGAGGAATACGCCCTCAGTTCCGACGTATCGCAGGTCGAAGCGTCGAGCGCCGGCAAGATGAGTTTTTTTGTCGCGACGTAGTCGACGAACACCCGCATCCAGGCACGCAGTGCTTCAACGGGCTCCATCTTTTCAAGCAACGCCGATGCAACTTCACCGAGCTGTTCGGCTTCCTGGCGATAGACCGCCTCCAGGATGGCGTCACGCGTAGGGAAATGCCGGTACAGCGTGCCGATACCGACGCCAGCGCGACGGGCGATCTCCTCCAGGCTGACGTCCGCCCCGTGCTCCGCGAACGCAGCTTTCGCCATCTCCGCCAGCCGGCGGCGGTTGCGCGCTGCATCAGCGCGGGGCTTTCGCGTTGTTTTTAAAGCTTTTTCTGGCCTTTCCACAGGCAGCCCTTGAAAAGCGGAGGACTCCTCCACATAAAATATCCGGAGGCTGTCTCCGGTTGAGTGGCCATGATAGCCGGCCAGGCGCCCAGTGGTATCGCGGCAACCAATCCAGGTCCGCAACAATCAAGCAGTGAGGCAACGATGAGCAAGTCATTTAATGCAACCTCGACGACTGACCAAGTGCTCGAGGGCGTGGATTTAGCAGGGAAGCGTGTACTGATTACCGGCGTATCAGCCGGGTTGGGCGTAGAAACGGCGCGATCGTTGGCAACACACGGCGCTTACGTCGTCGGTGCGGTGCGTGACGTCACCAAGGCCAAGGCCGCCACACAACGTGTGCTTGCCGATGCAAAAACGCCCGGTGGCCTTGAGCTGATCGAGCTCGATCTGGGTTCCTTGGCCAGCGTGCGCAAATGTGCCGACAAACTGCTGGAGAAAGGCGAGTCTTTCGATCTGGTGATTGCCAATGCCGGCATCATGGCCTGTCCATTTGGCCACACCGCGGATGGATTCGAGCTGCAGTTCGGCACGAATCATCTGGGGCATTTCGTGCTGGTGAATCGCATCGCGCCGTTGATGAAGAGTGGCAGTCGGCTGGTGAACCTCTCTTCAGCGGGTCACCGCTATTCGGATGTGAATTTGGACGACCCCAACTTCGCGCGCACGCCTTATACCGAATTCGGCGCGTACGGTCGTTCCAAGACAGCCAATGTGTTGTTTGCCGTCGAATTCGATCGGCGCTACAAGCAGCATGGCATTCGTGCAACGGCCGTACATCCCGGTGGTATCCGAACCGAATTGACGCGTCATATGGATGAGGCTGCCCTTCAAAAGCGCATTGATGAAGTCAACGAGCAGAACAAGGTGGCCGGTAAACCGCTCTTTCAGTGGAAGACGATCGAACAAGGAGCGGCCACTACGGTCTGGGCCGCCGCAGTCGCGAATGCAACCGACGTGGGCGGACGCTATTGCGAGGATTGCCATGTTGGCGAGCTGGTGATCGGCGAAGAACTCGATCTGGCGAGCACCGGCGTGAGGCCGTATGCGCTGGATGCCGATCGTGCGAAGGCGCTGTGGGCGAAGAGTGAGGAGATGGTTGGGGAGCGTTTCTGAGGGCTTTGGCAATACTGCCTCTCACGGCCGTCATTGCTGCGAAAGCGAGTACGCGAGGAGAGCACATGGATGTGCTCGGATTTGGGGAGCGAGGAATCCATCTTGCTTGCGTTGATGCATCCATTGATATGGATTCGCGACGATCACCTAGTCGTCGTTGACCAGCTTCGCTGTTGTAAAGCGCCTCGGCGAAGACCGAAATCTATGGCCAGTGCGAAGCATGGATTCCGGCCTTCGCCGAGGCGCTTTACAACAGCGAAGCTGGTCAACGACGACGGGGTAAGACTGAGGCTTTTGGCGGTGAATGCATCACTTTCGATCGGATAAAAAACGTGGGGAAACCTAAGGTTCTGACCTGCTATTTATGAGCCGGCCTAGTTCTGCGAAGAGCTTGGCATCACTTCGCTCAGTTTCTCCCATAGAAAATCGGCGAACACCGCTACCGCGGGTGGCACCGGTGGGCGGCTTGTGTATACCAGCTGCAGGCCGAGTTCAGTGCTTGCACGCCGATAGCTTGGCAACACACGTACAAGTTGCCCCAGCGCGATGAAGGGTTCCGTTATCAACTGAGGTAGCAGCGCAATACCCAGCCCGGCCACACAAGCGTGCGCTAGCACTCGCATGTCGTTGACTGCGAACCGGCTGTTGATCGACACCTCCTGAGTACCGCGCGGTCCCTGCAGACGCCACGTGTTGCGTCCCTGGCGATTGGAAATCGTCAGACAGTCGTGTTCGGCCAGTTCGCGCAGCGTGCGCGGCGCAGGGCGCCGTTCCAGATAGGCCGGACTCGCCGCAAGGATCAATGCATTCGACGCGAGCCGACGTACCTTAAAACCGCTACCGGTCTCGATGCCCATGCGCAACGCCAGATCAATGCGCTCGGCGATCAGATCGGTCGGCGTATCGTCAAGCAGGAAGTCTATGCGGATGTGTGGATAGCGCGTGTAGAACTCGGCCAGCCATTCCATGCGGAAGATTTCAAACAGGCCGAGCATCGCAGTAACGCGAACTGAGCCGGACGGTGCCTGCATATCTGCATGGAGCCGCTCGATCTCGAAGATCTGATCAAGCGCCGGCGCATAGCGCTCGAACAGTGCCTGACCTTCCGCGCTCGGCGCGAGTTTGCGTGTCGAGCGATGGAGCAGGCGTGTGCCGAGCTGCCCTTCGAATTGATCGATGCGCCGACTCAACGTATTTGCCGGCATGCCCAGACGCCGCGCCGCCTCAGAGAAGCTGCCGGCGCGGACCACCTGGACGAACATCGCCAGATCATTCAGGTCGAGCATTAGATTTCTCCAAAAATGGATTAATCAAATCCTATTTTACCGTCTTGTAGGGAATGCCTTCAATCCGCATTTTTGCGGTGTCACGCAGCAGGCGCCCGTTTCTGGACTGCCCGCATGGCGAATCAATGCGCTGCCGACTAAGCGCGGCGGCATTGCATCACCCGATTCCGCGCAGGGGCGCGGCAACTTAATGGTTTAAGGAGATTGATTTGAAAAAGCATCTGATGATCGCGACTAGCGCACTCGCCGCGTCACTGTCGTTTTCGGCATTCGCGGGCGTGTCGACGTATCAGCTTGATCCGGACCACACGTACCCGAGCTTTGAAGCCGATCACCTCGGCGGTGTGTCGGTATGGCGTGGCAAGTTCGACAAGTCGCAAGGTACGGTCACGCTCGATCGCTCGGCACACACGGGCACGGTGGAAGTGACGACCGACATTGCATCGGTCCACACGGGCAACACGAAGCTCGACCAGCTTGTGCAGTCGAATCAGTTCCTCGACGCATCGAAGTTCCCGGAAGCCACCTACAAGGGCACGATCCAGTTCGAGGGCGACAAGCCGGTCGCTGTCGTCGGCAATCTGACGATACACGGCGTGACCAAACCGCTGACGCTGACGATCAACTCGTTCAAGTGCATACAGCATCCGATGCTCAAGCGCGAAGTATGCGGCGTCGACGCAGTCGGCGAATTCGATCGCGGCGATTTCGGCGTCGACTATGCCAAGGCGTACGGCTTCAGCCTGAAGACCAAGCTGCTCATTTCGGCCGAAGCACTCAAGCAGTAAGCCCATTCGGAGATAAGTCTCATGAAACTGCTACACGTAGATTCCAGCATCCTCGGGCAAGGCTCCGTCAGCCGTGATCTATCCGCGGATGTCGTCGCGACCTTCCAGGGCCGCCATCCCAACCTTGCGGTCACGCGTCTCGACCTTGCCGCCACACCGATCGGCCATCTGACGGCAGCGCACCTCGCAGCTGCTCAAGGCGCGCCGATCGACGACGCATTGAAGTCCGATGTAGCCATCGGCCAGCTCGCGCTCGAGGAGTTCCTGGCAGCCGACATCGTGGTCATCGGCGCGCCGATGTACAACCTTGGCATTCCGTCTCAACTGAAGGCGTGGATCGACCGCATCTCCATCGTCGGTAAGACATTCAGTTATGGAGAGCACGGCCCGATCGGACTGTGTGGCGACAAGAAGCTGGTCATCGCTTCATCGCGCGGCGGCATTTACAGCGAAGGCTCCCCTGCTGCCGTCTTCGATCATCAGGAAACCTATCTGAAAGTGGCTTTCGGCTTTCTGGGCATCACGGATATCACCTTCATTCGCGCGGAAGGTGTGGCGATGAGTCCCGAGGCACGCGATGGGGCCATCGCCTCGGCGAAAAAAGAGAGCGCCGCGATTGCTGCGTAAGGCAGCACCGCCTCAACACATACTCACTGGAGAACAACCATGTCGAACACGCAGAAGCTTATTGCCGTCGTCGGCGCAACCGGCCAGCAAGGCGGTGCCGTTGTGCGCGCACTGCAGGCGAGCGGTCAATTCAAAGTGCGCGCGTTGACGCGCGATCCGGCCAAGCATCCGGGGCTGGGTGACGAAGTCGTTCTAGCGGACTTCAATCGTCCGGAAACACTTAAAGCTGCGTTTACCGGAGCGCACGGCGTTTTCCTGGTAACCAACGCTTGGGAAGCCGGTGCGGATGAGTCCAAGCAGGCACTCGCCGCCGTCAACGCGGCGAAAGACGCCGGCGTGCAGCACTTGATCTGGTCGACGCTGCCAAACGTGGAGACGATCAGCCACGGCAAGATCCATGTCCCGCATTTCACAGACAAGGCGAAAGTCGAACGTATCGTGAGCGAAGCCGGATTTGCTTACCACACGTTTGTGATCGCTCCGTTCTATTTTCAAAACCTGCTCGGCGCAATGGCTCCGCAGAAACAAGCCGATGGCACCGAGGGCTGGGTACTGCCGCTTGATCCCGGTCGGCGGGCCATCCACATGGGTGACATCACTGAACTCGGCCGCATCGTAGCTGGAGCGTTCGCGCAGCCGGAACTCGCGGGGCATGGTGAACATTTACCGCTTGTCGGCGATTTCTTGAGCTTCAACGAAATCATCGCCACGCTGAACCGCCAAGGCCATGCGTTCTCATTCACGCAAGTTCCGCGCGAAGTTTTTGCTGGCTGGTTCCCGGGCGCCGAGGACATCGCAGCGATGCTCGCCTACTTCGAAGCGCACACGTATCTCGGCTCCGATTCGCGCGATGCGATCGCGCTGGCAAACAAAGTCGCCGGTCAGCAGCCGACGAGTTTTGCTGCGTGGGCTAAATCGAATTTCGTGATTCCTGTAGCTGCCTGAAAGCACGCCCTCCGAACGAGAGGGCTCCTTGAAGTGCAAGAAGAACGGATGAGCGCTCGCTGCTGCCATCGAGTCCGCCCCGCGCCTGCCCGTCATCGCCGCCTGAACTGTTCGAAGTGCACTCATCAAACACGAACGAGCTAATGATTGGTCACTTCAACAGAATCTTGAAGCTATCCAACCTCGCCGTGATCTTTCAAATCGCCTGATCGTCATCCCAGCGAGGCGCTTCACAACAGCGAAGCTGGTCAAGCTGGGATCCAGTGACTTTGATGCCACAAAGACGCTGGATCCCGGCTTTCCTGGCTCCTCAAAACCGGTCACATCCATGTGTCCTTTCCTCGTGTACTGGGATGACGAGCAAAAAACGTGAGAATACCTCAGGGTGTAAACCCAACATTGCGATGCATGTGCGCATAGGAATGTTAGGGTTTACACCCCAACCTACGCACTTGGACAGCGATTGTGTTTTGAACGAACGCAGGACCTATTCCTAAAAGTCCTCGGGCTCCGGTGTTCTTTACCCTTCAGCGAACTCTCAAGACTGGAGCAGCTCGTGGGTATGGATACCCAGGATAAAGGCTGAAGTTAACCCTTTGTCCGACCGCCGGCGGGCCGCCGAAAAACTCACTGAGATGGAAAAACAAGCGTTGCTGGATATTTAAATCCTCGATGTAACCGGACTTGCCCTTAACGCCACTTGGGTAAGGAACCGCGTATGACTTCACTACCCCCATATGGCGATCCGCAGTTGAATAACACCATGAGCCACAACTTCGCAAGACATCTTCTGCCGTCGGCCTGCTCTTGGGGTCGACTTGAATGCAAGAAGTAATAAGGGACCACAAATCCTTCTCTAGTGCCGCGGTCGCTACATGCTTCCCAAAGGCAATCGGGTGTGTCAGCTCAACCTTTCCGCTCTGCTCAGCACGGACTACTTGTGCAATCGCTCCTCGGCCGACACCAAACGGAGTTTCTCCCGTGACCAACTGGTAAGCGATGCATCCCAGAGCCCAAATATCCATGGGCTGTCCTGCCCCCTTCCAGTCTGCCCAGCATTCCGGCGCCATGTAGGGCACAGCGCCGAGCAAAGTATTTGACGTAGTAAGCGTAGACTGGTCCTGCTCGAAGCGCTGCATCTCTACCGCGAGTTCACTTTCTGCCAACTTCGCGATACCGAAGTCAGTCAGTTTAATGAGACGCATCCCGGGATCCTGAGATGTCATCACGTTCCCAGGTTTCAGATCCCTGTGGCAGATTCCGACCCTGTGGGCCTCATATAGAGCACGTGCGATGTTGTGGATGACGTGCGCAGCTAAGGATGGATCGAGAAAATAAAAATCAGCAGCTAATCGCTTACCTAAATCAGAACCGCCGATAAACTCTTCGACCAAATAAGTGCGCCGTTCGTCTTCGAAATAGTCAAAGGTTGCGGCCACGTTGTGGTGACTAATTCGCGCCCCCATCTCGGCACCGCGTTGGAATCTTCGGTCGCTGACGCCGCCCTTGGGCGTTTTCACAACGACCTGTCGGCTGAGCGCCCTATCTTTGCAAAGATAGACCTCCTGCATACCGCCTGAGGTCAAATACTGCTCTATTACGTAACGCCCAATCAGAACGTGGCCATTGGGAATCAACGAATCACTCATAGAACGAGCTCAGGTTTTGAGGAAATAAAAGTAACCCACTGGCGATCAGAACCAAGATCCGGAGTGCCGTAAGTAAGCACGCATGCGTCGTGTAGAATCGCGCCAGGTTGAGCCAGGACATTGTTGATATATACAGAGCCGGCGACGGCCGTCACACGAAAGGAAAGTCCGTCATAGGTGACTCGCAGGTCCCTGAGCCATCGTTCCGTGATTGTCATACAAAGTGGCCCTGCGGGCACCCCTTTCCCAGGCATCCAACCCAACGCTACCCTGCTTCCCGGTGCTTCTATAAGGTTAGCCGGATCTAGCGTTGACTTTGGCAGGAGGAATGCCGGCGACCGCGGAAATTCCTAGGACTTCGCTTCCGGCCCGAGATGGTCCTGAACTTCACTTTTTCCGGGTGTCGTGTTGAGACAGCGAACCACAGAAGTGACTGCCGTCGCCCCCTATTCCAGCCCATAAGCGAACCGACTTATTGTTACGGGAGTTTACGGAATTCGGATTCGCAGTTCGTGAGCGATCTTAGGTCACAAGGTGATGGTGCTCTCGCCCATACCTCTCGCCAATCGATCAAAGACCAACGCCTTGAACCGCTCCACGCCAGCCTCGATGCCGATCTTGATGCGATCATCCAACGGGTGCCAGATACCATGTTCGCCACGTTTGGCTGCCGTCCTAACGAAGCCGTCCGGAGTGATTTCCACTTCCAGCTCCAGGGCGTCCTCGTGACCGCGGACGCCGACAATCCACATGCCTTGTTTGACGTCGTAGTGGCTAACATAGCCATCCTCGGACACAGGCCCCGACCTGTAGGTATAAACCAATCGACCGTTCCGGACCTCGGCTAATCGCAGCATGTGATTCCCCCTATGGTAAGCCGATGATAGTAGGGCCGGGTTTGGGTCGAGCAACAAAGGGGTCAGAACACCTTTTACGAGCAGTTGGGATTACCATCCCAGCCTACGCGCTGTCTTGCTCGTGAACTGTCAACCAGACGCAACAGCAGCACGATGAAGCCTGCGTAGGCGTATTGCGTGCGTGATACGCCGGTTCCATAGGGGAACCAGATGCCTGGCACACCCATGCGGGTGAGTTCCGCTGCGAACAAGCCGATCCCGATCAAGCATGCCGCAACCAGCGCCAACCACGCAGGCCATCGCGGCTGTCGCATGACACCATAGCCAATGATCCATAGATAAAGCGCTACGAAGATTAGACGTATGCCGGATACCAGGAAGGGGCCGATCGCCTTGAATACGGGGCTTGCATCCGGATAGAACCATGGTCGATCGATCAGAGCAGCCATCATGTAAACCAGTGTCAATATCAGCAGGACACGCGGCAACCACGAAGGCTTCCATCCAAACCAATCTCGCCAGGCCATCACCCAGGCAGCTAGCGCCAGAGATACCAGAAGCACAGTCGTGACGATGTCATAGGTCCGCAAGCTTTCGGCATGCGTCCAAAAGAAAATCACCTGATTGGCGCGCAGCCATGCCGTAAGCAGAAGAGCCGTAACGAGCCAACGATAAGCATCGCGCGTGCGGCAGGCGGCCAATCCGCATACCAAGATGGCCAGCAACACGAAAGTCGCGGGTTCAATGGCGTCGACCACTCACTGGTCGCGTTAAGCATCTGAAGGCAGCCACCTCATCACAGGTGGCCGCTGCTTTCTGAGGCCCTCGCAGGCCAGCGAGCAGAAGAAGGCAAGCCTTAACCAGATGTATTTGACATAGAGACATAATGATGTCATGATATCTCTATGTCAAATACGGACTGGCATAAGACACCTCATCCCTTTGAAGTCGAATGCTGGCTAGCACCCAACTGCCTGGGCGATGACCGGATCGAAAAGCAACACGGACTAGACGGACCTGAATTCCCCTCCAGTTGATCTGCTGGGTGACCGACGAAAGAAGAGGAAAGTTATGTTTAAAGAATTCAACATTGCTGAGAGGGGGAGTGGCTCATACAGACTGCTTGCCATTCTTCGATGGGTGATGGTTTTAATTTTTGTGTCGTTCGGTATCCAGAAATTTACGCCGCAATCAGCGGAAGGCATCGCCGTATATATTTCCCACAGCCCATTTGTTTCCTGGCTGTCCATATTCGGAATCCGGGGCGAGGCTTATCTGCTTGGCGTGGTCGAATTGACAACGGCTGTGTTGCTTGCAGCGGGAGCATTCATCCCGGTTCTGTCGGCCATCGGGTCCTTGATGGGTGTTGGCACTTTCATGATTACGTGGTCGTTTTTCTTTACAACGCCGGGAGTGGTCAAATGGAGCCTGTCCACAGATCCTATCGCCTGGAACCTTGCGGGCGAATTTTTATATAAGGACATCGTGCTCCTTTGCGTTTGCTTGGTCCTGTTTTTAGCATCTCTGCCAAAATCGTTGATCGGCCTTCGAGCAAAGTAAATTTCTGCCGCGTCCGTCGAGCGTTCGACTGATCCCAGGTCGGTGCTCATGCAGGCATTCGTTGATGTTCCAAGGGAGGTTACAGTTTTAGCATGTCCGAAAATCCCTCAACACGCCTCCCGCTTTACGCCCAGGTTGAAGATGCGCTCGCCGCTCGAATTTCGAGCGGCGCGCTGCCTGTTGGAACGCAATTGCCATCGGAAGAGGAGCTGAGCCAAGAGTTTGGTGTCAGCCGTACAACCATCCGTGTGACGATCCAGAACCTTGTCCGCCAAGGCCTGGTCGAGATCAGGCGTGGTCGCGGGACGTTTGTGGCCTCGCCGAGGATGGTGCAGGAACTCACTGAATTGACGGGCTTCGTCGAAGATATGCGAGCCTTGGGCCGGACCGCGACAGCGCGAGTGCTCAGCCGAGAGGTTGTTCAGGCCACCGCCTACGTCGCTGAGAAGCTTTCAATTCCTGCCGGAACAACGGTAGTGCAAATTCGGCGCGTTCGATTATCGGATGGTGTGCCGCTTTCCTTTGACGAAACCTATCTGCCAGAGGAACTCGGCCGCCGAGTGATCACCGATGACCTCGCCAACGAACCCATCTTCACTCTGTTGGAAGATCGGTACGACACTCCCCTGGTCGAAGCGGAATACGTTTTGGAAGCCAGCGTAGCTGAGCGCACTGTTGCCAAGGCGTTGGAAATCCCTATCGGTAGTCCGATCTTCTTGATCGAGCGTACATCGTACGCCTCAGGACATCGTGCCGTTGACTATGAAAGGCTGCATTACCGAGGGGACCATATTCGATTCAAGACTCGCCTGGCTCGACGCCGCGTTACCCGTGCATCGAAGTGAAATGCATATGCTGACCACGTCTGTTCTGGAGCTTTTTGGTATTTCGTTTGGAGCAAGTGCCTTGGGCGGCGCACTCGGCATGGCCAGCGGCATCTTTATCGTTCCCATTCTGACCATCGTCATGGGGATGGATGTTCATACTGCGATCGGAGCCAGTCTTGTCTCCGTGATCGCTTGCTCGTGCGGAAGCGCTTCGTCGTTCCTCAAGGAGCGCCTTACGAACGTGCGGCTCGCGATTGTGTTGGAGACAGCAACCACCCTCGGAGCCGCCAGTGGCGTACTGCTTTCCGGCGTCGTTCCGGTTCCCGTTCTCTATACGATATTTGCCGCGGTTCTTCTCGTATCTGCTTGGCAGATGCAGATGCGCCGGCGGGTCATAGCGACACCTCCTTCTGAGGGATCACCGCGCGGGTGGATGCGCCGGCTTGATTCTGCCTACCCGGATCGCACCATCGGCGGCGATGTGGCTTATCAGATAGATCGCCTGCCGATGGGTCTTGCCTTGATGTATGGCGCCGGACTGTTGTCGGCACTCCTCGGAATCGGCAGCGGTGTCCTAAAGATTCCGGCCATGGACACTGCACTTCGCTTGCCGATCAAGGTTTCGTCGGCGACGTCAAACTTCATGATCGGAGTGACGGCGGCCGCGAGCGCCGGCGCTTACTTCATGCGTGGTGCGATCGTATCCACGATCGCAGGGCCGGTCGCTTTGGGGTCGGTGGTCGGTTCTCTTCTGGGGGCGCGTCTCTTGGTGTTTATCTCACCAGGCAAACTTCGCCTGGTTTTCGTGGCTGTGCTGCTGGTTTTGGCGATTCAGATGATCCTCGCTGCGTTGAACATTCATGGCGGGTTGGAGACATGACGACGGCAACCTCTGGCACGCTTGATCCGTTGAACAATCGTTTGGCTCGTCTTCTAGGTCTTGGCAGTTGGGTATCATTCGGGCTCATTGCGGCAGGCGTGACGCTGGAAGTGCTCGGGATAAACGCGCACGGAACTGGCACCCAACTTGTTTCCGCCGGAATCGTCCTTTTGATTGCACTGCCAACCTTGTGCGTTGCGAAGATGGGGATCTGTTTCCTGTTTCGCAGAGAGCTTGATTTCGCCTTCATCGCGGCCCTTGTTTTTACGATTACGATTGCATCGACTCTGTTCGGGACTGGCATTGGTTGATCACAGTGAAGTGGCTCTTTTCTGAGCCAACTTCGGTGATCGCTTCTGGCCTATCCACGCAGACCTTGAAAAAGGGATCAGAACACTTTTTACGAGCCGTTGGGATTAATATCCAAGCCTACGCGCTGTCTCGCTCGTGAACTGTCAACCAGACGCAACAGCAGCAACGCGAACAGCAGCACGATGAAGCCTGCGTAGGCGTATTGCGTGCGTGATACGCCGGTTCCATAGGGGAACCAGATGCCTGGCACACCCATTCGGGTGAGTTCCGCTGCGAACAAGCCGATCCCGATCAAGCATGCCACAACCAGCGCCAACCACGCAGGCCATCGCGGCTGTCGCATGACACCATAACCAATGATCCATAGATAAAGCGCTACGAAGATCAGGCGTATGCCGGATACCAGGAAGTGTCCGATCGCCTTGAATACGGGGCTTGCATCCGGATAGAACCATGGTCGATCGATCAGAGCAGCCATCATGTAAATCAGTGTCAATATCAGCAGGACGCGCGGCAACCACGAAGGCTTGCAACCAAACCAGTCTCGCCAAGCCAGCACCCAGGCAGCTAGCGCCAGAGGTACCAGAAGCACAGCCGTGACGATGTCATAGGTCCGCAAGCTTTCGGCATGCGTCCAGAAGAAAATCACCTGATTGGCACGCAACCATGCCGTAAGCAGAAGGGCCGTAATGAGCCAACGATAAGCATCATCCGTGCGACAGGCGGCCAATCCGCATACCAAGATGGCCAGCAACACGAAAGCCGCGGGTTCAATGGCATCGACCACATAGCCTTTGAAGGTCTGCAGCCATTGCGCCTGATGTAGCAGATCGATGTCATCCTTGGTGCCGAGCGTCGGCGCGATATGGATACCGCCACTATCGTCACCGGCATCAACCGGGTCCATCCATACGCGCAGGGCGATCAGATAAGAGCGAGTCGTTGCCGATGATCCCGGCAATGCAAAAGCAGTCGGCTGCACGCTGTATACGGTAGGCGTCTTACCGGCAAAGATGCCTGATCCGCCCAACAGCTTCCCATCGACATAAAGCTGATAGGTCGTATCGACATCCGTAGGTCCGGCCAGTGCAAGCGGTGTGTTGCCGCCGCTTTCAACGGTGACGCGCAACCGATACCAGGCATAGCCGATGTAGCCAGGGTGACCACGCAGGCTCCATCCTGAAACGTAACCCGGCAATCCGACATCGCTATCGTGCGCGCCCGGTGAGGGTGTCAGGTCGACGGTTTCCCAATGGCTGTCGTCGAAGTCCGGAGAAGCCCAGCGAAGGTCGTCTCCGGTGGAAAATCGCCAGGGGCCGTTCAAGGCGACGGCAGCGTGGTCGAGGCGGACAGTGGCAGTGGTAGGAGGGTCGGCCAGTGCAACACCATTCAAGCCGACAAGTGCGGCAAGCGTGACAAGACAAGTCAGCCATCCTGCGTGTCGCATTGGGCTACTCCGGGAAAGCCATAGGACTGGGGATATCTTTCGGCTTAAGCGCTGCTAACTAGGATCGCTTACTCCAACGGGCTTGGCTACCCATTGCAACTCAATCAACAGAAATGTTCGACCACGCTAGCTTATGCCGCGCGAGGATGAATCTGTTTAAGTGCATCACCCAATTCCCGACGTGCGCATTCCAACTCGTAATGCTGCTGGAGATTCAGCCAGAACTCGGCGGAGTTACCGAAATAGCGAGAAAGGCGCAGTGCCGTATCTGTCGTGAATTGGCAGCGTCGCGGACACAATAAAAAAACCCGCCAAGCGGCGGGTTTTTTCTTTTCGCTACGGAATCCTGGATCAGGACTTCCGTAGCTTTCGATTGGTGCCCAAGGGGGGACTCGAACCCCCACGACTTGCGTCGCTACCACCTCAAGGTAGTGCGTCTACCAATTCCGCCACCTGGGCTGACGTGCTTTCGATTTTAATGCTTGCTCGTTGTTGCTGCTGCCGGGGCCGTGGGAACGGGGACTTCGCCCTGCTGCGCCTTGGCCGGGGCCGGCTGGGCCGTTGGGACCTCGCCGTTGCCTGCCGGAGCGACCGGCGCCGGCGTCGCTGCCTGCGGCTGGGCCGGGGCGGCGGGCTGCGCATTTTGCGGTGTCGCGGGCTTGTTGCCAAGAGCCGCCATCACGCCGAGATCGTTGCTGGCTTGCTGCTGACGAATCGTGCCGCCGTTCACCTTCAAGTAGATACCCATGCCGAGGCTGAGCGCGAAGAACAGCGCGGCGAGCACAGCGGTGGAGCGCGACAAGAAGTTGGCCGAGCCACGGGCACCGAACACGGTAGCCGATGCGCCTGCGCCAAAGCCGGAACCTGCATCGGCGCCTGCGCCGCGCTGCATGAGGATCAGCACGATCATCGCTGCAGCGATCAGGATGTAGAACACGCTGAAGATGACGAACATGAGGTCTCGCGTAGGGTTCGATGTCGTTAACGGGCGGCGTTGCAGATGGCGAGGAATTCGGAGGTCACGAGCGATGCACCGCCGATCAGCCCCCCATCCACGTCCGGCTGCGCAAAAAGCTCTGCAGCGTTGGCCGCCTTGACGCTGCCGCCATAAAGCAGCCGAGTCAGACGGGCGATCATAACATCCTCCCGCGCCAATTGGCTACGGATGAACGCGTGCACTTCCTGGGCCTGTTCCGGGCTGGCGGTCTTGCCGGTACCGATGGCCCAGACCGGCTCGTAGGAGATCACGGCCGTATCGAAACTGGCGACACCGTTCAGCGCCAGCACCGCGTGCAACTGCTGCTGGATCACCTCCATGGTTTGCCCGGCCTCTCGCTGGTGCAGGGTCTCACCCACGCAAAGGATGGGGGTGAGTCCGGCGGCGCGCACCGCAGCGAACTTGCGGGCCACCTTCTCGTCGCTTTCCGTATGGTGATGCCGGCGCTCGGAATGGCCGACCAGCGCCCAGCGGCAGCCCACGTCCGCCACCATCAAGGCAGAGACTTCGCCCGTATAGGCGCCCTGCCCTTGATGCTCGCTGACGTCCTGCGCGCCGAAACCGACGCCGGACGTGCCGTATTTGTCGACAAGCGATGCGAGGTATGGATACGGCGGCAGAACAAGCACGTCGATGTCATTGAGCGGAGCGGCCTTGCCGATCTCTTCCACCAAGCCATCCGCCATGGAACGGCTGCCGTGCATTTTCCAGTTACCGGCGACGAGTTTTTTAC
Source organism: Dyella humi (assembly GCF_044904605.1). NCBI lineage: Bacteria > Pseudomonadati > Pseudomonadota > Gammaproteobacteria > Lysobacterales > Rhodanobacteraceae > Dyella > Dyella humi. The sequence goes on from NZ_JADIKI010000021.1 coordinate 494,815, forward strand.
GCATGCCCGCATCCGTTGCTAACGAAAGCTGGCAAGCTTAACCATCGCACAGAGGTACGGCAACGCGCGTGCTATGGGCCTTTTCATTTATATCGATCTACTTAGGAAAAAATCTTCATGACGAAAGCCCGCCCGCTTAGCCTGATCACTGGTGCATCCGCCGGCATCGGCGCCGCCTTTGCCAGCGCGCTCGCCGCGCGTGGACACGACTTAGTGCTGACGGCACGACGTACTGATCGCCTGGAAGCGCTGGCGGAAGAACTGCGCGGTCAACACGGCGTCAACGCCACCGTGCTTACCTGCGACCTGGCTGATCCGCATGCGGTGGAGCAGCTTTGCACGACATTGGAAGAGCGCGGCTTACAGGTGGACTGGCTGATCAACAACGCGGGCTATGGCGTGCCTGGTCGCTTCGATCAAAACGATTGGCCGGTGCATGCGGATTTTCTGCGCGTGCTGGTGACAGCGCCTACGGAATTGGCGTGGCGTTTGATTCGCGGCATGCGAGAGCTCGGTTATGGACGCATCGTGAATGTGGCGTCATTGGCTGGCCATGTGCCGGGTACGGCGGGACATACGTTGTATGCGGCGAGCAAGGCTTACATGATCAAGTTTTCGCAGTCGCTGGCGTTAGAGAATCAGGAGCTAGGCGTGCATGCATGCGCGCTTTGCCCAGGCTTCACGCGCTCGGAGTTTCACGATGTCACTGGCACGCGTTCGCTGGTGAGCAAGATGCCGGCGTTCATGTGGCAGAACGCGGAAGCAGTGGTGCAGGAAGGTATCGATGCAGTGGAGCGCGGTGAAGCGGTGCATGTGACCGGGTGGTTCAATCGCACGGTGAAGAGTTTGTTCAAGCTGATGCCGGATCGACTGGCGTTGAGGATGTCGGCGAAGCAGTCGAAGCGGTATCGGGCGCAGGATTCGGCGGGGTGATTCGTTGTCTGCCTTGCGCAGAGCGTCAATCGACGCGCTCGTCATCCCGGCGAAGGCCGGACGGAGCGCGAAGCGCGAAGAACGTCCGCAGGACGGCCCCGAAGAGGTGAGCGAAGCGAATCATCCAGTCGAAATACATCGTGCGAAGCACATAACCTTCTTGATGTTGAGTGCTTCGCACAGCATGTTTGTACGGGATTCCGGCCTTCGCCGGAATGACGGTGAGGCGAGCACCGTCATCAGGTAAACATAACTAAGACGCACCAAGCCAATGCGCAAGCAGAAATGCTACTGCTGACGCCAAGCCACCGATCAGCACCGTCTGCAATGCACTGCGCCATGGATTCATGCCGGTAAAACGTCCCTTGGCTGCACCGAACAGCGCCAGCGCAATACCGGTGCAAACGATCGATACCTGCAGCGCAGGTTTCAACTGCGCGATCAACATGTACGGTGCCAGCGGCACAAGGCCTCCGATCACGTACGCGCCGCCGATGGTGGCGGCGCTGCGCAAAGCCCGGCCAGGTTGCGGCGTTTCCAATCCAAGTTCGAAGCGCATCATGAAATCCACCCAGGCTTCGTGATCCTTGCGGAAATGCGTGAGGATCGGTTCGCAAGCCGTGCGATCCAATCCGTAGTTCTTGAAGATATCCACGATTTCGCGTTCTTCCTCGCGCTGCAGGTCGCGGATTTCACGAAACTCGCGGCTGCGTTCGGAATGGTAGTGATCGATTTCACCGCGCGCGGCGAGATAACCGCCAAGGCCCATGGCGATAGCTCCAGCTGCGATTTCCGCCACCCCCGCCACAACGACGACGCGGCTCGCCACGTTGGCGGCGGAAAGGCCGGCAGCTAACGCGAACGGCACGGTGAGGCCATCGGCCATACCCAGTACTACATCGCGGACGGTGTCGGACGCGGCGAAATGCCGTTCCTTGTGGGGATGACGGTGGGTGGCGGACATGCAACAAGGCTCCGGTGATCGAGCGAGACTTTAGCCGGTTATTGGCTTGCGCCAGGGCAATGAGACGTACACGCATTGGCTTTTGCAATGCTGCACGAGCCCCTCTATCTCCGGGAGAGGGGCTGGGGTGAGGGTACGATCAGCGCGCGAGCTCAACGACTTGCGCAAGAAGTGATTATCGCGCTTCGTCCGAACCCTCACCCGCCTCTCGGCACCCTCTCCCGGAGGGAGAGGGACTCACTTAGCAAGCTTCTTTAGTGCGCTTTCGCTGAGGCGCTTCACAACAGCGAAGCTGGTCAGTGACGGCTATGAGGGGTGCCAAGCTTCTCGCAAGATTGGCCCCTCACCCCAACCCTCTCCCCAGAGGGGAGAGGGAGTTGTATCGCCTCAGATCAACTTAATCTCACGCAATCGCTGCATCAGATACTCATGTGAGCTGATCGACGTGTCGTAGCGGCGCGGATTATCGGGCGTAATGCACTGAGGCAGCGGATCGAGCACCACGTCCGGGTTGGGATGCAGGAAGTACGGCACCGAATAACGCGGCTTGCGCGCGTTGGCGTTCGGCGGATTCACTACGCGATGCGTGGTTGAGGGATACACGTGGTTGGTCAGGCGCTGTAGCATGTCGCCGATGTTCACTACGATGGCGTCGCCTTCAGTGGTGATCGGCAACCACTCGTCTTCGCGCGTGAGCACTTCCAGGCCTTCGGCGCTGGCGCCCACCAGCAGGGTGATGAAGTTGATGTCTTCATGCGCACCCGCGCGCACGTTAGGAATGTTTTCTTCGGTGATCGGCGGGTAATGGATCGGGCGCAGGATGGAGTTGCCCTGGTCGATCTTGTCCTCGAAGTATTCCTCCGGCAGATCGATGTGCAGGGCCAGGGCGCGCAGCACGCGGCTGCCGAGCAGATCCAGCGCCTGATACAGCTCGTAGCTGTGTTCGCGGAAGCCTGGCACTTCGGCCGGCCACAGGTTTGGCGGCATCAGTTCGGCGAAGCGTGAGTTGCGGTCGAGCTCGCGCCCGATGTGCCAGAACTCCTTCAAGTCCGGATAGTGGCTGTCCTTGGCCGTTTCGATTTTGAACGGTGTGTAGCCGCGCGCGCCGCCGGTGCCGGGCACGTGGTACTTCATTTTGGTTTCGGCAGGCAGCGCGAAGAAACGCTGGAAGGCGTTGTATGCGCCGTCGATCAGTTGCGTCGAAATGCCGTGGCCGCTGATGCAGCAGAAGCCAAATTCGCGATAAGCCGCGCCGAGCTCGGCGACGAACGCCGCGCGATCAGTGTCGTAGCGGCGGATATCGAGGGTGGGAACCTTCTTGGCGGATGTGCGGGCAGATGTGTCCATGCTGTTTCCAGGTTTGGCGTGCGGTCTATTTGTGTTCCGCCACCGCAGGGGCGGTGCACGTCGGGCCTCGGAACTTGTCCGCGTAACGCCAGACAGCTCCACTCCATGGCGACCTGGGCATCTGTTCGTAGCGCCGTGCCGAAAGCCGGCGCTACTGGTTCACGATCGTTCGGTGGCGGATTTTACGACGTCCGCGAGGCGTTCGGCCATCTGCCGCACTTCGGCCTCGTCGGCCGCTTCCACCGTGACGCGCACCAGCGGTTCGGTGCCGGAAGCACGCAACACCACGCGCCCGCGTCCGAGCAGTGCTTGCTCGGTATCGGCCAGGGCCTTGCGCACTGCGTCGCTGTTGAGCGCTTCGCGCGCGCCGACAGCGCGCACGTTGATCATCACCTGCGGCATTTTGATAAGGCCCTGGCGCGCACTGGCGAGGTCCTGGCCGGAAAGCTTCAGTGCTTCGAGCAGCGCCAGCGCAGCGACGATGCCATCGCCGGTGGTGGCGCGATCCAGGCACAGCAGATGGCCGGAGGTTTCGCCGCCCAGCACGCCACCGTGCTCCTTCAGTTTCTGCAGCACGAAGCGGTCGCCCACGTTGGCACGGATCAGTTCCACGCCCAGGCTGGCCAGGGCTTTTTGCAGGCCGTAATTGCTCATCAAGGTGCCCACCACGGGGCCTTTCAGCATGCCGCGCGCGTGCCAGCTGCGCGCCAGCACGTAGAGCATGTCGTCACCATCGCCCAGCACACCGTTGCGATCCACCATCTGCACGCGATCGCCGTCGCCATCGAAGGCGAAACCGATGTCCGCGCCCTGCTCCACCACCGCGCGCTGCAGCGTCTGCGGATGCATCGAACCGACGTTCTGGTTGATGTTGAAGCCGTCGGGCTTGTCGCCGATCACGTACACATCAGCACCCAATTCGGCGAACACCTTCGGCGCAACCTGATAGGTGGCGCCGTGTGCGCAATCGAGCGCGATCTTCATGCCAGCCAGGCTGAAATCTTCCGGCACGGTGGATTTGCAGAATTCCGCATAGCGCGTGACGGCGTCGGTCACGCGTACCACCTTGCCGAGGTATTCGGAATCCACGGTGGCGAATGGCGCTTCGGTTTCTGCTTCGATCGCCGCTTCGATCTCGTCGGAAAGTTTTTCGCCATCGGTGGAGAAGAACTTGATGCCGTTGTCGTAGTGCGGATTGTGCGAAGCGCTGATCACGATGCCCGCATCCGCACGCAAGCTGCGGGTGAGATAGGCCACTGCTGGGGTGGGCATGGGGCCGAATAAGCGCACATCCGCGCCGGCCGCAGTCAGGCCGGCTTCCAGCGCGGATTCGAACATGTAGCCGGATGCGCGGGTGTCCTTGCCGATCAGTACCAGCGGACGACCGGATGATTTCTTTTTCCGGCCCAGCACGACGCCCAGTGCACGCCCCAGGCGCAGCATGAAATCCGCACTGATGGGCCACTGGCCCACGCGGCCGCGAATGCCGTCGGTACCGAAATATTTGCGTTGATTCATGCGGTTCAGTCTTGGGAGGACAGGGACAGGAAATAGGGACAAGGGTGTCGGTAGGGCGTGAATGCTACACCGCTTGCGGCCTGTTCCTTTAGCTTCAATTTATGCGGGAGCCTGTGCTCCTTCGCCTGCGCAGCACTTCTCATTCCCTCTCCCCTCCGGGGAGAGGGCTAGGGTGAGGGGCAAGGCTTGCGGGAGCCCCGACGTATGTGCGGATGGCGCACTTTGCTTTTATGCCTTGATGAAGGACCGGGCAAGGTTGGCCCCTCACCCCAACCCTCTTCCGCATCCTTAATCAAGGACGGGGGAGAGGGAGCTGATCGTGCTTTTACTCATCATCCGGCCAAATTGGCATTTTGGGTTTGTCGTGCCGCTCGGGCGTATCGCCGGCTTGCACGGCGTGCCATACCTTGAGGGCATCCACGGTGGGCGCCACGTCGTGCACGCGCACCATGCGTGCGCCGCGCTGCACGGCGATCACTGCGGCGGCGACGGAGCCTGCGGCGCGTTCGGCCGGTTCCGTGCGGCCGGTGAGCGTGCCGATCATCGATTTGCGCGACAACCCCACGTAGACACCGCTGCCTAGATCCGCAAAGCGCTGCAATTTGCGCAGCAGCGCAAGATTGTGTTCCAGGTTTTTGCCGAAACCGAAACCGGGATCGACCATCACCTTGCGTCGATCGATGCCGGCCAATTCGCAGGCAAAGAGGCGATCCGTCAGAAAGCGATGCACTTCGCCCACGACGTCGTCGTAATGCGGCTCGTCCTGCATGCTGCGCGGTTCGCCTTGCATATGCATCAGGCAGATCGGCACGCGCAGTTCCGCCGCGGCGTCCATCGCGCCTTCGCGACGCAGAGCGTACACGTCGTTGATCATGCCGGCACCCGCCGCCACCGCGGCGCGCATCACTTCCGGCTTGGAGGTATCGACGGCAATCGGCAGCGACGTGTGCGCCACGAGCTGCTCGATCACCGGAATCACTCGCTGCAATTCATCGTCGACGGGAACATCCGCCGCGCCCGGGCGCGTGGATTCCCCTCCGACGTCGAGCATGTCCGCGCCCTCTTCCGCCAGACGCAGGCCGTGCGCCACCGCGGCGTCCAAGCTGGCGAACTGGCCGCCGTCAGAGAACGAATCGGGCGTGACATTGATGATGCCCACCACGCGGGGACGATCGAGCGTCAACGGACGGCCGTTGCAATCGAGTACGGTGGCGAACAGCTCGCTGATCATGCGCTTTGTTCCACACCACCCAGCGCACCCATGAACTGGCGGTAATAACGCAGCTCGTCGATGGAATCGCGGATATCCGACAGCGCGGTATGCGCCGATTCCTTAGCGAAACCGCGGGCGATCGTCGGTGCCCAGCGCCGCGCCAGTTCCTTCAAGGTGGACACGTCCAGGTTGCGGTAATGGAAAAAGCGCTCCAGCTGCGGCATTTGCCGATGCATGAAGCGGCGATCCTGGCAGATCGAATTGCCGCACATCGGCGATTTGCCCGGTAGTGCCCACTGCTTGAGGAAGTCCAGCGTGGCCTTTTCCGCGTCGGCATGCGTAGTGGTGGAGGACACCACCTGCTCCCAAAGGCCGGAGCGGCGATGCTGATTGCGGTTCCAGCTATCCATCGCCTCCAGCCGATCCATCGCATGACGGATCGCGAAAACAGGCCCCTCGGCCAGAATGGTCAGGTCCTTGTTGGTGACGATGGTGGCGATTTCGAGAATCGAATCGTTGTCGGTATCCAGACCGGTCATTTCCAGGTCGATCCAGATGAGGTTGTCTTCGTTGGCTTGGCTCATGCGCCCTCCTGAGCAGAAGTCTAGCAAAGCGGGGAACGGGGAATAGGGATCAGGGAACATGTGGTACGCGTGGGAATCGGGTTGGTCGCCGTTGCAGGCTCGGCAAATTAAGACCGACAAATAACGTACTAGCGTAAAACTGCGCGTTCCCCGTTCCCTGTTCCCCATCCCCCGCTCCACCTATCATCTGGCCCATGCACACCCTCTTCTGGCATGACTACGAAACCTTCGGGATCGACACGCGCCGGGACCGGCCTATCCAGTTCGCCGGCATCCGTACCAACCTGGAGCTGGAAATCGTCGACGAGCCGGTGATGTTCTACGCCCGGCCGCCACGCGAGATGCCGCCCAGCCCGGAATCCTGCCTGATCACCGGCATCACCCCGCAGCAGGCGGAGAGCCAGGGGCTGATCGAAGCGGATTTCGCCGCGCGCGTGCACGAGCAACTGGCCGTGCCTGGCACCTGCGGCGTGGGCTACAACTCGCTGCGCTTCGATGACGAATTCACGCGCCAGCTGCTGTATCGCAATTTCTTCGAGCCCTATGCGCGCGAATGGGAGAACGGCAACTCGCGCTGGGACCTGATCGATCTGGTACGCATGTGCGCGGCCCTGCGCCCGGAAGGCATCGTGTGGCCCACGCACGAGGACGGTGCGCTAAGTTTCAAGCTGGAGCACCTGGCCACTGCCAATCACTTGCAGCAGGCACGTGCGCACGATGCGCTTTCCGACGTGGAGGCGTTGATCGACCTGGCCCGCCTGATCCGCGTGCGCCAACCACGGCTGTGGGACTGGCATTACGCGTTGCGCCGGAAGCAGCGCGTGTTCGAGCTGCTCGACGTCACGGCCATGACGCCGCTGGTGCATGTGTCGTCACGCTATCCGGCCAGTCGCTACTGCCTGGCGATCATCGTCCCGCTGGCAGTGCATCCGGCAAGGCCGGGCGAAATCATCGTCTACGATCTCTCACAGGATCCAAGCGACCTGCTTGCGCTGGATGCCGAGGACATCATCGACCGCATGTTTACCGCGCGCGCCGATCTGCCCGAGGGCGTGGAGCGCATTCCGTTGCGCACCGTGCATGCCAATCGCTCGCCGGCGCTGGCGCCGCTTTCCGTGTTGAAAGGTGTGGATCTGACGCGACTGCAGTTGGATGTGGACCGCTGCCTGGCGCACGCCGATACGTTGCGTGCCGCCGTGAACCTGGGCGAAAAGCTGCGCCGCATCTTCCAACTGGCGGCCGAACTGCCGCCACCGGAAGATCCGGAGCTGGCGCTCTACAGCGGCTTCCTGCCGGATTCGGACAAGCGCCTGCTGCGCGAGGTGCGCGCCACGCCGCCCGAGCAATTGGGCCAGCGCCGTTTCGATTTTCGCGATGCGCGCTACCCGGAATTGCTGTTCCGCTACCGCGCGCGCAATTGGCCCGAAACATTGACGCCGGAAGAGCGTGAACGTTGGGATACCTTGCGCACCCAGCGCCTGACGCGCCCCACTCCGCTCACCACGCTTACGCTGCCCGACTATTTCGCCAAGCTGGCACTGTTGCGCGATGATCCGCTTGGGCGCGATAAAGGGGCTTTGCTCGATCAATTGCAAGTGTGGGGCGAGCAGCTGGCTGCTGAAGTGGGTGTTGCTCACGCATAATCCCATGGCCGTCATTCCCGCGAAAGCGGGAATCCATGTTGCTCTAATGTCAAAGACAAAATGGATTCCCGCTTTCGCGGGAATGACGGCCATACAAGGTTGGGATGAGCTTGCGACCCCCAACATCGCCATGTGTGTCACCATTATTGGGGTTCGTATGCGCTCACCCCAACCCACCCGAGAATTGAACCGTTATGCCACGCGCCTATTTTTCGCCCGCGACATTCCGTTTCCTGAAAGCCCTGGCCCGCAACAACAACCGCGAGTGGTTCCAGAAACACAAGGCCGAATACGAACGCGACGTGCGCGATCCTTTTCTGGAACTCATCACCGACTTGCAGGCGCCACTGGCGAAGATCAGCCAACATTTCCGCGCCGACCCGCGCAAGATGGGCGGTTCGCTGTTCCGCATCTATCGCGACACGCGGTTTTCGAACGACAAGGAACCGTACAAGCCTTGGGCCAGCGCACGCTTTTTCCACGAGCGTCGGCACGAAATTCCAGCGCCGTCGTTCTATCTGCACATCAAGCCCGGCGATTGCTTTATCGGTGGCGGCATATGGCATCCGGAGCCGGATGCGTTGAAGCGCATTCGCGCCTTTCTGGCGGATAACCCGACTGCGTGGAAGCGTGCTACCCAAAGCAAGACGTTTCGCGAACACTTTGCGTTCTGGGGCGAATCGCTCACGCGGCCGCCGCGCGGGTTCGACCCGGGGCATGAGCTGATCGAGGATTTGAAGCGCAAGGATTTTGCGGCGGGCGAGCAGTTCGATGAAGCGCTGGTGTGTTCGGCGGAACTGTTGCCGTTTATGGTGGCGAGCTATAAGCGGATTGCGCCGATGATTGATTATTTGTGTGCGGCGCAGGAGTTGGACTTTTAGCCCTCCCATAAGCCCCAACCTGATTGGCATCGCGTCTCAGCGTTGTGTTGCCCTCATTCCGGCGAGGCGCTTCACAACGGCGAAACGGATCGAGCTGAGTTCCTGCGTCTTTGGCGCCATCAAGTCATGGAATCCCGGCTTTCGCTCACTACTGTCCAGGGAAAGCTTTTCCGGCAAGACAATGGCTCATGAAACACAGATGTTGAAGCAACTTTGCTGCAATACGGACTTAGGGCTGCTCAGCAAGGGTTCGCAGCAGCACGTCCTTCACAGCATTGAAGACGGGATTGTCGTTGTCTTTTCGATAGGCAAACAATAACTCCACCGGCTTGGCCGGCACGGTGGCCATGGGGCGATAGATCACCCCCGGAAACTGCAGTAAAGAAGCCGTAGCCGGTATCAATGCTGCACCGATGCCTGCCCGCACCAGCGCCAGCATGGAGTGAATCTGGCTTACGTATTCGACGATGTTCGGCTGCACGCCCTTGCGATCAAACAGATGATTGACCAGTTGATGGAAGTAGCGCGCCTCATACGGCGAGTACATCAGCATGGCGCGTCCATGACAGTCCTTCAGCGTCGGCTCCGCCGGCCACTGCTGCACAACGGATTCAGGGATGGCAAGCATCAGTGATTCACGCGCACAGGGCAGCGCGATCAATTCGCTTTGCTCGACGGCTGGCCTTAGCAGGCCGATATCGATCTGGTGTCCATCAAGCGCTTCCAACTGCGCGCTGCTGACCATTTCCTTCAGCACCAGGCGCACGTCGGTGGACATCGCGCGTACCGCGCTGACGAGCGCTGGCAGCTTGCCGTAGCCGACCGCAGCGGTGAAGCCGATGGCCAGCACCCCTTCCGTCCCAAGCGCAATACGACGCGCGCTGACAGCGGCTTCCTCCGCCATGCGTAGGATGCGTGCAGCGTCCGGCAAAAAACTCCGGCCCGCAGCAGTCAACTGCACGACCCTATTGCTGCGATGCAACAGCTCCGTACCCATCTGATGCTCGAGTAGACGAACCTGCCGGCTCAGCGGCGGTTGCGTCATATGCAAGCGTTTTGCAGCACGCCCGAAGTGCAATTCTTCCGCGACTGCAACAAAACAACGAAGCTGGCTTAGCTCGAACATTGATTCAAAATTTGTATTGATCAAATCAAGGCTTAGTTTGGACTTGCGCCCCTGCCGAGTGCAACAGTCGGGGCCCCCTCCCGGCATCGCGAACGACCTTCATGTCCCGTCACACACCCCACGAATTTGCCAAACAGATCGGCGCTGGCCTGCTCTCCTTTCCTGTCACGCCGTTCAAGTCCGATTTGTCGTTCGATGAAGCCGCGTATCGCTCCCACTTGAGCTGGTTGTCCCAGTATCAGGTAGCAGGACTGTTCGCGGCTGGTGGCACCGGTGAGTTCTTTTCATTGACGCCGTCGGAAGTCGGTCGCGTGGTGCGCACGGCTGTTTCCGAGATTGGTGGCAGTGGCGTCCCGCTGATCGCGCCAAGCGGCTACGGCACGGCCATGGCTAAGGAGTACTGTCGAGCTGCGGAAGATGCCGGCGCGGATGGCATCCTGTTGTTGCCGCCTTACCTTACCGAGGCATCCACCGACGGCGTGGCCGAACACGTAGAACAGGTATGCAAATCCACAAGCCTGGGTGTGATCGTTTACAACCGCGCCAATCAGGTGCTGGATGAACATGCCCTGGCGCGCCTGGCCGATCATTGCCCGAACCTGGTGGGTTTCAAGGACGGCATCGGCGACATCGAATTGATGACGCGCATTTACGCCAAGCTGGGCGATCGCCTGACCTATGTCGGTGGACTGCCCACGGCGGAAACGTTCGCGCTGCCCTATCTGACCCTGGGCGTCACCACCTACTCCTCGGCCATTTTCAACTTTGTGCCGGAATTTGCGGTGTATTTCTACAAGGCAGTGCGTGCCGGTGACCACGACAAGGTTTACCGCGCCTTGAACGAGTTTGTGCTCCCCTATATCGCGATACGCAACCGCAAGCGTGGCTACGCAGTGTCGATCGTCAAGGCCGGCTTGAAAGTGATCGGCCGCGATGCCGGTCCGGTGCGTCCGCCGCTGACCGACCTTACCGACGCCGAGTGCGCCGATCTGTCGGCGCTGGTGGCGCGTCTTCCCAAACTGATGGAGGCGTAATCATGTCGCTGAGCGGAAAGCTGTTGCTGGGTGCCGCACAAACGATGGGCAGCGCGGGAACTTTCCACGCTGTCAATCCGGCGACGGGTGAAACCTTGGAGCCTTCCTTCGGCCTGGCCACTCACGACGATGTCGAGCGTGCCTGCCAACTGGCGGCCGGCGCTTTCGATACGTATCGCGAAACGGAACCCGAGGTCCGTGCGCAGTTTCTGGAAACCATCGCCACACAGATCGAAGCGCTGGGTGATGTCCTGATCGAGCGTGCGATGGCCGAAACCGGCTTGCCACGTGCCCGGCTGGAAGGTGAGCGCGGACGTACCTGCAACCAGTTGCGCCTGTTTGCGACCGTCGTGCGCGCGGGCGATGCCACCGGCGCACGTATCGATCCAGCCCTGCCCGAACGCAAACCTCTGCCGCGTGCAGACCTGCGCATGCGCCGCATCGCAGTCGGTCCGGTGGTGGTCTTTGGCGCCAGCAATTTCCCCCTGGCCTTTTCCGTGGCTGGCGGCGATACCGCATCGGCGCTGGCGGCGGGTTGTCCGGTGGTGGTCAAGGCGCACTCGGCTCATCCGGGTACATCCGAACTGGTGGGTCTGGCGATTCAGCGCGCTGTGGCGCAATGCGCCCTTCCCGAAGGTGTTTTCTCCTTGCTGTTTGCGCGCAAAAACGTAGCGAGCGCGCTGGTCGCCCATCCGCATATCCAAGCCGTGGGATTTACCGGCTCGCGCGCTGGAGGCCTTGCACTGCGGCGCATCGCGCTGGAACGCCCGCAACCGATTCCTTTTTATGGCGAACTGAGTGCGGTCAATCCGGTGTTTCTGCTGCCGCACGCGCTGGAAGCTCGCGGCGCGGCGCTGGGTCCGGCATTCGTTGCATCGTTGACACTTGGCGCGGGGCAGTTCTGTACCAATCCCGGCTTGCTGTTTGCCATCGACAGTCCTGGATTGAATGCATTTGTCGACGCTGCCGTCGCCGCACTACAAACGGCAAGCGCACAGACCATGCTCACGCCAGGCATTCAAGAAGCTTATGAACAAGGCGTCGCGCAGCTAGCAAAAGAGCACAACGTGCACTGCCTGGCGCGTGGCCAGACCGCTTCGCAACACACGGCGCAGGCTGGTTTCTTTGCCACCGATGCAGGCAGCTTCATTGCGCAGCCGAACCTACATGAAGAAGTCTTCGGTGCAACCGCTCTGCTGGTGCGTTGCAAGGATGCCGCTGAATTACGCGCCCTGGCTGAAACCCTGGAAGGCCAGCTCACCGCAACGCTGCATTTGGACAGCGCCGACACCGCGCTGGCAGGCACGCTGCTGCCCGTGCTGGAGCGCAAGGCAGGACGCATCCTTGCCAATGGTTGGCCCACTGGCGTGGAGGTATGCCATGCAATGGTGCATGGTGGACCGTGGCCGGCTACTACCGATGCGCGCAGCACTTCCGTAGGCACCGCTGCGATCGAACGTTTCCTGCGGCCAGTGTGCTACCAGGATCTGCCGCCCGCACTGCTACCCGCTGCCGTACAAGACAGCAACCCGCTGAAGCTGCGCCGGCTCATCGACGGCCAGTGGCACTGATCCGGTCAATCTCCTTCCACCGCACCTTGACGTCGTCTGGAACAAACCATGAATCACCACGCCTATGATGCTGCCAGCCGCACGCCGCCCATCACTCGTCTGCAAGTGATCCCAGTGGCGGGACGCGACAGCATGCTGCTCAACTTGAGCGGCGCGCACGGTCCGTTTTTCACACGCAACATCGTCATTCTGGAAGATTCAGAGGGTCGCCTAGGCGTCGGTGAAGTACCGGGTGGCGAAGCGATCCGGCAGACACTGGAAGACGCGACGCCGCTGGTGGTTGGCCAATCGATCGGCGCCTACAACCAGGTGCTCAATACCGTGCGCCGGCAATTCGCCGATCGGGACAGCGGTGGACGTGGTCTGCAGACCTTCGATCTGCGTACCACGGTGCATGCGGTCACCGCGCTGGAAAGCGCCTTGCTGGACCTGCTTGGTCAACACTTGGGTGTCCCTGTTGCGGCATTGCTGGGACAAGGACAGCAACGCGCCAAAGTGCCAGTGCTCGGCTACCTGTTCTTTATCGGTGATCGCACGCGCACCGATCTGGAATACTCGGATGGAAGCGATGCCTCCGACGACTGGACGCACCTGCGTCATCAACAGGCACTGACAGCGGAAGCCGTGGTGCAGCTGGCCCAGGCCGCACGTAAGCGTTACGGCTTCAAGGATTTCAAGCTCAAGGGCGGCGTGCTGCGCGGCGACGAGGAAATGCAGGCAGTCATCGCGCTGACCGAAGCGTTTCCTGACGCACGCATCACGCTCGACCCCAATGGGGCGTGGTCGCTGACTGAAGCCATTCGCTTGTGCCGCGACAAACGCGGCGTGCTGGCCTATGCGGAAGATCCCTGCGGTGCAGAAGGCGGTTATTCCGGACGCGAAGTGATGGCCGAATTCCGCCGCGCAACCGGATTGCCGACCGCCACCAACATGATTGCAACCGATTGGCGCCAGTTGAGCCATGCCATTCAATTGCAGGCCGTCGACATTCCGCTGGCCGATCCGCATTTCTGGACCATGCAAGGCTCGGTGCGCGTCGCGCAGCTATGCGATGAGTGGGGCCTGACCTGGGGTTCGCACTCCAACAACCATTTCGACATCTCGCTGGCCATGTTCACCCATGTGGCCGCCGCCGCACCCGGACAGATCACCGCGATCGATACCCACTGGATCTGGCAAGACGGTCAGCGCCTGACCCGCGAGCCCTTGCGCATCGTGGACGGCGACATCGACGTGCCGACCGCGCCGGGACTGGGAATTACGCTGGATATGGCTCAGATCGAACAAGCCCATTCGCTTTACTTGCAGCACGGACTTGGTGCACGCGATGACGCCGTCGCGATGCGCTACCTGGTGCCGGGCTGGCAATTCGATCCGAAACGCCCCTGCCTGGTGCGCTGACACAACACACCACAGAGTTCCAAAAGGGAGAGGGAACAGATTGTGAAAACCATCAAAGGACTGCGCTGGTGGATCATCGCTTTGGTGTGCCTGGGCACCATTACTAACTACCTTGCACGCAATTCACTCGGGGTATTGGCGCCGCAGCTGAAGACCGAACTCGGCATGAGCACGGAGCAGTACTCCTATGTCGTCGGCGCCTTCCAGGTCGGCTACACGATTATGCAGCCGGTGTGCGGATTCATCATTGACCTGATTGGCTTGCGCATCGGTTTTGCGCTGTTCGCCGTGTTGTGGTCGGTGGCCGGCTGTCTGCACGCAGGCTCCGTGGGCTGGTTTTCGCTGGCCAGTTTTCGCGGCCTGATGGGGCTTACGGAAGCGGCCGCCATTCCGGCCGGCATGAAGGCTGTGGCGGAATGGTTTCCCGACAAGGAAAAGTCCATCGCTGTCGGCTATTTCAACGCAGGCACGTCGCTGGGCGCCTTGCTCGCGCCACCGTTGGTGATCTTTATCTCGCTGCGCTTCGGCTGGCAAACCGCCTTTGCGGCCACCGGAGCCCTTGGCTTTGTATGGGCTGCGCTGTGGTACAGCTTTTACCGCTCTCCGCGCGAGCACGCCCGGCTATCTTCCACCGAGCGCGACAAGATCCAAACTGGACAGGCTCGGCCAGTCAATGCATCGCGATCCAAACGGCCGGTGCGTGAGGTCATGACGTCGCGACGCTTCTGGGCCATCGCGCTACCCCGTTTTTTTGCCGAGCCCGCTTGGCAGACCTTCAGCTTCTGGATTCCGCTGTACCTGTCCAGCGCAAGACACATGGAGCTCAAGGAAATCGCGATGTACGCCTGGCTGCCGTTTCTGGCGGCGGACCTGGGCGGACTGGCCGGCGGTTATTTGTCGCCGTTCCTGATGAAACATTTCCGCGTGCCGTTGTTGTGGTCGCGGGTCAGCGGCGTGGTGCTGGGCGCCATCATGATGATCGGGCCGGCCTGTATCGGCCTCGTAGCGTCGCCTTATGAAGCCATCGCGCTGTTCTGCATCGGCGGCTTCGCGCACCAGATGATTTCAACCCTGGTCAATACGCTCAGCGCCGACGTATTCGATCCGGAAGAAGTCGGCACGGCCAGCGGCTTCGCTGGCATGGCCGCATGGATCGGCGGACTCAGTTTCTCGTTGATAGTAGGCGCATTGGCCGACACCGTGGGCTACGGCCCCTTGTTCGGCATGATGGGCACCTTCGACCTGATCGGCGCAGCTTTGCTGATCTGGCTGATCCGCGGTCAGTCGCAACAGGATCGCGCGACGCAGCTCGTGAAACAGAAAGTCCTTGCATCTCAATAAGGCGATATCCATGTCATTACTGCATCCGCCTCGCTTCCAGCTTCACCCCCAGGAGCAACATCACCTTCGCCTCGTCAGCGACAATGGCGCGGCGCTTGAACTGTTCGTGTTGGAACAGGACATTATCCGCGTACTGGTATTGCCCGATGGCGAGCTGCGTGGACTGCCCACGTGGGCGATCGCACCGGGCATGGAAGATGTGCCTGTGCATGGGCGCGACCGATGGGATCTCAGTGGCTTCACCCTGCCCTCGTTCGACGTGCAGGTCAACGATGAAACGCTGCGCGTGCAAACCGAGGCCATCCGCCTGACAGTCGAACTTGCTGGCGGACGCTGCCATTGGGAGCTGCAACGCAACGGACAGTGGCACACCGTGCTGACGGACCGCGCTACCCAAGCCTACAACTTCGGTTATTGGGATGAGCAGGTCTATCACTATGTACAGCGCCAAGCCGATGACATGTATTTCGGACTGGGCGAGCGCGCCGGCGAATTGAACCGCGCTGGCCAGCGCTACGAGATGCGCAATCTCGACGCTATGGGCTACAGCGCACGCAGCACCGACCCGCTCTACAAGCACATTCCGTTCTATTTGACCTGGCAGCCGGAAGCGGGCACGGGTTTCGGCCTGTTCTACGACACGCTGGCCGATTGCAGCTTCGACATGGGGCGCGAGCTGGACAACTATCACGGCCACTACCGCTACTTCGTAGCCAAACACGGCGACCTCGACTATTACTTCATCGCCTCGCCGGATACCCCCTTGCACGCGGTACGCCGCTTTACCTGGCTGACCGGCCGTCCGGCATGGATGCCACGCTGGGGGCTGGGCTACTCCGGGTCCACCATGACCTATACCGACGCGCCCAACGCGCAGGCGCGCATGGATGAGTTTGTCGAGCACTGCCGTGAGCACGACATTCTGTGCGATTCGTTCCATCTGTCGTCGGGTTACACCTCCATCGGCAACAAGCGTTATGTGTTCCACTGGAATCGCGATAAATTTCCGGACGCACGTGGTTTTGTCGACGGCTACCGCCAGAGCGGCATCCGCCTTTGCGCCAATATCAAACCTTGCCTGCTGCGCGATCACCCTGCCTTTGCTGAAACCCAGAAAGCAGGCTTGCTGGTGTGCGATGCCAACGGTGACCCGGCCTGGGTGCAGTTCTGGGATGAAGTGGGCGCCTACCTCGATTTCACCAACCCCGACACCATCGCATGGTGGAAGGCGCAAGTAAAAACCGCCCTGCTCGATTACGGCATTGCATCCACCTGGAACGACAACAACGAGTTTGAATTCTGGTCGCCGGATGCGTCGGCGAAAGGTTTTGGCAAACCCTATCCGGCGCACGAAGCCAAGGTTTTGCAGACGATGCTGATGATGCGCGCATCACGCGATGCGCAGCGCGAGCACGCGCCGGCAACGCGGCCGTTCCTGGTGTCCCGCTCGGGCGGCGTGGGCATGCATCGCTATGTGCAAACCTGGTCGGGCGACAACTACACCTCCTGGGAAACGCTGCGCTACAACCTCAGGATGGGTCTTGGATTGGCCTTGTCTGGCATCTCCAATATCGGGCACGACATCGGCGGTTTCGCCGGCCCGGCACCTTCACCGGAATTGCTGGTGCGCTGGGTGGCGTTTGGTGTGTTCATGCCGCGCTTTTCCATCCACTCGTGGAACGACGATCACACCGTCAACGAACCCTGGATGTATCCGGCGGTGACGTCTCACATCGCCGCGCTGATCAAACTCCGCTACCACTTGATTCCCTATCTGTACGAACTGCTGTGGCAATCGACGCAAGCCTATGAGCCGGTGCTGCGCCCAACCTTCGCCGAATTCCCTGCCGACCGCCGCTGTTATGACATCAACGACGACATGATGCTGGGCTCGTCCTTGCTGGTGGCGCCGGTGGTGGAGTCGGGACAAGCCACGCGCGACGTCTACCTTCCGGCCGGAACGCGCTGGGTGGCTTATTGGACCGGCGAGTCGTTCGAAGGGGGGCAAACCGTATCGCTGCCGGCACCGTGGGAGCAGCCCGTCATGCTCATTCGCGAAGGCGGGGTGATTGCGCTCAACACGGCCGAGCAGCATTTCGATCAGCGCGCCGACCAACGCGGCTTCATGGTCGTACCGGTTGCCGGCATCGGCGAGGCAAGCGGTGGTTGTATTGAAGACGATGGCGAAACCGAAGCCTGGCGCGATGGACAGCAAGGTTGCTGGCAGATTCGCGCCATTTCGGATCTACAGAGCATCGCGCTGACTGTCACCCGCGAAGGATGCATGCCTGCCCATACGGATACCGTCGAGCTCTTGCTGCCAGCCAGCGAAACACGGCAACTGCATGTGTCAGGCGCGCGCATTCTCAAGCAAAGCGTGATGCACGGCTGGCACAAGCTGAGTTTGCAATGTGAGCACTAGGGGTGCTCCGAATAAATCAGCGTCCCAGCGAGACGCTTCACAACAGCGCGGCTGGTCAAACAGGGGCTCGGCGACTTCTATGTGCTTAAAGACACTGGGTCCCGGCCTTCGCCGGGACGACGAACCCGGCATGAATCAGAGTTTCCCTGGGAACGCCGGACGGATTGGAAGCACCACACAAGGACGAAAGCATGAAAAACGCAGGAAGCCGTCTTTCCATCAAACGCGCTAAAACGTGTATTGCGCTGTTGGCGACCAGCGTGTCACCCGGTGCCTGGGCGGAACTAACGTATTCATCGCAGAAAGCCTCCGTCACCTTCTACGGAGTCGTCGACGTCGCCTATGCCTACGTCAGCAATCGCGACGGCCACGCGGATAACACCTATATGGCCCAGAGCAATTTGCTGGCCAACAAGTTAGGGCTGTCTGGCACGTACGACTTCAACGAAAACACGCAAGCGTTGGCCAGGGCAGAGACCAACCTGGATGTACGCAAGGGCAAACTCGGCGCACCCGGTGTCTTTTTAAATCGCCAGGCGTTTGCCGGCATCAGCGACAAGCGTTATGGCACGCTGACCATGGGTCGCCAGTACACGCCTTATTTCCAATACGTTGGCGGCCAGGGGCCTGCCAACGTGCTGACCGGCGCCACCGGCACGCATCCGGGTGACATCATCGCGATGGATACCACCCTGCGCCTGACCAATGCATTTACCTATGCCTCTCCTAAAATCCGCGACTGGCAAGGCAGCGTGCAATACGGATTGGCGCGACGCATCGGCAATGGCTGGAATGGCGGCAGCCTCAGTGCCGCCGTCCGTTACGATCATGAAGGGTTTGCCTGGTCCGCGGGCTACGTGCAACTCAATAAGCTGGCAACCACCAGCGCAGTCGCCACGTTTGCCATGAACGCGCCGATCAACCGAGGTTATGCATCGGCCGACAATGCCAAGCTGCTTGGCACCGCTGCACGCTACCGCTTCGGTAAAAAGATGGTTGGCCTGAACTATGCCAATATCCGCTATGCGCCGGGTCCGGCATCCCTGTTCACAGACACGGCCGTATTCAACAGCTACGGCATCATTTCCAACTACGCTTTGACGCCGGCCATGACCCTCGCAGCAGGATACAGCTACACCGCCGAAGCGGCCTGCAACGGCTTGAGCTCGCTGGCACGATATCAGCAACTTTCATTGGAACAGTTGTACGTGCTGAACGAGTATGTCGCGTTGTATGCCTTGCAGGCCTATCAGAAAGCCAGCGGCAAAACCTTGCGTACCATCGGCGGCGTCAGCACCATCGTCGACGCAACCGCTTCGGTCGGCGACTCGCAGAACGGCATGCCATCATCCGGCCCAAGCCAAGGCGTGGCCATGCTTGGTGTGCGTTTCAAGTTTTAAGGACACGTGACATGCCGATCTACGATGCCGTCGAACGTATCACCTCTCCCGTCAGCGAACCGGCCGGTGTGGGTGAAAGCCCGGTATGGCGTGCGCAGGAATCCGCCTTGTATTGGGTGGATATCCCCGCCTGCAAGATCATTCGCCTGCATCTGGAAACCAGCGCACGCAGCGAGTGGGTGCTACCGGAAAAAGTCGCATGCATCACCTTCGACCAACAAGGTACGGTGCTTGCCGGCATGGAAACCGGGCTTTTTGCGGTGGACTTGCCCGCTCGCGGCAAAGATCATTCAGAACCAGCGCACGCCACGGTTCGCAGACTGGCTGCGCCGGTCTTCGCAGCACCCGGCATGCGTTTCAATGATGGCCGCTGCGATCGACAAGGCAACTTCTGGGCCGGCACGATGGTGCAGGATATGGCACAGGCCCAGCCAGCCGGTGCGCTGTACCGCTTCGACGCACAAGGAGACTTGTCCGCGCCGGCGATCGACGGCTTGATCGTGCAGAACGGATTATCCTGGTCGCCCGACGGACGCACCATGTACCTGTCTGACTCCCACCCTTCCCGACGCCTGATCTGGGCTTTCGACTATGACATCGAAACGGGCGAGCCAAGCAGAAGGCGTGTGTTCGCGGATCTGAACCATTTCGTGGGAAGGCCGGATGGCGCCGCTGTCGATGCGGACGGTTGCTATTGGATCTGCGCCAACGATGCGGCGCGTGTGCTTCGCTTTACGCCGGATGGCCGGCTTGACCGCAGCATTGAGCTGCCCGCGATAAAACCCTCGATGTGCGCGTTTGGCGGACCGGCACTCGACACCCTGTTCATTACCTCGATTCGCCCTGCCGAGGGTGCCAGCGAACACGATGGCCACGTGTTTGCGGTACGCCCCGGTGTACGCGGCTATCCGGAAACCGCCTATGCCGGCGTGCTTTGACGTGCTGCTGCGCCGTCGCGTCATGCCAGGTAGTTTCTGCTCACCCTGCACGTGGAGCAAACGCTCATGACATCTGATCCACTCGCCCAGATAAGTACGCATTGCCACCGCCTGTTGTTGACCGGCGCAGCGGGAAAACTCGGCAACGTACTGCGCACGCGCCTGAAGCGCTACGCCGATATCCTGCGCGTATCTGATATCGCAGATCTCGGCACTGCCCTCCCACAAGAAGAACTCGCGCCTTGCAACCTTGCCGACAAAGAGGCCGTGCACGCACTGGTCACCGGCGTTGACGCCATCGTCCACATGGGTGGTGTATCGGTAGAGCGACCGTTCGAGGAAATACTGCCCGCCAATATCCAGGGCACCTATCATCTTTACGAAGCTGCACGACGTCATGGCGTCCGGCGCGTCGTGTTCGCCAGTTCCAACCATGTCATCGGTTACTACCGGCAAGGTGACGTTATCGATGCAAATGCCCCGACAAAGCCCGATGGTTATTACGGCATCAGCAAGGCATTCGGTGAGCAGTTGTCACGCTTCTACTTCGATCGCTACGGCATTGAAACGGTCTGTCTGCGCATCGGTTCCAGCTATCCGGAACCGATCGATCGGCGCATGCTGATCACCTGGCTGAGCTACGACGACCTGGAGCAGTTGATTTGCCGCGCCTTATTCGTTCCTGGCGTCGGGCACACGATTGTCTATGGCATGTCTGCGAATCGCGATGCGTGGTGGGATAACCGGCAGGCAGCGGCGCTGGGGTATACGCCCGCCGACAGTTCCGAACCGTTCCGCGTCCATTTGGAGTCGACGCCGCCGCTTCCCGCCGATGATCCGGCGGGCTGGTATCAAGGAGGTGGCTTTGTGAAGGTTGGCTCGTTTGGAGACTGAGCGCAGCACGCCGTGAATCGGCCTAAAGGCATTTGGCCCCACGCAATCTCGCCTCGAACTTCAACGAAGCCCAGACCGGCTCCCTCCCCCCTTCGGGGAGAGGGTTGGGGTGAGGGGCCACGGCTTGCGTAGACGTTTGAACCCTTTAAACCGTTTTTGGCTTCGATCTCCGCGACACCATCGAGCATGGCGCGAGGTTGCCCCTCACCCCAGCCCTCTCTCCGGAGGGGAGAGGGCGTAGCAAGCTTTTAGCAATGTGCAAAAACGCAGAGCTTTACGCCTCGGGACGCATGTAGGGAAACAGCAGCACGTCGCGAATCGACGACGAGTTGGTGAAGAGCATCACCAGCCGATCGATGCCGACACCAAGACCGCCGGTCGGCGGCAAGCCCACTTCCAGCGCGCGGATGTAATCCGCATCGAAGTGCATCGCTTCGTCATCCCCGGAGTCTTTCGCATCCACCTGCGCCTGGAAACGCGCGGCCTGGTCTTCCGGATCGTTCAATTCGGAGAAGCCGTTGGCCAGTTCCTTGCCATTGATGAACAGCTCGAAGCGGTCGGTGATGCCTTTGTCGACATCGTTCTCGCGTGCCAACGGCGACACTTCCACCGGGTGATCGATGATGAAGGTGGGTTGCACCAGGGTGTGTTCCACCGTCTTCTCGAAAATTTCCAGCAGCAGCTTGCCCCAGCCGTAGCCCGGTTTTACCTGCGCGCCCAGGCGCTTGGCATGCGCGGCCATCGCTTCGCGATCGCGCAGTTCCTCGCGCTTGATCTCGGGATTGAGTTCCAGCACGGCGTCTTCCATGCGCCAGCGGCGGAACGCGGGGCCAACGTCGATCTCGACGCCTTCCCAGGAAAGCTTGGTGGTGCCTAGTACTGATTTGGCCGTATCGCGAATCACCGACTCGGTGAGGTCCATGATCTCGTGATAGGTGGCGTACGCCTGGTACAGCTCCAGCATGGTGAATTCGGGGTTGTGCCGGGTGGACACGCCCTCGTTGCGGAAGTTGCGGTTGATCTCGTAGACGCGGTCGAAACCGCCCACCACCAGGCGCTTCAGGTACAGCTCCGGCGCTACGCGAAGAAACAGATCGATATCCAGCGCGTTGTGATGCGTGATGAACGGACGCGCCACGGCGCCGCCGGGGATCATGTGCATCATCGGCGTTTCCACTTCCATGAAGCGGTACGGCTCGGCTTCCAGCCACTTGCGCATGTAGCCGATGATCTTCGAGCGCAGCATGAAGGCGCGGCGCGCTTCCTCCGTGACGATCAGGTCGACGTAACGCTGACGGTAGCGCTGCTCCACATCGGCCAGGCCGTGCCATTTGTCCGGCAGCGGGCGCAGGCTCTTGGTGAGCAGGCGCAGCGTTCCCACCTTTACCGACAATTCGCCGGTCTTGGTGCGCATCAGCAGACCTTCGGCGCCGACGATATCGCCGACATCCCAACCCTTGAACGCCTCGTACGTGGCCTCACCCACCGTGCCCTGGTGGATGAACAGCTGGATGCGGCCAGTGAAATCCTGCATCTGCACGAAGCTGACTTTGCCTTGCACACGCTTGAGCACGATGCGACCGGCGACTTTCACGCGGCGTGCCAGCGCTTCGATGGCTTCAGCCGTGTGCTGCTCCTTGTCGGCGAACTCGTCCTGCAGATCGCCCGCAAATGCGTCCACTTTGAAGTCGTTCGGGAAGGCAATGCCCTGCTCGCGCAGCGCGTTCAACTTCTCGCGGCGCTCAGCGATCAGCTTGTTTTCGTCGACGATCGGGTTTTCGGTTGCTTCGCTCATGGAGATTCCATTGCTGCCGGCGCTCATTGGAGTGCCGAACATTTCTATTTATCTATCGCTGATTGCCAAACAACGGGATGGCTTTCTTCCGAAAACGCCGCTCGTCAGTCGTCTTTGCCGAACACATGCTTGACCGCGTGCTTGGTCGCATCCCAACCCTTGCGCGTGCCATGCCCAATGCCCTGGCCGGCTTCCTTCGCGCCATGTCCGATGCCTTGGCCCGCTTCTTTTGCGCCATGACCGATCGTTTTGGCAACATGCGCGGTTGCGTGCCCCACGTCGCGAGCGCCGTTGCCGATAGCATGTCCGGCGTTCTTCGCATCCTGCTTGACACCCTGGTCGGCTGCGTTCGCCATGTGGCTGAAGAACACCAAGCTTGCGCATGCAAACAGAACTGCGTAGATCGTCTTGCCGCTCATGCTGTGACTCCTCGGTAGGTGGTCAGGCATCGCCATCATCACGCATCGACGCGCTTGGCGCCGGCATCCAGGCCCGCTTTCAGGCTGGCTTCCACGAACTCGTCCAGGTCGCCGTCCAGCACCTTCTGCGTATCGGTGCGCTCGATGCCGGTGCGCAGATCCTTGATGCGGCTCTGGTCCAGCACGTAGTTGCGGATCTGGCTGCCCCAGCCGATATCGGACTTGGACGCTTCCAGCGCATCCTTTTCGGCATTGCGCTTTTGTATCTCCAGTTCGTACAGCTTGGCGGCCAGCATCTTCATGGCGCGGTCGCGGTTGGCGTGCTGGCTGCGCTCAGTTTGGCAGGCCACTACCACGCCCGTCGGAACGTGCGTGATACGCACGGCCGATTCGGTCTTGTTGACGTGCTGGCCACCGGCGCCGGACGAACGGTACACGTCGGTCTTGAGGTCGGCCGGATTGATCTCGATGTCGATATCGTCGTCGACTTCCGGCGACACGAACACCGAGGTGAAGCTGGTGTGGCGGCGGTTGTCGGAATCGAACGGGCTCTTGCGCACCAGGCGGTGCACCCCGATTTCGGTTTTCAGCCAGCCGTAGGCGTAGTCGCCTTCCACGCGGAAAGTGGCGGACTTGATGCCGGCCACATCGCCCGCGCTCACTTCCATCAGCTCGGTTTTCCAGCCGCGCGATTCACACCAGCGCAGGTACATGCGCAGCAACATTTCGGCCCAGTCCTGCGCCTCGGTACCGCCGGCACCAGCCTGAACGTCGACGAAGGCGTTCGTTGCATCCATCTTGCCGGAGAACATGCGCTGGAATTCCAGCTTGCTCACCTCGGCGTCAAGCTTGCCGACGTCGGCTTGTATGGATTGCACGGTGGCCTCGTCGCCGTCGGCGGCGGCCATTTCCAGCAGTTCGCCGGCGTCGGTCAGGCCTGCGGTGATGCGGTCGATGCCGCTGACAATGGTGTCGAGGCGGGCGCGTTCGCGGCCCAGCTCCTGCGCGCGCGGCGGGTCGTCCCACACGTTGGGACTTTCCAGTTCGCGGCTTACTTCTTCCAGACGCTCACGCTTGGCGTCGTAGTCAAAGATACCCCCTAAGCGACTCGATGCGACCGGTGAGGCCCGCGATCTGCGCGAGGATCGGATTGGTTTCGATCATGGTGGATAGAACCTGATGGGATGGCGCCTGAGGGGCGCGAGATAAACGGTAATCGTAGCAAAGCCGGCACGGAGGCGCCTAGTTGAGGGTGGAAATGGAGAGGCTTGCGATGATCCCACCGTCCGCCTCGCCGTCATTCCGGCGAAGGCCGGAATCCAGTGACTTGGAATTGCCTAAAAGGCTCTGGACCCCGGCTTTCGCCGGGGCGACGATGAGGTGTAACTGAGATTCGACGCTAATCAGGTCCCCGGAGA
The DNA here is from genome assembly GCF_044904605.1 of Dyella humi. Classification (NCBI taxonomy): domain Bacteria; kingdom Pseudomonadati; phylum Pseudomonadota; class Gammaproteobacteria; order Lysobacterales; family Rhodanobacteraceae; genus Dyella; species Dyella humi. The sequence goes on from NZ_JADIKI010000021.1 coordinate 519,657, forward strand.
GGAGAAGAAGAAACAGCGTGCGATTACGGCACAGCCTCCAACGCATTCGCATGCACCCCGCGCACAGCACGTCCGGACGGATCGGCCATCGCTGCAAACGCCGGATCCCACGCCAGCGCCGCGGGCGATGAGCAGGCGATCGACTTGCCGCCCGGCACTGTCGCGGCGGAGGCTTCGCCGGGGAAGAATTTCTCGAAGATGCGGCGATACAGATAGGCCTCTTTCGTCGCCGGCGTGTTGAAGGGATAGCGGGAAGCGGCGGCGGCGAATTCGCGATCGCTTACCGCCTGCTCGGCGTGCGCTTTCAGACCGTCGATCCAGCCATAGCCCACGCCATCGCTGAATTGCTCCTTCTGTCGCCACAGGATGGATTCCGGTAGCGCACCGGCAAAGGCTTCGCGCAGCACGGCTTTTTCGATGCGCCCGTTGCCGGCCATCTTGTGCGCGGCATCCATGCTCATGGCCGTTTCCATGAATTCCAGATCGAGGAACGGCACGCGCGCCTCCACGCCCCACGCCATCATCGACTTGTTCGCGCGCAGGCAGTCGTAGCTGTGTAGCGCGTCGAGCTTGCGCACGGTTTCCTCGTGGAAGGCTTCGGCCGAAGGCGCTTTGTGGAAATACAAATAGCCGCCGAAGATTTCGTCCGCCCCCTCGCCGGAAAGCACCATCTTCACCCCCATCGCCTTGATGCGCCGGGCCAGCAGGTACATGGGCGTGGAGGCGCGGATGGTGGTGACGTCGTAGGTTTCGATGTGGCGGATGACTTCCGGCAATGCATCCAACCCTTCCCAGAAGTTGTAGACGAAACCGTGGTGCACGGTACCCAGTGCATCAGCCACCACCTTTGCCGCGGCCAGATCGGGCGAGCCTTCCAAACCGATGGCAAAGGAATGCAGGCGCGGCCACCAAGCTTCGCTGCGGTCGTCATCTTCCACGCGCTCGCGCGCAAAACGTGCCGCACAGGCGGCAACCAGCGAGGAATCCAGACCGCCTGACAGCAGCACGCCGTAAGGCACGTCCGTCATCAACTGACGATGCACGGCCTGCTCGAACGCTTTGCGCAATTCGCCTGGGCCGTGGCCTTTCGTCGCCACGTAATCACGCCACGGACGCTCGTAATAGCGCTGCAATTCCCCTGTGGCGTTGTCGTATACGTGTCCCGGCGGAAAGGGTGCGACGTCCGCGCACACGCCAACCAGCGCCTTCATCTCCGAGGCCACGCATAGCCGCCCTTGCGCATCGTGGCCCCAATACAGTGGACATACGCCGATGGGATCACGCGCGATCAAGTAACGCTTCGCATCGCCATCCCACAGGGCGAACGAAAAAATGCCGTTGAGCTTGTTGAGGAAATCCGCACCGTGTTCGCGGTAGAGCGCGTTGATCACTTCGCAGTCCGAACCGGTGGTGAAATCGTAGCCGCTGTGCGCGCGCAGCTCGCGATGGTTGTAGATCTCGCCGTTCACTGCCAGCGCAAGATGGCCGTCGCGCGAGCGCAGCGGCTGCGCGCCGCTGGCCGGATCGACGATGGCCAGGCGCTCGTGCACCAGGATCACGCCGGTGTCCACGAATACTCCGCTCCAATCCGGCCCGCGATGGCGCTGGCGCTGTGACAGCTCCAGGGCCAGCAGGCGTAAGGCGGCCAGGTCGTCGCCCGGCTGAAGATCGAACATTCCAAAAATGGCGCACATGGTGGATTTCCTTTAGTTCGCTCGGTGAGTAAAACGCTGAAAAACAAAAGGGCCCGCACTTTGGCGGGCCCTTTTGCGTGTGTATGGTTGGTTCTTTCGTCTACACGCTGGCCCACCCGCGGTTGCAGGTATTGTTATTAGCGTTGTTATTCAGGAACGTTGCAGCCACGGCAGCATCGACCGCGAGGGCGGCGAAATTTTGTGGGTGGCGGGCAAGGAAGGCGTGCATGGGGCCGACTACAGCACAAGCCGGAACGGTGCGCAAGCCGTCACGCGCCGTGCACATCCTGCCCGACCAACCGCTTTCCTTCACGTCGCCTTGCCTCTCTGCTTGCTGAGATTTCACGCCGGCCAAGGGTTCTGGGGAGACCGGCCTGACTCCCACCATGTAAAGCGCGCTTCCATTCGAGGGACGAACCATGGGACGGACGAAGTGCTTGGGCAGCTTGCTGACGTTTGCCTTGCTGTCGCCTGCTGCGTTTGCGCAGGACCAGACGCAACGGCTGCAGCAGGAAGTGGACGAACTGAAGACAACAGTGCAGGCCCTGCAGGCCGAGGTGAAGGCGCTGAAAGCGGAACGGGTGCAAACCGTCACGCCGACCACCCCAGCCGCGGCGCCCGCGCCCTCGGCGTCGCCTACCGCAGCGAGTGCCGCCGCCACGCAGGTTACCGAGGTGCCCAGCACCCAGGTGGATGCGCTCGGGCTCTCCCACGCGGAACGCTCGCCGCTGCCGCCCCAGCAAAGCGTGTCCGAGGACCAGGATTCCGCCTCGCGCATCGACAACGAAGCGCCACCTACCGATCCGGCGCTGCAAGGCTTCATCCAGATTCCCGGTACGGAGACCATCGCCCGCATCGGCGGCTACGCCAAGCTGGACATGATCTACGACACCCGCAGCATCGGTTCACCGGATGCGTTCGCCACCTCGGCCATTCCGGTGCCCGCGCCGCACGACAACAGCGGCAACTTCAATCTGCAGGCACGCCAGACACGCTTCAGCCTGGACATCCGACGCCCGACCATTTTCGACGAAACGCTGCGCTTCTATTTCGAGAACGATTTCTACGGCGGCGGCAATGGCCAGTATGGTTTCCGCCTGCGCCAGGCTTATGGCCAGCTCGGCAACACGTATGCGGGTTTCGGCTGGTCGTCCTTCACCGACGTTGATGCGATTCCCGATACGCTGGATTTTGCCGGTCCCAACAGCGTGATCGCGACGCGGCGCGCGGGCATCCATCAGTTCTTCCATCTGGGCGAAAGCAGCAGCCTGACGTTGGCTGCCGAACAGCCTTCCTCCGAGGTAAGCGCCTTCGATCCTTCGATGAACGTGCATGGCACGCAACACATGCCGGACGTGATCGCAGCGGTGCGGACCGAACAAAACTGGGGCCATCTGCAACTGGGCGGCCTGGTGCGCCAGCTCGGTTACAGCGACAACGAACAGAACCGCCGCATGCTGGCAGGCGGTGCGCAGCTGACCGGTTCGTTCAAGCTGGGCAGCTTTGCCTCCTACGGCGACCTGCTGATGTTCGGTCTCAACTGGGGTAAAGGTATCGCGCGTTATCTCAACGATCTGGGCGGCGCCAATCTGGATGCCGTCGTAAGCCAGGACGGCAGGCTGCATATATTGAGCGAATGGGGCGCCTACGCCGGCTATACGCATTACTGGAGCGAAAACTGGCGCAGCAACTTGGTCTATGGCGCGCTGCGTATGCCGCGTTCATCCTGGCTCGGCGCGACCGATTTCCGCGACAGCAATTACGGTGCAGCCAATCTGCTATGGACGCCTGCGCCCACGCTCACCGTAGGTTTGGAATTGCTGCACGGCCGGCTGGAAGTGCAGGACAACCGTTACAACACCGATACGCGTATCCAGGGTTCGGTGCAGTACAGCTTCATCAAATAGCCAACCTACCATTGCGGCGGCTTCAGATGGAAGATGCCCAACGAATCGCTTCATCCAGTTCGGCGTCGGAGAACAACTTAAATTGCGTGGGCATGGCAAATCCGAACATGCTCGACATCACGCGAACCCAGCCGACATCCGTGACCAGCGCCGTGCGCTCCCAGCCGCTGATGTGGCGAAAACCAAGCTTTACGTCGTCCCACATCGCACCGGGGGCGAAGCCAGTGAAATCATCACCGATGTGGATCAACAGGCGCAGCTTGCGGTTCAACGCAAAAGCCGCCTCGATATCCGGCACCATCACTTCCTCGTAGTCCTGCGCGGTCACCAAGCCACGCATGCGAAAACCGAGGACACCCGCCGGCAGGGAAGGAAGTTGCTCGATCATGACGATGCTCCTTGGTGCTTCGCATGTGAACTATCCAAGTGCCATTTAACCGCAAGCTCAAGTGAAGTCGTGTGAAATTTTTCGGTGACTCACTGCTGTGTAGTCGGGCGCACCGTTACACCGGTTCCATGTAACGCAACAAAAGCCGTGGCGATTCCCTGCCCTGCCAGTCGTTGATGGTCAGCTCATATGCCGCACGCAGCATCGGCGGCGGCGGTTTGCCGTCGTAGGCATTGAACATCACCGCGTCGTGCACGACATCGTCGCGCGGATCGCGCAAGCTAAGGCGCAAATGGCGCTCACCCATCGGACGCCAGCTGAAACATTCGAAGCGGTTCTCGAACACCGGCTCGGGAAACGCCTGACCCCATGGGCCGGCATAGCGCAATGTGCGCGCCATCTCCAGCGTCAACATGCCGGCAGGCATCTCGCCGTCGGTGTAGAGCACCGCCTGCAGTTGTTCTTCGCTCAACCATTCGCGTGCCACCGCGTCGAAGGCTTCGGCGAAACGTGGGTAATGCCGCGTAGGCAGGCTCAAGCCGGCGGCCATGGCGTGGCCGCCGAAGCGCTCGATCAAACCTGGATGGCGCGCATCGACCACCGCTAGCGCATCGCGGATATGAAAGCCGGCGATGGAGCGTGCCGAACCGCGCAGGTGATCAGGATCGTCCTCGCCCGCCGGCGCAAAAGCGATCACCGGACGATGCAGGCGCTCTTTCAGTTTGGATGCGACCAAACCTACCACGCCCGCATGCCAACTCGGTTCGAACAAGGTGACGCCGACGGTCTGCACATCCACGCTGGCTGCGCCAGCCACCATCACTTCCGCTTCGGCCACCATCGCCGCCTGCAGATCGCGTCGCTCCTGATTGATGGAACTCAGGAGCTGCGCATAACGGCGCGCTTGCACGGCATCGTCGGTGAGCAGGCATTCCACACCGATTCGCATGTCTTCAAGCCGTCCGGCGGCATTCAAACGCGGGCCAAGCGCATAAGCGAAGTCGCTGGCGCATAGCGAGGCCACGCTGCGCTGGCTGGCCTCGATCAAAGCCAGGATGCCGGCACAGCCGCGACCGCTGCGAAGCCGTTTCATGCCGGCTTCGACCAGCACGCGATTGTTGAAATCCAGCGGCACCAGGTCGGCCACGGTGCCCAGCGCAACCAGGTCCAGCAGAATGGATAGATCCGGCTCCAGCTTCGAGGCGAACCAATCCAGCTCGCGCAGATGCGCGCGCAAGGCCAGCAGCACGTAGAACATCACGCCCACGCCAGCCAGCGCCTTGCTGGGAAAGCCATCGCCCTGCACGTTGGGATTCACGATGGCATCCGCCTCCGGCAGATGATCGCCGGGCAGATGGTGATCGGTGACGATCACACGCATGCCGCGTGCACGTGCGGCGGCCACACCGCTTACGCCGGCGATGCCGTTGTCGACCGTGACGATGAGTTGCGCGTGCGACGGTAAGGACGCCACCAGCTCCGGCGTGAGTCCGTAGCCATGCACGAAACGGTTGGGCACCACGTAATCCACACGCTGTGCGCCGAGCATGCGCAAGCCGCGCACGGCGACCGCGCTGCCGGTGGCGCCGTCGCAATCGTAGTCGCCAGCGATCATGATCGATACATCGTCGCGGATCGCTTCAGCGAGCAGCGCGACGGCCTGTTGCATACCACTCATCTGCTGCGGCGCGAGCAAGCGGTTTAAACGATGCTCGGCCTGCTCGGGGCTCAACACGCCACGAGCGGCATAAATGCGCTGCAGCACCGGATGCACGGCATCGCCCCAACCTGCCGGCTCGCCCAGCAGCGGGCGTCGCTTCAATATTTGCAGGGTCATATTGCGCGCCGCCGCCAGAAGCGCAGACGATGCCACGGGCGATACAGCCAGCGTTCGCCGCTGGCAAATGACAACAGCAGCGGTGAGCGTTTGCCGAGTGTCTGCAAGCGCGGCCACCAATCCGTCGCGATGGCATCTACCGGTTGATCCTGCAGATCGATCAACCAACCCTTTTGTGCTGCATCCACTGTCGCGGTACCGCGCTTTTGCATGGGAACGCCGGCACGCTGCGCCAGCGCCAGCAACAGCACGTCTTCGCCGATCACGCCATGCAACGCAGTTTCTACACGCGACGGCAGGACGCCACCACCCCAGAACCATAGACTGTTGATCGGCGGCAAGCCGTGCTCGCGTCGGCGGGCGTTATGCGGATGCTGATGCAGCAGCACCTGCACTTCGTTGAACAGCACGCGCCAACGACGGGTTTCCGGGCCTTGCGGCAGATGTTCGTAGAGATCTTCGCCAAGCGCTTGCTCCGGCGCGGCGAAGTCGGGCAGCGGCATCTGCGTGGACAAACGCAGGTGCCAGCGTTGCGGTGAAGAAATCAGCAACGTCATGCCTTCGTCGGCGAAGATCGGCCGCAAAGGTTCGGCCAACACGTGCGCTTCGTCCATGCTCAACGGCAACTGGCCGCAGGCCATCAGCCGCGCGCCGCTCATGTCCGGCTGCACCCAGGCGGGATCGGCGCTAAGCCAGCAGGCATCGGCAGCATCGCCGGCAAGATGCTCGCGCGTCAGCGCTGCCGCAGGGATGTCGCCGTCGCATTGAAAATAGGACGCCAGGCCGCCGAGGTATCCTTTTGCACCGTCCGGGAGACGATCGCTTCGTTGCAACAACACTCGCAGCGGATGCGTAACATCGAAACGCTGCAGATTGGGCAGCCAGCATTCCACGTGATGCGATGCAGTCTCCATCTTACGCTGAGGCTTCCAGCAGTTCGTACAGCTCCAGCCATTCGGCTTCGAGCGTTTCCTTCTCCTTGCGCAGCTCCGCCTGGCGCTGGCCGAGTTTCATCAGCTCAGCAGTCGAGCCGTTATAGGTTGCCGGATCGGCAAGCTTCTGCTCCAGCTTGGTCAGTTCTTCATCGATCGCGGCGACACGCGCTTCAATCTTTTTTATGCGCTGACGCGATGCTTTTTCGCTCTCGCGCTGCGCAGCGGCCGCGCGGCGGCGGTCGGCGGCGGATTCCGCCGGTTTGGCTTCCGCCTCCGCTTTCTTCGGCGCGCCGCCACGTGAGCGCAGCCAACGGGCGTAATCGTCCAGATCGCCGTCGAACGATTCGACTTTGTGGTCGGCGACGCGCCAGAAGCTGTCGCAGACCATGCCGAGCAGATGGCGATCATGTGAAACGAGCACGAGCGCGCCGTCGAAGTCGGCCAACGCGTCGGCCAAGGCTTCGCGCATGTCGAGATCAAGATGGTTGGTCGGCTCGTCGAGCAGCAAGAGATTGGGCTTGTCCCAGGCAATCAGCGCCAACGCAAGGCGTGCACGTTCGCCGCCAGAAAAACCATCGACGGATTCAAACGCGCGATCGCCGGCGAAATTCCAGCCGCCGAGGAAATCGCGCAACACCTGCGCGGCGACGCCGGGCGCTTTGTCCTGCAGATGATCGAACGGGCTGGCGCCTTCGCGCAGGCTTTCCACCGTGTGCTGGGCGAAGTAGCCGATCTTCAGGTCTTTGTGCACCTTGCGTTCGCCACCGAGCGGCGCGAGTTCGCCGACCAGGGTCTTCACCAGCGTGGATTTGCCCGCGCCGTTGGGCCCGAGCAGACCGACGCGTTCACCGGCTTCCAGGCGAAAACGCACGTCGCGAAGAATGACTGCCGGCGGCTGGCCTTGCTCACCTGGGTAGCCGGCTTCCACTTCTTCCAACTGCAGCATCGAATCCGGCAACCGCTCCGGCACGGCGAACTGGAAGTGGAACGAACGCTCCGCCCGCACCGCTTCCGTTCCGGCCATCTTTTCCAGCCGCTTCATGCGCGACTGTGCCTGCTTGGCTTTGCTGGCCTTGGCCTTGAAGCGATCGATGAAGGACTGCAGATGCGCACGCTCGGCTTGTTCGCGCTCGTGTGCGATCTGCTGCAGGCGCAGTTGTTCGGCGCGCTGGCGCTCGAATGCGCTGTAATTGCCGGCGTAGAGCTTGGCCCTGCCCTCGTTGAGATGCAGGGTGTGGGTGATCACGCCGTCGAGGAATTCGCGGTCATGCGAAATCACCAGCAAGGTGCCCTGGTAGCGGCGTAGCCATTCCTCCAGCCACAGCACGGCGTCGAGATCCAAGTGGTTGGTGGGCTCGTCGAGCAGCAGCAGATCGGATGGCGCCATCAGCGCGCGGGCCAAGTTCAGGCGCACGCGCCAGCCGCCGGAAAACTCGCTGACGGCACGCTCGTGCGTGTCCGGGCTGAAGCCCAGACCATGCAGCAAGCGGCCGGCGCGGGCGCGGGCGTCGTAGCCGTGGAGTTCTTCGATGCGATGATGCGCACGCGCCATCGCCTCGGTGTCGCCACGCGCTTGCGCATCCAGTTCGTCGCGCAAGGCGGTCGCCAGTTCCACATCGCCGCCCATCACGTACTCGATGGCCGGGTCCGGCAAGGACGGCGTTTCCTGCGCTACCGAGGCAAGATGCAGCCTAGCCGGCATATCCAGTTCGCCGGCATCGGCTTCGATCTGCCCTTGCAACGCGGCGAACAGGCTGGACTTGCCGCAGCCGTTGCGGCCCACCACGCCGAGGCGCCAGCCGCTTTGGATGACCAGGTCGATATCGGAAAGCAGCAACCGGCTGCCGCGGCGCAGGGCGAAGTGGCGGAACGCAATCATGAGGAATCAGGCTAAGACCGGGCGGAGGCACCCGAAGCCGTACATCATAACGGTCTGGGACGCTCTGATTCATTCTGCGTGGGTGTCACCGGTTCTGTCTGTTCGCAGATCATAGGGCCGTCGGCGAAGGCAGACTGGCCGTCTGTCGAGACGACGGACCGAAGAGATGCGGACAGACAGAGCCGGTGACGCCTGCGCAGGATGGATCAGATCGTTCCTGGTTCACATCTGTGGTTTTTGCTCGTAGCACGGCGCTGACAGTTCTGCTACAACGGCGCAGCAACGCTTTGTGCGGAGAGGGGAATCATGTTCAAGCATCGCTACACCCTGCCCTTGCTGGCAGCCCTGGCCCTCGCCGGGTTGACCACGTCGCAGGCTGCCCACGCCCAGGACACGCTGCGCCAGCGCGTGCAGGAAGAGAAAGGCATGAACCTGCCGGCTCGCGGGATGAGCATGGCGCAGGTGGAGAAGAACTACGGTGCACCGCTGCGCAAGCTCTCGCCGCGCGGTGGCGATTCGGCTCATCATCCCACGATCAATCGCTGGGAATACGCCAATTTCATCGTGTACTTCGAGAAGAGCCATGTGATTCATGCGGTGTTGAATACGCCGGCGGGGAACAATCGCAGTCCGGATGCGGTGAACTGATCTTCGCGATCTCTTCTGCTTCTGCATGAAGATGTCGCCAGCGAGATACCCACATTCGTCATTCCGGCGAAGGCCGGAATCCAGTTTCAATACGTCGCGCGAAGCACTCAACATCGGTTTTGTGTCCTTCGGACGCGTATTTGGACTGGATTCCGGCCTTCGCCGGAATGACGACGACGCAAGTTCAAGCATCAGTTAGATAGCAGCGCCTCGCGCAATAGCCGACGGCATCGTAAACTTCCACACTTGCCTGCCCGGCTTCGCGCCGGGCGATTCCCCTTAGCGCGAGTGTCGTCCCCATGACCGATTCCAGCTTGCGCCTGCCGGCCGAATGGGAGCCGCAGGCCGCCGTGTTGATTGCCTGGCCGCATGCCGGTACTGATTGGGCCGAGCGGCTCGAACAGGTGGAATCCACGTACACCGCGCTGGCCGCGGCAATCACCCGGTTTCAGCCGCTGATCATCGTGGTGGCCGATGCGGGCTTGCATGCGCACGTCACGGCGAAACTGCAAGGCGCCAACGCCGATCTCTCGCGCATCAGGTTTGTGGAGCTGCCCTACGACGACACCTGGTTACGCGACTCCGGCCCGATCACCTTGCGCAGCGAAGACAACCGGTTCCAGCTCACCGATTTCCGCTTCACCGGCTGGGGCGGCAAGTTCGGTGCGGAGCAGGATGACGCCTTGATCGCCGGATTGGTGCAAGCCGGCGTATTCGGTTCGGCCGGGCACAAGCGCATCGACTGGGCGCTGGAAGGCGGTGGCATCGAAAGCGATGGCACAGGCACTATTCTCACCACCTGGCGCTGCCTGGTGCAGCGGCATCCGGAGCAGTCGCGCGATGACATGAGCGCGATCCTACGCGACAGCCTGCACGCCAAACGCGTGCTGTGGCTCGATTACGGCTATCTGGAAGGCGACGACACCGATGCGCACATCGACACGCTGGCGCGTTTCGCGCCGGGCGATCGCATCGTCTATCAGGCCTGCGACGATGCAAGCGACGTGCATCACGCCGAACTTACGCGCATGGGCGAAGAGCTGGCTGCATTGCGCACGCCGGATGGCAAGCCGTACACGCTGTATCCGTTGCCGTGGGCCAAGCCAATCCTCGACGACGGTCGTCGGCTTGCAGCGTCCTACGCGAATTACCTGATCGTCAACGGCGCTGTGCTGGTTCCTGCCTACGGCGATGCAGTCGATGACGAAGCCGCGCGCATCATCGGCACGGCGCATCCCGGTCGCATCGTGGTGCAGATTCCCTGCCGCCCGTTGATCTGGCAGAACGGCAGCCTGCATTGCATCACCATGCAGCTGCCGGCGGGCCTGCTGGGTTAGCAACGACTGCATGAGCGTTGCGCTGCTGCATTACTACGCAAGGCGCCATCAACGCATGGCTGCGGTGCCGTTCGACGATTTCATCGTGGCACGCATCCAGAGCGGGCAAAAGCGGCTTGCCGACGGCACGCAGCGTTCGGCGATGGAACCGGGCCACTATCTGGTAGTAACGCCCGGCACGCTGCTGAACGTGGAAAACCTGCCGGCCGGCGACGTGCCTTATCGATCCAGTTGCATCGCGGTGTCGCGCGAATTGCTGCAGAAGACATGCCCGGCGGATGCTACGCCGACACGCTGGGCGGTGCTGCCGCCGTATCCCATGCTGGATCAAGCATTCGCCCATGCCGAGGCGGGGCTGCAGCAGCAATTGCCAGAAGCCGTATTGGTACATCGCGTGCGCGAATTGCTGGAAGCGCTAGGCCTGGGTGGTTTTCGGCCAGCGCTGCATGAGTCTGGCATCGCAGAACGCGTACGTCTCACGATTGCCGCCACGCCGGAACGTGCATGGCGTGCTGAGGACCTGACCGCGCAACTGGCGATGAGCGCGGCCACGTTGCGGCGCAAGCTCGCCGCCGAAGGCACGAGTTTCCGCGCCGTGCTAGAAGAAGTGCGCCTGTGCCGCGCACTCGCCTTGATCCAAACCACCACGCAACCGCTCAAGCGCATCGCCGAGGACTGCGGATATCTTTCCGCTTCGCGCTTTGCCACGCGCTTTCGAATGCGCTTTGGCACGCTGCCGTCCGAATTGCGCGATGGATAAGCTCGCGGCCGACCGACGCAACTCGCAAAAAGTGATACGTTAACGCCCGACTTGGGCAAACACGGACTCACCGGATGAGCACTGTTTCCAAATCGCTGGCCACGCGTATTCTCTGGGGTCTGATCATCGGCGTGGTGGCCGCCATCGTTACGCTAGGTGTCGGGGAATTCCACCCCGGCACGTTGAGTGCTGCACAGCGCGTATCCTCTGCCGTGTTCGATCCGTTCGGGCAGATCTTCCTGCGCATGCTGTTTTTCGTGGTGATCCCGTTGGTGTTCGCCTCGCTAGCCTCCGGGGTGGCGCAACTGGGACGGCTTGATCGTCTGGGGCCACTGGCCTGGCGCACGTTTGCGCTGTTCGCCGCCAACATGCTGATTGGCGTCGCCCTCGGCCTTTTGATGATGAACCTGCTGCAGCCCGGCCATCATCTCGCGCCTGCAGCCAAGGATCTGCTGATGCAGCAATACGGCGGCAACGCGCAGCAGGCGGTGGAGCGCTCGCAAGCGCAGCCGGGCATGACGCTGGCTACGCTGGTGGATATGTTCATGCCGCGCAATCTGCTCGGTGCCTTCGTCGGCAACAACCGCAACGCGCTCGGCGACGTATTGCCGTTGATCGTGTTTGCGATCTTGGTGGGCGCCGCTGCCACGCAGTTGGACGAAGCCAAGCGGTTGAAGCTGCAGTCTGCGCTGGATCTCATCAGCGACGTGATGACCGGCATCGTCGGTTTCGCGCTGAAGCTTGCGCCTTACGCGGTGCCGGCGATGATCTACAGCGTGATCGTGAAAGTGGGGCCCGGCATACTGTTGACGCTTTCCGTGTTCGTGATCGGTTGCACCTTGGCACTGGCGTTGCAACTGTTCGGCACCATGTCGATGTGGCTGCGCGTGTTTACCAAACGCTCACCACTGACTTATTTCCGGCAGATTCGGCCGCTACTGGTAACCGCGTTTTCCACCAGTTCCAGCAGTGCATCCCTGCCCGCCTCACTGGCGTTGGCGCGTGATGAATTGAAGCTGGCGCCGAGCACGGCAGGTTTTGTGCTGCCGCTGGGCGCCACCATGAACATGAGCGGCACAGCCTTGTTCGAAGGTTGCGTAGTGCTGTTCGTGGCGCAGACGTTCGGTGTGGAGCTGTCGCTCAGTCAGCAATTCGTGCTGATGCTGCTGTCGGTGCTGAGCGCGGTGGCGGTGGCCGGCATCCCGGGCGGCTCGCTGCCGTTGATCGCGGGCCTGCTGGCTACTTTCGGTGTACCGCCGGAAGGTATCGGCATCGTGCTGGGTGTGGATCGCATCCTGGACATGCTGCGCACCACGGTGAACGTGGGCAGCGACATCGTTTCCGCTACCGTCGTGGATGCGCAGGTGCGCAAGATCATTCCGCTCGGCGAGGAAAACGTGAGCGTTTCAGGCGATTGATTGCGCGCCGCATGGCAGGTGAGCGGCAAGCGTCTGCGTATTCTGCGAGGCACGTTCACACATGAGTGCCTTCCATGCTTCGTACGATTGCCGCCCTGTTCGCCGCCAGCGCCGTTGCCGCACACGCCGGCGATTTTTCCTTGCGCGTTGACGCCGCCGACGCCAGCGGACACATCGCGCAGAAATACACTTTCAACGGTTTCGGTTGCACCGGCCAGAATCTGGCGCCGGCGATACATTGGCAACGGCAGCCGGCCGGTACACGCAGCTTCGCCATCACCGTGTACGACCCGGATGCACCCACCGGCAGCGGCTGGTGGCATTGGGTCGTGATCAACCTGCCCGCTTCGGCCAGCTCGCTGCCGGAAGGTGGCGTGCTGCCGACAGGTGCGCGCGGTGTGCACAATGATTACGGCACTACCACCTGGGGCGGCCCCTGTCCGCCTGTCGGCGACAAGCCGCATCACTATGTGTTCACCGTGTATGCGCTCGACGTGCCGCAGCTCGATGTTCCCGACAATGCAACAGCCGCGCTGGCGGGTTTCATGGTGCATGGCCACGTACTGGGCAAGGCGCAGCAGACGCTGACTTACGGAAGGTGATGAGAAGCGGGGAACGGGGAACGGGGAACGGACAATTTCTCGCGATGAGGGTCTTTGCAGCAAGGCCATATTCTTCATCCGCTAACGCGCACTACAAGCTTCACACTCGCCAAAAGCTCAGCGTTCCCTGTTCCCCGCTCCCCGTTCCCCTACAATATGCGTTTCTCGCCGTACCGACGATCAGGAAACGCCCCGCATGACCCGCAAGACACTCAAGGTCGCGCTGCTGCAGGAGACGCACCGCGGCAGCCGCGACGCCAACCTGGATGCCATCGAAGCTGGCTTGCGCGAAGCTGCCGCGTCCGGTGCCGAACTTGTGCTGCTGCAGGAGCTGCACAACGGCCCGTATTTCTGCCAGCACGAATCGGTGGACGAATTCGACACGGCGGAGACGATTCCGGGCCATAGCACCGCGCGCATCGGCAAGCTGGCCGAAGAGCTGAAGCTGGTGGTGGTGGCCTCGCTGTTCGAAAAGCGTGCCGCCGGGCTGTATCACAACACAGCGGTGGTGTTCGACCGCTCCGCGGCGATCGCCGGCAAGTATCGCAAGATGCACATTCCGGACGATCCGGCGTTCTACGAGAAGTTCTACTTCACGCCGGGCGATCTGGGCTTTGAACCGATCGACACCTCGGTGGGCCGCCTCGGCGTGCTGGTGTGCTGGGATCAGTGGTATCCGGAAGCGGCGCGGCTGATGGCGCTGGCCGGTGCAGAACTGCTGCTGTATCCCACTGCCATTGGCTGGGATCCGAACGACGAACAGGCCGAAAAGAGCCGTCAGCGTGAAGCGTGGATCACCGTGCAGCGCGGCCACGCGGTGGCGAACGGCCTGCCACTGCTGGCGTGCAACCGCACCGGCTTCGAGCCCGATCCGGCCGGCGTAGGCGCGGGCATCCAATTCTGGGGCAACAGCTTCGTGGCCGGTCCGCAGGGCGAATTCCTGGCCCAGGCCGACACCGACCAGCGTCAGTTGCTGGTGGTGGAGATCGATATGGCGCGCAGCGAACATGTGCGCCGCATCTGGCCGTTCCTGCGTGACCGCCGCATTGATGCGTACGGTGATCTGCTGCGCCGTTTCCGCGATTGATTCACACCGCGGCTCGCAAGTCGGCACGCGCCGGCTTGCGCCCTGCATCCCACACCCCCATGCTGGGCCTATTCCCCAAGCCACTCCCTTTCGCATGAGCGTTCCCGAAACCGATCTTCGCCCCATGCCTGACCTCCGCGGCCAGCCGATCGAACGCGTACAGCGCGACGGGGTGGAATACGTGGTGCTGGGTACCGCGCACGTGTCGCGCAGCAGCGTGGAGGCGGTGCAGGCGCTGCTCGCCAACGAATCCTTCGACGCCATCGCGGTGGAGCTGTGCGAAAGCCGCGCCCAAGGCATGCGCGATCCGGAAGCGTTCAAGCAGATGGATCTGTTTCGCGTGATCCGCGAGGGCAAGGCCGGCATGGTCGCAGCAAGCCTAGTGCTTTCCACCTTCCAGAAACGCCTAGCCGATCAGTACGGCATTCAACCCGGCGCCGAAATGAAAGCGGCGATGGACGGTGCCACCGAACGCAACGTGCCGCTGTGGCTGATCGATCGCGAAGTAGGCACCACGCTCAAGCGCGCCTGGCACGGCGTGGGTTTCTGGCAGCGTTTCGGCCTGCTCGGTGGTCTGCTGGCCAGCGTATTCGAGCGCGAGACGATCGATGAGAAAGAAATCGAGAAGCTCAAGCAAGGCGACATGCTGGAAAGTGCCTTCAGCGAGTTCGCCACCGAATCGGAACCGCTGTACCGCAGCCTGATCGCCGAGCGCGACGCTTACATGGCGGCACGCCTGCGCGAGGAAGCCGGGCGCTCCGTGACAGCGAATCCGTGCAAGGTGCTGGTAGTGATCGGCGCGGGACATCTAAAAGGCCTGTGCGAGCACTTGCGCATTCAGCAGGCCGACCCGAGCGTGACAGTCGCCGAACTGGCGCAGACGCCGCCCAAGGCGCAATGGCCAAAGTGGGTCGCCGTCGGGCTGGTGCTGCTGGTGTTTGCCGCGATCGGCTACGCCTTCCATCGCAACACGGCGCTGGGCGCGCAAGCCCTGCGTGACTGGGTGCTGTTCACCGGCGGCTTCGCCGCGCTGGGCGCATTGCTGGCACGCGCGCATCCCTTGAGCATTCTCGCCGCGTTCGTCGCCGCACCAATCAAACCGTTCCGGCCCGGCATTCCCGCCGGCGGCATCAGCGCCATGGTGGAGGTGTGGGTACGCCGCCCCCGCGTGGCGGATTTCGAAAGCCTGCGCGACGACATCGTGCACTGGAGCGGTTGGTGGACCAACCGTGTAGCGCGCACGCTGCTCAACTTCTTCCTGGTGAGTTTGGGCACCATCGTCGGCGAATACTCCGCCGGCATTCACATCCTTAAGAGCCTGTTCTGATTTGCCGCAGCGCGCCACGCGCTGCGCGGCTTTTTGTCGCTCCCCACCGCCTGCTGCGCCCATTGTGACGGCTGAGCGGCAACCTCTATACTCGGTCAAATACGTTGCATGCATCCGCTGGAACCTGAGGGGATCCTATCGATGGTTCGACTGCAATTGTTGTTTGGCCTCACCGCCGTTTCCGCTGCCCTGATCTGTTCCAGCCCTGCCCATGCAACGGGCGACAAGGCCAATGGCCGCACGCTCGTCTATACCTGCAACGGTTGCCATGGTGTTCCCGGCACCAACAACGCCTATCCGCAGTATCCGGTGCCGAAGATCGTCGGGCAGAACGAGCAATACCTGATCAGTGCGCTGCATGAGTACAAGTCGGGCGATCGCACACACCCGACCATGATGGCGCAGGCGCAGAGCCTCTCCGAGCAGGAGATTCAGGACATCGCCGCCTATCTTTCCAGCATCGCTTCGAAGTAAAGCCCCAAGGATTCCATCTGCATGAAACGCGCGCTTACGCTGCTCTCGTTCGGTATGGCTCTTGCGCTGGCTTCGGCGCCGCTGCTGGCCGCCGGCAATGCCGCCAACGGCAAGGCCAAGGCTGCCGCCTGCTTCGCCTGCCATGGCGCCGACGGCAATGCGGTCGATCCGCAATATCCGCGCCTTGCCGGTCAGTACAACGAATACGTCCAGCAGGCATTGCACGAATACAAGGACGGTCGCCGCAATAACCCGATCATGAAAGGGTTCACCGCGACGCTTTCCGATCAGGATATCCAGGACATCGCCGCGTATTACTCGTCATTGTCGACGAAGCTGGATACGTTGCAGGGGCACGTGCAGGGCGATTGACTTGATTACTCCCTCTCCACGGAGGGGAGTAGGGAGAAAAGCAGCAGCACGTCAGCCCATCGCGGACTGCCCTTCCTTCTTGCTGTAATACGGATTGGCACCGCCCTTGTGGTCGGTCGCATCACGCACAGCGGTGATTTCCGGTACGCGTTCGCGCAAGGTTTTCTCCACGCCATGCTTGAGCGTGACGTCGACCATGCCGCAACCATGGCAGCCGCCGCCGAACTGCAGCAGCACCACGCCATCGGCGTTGACTTCGAGCAGGCTTACGCGGCCTCCGTGCGCCGCGATGCGCGGGTTCACCTCGGCATCCAGTACGTAACGCACGCGCTCGACCAGTCCCGCTTCCATGCCTGGCAGTTCGCCCTTGATCTTCGGTGCGCGGATATTGAGCTGGCCACCGGTCTGATTGGGTTCGTAATCGATGGTGGCGCTTTCCAGCCAGCGTGCGCTGTCGCCTTCGATGTAGAAGTTGAAGCCCTGGCATTCCACTATCCACTCGCCGCCGGTGAGTTCCTGCGGCTCACAGAATTCCAGCTCGCAGTCGGCAGCCGGCGTGCCCGGCGAGGTGACGCGCAGGCGGATGCCTAAGCCATCGATGCCTTGCGGGGCGAGTAGGCGCAGAAAATGTTGCTGCGCGCGTTCGGAAATCTCGATCATGCCTGCTCCGGAACCACTAGTTTCAAGGCCCGCGCGGGTCGGGCTCTATACCGCACCATTTTAGTCCTGTTTCGCAGTGAATGTTCGTACTGAGTATTTTCGCGTACAGTTTCGGCGTTTGAGCGCACGATGGAGATCGCCATGACCGCCCTTCCGCTATCCGCCCAGCACTGCCAGCCGCGCAAAGGCAAGGAGCACGCGTTGGACGAGACAGCCGTTGCCGCGCTGTTACCGCTGGTGCCCGGCTGGAAGCTCAGCGCGCAAGGTGACGCCTTGGTGAAGGATTTCCGCTTCGAGAACTTTCATCACACGTTGGGCTTCATCAGTGCGGTGGGCTTCATGGCCAATCATGAGGACCACCATCCGGATATCGAGGCCGGCTACGGGCATTGCAAGCTGCGCTGGTCGACGCATGACGTGGGCGGTTTGTCGTTGAACGACTTCATCTGCGCGGCGCGCGTCGACGCCCTGCTCGAACGTTGATCAAAACCGAGCGCATCCGGACCGCGTGGGCATTTGCCGGCTACCTGCTGGTCGCCATCGTCGCCTGCGTGGCGCTCGGCTGGCTGGCGGCGCGGATAGCCGCCAATCAGTTGCTCGACCAGGCCCAGCAGCAGCTGGCTCGCGTAGAAACCGGTCAGCCGTTGTGGCGATGGCAACTGCGCAAGCCGCACGACCTGATCGCAGGACGTGCGTTCGGCAACGCCACGGTAGCGCTCGACGGTGGCGCGCTGCGTATCACCGGCGAAGATGGCAGCCCTTTCGAACTGGGATTACCGATTGCATGGTCGCTGGATCTACGGCACTGGCCGATCCTGCAACTCGAACTGCAAAGCAGCGCCGCGGGCACGCTAGGCGTGGTATGGCAAGGCAGCCAGACGCCTGCATGCCTGGCGCTTGCCGCCCGAGCGCTGACGCCTGACACACGCAGCCTGCGCGTCGACTTGCGCAGCCTCGACTGGAAAAGCGCTGACCACAGCAATTGTGCAACACCAGGCATCGCGCAGATGCTGCGTTTGCGCATCCAGCTTCCCAGCCATGCAAGTTTGCGCATCGCCTCGGCGGAGCTGTTGACTACCGAGCCGATGCCGCACTTGCAGGATGTCTCTATCGACTTGCCGGAAAAGGTAGAACTCAGCGAACAAACCGTCGACCGTGCGCAGCACTGGCCCATGCCGTTGTTCCGCCTGCCCGATGACGCCAGCACGGAAACCATGCTTTCGCTGCGCGACCAGTTGCGCGCCCGCTGGCCCGCGGCGCTGATCGTGCCGGCTGATGCCGCACCGCAAGCAACGCCAACCGTCTCCGCACACACAGCTGTAACGTGGATCGCCTGCGCCATATATCTCGTTGCCCTGGCCTGGCTGGTATGGCGACCCGTGAAAGGTCGCTGGCGCCCTTGGATCGAGATCACCGGCTGCCTGCTGGGTCCGCTATGGCTGGTGATGGGCTTGAACTGGGGTTTGCGCCCCACGCCGCTAGGCTTGGCAGCGTTCGGTGGCGGGTTGGCCTATGCGCTGGCGATCGAGCGCCGCCATTTGCAAAGGTTGTGGCGCTGGCCTGCAGCGGGACGCGACTGGTTGTGGCCGCTGACCATGCTGCTAGTTACCACGCTGCTGATTCTTTTCTATGGTCACGCGTTACGCCCGCTGCCGCTGGGACACGTCATCGCCTATTTCGCATGGGCCTGGCTGCAGCAATGGTTGATGCTGATCGTGCTGCTGCGACGCTTCGAGCAGATCTTGCTCCGGCCGGGCTGGGCGATTGTTCCGGTGGCCTTGGTGTTCGCGCTACTGCACACGCCCAACGGCATGTTGATGCAGCTGTGCTTTGTCAGCGAGCTGTGGTGGGCATGGTGCTTCCTGCGCTCGCGCAGCGTGCTGCCGATCGCGCTGGCGCATGCGACTTGCGCCTTGCTGGTGGAATCGGGTCTGACCGGCGGCCTGGTGCGCTCGCTGGAAGTTAGCGCGCGCTTTTTCCTTTAGCGGCAAGCGTATCCAGAACATTCTTCAGATCTTCTGGCAATGGCGCGGAAAAGCTATAGCTGCGGCCATCCAGCTCGAACGCCAAGTGCGAGGCGTGCAGAAACAATCGATTCAATCCCTTTCCACGGAGGCGCTTGTTCGCTTCCTTATCGCCATATTTGGCGTCTCCAGCCAGCGGATGGCCGATGTGCGCAGCGTGCACGCGGATCTGATGGGTGCGGCCTGTGCCCAAGGTGGCCTGCATCAGGCGCGCGCCGGGGTATTGCTCCATCTCGCGGAAAAAAGTGAGCGACGGCTTGCCATCATCCGCCACCCGCACCATCCGTTCGCCGCCCTGTAGCACCGACTTCTTCAGGGGCGCATTTACATCGAACTTTGCTTTCTGAGGATGTCCCA
This sequence comes from Dyella humi, assembly GCF_044904605.1. Taxonomy (NCBI): domain Bacteria; kingdom Pseudomonadati; phylum Pseudomonadota; class Gammaproteobacteria; order Lysobacterales; family Rhodanobacteraceae; genus Dyella; species Dyella humi. The sequence goes on from NZ_JADIKI010000021.1 coordinate 539,363, forward strand.
CCATCAGGCAGAGGTACTGCTTGGTGACCTCACCGGCACGGATCGCCGCCTGTAGCCCGGTCAGCCCGGCACGGGTTCGCGCGAACACCAGCACTCCGCTGGTGTCGCGGTCCAGACGGTGCACCAGTTCCAGGTGATCCTTCGGGCGGGCCTGCCTAAGCAGCTCGATCGCCCCGAAGCTGACCCCGCTACCGCCGTGGCTGGCCATGCCGGACGGCTTATCGATCACCAGAAAGTGCTTATCCTCGAAGATCACCGCATCGGCCACGGCCGCCAGTGCCCCCTCGGGAGCGCCCTGCTCAGCTGGGCGCTCGGCCACCCGCACTGGCGGGATGCGCAGCATATCGCCCTGGCTGAGACGCGTATCTGGCTTGGCGCGCTTGCCGTTCACGCGCACCTGCCCGGTGCGCAATAGCCGGTAAATCATGCTCTTGGGCACCCCTTTGAGCAGGGTCACCAGGGCGTTGTCGATGCGCTGGCCATCGCGCTCTGGACCGATCTCTACTTGACGCACCCCTTGAGGTACATCGGGGGAAGTTGCCGTCTGCATTGAAAAAAACCTGGGGTGAGAGGATACTCGCACAGCGCTCAGCCCGGTCCCCCGACATCCGTTGAGGACTAGGCGCCCGCCTGTTACGCCGGCGAGGTTTGCTCCGGTCGGCCATCTTGGCAGCCGGTCGCAAACACCCTTTCATCGTAACGGTTCGGGTAGCCGCTTGTCCGGTTTTGTTAGCCAGGCAGTGCGGCGTGCGTGCAAAGAATCATCCCGGTATCGGGAACGTTACCGTTTATTTATGCCGCTTTACCGCAGCGGCGCGATCCCCGGATAGGCCGCCACGCCAGGCGCCACCGCGGCGCGCGACGCGCGGCCAAGCCGAGGAATCACAATGAAAAGAATGTTGATCAACGCAACTCAGCGTGAAGAGTTGCGTGTGGCCATCGTAGATGGCCAAACCCTTTACGATCTTGATATCGAAATCCCCTCCCGCGAACAGAAAAAAGCCAATATTTACAAAGGCCGCATCACTCGCGTCGAACCCTCCCTCGAAGCCTGCTTTGTCGACTACGGCGCCGAACGCCACGGCTTCCTCCCCCTGAAGGAAATCGCCCGCGACTACTTCACGCCGGGCCTGGATCCTTATAAATCCAACATCCGCGATCTCCTTCGGGAAGGCCAGGAAGTGGTCGTCCAGGTGGAGAAGGAAGAGCGCGGCAACAAGGGCGCGGCGCTGACCACCTTCATCAGCCTGGCCGGCCGCTACATGGTGCTGATGCCGAACAACCCGAAGGCGGGTGGCGTCTCGCGTCGCATCGAGGGCGAAGACCGACAGGCGCTGAAGGAAGCCCTCGAGCATCTCACCGTCCCTGACGACATGGGCCTGATCGTGCGCACCGCCGGCATGGGCCGCGACGCCGAAGAGCTGCAGTGGGATCTGGACTACCTGCTGGCCACCTGGAAAGCCATCTCCCAGGCCGCCAGCTCCCAGAAGGCGCCGTTCCTGATCTATCAGGAATCCAAGCTGTTCATCCGCGCCCTGCGCGACTACCTGCGCAACGACATCGGCGAGATCCTGGTCGACGAGGAATCGCTCTTCCAAGATGCCCGCGACTTCATGCAGCAGGTGATGCCCAACGCCCTGCGCAAGCTCAAGCTGTACAAAGACGATACCCCGCTGTTCTCGCGCTACCAGATCGAAACCCAGATCGAGAGTGCATTCGACCGCAGCGTGCGCCTGCCTTCCGGTGGTTCGATCGTGATCGATCAGACCGAGGCGCTGACCGCCATCGACATCAACTCCTCCAAGTCCACCAAGGGTGGTGACATCGAGGAGACGGCGTTCAATACCAACCTGGAAGCGGCGGCGGAGATCGCCCGTCAGTTGCGCATTCGCGACGCCGGTGGCTTGATCGTCATCGACTTCATCGACATGGACAGCCCCAAGCATCAGCGTGAAGTCGAGGAGCGTTTGAAGGATGCGGCCAAGCTCGACCGCGCGCGCATCCAGATCGGTCGTATCTCGCGCTTCGGCCTGCTGGAGATGTCTCGCCAGCGTTTGCGTCCGTCGCTGGGCGAGGCCACGCAGATCGTCTGCCCGCGCTGCGAAGGCCACGGCCACATCCGCAGCGTGGAGTCGCTATCGTTGTCCACCCTGCGCTTGATCGAAGAACACGCGATGAAGGACAACACCGGCCAAGTGCTGGTGCAGGCTCCGTCGAGCGTGGCCAACTTCATGCTCAACGAAAAGCGCGCCAGCGTGGTCGAAATCGAACTGCGCAACAAGGTGCACGTGGTGATCGTGGCGGACGACAAGCTCGAAACGCCGCATATCGAAATCCAACGCATCCGTGAAGCGGACATGGGTGAGCACAGCAAACCCAGCTATGAGCGTCTCACTGCGGAAGAAGCCAACGTAGTGCGCAAGATGGGTCAGATGCTGGGCAGCAGCGAGCAGCCGGCTGTCAGCGGTATCTTGCCTAGCAGTCCTGCCCCGGTGCGTGAAGAAGAGCCGGCCACTGCGCCAGTTGCCGCTCCGGTGGCGAAGTCACAGCGCCAACCTGCCCCGGCCCCCGCACCGGCCGCATCGCAAGGCGGTTTCCTTTCCAAGCTGTTCGGCATGTTCCGCGGCAACGGTGCCGCCGTACCAGCACCCGCCCCTGCACCGGCCGCTCCCGTACGGCAGGAAAGCACGCGCGGCAGGCAGGACAACCGCCGCAACGAACAGCGCGCACGTGGCGAGCAGCCGCAGCGCCAGAATCAGCAACGCGAAGGCCGCGGCGCACAGCAGCAGCAAGGCAAGCATCAGGGCCAGCGCCAGCGCGGTGAACAGCAGGCGCAAGCACGCCAGCAGCCGCAGCAGGAGCGCAATAAGCAGGAACAGCCGCAGCGCCAGCCGAAGCCGGCACAGGTGAGCGAGGCTGCCGCAACCGAGCAACGCAGCAAACCGCAGAACGTCGAAGCAACCAAGCAGCCGCAGCAGGAACGCCAACCGCGTCAGCCGCAGCTGGAGCGGGCACAACAGCAGGCGAATCCGCCAGTTGCCACCAAGCCGGTGGAAACGCAGAAGCCTGCTGAGAAGCCGGCTACTGAAACCGCCGCGCCTGTCACTGTCGCTACTGTCGAAGACAACAGCATCGCTGCCGAGGCCGCGACCACGATGGAAAGCGCCGGCCAGTCGCGCCGCCGTCGCGGCCGTCGCGGTGGCCGTCGTCGTCGCCGTCACGAAGGCGCAGTCGCCGGTGCCGTGCAGAACGAACAGCTCGACACTCAGGATCTGGACGACGAGGATCGCGACGATCCGTCCGCGCTGGAAGCGGAGGCGCCGCAGGCAAAGCCTGAGTCCGCTACGCCGGCCGTTTCGCACGCGGTCGTATCAACGCCGGTGGACGAAGCACCTCACGCTGCTGCTCCGCCCGTAGAAACCCATGTGCCGACGCCACTGAAGCCAGCAGTCGTCGACGAAGCGGAAACCATCAAGGCCTCCTCTGTCGAACGGGAAGCCGCTCCCCTCGTGGCCGATGAGGATCACGCCGCGGCGCCGCTCATCGTCGCGCCAGCACCGGTGCCGTCATCGTTCAACCTGCCCGTGCTTCCGCCTATTCCGGCGCACGAAGCTGTGGCGGAAGAAGCACCAGTGGTTTCCGAAGAAACTGCGACGGCTCAGTCGCATGAGGAGACGCCGGTAGCTCAGACTGAAGTAGTCACCGTTACGGTGCCGCACGAAGCTGAGCCGGCTGCGAACGAAGCAAGCGTGGTTGAATCGATCGTCACTGCTGAGGTGAAGCACACGGACGAGCCGGTGCTGGTCGAGCCCCCTGTCGCTGAAACTCTCGAAGCGCCGGTGATTGTGACACCCGCGCCCATCATCCATCAGCCGGAACAAGGCGACCTACTCTCCGCGCCGCTACGCCAGCATGCGTCGACCGGCCATGAAGCTCACGAAGAAGCGAAGAAGCCGCCGGCAGAAGCAGAAGAAGAAAACCTGCAGCTCGGCCAGCAACGCGATAATAGGCTTTCCTGACGCGTCGCTTCTCCGTACGCACAAACGAAAGGGCCGGACACTGTCCGGCCCCTTCGCTTTCTGAAGTACGCAAAAAGCGTCGCTCAGTTTCCGACCTGGTTATTGTGCGTATCCAGCAAACCGTGCACGGTCATCAGATGAGCGAGGCTGATCACGTGATCCACCTGCAGCTTTTCCATCAGCCGTTGCTTGTACGTGGATACCGTTTTCGGACTCAGGTTGAGCTGTTCGCCGATAGCTGTCAGCGCCTTGCCGCGTACTAGCATCATCGCCACTTCGAGTTCGCGGCTGGACAACACGTCGAACGGGGAACCTTCGCCATCGAGCGTGGCCAGCGCCAATTGCTGTGCCACGGCCGGAGCGAGGTAGCGCCGGCCGCCAGCCACCTGACGCACGGCATTGAGCAGCTCTTCGGCCGCGCAGCTCTTGGTGAGGTAGCCGTGCGCGCCGGCATCCAGCAACCGCTTCGGAAAACGGGCATCTTCTACTACCGTCACCACGATCACATGCGTGGGCAGGTTGGCCCGCACGATGCGCTCAGTCAGCTCGATGCCGCTCATGCCAGGCATGTGTACGTCGACCAGCGCGATGTGCGGCTTGGTGGCACGGATCAGGCGCAGCCCTTCTTCGGCTGTCCCCGCTTCACCGCAAATGCGAATGTCCGGCTGCTGTAGGATCATCCTGAAGCCGGTTCTTACCAGCTCGTGGTCGTCCACGAGTACAACGTCAATCATCTTGCGCCCTCCCTGGTTAGGAACTGTGCCTCAGCAAAGTAGGCGGGTCGCTGACACATTGCAAGTGTGTAACCCCTCGTTTCGCAAGGATTTTCCATATACCGCCGATACCCACAGTTCAAGTAGGAAATTGCCTACATACACGTCCTAATTTTGATGCCATCATTCGCTCGATTGCAGTTGAAGTCACGTGTTCCGCTACACCCCAGCAAGGCTAGTTAGCACTAACCCAATGGAGCGTACCGATGGTGATCTACTCGCTCAGGCAGTCGCCGGACGGAGATTGGAGTATCCGCCGAGAATCGGCCACCCTGTTCAGTCAATTAAGGCTTGGCCCCGCCATCCAGTTGGCGCGCGAAGCCGCCCGCGACGAGCACAATCGCTCCGGGCGCGGCACCTGCGTGGAAATGCCAGGCCCCACCTCCACCATCCGCCTCGCGCAATACGCGCGTCCGGGTCACCCGCTCGAAACCGCAGTGGCCTGATCTCGGTCCAAACAAAACGGAGCGCGCCGCTCCGTTCACACCCGGGCGCATGTTACGATCTGCGCGCCTGCAGCCGGTCATTCGGCAGCTCCCTCCAGCCCGGATGGCGAAACAGGTAGACGCAAGAGACTTAAAATCTCTCGGGGGCAACCCCGTGCCGGTTCGATCCCGGCTCCGGGCACCAGTGCCATCAGGCGATCAACTTCCATTCGATCGCTTAACGCGCGCTCTTTTCTTGATGGTTCACCCACGGCGAGCAGATTTCAGATCTGCTGCATCGCTCATGCGCGAGCGGTAGTGGGCAATGCATCACATCGACGCATTGTCCAGACTCCAACACGCATTCTAAGGAAGCCATAAGTAAGCCGGCGCAAGCTTGCCGGACTCTATCCTCAGCGAGCTTGCCCCTATGCTTCGGCCTCTTGTTATCGCAGTACTCGCATCCCTGGCAGGCGTTGCCGCCACTTCGTCCGTGGCGGCTCATACCACGCAACCTTCCATCGCCGTGATCCATCACCTGAAACTGGGTGGCACCGGTGGCTGGGATTACCTCAACTTCGACGCGCAGCGCCGGCATCTTTTCGTCAGCCGCGGCGATCGCGTGCTGGTAGTCGACGTGGATCACGATAAGCAGATCGGCACTATTCCGAACACCGATGGCGTGCATGGCATTGCTGTCGCACAGGATCTGCATCGCGGCTTCACTAGCAACGGCAAATCCGACTCGGTAACCGTGTTCGATCTGGACACGCTCAAACCCGTTGCCACCATCAAGGGCACCGGACAGAAGCCGGACGCCATTCTGTATGACAGCGCTTCGCACCACGTCTTTACTTTCAATGGCAAGAGTGGCGATGCCAGCGTCATCGACCCGGCGAAGAACGCCGTTATCGCCACCATCGCCCTGCCCGGCAAGCCGGAGTTTGCCGCCGCGGACGGCAGCGGGCATGTCTACGTGAATATCGAAGACAAATCCGAACTGGTGAAGATCGACAGCACGACCAACAAAGTGTTGAACACTTGGCCGCTGGCACCATGCGAATCACCGAGCGGACTGGCCATGGATGCTGCGCATAGCCGCCTGTTCTCTGTGTGCGACAACCAGGTGATGACGGTACTGGACGCGCGTGATGGCCATCACGTGGCCGCGGTGACGATCGGCGATGGCCCGGATGCCGTGAGCTTCGATGCGGGCGAAAACCTGATCTACAGCTCCAATGGCGAAACCGGCACGCTGACCGTGGTGCATGAAGATGATCCGGATCACTACACGGTTGTGGCTAACGTGCCGACGCAAATAAGTGCACGCACGCAGGCGTTGGATCCGGACAAGCATCGCGTTTATCTGTCGTCTGCGCAGCTCAGTGACAAGAAGGATGCGCGTGGACATCGGCAGGCGGTGCCGGATAGTTTCACCGTGTTGACCGTGGGCAAGCCGTAATCTTCGCGTCGTCATACCGGTGACAGCCCACTGCTGTCCGGAGAAAGTTGCATCGCCCGGTATAGGTGCCACCCCAACCCCTCTCCCGGAGGGAGAGGGGTTGGGGTGAGGGTACGATCAGCGCGCGATCACAAAGACCTGCGCAAGACATCAGCACCGCGCTTCGTCCGAACCCTCACCCGCCTCTCGGCACCCTCTCCCGGAGGGAGAGGGATTCACTTAGGGAGTTTCTTAGAAGGCTCCCCCTTCCCTCTTTGCCAATGGGAAGAGGGATCAGATTTGCGGAATCGCCACCCGCACCCGCAAACCACGCCCCGAAGGCGCATCAAGCAACTCGATCGTCGCGTCATGCAACTGCGCTGCACGTTGCACAATGGAAAGACCCAACCCGTAACCGTCGCCACCACTCGACTCACGATGAAAGCGCGCGAACACGCTCGCACGCCGTTCCAGTGGAATACCAGGGCCGTTATCGATCACTTCGATCAGCGTGGCTCCCTGCGAGCGACGCAGCGATAACTGCACCTGACCACCAGTGGGCACGTGATGCATGGCGTTTTCGATGAGATTACGCAGCAAGGCAGCGAGCGCGGCCTCGTAGCCTTGAATCTTCAAGCTGTCATCGTGCTCGGCAAACGCGAATTCCACACCGCTTTCGCCGAGTAATGGCGCCAGTTCGTCGATCACGTTCATCGCTACGGCGATCAGGTCGACTTCACCACGTTGCCCGGCTGCGGCGCCGGCTTCCAGGCGGGCCAGAGCCAGCAGCTGTTCGATGCGTCGGGTCAGTCGCGCCAAGCCGGATTGCGCGCTAGTCAGCGCCGCCGACGCATCCGGTGGCAGCTGTGTGGCCATCGCGCTGTCCAGATGGATGATGGTGGATGCCAGCGGCGTACGCAGTTCGTGCGCCACGTCCGCGCTGAAGCGGCGTTCGCGCTCCAAGGCGTCTTCCAGGCGTTCCAATTGCATGTTCAAGGCATCCACCACCGGCTGCAATTCCTGCGGCGCGTGCTCCAGTTGAATGGGCTGGCGACTGCCGGGTGCGCGTGATGCAAGCGCCTGTCGCAAACGTTCCAGCGGTCGCAAACCACGTCGTACTGCCCATCCCACCAGTATCGCCAGTAGAGGCAAGCCGACAAATTGCGGCAAACCAAGATCGAGCCAGAGCGCACGCGTGATGTCGCGCCGACTGTCATCGCGTTCACCCACGCGAACGACCACATCGTTGACGTCGTCGACCAGCGTAAAGATGCGCCAGCCGTAGCCTTCGAAGAAGTGATCATCGAAGCCGGAAACAGGTGTCGACGGCAACGGCAGCTGCGCAAAATTCGCCGTAGTCAGGCGCATATGGTTGTGCATGTCGAACACCTGGTAGCCCACTTCGGCTTCGTAGGTCCGCGTGTGCAACAACTGCTCTTCGGCCTTGCGTCCCAGAATCGGCACCACCAGCGAGCCCAGCTCCGGTTTGCGCAGTGCTTCCACACCTGCCTGTCGGATCAGCACATCCAACGTACGCGCCGACTGCGCCAGACGTCCGTCCAGCAATTCCCGTGTTTCCTTCAAGGCACGGTGATAGCTGTACAAACCGAGCGGCAGCAGCACGGCAATCAGCACGGCAATGATCATCCAGCGCAGCCGATCGCGCAGACTTAGCCGCTTCACGTGGGATCTCGCGGAATCATGTAGCCCACACCGCGAATGGTGCGAATGGCATCGAAGCTGAGCTTGCGGCGCAGCGCGTGAATTTGTACTTCCAGAGCACTGCTGCCGACGGCGCTGTCCAATCCATACAAGGAATTTTCCAAATGTTCGCGACGCACGATGCGACCGGCGCGTTCCATCAAAATACGTAGCAGGGAAAATTCGCGACGCGTGAGTTCGACCCGATTGCCACGGTATTCGGCTTCGCACGTACCGATATCCAGGCTGATCACACCGACATCGATGCGATTGGCAGCCAGTCCTTGCGCGCGGCGCGTGAGCGATCGGATGCGCGCGCTGAGTTCTTCCACGTGGAACGGCTTCACCAAGTAATCGTCCGCACCGGCATCAAGGCCGCGCACACGCGCTTCCAATCCATCGCGCGCCGTCATCACGATCACCGGCGTGTTGACGTGCGAGCGGCGCGCTTCGGCCAAGACTTCCAAGCCGTCTTTGTTGGGCAGGCCCAGATCCAGCAGCACCAGGTCGGCGGTCTGATCGCGCATGGCCGCCAGCGCCTCGCGCCCATCGCGCAGCCAGGTCACAGCATAGGAAAGCCGTTCCAATGCCAGCCGAATGGCCTCGCCCAGTTGCAGGTCGTCTTCGACCAGAATGATGTGCATACCTCGTTTACCTTCGTCCTACCTTGCTGGAGGTATTGTCCCAAGATGCCATTGTGCGCAGATTAGCTTAGGGCGGTCTTACCGGGCTTTCTCCGCGCGGCTTGCCTGCCATTCACCATCGTCCGGCCAGGAGACACCCATGAAAGCCCTGCGCTTCACCCGCCACGGAACGCCGGATGTCCTGGAATACGCGGATGTCGCCACGCCCGTTGCCGACGCGGGAACCGCCCTGGTGCAGGTGTTGGGCGCATCGGTTAATCCGAGCGACGTCAAGAACGTGGCCGGCCAATTTTCGCAGACGACCTTGCCGCGCATTCCAGGCAGGGATTTCAGCGGTGTCGTGGAAGAAGGGCCGCTCGCCTGGCTCGGCGTGGAAGTATGCGGTACCGGCGGCGATATCGGCTTCATTCGCGATGGCACACATGCCCAATACATTCGCGTGCCGATAGCCGCACTGGTGCGCAAACCCGCCGCGCTCGATCACGCGCAGGCATCGGCTATCGGCGTGAACTTCGTGGTGGCGTGGCTGGGCGTCGTGGACTACGCGCAGCTGCGCGAAGGTGAAACCATCGCCGTGATCGGCGCGGGCGGCGGGGTCGGCGGCGCGGTGACGCAGATCGCCAAATCGCTGGGCTGCCGCATCATCGGCATCGACCGGCACCCGGTGGACGCAAGCTCGCCGGCCGGCAAGCGCATTCATGCCTTCGTGCCGTTCGACGGACACACCGTCGCCGGCGTGCGCAGCCTGGAAGGCCTGGCTAATGGCGTGGACGTGGTGTTCGACAGCGTAGGCGGCATCGCCTTCGAAACCGCGCTTGGCCTGGCCAAGCGACGCGGACGCGTGGTGGAAATCAGCGCCACCGGGCATCGGCGGGTGGAGTTCGATCTGGTCGATTTCTATCACAACGAAACCCAACTGCTAGGCGCTGACAGCGCCAAACTTGGCGTGGTGGAATCGGCCCGGCTGATGCAGGCGGTGGCGCGGGGCTTCGACAACGGCAAGTTCGATGCGCCAGTGATCGCTCACCGCTACGCGCTCGCCCAGGGGCGGGATGCTTACGCGGCGGTGGCCGAAGGCACGCCCGGACGCGTCGTCATTGTGCCCTGAGCGGCAGGTTTTCCCCCAACAGCCCGAGCGCCTTAAGGCTGTGCGCCAGTACTGCCCTTGGGTTTGCGCCCACGGCGAGGTTTGGCTTCGGTCTGCGCGATCAACCCCTGCAGGTACGCAATACCCTCGTCTTCCGGGAAAAAGGACACCACGTCCGCCACGGTCAGATTGTGACGCGCGCGCAACGCCAGAAATTCCTGTTTGGCTTGCTCCATGGCGGACAAGGCGGCCTGTTTGGCCGTCGGCTTCCTGGTCTTGGGCGGCGGCGGGGGCGGCGGCGCACGCTGTTCGATCTCCTTTTCGAGAGCCGCAAGTTCTTCCTGGAAGCGGCGAAAGGCATCTTTCGGGAGAGTCATGGTAACCGGGTGTGCTACGGGACTCATGATTATCTCATACAGAAGCGGCCCTTCCATCGCCGGCACCTATTCGATTTTGAACGGGATTGACCGCTAAAGGCGGAAAACGACCTGTCAGCACAGGCCAGACGTGCGCCTTCGCGCACAGCAACAAGTGCGTCTTCGACGTTCCCCGATAAACATCCGTTTGGAGCGTGCAAAAGCGTGACGCAGGCGCCGGTTCCGTCTACGGGCCTTCACGTTTCCAAGCACCCCGCTGCGTATGATGGCCATCCAAACGCCGTCCTTGCCGCGAGACATCGAAAGGCATGCTGCTACACCAGAGCAGGTACGCGTACTTGGCACAATCTTAGCTTTGCATGTCTTGCACCATGGGAAGTCATATCGCTATGGACGGCTGGCCGCGGTTATCGAAGGCTACTCAGGGGTGCACCGATGCTGAAATCAATCGCTGAAAACAAGTGGCTGCGGCAGGTGGCGGTTTTCGTCGCATATGGGGCAATCTTCGCGCTATTGCGGCCTAATTCGAACGGCATCTGGCACATTACCAGTGGCCTGCGACTTAGCTGCCTGCTGCTGCTTCCCTATCGTTATTGGCCGGCCCTTGCGCTGGCCGAACTCGGCCCGCTGATCTACTACAACTCGCCAGAGCAAGCGCCGTTCGGTCAGATGTGGTGGATCGGCAATTCCATTCCAGCCATTTTGTATGCCATGCCTGTCGTAGCATGGTGCAAACGCAGATTGGGTCTCTTCCCCTCCAAGCACCTAATAAGAGCCAAGGCACTGCTTATATGCATTGCGCTGGCGGCGGCTGTTTGGACGGCTACCGTGGTGCCCGTGCTGCTCGTCGTGGTGCAGCCTACAGGGACTCCGAATCCTTACCATTTTCACAGCATAGAGATCGTGCAACTTTTCCTGGGTCGGTACGCCGGCATTCTCACTATTTTGCCTATCGCCCTGGCACTCAAACTGCAAAGACCTCAGCCCTTACGCGCACGCCTCGTTAGTTGGGCAGGTAATCGACTGGTGCAAGAATCCATCGTGTTGTTGCTACCGACGCTGGCCGTGCTTTACTGGGCCAATCGACATGCGCCGGTGGAGATCAAACCAGTCATACACATGACGATGTTTCTTCCAGCGGCATGGCTAACCATGAAGCATGGCTGGCGTGCTGCTGCGATCGGCACTGCTGCCGCTATCAGCTGCATCTTCCTGGGTATGGAATCCCGCGTCGATGACCTAGATGTGATCGGCGCACAAGCCTTCATTGCTTTCTCCGCCACCTGCCTGTTTGCGCTGGGCGTTCGTGTCACCATGCAGAACGCCGCGGAAGAGCAGGAACAGATCAGTGCGAAGACAGCCGTCAAAGTCGCGCAGCAGGGTATGTATCTGTGCGAGCTACGTATGCGCCAAGCCGCACAAACACTCGAACAGATCGGCGGCACGTTGCAATTGACGCAGACGCGACTGCTCAACCGCTTCAAGCACATACTGCCGCCCATGGAAGGCCAGACCTATTACAAGCAGATGGCGACCACGCAAAGCCAGGTCTACCAATTAGTCGAATCCATGCATCCCTCGGCTTGGCGCGAGCGTGGCCTGCCGGCTGCCTTGCGCGAAACCATCGGGCGCTCTCTGGACGGGGCCGACATCGCCTACCGCTTCGAGTTGCAGGGCCGCGGCCTGAGCCAGTTGTCTTCTGGCGTGCACGCAGCCATCTATCGTCTGGCCTGCGAGGCTGTGGTGTATGTGTTTGCGCAGCAGGCCTGGTTGACCATCACTATCTCGTTACGCGGCGGCTTCACCCATGGCCAGCGTTGGGCCGTGCTGCGCGTCGAAGGTTATACCGATCACGCCGAAGCCGACCTTCCCATGCAGAAGAAACAGGAAAGCCAGCACTTGGCCGCCAAGCTGGGCGCTAACAGCCTGGGCGTAATGGCGATGCGAGACTACGCTCGCCTCTACAACGGCGAACTCCACACGTTGACTCAAACTAATGTGTTTCGTGTCACCGCGCTGATGCACGATGTAAGTCAACGCGTGCCGGAGTCGCTCGCAACGTCCCCTGCCTCGCTCGAACTGTACATTCGTTGATATTTCCCGTAGGAATCGTCAGCTACCCGTTCCAACGCTCATGATGGCCTGCGAGCAATTGACCGGATTCGTACAAATATCTTGAGTAGTAGCCGGTGTAACGACGTTGAGCTGCACCGCACCCGTACTTGTCGGTGTGGCCGTGATACGCGTACTGCTATCGCTATAAACCGTTTCTGCGTTTGCCGCCGTGGCAGGAATTTGCGCATGCTGCGCAGTGACGTACGGCGCATCCACGCCCACCGGCAACACCAGCACGACCCGATCGGCCATCGCCACCGCGCCACGCACCGTGCCGTTCAAATCGTTTACCTGGATATAGCGAATGCCGTCGCGAATAAATACGTACACGTGATAGTGCGGACTGACGCTGACATCCGTGGCATTCGGCCACGACTGCCCCAGCCCGGTCGCGGGCGCCTGGTAGGCAAACGCCGAAGTGGACAGCAGCGCTGCAAACAATATCGATATGGCGCCTGCGCGCGAAGCAAAACCAGATGGCTTACGGAACATAAAACCCCCTCTCTGTCCGGAGTGCGGCAGGAATTGCCGACGCGGAATGTAGCACCCTGACGTGTGTAAACCGTGCAAATGCCGTTATCCGGCACCCCCTTATAACGGGCCAGGGCATGGTTATTGAAATGGCGACTCTGTTCTCTTTTTTACTGAGATAAAATCGCCTATTGCAATTAAATCGAGAAAAACGCACTGTATTTCGGCAGGCATCTGCTGAAAAATGCCATTGAACAGGTCTATTTAACCTGTTTGGCTAAGACAATTTGCAAATTTCGTTCATCTTGACTAATTTGATGCTTGGCACCGTCCATAAATATCCCAATAAGGACCAAACATGGCCATTGACCTGAAAACCCTTTCACCGAAAGAACTCCAATCGCTTATTGCCAACGCCGAAGCGCACATGCAGGAAGCCAAAGTGACCCAGATCCAAGAAGTGCGCAGAAAGATCGATACCCTCCTCCACAACGCCGGCCTGACCCTGGCAGACGTTTATCCCACCCGCGGCGGCAAGGCCAGCAAAGCCGGCAAGCGCTCGGTGGTCGCCCCCAAATACCGCAATCCGGAAGATGCCTCGCAGACCTGGTCCGGACGCGGCAAGCGCCCGTTGTGGGTGGTCGCCGCGCTTAAGCGCCGCGGCGTGACGCTCGACAACCTTCTGATCGATGGCGCAAGCAAGCGCAAGGCGCCGGCGAAAAAGGCTGCGAAGAAGGCAACGCGTCGCAAGGTCAAACGTCGTTGATACGTGTGGCCTCCCCCTCTCCCCCGGGGAGAGGGTTGGGGTGAGGGGCCACGCTCGCCAGATCTTTATCAAAGCAAAAACAAAGGCGCGATTTTCGCGCCTTTGTTTTTTCCTTTCTCGCTAGCCCTGACGTCTCGCATGGCGCCGAACATGATTAGCATCGCGACTCAGCGACATCGGTAGCTTAGTTCGTCACCCCGGCGAACGCCGTGGCCCAGCGACTTTGATGCACAAAGACAGAGCAAGACTATTGCTGTTTTGTGCCATCGCCAGCCCGGCCAGGTATCGGCCGCCCAGGCTGCATATAGCCATCCATCTTTCCCGCTTGTTCAAAGATGACCAGGGCCTGCTTGAGCCTGGACGACGGAAGGAACGTTGCTGGCCTCGTACGACTTGACCGATTTCAAAGGCAACATAGCCTTGACTGCCGACAGCACTTGCTCGTTCTGGTCAAACCCGCTGAGATCGGATGCTCCCACTGCAATGTTAGTGCCGCACTTGCGACCAAGTTCTTTGGCGCACAGTTGCTGTGCGGAAGCATTGCTCTTGCCGTCAAGGAGACCAAAAACACTTCCTACTTGAGTGAGGTTCGAATTCTTGAGGATCGGCACACTAACCTGATCGTAGTAATTGCCTTCAACGAGAACGTTCATGCCGTTGAAGGCATTCAAGGCATGCCAGCAGCCATTCTGGAAATAATTGTTCACGATCTGGAAGACGCCATTCCCTGTGATGATTGGTGCCCGGCCAGCGAAGTTGTGAACCCAATTGTTCGCAATCGTGACACTTTGAACACTGTTAGCGCCGGTCTCGAAAAGCATGTTCCAGTAATGGTCGCTATTACCAAAAGCGGCGTAAGGACTACGTCCGTCAAAATCGTTCCATGAAACTGTTACGTGCGTTACCGAGTCAAAGCCGGCGGCAATCATTTGGCGTCCGATCATGTAAAACCGGTTGTGGTCGATCCACACATTATCGACGCCACTCAAGGTGATGGCGTCGCCGGCGAAGATGACGCTTGGATTGATCTCAGTGATCGTCAGGTTGCGGATAATGACGTTGTTGACGTTGACCAGCCTGAGTCCTCTGCCCTCGATGACGCCTGCGGCACCTACCCCGATCACCGTCTTATTGGAGCCAACCAGCAACGGTTTGCCCCCGACCTTGTCATAGGCAATCTGCGATTCCTTATGGCCATTGCAATGCGTATCGCGGCTATTTAGAAGCACCAGCGCCTCGGCCTTATTGGGGTACGGATAGCAACCGAGTCCGGATGCGGTGCCTTCTTCGCCACGGAAGTCGATCGTCCTATCGATCACGATGGTTCGCGGCGTGTTGTCGCCACAAAGCCCTGCTGCGTTGAGCTCATGACAGAGCTCGTGTTTCAGCTGATCCGTCGTGGAGACAGTGACGACCTCTCCCCGAGCGCCACCCGTTGTGGCATGCGCAAATCCTTCCGGAACATTCGAGCTGGCGATGGCAACCTCCGCCACACAGGTGAAAGCCATGAGCCCCATGCCTGCAAGGGTCCTTACAAACCTGGCGTATTTTGATGGCATTGACTTTGCTTTCTTGCGAGGGGCGCTGATCACTGGCAGTGACATGTGGGTGCGTATACGCATGCGCGCTCATGCGCCAAGAAAGCCTAAGTAGCGAGGAGCTACACGTACCATTCACAAGGCAGCCATATGGCTATCTTTTTGAGACAGCGACACCATTCGGTGAATTGCGACACATGGGAATCCAGAGAATCACATTCGAACTATCCGCTGCCGCGAACGCATCGATATTCGAGCGACTCCAGGTATGGATTCCAGTGGACAACTTGTCGAAATCCGATCTCGCCGTTCGTCCTAATAGTGACGAGCAGGGTAACTAGCCCAGCTGACGCAGCGACACAAACCCGTGGTGGAGATTCAACATGCGCAAGCTCAAAATCATGGAACATATTTCGCTGGACGGCGTGATCCAGGTAGCCAATGGTCCGGACGACAGCGACTTCCCCTACGGCGACTGGACCGCACCGTATCGCTCTCCTGCTGGGCTAGAGAAAGTCCTTGCGATGTACGGCGAGACCTTCGATCTGGTGATTGGCCGCCGAACCTACGATCTGTGGTCGGGTTTCTGGCCGAAAGCACCGAAGAGTCCGATGGCGGATCGCCTGAACGTGGCGACGAAGTATGTCGTCACCCACCGGCCGGAGAGCCTGGCATGGGGCCCCGTCGAGGGCATTGGACCGGACCTCGTGGAGAGCGTTCGTGGCATCAAGGCGAAGGACGGTCCGGACCTGATCCTCGCGGGAAGCTCGACGCTGACTTCGGCGCTGCTTGAGCATGGGCTGGCGGATGAGGTAGTTCTGCTGGTCAATCCTGTCCTGCTGGGCAAAGGAAAGCGCCTTTTTGCCGAGGGAACTCCGCCGCGCGCCTTGGCGCTGGAAAGCTCGCATACGACGCCGACTGGCATCGTCGTGAATATCTTTAAGGCCGCTGGGCCTTTGCAGAACCTTAGATAAGGAGTGTCTCGGATGCTTTTCATGATGATGTGATACCCAAAGGTATGGATCAGCCGCTCCGGATGCCACTTCCAACAAATCAGTAGAGACAGACTCCCAGCAAAGCTAGGAGCCTTCCGATGGACTGTTGATGCCGTCGATGAGACCTCGAACTCGGAAGCAATTGTCAAAAGCTCAAGTTCTGGGTTCTAGACCGAGCTTGACTGGCAATTGCCTGTACTGTCTCAGCTACAGTGCCCGCTCCTTCAACATGTCTGAGTGTGAATTCGAGCAAAGGTAGGTAAAGCATCGTCAGCAATTTGTGGGCAAGAACAAGCGTGACACCAATGAGCTCCGCCAGATGGTGGGCACTGGCGACAAACCTCAAATCGTCGGAAGCCAAAACAATCTGAGGCCCTGGAGGGACCGCAGAGAGCATAGAGGCGGTGCCTCCATGAACCATGTCCGAGAGTGCGCTATAAAATTCGTCGCACTCGCCAAAGAACGCTTCCAATCCGACTTTATCTTCCTTCCTAAAGTGATCAACCTTTCCTTTGAAGGTTGGCTGCGGATCTGCGTAAAGCGTCGAATCCTGCTTGAGCCTGTTCGAAAGCGCGGCAAACTGGTCGAGTGCGGCTACCAACGCAGGGTCATCCAAATGAGCCCCCATTGACGACCATTTTAACTTACGCAACGAGTCAAGCGATTCCGCAAGCTGCTTGTTGTACAACCGTATATCCATCTTCCAGTACAGAAGCGACGATCTAAAAGTGCTGTCCAAAATGCCGCGAGTTGACAAGGCAAGCGATAGGAAATCTGTAGTTTCGGCTGCATTAACAACATCGCGATGCGTGATGTTTTCCCAAAGTCGTGTCGCAATGCCCAAGTGAATCGCCTGTAGGCCGAGATCGTTATCAAGTCGCAAAGCCACATTACGCAGATAAACACAAGCATCGCAATCGTCCCCATGATCGGCATCATCAATGGCAACCTTGACACCCTTCGCCTCAGTTAGGAATTCCTTCAAATGCTTCAGAAGGAAGCCAATCTTGACTCGCATATCACCAAAATCGCGCAACACCGTCGGGATAACGCCTTGGTGCGCTTTAAGCAAAAGTAGGTTATGAGTAAAAGGCACGCGCTAGGTCTCCAATGAAGTCTGTTATCCGGTAAAGGAATCTGATCCCTTATATGCTGTGACGCGCCGCTTCGGCGATAGCATCCAACCGCGTCTCTTTGAAAATTCAAAGGCGGCCCACTCGGCGAAGGTTAGACTGCAAGCATCGCCGGAAGATGGGTCTGTGCAAACGATGCCAATTGCTCATAGCATGCCGCTGTCGCTGAGCAAGGATTGCCGGCAGGTTTTGAAGGTTTTGTTCCCAAGCTGTCCGGCATAGTCGATGACGTAAGGCGGCGTTGGGATCGCGGACTGGCTCGATGTAGCACCATCGCACTGGTAGATTTTGATCTGCCAATCACTGCCTGTTGGGGAGATTTCCGCCCACTGACGCTTGTTGCCGGCGACATCAATCGCGACAACGGATCCCGGTTCCGCGAACACGTCCTTGTAGGTGGAAGCCACACGCATGAGAATTCCCGCGCGCGAAACGCTGATGAACCGCTCCGCTCCGACGTTGACCTGCCATCGTAGGCGCCATTGTGGATTGGCGTCTTCGCTGGGGATTTGGCTGATCGTGACGAGCTCCTTGTGCTCCTTGCGCTGCGCCGCCGCGGTGAAAGTGACCGGCTTGCCCTGCCGGTATTCATCTTCGTGGTCCGCCGCCACGAGAAGCTTGCGGAAGGCGCCGCCCGACAAGGCCGTCGAGTTGAACTCCCACCGAAAATCCGGTTGCGGGATGGTGTCGTTGGCATAGGTTCCCCACATCCACATGCCCGCATGGCCCATCGCCCTGGCCGCCAGGAAGGCGTAAAACAAATTGGCATGGACCTGGAGATCATGGATCGAAGCGTCCGATCCGGCTTCGGCAATAATGACTTTCTTGCCGGGAACGATACGCCGCAGATAAGCGATCAGGTTAACGACCCCAGTCGTGACGACCTGCGGGTCGACGCTGGCTTTTGTGTATTCGTGGACGTTGATATAGGGCTCCTCAGCCAAGTCGCCAGCGGCATCCAGGCTGTGCGCCACCTTTTCGTTCCAATAAGCAACGCCCGAATAGATCGGAATTTTGCGAAGCGATGGATCACGCGCATAGAGTGCGCCTCGGATTCTGGCGATGGTGCGTCCAAATTCCGGTTTCTGCGTCTCGACAAAATTGGGTTCGTTGAACATTTCCAGCGCACCCAGAGCCGGAAAGGATTTCAGATACTCGGCCATCCGGAAAAACCGGTTCGTAAGATGCGCCGAGCGTGTCGCATCTTCGAATATCGCTTCCGGCTGGACACTGCCGAAATAGCCGTTCTGGAAACTTTGCTCACACGGCGCCGGAGAAGCAGCAGCCCCACTGAGCACCAAGTGCGTCTGACGATACTGCTTCCAGCCCGAAACCGTCGCCGACCGCTTGTCCTCGGAAGACGGTAGGCCGGCGAAGGTTCCATTGGCCGTATCGGCCATGACGATAACGACCGAAATACCCTCCTTCTGCGCTTGTTGCAGCAGGATGCGGCTAATGGTGAACCATGCCGGATCAAGCTCGCCGTTTGATTGATCCTCTGGATCGCGAGCGCATCGATATTGCGGCCAGACATCGCTTACGAACCAACGGACGGTACGACCGCCATCCATCTTGACCGAATGCAGAATACCCGCCACCTGTTCCGTCAGATCCTCCTCCGTCTTGCCTGGCTCCGTGGGATTGATGAGCGCTTCGTCAATATTTTCGCCATAGCCTAGCGGGTCGAGATTGCCGGTAGCATGAGACTGACGGGGCAAGGCCAGCAGAAGTAATAGGATGCTAGCGAAAATAAATCTCAACCAATTGGGTGCGCTCGGAAATATTGACTTTTTTGTCATCATTTTCTTCCCCAAATGGTTGAATTCATGACCACAGCCCTTTTCGACCTTTCACGTGTTGAATCTAGCTCCACTGGACTGGGAGTCCTATTGGAAAGTGCGGCAGTTACTGCGGAAATGGCCGATCGCTACACGCGTTCACGGTCACTGAGCATTGCATCCGCACAAATGCTTGCTTTCACGCACTACATGAAAAGTCGATACGGATAAGCACTTCCTGGCAAATCAGGCACATTGGCAATCGTCTTGGCCAGTTTTTGCGAGTATCGAATCGTCACAGGCACGGGGTCATAGAGCGCATCGTTGTTCCAATCCATCTTAGTCAGCGCTAAAGCTTCATGTGCGATTAGGTCCAACGGCCCCGAACCCGCATGGCGGGTCACGATGATGGGGCGTGGAATACTTTTACCGCCTTGGTAGTACGCCCCGTTGGTTGATGCTCCTGGGGCATTTCCCGCGACCCACACAAAGCACGATGTCTCCGACCTTGCTTGCACAATGCCTCGTGGCACTGGGTAGCCATCTGGCTTCGTCGGTTTTGGCCCAGAAGGATTGGCAACCATCCACACGCCACGCCAAGCGGTGTTACTCCCAATCTCGATGCATTCAAACTCAGGGATACCGGCCGTCGCCTCTCGTGCCCCCTGAATTTCCTCGCCGCGAAAGGAGGTTGTCTTGTGAATGACCAGACGCCTAGGAAGCGCGCCACCATTCCTACCCTGATAGATTTGAAGACTGCGTGCGAGCACTGCCCTCATGTCTGCACGGCTTAGAAAAGGATTCTTCTTTGCCTCTGACAGATTCAACACAGGATCTCTAGCTTCAAACGCAACGAACTGCATCCCACCACCGTCCATGTCGAAGACTTGAGAGCAACATGTAACGTAGTGTGTGCCTTCCCCGTGCTTCCTTAGAGCATAAGCAAGTCCGATGTATGCAGTGCCCTCTGGAATCCCCGCCATTGGCGCCAGTTTCCAAGGAGTGCCCCCTGCCTTGACGTACAACGCAATGGCAAGGCGCCAGGCAATCGAAGCCGCCGAGGTTTGGGAAAATGCAAATGCTCGGTCATTGATGACTTGCGTTGGAATGCCAAATCCTGCGCCCAAAGCTTTTAGCACATCGTGGGCGTTGAACGAGTCTGTTTTTAACGCATGGCCCCACGCATCAGGAAGATGAACCACCACCACATCAAATTCTGACCTGACCAACTCCAGATTGCTTAACGCGCTCCGAAAGGCAGCGGCCAAACGTTCCTCTGAGCTACCTCCGAATGGAAGTTCATCGATAGAGTCTGGCCAAAGGACACGGGCTGACTGAGGTGCCGCGTGAACAGGTATGCTAAATAACTTCTCAAACCCAGGATACCTTGGAACATAATCCTTACGGTCAGTCGGTGCGTGTGGTTTCTGTATGAGCTTCATCAATGCAACCACTCGGTCCCAACCAGCCTTTGGTCCCACCACCGCCACACGAAGCTTTGGCGTATAGGTTGTCAACGACTTCTTTGAGAATGGTCCGAACTTCGTCAATCCACGTAGAGGATGAAGGTCCCTCGCCCGTGCGTCGTCAGGCGAGAAAGACAAAACAGGCTCTTCCAGCAATTGGAAGGAAGGCAACTTAGCGTCAGCAGCAGGCGAGGTCACTATCGCCCTCCGTGAAAATAGGGGTGATCATGGGATGGACGACTCCATGCGGTGACCGCTCCGATCTGGAAAACAGCGTCAATACCCTGCCCGTCTTCCAGCCAAAACGCCCGCCCTTCTCCCTTGAAGAGACCAGACCATGCGTTGATGATGGCTGACCATTTTTTGTTGTAGCGCTGTGCCCAACGCTCACGCAGCCAATCACCAGCAGGACTTGGCTTCCATTGAAAGCTTCTCGGCTCGCCTGGAGAGGGTTCCCCATCCGTCGACTCTTCCGCTTCTTTAGGTAAGTCAACACTGGTGTAGGGGTCGAAAATGCACCACCAATGAGAGGCAGCTTGCTCAAGCCGAATGCGTACTGCTTCATTGAACGGACACCCAAGTTTGGGGATGTTTCCATGGAGATCGGCACCATAGGCCGCCTTCATCGGGCTGAGGGCTTCCAGTCTCTTTTTAAGTCGCTCTTCATCTTCATTCGGATACCCAGCTGACACCAAGACGCTGTGTCCCCGCGCCTGCAACCGGGGATGAAGCGGGCGCCCTCTGCACAAGGCCCTGGTCAACGCATCGTAGAGCAAACCTAGTGCCCAGCTATGGGCCAAAGGGTTTAGCTCAACAGTTCCAGCGAGCGTGGGCCCAAACTCAGCAAGAGCACTCAAGAGCCCTTCATCTGAACCGAAAGCGGCGTACTCATTTCCTGCGACGGCGACAGTGGCCCTAGCCTTAGCCTCACTTAAGCGCTTGCGAATTTCGGAGATTTTGGCTGGCTTTTGCAAAAGGAGTCGACGAGCGACTGTAGGGAGCGTAAGTACCCGAACTGCTGAACATCGAAGGATTAGGGCATCAAGAGCTTCGTGGGTCGGTAGCGGTACGGGTCTGACAATGGGCGACGCTTCCCCTGCATGAACGTGTTGCTCTAACACCTCATCCAAAGAGACAACATCAGCGATGTCACCTCCAAACTCGTCAAAGTTTTGGGACTGGACAATATGGGCTTCGACTCCTTTCGATATGCTGGTCAGCAAGAGCTCCTTGACAGCAGGCAAGAGTTCGGACGGTGACCTCGTTACCCAATAGATACCGCCCGGGAAAGAAGCGCTTTCCTTCAGAACATCGTTCAAGGCAGCCATAACCGAGGCATCCCGACCGCTATACCCGATGATGATTAGCGCAAACCTGGAACAGGCTTCGACTAGCACGGCACGCATGCGAGCATCCTGCTCTGCCAACTCCCCTTCCGTATTCTTCAACTCAATGGACTGAAAATCGCCATGGATTTTCGCCAGAAGCGGCCAATCATTTTCTGCCAAACAACGCTTTGCACGTTCTGCTGAATCGATGGCAGCCACAACCAGATTTCGTCTCTTAGCAGGTTCGAGTAGCTGACCCGCAACAGTCGTCGCTGTCTCCACTAAGTTGTCAAAGTTGGTAGTAAAAACACACGGTGTATGGCCTGCCGACAAAAGGCTCGCCAGAACTCGGTGAGCGAAAGATGGACGTCCGAGCTTCACTTGGCTGTCGATATAAGCTCGACGATCCCTTTCGCTTGGATAAACCGCCTCAAATGCCTTTGCGTATTCCGTGGTATCACCTGTGGGTGGCAAAATTGCCTGGCGCTTGAAGAAGTCGTCAATACGTTCGACCCATAGCGGGTCAGTTGCATCCACTTCGCGACGAGGAAGTTTGGTTTCCTGGCAAAACAACTGCGCCTTGAAATCACGAATCATTGCGTAGCCAGTAGGTATCCCCGCGCTTGCGGAAGCACCAGCGCCTAGAAACCACGCATATTGATTCGGTTGAAGTGCAAATTTGGCTGCAAACTGCTGTGCCGTAATGACTGGGATATCCAATTCCCACCCCGCCCCTGTTATTTCTTGGAGCAATGGTGCACCCAACGCGTCAACATCCACAACCAATTGCTATGACTAAAGTTTTTCGAAAATCCATCGACGGATAATCTGCATTGCCAATGCTCCAGAACATTCGCAAACAGTCCCGAAACGTGAAGGAAACGTGATGAATTACGCACTTGGCAAACAGCCACAAACAAAGGAAGACCGCTGGGAACATCTCACTGCGCTTGATGATGAGCTGCTAAAGGGTGGTGTCATCCTTTCCGAATGGTGCACCTTCATCATCAGAGATTCCGACATGGCTTTCGTTGGAGGCGCTCATCTCTCCTGCATCTTGACGGCGGTATCTGGTATCGAGACGTATCTCCGCTCTGAATACGGCACTGGCAAAGATCGCCTAATGGACCTCATCAACAACTCCCTTATCGACCAGAACCTTAAAGACGACATCCATCGGTTACGACTGTATCGGAACAAGTGGGTCCATGTCGGAGAACCCTGGGACGACGAACTCCCCCTTACCCGGCCAGAGCAAATCGAACAGGAATTGGAGCAGATGGCGTTCTTTGCTGTTAAAGCCCTCAGGAACACCATCTACGAAAACCAGTGGGTCTGAAGTAAGAAATACCTGGCTTCACGGGTGAACAACGTCCTATTTCGCAGAACCCTTCCGCGCTTCGCGCTCCAGGGCCAGCCTGCGGCTGTCCAAATTCGTTCCTGACGAATTTGTCGAACCGTATGGGTTCTCATCGAGCCACTCTCTCCGCCACCCAATAAAAAAGCGCCCTATGTGGGCGCTTTTTTATTGGGTGGCGGAGAGAGTGGGATTCGAACCCACGGTAGGCTTACACCTACGGCAGTTTTCAAGACTGCTGCCTTAAACCGCTCGGCCATCTCTCCGTGTTTTTGTGGCGAGTCCAGTGTCTCTAGACTTAGGAAGTCGCTGGGCCCCGGCTTTCGCCGGGGTGACGGAATCAGCGTATGCCGATCCGACTCGCTTGTGAGGGCGACAATCCTATCAGGAACCACGTGCCCGCGGACCATTCGTGCCCTTGCGGGACAGCGCCACCAACGCCCAGATCATGATTGCCACCGGAATCAGCCCGCCCAGCAGAGGGAACAGCGTGGCTGGGTAGCGCAGCACCATGGGCAGGAGTTGCGTCGCGGTGGCGAAGGCGATGATCCACAGGCGCCAGCTGCGGCGCTTGCGGGCGATCCAGAAGCTGGCCACCGTCAACACCAGTGCGATGGAGCTGAGCACGAGGTCGATGGTGGGCAGTTCCCACACGCTGGCGAAGCTCAGGCGCGTGCCGATCACGGAGGCGAGCACGACTATGAGGAAATAGCTGGAGTAGAACTCCACCCTGTTCCACGAGTGGCTCGCCTGCGTGTTCATGCAATCTTCTCCGCGCCGGCCATATAGGGGCGCAGCGCTTCGGGTACGGTAATCGAGCCGTCGGCGTTCTGGTAGTTCTCCATCACGGCAATCAGCGTGCGGCCTACGGCGAGGCCGGAGCCGTTGAGGGTGTGGACCAGTTCGGGTTTGTTGGTTTCCGGGTTGCGCACGCGTGCCTGCATGCGGCGCGATTGGAAATCGGTGCAGTTCGAGCAGCTGGAGATTTCGCGGTAGGCGTTCTGGCTGGGCAGCCATACTTCAAGGTCATACGTCTTGGCGGCGCTGAAGCCCATGTCGCCCGTGCACAGCATCACTTTGCGATACGGCAGTTCGAGCTTCTGCAGCACTTTCTCGGCGTGACCAACCATTTCCTCGAGTTGCGCATAGGAATCGGTTGCACGCGCGATCTGCACCATTTCCACTTTTTCGAACTGGTGCTGGCGGATCATGCCGCGCACGTCGCGGCCGTAGCTGCCGGCTTCGGCACGGAAGCATGGCGTGTGTGCGGTGAGGCGCAGCGGCAACGCGTCGGCATCCTGGATGGTGTCGCGCATCAGGTTGGTCAGCGACACTTCCGCTGTTGGAATCAGGTAACGCTTCGTGTCGCCGACCTGGGTGGCGAACAGGTCTTCTTCGAACTTGGGCAACTGACCGGTGCCTTGCATGGTGTCGGCATTCACCAGCAGCGGCACGTTGCATTCCAGATAGGCGTGTTCGCGTGTGTGCAGATCGAGCATGAACTGCGCGAGTGCGCGATGCAGTTGCGCGAGTTGGCCGCGCATGACGGTGAAGCGTGCGCCGGAGAGCTTGGCGCCGGTTTCGCCATCCAGCCAGCCGTGACGCTCGCCAAGGTCGACGTGATCTTTTACCGGGAAATCGAAGCCGCGCGGCGTACCCCAACGGAGCACTTCCTGGTTATGGTTCTCGTCTTGACCCAACGGCACGGACTCGTGCGGCAGGTTGGGAATGCCCAGCGCGATCTCTGCCAGTTTGGCTTGCACTTCGGCCAGTGCGTGTTCATTGGCTTTAAGTTTGTCGCCGATGCCGGCGACCTCGGCCATTAGCACGGCAACGTCCTCGCCTTTAGCCTTGGCCTGGCCGATGGCCTTGGAGCGAGTGTTGCGCAGGTTCTGCAGTTCCTGCGTTTCGGTGGAGAGCTGCTTGCGTTGGCTTTCCAGCGCTTCCATGGTGGCCACGTCAAGCGTGAAGCCTCGGGTTTCCTTCAGGCGCTCGGCGGTTTCGGCCAGGCGCGAACGCAGCAGTGCGGGGTCCAGCATGTTGGGATCCGAAAATGGGGCAAGAAAGCGGGATTATGGCCGTCGGGCCGCCGCGGTCGCAACGCGGCGGCCGATGACGCTCCGTATCCGACTCAGGCTGCCTTGCGCTCCCGCCGTCCCAGCCACCAGGCCATCACCGCGCCGGCCAGCAGCCAGCCGATAAGCTGTTCCAGCAGCGCGGCCCAGATCAGCGCATCGGGGAATCGGTACCAGTTCCAGTACGGCACCAGGGTGCTCAGCCAGGCGAATAGCACCGCGGCTGCAGCAAGCCCCATGCGCTTACCGAAACTGAAGGCGGCCAGCCCCATCACGAAGGCCAGCGCCAACGAGGCCAACGTGTCCGACGCCCATTGCCGCGGAAGCTGACGGCTCATGTTGGTCATGTCTTCGCCTTGCGGCAGGTAGACCACCCATGCGAAGGGCGACGTCTGCGTTTTCTGCGCATAGACGGTTCTGGCGGCCTGATCGTTCCATTGCTTGGGATCGAAGCTGGGCAGGATGTAGACGCCGGGCGTTGGGCCCAGGCCTTCGTGCAGGCTACTTAGCACCACGTCCTCATGGACGGGCTGATGGATGCCGGGGTTGCCCAGGCCCAGCATCATGTGCGCGACAGCGCCCCATATGAACATGACGATGCCGCCGAAGATGGCTGCGACGAGTATGCGCATGGCTCTGCCCTCCCCTTGTGGATGGTGGGATGCAATCTAGGAGCAGTTTGGTGGGAGCGCAAATTGAGTCGTGGCAGATGGCCGAACGCTTGTCGTCCCGGCCTTCGCCCATTGCTGTCCGGGGAAAATAAAATGTCAGGGGAAAAATATCTCGCGTGGTGACTCGCGCTCGAATTTCTCCTTGAACTTCAACGCTACCGATTCGTCATCCCAGCGAAAGCTGGGATCCAGTGACTTCGAACCGTCTGAAAGGCGCTGGATCCCAGCTTTCGCTGGGATGACGAGCAAAAAAAGCAGCCCGTAGGCTGGGGCGGCTCTATATCTTTCGCGCCTGCTTTCGCGCTTCACGCAAGGCCAATAGCTTCTCGCGCAACTTCACTTCCAAGCCCCGCTCAACTGGCTCGTAGAATTCGGTATCCATCAGCGCATCAGGCAAGCACTGCTGATCGAGCGCAATGCCGCCTTCCGCATCGTGATCGTATTGATAGCCTTTGCCGTAACCCAGGCCTTTCATCAACTTGGTGGGCGCATTACGTAGATGCATCGGCACGTCCAACGTGCCGGTTTTGCCGACTACTTCGCGGGCCTTGTTGTACGCCATGTACGCAGCGTTGCTCTTAGGCGCTATCGCCAGCCAGATCGCCAGCTGCGCCAAACCCAGTTCGCCTTCCGGGCTGCCGAGGCGTTCGTAGGTATCCCACGCATCCAACGCCATGCGCCAGGCGCGCGGTTCGGCCAGGCCGACATCTTCGACCGCCATGCGCGTCATGCGGCGCGCGAGATAGAGCGGATCGCAGCCACCATCGAGCATGCGCGTCAGCCAGTACACCGCAGCATCGGGATCGGACGAACGCACGGATTTGTGCAGCGCCGAGATCTGGTCGTAGAACTGTTCGCCGCCTTTGTCGAAGCGGCGCGTGCGATCGGCCAGCACTTGTTCGAGCGTCGCCTCATCGATCACATGGCCGTCCGCCAGCTCCGCTGCAATTTCCAGCAGCGTGAGCGCGCGGCGTACGTCGCCATCGGCGGCCCGTGCGATCAGGTGCAAGGCCGAATCGGCTATTTCGAGTTGCAACGCGCCTAGTCCGCGCTCCGTATTGCTGAGCGCGCGCTGCAAGGCAGCCACGATGTCGTCCACCGACACGGCATCTAGCACATGCACGCGGCAGCGTGACAACAACGCCGAGTTCAATTCGAATGACGGATTTTCGGTGGTGGCGCCGATAAAGATGATCACGCCGCGCTCGATGTGCGGCAGAAAGGCATCCTGCTGCGCCTTGTTGAAGCGATGCACTTCGTCGACGAACAACACGGTGCGCCGCCCCTGCGCAAAGTTGACCTCAGCTTCGGCCAGCGCCTTGCGCACGTCGGGCAGCCCGGATAGCACGGCGGAGATCGCGCGGAAGTCCGCATCGGCATAGCGCGCCACCAGTAATGCCAGCGTGGTCTTGCCACAACCCGGCGGCCCCCACAACACCATCGAATGCACGCGACCGGCTTCCAGCGCGCGCCGCAAGGCCTTGCCCGGCGCCAGCAGGCGCTGCTGGCCGACGATGTCGTCGAGGGTGCGTGGCCGCATGCGTTCGGCCAGGGGCTTAAGTTCCTCCGCGTCGGTGCCGAACAGTTGCGGGGTGCCTTGTACGTCGCTTCGATCCATCGACCGATGATAGGACATCCGGCGTGGAGGGCTTAGTCAGGCAAGCCGCTTGCTGTCTTGAAAGCATGCCGATTATGATCTTAAAATCATTTATTGCGCTAATTGTTCATGGCTTATCTCAAGCTTAATTCAGCTAATTCATAAGCCCCCTTTTTATTACATCAATAATGCAAGGCTTAGCTCAGCCTTAGCGCATTTTCTTTCGCGCTATAAAATGCGTCACTTTAATGTAATTGTTACTGAAATGTAATAAAGCATCTTTACGGTGTCGGTCTTTCTACAACCCTGCCGATACCGGAAAAAAACAATGACGTCATCGACACTTGCGCTGTACCGCCGTTCGTCGATTTACCTCGCCATGGGCCTTGCATTGGCCATCGCCACGCCAATCCACGCTCAGGACGCAGCCAATAATGGTAATACCGCAACCAGCGGCCCCAGCGCTGTCGATAATACGGATGACAGCACCTCTTCAAAAAATGCCAAAACCCTCGCCGGCCTGCAGGTAACGGCTAATTCCGCGGTAAGCGCCGTGGCTATTACCCAGGGCTCCACCGTGGCCACGCAGCCGCAGTCGATCATCGGCAGCACGTACATCCAGGAAAACTTGCCGCCCACCGGCGACTACACCGACGCCGCCGCCATCGCGCCCAGCGTGTACACCGTGGCGCCGAACGGCTCCGGCTTGATGGAAACGGCGGTCGTTTCCATTCGCGGCTTCCAGGACGGCCAGTACAACGTGACGTTCGATGGTATTCCGTGGATGGATTCCAACGACTTCACGCACCATTCCACCTCGTACTTCACCAATCAGGAAACCAGCACCGTGGTGGTTGATCGCGGCCCAGGTACGGCCGCGACGCTTGGCAATGCCACGTTCGGCGGCACCATTTCGGTGGATTCGATCAACCCGCAGAATCAGTTCAACGTCAACCCGTACATTAGCTTTGGCAGCTGGGACACTGCCGTGGAAGGCGCCCGCATCGATACGGGCCGCTTCACCAGCAGCGGCACCAGCGCTGTGATCAACCTGCAGAACAGTACGTCGGACGGCTACCTCACTTATGCCGGTCAGCGCCGCCAGAGCGTGTTCGCCAAGGTCGTGCAGCCGCTGGGCGAAAACACCACGCTGACCTTCGCCGCCCTGTGGAACAACCTCAACCAGTACGTGCCGTTCGGCGCCACCAAGGCGCAGATCGCGCAGTACGGCGTGAACTATGCGCTGAACAACGATCCGACCAGCCAAGCCTACTACCGCTACAACAACGACAAGATCGACACGAACATGGCCTACATCGGCCTGCATTCGGAGTTCTCGGGCTGGACGATCGACAACAAGACGTACACCTACGGCTACAACCACTTCGGCTACAACGGCGAAGATCCGAATGGCGAAACCCCCAATGGCACCGCCTATAGCCCCACCGACGTGCCCGGCCAGCACATGCGCAACACGAACCGTTCGTGGGGCGACATCTTCCGTCTGAGCAAGGAAATCGGTCCGGGTGAAGCACGCACCGGCGTGTGGTACGACCATCAGGACGACATCCGCTGGCTCTATGAATTCGACGACACGACTAACCAGTTGAATCCAGTAATCAATCCCGGTGCCTCGACCTTGCAGCTGGCTTCGGCCGATCGCCGCATGAATGACTCGCTGGTCACCATCCAGCCGTTTATCGAATATCAGTGGAACATCACCGACAACGCCTACTTCGTTGGCGGCGTGAAGTACAACTACTTCAAGCGCAACCTTGACGCTCCGGTGAACCAGAAGACGGAAACCCCGCTGAACTATTCCAAGGACTGGAACGCCACCCTGCCATCGGTCGCGTTCCACTATGCGTTCACCTCGAACTGGACGGCCTACGCACAATGGGCCAAGGGCTTCCTGGCACCTAACCTCAACCTGCTCTACGTGTCGAATCCAGCCTTCTCGGACAGCGCCGTGGCACCGGAAAAGACCACCAACATCCAGCTCGGTACTACATGGAGCAGCGACCGCCTTACGCTGTCGGCTGACGTCTACAAGATCAACTTCAACAACTTCGTCCAGAGCCGCAAGGTTGGCGGGCTCACCTATTTCTATAATGGTAGCGGCGTGCACTACAAAGGCGTCGAACTGGAAGGCACCTACATGCTAGGTGGCGGTTTCAGCGTTTACGCCAATGGCTCGCTCAACCGAGCCATTCAGATCACCGACAACCTGTGGAACGCGAATACGCCACACAAGACCGCCGCGCTAGGCTTTATTTACAACAATGGCCCGATCTACGCGTCGCTGGTCGACAAGTTCGTCGGCAAGACCTACTACACAGCCAATTTCATCGATGACACGCCGATCGGCGGCTATGCAGTGACCAACTTCGCCGCCAGCTACAAGTTCGATCCGCACATCACCGACGTGAAGGATTTCAAGATCGGCGTGCAGATCAACAACCTGTTCAACAACACGACTGTTAACGCCTTGGCTGGCACCACCGGCGCTGATGGCACACCGCTGTTCTTCACCATCCCAGCCCGCAACTTCAACTTCACCGTTTCGGCCGATCTTTTCTGATGAAACGCTACGCATTGTTGTTGTCAATGCTTGTGATCGGCCAGTCCGCACTGGCCGCCGGCGACGGCACTCCTTCCGCCATCGTCGAAGTGTCGAACCTGCTGCCGCCTCCGCCGGCAGCAGGTTCGACGGCGGCTCAGCGCGATCTTCAAGCGGTGCTGACGGCGCAGCAAACACGTACTGCGCAAGACATGGCAGCGGCGAAAGCGGATACGGAGCGCTCCGTATTTCGCTTCGCCGACACGCTCGGCTCCGGCATGCAGCCGGCCGCCTTGCCGAAAACTACCGCGTTCTTCGAACGTGTCGCCGTACTCGACAAGGCTTCGGTGAAAGCCGCCAAGCTGTATTGGAAACGGCCGCGTCCTGCGGTTGTTTCCAGCCAGGTGCATCCATTGGCCAAGGAAAAGCCGGATGACTGGAGCTATCCCAGCGGACACGCGACGTTCGGCTACACCACGGCGGTTCTGTTGGCGAACATGCTGCCGGAAAAACGCGCGGCGATTTTTGCGCGGGCGGATCTTTATGCGCAGCATCGCATCGTGATGGGCGCGCACTTTCCCACTGATGTGGAAGCGGGACGACTGGCCGGCACCGCGATGGCGGCCGAGATACTGCGCGATCCGCAGTGGCAAGGCGATTTCAACGCAGCACGCAGCGAGTTGCGGCATGCGTTGGGTTTGCCGTCAAACGCAGAGCCTGTCGGAGAGGCAGCCTCGGTGCATTGAGTCGCGTATCCCTCGCCTCTCTTCCCAGGATCATCCGTCGCGACAGCACCAAGACGCGGCGGTATGATCCCGGCTCATCGAGGGAGGGCTATGGACCGATTCATCGCGATGGAAACCTTTGTGTGCGTGGTGGAGGCTGGTTCTTTTTCGGCCGCCGCACGCAGGCTCCATGTCGGACAGCCGGCGGTTTCCAAAACCATTGCCCAGTTGGAAGAAAAGCTGGGCGTTCGCCTACTGCTGCGTTCCACGCGCGGACTCACGCCGACCGAAGCGGGCTTGCAGTATTACGAACGCGCCAAGCGATCCATCGAGGAAGCCAACGAAGCCGAACTGCTTGCGCGTGGCGCCGGCACGGGGCTCACCGGGAAACTCCGCGTGGGCGCGGCAGTGACCTTCGCCAGTCTGCATGTGATACCGCATCTCAAGACGTTTCTGGCAACGCATCCCGATCTGCAGATCGAGATCGTGCTGGACGACCGCCAGATTGATTTGCTGGAACATGGCATCGACGTGGCCTTGCGCATGGGCTCGCTGGGCGACTCCAGCATGACGGCCAGGCGCCTCGCGCAAACCCGGCGCGTAGCACTCGCTACGCCCGCCTATCTGAAGGCCCATGGCGAGCCGAAGACACCGGCAGACCTGGCTCGCCATCAGGCCGTCGTCTACAACCCAAGCGGCGGCCCCGGCATCTGGCATTTCCGGCGCGGCGAAACGGAAGCCTCTGTCGCCGTGTCCGGTCGCATCCACGTCTCGGCTGCGGAAGGCGTGCGCGCCGCGGTGCTGGCAGACATGGGCATCACGGTTGCTTCGGATTGGATGTTCTCCGAGGAAATCCGTAGCGGCGCGGTGAAGATCTTGCTCGACGAGTGGAGCTTGCCTGTCATCGATTTGTGGGCCGTGTTTCCTACTGGGCGCATGGTGAGTGCGAAGGCACGCGCATTTGCTGATTTTGTGGAGGCGGTGCTCGAGGAGACTGCTTCGCGTTGAGTGGGTACCCGCATTAGCGTCGAAGCTCAGCTGCGCGGCGATATGACTCCCTCTCCCCTCCGGGGAGAGGGCTGGGGTGAGGGGCGAATCTTGCGATAAACCAGCTCCGCTGCAGCCAAACAACGCCACAATGGTCACGCAGCCATCGAGGCTTCTTCGCAAGATTGCCCCCTCACCCTAACCCTCTCCCCAAAGGGGAGAGGGGATGAATGCGTTGCACAACTGAACTTCGACGCCAATCAAAAGGCAAGATCAACTACGCAACGCTGTACTGCTTCAACACCGGCAACAAATCTTCCGGCTCGGGCCGCTGCGTGTAATCCGGATTGACTTCGGCGTAGACGATGTTGCCATCCGGCGCGATCACATAGCGCGCGGGAATCGGCAAGGTCCAGCTATCGTCGTCATTGAATGCCGGCAGATGGTTCTTGAGCCGTTTGTAGAGCTCAACCAGATAATGCGGCAACGCATAGCGGATGCCGAACGCCGCCGCGATGTCGTTGTGCGCATCGCTCAGAATGGGAAACGTCAGGCGGTTCGTGCGCAACGACTTGAGGCTGTTCACCGCAATCTGCGGCGATATCGCCACCAGGTTCGCGCCAGTTGCACGAATCGCGGGCAGCGCCGCTTCCAGCGCCTGCAATTCGAAGTTGCAGTACGGGCACCACACGCCGCGATAGAAGCTGATCACCAGCGGACCTTTCGCCAGCAGTTCCTGTGAAGAAACCGGCTTGCCGTAAGCGTCGTTCAAGACGAAGACGGGGGCCCTGTCACCGGCTTTAGCGGCGCGGCCTGCCTGGCCGGATGCGATCAGCTCGGCCGTGGCGCGCTCCATGATGGGGTGGATGTCCGACGGCGCATTGTAGGGCGGCTTGCCGGCGCGAAAATCGGCTTTGAAAGCGTCGAGTGTGGCTTGGAGTGACATGGTCCTGCTCCTTCAAATGGGAAGTGCGGTCCATCTTGGTCATCCAGCTGTGCATGCGGAACGCAGGTACTACGCATAGCTTTCATTCCCATCGGGAATCCCACGCCACCTATTCCTGGCAGGACTTATAGCTATCACTCCGCGCTTTCTAGTGCGGCCCCGACCCGTGGCGCACAGTTCGCTCCACAGACATCCCACCCGCTTCAGGAGCCCATCATGAATACCCCTGTCGTATTGATCACCGGCGCACTCAGCGGTATCGGTCGCGCCACCGCCATCGCTTACGCCAAGGAAGGTGTGCGCATCGTGGTCAGTGGCCGACGCGAAGAGGCCGGCAACGCCCTCGCTGCGGAACTACAGGCCATGGGTGCGCAAGCCGAATTCGTGCGCGCCGACGTGCGCTTCGAAGCCGACGTGCAGAATCTCGTCGCGAAGACCGTTGCACGTTTTGGACGGCTGGATATCGCCATCAACAATGCCGGCACCGAAGGCCGGCTCGGCCCGATTACCGAACAATCCGTCGAAGATTACGAAAACACCTTCGCCAGCAACGTGCTCGGCACATTGCTGGCGGTCAAACATGAAGTGCAGGTGATGCAGACGCAGGGTTCCGGTTCGATCGTGAACCTGTCATCGATCGCCGGGAAAGTCGGCATTGCCGGCGCATCCGTCTACGTGGCGAGCGAGCATGCCATCGAGGGCATCACCAAGAGCGCTGCGCTCGAAGGCGCCGCTATCGGCATTCGCGTCAATGCCGTGGCGCCGGGCCCGGTGGCTACCGACATGCTCGACCGTTTCGTCGACAGCAACGAAGAAGCCAAGGCGCGTTTCCTTGACTCGATGCCTGCAAAGCGCGCCGCAGAGGTGGATGAAATCGTCCAGACCATTCTGTTCATCGCGGGCAACAAAGCGCGCTATCTCACAGGCCAGTCCATCGCCGTCGACGGCGGCTACACGGCGCAATAAGCCTTCGTCTTTTCCTATCTTGTTTCATCAACCAGGAGCACGATCATGACCATCATCAACGTCCCCACCCGTGACGAAGTCTCACCGGCCAACCAGGCGCTGTTCGACAACCTGAAGAAAAACCTTGGCATGGTTCCCAACCTGTACGCCACGCTCGCGCATTCCGAACACGCACTGGGTAACTACCTCGCCTTCCAGAACGCCAAGAGCAGTGTCACGGGCAAGGCTCGTGAAGTGGTCAACCTGGTCGTAAGCCAAGTCAACGAATGCGAATACTGTCTGGCTGCCCACACAGCGATCGGCAAGATGCATGGCTTCACCGATGCGCAACTGCTCGAAATCCGCAGCGGCACGGCGCACTTCGATGCCAAGCTCCATGCACTGACCCGCCTGGTCAAGAGCATCGCCATCGGGCGCGGTCATGCCGAACCTGCGCTGATCGACGCGTTCTTCGCGGCCGGCTGGAGCAAAGAAAATCTGGTCGACGTTATCGTGATCATCGGCGACAAGACCGTCACCAACTATCTGCATGCGGTAACCAAGGTGCCGGTGGATTTCCCTGTCGCGCCCAAGCTTGCGGCTTGATGCGCGGGACCATGCGTAGCGCATAGGTATCTACACAACTTTTCGTCGTGCTAGAGCTTGTCCGGTCGTCATTCCGGCGAAGGCCGGAATCCAGTTCAAGTACGCGTCCGAAGGACACAAAACTGCTTTTGAGTGCTTCGCACGGCGTATTAAAACTGGATTCCGGCCTTCGCCGGAATGACGACTGGGTGAGTTTGAACATAGAAGACGCGTGTAGATACCCGCGCCGTGGGAGAGAGGTTTTTATCTAGAGACCGCCGCCTGACTGCCGAAAGAAGAAATGGCGGTAGATCGCGTATCCAAGGCCCACCACTCCGATGAGCGTCGCGGGCACGAACAACACGCGCTCCTGAATGTGCAGGAAGCCCAAGGAACCCAGTATTGCCCCGAGAATGAAATTACCAGACACCAGCAGGCACACATGGATGCGCAGCGTATCCACTTTCAGGCCACGCAGGCGTTGACCGAGATACATGCCAAGGTCGGTGAAGATGCCGGATAGGTGCGTGGTGCGGAGCGTAGCGCCGCTGTACGTGCTCACCATGGCATTCTGCAAACCGCAGGCAGCGGAAGCCAGATAGAGACCGAGATCGTTGGCATCGTGAATCAGCGGCGTGGCCGCGAACAGCAGTAACGATTCGATCATCAACACCACGCCATAGCGGCGGCCAAGCTGCAGCGTGCGTTGTTCGACGATGAAACCGCTCACCATTGCGCCGATCAGAAACGAAGCGATGCTCATCGCCCAATGCAGCGCTTCGGGCAGATCGCCATGCGCCATTGCAATGCCGAGCACAGTGCTCGTGCCGGTGAGGTGCGTAATCGGCTGGTGCCGAAAACACAGATAGCCGACCGCATTGATGCAACCGGCGACCAGCGCCAACAAACCGCCGCCGATCCATGCCCAACGCGGCAGTTGGCGGATCATGCGAAGGTGTCAGTTCTTCAGCGGCTGCGTGGTCAGTTCCGGCAGATCGCCGATCACGTCTGCGCCCTTGGGCGGCGTGAAGTTGAAATCCTGCGCAGGGATGTCCGGATTGCGCTTCCAGTTCAAGAAACGGATGTCGGTGATGGCGCCAAGCTGATCCTTGAACTGCATGCGCGCCAGGCCGTTCGCATCGAAGCCAAGATCGGCGTAGTTGAATTGCGGATCCTTCGCGGTGGAGGTGAGCCGCAGCCACACCAGGCCATCGTGCTCGCCCTGCTCGATAACGTGGAATTCCTTGTCAAGTTGCGAGAGATCAGTGAGCACGGTCAGCGGGCTGTGCGATTCCTCGGTGTCCTGCCGACGCACGGTGACCTGTTCCAGGTCCGGGTCGTACAACCACACGCGGCTACCGTCGGCGACGATGGTCTGCTTGTACGGCGCCAGCGTATCCCAGCGAAACTGGCGCGGTGCTTCCAGCACCAATGCGCCATTGCTAGTTTTGCCGGCCTTACCGTTGGGGTCGGTCAACGTCTGCGTGAAGTTGCCGGAGAGAGCGTGCAGTCCTTGGGCGAATGCATCGAGCCGCGCACGCGCCGGGCCGGTGGCGGCTTGGGCGATGCTACTTGCGAGCATGATCAGCGCGGCAAGAAAAGCTGCAAAGTGGAAGCGTTTCATGGATTCCTGTTCCTGATGTACCGGATGCGGCGAGTGTGCGGCTGGGAGGCTTAATGCAGGTGTGATGAAACTTTCCTGAGTGAGCCCCTCTCCCTCCGGGAGAGGGTGCCGAGAGGCGGGTGAGGGTTCGGGCGGAGCGCGATGATGGCCTCTCGGTCGAGACTCCAAAGTCACGCTTCGATCGTACCCTCACCCCAACCCCTCTCCCGGAGGGAGAGGGGCTAGTTGGCACCTCAATGCTTCGGCGGCGGCGGCGCCAGCACTTCACGGTTGCCGTTATGCAGCGGCGCGCTTACCACACCATCCTGCTCCATCTGCTCGATCAGACGCGCGGCGCGGTTGTAGCCGATGCGCAGATGGCGCTGCACACCGGAGATCGACGCACGGCGCGTTTCGGTGACGATGCGGACGGCCTTGTCGTAGAGCTGCGCCTCGGCGTCGCCGCCTCCTTCCTCGCCATCCTGCGGCAGGCCGGATTCGTTGATGAACTTGCCGTCGCTGGTGGCCTGCACTTCTTCCAGCACGCCTTCGATGTATTGCGGCGCGCCCTGCGACCTCAGCCAATTGACCACGTTGTGCACTTCATGGTCGTCGACGAAGGCGCCGTGCACGCGGTCAGGCGTGGCGGTGCCGGGCGGCAGGTAGAGCATGTCGCCGTGGCCGAGCAGGGTTTCCGCACCGGATTGATCGAGAATGGTGCGCGAGTCGATTTTGCTCGATACCTGGAACGCGATGCGCGTAGGAATGTTGGCCTTGATCAGGCCAGTGATCACGTCTACCGACGGGCGCTGCGTGGCGAGGATCAAGTGCACGCCCGCGGCGCGCGCCTTCTGCGCCAGACGGGCAATGAGTTCTTCCACCTTCTTGCCGACGATCATCATCATGTCGGCGAACTCGTCGATGATCACGACGATGTACGGCAGCGGCTCCAGCGGCTCGGCCACCTGGTTGGGCATGTCGGGATTCGCCTTGAACAACGGATCCACGATAGGTTGCCCGTTGTTCTCGGCATCCTTGATTTTCTTGTTGAAGCCGGCGAGGTTGCGCACGCCCACCGCGGCCATCAGCTTGTAGCGGCGCTCCATTTCGGCCACGCACCAGCGCAGCGCGTTGGCGGCTTCCTTCATGTCCGTGACCACCGGCGCGAGCAGATGCGGAATGCCTTCGTAGACCGAAAGCTCCAGCATCTTCGGGTCGATCATGATCATGCGCACGTCTTTGGCGCTGGCCTTGTACAAAAGGCTCAGCACCATCGCGTTCACCGCCACGGATTTACCGGAACCCGTGGTACCGGCCACCAGCAAGTGCGGCATCTTGGCCAGATCGGCCACCATTGCACGACCGCCGATGTCCTTGCCCAACGCCAACGTCAGCGGCGATTTCTGCTGGTCGTATTTGTCGGAGCGGAGGATTTCGGAGAGATAGACGATCTGCTTCTTGGCGTTGGGAATTTCCAGGCCAATCACGTTCTTGCCCGGAATCACGTCGACCACGCGCACGCTGACCACGGAAAGGCCGCGCGCGATGTCCTTGTCCAGGCTTGATACCTGGCTGCCGCGCACGCCCGCAGCCGGTTCCAGTTCGAAGCGGGTGATCACCGGGCCGGGATACACGCCCACCACCTTGGCCTCGATCTTGAAGTCCTTGAGCTTTAGCTCGACTTGGCGCGACAGCACTTCCAGCGTTTCTTCCGAATAGCCCGGGCCCTGCACCGGCGCTTCGTCCAGCAACGACAGCGGAGGCAGTTCACCCGGCTGCGCAGCGCCGACGAACAGCGGAATCTGCGTTTCCACGCGCGCGCGTTCGCTCTTTATCACCGGCGCGGCTGGCGCCTCGATGCGTACCGGTTCGCGCTTGGCCTGCTTGATGGCTTCGGTCTTCTTCACCACTTCGCGCTCGACGCGCGCCTGATGCGCGGCGATCACTTCTGGCGCGCTGCGCAGCTTACCGCCGAACCAGCCGGCGAGCTTCAGTACACCCTGCCCAATCAGATCCATCAGCTTGAACCAGGAAAGCCCTGTGGCAAAGGTAATCGCGACAAGGAAGATCGCCAGCAGAAACAGCGGCGCACCCTTCTCGCCGAAGGCACTAACCAGGCCATGGCCGATTCCACGGCCGATCACACCACCCGGCCCTTCCGGGGCCATCGTGCTATCCCGGAAAATGATCCAGCAAAGCCCCGGCGCTGTGATGAAGAAGAACACCGAGCCGATCAGCCGCAGCGATGGTTCCCATGGCTGCACGCTGCGCATGCCGTGGTTGCGCAGCACCTGCACGCCCAGGAACAGCAGCAGCAAGGGGAAGCAATACGCCACGCTGCCGAACAAATAACGAAGCAGATCCGCGATATAGGCGCCGACAGTGCCGCCGAGGTTATGCACATGGCCGCTGGTATCGGCGTGCGACCAGCCTGGATCGGCTGCGTCGTAGCTGAAGAGGCACACCAGCAGGTACAGCGCCAACGGCAACAGCAACAGCGCGCCCGCTTCGCGCAGGCGGCGCTTCACTTCCTCGCTGAGGCCGGTCTTTTCCTTTGTTTTTCGTACGTTTGCGCTGCGCGCGGCCACCGGGGTGTGTTTCCTTCAGATTCGTATGGATATACGCGATGCAGTGTAACAAGGGGTGCGGGATCAATAGCGAGGGCGCAAGTCATGTCGTCCACAGGTCAGGTTCAGAAACGACGCCCGCAAGTCAACCTTGAATAGACCCTGCGACTTCCCCATCCTTGCGGACTCCCCGGACGGCCCGTGAAGGCCTTTCCGCAATCCAAGAACCATCCTGACAAATCGCCAGCAACCCCTTAAGGATTATAGCAATGACCACCCCCAAACATAGCCGGCTGCTGATCCTCGGCTCCGGTCCTGCCGGTTACACCGCCGCGGTGTACGCCGCGCGTGCCAACCTCAAGCCGACCATGATCACCGGCATGCAGCAGGGTGGACAATTGATGACCACCACGGACGTGGACAACTGGCCTGGCGACGTGAAGGGTGTGCAAGGCCCGGAACTGATGCAGCGCATGGCCGAGCATGCCGAGCGCTTCGAGACGGAAATGGTGTTCGACCACATCCACTCGGTGGACCTCAAGCAGCGCCCGTTCCGCCTGAAGGGCGACTCGGGCGAATACACCTGCGACGCGCTGATCATTGCCACCGGCGCCACCGCCAAGTACCTGGGGATTCCCAGCGAGGAGCACTACAAGGGCAAGGGCGTATCGGCCTGCGCCACCTGCGACGGCTTTTTCTTCCGCGACCAGGACGTGGTCGTCGTCGGCGGCGGCAACACCGCGGTGGAAGAAGCGCTGTACCTGGCCAACATCGGCCGCAAGGTGTACCTGGTACATCGCCGTGACAAGCTGCGTGCCGAGAAGATCATGCAGGACAAGCTGTTCGAAAAAGCCGCCCACGGCAAGATCGAGCTGGTATGGAACCACAGCATTGCCGAAGTGCTCGGCGACGCATCGGGCGTGACCGGCGTGCGCGTGAAGGATGTCGACAGCGGCGTCACGCGCGACATCGAAGCCACTGGTTTCTTCGTCGCGATCGGTCACACGCCGAACACCGGTATATTCGAAAGCCAGCTCGATATGCACGACGGGTACATCAAGATCCGCAGCGGGCTGGAAGGTATGGCGACGATGACCTCGGTACCCGGCGTGTTCGCCGCGGGCGACGTGGCCGATCATGTGTATCGCCAGGCGGTGACGTCGGCGGGTTTCGGCTGCATGGCGGCGCTGGATGCGGAGCGGTGGTTAGATCAGAACGGGAAGGTTTGAGACTCTTGCTCCCTTCCCCATGAAGGTCACGGGATCTACAACTTCTCGATATGCCTAATTGCGCCTCACCGTCATTCCGGCGAAGGCCGGAATCCAGTCTAAATACACTGTGCGAAGCACTCAAAACCGTTGCTGTGTCCTTCGGATGCATGTTTGAACTGGATTCCGGCCTTCGCCGGAATGACGATGCGGCACGATCCAGCTCTATGGAGAGTGGTACAGGTAGCTGTGCTTTTTGGGAAGGGAGCTAAAAAGCAGTGATCGAAGCCCGCTTCCACGACAGCATCGACGATATCCCCGCCACAGCTTGGGACGCATTGCGTCCCGACGACAATCCCTTTCTTTCGCACGCCTTCCTCGCCGGCCTCGAACGCAGCGACTGCATTCGTCCCGAATGGGGCTGGCAGGCGCATCACCTTGGGCTTTATCGCCACAGCACCTTGATCGCAGCCGCACCGCTGTACCTGAAAGGCAACTCGCATGGCGAGTTCGTGTTCGATTGGAGCTGGGCCAGCGCGTGGGAAAACGCGGGCGGCCAGTACTATCCCAAGTTGCTCAACGCAGTGCCCTACTCGCCCGTCACCGGGCCGCGCCTGCTCGTGGGTACCGATCCCGCGCAAGCGCTCGCCTTGCGCGAACTGCTGGTGGATGCCATGCAGCAACAGGCGGCGCGACTGCAGCTTTCCTCCGTGCACACCAACTTTCTCACCGAAGAAGACCTGCCCGCCTTCGGTGATGATTGGATGGGGCGCAGCGACGTGCAGTTCCATTGGCACAACCAGGGCTATGCCGATTTCGAAGCATTTCTGGCCGCGTTGAACCACAAGAAGCGGAAGAACATCCGGCACGAACGTAAGCGCGTGGCCACGCATGGGCTGCAAATCGGTATGGTCGGTGGCGCAGAACTGAGCATGCGCGAATGGCGGCGAGTGCACGCGCTTTATACCGACACATTCGATGCCAAGGGCAATCACGCCGCGCTTACCGAAGCATTCTTCCAATACCTGCGCAAGGAATTCGGCAACGCGGTACAGCTCGCACTGGCGCGGCAAGACGATGAGATCGTCGCGATGGCGCTGATGCTCCGCAGCGCCACCACTTTGTACGGCCGCTATTGGGGCGCCAGCGTGGACCTGCCAGATCTGCATTTCGAGCTGTGCTATTACCAGGGCATCGATTACGCGATCACGCACGGATTACAGTGTTTCGAACCCGGCGCGCAGGGTGAACACAAGTTGGCCCGTGGCTTCCTGCCCATACGCACGCATTCGCGCCATTACCTGCTGCATGAGGGCTTTCGCAGTGCCGTACGCCGAGCGCTTGCGCACGAATGCGAGAGCATGGACGCTTATGCCGAGGAACTACTCGAACATAGCCCTTACGCCCAGCCACCATGATTCGCCTGCCACGGCTCGACGACCACGCCCCGGACCGCTTCCCCGATCCGCGCCATGCCCTCATCGAACCCAATGGCCTACTTGCGTTTGGCGGCGATCTTTCTCCGCCGCGGCTACTGACGGCGTATGCACACGGCATCTTTCCCTGGTTCAACGAAGGCGAACCGATCCTGTGGTGGTCGCCCGACCCACGCTGCGTGTTTCATACCGATCGCCTGCGTCCCAATCGCAGCCTGCGCCGGGTGCTAAAAGACAAGGCATGGCACGTTACCGTGGACCGCGCCTTCCGCCCGGTAATGGAAGCCTGCGCCGCGCCGCGGCCCGGCCAGTTCGGCACATGGATTAGCCCGGCAATGATCGACGCCTACGACGCGCTGCACGACCTGGGCTTCGCACATAGCGTAGAAGTGTGGGAACAGGAGCGCCTGGTGGGCGGCATTTACGGCGTTTCCATCGGGCGGTTGTTCTGCGGCGAATCGATGTTCAGCGCGGAGAGCGGTGGATCGAAGCTGGCCTTGTGTGCGCTGGCCGCGCTGCTGCGGGAATGGGAGTTTCCGCTCATTGATGCACAGGTGAGCAATCCGCATTTGCTTGGGCTGGGGGCGGTGGAAATGTCGCGCGACGCGTTCCTTGGAGAAGTCGCGGCATTGGCTTGCGCGTCGTTCGATCAGGGCCGATGGCAGAAGCTGCCCGTTGTTCCTGCGCAATGCATTCTGGATGGGAGGTCTTTTACGTGATGGGATTGCTCGCGTCGGTGAAGCAACCTCGCGTAAATGCCTATGAATTGAGCGCCAACGCTTTCAATTCTGCATAGTTGTCGAGAAACAACTGCACCAGATACGGGTCCAGTTGACCTCCTGCCGCATCGCGCAGATAGTGCAGCACGTCCGGCTCAGGCCATGCGGGTTTGTAGACGCGCGGAAAGCTCAGCGCATCCCATACGTCCACCACACTGAAGATGCGCGCCGCGAGGGG
The DNA here is from genome assembly GCF_044904605.1 of Dyella humi. NCBI lineage: Bacteria > Pseudomonadati > Pseudomonadota > Gammaproteobacteria > Lysobacterales > Rhodanobacteraceae > Dyella > Dyella humi. Next base: position 581,639 of record NZ_JADIKI010000021.1, read on the forward strand.
AATCTCCTCGCCTTTCAATCCCTGCGGGTAACCGGTGCCGTCCCAGCGCTCATGGTGACTGTATGGGATGGCGCTCGCGCCGCGCAGAAAATCGATCCGCTGCAGCATGTCGTAGCCCATGTGCGGATGCGTGCGCATCAGTCGCGTTTCGTCCTCATCCAGCTTACCGGGCTTGATCAGGATCGCATCCGGCAAAGCGAGCTTGCCGATATCGTGCAGCAGCGCGCCGAACTTCACATCGCGCAAGGCTTCATCATTCAGCCCGGCTCGGCACGCCAGGCCGAGCGCCATGCGTACCACGCGCTCGGAATGGTCGCTGGTTTCCTTGTGCCGGATATCCATGGCTTCCACCAGCACGCGCAAAGCTTGCTCGTGACTGTCGAGCAGACGGTGATTGGCTTCCGCCAGTCGGTGAACCGTGCGACCGATCATCCAGTACAGCAGCAGTCCTGTGCCAAGAACGAACAGCCAGCCCTTCAATATCTGATAGAACACGATGCGCCGTGGATCGTGCACCAGGGCACCCAGCAGATGCCCGGAGAACCAGATATATATCGCCGAGACCAGCACATAGGTGCCGGCGGTACGTAGCTGTGGACTGAGTCTTTTCACGGTCAGTGCGCGTTATGCGAGCAACCCTCGCAATTCGAGCTTGGTCCGTTCACCCATGCGAACCGGGTGCAGCGCCATGTCATTGCGCCGGCGCAAACGCTGTCACGAACTGATACCAAGGTCACGACCTTGTTCCCCCTGGAACGTCATCGAAAGGGCATTCTGCCACCCGCGAAGTGAAGCATGCTGTGCGGCTTTGCGCAAATTATCCGACGATTCTTTTTTACGTGGGTCGCAGCAGTGCTGGCGCCGATCACGTCATCAGCGCCGCAGCGCTGTCTGCAACAAGCGACGCTGCAAGCGATCCGTCAACTTGAGCGCCGTGGCCAAGCCCATGCGATCCAGCGCGGCCGCTTCTTCCGCAGTCGCTTCACCGGGCTTGCATAGCGCTTTGAACAATTGCCAGCGACCCTTCCATGTGGCACTGGACGATTGCAGCCATTCCAAAGCAGGCACCAGGCGCTGTTCGACTTCGGTGAAATCGCTGCCGAACGGAAACCTCGGCAATAAGCCCTTTTGCATCGGCTTGGCCAAGGCTTCGTGCAGTGCTTCGGGGCGATGCTTGCGCCAGGCTTCGGGAATCTTGAAATCCGCGGCCAGTTTGCCGTGCGATTTGGCTTCCGCCGCCAGCGCGTCGATAAAGCGCGCGTCACTGATCGCCAGCATGGCCTCGATGCATTCGCTGTCGCTCTTGCCGCGCAGATCAGCCGCTCCGTACTCGGTCACCACGATGTCGCGCAGGTAGCGGGGAATGGTGGTTTGCCCGCCATGCCAGCGGATATTGGTTTCCACGCCGCTTTTGCCAATGCGTGTCGCGCGCTGCAGCAGCACGGAACGGCCATCGGGCAACTCGTGCGCCATGGCGACGAAGTTGTATTGACCGCCTACGCCGCTCACCACGCGGCCGTCTTCCAACGTGTCGGAAACGGCCGCGCCGAGCAGCGTGGACATCATGCAGGTGTTGAAGAAACGCGCACCGCGTCGTTGCAGCATGGCCAGCGCCTGATGATCGCCGTACAGCTGGTTGACGTTGGATACCGGGCACATGTCGATCGCGTCGGGATCGCTGCCCGTGGTGGTTTCCAGCCAGTCGTAGAGTTCGCGCGAGCCGAGGAAGAAGGCACCGCGCAGGTAGTGTCCGCCGGGCACATCGCCCGGCAACCGTCCTGCGGCGGCGGCACGTTCCAACGCGAGGTTATCCCAGCTGCGCCGCTTGAGAATGCCGGCCTTGGCCAGATACATCAGGCCGTCCATGATCATTTCGCTGCAGCCGTACAAGCCGGTCTTGAAGCCGCCGAGGCCGCCGATACGCGCGGCAAGCGCGTGCGTGGCGCCGCGCGGATCGAGCGCGAGCAGCGTCTTGCGCCAAGAGACGTTGTCCTGATGTCGCAGCAGCAATCCTTTGACCAGCGCGTCGGACAACGCGCCGATGCCGATCTGCAGGCAGCCGCCATCTTTCACCAGCGCACTGGCATGCAAGCCCAGCGCGTATTCGACGGTATCCACCGGCATGCGCGGCACGGCAAACAGCGGTGGCGAGGATACCGGCGCAAGTTCGATGTCGAAGAAATCCTGCGACACTTCCGCCGCACCGGCGATGTACGGCAACGCGGGATGAACCACCGCCACACACAACGGCCGTGCCTTGCCCGCCGCCTTCACGCGATCGAGAAAATCCAGCGTGAGATCGGGATTGCACGACAGGCTGTAACGCACACCGGCAGGCGTTTCTCGACGCGAGACGAGTTGCACCAGCAGGTTGATGTCCTGCACCACCAGATCGCGCGCCACGTGCGTGTAGTTCTGGCTGATGTAGTTGCGCTGCGCGCTGGCCGAATGCAGCAGCGCGCCCGATTGCATGTAGAACTCGTGCACCGCTACGTTCGGTGGCAGCTTGCCGTGTATCTGGTCGATCGCATACTGCGGGTCGACGTAGTCGGTGCCGAATTGGCGCTCCACGAAGGGATCGAGAAAGCGCGCCTCCAGCCCGTTCTTCGCCCGCGGACGGGTCAGTGATAAGGCGGTGTACAAGGTCATCGATCGCCAGGTGTCGGCCAGCATCAGGCCGTACAGCGCATTGAGCAATCCATGCGGCTTGCCAAGGCCCAACGGCGCCGCCACGCGCAAGTCGGCTCCCAGCCGCTCGACGATCAGCTGCGCGCACGCATCGATGTCCGTAAAGCGCTGCTCTGGCAACATGGCTTGATCATGCCAGAAGTTGAGGAATGGGGAATGCTCCTCACCGAAGCCCATGTAATCTTCAAGGCCGTCATTCCCGCGAAAGCGGGAATCCATCTTGCTTTTGGGCATTAAAAAATGGATTCCCGCTTTCGCGGGAATGACGGCCATGGGGATTATGAACTGTCCTTATTCTCCGCTCCTTAATACTCCCCCGCATGTCCTCCCCTTCCGCACCAAACCGGGTACTCGCCGAACAGGCATTGAGCCGCGCCGCCGGTGCGCCCCTGTTGGGTGGCAACAAGGTCGATCTGCTGATCGACGCGCAACAGCACTTCGATGCCTGGCTGACCGCCATCCGCAGCGTGGCATTGCGTGGTACTGGAGAACTACATCGTCCGCGACGACAAAGTAGGCCGCGCGTTTCGGGATGCCTTGGTTGAGTGTGCGCACAGCCGCAAAATGTCGGCGGCAGTTCCGGCCGCACCGCCACCGCCGGCGCGCTGCGCATCGCCAACACCATGGGAGCGGCGCTCACCGATCGCCGCGTGCTGGACGATATCGAAACCGGTGCGCTGCTGAGCGTCACGCTGCTGCTCATGGCGCTCGCGGTGATCGCTGCGCTGTGGCCCGTCGTGGTGGCCTGGCCGCTCGCGGCGATTTCCATCTGGTTGGTGATCAATACCTGCATTCGTGCATGGTGAAGGCGAAAGCGGCATTTGCGGCGGCGGCGCGAAATGCACGAATCCGACGACACATGATCGCGCCTCGTGTCACTTCCCAATAACCCTAACAACAAGGGAAGTTGGAAGTGAGGCGACAGTTGAAAAAGGGGGACAGGTTGCTCGCTGCTTTTCATCAGGACACATACACGGAACATTGAGTTGGTCCTGATTACTCTTCGCCCGAGCAAACAGGGCGAACTTTTTGATTTGGTACATGCGTAACCCGCCAGTCTGCTCGACTCGCCGGGGATATTCAGGCGGCTTTACGAAACGCGTTGCACCCCGCCGATTGTGCTCGGCTCATTCAACGCTGTCGTAGCCAAACGAGGAGACACTTATGAAGTCGCACCTCAAGAACACGTCCATCTTCAAGATGGGCGCTACCAAGGCGATCCATGTTCTGACTGTCGCAGGCGTGACAGTGCTAGCGGCACTTCTGGTTTCCATCCCAGCACCCGCTTCAGCGACTACCCCGGTTGCACTTCAATGTCAGGTGAGTACAAGCGGTACTAGCAACACCATCGCCTGCTCCGGCACGCTTCCACCCGATGTCACCGGAGTCTTGAATTGCCAATCGCCAAACGTGGTCAGCGACAATAACGGGGCGTTTACCGTCGCCCCAGCCAATTGCTCCGGCAACGCCTCGCTCGCAGGGGTCAACGTGACCGGAACACTAAGCGCCACCGTTCTCACCATCGACTCCAACAGTGGGGTGATTACTGCGAGCCAGGGGACTGGCACACTCACCTATAGCCAGGGCCTATCAAGCCTGACCGCGAGCTGCCAAGGCGCGCTCCTCTCGCAGACTTTGTCGCCGCTTGCACTCAACATTTCGGACGGCACGTGTAACGTCAACGTCGGCGTGCTCGGCATCGGTACTGCACAGATCACTACGCAGGGCGGGTCGATCAGCGCAACGACGTCACCGCCCTTGATCCTGTCGATCAATAGTCCGACGGCTAGCGTCAAAACCTCTGTGCTCGGCCTCGTCTTAAATATCACCTGCGGCGAGTCCATTAACGTCAACTTGAACCAGCTCATACCGATCACCGTCCCACTAGCTCCTTGCGGCGGGTCGTAAGCGTCTGCACGCAAGCTCGGTCAAACGAGTAGGTTGGGGTGAGGGAATGCCGAACCCCAACATTGCCATGTGTGTGGATCATCCAATGTTGGGGTTCACGTTCGCTCACCCCAGCCTATGTCGCCAGGAATGACGAGGCGACAGCTGTAAAACGGGGACAGGTCACGCCCCGCTCTTCGTCGCAGCACATATACGGAACCTTTAGTTGACCCTGGTTACATTCCGTCAGAGCAGACAGGGCGACCCTTTCGATGTGCGCGATTCGTCAAGTCTGCTCGCCCCCGGGGATATTCAGGCGTCCTTACAAAGCGTATTACACCCGCCGATTGTGCTCGGCTACCTAACGCTGTCTTACACCATATCGAGGAGGCACCTATGAAGCTGCACTCCATTTTCAAGTTGAACGCGGCCAGTGCACTCAGTGTGCTGGCTATCGCAGCTTTGACTGCATCAGCTGCACTTCTGAGCTTTATCCCGGTCCGCGCTGCAGCGGCACCTACCCTTGCGCTGCAATGCCAGGTGAGTCCCGACCAGAACGGCGTGGGCGTCACCCTCAGTTGCAACGGCGAGCTTCCCGATGGCAGCAACATCAACCTAGTTTGCAACGCTGGGGTGATCACCGAGAACAATGGCGAATATAAAGCCGGAGGAGGAACTTGCAACATCGGCGCCGGGCTCGCAGGGATCACCTTATCAGCAACCCCGGACGGCTTCATTCTTGTCACTCCGAGCACAGGAACGATAATCGTGACCAATGGAGGGGAAACCGTTACCGTCAATGGTCTCCTGGCAAGCGCGGCTGTATCCGCCTACGGCCAGGGCATCACGGTGACCTTGTCGCCGCTTTCAGTCAGCGTCCTGAATACCGAGATCACTACCTCCGTCAAACTGCTAAACACTATCAACGTTGCAAGTATTGCCGTTCAAGGTAACGTGGCGTCGGTCGGTATAAACGGCTCTACTCTCACAATCAGCGGCCCTAATCTCAGCTACAACGGCGATGTAGCTGGCCTCATTTTGTTCACCGGTGCTTGTAACAACACCGTTACGGCCAATCTCGGCCTGCTCATCCCAATCGTCGCTCCGGCACTCTCTTGCGGCATATAAGGCATAAGATTGGACTATTAAGCCTTCACGAACTGCAAACCACGCGAGCTAAAGCCGGAAATACCTTGCACTGACCGGCGTTGGTTGTAACCCGGTCAGTGCGACTCCTGAGCAAACGGCATTTGAAGCGTCTGCGCGAAATGCACGAATCCGATGAGTAAATGTAGGTTGGGGTGAAAACCCTAATATCGGGATGTTCACTCATGGCGCTATTGGGATTTGCACCCCAGCCTCGTGTCACTTTCCGGTAGCCCCGCACAACAAGGGAAATTGGAAGTGAGGCGACAGCCGTAAAACGGGGACAGGTTGCACTCTGCCTTCTATAACAGCACATATACGGAGCGTTGAATTAGCCCTGGTTACGCTGCTTGCGAACAGACAGGGCAACCCTCCATCGTGTGCGATCCGCCAAGTCTGCTCGACCCAGCCGGGGATATTCAGGCGTACTTACGAAGCGTGTTACACCCGCCGATTATGCTCGGCCATTTAACGCTGTCGTAGTCATATCGAGGAGGCACTTATGAAGCTGCACCTCAAGCGTATGTCCATCTTCAAGTTGAAGGCAACCAGAGCGCTCAGTGTGCTGGCTGTCGCAGCTTTGGCGGTATCGGCCACACTTCTGAGTTCCATCCCTGTACGCGCTCAAGCGGCAAGCTCCGTTCCACTTCAATGCCAGGTGAGTAGCCAGGTCGGTACCAACGGTATTAGCTACGCCATCGTCTGCAGCGGCACGATTCCCGGTGGCAGCGTAGCCTTGAATTGTCAGTCACCAAATGCGATCAGCGACAACAACGGCGTGTTCACCGTCGCGGGAAGTTGCTCCGAAACCATCGCGCTTGCAGGGGCCAACATACCTGTAACGGTGAGCGGCACCGGCATCGAGATCAATTCGAATAACGGATCGATCACTGTGGCCAGTGGGGCTGCCACAGTTACCCTTGATGATGGCCTGTCAAGCGCGACTGCGTCGTGCAGCGGAGCCGCCCTCTCGGAGACCTTGTCTCCGCTTACGTTCAACAACCCAGGCACGTGCAGCGTCGCCACCAGCGTGCTCGGTATCGGTACTGCACAAATTACTGGCACTGGCGGTTCAACAATCAATGTGACCAACTCACCGAACCTGGTTCTCACGATCAACAGCCCTAGCTTCACCGTCAGTGCTTCGTTGCTCGGCCTCATCAATACGAGCACCACCTGCGGCACCTCTGTTGCCATCAATTTAAGCCAGATCTTCCCCATCACCATTCCCGCCCTTTGCAGCGGGTCGTAAACGTCTGCACGCAGCCTCGGTCAAACGAGTAGGTTGGGGTGAGGCGAATGCCGAACCCCAACGTTGCCATGCGCATGGACCATCCGATGTTGGGGTTCGCGTTCGCTCACCCCAACCTACCTCGCCTGCAATATCAGTCGCTTACTGAACGTGAATGATGCGTCGCCTGCACATCGTGCGCCAATGCAATGTTCCCCAAGCCTTTCGTGCTAGTCTCCCGCCTCCATGCACGCGCCCGACGACTTCAACGAAGGTGCCGGCCAGCCGCCCCGGCACGTACTTACGCCCAGCACGCTCAACCGGCTGGTGCGCGGTCTGCTGGAAGATGCGCTGCCGCTGGTGTGGATCGAAGGCGAGTTGTCCAATGTGGCGCGGCCGGCTTCCGGTCATTTGTATTTCACGCTGAAGGACAGCACGGCGCAGGTGCGCTGCGCCATGTTCAAGCCCAAGAGCGCGTGGCTACGTTTCAAGCCCACCGACGGTATGCACGTGTTGCTGCGCGCGCGGGTTGGTCTGTACGAACCGCGCGGCGAATTCCAGCTCGTGGCCGAACACATGGAGCCGGCCGGCGAAGGTGCGCTGCAACGTGAATTCGAACGGCTGAAGGCGCAGTTGGATGCCGAAGGATTGTTCGCACAGGAACGCAAGCGCGCCCTGCCTCGCTTCGCGCGTCGCATCGGCGTGATCACATCCGCTACCGGCGCGGCGATTCGCGACGTGCTCAGCGTGCTGGCACGCCGCTGGCCGCTGGTCGATGTCGACGTATTGCCTGTGCCCGTACAAGGCCGCGAAGCGCCGCCGGCCATCGTATCGATGCTGCGCAAGGCTTCCGCCAGCGGTCGTTACGACGTGATGCTGCTGACGCGCGGCGGCGGTTCGCTGGAAGATCTGTGGGCCTTCAACGATGAACAGGTGGCGCGCGCCATTCACGCCAGTGTCGTACCGGTAGTCAGCGCGGTAGGTCACGAGATTGATTTCAGCATTTCCGACTTCGTTGCCGATTTGCGCGCACCCACGCCATCCGCTGCGGCGGAATTGCTGGTTCCCGACATCCTTGCGCAACGGCGGCATCTTGAACAGTTGCGCCAGCGCCTCGCCGCCATCCATGAGCGCCGCCTGCATGCGCATATCCAGCGCATCGATCACCTACTGGCGCGTCTACAGGCGCAGCGACCTCAGGCTCGACTGGCGCGCGATCGCGACCGCTTGCAGCAATTGCATCGTCGCCTGCTTGCCTGCCATTCGGCGCAGTTCACACGCAAGACGACTCGACTCGATCGCGTCTATGCACGCCTGCTCGCACAACATCCACGCCAACACGTGATGCTGTTGCGGCAGCGACTCGAACAACACGCCCTGAACCTTCGGCACTTGATCCAGTACAGGCTGCAGCGGGAACGCCTGAATCTGCAACATGCCGCTCGTACGATGCATGCATTAAGCCCGTTGGCCACGCTGGAACGCGGCTATGCGATCTTGTTCGATGCGGAGGGTAAGGTGCTGCATTCGGCGCAGAACGTTGCCGTGGATACGCCGTTGCGCGCGAAGTTGGCGGATGGTGAGTTGGCGTTGCGGGTTAGCAAGGAATAACCAACTTCTCGGCGCGGCTTATTTTGCCTCACCGTCATTCCGGCGCAGGCCGGAATCCAGTTTAAATATGCGTCCGAAGGACACAAAAACTGATTTTGAGTGCTTCGCACGACGTATCTAACTGGATTCCGGCCTTCGCCGGAATGACGAAATCAAACCCTGCGGCAGATCCATTCTTCACACGAATCAAACGCATCCCCGCACGAATCGAACATTGGAGTAGATATAGCATCTGTATCTTCAAGGAGATGGTGCATGAAAGCTGCATCCCTGTTCGTTAAAGCTTTGGAAGCCGAAGGCGTGAGCCTCATCTTCGGCGTGCCGGGCGAGGAAAACCTCGATATGGTCGAGGCGCTGCGCGAATCGTCCATCAAGTTGATCGTCACACGCCACGAACAGGCGGCCGGCTTCATGGCGGCGACCTGGGGACGGCTTACCGGTGAAGCAGGCGTGGCGCTGTCCACTCTGGGCCCGGGCGCCACCAACCTGGTGACGGCCGCGGCATACGCCCAGCTCGGCGCCATGCCGATGCTGATGATCACCGGCCAGAAACCCATCCGCACGCACAAGCAGGGCTTGTTCCAGCTGGTCGACGTAGTAGACATGATGCAGCCGCTGACCAAGTACACACGGCAGATCGTGTCGGCGGAGACGATTCCGGCGCGCATCCGCGAAGCGTTCCGCCGCGCCGAAGAAGAACGCCCCGGCGCAGTGCACCTGGAATTGCCGGAAGACATCGCGCGCGACAAGGTTGAAGATTACATTTTGCTGCCCACCGAGTACGCGCGCCGGCCATCACCCGACGATGCGGCACTGGTGCAAGCGGCCGAAGCCATCAGCAATGCGAAGCGTCCGATCCTGATGATCGGCGCGGCCTCCAATCGCCAGCGCACCGCGGTCGCCTTGCGCGCCTTCATCGACAAGCTCGGCATCCCTTTCTTCACTACGCAAATGGGCAAGGGCGTGGTGGATGAGGATCATCACCTGTGGCTCGGTAATGCCGCGCTTTCCGACGGCGATTTCGTGCATCGCGCCATCGACGCGGCGGACGTCATCGTCAACGTCGGGCACGACGTGGTGGAAAAGCCGCCGTTCTTCATGCAGCGTGGACGGCGCACCGTCATCCACATCAACTTCTCGTCGGCGGAAGTGGATACGGTGTATTTCCCGCAGATCGAAGTGGTGGGTGATATCGCGCATACGGTGGAACGGCTGACCGATGCGTTGAGCCCGCAGGAACACTGGGATTTCCGCTATTTCAACAAGGTGCGCGAGGCTTTCCAGGCGCAGCTTGGCCAGTACGCCGACGAAGCGCGCTTCCCGATGCATCCGGTACGCGTCGTGGCCGACACGCGCCGCTACATGCCCGATGACGGCATCCTGTGCCTGGACAACGGCATGTACAAGCTGTGGTACGCGCGCTATTACAAGGCGCGCCAGCCCAACACCGTGCTGCTCGACAACGCGCTGGCCACCATGGGTGCCGGACTACCTTCCGCCATGGCCGCGAAAATGGTGTATCCGGAACGCAAAGTGCTAGCGATCTGCGGCGACGGCGGCTTCATGATGAATGCGCAGGAGCTGGAAACGGCGGTGCGCCTGAAGCTGGACCTGGTGATCCTGCTGCTGCGCGACGACGCTTACGGCATGATCCGCTGGAAGCAGGCCGAGATGGGTTACGCGGATTTCGGCATGCAGTTTGGCAATCCCGATTTCGTGCGCTTTGCCGAGGCGCATGGTGCGCACGGACATCGTCCCGAGAGCGCGGACGAATTCCTTCCCATATTGAAACAGGCCTTCGATCAGGGCGGTGTGCACCTGATCGACCTGGTCATCGACTATTCCGACAATCATCGCGTGCTCGACGAGGAAATCCGTCGTTTGAGCGCAGCCGTGAAGGAGTGATCATGCTCGAGAAAACCTATCCCTACTACCTCGCCAACGAACCGCGCACTTCCTCGACCATGATGGAGGTGTACGACAAGTACAGCGGCGAAATCGCCACGCGCGTGGCCATGCCGGACGAGCAAGCCACGGAGGAAGCAATCCGCGCTGCCGTGCAGGCGGCCGGCCCGATGAAGGACTTCCGCCCCTGGGCACGGCAAGCTGTGCTGCAGCACTGCGTGACGCGCTTCCAGGAACGGTACGACGAACTGGCCATGGCGCTGTGCATCGAAGCCGGCAAGCCGATCAAGGATGCGGCTGGCGAAGTCACGCGCTTGATCGAAACCTTCCGCATCGCTGCGGAAGAAGCGGTACGCGTGAACGGTGAAACCTTGAATCTGGAACTTGCCTCGCGCCTGGACAACTATCACGGCTACACGCGGCGTGTGCCGTTGGGGCCGGTGTCGTTCATCACACCGTTCAATTTCCCGTTGAATCTAGTGGCGCACAAAGTGGCGCCGGCGATCGCCGCGGGCTGTCCATTCGTGTTGAAGCCTTCGGAGAAAACGCCGATCGGCGCACTGATCATCGGCCAGGTGCTGGCGGAAACCGATCTACCCAAAGGCGCGTTTTCCGTGCTGCCGCTGGATGGTAAGCACGCCACGCCGCTGGTGGAAGACGAACGACTGAAGCTGCTTTCCTTTACCGGTGGACAGATCGGCTGGGATTTGAAAGCGCGCGCTGGCCGCAAGAAAGTCACTCTCGAACTGGGGGGCAACGCGGCTTGCATCGTGGATGCCGATCAGCATGCGCATCTGGACAAGGTGGTCGAACGGCTGATCTTCGGCGCGTTCTATCAATCCGGACAAAGCTGCATCAGCGTACAGCGCATCTATGCGCACGTATCGCTTTACGAAGAGCTGAAGCAGCGCCTGGTCAATGCGGTGAAGCAGCTCAAGGCCGGCGATCCAAAGGACAAGAATGTCTTCCTTGGGCCGATGATCGACGAGGCCGCCGCGCAGCGTCTGGAAGGCTGGATCAACGAGGCACAGCAAGCTGGCGGCAAGCTCCTGTGCGGTGGTAAACGCAAGGGCAACATGCTGGAAGCCACCTTGATGGAAAACGTGCCGAAGGACACCAAGGCCAACCGCATGGAAGCGTTCGGGCCGTTTGCCATGCTGGTGCCGTTCGAACGCATCGACGACGCCTTCGCGCTGGTCAACGATTCGGACTACGGCTTGCAGGCCGGCATCTTCACCGACAGCCTCGATCATGCGATGCGCGCGTGGAACGAACTGGAACAAGGCGGCGTGATCGTCAACGACGTGCCGAGTTTCCGCGTGGACAACATGCCGTATGGCGGCGTGAAGCTCTCCGGCATCGGGCGCGAAGGCGTGCGGTATGCGATCGAGGATATGACGGAGATTCGGTTGATGGTGGTGCGGGGGGCTTGACCCTCGCGCCATACATCGTAGGTTGGCGGTGAGCGTATGCGAACCCCAACCTACGCAGAAACATCAAGCTCCGCGCATTCTCCAAGCGGCGCCATCGCCCGCAACCGCATCACATCCCGCAACGGCGGCGCGCCATGCTGCCGACTGTATTCACGACTGAACTGCGAAGGGCTTTCATACCCGACACGATGCGCAGCAGTCGCCACATCGCAACCTTCGGTTAGCAGCAGGCGGCGCGCTTCATGCAGGCGCAGCACTTTCTGATATTGCAGCGGACTCATCGCGGTGATCTGGCGGAAATGGTGATGCAGCGACGACGCGCTCATGTTCACCATGCTGGCTAGTTCGGCGATGCGCAGCGGCCTGTTGTAGTGCTGCCGCAGCCAATGGATCGCCCGCGCAATCTGCTGCCCCTGCCCGCCCGCCGTGGCGATCTGCGCCAAGCGCGTGCCCTGTTCGCCGGTGAGCAGTCGGTAGATCAGTTCGCGTTCGATCAGCGGCGCCAGCAGTGGCAGGTCGTCAGGCGCATCGAGCAGGCGTACCAGGCGCAACAAGGGATCGAGCACGTCCGCGCTCGCCGGACTCAAGGCGATACCGCGCGCGGTGACCGTGGTTGATTTGGGCAGCTTCACTTCGGACAACCACTCACCGATGCGTACCGGATCCAGGCGCAGGGTGATGCACAGGCACGGCTCCTGCGGCGAGGCGCGCACCACCTGCGCGGTGACCGGCACGTCGATCGAATTGATCAGGTAATGTCCGTATTCCTGCTCGAAGCGGTCCTCACCCACCAGCACGTGCTTGTTGCCCTGGAGCAGCAGACCCAGGCAAGGCTCGTACATGGCGCAGCTGCGGTCGCTGGGTGCGTCCGCGCGAAAGAACGACAGGGCTGACCAGGCTGTGCCGGTCACGCCTTCGACCTGAGCGTATCGTTCAACGAGGGCTGTCAATTCCTCGTAGCTCTGCTCGAGGCGGCTTGGTATCTCGATCGGCTTGAGCTGGCTGTTCATGCGGGAAAGCACTTGTCGATAACGAGCGCAGATTGCCTGTTCCTGCAGACCATGGCGAGTGCCGAGGGGGCAATTTGCAGGATCATGCAAGCATTCAGCAGGATTCGGCTACCGCGATTTTGCTGCACTGCGCATACTTTCGCCCCGATGCCTTCCTTCCCTTCCGGAGAACCGCATGACCCTCAGCATCCGCGGCTATGCCGCGCACTCGGCCACCACCCCGCTCGCCCCGCACCAGTTCGAACGGCGCGACCCGCGCGCGGACGACGTGGTGATCGACATTCTTTACTGCGGCGTTTGCCATTCCGACATCCACCAGGCCCGCAATGAGTGGGGCGGCTCCCAGTATCCGCTGGTGCCCGGCCACGAAATCATCGGCCGGGTGGCTTCGGTAGGTGCGGAGGTCACCGGCTTCAAGCCCGGCGACATGGTCGGCGTGGGCTGCATGGTCGACTCCTGCCAGCATTGCGACGCCTGCAACCAGGGCCTGGAGCAGTACTGCAAGGAGATGCCAACCTTCACCTACAACAGCATCGACCGCCAGGACGGCCGCATGACCTACGGCGGCTATTCCGAGCGCATCGTGGTATCCGACAAGTTCGTGCTGCGCGTGCCCGACGGCGTCGACCCGAAAGCCGCCGCGCCGCTGCTATGCGCCGGCATCACCACCTGGTCGCCACTGCGTCACTGGAACATCGGCGAAGGCCACAAGGTGGCGATCGTCGGGTTGGGTGGCCTCGGCCACATGGGCCTGAAATTTGCCAAGGCGCTCGGCGCGGATGTCACGCTGTTCACCCGCTCGCCCGGCAAGGAAGAAGAAGCGCGCCGGCTGGGCGCCGATCACGTAGTGCTGTCCACCGACCCGAAGCAGATGCAGGCCGTCGCCGGTCACTTCGATTTCATTCTCGACACGGTGCCGCACCAGCACGATCTCAACCCCTACCTCGCCACGCTGAAGTTGGATGGTGTGCACGTGCTGGTGGGCCTGGTGGAACCGATCAATCCGCCGGTGCATGCGGGCGGGCTGATCTTCGGCCGTCGCTCGCTGGCCGGTTCGCTGATCGGTGGCATTCCCGAAACGCAGGAAATGCTGGATTTCTGCGCCAAACACGGCATCGGCTCGGATGTTGAGATGATCACCATACAGGACATCAACACCGCTTACGGACGCATGCTCAACAGCGATGTGCGGTATCGGTTCGTGATCGACATGGCGTCGTTGAAGAACGCGGCGTAATCCGATGTATCCCCTCTCCCTTTTGGGAGAGGGGATACATGTGCGATCAAGGCGCCCCATACCTGCTTGGCGGCGCATTCCACCCAAACGCGTTGTACATGTAATACGTAAGCACGCCCAGGTATTCGTGCGAGGCGGCTTCCGTCAGTGACATGTTCCAGCCGTTCGGGAACCAAGTGAGTCTTGCATCCAGATAATCGGCACGCACCGGCAGCGCATCGATGCCGAAATGCTCGAAGAACTTTTGCGCACGGCGCAGATGCACGGCGGACGACACCAGCACCACACGCTGGGGCGCATACGCTTTCAACATGGGCTGCACGAACTGCGCGTTCTGCCAGGTGTTGAAACTGCGCGTTTCGAGCATGAGGTCGGAACGATCAACGCCCATACCCAGCAACACCTCGCCATAGGCCGCCGCTTCCGTCGTGCCGTTGCGGAACGGATCGCCGCCGCTGACGATCAGCTTGCAATCGTTGCCGCTCTGCTTGCACGCACGGTATAGCGTGTAGCCTTCCGTCAATCGCCCGCCAGCGAATACTGTGGGACCGACTTCCCCCGTGGCGGCGACGCGCGACGTGCCAACGCCCAGCACCACGATCGCATTGCGTGAGGCCCAGGTCACCGTGGGCCGGGTCGCATATGGCGCCTGCAGATGCACCAGCAACCACGCCGGCAAAGGTCCGCAGCCGCTCGCCACGAACAGCACGAACGCCAAGCCGTAGAACACCCAGCCGCCACGGCCGCGGCGAATGCGGCTCACCGCAAAACCCAGCACGCAAAGCAGAAACAGCAGTAACAACATGCGCGCCCATTCCCGTCAAAAAGCGAAAGCGTAGCGCAAGTCGTACGGCACGCCATGTGACTGTAGCCGGCGATTTCGCCTAACCTGCGCAGCATGACTGCGATGTTGCACACCCTTGTCGCCCCTTTCCAGCACAGCGAAGAGATTCGCAAAAGCCGCTTTCTCGCCCAGGCCGCGCCCGTGGATACGCCGCAGCAGGCACTGGCCTATGTGCAGCAGGTGAGCGACGTCTCCGCCACCCACAATTGCTGGGCGTATCGGATCGGCCAAGACTATCGCTTCAACGACGACGGCGAACCCGGCGGTACGGCCGGCCGGCCCATCCTGCAGGCCATCGAAGGTCAGGTTATCGACCGCGTCGTGGTCGTGGTGACGCGCTGGTACGGTGGGATCAAGCTCGGCGCTGGCGGCCTGGTGCGTGCTTATGGGGGCACGGCCGCCGAATGTTTGCGCCTGGCCGAACGCACGCCGATCCTGGCGATGACGCGGCTGGGCGTGCATTGCGACTTCGCCGAGCTCGCACTGATGAAGGCGCGACTCAAGGAGCTCGGCGCGGAGATCGAACAGGAAAGCTTTGATGCTGTCGGTGTCACGCTACATCTGCGCCTGCCCGCCGACCGGGCCGTCGAGGCCAGGGCGCGCATTGTTGATATCAGCCGCGGGCGACGAGAGGCCTATGCGCTGGATGATTGAATCGCCTGGCGCAAGCCCCATCTCAAGTCGGTCCTGACTGCGACGAGGCCTCATGAGTACGATCCCCGCGAACGATCCCAAGCCCCCTCGTCGCATCGGTTCTCTGCGGCTGCTCTGGCCCTTCATGAAACCGCACCGCACGCTGGCGGTGGGTTGGCTGATGTTTCTGGCCATTTCCTCCGGCGCCACGCTGGTACTGCCGATGGCGGTGCGGCACATGATCGACCACGGCTTCCGCAACTCCAGCACCGCGGCGATCAACACCAGTTTCATTGGCTTGTTTGCGGTGGCGCTGGTGATGGCCTTTGCCACCGCCGCACGCTACTACTGCATCACGCTGTTGGGCGAACGCACGCTGGCCGCGCTGCGCTCGAATCTGTATGCGCATGTGATTCGCCTGGACGTCGGGTTCTTCGAACGCAATCGCGTGGGCGAGCTGATTTCCCGCCTCGGCACCGATACCGAAGTGGTGCAGGCGCTGGTCGGCTCGGGTATTTCGGTAGCCTTGCGCAGCGCGGTGATGCTGATCGGCGCGACGGTAGCGATGATCTGGACCAGCCCGCGTCTCGCCGGTCTTACTGCGCTGGTGATTCCGGCGGTGGTACTGCCGATCCTGATTTTCGGGCGTCGCGTGCAGAAACTTTCGCGCGCCAGCCAGGATCGTCTCGCCGATGCGGCGGCGGTCGCCAATGAAACGCTCAACGCAGCGCCCGCGGTAAAAGCCTATGCGCGCGAAGAGATCGAAAGCGATCGCTACGGCAATGCGATTGCACGCGCACTGGCTACCGCGCGTCGCCGTATCGGCATGCGCACCGTGCTGACGGCGGCGGTGATCGTGCTTTTCTTCGGCGCGATCACGCTGGTGCTGTGGGTGGGTGCGCGCGACGTGCTGGCCGGCAGTCTGGATGCTGGCGTGCTGGCGCAGTTCGTGGTGTATGCCATGCTTTCCGGCGGCTCGATGATGGGCCTGTCCGATGTGTGGGGCGACGTGCTGCGCGCAGCCGGCGCGATGGAGCGCATCGGCGAGTTGTTCGGCGAGGAAGCGACGATTGCCAACCCACCGCATCCGCAAGCATTGCAGCGGCCGGTGCGCGGCGCGCTGCGTTTCGAAGACGTCGAATTCCATTACCCCACGCGTCCGGATGCGCCGGCCCTGCATCAGTTCAACCTGGACATTCGGCCTGGCGAAACGGTGGCGCTGGTCGGGCCTTCGGGTGCAGGCAAGAGCACGGTGTTCGCCTTGCTGCTGCGCTTCTACGATCCGCAGCACGGGCGCATCCGTTTCGACGGTATCGATCTGCGCGCCATGACGCTGCCCGAATTGCGCGGCGCGATTGCGCTGGTACCGCAGGAAACAGTGATCTTCGGCGGCACCGCGGCCGACAACATCCGCTTCGGCCGCCAGGACGCCAGCGATGAGGAAGTGCGCGCCGCCGCCCGTGCCGCCGAGGCGCACGATTTCATCCAGATGCTGCCGGACGGCTATGGCGCGGAACTGGGCGAGCGCGGTGTGCGCTTGTCCGGCGGCCAGCGCCAGCGCATCGCCATTGCGCGCGCGATCCTGCGCAACGCACCCTTACTGCTGCTGGACGAAGCCACGTCGTCGCTGGATGCGCAATCGGAAGCAGCCATCCAGCAGGCGCTGGAACGGCTGGAAAAAGGCCGCACTACCCTGGTGATCGCGCATCGTCTTGCCACGGTGCAACGCGCGGATCGCATCGTGGTGATGGATGGTGGACGCATCGTGGCGCAAGGGACGCACGAAAGCCTGTTGGCAGAAGGCGGACTCTATGCCGAGTTGGCAAGGCTGCAGTTTGTAGCGTGAGCTATGGGGCGCCGCAGGTCGATGTGGAGCTCACTTCGCTCGCCCGGCAGGCAGGTTTCATTTGCATCGATCCAAGTCTTGCCCCTGCCGGCACTGACTCGCAAAAAAAAAGAAAGCCTTGCTCAGGACAAGGCTTTCTTTAAACAACTTGAGCCACAACGGCCTAGATCAAGTTTATACAGGCTGGACGTTGGAAGCCTGCTTACCCTTCGGGCCATTGGTCACTTCGAACGTAACCTTCTGACCTTCTTGGAGGCTGCGGAAGCCCTTAGCATTGATCGCCGAGAAGTGGACGAATACGTCCTCGGCACCATCGTCCGGCGCAATAAAGCCAAACCCCTTGGCGTCGTTGAACCACTTAACCGTACCGCTAGACATTGCGTGAACCTCTGAATCTTTAAGGACTGGATGCACCAAGTCTCTGCGAGAACCACCTCTACCCCTAGGTCCGCCGCCCCTGGCACAGCGAAAGTATCTGCATGTTTTCAGGTAAAGCGCAATATGCACTGCAGCTGGTAGGAAATATTCCGAGACCCATCCGCTGTTTAGCTTGTGAGCAATTCGGCAAGAATGGGGGGTACCTCCGCGGTCGCCGCCGCCAAGTGCGCGAAGATTTCTTCGATGCTGATTTCGGCCTCGTCGCCGCAACCGGCGGCGAAGTTGGCGACCAGCGCAAGGCACGCGTAATCCAGTTCGAGCTCGCGCGCCAGGGCAGCTTCCGGCATGCCGGTCATGCCAACCAGATCACAGCCGTCGCGCTTCATGCGCGTGATCTCCGCGCGGGTTTCCAGACGCGGTCCCTGGGTGGCGCCGTAGCAGCCGCCGTCGATCACCTCGATGCCCGCCTGTTTTGCCGCGTCGATCAAGGCGATACGCAAGGACGCGGTATACGGTTCGCTGAAATCGATGTGCTTGACCTCGGCGCCTTCCACGTCGCAAAAACTTGTATAGCGGCCGTGGGTGTAATCGATGATCTGATCCGGCACGACGATGGCGCGGGGCCCCATGTCATGACGAATGCCGCCGACTGCATTCACCCCGACCACCCGGCGCGCGCCAAGATGATGCAGCGCCCACAGGTTCGCGCGGTAATTGACGCGATGCGGGGGCAAGGTATGGCTCTCCCCGTGGCGGGCGAGAAAGGCGATGCGCCGACCGGCGAAGTCGCCCACCACCACATCACCGGAAGCCGGGCCATAGGGGGTATCCACGCTTTGCCGCGTGGCGTTTTCCAGACCGGGAAACTGGTACAAGCCGCTGCCGCCGATCACGGCGAGGTCGATGGGGTGAGTCATGGCGAAATTCCTGTTGTTCGTAGGCGGCGCGCACGGCGATGTTGGGGTTCGCATCCGCTCACCCCAACCTACGGCGCTACGTGATTATTCTTTCAGTGCGTAGATGGCAGGCAGATTACGACCTTGCTCGTAATAATCCATGCCATACCCGAACACATAGCGATCGGGAAGATCCACACCATTGAAATCGCTTTGAATGCCTTCGACGCAGCGGCCGTGCTGCTTGCGGCAAAGCGTGGCTACCAGCACGCGCTTTGCACCGCGGAGCATGCAATCCTCGCGCACGGCCTTGAGGGTATGGCCTTCGTCCAGAATGTCATCCACTAGCAACACGGTGCGCCCTCGCAAGGACACGGAAGGCTCGCGCAACCATTGCAATTCGTTGCCGCTGGTCGCGCCGCGGTAACGGGTGGCGTGCACGTAGTCGAACTCCATGTCTGTGCGGATCGACAGCGCAAGCTGCGCGCCGAACATCAACGCGCCGTTCATCACGGTAAGAAACACCGCGCGCTCGCCATCGAGCGTGGCATCGACGGCACGGCCCAGGTGGGCGATAACGGTTTCCAAATCTTCCCGCTTGAACAACAGGTCGGAGCGGGTCAGCGCTTCGGCCAGAGAAGGAACGGCCTGGGTGGGTGAGGATGTGCTCATGGCAAAAGGTCCAATGCGGTAACACGCGCGACGAATTGATCGCGCTGCGGATTGTCGAGCAGGCTGGCCCAGGTCGAGCCGACCGCGCCGCGCAAGGCGGCAATGCGTTGCACGCTGGCTTCGGCAGGCGTCGGCATGGCGGCGATGGCTTCTTCCACCACATCCGGGAAACAGGCGAGTACCAGATCGCAGCCCGCCTGCAGATGTCCACGTACGCGTTCGGCGACACCGCCTGCGACGCCGGCGGCGGCCATGCTGATGTCGTCGCTGATTACCGCGCCGTCGAAACCGAGTTCCCCGCGCAGGATGTCGCCGATCCAGCGGCGCGAATAGCCGGCCGGCTGGTCGTCCACCGCGGGATACACCACGTGCGCCATCATCACGGCTTCGGCATGCGCCGAAAAACCTTCCAGGAAAGGACGCAGATCGTCGCGGCGGATGTCGTCCAGCGTGCGCGGATCGATCGCCTGCGCCTTATGCGTATCGACGGCCACCGAACCGTGACCGGGAAAGTGCTTGAGCACCGCCGCCATGCCGCCCAGGTGGATGCCGCGCACGTAGGCGTGGATCAGCTCGCCGGCAATCTCTGGATCGGCATGAAAAGCGCGGGTGCCGATCGCGGCATTGCCACGCGCCAGGTCGGCCACCGGCGCGAAACTGAAATCGATACCGCTGGCGCGCAGCTCGCTCGCCATTACCCAGGCATGTTCCTGGGCCAGTTCAATGGCTTGGGCGGGATCGCGGTCATACACCGCACCGATCTTTGCCAGCGCTGGTAGGCGGGTGAAATCATCGCGGAAGCGCTGCACCGGCCCGCCTTCCTGATCGACGGCAAGTAGAAAATCTTCGCCGGTGATGTCGCGAATCGATTCAACCAAGGCGATCAGTTGCTCGCGACTTTTGTAATTACGCGCAAACAGAATCACACCGGCCACACCAGGCGCGGTGAGCCACGCATGCTCGTGCGGCTGCAGTTCGGTCCCGGCAATGCCGATCAGCAGCATCAGGCGTTCTCCCCTGCTTTTGCATCGGTGGCGTCGCGTTCACTGTCGTTCCACTCGGCGAACGGACGCTCGATCAGATTGACGTTGTAGTAGCGCGCCAGACTGCTGACCTCCCGCCCCAACCATGCCGGGCGCGGAAACGAGGCATGCACGTCGGGCAGTTCCACTTCCGCCACGAACAGTCCGCGATTGGCGCCGAGGAATTCGTCGATCTCGAACAGCCAGCCGTCAATCTCGACATGATGGCGGATTTTTTCGAGCACACCGTTGCACAAGGTATCGAGCATGGTTTGCGCATCGTCGAGCGGTAGCGGCAATTCGTATTCGGCGCGCGACACGCCCAGCTCCACCGACTTGATATTCAGCCACGCCTTTTCGCCGCTGATGCGCACACGCACGGAAGCACGCGTCATACCTTCGCGCAGGGCGCGCACGTCCACCAGGTAACCTTGCGCAATATGCATGGTGGACGTTACGGCAGTACGCCAGTCATCGCCGGCAAGCAGGAATTTGCGTTCGATTTCGATACCCATCGGCGGATATTACCTGCGTTCGAACAGCGCGATGGATTCCACGTGCGCGGTATGCGGAAACATATCCATCACACCGGCCGCCTTCAGGCGAAAACCATGCTGGTTGACGAGAATGCCGGCATCGCGCGCCAGCGAGGCCGGATGGCACGATACGTAGACGATGCGCTTCGTTTCCTTGTGCGGCAGATAGTCCAGCACCTTGTCCGCACCGGCGCGGGGCGGATCGAGCAGCAGCTTGTCCCAGGGCTTGCGTGCCCAATCGGTACCGCGCTGATCCTCGAACAGGTTGGCCACCTGGAAGCGTGCATTGGTGATTCCATTGCGCGCTGCATTGTCCGCAGCGCGCGCCACCAGTCCGTGCTCGCCTTCCACGCCGGTGACTTCGGCCACGCGACGCGCCAACGGCAAGGTGAAATTGCCCAGGCCGCAGAACAAATCCAGCACGCGATCCTGCGGCTGCGGATCGAGCAGCTCCAGCGTGCGCAGCATCATGCGGCGATTCAAACCGGCGTTGACCTGCACGAAATCGAGCGGCTGGAATTCGAGTTCCACGTCGTCCACGCCTTCGCCGGCGGGAACGCGAAAGGCCAAGCGCGGATGCTCCGGCCACAGCGGATGGACGCTGCTGACACCGCCTGGCTGCAAATAGATAGCGAAACCGTGCTGCTGCGCGAAGGCTACCAGTTTCGCCCGATCGCTTTCGCTCAAGGGTTTGAGATGACGGAAGACGAGCGCGATGGTGTCATCGCCCGCGGCAAATTCGATCTGCGCAATATCAGCCGCGGCCTCCATGCCACCGACGAGTTCCCCCAGCAGGCCGATCTTCGGTCCAAGCGCGGGATGCACGACATCGCAATGGGTGATGTCGGCGACGAAGCGCGGGTTGCTTTCTTCGCGGAAGCCCACCAGCACGCGTCCCTTCTTCGCCACTGCGCGCACCGACAGACGTCCCTTGCGGCGATAGCCCCAGGCCTCGTCGGTAAGCGGCGGCAGCCAGCTTTCCGGTTCCACCTTGCCGATGCGCGCGAAGTTGTCCACCAGCACACGCTGCTTGGCTTCGATCTGCGCGGCTGCATCCAGATGCTGCAGCGAGCAGCCGCCGCATTGTCCGAAGTGGCTGCAGCGCGGTTCCACGCGATGCGGCGAGGGGGTGAGAATCTCGATCGTTTCCGCCTCGTCGAAATTGCGATGGCGCTTGCGGATGCGCAGGCGCACCTGCTCACCGAGCAGGGCACCGCTGACGAATACTGTCTTGCCATCGATACGGGCCACGCCCTGGCCATCGTGACTCAGATCGGTAATGGCGACTTCAAACTCGTTCATCGGCACTCTGGAAATGGCGCTTGCGGATCGCAGGCGACCCGGCAGATACGCAAATGGAAAAGGACATGGACCTGGCTGGCCCAGCTAGCTGTACATGATACCAGCCGCCATGGCTGGGCTTAGCGCTCCGCCACCGCGCCCTGCGTGGCCACCTTCAGGCGATGCACCAGCAGCGGCCAATCGATGCGGTTCTGAGTGCCGGTCACGTGCACGTACGGCAAGCCGGTGCCTTCCACGATCGAATAGCCGCCAGCGTCACCGTCGAGGCCGCTCAGCGTGCAAACGCCGTTCTGCAGGCTCATGTCGATACCCATGCGCTTGTAGTTCGCGGCCTTGAACAGCTTCAGTACCGCACCCTGCAGGCCACTCGCCGGAGAGCCCCCGGTGACGATGGAAAGATTATTGGCAGCACGCAGGCTGATGCGCCCGCCGCTCTGCGCCAGCAGGGAGGCTTTGAACGTCACCGGGCTGCCGCCGACGAGTTGCAGGCCATCGATGGTGCCGTCCATGCGTCCGCTCATGGCGCCGAAATTGAAAGTGTCAGACAGCGGGGCAAGATCGATCTGGTGTAGCGTCACATCGCCACCGAGTGCGGGACTGGCGCTCAACGGCTGCTGCACCGTGATGTGATCCACCGCCGCTGTACCGCCGAAGGCCTTGATGGTCAAGCCGCCCTCCAGCGCGTAGCGATCGCCGATCCAATGCATGGAGGAAATGTTGCCGTCCAGCGTACCCACGAGCGGCATCCAGCCGAGCGCCTGGTTGAACGAGGCCAGATCCACGCCTTCGATATTGCCGGCAAGATCGAAGCGCTCCGGCTTTGGCGCAGCAGGCCGCCAGTCGAACTTGGTGAAGCGCACGCGCCCTTTCCACACAGGCCATTCCAGCGGCGTTTGCAGGCTGAGTGCCCCATCCCGGCTATGCCAGCGGGCCTGCGCCGGCCCCCACGTGAACTGGCGCAGCGCCAGCTGATTCCAGGCGAGTGTGGTGGTCGATTTTTCGCCTTGCGCCGACCAGTCGAGTTCACCGCGCAACCCGTTCGCTTGCAGTTGCCCTGCGCCATCGGTGACATCCAGCCCGTCGGTATGAAAGGCGAAACTGCGCAAGCTCTCGCCAGCATAGTCGATGTGTCCGTCGAGTTGCCCGGTGAGCTGCAGTTGAGGCTCAACAAGGTTGTCCAGCCAGGGCTGGCCGTACCGCGCGTAGGCGGTGGGAAAGTGTGCCTGGAAATGATCCAGCCTGAGTTTCTGCAGGTTGCCCTTGGCATCGATCGCCACGGCCCCTTCCAGTTGCAGCGCGTCGGCATCGTCCATGCGCAAATGATTGATCGCGAGCCCGCCATGTTCGGAGCTAGCACCCAGATCCACCACCACGTCATGCGCGGGCAGTTTTGCCAACACCGGACCGAACTGCAGCTCGCCGCCATGGACACCACCATTCAAGGTGAGCTGCGCGGGGCCCGACGTGGCATCGAGCGTGAAACGCGCATGCCCGTTCAAACCTTGCCCTGCCGCGCTGCCGGCAGGCGTGGCGTATTTGAGTTCGGCAAAGGTGACGTCGCCGGATGACTGAAAACCTTCGTTCCGCATGTCCAGGGCAAGATCCGCATCGAACTTGCCGCCCGTAACGCGTGCGGGCCAGACCGTTGCGAGCAGCCCTTGCAACCAGCCGGCCGGCAGGTTACGCAGGTTGATCTGTGCATGGGTCGGCTGATCAAGCGGGAACGCCGCGTCGACGTGCGCCATTCCCTGGTCCGCATGGATCTCCAGCGTGTTGGCGGAAGCGTCCACCACCAGATTGATCCCCGCGTTGCCGAGCGCGCCGCCCGGCGCGCCGCTGAGCTGCACGGTGCCGTCGAACATCCAACGCAACTGGATATCGCGTCGCAGATTGCCATTCATCGTTACGCCGACCTTGCGCCAGCCGAGGCTCGGGATATCCGCCTTGCCGGCGCGCAGGCTGACTTGCACGGTATCGGGCGTCGAACCGGGAGTGAGCTGCGCCCGCACGTCTTGCAGGCTTACCCCGGGCATGTCGATTCGCTTAGCGACGACGACGGTGTCGGCCCACGCGGGCGCGGCCCACAAAAGGGTCCAGAAAGCGCAAACGACGAGTGGGCGGCGGAATGAAAACATGGAGGGGCCATTCTGCCAAACTAAGCTGAACGATACGGACACGGAACCATGCCGTACCCATCCACTGATGCCCTGCCCGCTTCCACTACCGAACCTTATGTGCTGGTGGCCGACGACGACGCGCCCACGCGCTGCTTTCTCGGCGATGCCTTTCGCCAGTTCGGTGCCCGCGTTGCACTCGCCGCCACCGGTAACGAAGCACAAGCGCTGACGCAGAACGAAACCTTCGATTTGCTGGTGCTGGATTGCCGGATGCCCGATGCCGGCGCGGTGGAGATCCTCACCCATTTGCGCAATAGCCCGGAAGCGGGTTCGGTCTGGAGCCCTGCCGTCGCCAGCAGCGCGGAGCTGGATGCCGAGGCGCAGCAAACCCTGCTCGCGGCTGGCTTTCATGCCGTGCTGCCCAAGCCTTGCTCACTGCGGGATCTGCGCAATCTGCTGGCACTGGCCACGGCCGGCCGCCGCAACCTGCCGGTGCTGGACGATGGCGTGGCCTTGAACACCAGCGGCACGCCGGCGGTGGTCCAGGCGCTGCGCGGTTTGCTGCGGCAGGAACTGCTGGCCATCTGCCAGGAGCTGGACGACCTGAGCACCGATACCAAGGCATTGGAAGCGCGCCTGCACAAGCTGCGCTCATCGTGCGGATTCTGCGGTGCCGCGTCGCTGTCCGAACACATCGTGGCGCTGCAGCGTCATCTGAAACTGGAACATCGCGGAGCCATGCTGCC
This sequence comes from Dyella humi, assembly GCF_044904605.1. Classification (NCBI taxonomy): domain Bacteria; kingdom Pseudomonadati; phylum Pseudomonadota; class Gammaproteobacteria; order Lysobacterales; family Rhodanobacteraceae; genus Dyella; species Dyella humi. The sequence continues at coordinate 606,779 of NZ_JADIKI010000021.1, forward strand.
GCTGGCGGATTTCCGCCGCTCGGTGCAGCAGACGATCGAAGCGCTGCACGTCAACGGCGCGTAAGCGCACCGCGCAACACGCGCCATGCACGCAGTTCGACGCCGCCGAGATGGAAGCGGATCAATTCGCGCATCATGCCGCGCAAGGCATGCAGTCCTTGTGCGTCAGGTGTGCGATCTTCGAACAGTGCCAGCAGATCATCCCCGCGCAAGGCGTGTGGCTCGTTTGGGCTGCAACGCACGGCGCCGTGTTCGGCGCGATACGCATACAGCACGTCGGACTGCAAAGGCTCGCCGGTATCCGCATCTACGTCGAGCTGCAAGGCGTAGCCAAGCGCGCCCAGCAAATCACGCTCGAAGCGTCGCAAATGCCACGCCAAGGATGTTCCTTCCACCAAGCGTGCAAGCGTTTGTGCGTAGGCGTGATAAAGCGCCGGATGCGGATCCTGCCGCTCGGTTAGCCGTACCACCAGTTCGTTGACATATAGACCGGCCAAGCCCGCATCACCTGACAAGCGAAGCGGCGATGTGGTGGATTCGGCGCTGCGCAACGTTGCCAATTCGCCGCGCAATTGCAGATCCAACGCCAATGGTTGAAACGGTTCCAGTTGCGAACGCTGCAATCGGCCACGCTGGCTGCGTACGCCGCGCGCAACAACGCCGAGACGGCCATGATCGCGCGTCAGGCATTCGAGCAGCAAAGATGTTTCGCGGTAGGGGCGCGAATGCAAGACGTAGGCAGGCTGTTGCTCGATGAGCATGACGGCTCAGCTATTCGATGTGTCGCGCCAGTGATCGCTAATCGGTATAACCAAACTGCTTCAACATCGATTCGTCATCCGCCCAGCCTTCGCGCACCTTCACCCATAGCCGCAGGAAGACCTTGCGTTCGAACATGCGCTCCATGTGACGGCGCGCCGCCGTGCCGATGGCTTTCAGTTGTTCGCCGCCCTGGCCGATGACGATGGCTTTCTGGCCATCGCGCTCCACCCAGATCACTGCGTGGATTTCCGCCACGCCGTCGGGGCGGTCCTTGAACTGCTCGATCTCCACCGTGGTGGCGTACGGCAGTTCCTGATTGAGGCGCAGCATCAGCTGCTCACGCACCATTTCTGCGGCGAGGAAGCGCTCGCTGCGATCGGTGATCTCGTCCTCGCCGAACGCCGGCGCGCGTACTGGCAGGCGCGCAAGAATATCTTGCGTGAGCACATCCAGGCCCTTGTTCTTGAGCGCGCTGACGTAATGCACGGCATCGAAGCTGTGTTTTCCGGTGAGATCGGCGACAAAGGGCAGTAGCGCGGCTTTGTCCTTGCTAAGGTCGACCTTGTTGATCGCCAGCAGGCGAGGAATGCTCTGGTCGCCAAGCGCTTCGTAGAGCGCTTCGTCCTCATCCGTCCAGCGTCCGGCCTCGATCACTTGTACGGCCAATTCCACTTCGCTGAGCGCCGAATGCACGGCGCGGTTGAGGCTGCGGTTCATCGCCCGCTTGGCGCCGCGATGTAGGCCCGGTGTATCCACGTAAAGAATCTGCCCGGCCTCGCTGGTGGCGATGCCGAGGATGCGATGGCGCGTGGTCTGCGGTCGCGGGCTGACGATGGACAGGCGAAAACCGATCAACGCATTGAGCAAGGTCGACTTGCCGACATTCGGCCGGCCCACCAGCGCCACGACGCCGCAGCGGAAATCCGGATGCGGCAGTTCGTTTTCGACGTTGTCGTCGCGTTCGTCGTTCATGTGCGCGGGTACTCTTCGTAGTCGGGTATAAGCATGGCGCTGCGCGCTCGCAAACGCCACCATGGGTGGCATCGGCGCCATGTCGAAACATCACGTTTGTTTGGGAGAAGCGGCCGCTGTGCGGCCGCGTGGGTCACTGTTCTTCCTGGGCACCCGCCAGGCGGGCCAGCACGACCTCGGCGGCATCCTGCTCGGCCAGCCTCCGGCTGCTGCCGCGCCCGGAGGCGGCCACGGCTACCGGCTCGCTGATCACACAGCTCACCTCGAAGGTGCGCGCGTGCTCCTCACCTTCGGCTGCCACCAGTTCGTACTGCGGCAACGGCCAGCCTTGCGCCTGCAGCCATTCCTGCAGCCGGGTCTTAGCATCCTTGGAGGCGCGCGGCAAGGCCGCCACACGATCGGCGAACAGCGTGCGCACGACCGTCCGGCAGGCGTCGAAACCGCCATCCAGGTAGACCGCTGCGACCAGAGCCTCGAAGGCGTCGGCCAGGATGGAATCGCGCCGGAAGCCGCCACTCTTGAGCTCCCCGGAACCGAGCTTCAGCTGTTCGCCTAGTTCCAATTCACGCGCCACGACGGCCAGCGCCTGCCCGTTCACCAGTTGCGCGCGCAAGCGCGACATGTCGCCTTCGGCGGCCTTGGGATGGGTTTCGTAGAGCATCTCGGCGATGATCGCCCCGAGCAGGGCATCGCCGAGAAATTCCAGACGCTCGTTATTGGGTTTGCCCGCGCTGCGATGGGTCAGGGCGAGCGCGGCCAGCGAGGGGTCGCGAAAGTGATAAGGCAATTCCACTGCTATTGTGCTGGAGCAACATTGCCCTGCACGGGCACGCTCTTTTGGAAATGGATCAGGAAATCGATGTTGTACATGAAGGGAACTTCCTTGTCATAGCTCACGCGCAGCTCATTGCCGCTGGCGCCCTGCCCCATGGTGATGTCACTGGGACTGATCGTCGCGTCGTCCACGTACTGGAAGTCGAGCTTTCTTATCAGTTCACGTCGAACCTGGTCCAAAGTTTTGCCGTCCACTCCTTCGGTGGCCATCTGGTTCATGGCCTTGACCACGCCCGCATATTCGGAATATGCCGGTACCAGCTTCATCGCCATGTAGGCAAAGAAGCCTGCTACCGCCAGCACCACAATAAAGCCGATGAGCGTGATGCCCGACTGTTTCGATTTCATAGTCCCCTCGCTATGCCGCTGGCGCGGCCCCTGTTCCGGATTCAAACCCCATGAGCGCGTACTTTGCCCGGTCCGCGCATGCATCGCCAGCGACACGTTCACGATTCCGCCAGCACACGGCCTGCCTCAATGGATGACTGTGCCGACGCGGTGGAAATCCACGGTACCGGTACCCCAGCCCTTCCAGCTGAACCAGATCATGAAGGCCTTGCCGACCAGGTTTTCCTCCGGCAGGCAACCCCACCAGCGGCTGTCCTCGCTGTTTTCACGGTCGTCGCCCATCACGATGTAGCAGTTCGGCGGTACCACCGAGGGCACACGCGCATTGGGAATCGGCGGCGTAGGCCCACGCGCCGGCATGCGCGCGATGAGATGGTTAACCGGGCCGAGCTGCTCGCTCCAGATCGAGGCGTTGTAATACAGCAACTCGTTGTCTTCTTGGCGCGCTGGGTTGCCCTTGAATGGACCCAGTTCCGTATCGACCACTGGCTTGCCGTTGATCACAATCTGGCTGTCATGCACTTCAAGCGTGTCGCCAGGCATACCAATCACACGCTTGATCCAGTTCTGGCTGACCACCGGCGCATGTGGATCGGCGCAGGTGATGTCGCCGCTGCGCACTGTCTTGCCGTTGTCGTTCTGGCAGATGTAACCGGGAAAGCGGAACACCACCACGTCGCCACGCTTGGGTTCACCGTTGCCGACCACCTTGTTGTTAAACGCCGGCAAGCGCAGACCGTAGGCAAACTTGTTGACCAGGATGAAATCGCCTACGTCCAGCGTCGGCATCATCGAACCGGACGGAATACGGAACGGCTCGGCCACGAAGGAGCGCAGCAGCAGCACCACGAAGATCACCGGGAACAGCGAGCGGGCCCAATCCACGGCCGCCGGGTCCCGATATTCCTCGTTCGACGCGGCGAAGCGCGCTTTGCGCCGCTTGTAGAAAAGCAGGCGATCGAGACCCCACACCACACCGAACAAGACGGTGAGGGCGAGCAGAATGGCCGAAAAATCGAAATCCATGCGTTGGCTCCGCTATTTGTCCACTTTGAGCACGGCAAGGAAGGCTTCCTGCGGAATCTCAACCCGACCGACCTGCTTCATGCGCTTCTTGCCTTCTTTCTGCTTTTCCAGCAGTTTCTTCTTGCGGCTGACGTCGCCACCGTAGCACTTGGCGAGCACGTTCTTGCGCAGCGCCTTCACCGTTGAGCGCGCGATGACCTGCGCGCCGACGGCAGCCTGGATCGCCACGTCGAACTGCTGGCGCGGAATCAGATCCTTCATGCGCTCGACCAGGTCACGGCCGCGGCGGTCGGCCTGGCTGCGATGCACGATCAAGCTCAGCGCGTCCACGCGATCACCGTTGATGAGCACATCCACGCGCACGAACGGACCGGCGTCGAAACGCTCCAGGTGGTAGTCCATGGAGGCGTAGCCGCGCGACACGGATTTGAGCTTGTCGAAGAAATCCAGCACCACTTCGGCCAGCGGCAGTTCGTAGCTGATCTGCACCTGCGTGGCGAGGTACTGGATGGAACGCTGCACGCCGCGCTTCTCTTCGCACAGCGTGATGATGTTGCCGATGTAATCCGGCGGCGTGAGGATATTCGCGACGATGATCGGCTCGCGGATTTCCTCGATCTGCGTCGAAGGCGGCAGATGCGCGGGATTGTCCAACTTGAGCACCGAGCCGTCGCTCTTGAGCACTTCGTACACCACCGTCGGCGCGGTGGTGATGAGGTTCAGATCGTATTCGCGTTCCAGGCGCTCCTGCACGATTTCCATGTGCAGCATGCCAAGGAAGCCGCAACGAAAGCCGAAGCCCATCGCCTCGGAGCTTTCCGGCTCGAAGAACAGCGCGGCGTCGTTGAGACGCAGTTTGTCGAGCGCTTCGCGCAGTGCGGGGTAATCGTCGGCCGCAACTGGAAACAGGCCGGCGAACACGCGCGGCTGCATGGTTTGGAAACCGGGCAGCGGATGCGACGCTGGCTTGCCAGCCAGAGTGAGCGTATCGCCCACCGGCGCGCCGTGCACGTCCTTGATGGAGGCGGTGATCCAGCCCACTTCACCGGCAGAGAGCTTGTCCAGCTTCTTGCGCTTGGGCGTGAACACGCCCACTTCGCTCACTTCGTGCGAGCGGCCGGTGGACATCACCAGCAGCTTGTCGCCAGGCTTGATCTCGCCCTGCATCACGCGTACCAGCGACACCACACCGAGATAGTTGTCGAACCAGGAATCGATGATCAGCGCCTGCAGACGATCGGTATCGCGCGGCTTCGGCGGGGGAATGCGCGCGACGATGGCTTCGAGCACTTCCACCACGTTCTGGCCGGTCTTGGCGCTGACTGCGACAGCGTCGGTGGCGTCGATGCCGATCACGGCCTCGATTTCGCCCTTCACTTTTTCTGGATCGGCGGTGGGCAGATCGATCTTGTTGAGCACCGGCACCACTTCCAGCCCCTGCTCCACTGCCGTGTAGCAGTTGGCTACCGATTGCGCTTCCACGCCCTGGGCGGCGTCCACCACCAGCAACGCGCCTTCGCAAGCAGCTAGCGAACGGCTTACTTCATAGGAAAAGTCGACGTGACCGGGCGTATCGATGAAGTTGAGTTGGTAGGTCTTGCCGTTCCGCGCCGTGTACGGCAGCGACACAGACTGAGCCTTGATGGTGATGCCGCGCTCCCGCTCGATCGGATTGCTGTCCAGCACCTGGGCCTCCATCTCGCGCTCGGCCAACCCGCCGCAAATCTGGATGATGCGGTCGGCAAGCGTGGATTTGCCGTGATCGATATGAGCGATGATGGAGAAATTGCGGATCAGTTCCATGGGCACGCTGTCAACTTCCCGCCTCGCGCGATGCAAAAGGCCGGCTATCGCCGGGATGGCGATATTAGCCGGTCATTATCGCATGGTTTGAGAACGCCGGCCCAGGACGCCGTTGACCCACATAAAGAAGACCCGCCGGTGCGGGCGGGTCTTCATGCAGCAGATCAATCGTTCTTGTCGCTGGGAATGGTCAGCGCTATGAAGTTGTTGGCATCGCCGCGCCGCACCAGCAGCAGCATGGTGTCGCCCGGCTTCACGCCTGCTGTGGCAGCGCGGAAAGCTTCGACGCTGCCCACCTTCTTCTGATTGACCATCAGGATCACATCGCCCGGCTGCAAACCGGCCTGTGAGGCCACCGGACCGGTGACGTTGGCAATGGCTACGCCCTCGCCCGCCTTCAGGCCGAGCTGGCCGCGCGCAGTCGAATCAATGTTTTCCACACTCAGGCCGAGCGCATCGGATCCAGTACTCGGCGCAGCCTTGCCCAGCGCAGAACGGGCGCTCTGATCGCGCGGCATGGTGCCGATGGTGGCATCGATGGTCTTTTCCTTGCCGTCGCGCATGATCTTGATCGGCACCGAGCTACCCGGCTTCGTCATGGCGACCAACGGCGGCAGGTCCGTACCCTGCACGATGTCGTGATCGTTGTAGGAAAGGATCACGTCGCCCGATTGCAGGCCGGCCTTCTGCGCTGCGCTGTCAGGCGTCACGCTGACCACGATCGCACCTTTCGCGCTATCGAGCTTCAGCGCCTTCACTACATCTTCGTCGACCGGCTTGATCTCCACGCCCAGCATGCCGCGCGTGACATAGCCCTTGGTCTTGAGCTGGTCGACCACGTTCATCGCCAGATCGATCGGAATCGAGAACGCAACACCCTGGTAGCCGCCGGTGTCCGAATAGATCTGCGAATTCACGCCGACCACTTGCCCTTGCAGATTGAACAGGGGGCCGCCCGAGTTACCACGATTAATTGGTACATCGGTCTGGATGAAAGAAGTGCTGGGCTGATCTCCGGCACCGAGGCTGCGTCCCACCGCGCTCACGATGCCTTGCGTCACGGTGTAGTCGAAACCGAACGGTGAGCCGATCGCGAGCACCCACTGGCCGGGCTTGAGCAAGCGCGACTCGCCAATGGTCACCGTTGGCAGACCGCCGCCTGCGTCGACCTTCAGCAGCGCAATGTCATAAGTGGGATCGGTGCCGACCACCTTTGCGGTGAGTGTGCGGCGATCCTGCAGGCGTACGGTCACGACGTCGGCGTGATCGACCACATGGTTGTTGGTGAGGATGTAACCGTCACTGGAAATGATGAAGCCCGAACCCAGCGAAGTGCGTGCCTGCTCTTCCGGTGACGGCATCATCGGCATGCCGAAGAAGCGGCGGAAGATTTCCGCCTGACCAGGATCGATACCTTGCAGCGGTACGCCGCCGGCGCTCTTCGGCCGGCGGCCGGAATACTTAGCTTCCACGTGGACCACGGCAGGGGCGTTTTTCTCGACGATACCGGTGAAATCAGGCAGGCCACCAACCGTTGGGACAGCCTGTGCCCACGCCGTGACGCTCGGCGCGATGACACCCAGCCCTAAGGCACAGCCCAGCAGACCACTGAAAAGACGGCTCTTGACGAGACGGGAATAACTCATGACTCCTCCTCGGGTTCTAGACGCCCCTCTTCACGCTCCAGGGCTCAAAGGGTGGAACGGGAGGGAGGGGAACAATGAAGAAAGCGAAAGGCCTAGGCGGCCAGCGCACGGAAGCGGTGAGCGGTAACGCTCACCGCTTCATAGGCTATTTAACGCGCGCCTTGTACGGCAGGCCGGGCCTGAGGCGTATCGATCAACAGCAGATAGCTGCCATCTTGGTTGTTCAGCGCCTTGTAGCCATGAATGGAATACGTCTGACTGGGATAGCGCTGAAACAACGGATTGTCGGCCGCATCGCCGAGCGTGACGGAAGCGCGCTGGCTCAATGCCGAAGCCGAATAAGGGCTCAAAGACGGTGGCACGGCGGCCAGCACGTCGTTGCTAGTGCGGATGGCGTTGGCCGCGGCGAGCGAGGCAACGGTACGCGCGCCCGGGGATGCTTTGGCACTACCGTTGGCCGCAAGTCGGGCCGGCCGCTCGGAATCGGGAGCGGTCGGCTGCGACACCATCAGTGCCGCTACCGCGACGCTAGCGGCAATCGCGCCGCCCAGGGACAGCCGCAGCCAATCCCGTTTCGGTGCCTTGGCCACCTGCTCGCCTTCGATCGCGGCCATGACGCGCGCCGCGAAGCCGTCGCCGGTCACCGTTGGTAGCTGACGACGCAGACTGTCACCCACCACGTGGTAGCGCGCCCAGGCATGCTGCAGCGAAGCATCGTGGTCGAGCCTGCGCAGCAAGAAGCGCAGTTCCTCCCTGGACAGCTCACCGTCCATGGCCGCGGAAAGATTTTCCATGTTTGCTTCACTCATGACATTCGATCCTCGCGGTCTGAAAGCAATGGCCGCAGCTTTTCATCGATCGCCTCGCGTGCCCGGAAGATGCGCGAACGCACCGTTCCGATCGGGCAGCCCATGGCCTCGGCAATCTCTTCGTAGCTGAGGCCTTCCACTTCACGCAAGGTGATGGCCGTCCGCAGCTCCTCGGGCAAGGCTTGGACAGTGGCGAACACTGTTTGTTCAATTTCCTGGCGCATTAATTCGCGTTCGGGTGTGGCCCCTTCCTGCATACGGTCGGCGCCCGGTACATACACAGCATCCTCGATCGCAATGTCGTCGGTCGGCGGCCGGCGCCCCATCGCCACTAAGTGGTTCTTGGCCGTGTTCACGGCAATTTTGTACATCCAAGTATAGAAAGCACTCTCGCCGCGAAATGAGCCAATCGCCCGCCAGGCCCTAATGAAAGCCTCCTGGGCGACATCCTCACATTCGGCCGCGTTGTGCACGTAGCGGGAAATGAGGCCGATGACCTTGTTCTGGTACTTGCGCACCAGCAGGTCGAAAGCGCGCTTGTCCCCATTTTGTACACGCTCAACCAGCGCACTATCGGTTTCGTTGTCGCCCATCCGGGCCCTCTCCTTCGTCACTGGACCATACCGGGATGTCGTCCGTCGGATGGGTGAGCTGCTCTGACCCGCTCCGCGCCTGCAAGTTCAGCACGCGGGAGCTGTGTCCATCAGCATTTTAAGATAGGGCCGGCCAGATGTGGCTCAAGCAGGCATACGCGGTTATGCCGGAACCGCAGAGAGGCCCTGTCCGGATAAGAGCCGCTCGCGTTCGCCCAGCAGGCGCTCGAAGCTGGTCTGCGGCAAGGGCCGGCAGAACAGGTAACCCTGCAACTCATCACAGTGATTGGCGCGCAGGAACTGCAGGTGCTGCTCGATCTCCACGCCTTCGGCCACCACCCCGCGCTTCAGGCGATGCGCCATTTCGATGGTGGCACGCACGATCGCCTCGTCGTCCGGATCGACGCCGATGTTGCGCACGAAGCTCTGGTCGATTTTGATGCGGTCGGCGGGCAGCTTACGCAGGTAGTCTAGTGAGGCGGCGCCAGTGCCGAAGTCATCGATCGCGATGTGGCAGCCCAATTTGTGTAGCCGCTGCATGTTTTCCATCAGGTTGGGCGCGGCCTTAATGCTGATGCTCTCGGTGACTTCCAGCTCGAGCAGACCCGGATCGAGCCCGGTTTCTTCCAGTACGTCCGCCACCACTTCGGGCAAGTCCGGCTGCATGAGCTGCACCGCCGAGAGATTCACGCCCAGCCGCAGGCGCAAGCCGAAACGGTCGTCCCACTCCTTGGCCTGCTTGCAGGCGGTGCGCAGTACCCATTCGCCAATCGATACGATCAGCCCGGTTTCCTCCGCCAGGGGAATGAAGAAGCCGGGGCCGATGTTGCCCAGCTCCGGATGCTCCCAGCGCAGCAGCGCCTCCATGCCGACGATGTCTTCGCTCTGCGCATTGATCTGCGGCTGGTAGAACACCCGCAGTTCGCCGTTGCCTTCGGCATGACGCAGCCGCGCTTTCAAGGCGGCGTTCTGCTGCTCCTGCGCGGGGCTGACGTCGTAGACGCGATAATTGTTGCGACCCTTGCTCTTGGCCGCGTACATCGCTTCGTCCGCATGCTTGAGCAGCGTTTCGGCATCGAGCGCATCTTCCGGGAAGAAGCTCACGCCGATGGATGCGGTCACCTGTAGTTCCGGACCATCTTCCAGATGCAGCGGCGCTTCCATCAATTGCACGATTTTTTCCGCGACGCGTAGCACGTCGTCGGTCTTCACGATGTGGCGCAGCACGATGGTGAATTCGTCGCCCGCGTAACGCGCCACGGTGTCGGATGCGCGCACGCTGCTGCGCAGCCGTTGCGTGACGGCGACTAGCACTTGATCGCCCACCGCATGACCAAGCGTGTCGTTGATGAACTTGAAGCGGTCCAGGTCCACGAACAGCACGGCGAAGGTTTCGCCGGTGCGATTTGCTTCGCGAATGATTGTATCCAGGCGATCGTTGAACAGCAGGCGATTGGGCAAACCCGTGAGCGCATCCAGCAAGCCTTCCGCACGTCCCTGCTCGCGCGTGCGCCGCAGTTCGAGCATATGCGCGAAATGCGCGGCAACGCAATGCAGCACGGGTTCTACGATGCCCGGTTCGCTGAATGGATGACGGCTGCCTGCCAACAGAGCGCCCAACACGCTGCGCCGTTCGTCCAGCAAAGGCAGGCCGACGAATCCGCGCAGGCCCAGCAAGCCAATCAGCGGGTCGACGTCCGCCAGTCGGCGGGCGTCGTTCGGATGCATCAGCGTGCGGCCGCTGAGCACCAAGCGCAGCGAACTCTGCAACTGCGGCCCCGGCCATATCTGCTCCTCGCCACGCCAGCGCTGCACGATCTGTGCAGGCACACTGCTTTCCTCCGGACGCGCAGACCACACGGCGAGGTAATCCAGTTCCATGTCATCCATCAGCAGCCGCGCTGCTTCCGGCACACTCGCATCATCGTGCGTACCGGTTAACAGGCGCGCCAGCACCGCCAAAGCGGCCCCTGGGCGCACGCTGGCGCTGGCGCTGCGGAACAGCAATGCCACCATGTCGCGTCCGTTGTGGCGCACGCGACGCAGATTCGCTTCGCCGGTATCGTGCCCGCGCACCGATTTGCGCCGACATGCCAGCCAGCGCCGGTCCAGGTCGAACAGGGCTTTTTCCAGGCCGACGGTTTCGAAGATCAATACTTCGGACAGCGGCGTACCAGTCAAAAGGCTATTGGCCAGACCGCTGTGCCTTACGTAAGCGGGGTTGGCTTCCACCACGCGCTCGGCAGCCGGATCGACGATGAGCCAGTCGCCATCGCCATCCTCAAACACGAAGCGATAGTCGTTGGCGGCAACCGGCACGGCGGCCAGCGACGGCACCTGCGGCGTGCGCGCAGCGGGCTCCACAGCTGGCATGTGCTTTCGGCTGTGCAATTGCTCCCAGCGGGCGATCAGTTCCGTGCCGATCTGGGAGGCGTACAGCCAGCCATCGATGGCCGCAGGCAGCTGCGTGGGCTTGATCGTGGCGTCGTCCACCAACACGGCAATAATGGGCGCATCTACGCACGGAGGCAGCAGGCGCAGCTGTTCGCACAGCGTGGCACTGGAACGTCCATCGCCTTCGAACACCACGACGATCAAGGCCAGCGGCTCGCGTCCTTCCAGCAGGATGGCCGCGTGCGTGGTATCGCGCGCGGAATGGATCATCGGGTGGCCTTCGCGATCGAGCACATCGAACAGCGCGCGACGAAGTTCGCGCTGGGACGCCACCAGCAGAATGCCTGCCTGAAAAGCGACCGCGGTCACAGCAACCAGCGTCCATCACGCAGGCGCGGACGCTGGACCGGATCCGCCGCGCCACCCAGGTGCACGGCGACGTCGTCGATACTGGAAACCAGCGCTGCAGGCGCATCCAACAGCACCACCCGCCGCACATGCCCGGCCGGCGCGCGAGCCATTTGCCGCAGCAGAGCGCTGTCCGTCGGCACAAGCGGCAAGGGAAACGGGGCAAGCAGGTAGACGCCGAAATGGATGCTTTGCTGGATATAGCGCAAAGCGTTGCCCACGCGCTGCGAACCAGGAATGAGCGCGTGCGCCTCGCGCAGGTTTTCCATTCCAACGTCAGGCCGCCAGACGTAGACCGACTGCCCGTTGAGGCGTGCAATGGCGCGAAATTGTTCTATCAGGGCCGCACTGTCGACGTGCTCAAGCACGACCAGCCCACCGGGTGCGGTCAGGATGCGCTCGTAGATATCGCTGCCGGCAAGCGGCGCGGGGGCCATCAGGGAAGTCATACCGCCCAAAGGGAAGTTGTCGCAACTCGTACGTTACGCGGTCGCACGCGAAGCGCAATAGCCCAAGCGCCGAGGCGTGATCCATCCGGCATACCGGCCCGAATGGTACGTCTCGCAATCATCGCTGCGGGACGGTATGGTGAACCTCTCCCAAGCCATCCCCTATCCCCATGTTCGAAGGATTGCGCTTCAATCACTGGAAAACGAGCCTGGACGACAGCGGCATCGTTACCCTCACCCTGGACCGCGCCCACAGCAGCGTCAACGCGATTTCCCGCGAGGTGCTGGACGAGCTGGGGCAGATCGTGGAACGACTGGCCATCGAGAAGCCGACCGGGGTAATCATCCATTCGGCCAAATCGAACGGCTTTGCGGTTGGTGCGGATGTCAAAGAGTTCGTCGAATACGCCCGGCAAGGCACCGTGCTGGAGAACATCGAGAACGGCCAGCGCGTGTTCGAAGCGCTGGCGCGCCTGCCCTGTCCCACGGTGGCCGTGGTGCAGGGCGCCTGCATGGGCGGCGGTACCGAGCTGATCCTTGCCTGCCGGCAGCGCATCGCCGCCGATGACGAGAAGACCCGCATCGGGTTGCCGGAAGTGATGCTGGGCATCCATCCCGGCTGGGGTGGATCGGCCCGCTTGCCGCGCCTGATCGGCGCAACGGAAGCGCTACCCGTGATGCTGACTGGCAAGGCGCTTTCCGCCCGCAAGGCTAAGGCCCTGGGCGTGGTCGACCGGCTGGCGCGTCCCGACGAACTGATGGCGGAGGCACGCGCCCTGCTGCGCCATCCTCACGCACGTCCGTTCGCGCAACGTGCAACGGCCTGGGCGACCAACACCTGGCTGGTGCGCCAGATCCTCGCGCCTATGGTGATCAAGCAGACCGCCGCGAAGGTGCGCAAGGAGCACTACCCCGCGCCCTTCGCGCTGATCGATGTGTGGAAGCGCGGTGGTAGCAATATCCAGCAACGCTTGAAGCTCGAAGCACGCTCGGTTGCCAAGCTGGCGGAAACCTCCACCGCGCGTAATCTCATCCGCATCTTCTTCCTGCAAGAACGCCTGAAAGGCCAAGGTAGCGGCGTCGATGCGGCCATTCGTCACGTGCACGTCGTGGGCGCAGGCGTGATGGGTGGCGATATTGCCGCGTGGGCGGCGTTCAAAGGTTTCGACGTGACGCTGCAGGATCGCGAGATGAAATTCATCCAGCCTGCGCTGGATCGCGCTCGCACGTTGTACGAGAAAAAGCTCAAAACGCCTGAAAAAGTGGAAGAAACCAGCCGACGCCTGCGCGCGGACGTAGAAGGCGCCGGGGTGGCGCACGCCGATCTCGCCATCGAGGCGATCTTCGAAAATCCGGAAGCGAAGGAAGCGCTGTACGCCACGATCGAGCCCCAGCTGAGCCAAAGCAATGGAATCCTGGCTAGCAACACGTCGTCGATTCCACTCGACGAACTGCGCAAGGGATTAAAGGCGCCGCAGCATTTCCTGGGCCTGCATTTCTTCAACCCGGTGGCACAGATGCCGCTGGTAGAAGTGGTGCGTCACGACCGGCTCGATCCTGCAGTCGAGAAACGCGCCATGGCCTTCTGCAAGGCGATCGGCAAACTACCGGTGGCGGTGAAAGGCACGCCGGGTTTCCTGGTAAACCGCATCCTGATGCCGTACTTGCTGGAAGCGCTGCGCCTTTACAACGAAGGCGTGCCGGGACCGGTGCTCGACAAGGAGGCCAAATCCTTCGGCATGCCGATGGGGCCGATCGAACTGGCCGACACCGTGGGCCTGGACGTCTGCGCTTCAGTCGGCAAGGAGCTGGCGCCGTTCCTGGGCCTGGAACTGCCACCAGGACTGGAAGAAAAACTCGAAGCCGGCAAACGCGGCAAGAAGGACGGCCAAGGCTTGTACACCTGGCAGGACGGAAAGCCGCAGAAGCCGCAAGTGGATCCTGACTACACGCCGCCGCCGGATCTGCAAGATCGCATGATCCTCGCCATGGTGAACGAAGCCGTCGCCTGCCTTGGCGATGACGTGGTGGATGATGCCGACCTACTCGATGCGGGCGTGATTTTCGGCACAGGGTTTGCGCCGTTCCGCGGTGGCCCGATTCAATACGTGCGCAGCGAAGGCGCCGAGAAGATTCGCCAGAAACTCGAAACGCTGGCGAAGCAGCATGGCGAGCGCTTCCTGCCGAAGAACGGCTGGGAGCATCCTGCGTTGAGGCAGCAGGTGGAATTCGAGGTAGCGGCTGCCGAATAAGTTCTTTCGTCAGCCCGAACTTTGCAGCGCCACCTTCCACTTCCTCACCGTCATTCCGGCGAAGGCCGGAATCCAGTACAAATGAGCAGTGCTAAGCACTCAACATAGAGTTGGTTTTGTGTGCTTCGCACGACGTTATTCAAACTGGATTCCGGCCTTCGCCGGAATGACACGCGCTTCGAATTGAAGCAGTGGCATAAACCTTCCAGAGCGTCTTACCGACAACTCACCACATCAAATCATCCGGTATGCCATCGTCATCCACACCCGCCGCTGCCGGATCCACCAGCAACGCCACCAAGTGCGGATCGAGCTCGCGTATCTGCTCCGCCACGGCCTGCGGTACCAACAGATAACGGCCGCCGTTTTGCACGACACCCAGCTTGCCGGCGTTGAGGTCGGCGAGTTGCGCAGCATCCACGTACACGCGGCGAATCTTGCCGCCGTATTCGAAGTGGCGCACCTGATCGGCATCGGCCTTGTTGAGCAGTTGGCCTTCGAGCAGCTTCTGCACGTTCGCTTTGCGCTCGCGCTTCAGGCGCGCCTGCTCGGCCGCTTCCTGCTCGACGCGCTTGCGTTCTTCGGCGTCCTTCTGCGCGCGGATGGCGTAGGCCTTGGCCAAATCGATTTCGCCGTCGCTACGCGCGGGCTTCGGCTTGTGCGGCGGCTTGCCCTTGGCGGGTGAAGCGTGCGGCCTGGGAGCGGTTTGTTGCGGACGTTTCTCGTCCTTAAGTTGCTTGACGATGCCGCTCTTTAAGAGCTGATCTCGCAGTGAATCGGCCATGATCGAATCCGGTATAGCGTAATGCGTTTTTAGTAATGGGGCGGTGGCGGTTCGCTGTGCGAATCAGGGTCCTGCCCCAGCCGCACAGTTTCCAATTCGTTGCGCATATCGCGCACCAGGCGCTCCAGCGTCGCGATGCGCAAGGATTGCTCCGCATCGGCCGCCACCAGTGCCTGGACGGCATCATCGATAAAAGCGAGCCGAACTTCCAGTTCCGTAAGACGTTCTTCGGCGCTGCTCATGATCACTCCGGACGCGCCACGCTGCGTCCACGTCCGATACCGTAGTAAGCCAGGCCTGCCTCTTCCACCACGGACGGCTCGTATAGATTACGCCCGTCGAAAATCGCCGGCTCCCTGAGCATCGCGCGAATGCGGGCGAAGTCCGGACTGCGGAAGGCTTTCCACTCCGTGACGATTGCGAGCACATCGGCGCCGTCCAGCGTCTGATAGGCGCTGTCGCAGAGCACCAGGTCGCTGCGTTCGCCATACAGGCGGCGCGTTTCCTCACGTGCCTCTGGATCGAACGCGCGCACTTTGGCCCCGGCTTCCCATAGCGCTTCGATCAGCCGACGACTGGAGGCCTCGCGCATGTCGTCGGTGTTGGGCTTGAAGGCCAGCCCCCATAGGGCGATCGTACGTCCGCGCACGTCGCCGTTGAAGTAGCGCTGGATGAAGTCGAACAGCTTGATCTTCTGGTCGTGATTGACCGCCTCCACCGCACCGAGCAGGCGTGCGTCGTAGCCCACCGTGCGCGCGGTGCGCTCCAGCGCCTGCACGTCCTTTGGGAAGCAGGAGCCGCCATAGCCGGCACCGGGATAGATGAAGTGGTAGCCGATGCGAGGATCCGAGCCGATGCCCTGGCGTACGAGCTCCACGTCCGCGCCCACGCGCTCGGCGATGTTGGCGATCTCGTTCATGAAGCTGATCTTGGTCGCCAACATGGCGTTGGCCGCGTATTTCGTGAGTTCGGCCGAACGCACGTCCATCACCACGGTGCGATCGTGATTGCGATTGAAAGGCGCATAGAGCTTGCGCAGCAGGGCAATAGCGCGCGCGCTCGAACTGCCCATCACGATGCGATCGGGGCGCAGGCAATCTTCGACCGCGTCGCCTTCTTTCAGAAATTCGGGATTGGAAGCCACGTCGAAATCGATCTCAACGCCGCGCGCCGACAGCTCCGCCGCCACCGCTTCGCGCACGCGATCGGCCGTGCCGACCGGAACGGTGGATTTGTTGACGATCACCGCATAGCGATCCAGGTGCTGCCCGATGGATCGGGCCACACTCAGTACGTACTGCAGGTCAGCGCTGCCATCCTCGTCCGGCGGCGTGCCTACGGCAATAAAAATGATCTGCGCGTGTGCGATGGACTGCGCGGCATCTGTGGTGAATTCAAGCTGCCCATTGGCATGATTGCGCCGAACGATCGGCTCGAGGCCCGGTTCGAAGATAGGGATCTCGCCGCGACTCAGTCGCCCTACTTTGTTGTCATCGATATCTACGCAAACGACGTGGTTGCCCATCTCGGCCAGGCAGGCTCCGGTGACCAGGCCCACATAGCCGGTACCAAAAATGGTGACTTTCATCGTAGGGGATCAACGCCTTGTTGGGGGGCGAGGATTCTAACAGCCCCAAAAGAAACGCCTATGTCAACGACACAGGCGTTTGTGGCTCTGCAAAGCGAACGGGGCGCGAATCATTCGCGCCCCGTTCATGCAAAGCTCTTTCTATCGCGACGATTACTGACCGTCGCTGCCGCCACCGCCACCCTGCGGAGCGCCGCCAGCGCCGCCCTGCGCAGCGCCAGCCGGTGTCGGGCCGGTGCTCACCAAGGTGACGTCGAAGATCAGCGTAGCGTTCGGCGGGAACGGACGGTTCGGTTCCGCACCATAAGCAAGGTTCGGCGCAATGAAGAACTTGTAGTGGCCGCCCACCTGCATCAGCTGCAGACCTTCGCGGAAGCCCGGGATCACGCGAGCCAGCGGAATCGAGGTCGGTCCCGGCGGATTGTTCTTCTCGGAACTGTCGAACACTTCGCCATTCACGAAGGTGCCCTTGTAGTTCACCTTCACGGTGTCGTTCGGACCCGGACGGGCGCCGGTGCCCTGGCTGATCACCTGATACTGCAGACCGGAAGCAGTGGTCTTCACGCCCGCAGCGCTCTTGTTCTTGGCGAGGAAGGCGTCGCCTTCAGACTTGTTCTTGGCGGAGGCCGCATCGAACTCGGTCTTGGCCTTGTTGCGCAGCTGCGCTTCGAAGGCCTGGGCGGTGGAATTGAATTCCTGCTCGCTCATCGGCGGCTTCTTGCCGGAAAGCGCGTCCTGAACGGCCTTGGCCACGGTCGCCGGATCCACGGCGTCACGCATGATCGGCGGCACGGAACCAGCCAGCTCATAGCCGACCACGGTGCTGGCCTTGATCTTGTCAACCGTACCGGTGGTGCTCGTGCTGCCAGCGCTGGACGTCTGGGCCTGCGCGCCAGCGGTCATGCCCAGCACAACGGCCAGCGCAGCCGCCGTCAGCGTGGGTCGCAGAAAATGCTTCATTTAGTACTCCCTAGTCATGGATATGCCGGCGTGCCGAGCCGGACCTCCCCCCAACATGGAGGCTGGCCCCGCATTGTGCGGTGTCCAGTTCGGTCTTGGCAACGACGATTCAAGGTTGACCCCCGGTACTGCGAAAAGTTCAGGCGCGTAATTGTGCACCGATCCTCATTCAGCTTGATTCGTTAGGAGGAGATGAAGGCTTTTCCAGCGTCTCCCGCAGCGCAGCCTGCAACCTTGCATGGACCTTGACCAGACCACGCCACAAAATCACTGCGAACAGCACGCACACTGCAACAAGAGAAAGCGCTACACCGCGCGGCGGCAAGATCGTCGAACCCAGGACACCCACCAGCAACGCCAGCACCAGCAGCGTGGTCAGCGGAATCAATTTCGCAAGAACCTGCCGGATCGCCTGCGTATACGACCCGGCGAAACGTTCGCGTATGCCCAGCTCCGCCAGCAGCATTCCCAATGCTTCGGCTTTGCGATAGACCGCGATCAACAATGGCAATGACAGAAACAATGCGCACGCCCAGATCACCGAGTGGCGCATGTCGCGGCTGAGGCCCCAGCGCTCGAACCAGGCCGTGTTGTGCGCGTTCACATAAGCGCCGATCACGAACAGCGTCACCACCAGTGCAATGTTCACCGCGATATGCCACAGCAACCGGCGAAACATCTGCGCCAGCACAGCGTTTTCATTGACGGGCCGAAGATTTTCCAGCCAGCCGCTGTAGCTGCTGATCAGCAATCGCAGCGGCCGCGGAATCACGTGCTTTCCTATCCGCGCGAACAGATCCGCCGAACGAAGGAGATACGGCGAAGCCACCATGCAAATCAAGGCAGCCGCCACTGCGGTCGGATAGATGAAATCATCCACCGCGCGCAGCGTGAGACCGAGCGTGGCGATCACAAACGAAAACTCACCTATCTGCGCCATGCACAAGCCGGCGCGCAACGACGTGCGCAGATCGTGCCCGATCAAGAACATCCCCACGCTGCAGATCACGCTCTTGCCGAGCATGACGGTCAATGCAATACACACCGCGGGCAGCGCGTAATGCACAAGTTGGGACGGGTCGATCTTCAAGCCGATCGCCACGAAGAACAGCGCCGCGAACATATCCCGCAACGGTTCGACCAAATGCACCACGCGCGCCGCGCTGCGAGCCTCAGCTACCACCGCGCCAGCCAGAAACGCGCCAAGCGCCACGCTGAAACCCAGCCACGCGGCCAGCAAGCTGGTGCCGAAACAAATGCCGAGCACGCTTACCAGCAATGTTTCATCGCGATCGAAGCGCGCCACGTAATCCACCAGCCGCGGCAATAACAGTAGGCCGACGATCATCCCCGCCACCACGAACAAGCCCAGGTGTCCCACCACGCTGATGGCCGTTCCCGTTTCCACCGTGCCGCTGATGGCGATCGCGGTGAGCAAGGTGAGCAGCACGATGGTGAGCATGTCTTCGGCCACCAGCATGCCGATCACCAACCGCGCGAACGGCCATTGGCGAAAACCGTTCTCCATCAACGCGCGCGTCGCCACCATGGTGGAGGACAGCGCCATGATCGAGCCCAGGAACAAAGCATTGCGTCCACCCCAGCCGAACAGCAACCCAAGCTGATAGCCAAGCCACAACATGAAACCCACTTCGATCACTGTGATCAGCAATAAGGTGCCGCCCACCTGCCGCAACTTGCGCACGCTGAACTCAAGCCCCAGAGTAAACATCAGCAGCACGACGCCCAGGTTGGAGATGTCGCTGATCGCACGCGGATCGGCCACCAGCACACCCGGCGTATGCGGACCAATCACGATGCCGGCGAGGATGTAGCCAGGAAGCACAGGCAGACGCAACCGCTGGAACAGAATCGTCGTGGCGCCTGCCACGAGCATCACCAGTGCAAGGTCGCGAATGAAGCCGATGTCGTGCATGCCGCGCTCAGAAAAATGTCTCGATCACAGCTTAACCTGATGCAGCGACCACGCTGCGCACAACGCAGCTTGCGCGAGTGTCCATCGGCGATGAATTTTCTTCCAAAAAGAGCTTGACGGATTTGTGAACCCACCCTATTCTTTCTGGCTTCCAGCGGCGGGGCCATAGCTCAGCTGGGAGAGCGCCTGCATGGCATGCAGGAGGTCGGCGGTTCGATCCCGCCTGGCTCCACCAACACATACGTCCCCATCGTCTAGAGGCCTAGGACATCACCCTTTCACGGTGGCGACCGGGGTTCGAATCCCCGTGGGGACGCCACTCCAACCCGATCATCGGGGCAGAGTGGAAATGGATTTAGTGGGTTGGTTGCTGGTTAGCTGTACAACGTGGAGCGGTAGTTCAGTCGGTTAGAATGCTGGCCTGTCACGCCGGAGGTCGCGGGTTCGAGTCCCGTCCGCTCCGCCATTTGTACCCAAGAAGCCCGCGTCTTGCGGGTTTTTTGTTGCCCGTTTTCCGGGCTCCCTTTCCCGATGATTGCTACTTTGGCACCCGTTCCAGCGTGCCCGCCGAATGCCCCTGCTCGGCCAGATATTCCAGCCAGCGCGTAAGAAAACTATTCATCTGCAGCCGATGCTGGAACACCGAATGTGCCGGCGGAAACGGCCCCAGCACCTGCCACAGGTGGCGGCCCGGATGGCAATGCAACGCCTCGGCCACATGCGCGTCGCTGTACATACGCAACTGCGCGGACGGCGCGCGGCGCCCAGTCTGGACATCGAGGAAACCGTAGGTGAGCTCCAGTTCCACCGTGTACGGGTGGCGTTCCTGCAGCACCAAATGCACCGGCAGGCCATCGTCGACATCCGATACATAGTCGCCCAGCTCCAACTGCTGCGGCGCGAACAGGCGCGTCAGCCGATGATAGTTCTCGGCATACAACCCCATCAGGAACTCGAAGCGTCCTGGTAGCAAGGCGGTGCGGCGGTCGAGTACGGCGCTCATAAGGTTGGGGGTGGCTCCTTCAATACATGGTTTTTTCGATACCGAACTGATCGAGGATTTTGCTCGCAATCTCTTCGATCGAAACGTGCGTGGTGTTGAGATATCCAATGCTGCCCTGGCGCATCAACCGATCGGCCTGTTCCAGCTCCCAGCGGCATTGCTTTAGGGTCGCATATCGGCTGCCCGGGCGTCGCTCTTCGCGAATCTGCGCCAGGCGCTGGGGTTCGATGGTGAGGCCGAACAGGCGATGCTTGTAAGGGCGCAGGCGCGCCGGGAGCTCGAGCTTTTCCAGATCCTCCTCGGTCAGAGGGTAATTGGCGGCACACACACCGTAATGCAAGGCCATGTACAGACAGGTGGGCGTTTTGCCTGAGCGCGACACGCCGATCAGGATCAGGTCCGCCTGCGCGTAATCCACCGACAGTCCGTCGTCATGGCTGAGCGCGTAGTTGGTGGCGTTGATGCGCGCCTCGTATTTGGCGAAATCCACCAAGCCGTGAGAACGGTTCACCGCGCCGGAATGGCGCGTACCCAACTCATCTTCAAGCGGACCGATGAACGGCGCGAATACGTCCAGCATCAGCGCGCCGCTGGTAGCCACGATCTCGCACAGCGCCGGATCAGCCATGGTGTTGACCACGATAGGCCGTTGCCCGCTTTGCGCATACCGCGTCTTGATGCGCAGCGCGGCATTCTCCGCTTTCTGCGCATTGTCGATGAACGGCAGGCGATGCTTTTCGAACTGCACCCCTTCGAACTGGGCAAGAATGCTGTTCCCGATCGTCTCGGCCGTAATACCAGTGGAATCGG
Source organism: Dyella humi (assembly GCF_044904605.1). Taxonomy (NCBI): domain Bacteria; kingdom Pseudomonadati; phylum Pseudomonadota; class Gammaproteobacteria; order Lysobacterales; family Rhodanobacteraceae; genus Dyella; species Dyella humi. Next base: position 628,156 of record NZ_JADIKI010000021.1, read on the forward strand.
AAATGAAAAAAACTGAGCGTTGCATGCGTATTCCGTGGGCTATCCGGATCCTTGCTTTGCACCATAACCCATGCATGAAGCCGTGTCTTTGTTTGACTTTGGCCTGACTGGTATGCAGGTGGCGCGGCGCGCGACGGCAATGGTCTTCTTGTGCCGCGCACCATCGACAGCGGACAATACCAGTCTTGCGCAGCCGGTTTTGTCCCCGCGCCGCCCCCGCTTTTCCATTGAGCTCTTGAGGAGACTCCCTTGAACGATCTGGTGCTTTGGCTTGACCAATTGCGCATGACAGACCTTGGCAAAGTCGGCGGCAAGAATGCGTCGCTTGGCGAAATGATCGGCAATCTCGCCCAACTTGGGGTGTCGGTACCCGGCGGCTTCGCCACCACTGCGGATGCATTCCAGCAGTACCTCGAAAAAAGCGGTCTGTCCAAGCGCATTGCCGATCGCCTGGCCACGCTGGACGTCGACGACGTGGATGAATTGGTCAAAGGCGGCAAGGAAATCCGCGGCTGGATCGTCGACACCGCCCTGCCCGCCGAACTCGAGCAAGCTATCCGCGACGCCTACGTCAAGCTGTGCAAGGACGCAGGCGCCGAGAACATCGCGGTGGCTGTGCGTTCCTCCGCTACCGCCGAAGATCTGCCGGATGCTTCGTTCGCTGGCCAGCAGGAAACCTTCCTCAACGTGGTCGGCATCGACGATGTCTTGCACAAGGTGAAGGAAGTCTTCGCCTCGCTCTACAACGACCGCGCTATCGCCTACCGCGTGCATCAGGGTTTCAAGCACGAAGACGTGTTCCTCTCCGCCGGCGTGCAGTTGATGGTGCGCTCCGATGTTGGCGCGTCCGGCGTGCTGTTCACGCTCGACACCGAATCCGGCTTTCGCGAGGTGGTCTTCGTCACCGGCAGCTACGGCCTCGGCGAAATGGTGGTGCAAGGCGCGGTAAATCCGGATGAGTTCTACGTGTTCAAGCCCACGCTGAAAGCTGGCAAACCTGCCGTATTGCGCCGCAGCCTGGGCGCCAAGCAGCAGCGCATGGTGTATTCGGATAAACCGGGGGAGCGCGTGCGCATCGAGGAAACGTCTGCCATCGACCGCAACCGTTTCTGCATCACTGATGAGGATGTGCAGGAACTGGCCAAGCAGGCGTTGGTGATTGAACAGCACTACAAGCGCCCGATGGATATCGAATGGGCGAAGGACGGCCACACTGGCAAGCTATACATCGTGCAAGCACGTCCGGAAACGGTGAAGTCGCGTGCGCATGCCACGCAGCTCGAACGCTTTCATCTCAACGAAAAAGGCAAGGTGCTGGCGGAAGGTCGTGCCATCGGCCAGAAAATCGGCAGCGGCAAGGCGCGCGTGATCCGCTCACTGTCCGATATGAACAAAGTGCAGCAAGGCGACGTGCTGATCGCCGACATGACCGACCCGGATTGGGAGCCGGTGATGAAGCGCGCCTCGGCCATCGTCACCAATCGCGGCGGCCGCACCTGTCATGCCGCGATCATCGCGCGTGAACTGGGCGTGCCCGCGGTGGTCGGCACCGGCAATGCGCTGGAGACTATTCCAGATGGTCATGACGTGACCGTCTCCTGCGCCGAAGGCGACACCGGCACGATCTACGAAGGCCAGCTTAAGTTCGATCGCGTCACCGCCGACCTCGGCGACATGCCCGAAGCCCCGCTCAAGATCATGATGAACGTCGCCAACCCGGAGCGCGCGTTCGATTTTGGCATGCTGCCCAACGCCGGCATCGGCCTGGCGCGCCTGGAAATGATCATCGCCAGCCACATCGGCGTGCATCCGAAGGCGCTGCTGGAATACAACAAACAGGATGCTGAAACCAAGGCGAGAATCGATGCGCGCATAGCCGGCTACAAGGATCCGGTGAGCTTCTACGTCGATCGCCTTGCCGAAGGCATCGCCACCATTGCCGCTTCGGTGTATCCCAAACCGGTAATCGTGCGCCTGTCGGATTTCAAGTCCAACGAATACGCCAACCTGCTTGGTGGCCAACGCTATGAGCCGCACGAAGAAAATCCGATGATCGGCTACCGCGGCGCCAGTCGCTACGTCGATGCAGGATTCGCCGAATCATTCGGTCTGGAATGCAAGGCCGTCAAGTACGTACGCGAAGTAATGGGGCTCACCAATGTGTGGGTGATGATTCCGTTCGTGCGCACGCTCGGCGAAGGCCGCAAAGTGGTCGAGGTGCTGGCCAAGAACGGGCTCAAGCAAGGTGAGCATGAACTCAAGATCATCATGATGTGCGAGCTGCCGTCGAACGCGCTGCTGGCGGACGAATTCCTCGATATCTTCGACGGTTTCTCGATCGGCTCTAACGATCTCACCCAGCTAACGCTGGGACTGGATCGCGATTCCAGCGTGGTCGCGCATCTGTTCGACGAACGCGATCCGGCGGTAAAGAAGCTGCTGGCGATGGCGATCAAGACCGCACGTGCGCGTGGCAAGTACGTGGGTATCTGCGGACAGGGTCCGTCCGATCATCCGGACCTGGCCGAATGGCTGATGGACCAGGGCATCGAATCGGTGTCGCTCAATCCGGATACCGTGGTCGATACTTGGCTGCGGCTGGCTAAAAAGAAAGCTGCGGTATAAGCAGTAACGGGGCGATGGCAACATCGCCCTGTTTGTTTTTGGGCGTCAGAAACTTGGCCGCATCCTGGATGTCCATTCCTCGCGGGAATCTGTCCCGCAGGCCAAGGAGTACGCCATGCGCTACATGTTGTCCTTGTTATCCAGGAATAAAGGCTTCATCGTCTTCATGCTCGGCATGCTGATGTTCCGCAGCGCGCTGGCCGACTGGAACGTGGTGCCCACGGGCTCGATGCAGCCCACCATCCAAATCGGCGATCGCATTGTGGTCGACAAAGCCGCCTACGACATCCGCGTACCGTTCACCCATGTATCGCTCGTCCACCTGGCCGATCCGCAGCGCGGCGACATCGTCGTGCTCGATTCACATACCGCCAACGAGCGACTGGTCAAGCGCGTGATCGGCCTCCCCGGCGACGAAGTAGCCATGCGCGACAACGTGCTCTACGTTAACGGTGTCGCTGCCCGCTACTCACCCGCTGCCGCCAGTGGCATCCACGACGATCTTGAAGATCCGGCTCGCTATGAAGTCGAGCGATTTGGCGCCATGCAGCACCTCATCCGCCTTTCGCTCTACCGCCCAAGCGAAGCGCGCGATTTCGGCCCTGCGGTCGTGCCGGCCGGCCAGTACCTGCTGCTGGGTGACAACCGCGACAACAGCCTCGACTCGCGCTACCTGGGCTTCTTCCCACGCAAGGAGATCGTCGGACGTTCCCGCTACGTGGCGCTGTCGCTGGATCCCAACCACTACTACCTACCCCGAACCCAGCGCTTGGCGGCCCGGCTCGACGGCACTCCTGCTCCCAGGCCCGAATAACCCCGAAGCCAGTTGTCACAGCCCCTGCCAGCACGTATCATTTCCGGCTCGCGCGACCAAGACGCACCGTTTCGGAGAGGTGGCAGAGTGGTCGAATGTACCTGACTCGAAATCAGGCGTACGTGTAAGCGTACCGTGGGTTCGAATCCCACCCTCTCCGCCACTCACAAAAGAACGCCCCTCGTGGGCGTTTTTTTGTGAGTGGCGGAGAGGGGTGGCCTGATGAGAACCCATATGGTTCGACAAATTTGTCAGGAACAAATTTGGACAGCCGCAGGCTGGCCCCGGAACGCGCAGCGCGGATGGGTGAGGCCCATGGATGGGCCGAACAATCCCACCCGATATCTCGCAATATTCGTCAAAAGCGCGTTTAACGCCCTTCGGGTCGTTTTAATAGTGGTGGAGAGGATGATTCGCCACATAGCGATGTAAATCTTTCACATAGAATTTTTTGCGCCACGCCTCAGCATCCGGCATGCTGCGCGCACCCACCCGGCGGATGCTCATGATCGAATTCGGACACGGAACCCATGTCGGTTTGCGCCGCACGCGCAACGAAGACACCTACTATGCCGATGCGGCGCTTGGCCTGTTCCTGGTCGCCGACGGCATGGGTGGACATCAGCATGGTGAGGTGGCTTCTGCGCTGGCGCGAGACGCCATCGCGGAATCGGTGCGCAGGGGAAAATCATTGGCGGAAGCCGTGCACGGCGCTGCCTCACGACTGCTGGAACATGCGCAACGCTATGACGACGCCCTGCCGATGGGTACTACTGTCGCCGCCATCCGTTTTTCTGAGCAGGACTACGAAGTGGCTTGGGTGGGCGACAGCCGCATCTATCAATGGAAGGACGGCTTGCGGCAGATCAGCCACGATCATTCGCTAGTGCAGCGCCTGGTCGAAGCCGGGGCGATCGATGAGGCGCAGGCCAAGCGCCATCCGCAGCGCAATATCCTCACGCAGGCCTTGGGTATCACCGCGCTTGAGCAGTTGCATATCAGCATGGCGAAGGGCCGGCTCGAATCCGGCGTGAGCTTTCTGGTGTGCAGCGATGGGCTTACCGAAGAAGTGAATGACAGCCGCATCGAAACGATCCTCGCCCGTCGCGATCTGGCGGCGCAGGAATGCCTCGATCACTTGTTGCTCGCCGCGCTGGAAAGCGGCGGCAGCGACAACATCACGGCGATACTGGCGCGGATTCACTAGTGCGCTGATGCTCTCGCGCAGGTTGGCGCAGTCGAACGCCAATCCATCCAGCTACGCTTCCAACTCCTGCTTGCGCCATATCGATTGTCCACCCGCGCTTTTGTCCAGCGCATCCAATCGCTGCAGATGCGCACCAAGTTCATCTTCGCTGGCGCGCAGCACGCGTGGCCGGCGTGCCAGTACCACGGGTGTAATCACAGCACGTGCGCCGCTGGTTTCCGTACCGCCGTCGAAGCCGAGATCCAGCCCAACCTGGCCGGACGTCATCGCCAGATAGACGTCCGCCAGCAACTGCGCGTCGATCAGGCCGCCGTGCAGATCGCGCGCTGAGTTGTCGACGCCGAGACGTTTGCACAACGCATCCAGGCTGTTGCGCTGGCCCGGATACCGTTCGCGCGCCATCGCCAGCGTATCCAGCACGTTGCAGCGATCGGCGATGCTGCCGTAATGAGCACCGGCCTGCGCGAGTTCGGCATTGAGGAAGCCGACGTCGAAGGCCGCGTTATGAATGATCAGCTCTGCGCCGTCGATAAAGGCCAGGAATTCATCCACGATCTCTTTGAAGCGCGGCTTGTCGAGCAGGAATTCGTCCGCGATGCCGGTGACTTCGCGTGCACCTTCATCGATCGCGCGCTCGGGATTGAGATAGGTCTGGTAGTTACGTCCGGTAAGGCGACGCTCGACCATTTCGACGCAAGCGATTTCGATGAGGCGATGTCCCTGACGTACTTCCAGGCCAGTGGTTTCGGTATCGAGAACGATCTGTCTCATGCCAATTTCCTGAATTGTTCGGCTTGCTCGCGTGCGGCCTGATCCACGCGCTCGTTTTCATCGTGTCCGCTGTGGCCGCGCACCCATTGCCAGCGAACTTTGTGCGGGGCCGCTGCGGTCGACAATCGCTCCCACAGATCCTGGTTTTTGACCGGTTTTTTGTCCGCGGTGCGCCAGCCGTTGCTGATCCAGCGCGGCACCCATTCCTCGATGCCTTGCATGACGTAACGGGAATCGGTGGTGACCACCACCTGGCACGGGCGCTTGAGCGCCTCAAGCGCCTGGATGGCTGCGAGCAGCTCCATGCGGTTGTTGGTGGTCTGCGCTTCGCCGCCGCTCAGCAATCGCTCGGTGCCCTTGGCTCTCAACAGGGCCGCCCATCCTCCCGGGCCAGGATTGCCGAGGCATGCACCATCGGTAAACGCTTCCACTTCCGCCACGCGTTCTGCTCCGTTTCTTTGCTGTTAGTTCTTGCAGGCAATCGCTCAACTTACCGAGCTGCGGCGCGCACCAGGCGCCAGGCCGGCTCGCACCGGCGCCGTCACTGGCTTGGGACGCAGCCGCGTCGGCGCGCTCGCCGGGCCTTTCTTGCGGGCGACTAGCACGTAGCCGCCGCCGAGCCAGCCGGGTAGCTTACCGGTCGAATTCGTGGATAGCGGCAACAGCTGGCCCACGCGCTGCACGCGCTCCACTTGCACTTCCGCGCGGCGTAAGCGCGCCGCGAGCTGAATAGGCGATCTTGCATGCGTCTCGCTGCCGCGCGTTCGCCACAACCACCAGGGTGTCCATCCGCTCAACGGATTGACTCCGGTAAGCACCAACAGCCCACCCGGCGCCAGTACGCGCACGATCTCGTTCAGCGGTAACGGAGCCAACTCCAACGCGTGACGCAGCAGGATCAGGTCGAACGCACCGTCCGTGAACGGCAGCGGCTCGTCGGCGCTGGCGCATACATCGCCCCGAAGTCGCCCTTCAGCGAGCCGCAGCGTGATCCATTGACCCAGGTAAGGCGGGTTCGGCGGCGCATCGTCCGCTGCAGCGGAGACCAGCAAGGCGCGAGTGCCTGCGCAGCGACGGACGTCGGGCATGTAAGCCACCGTCTCATCGGCCAGCAGATGACGCATGGGCGCACTTGCATAGATGTCCTGGGCGCGCTGTCGCATCTACTGAAGGCCTGTCGGAAGCATGTGCACAGAGTTTAGCCGTTGGCTCCACAAAGACGAACCATGCCTCAACGGCATTCGAACGATATTTCGATTAACGCTTATCTAACGATCTTGGGACGCCATGGGTCTTATAGTCGGCCCTCTTGCGCAAGCCGGACGCCTGCGCCAGTCGATACGAAGGATGCTCCGATCGTTCTGCATGGACGGCGTGAAAAGCCCCAGGCAGCGTGATCGGCGTGTCCGCAACAGCGGAGATCGCCCTTGCACGTCGTACCGTTACCGGCGCTTGCCGACAACTACATCTGGCTGCTGCACGATGACAACGGTCACGCGATCGTGGTCGACCCCGGCGAAGTCGAACCGGTCGAGGCCGCCCTGCGCGCGCGCAAGCTGACGTTGTGCGCGATCTTGCTGACGCATCATCACAACGACCATATCGGCGGTGCCGGCGCACTGCGCGAGGCGCACGACGTGCCGGTGTATGCACCCGACGACGCGCGCATCGCAGTGGCGACACATCGCGTGTTGGATGGCGACACGCTGAAGCTCGAACTACCTTCGGCGCACTTCCAGGTGATCGCGGTGCCAGGACATACGCTCAGCCATATCGTGTACGCCAGCGAAGACGTACTGCTCTGTGGCGATACGTTGTTCAGCCTCGGCTGTGGCCGGCTGTTCGAAGGCACGCCCGCGCAGATGCTGTCCTCGCTGCAGCGCCTGGCTGCGTTGCCCGGCGACCTACTGGTCTGCTGCGGCCACGAGTACACAGCCGCCAACGGCCGCTTCGCACAAACCGTGGAACCGGACAATGCTGCGCTCAAGCAACGTGTGGATGAAGTCGCGCGTCTGCGCGCCCAGCATCAACCAAGCGTGCCTGCCACGTTATCGAGCGAACTGGCCTGCAATCCCTTCATGCGCGTAAACAGTGAAGGCGTGATTGATTGGTGCCGCCAGCATGGTGCGGCCAATGACCCGATCACGCGCTTCGCCGCATTGCGCTCCGCCAAGGACGCATTCCGAGCATGAAGCACACACGACGACTACTCCCCGTTGCTTTGGCATCGTTATTGGCCGCGTGCGCCACGCCGCCCGCAAACAAGCCGGTACCGACGCCGGCAACGATCACGCCACCACCTGCTCCCACGCCGTCCATGCCTTCACCACAAGTGGCGGTACCGTCCGTGACGCCCGACGTGACGACCAACAATGTCTGGGACAAATTGCGCGGCAGTTTTGCCATGTCCGATTGCGATGCTGACCCGCAGATCATGGTATGGGCGCATCGCTATACGCAAAACCCGCAACGCTTCGAAGCGCAGATGAGCGACGCGCTGCCGCAAATCGTCTATGTGCAGCAAGCCGCGGAAAAATATGACGTGGCCGGCGAATTCGTACTGCTGCCGTGGGTGGAAAGCCAATTCCGGCCCGTGCCCGGTCGTCGCAATCTGCCTGCAGGCATGTGGCAGCTCGTGCAAAGCACAGCGCGCGTGATGGGCCTGCACGTGGACCACAGCTATGACGGTCGGCTGGATACATCCGCCTCCACCGACGGCGTGATGCGCATGCTGCACGACTACCACAATCAGCTACATGACTGGCGGCTGGTCGACTATGCATTCAATCGCGGCGAATTCGGTGTGCAGCGACTCGTGCAGCAACATGGCACACCGCCGGACGAACCGGCGATTCCCAAACTTCCGGTACCGCGCATTACGCGCGAACACCTCACTAAATTGCTTGCGATCTCCTGCGTAGTGCGCGATCCGTCCCGTTTCAATGTCGAACTGCCCTCGCTTCCGGCCGATCAGCATCTGGAAACTGTGCAAGTAAGCCACGGCATGACCCTGTCCAACGCCGCCGGTCACGCCGGCATGGAAACCGGTGATCTGAAGCGGCTGAATCCGGCGCTGCAAGGTGAATTCCTGAGTACGGATGCGCCCGGACATTTGCTGCTGCCGCGGCGCAATGCCGAACAACTGCGCAATGCGATGCAGATCGCCAACGATCAGGACATGACGGCCAGCGTTTCCGACAACATCCCCTTGCTGACCACGCATGCCGACAAGTCGGAGAACGACACGAAAGCCGACTCGTCCCATCGTGCCAGAACGCACGTGGTGCGTTCCGGCGAAAGCCTCTGGCAGATCGCACGCAATTATTCGATGAGCGTCAGCACGCTCGAACGTCTCAATCATCTGCATGGCAAGGCGTTGAAGCCCGGCCAGGTGCTTAAACTGGATTAGCCAGCCAAACCCGCACTGATACTCGCCGCAGCACATAGGAAAACCCGCTGCTAAACTCCGCTTGCCGCATTCGCGGTGCGTGAACTTGGGAGGCGGCGCATGGGTTTCCTTCACGGCAAGCGTGCATTGATCACCGGCATCGCCAGCCAACGCTCGATCGCCTGGGGCATCGCCAACGCCATGCATCGCGAAGGCGCGCAGCTCGCCTTCACTTATCCGAACGAACGCATGAAGGATCGGGTGGACGAAGCGGCCAATGCGTTCGGCTCCAACCTGGTGTTGCCTTGCGATGTCAGCGACGATGCGCAGATCGAGCAATTGTTCGCCACGCTCACCAAGCATTGGGACAGCCTGGACATCCTGGTGCACTCAATCGGCTTCGCGCCACGCGAGGCCATCCAGGGCGAATTCTTGGATGGACTTACGCGCGAGAACTTCGCTATGGCGCATGACATTTCCAGTTACAGCCTCGCTGCGCTGGCCAAGGCCGCACGGCCCATGATGGTAGGGCGCAATGGCGCCATTCTTACTCTTACCTATCTTGGCGCGGAACGCGCGCTCAATAACTACAACGTCATGGGTTTGGCCAAGGCGAGCCTCGAGGCGAACGTACGCTACCTCGCCTTCAATCTCGGGCCCGAAACCACCCGCGTCAACGCGATTTCCGCCGGGCCAATCAAGACGCTTGCCGCCGCCGGGATCGCCAACTTCCGCAAGATGCTCGAACACGTGGAACAGCACGCGCCGCTTCGACGCAGCGTGACGATCGACGAAGTTGGCAATGTGGGGGCTTTCCTATGCTCCGACCTTGCTTCAGGCATAACCGGCGAAATCACCTATGTGGATGCGGGCTACAATATTCTCGGCATGACCGGCGTTTGATCCAACAAAAAAAGCGGCCCTTAAGAGCCGCCTTTTTCGCAAATCACACCCACTGCTGATTACATGCGGTCTTTGGCAATCTCGATCTTGGTCTTGGCCTTGAGCATATCGACGAAACCCTGCGTTTCGACACCGCCGTAAGCCTGCACCATCTGACGATAAAGCTGCTGACGATCATCGGCAGTCATCTTGGAAAGATCGCCGGCTTCAACTTTGTCAACGGCCAGCACAGCATACGTGCCGTGATCCAGCGCCACATTGGCGTACTGCGGTTTGCCGTCGGCGACGGGATGCGGTGTCTTGAACGCCTGCGTCAGCACCGGCGGCGGCACGCCCGGCTGCACGCGCTGCACCTGGTTCACGCTCTGCAGATCGGCATGCTCGGCCTTGGCCAGCGCAACGATGTCCTCGCCCTTGCTCAAGCGCTGCACCAGCACCTCAGCCTTCTTGCTCGCGGTTTCGGCGATGCGCTCGTCGAGAATCTTCTGCACAATCGCATCGTGGACTTCGGCAACCGACTTGGCCGATGCGGGGACATGCTTGTTGACGCGCACGACTACCGAGTCAGTCTTGTCGAGGTTGATCAATGCGGAATTGTTGCCAGCGGCGAGCACGTCATTGGAGAACGAGGCGGCCACTACCTTGGGATTGGCGGCGATGCCCTGCCCGCCTTCACGGCTGATCAGCGGCGTTTCCTTGATCTGTAGATTCAGCGCCTGCGCCGCCGGTTCCAGCGAGCCCGGATTCTGCGAGGTGAGATCGGTCATCTTGCCCGCAGTTTCGTTGTACACGCGGTCGCGCTCGCCTGTCGTTGCTTCCTTCAGCAACTGGCCGCGAACCTCTTCGAACGGCTTGGTCTGGCCGCTGCGAATGTCGCGCAGGTAGATGATGTGGTAGCCCTCATCCGACAGCACTGGCTTGGAAATCTGCCCTTTTTGCAGCGCGAACATCGCCGCATCGAAGGCGGGATTGGTCACACCCTTCTGCAGCCAGCCCAAGTCACCGCCCTGCAGCTTGGAACCCAGGTCGTCCGAATTCTGCTGCGCCAGCTTGGTGAAATTGGCCGGCGCGGCTTCGGCGGCAATCTTGTCGGCCTTCTCTAGCGCGGCCTTCTGCTGCGCAGGTGTAGCGTTCTTGGGCACGTTGATCAGGATGTGCGAAACCTCGCGTTCTTCCGGCATGCCGAAACGCGACAGTTCCTGCTGGTAACGCTTCTTCAATTCTTCATCGGTGGGCTGTGTGTCGGCTTTCAAATCCGCGCCGTTCACCTCGATGTATTTCAGCGACACCTGCTCAGGATTCATGAAATCCGCCTGGTGCGCCTTGTAGTAATCCTGCACCTGCGCATCCGTCACCTGGCTGTCTTCGGGCGCCGGGCGCGGTAGCACGAAATAACGGATGTCGCGGCGCTGCAATTTGATGCCGAGATAACGATCGATATCGGCAGGCGTCACGATGGTGCTGCCAGTGACTGCATCCTGCAGCAGGCTGCCTTCCAGCGAGGTGCGCAGGTTGTCCTGGTACATCTGCGGCGTCATGCCCGCGCCAGCCAGCTGCGCGCGATACATGTTGCCGTCGAACTTGCCATCGATCTGGAACGCCGGCTGCGACGCAATTGCGTCGCGCAACGCCTGATCGGAAACGCGCATGCCAAGGTCTTCATTGGCTTGCAGCAGCAACTGCTGGCTAACCAGCTCGTCCAGTACCTGCTGCTTGAACTCGGGTTTGTCGAACAGGCTCGCGTCGAACTGATCGCCCATCTGCGCACGCTGCTGCTGGCGGATGCGGTTGATCGTGTCCTGATACTGCTGCTGGCCGACTTCGCGCTTGCCGACCTTGGCCACGAAGGTTTCGATGTGCGAGTTGAAGTAACCCTCGATACCAAAGAACGACATGGCAAATACGGCGACGCCCAGCACGATGATGGCCGGCCATCCTTGCATCTTGTCGCGTAGTGACTGCAGCATGGGTTGTTCCCGCGATGATATTTTGCGCGTTGCCGCGCGTGACCTAAACGACAAGGGCGCCACGGGGGCGCCCTTGCAAACCGTGGCGGAGCGGACGGGACTCGAACCCGCGACCTCCGGCGTGACAGGCCAGCATTCTAACCGACTGAACTACCGCTCCACGTTCTGGTGGGTGCTGTAGGGATCGAACCTACGACCCTCGCCTTGTAAGGGCGACGCTCTACCGCTGAGCTAAGCACCCCGGACCCTAGCGGGCCGCTTAGTTTAGGGCGTCCTTGAGCGTCTTGCCAGCCTTGAAGGCCGGAACCTTGGACGCGGCGATCTTGATCTCCTCGTTCGTGCGGGGGTTACGGCCGGTACGGGCGGCGCGGCTGCGCACGGTGAAGGTACCGAAGCCGACGACCGAGACGTCGTCGCCGTTCTGCAGAGCCTTCTGCACGGTCTCGAAGAACGCTTCGAGTGCACGGCCCGCGTCAGCCTTGGTCAGTTCGGCTTTTTCGGCGACGGCATTGATCAGATCGGTTTTATTCATTGAGTTACTCCCTTAAACAGGTATTCGGCCCGCGGCAAGATTGGGAATGGGACAACGCGGGAAAGGACATGGGAATCGTGCAGGGCGCTGCCACGCAGACCCGCATCGCTGTGCATCGGCTTAAAGCGCAGGATGACGGTGAGCCTTTATACCAGCGCCCCCCAGGGTCCGCAATACAAGCAATACCAACGCATTGCAGCGGTTCAGCGGTGCGTATTCGCGCACGGCGAGACGCTATGCAAACGCCGCCCGGTCGTGCTATGCGCAAACACGAAACAGGCGACACGTGGAACGTGCCGCCTATCGCAGATCATTGATACACGGATGAATCAATGCGGCCGAGCGGGTGTTTCGGCCCCATCTTCGTGCTGCTGAGGCACCGCCTCGGTCGTCGTGGCGGATGCCGCAGCGGCTTCAGCGGGTTCCTTGGCCGGCAGCGGCTGCAGCGGATGCTCCAGCGCAATGTCGAGCACCTCATCGATCCAGCGCACAGGATGGATGTCCAGCGAACTGGTGATGTTTTCCGGAATATCGGCCAGATCCTTGCGGTTCTCGTCCGGAATGATCACGGTAGTGATGCCACCGCGATGCGCCGCAAGCAGTTTCTCCTTCAAGCCGCCGATCGGAAGCACGCGACCGCGCAACGTGATTTCACCCGTCATGGCCACTTCGGAGCGCACCGGCACCTTGGTCAGCGCCGACACGAGCGCGGTGCACATCGCAATGCCGGCACTCGGGCCGTCCTTCGGCGTGGCGCCTTCGGGCACGTGGATATGCAGGTCGAATTTCTCGTGGAAATCCGGATCGATGCCGAGCTGGTTGGCGCGCGCGCGCACCACCGACAACGCAGCCTGGATCGATTCCTTCATCACATCGCCGAGCTGGCCGGTGTGTATCTGACGTCCCTTGCCCGGCACGATCGATGCTTCGATGCTGAGCAGATCGCCGCCGACCTGCGTCCACGCCAGGCCGGTGACTAGACCGACTTCGTTTTGTAGTTCCTTGCGGCCGAAGTCGAAACGACGCACACCGAGATATTTCTCGAGGTTGTCGGAATTCACCTTCACCTTGCCAGACACAGCCGCCTTTGCTTTCTTCTTCTCGACCTTGGCAGGCTCGGCGCCGTCCTTGAGCTCGCCCAACGTGATCTGCTTGACCACCTTGCGGCAGATCTTGGAAATCTCGCGCTCCAGATTGCGCACGCCCGATTCGCGCGTGTAATAGCGCACGATATCGCGCACAGCTTCTTCGTCTATGGAAACTTCTTCGGACTTCAGGCCGTTCGCCTTGACCTGTTTCGGCAGCAAATATCTCTGTGCGATCGCGAGCTTTTCATCCTCGGTATAACCCGGAATGCGGATGACTTCCATACGGTCCAACAAGGGGCCTGGAATATTCAGCGAGTTCGCGGTGGCGACCCACATCACTTCGGAAAGATCGAGATCGACTTCCAGATAGTGATCGTTGAACGTATGGTTCTGCTCCGGATCGAGCACTTCCAACAGCGCCGACGAAGGATCGCCGCGGAAGTCCATCGACATTTTGTCGATTTCATCCAGCACGAACAGCGGGTTCTTGCTGCCGACTTTGTTCATGTTCTGCACGATGCGGCCCGGCATCGAACCGATGTAGGTGCGGCGATGGCCACGGATTTCGGCTTCATCTCGCACACCGCCCAGACTCATGCGAACGAACTTGCGGTTGGTTGCTTTGGCGATCGACTGGCCGAGCGAAGTCTTGCCCACGCCGGGAGGGCCGACGAGGCACAGGATCGGACCCTTCATGCTGCTAACGCGCTGCTGCACCGCGAGGTATTCGAGGATGCGCTCCTTCACCTTCTCCAGGCCGAAGTGATCGGCATCCAGCACTTGCTGCGCGAGTGCGAGATCTTTGCGCACCTTGCTGCGCTTCTTCCACGGCACACCGATCAGCCAGTCGAGGTAATTGCGCACCACGGTGGCTTCGGCGGACATGGGCGACATCTGCCGCAGCTTGCCGAACTCCTGCCGCGCCTTGGTGAGCACGGGCTTGGGCATGCCGGCGTCTTCGATCTTCTTCTGCAGTTCTTCGATTTCGTTCGGGCCTTCCTCGCCCTCGCCCAGCTCCTTCTGGATCGCCTTCATCTGTTCGTTGAGGTAGTACTCGCGCTGGCTCTTTTCCATCTGCGACTTCACGCGGCCGCGAATGCGCTTTTCTACCTGCTGCAGATCGATTTCGCCGTCGACCAAGCCGATCAGCAATTCCAGACGCTGACCCACGTCCGCGGTTTCCAGCACTCTCTGCTTATCGGCCATGCGCACAGAAAGATGCGCGGCGATGGAGTCGGCCAAGCGCGAAGGATCGTCGATGCCCGACAGCGTCGCCAGCACTTCCGGCGGCAGCTTGCGGCTCTGCTTGACCAGTTGCTCGAACAGCGACACCAGCGTGCGCGATACGACGTCCAGCTCGCGCTCTTTGATGTTGTAGACGGGCTCGATGACGCGCGAACTCGCGGTGAGCATGCCGTTTTCGTCGTGGTACTCCTCGATCGCCACGCGCGACTGACCCTCGACTAGCACCTTTACCGTGCCATCGGGAAGCTTCAGCAGTTGCAGCACGCCGGCAAGCGTGCCTATCTGGTGCAGATCCTTGATGGCCGGATCGTCGATATCCGGACTCTTCTGCGCAACCAGCAGGATCTGGCGTTCACCTTCCATCGCGCGCTCAAGCGCACGCATGGATTTGTCGCGCCCCACAAACAGCGGAATCACCATGTGCGGGTACACGACCACATCACGCAGCGGAAGTACCGGCAGTACATCCAAAGCAGCGCCAGTAGTGGTGGGGATTGCGGCACTTTTTGCCATCGCTGGGAGTCTCTCGCGAATAAGGTTTGGACAATCTTTGAACGGCTGTCCTGGCCGTTCTTCAGCGCCAGCCGAATCCGGTTACACAACCGAATTCACGCGGCACACCCTGTGCCGCTGTGCTGGCGACCCCGACACTGCGCCGAGGCCACTAACTCGTCAAGTGGAGGCGTGGTAGGGCGCATACAAGAGTCAGCCCTGTCACAGAAAACATACGGCCCCGGCGGAAACCCGCCGGGGCCGTGATAGGCCATTACGCTGGCGATCAGGCGGCTGCGTCGCCGCTTTCGCTGCTGATGCGTGCCTGTTGCTGCAAGTTTCCGCGATAGATGAGATACGGCTCGGCTTGGCCTTCGATCACCGCATCATCCACGACCACCTTGCTCACATGTTCCAGCGAGGGCAGCTCGTACATGGTGTCCAACAGTACTTGCTCGAGGATGGTGCGCAGACCACGGGCGCCCGTCTTGCGCTTGAGCGCCTTGCGTGCAATGGCCTGCAGCGCTTCCGGACGGAATTCCAATTCCACGCCTTCCATTTCGAACAGCTTGCGGAATTGCTTCGTGACAGCGTTGCGCGGCTCCGTGAGAATTTTCACCAGCGCAGGTTCGTCCAGCTCATCCAACGTGGCCACCACGGGCAGACGGCCAACGAATTCCGGAATCAGTCCGAAGCGCACTAGATCCGCCGGCTCCACTTCGGCCAGCACCTTACCGAGATTTTCGGTACGTTCTTTCGAACGCACTTCGGCGGAGAAGCCGATGCCGGTGGTTTCAGAGCGCTGCTGGATCACCTTTTCAAGGCCGGCGAACGCGCCGCCACAGATGAACAGGATGTTCTTGGTGTCCACCTGCAGGAATTCCTGCTGCGGATGCTTGCGACCGCCCTGCGGCGGCACAGAAGCCAGCGTGCCTTCGATCAGCTTGAGCAGCGCCTGCTGCACACCTTCGCCGGAGACGTCGCGCGTGATGGACGGGTTTTCGCTCTTGCGCGAGATCTTGTCGATCTCGTCGATGTAGACGATGCCCGACTGCGCCTTCTCCACGTCGTAGTCGCACTTCTGCAACAGCTTTTGGATAATGTTCTCCACGTCCTCGCCCACGTAACCGGCCTCGGTCAACGTGGTGGCATCGGCAATGGTGAACGGCACGTTGAGCAGGCGCGCGAGCGTTTCGGCCAGCAGCGTCTTGCCCGAGCCGGTCGGGCCGATGAGCAGGATGTTGGATTTGCCCAGCTCGATATCATCGCTGCGCTGGCGCGACTCCATCCGCTTGTAGTGGTTGTAGACCGCGACGGCCAGCGCCTTCTTGGCGCGCGTCTGCCCGACCACGTACTGGTCGAGAGTCTCCATGATCTCTTTGGGCTTAGGCAGCTGGCTGCGCCCGGAGGCGGCTTTCTCTTCCAGCTCCTCACGGATGATGTCGTTGCACAGCTCCACGCACTCGTCGCAGATGAACACGGATGGACCCGCGATCAGCTTGCGCACTTCGTGCTGGCTCTTGCCGCAGAAGGAGCAGTAAAGAATCTTGCCGCTGTCGTTGGAACGGCCCTGCCGCTCGTCAGTCATTCGTTTGATCCTGCTGGAAAATCCCGGTACGGGTCGAGAATAGCACAGGGTCCCAAATCCGCACCCGGACGCGGGACCCCGTTATGGATGAAGCATCGGCCGTAATCAGGCCGACTTAACCGTTTCGACGGCACGCCGGTCGAGAACGGCGTCGATCAGCCCGTATTCCTTGGCCTGCTCAGCGCTCATGAAGCGATCACGCTCCATGTCACGCTCGATCCTTTCCAGGGACTGACCGGTGTGGTGGACGTAAATGTCGTTCAGCCGGCGGCGCAGATACAGGATTTCCTGGGCCTGGATCTCGATGTCGGTGGCCTGACCGCGCGCGCCGCCCGAGGGCTGGTGGATCATCACGCGGGAGTTGGGCAGCGAGTAGCGCTTGCCCTTGGCGCCTGCCATCAGCAGCAGCGAGGCGGCGCTGCAGGCCTGTCCGACGCACATCGTGCTCACGTCAGGCTTGACGAACTGCATGGTGTCGTAGATTGCCAGGCCCGCGGTGACCGCGCCGCCAGGGCTGTTGATGTACAGATGGATGTCCTTGTCGGGGTTTTCCGACTCAAGGAACAGCATCTGCGCCACCAGCAGATTGGCTACCTGATCGTTCACTTCACCGACCAGGAAGATCACGCGTTCCTTCAGCAGGCGCGAGTAGATGTCATACGAACGCTCGCCGCGAGCGGTCTGCTCGACGACGATCGGCACCAGGTTGAGGTTCTGGATCGGGTCCATGGCCATGCGTGCGGCACTCCGGATAGGGGACTAATGGCGATTCGTATGATCGAGCCAGACTAGCAGGTCGGGAAATCCCTCCGCTAGCGAAGCCGACGAAACCACCCGCAAATCCAGCATGTTTTTGCATGCTCGATTCGCGACGCTCAGGTTCGAACTAGGATCGAACGTCGTGCGTTGGGAAGTGCGAGAGGGCACTCCCTTCACGCTCTGGCGGGTTCGCCGGGCCTGATCGAATCGTCTCAGGCGCCGACCGGACGCATTACTTCGTCGAAGCTCAGGTTCTGCACGGTGGTCTTGGCGTGCTCGGCCACCCACTCGGCTACCTGATCTTCCATGACGCGGTTCTGCAGCCCCGACATCAACTGGGGATCGCCATTGTAGAGTTCAATGACCTTCTCCGGCTCCTCGTAGGTCGAGGCGATCGCGGCGAGCTGCTCGGCCAGGCGCGTGCGATCCAGCTTCAGCTCGCTCTTGCGGGCAATCTCGCCCATCAGCAAGCCGGCGATGACGCGCAGGCGCGCGGCAGGCACGGCGGCATCCACCAGCTGCGGCGGGGGCTGCTGGCCGCGCGGCACACTGCCAGCCGCCAGGTTGCGCGCTTCGCCCTGCACCATCAGGTTCGGCACTTCCAGGTCGCCGTAAGCCTGGGCCAGCTTTTCGGCCACGTGGGACTTCAGGCGCCCCATCAGTGCGGCCTTGAGTTCGCGCTCCAGGTTGGAGCGCACTTCCTTGCGGAAATGCTCCAAGTTGCCGTCGTCGATGCCGAACTGCTTGATGAACTCGGCATCCACTTCCGGAAGCTTCGGTTCCTGCACCTTCACGATCTTGAAGCTGACCTTGGCGGTCTTGCCGGCAAGCTGGTCGTTGCGGAAGTCGGCCGGGAATTCGATGTCGTTCTCGAACACTTCGTCGGCCTTGTGGCCGGTGAGCGCACCGTCCAGCGCCTTGAACAACGTGCCGGAGCCCAGCACGCTGCCGGCACGTTCCTGGCCCTCGGCTGGGAAGCGGTAGTCGCCGGCCACGGCGTCGTATTCGAACATCACGAAATCGCCCTCGGCGGAGGGGCGCTCGACTTCTTGAAAACTGCGGCGCTGCTGACGCAAGGTTTCGATCATCTTCTCGACGTCGGCGTCGGTCACTTCAGCGACCGGCCGGGCGACTTCCAGCGCGGAAACGTCGATTTCCGGGAATTCCGGCATCACCTCGAAAGTGGCCGTGTAGGCAATCTCGCCGTTTTCCGGCTGGCCGGTGGTGTCGATGGCCGGGTTGGCGACGGGGCGCAGATTTTCCTTCTCGAAGGCCTCGCGCAGCGTGCTGCCGATCAGGTCGGAGAGCACCTCGCCACGCACTTGCGCGCCGAAGCGCTGCTGGATCACGTTGGCGGGCACCTTGCCCGGACGAAAGCCTTTCAGGCGCACCGTGCGGCTCATCTCGGTGATGCGCGCGCTGACCTGCGACTCGAAGCGCTCTGCCGGAAACCTGACCGTGAGCTTGCGCTCGAGCTTGCCGACATTTTCAACCGAAAACTGCATGACGTCTCCTGGAATATCCTGTAATGGTCCGTAACGGCACCGCGGTGGCACGGCCGCCCGCAAAATCAAGCGCAAGGTGTGGTGCGAAAGAAGGGACTCGAACCCTTACGGGGGTTACCCGCTGGAACCTAAATCCAGTGCGTCTACCAGTTCCGCCACTTTCGCATCGTTCGCCGGACTGCAAGCTGCGGATTATCAAAGACTTCCCCGGTCAAACTCTAGACCGTCGAACGCCTGCCCTGCCGCGACCTGGGCGATGACTACCTTGCGCCAAAGCGACGCATTTTACGGTTCATCCACGGCCCAGCACAAGCGCATAGCGCCCGAACTCTAACGGTTGATGCAATGCAAAATTGAACCCATCGCGTCTGCTCGCCTGGTTATAGCCATAAAGATTCACCGTCTTTTTTTGACAGCCATTCCAAGCTCACGCACCGTCGATTGACATCGCGGTTGCCCACGGCGCAGGTTAATGCCGGTTTGCCCGTAACCGCTCGCTTGCAAGGGATCGTCACCCGTGGGCAAACCGTGTGTCCATGTGTGTCAACGTTCTGAATCGGCTCGGATTCGGGAGCCGGGGCGACATGTGGCTTCCGACATCCACGCCTTCGCTGTTCTAACTCTTGCTTCGCAAAAGGAGATAGTTATGCAACAGATTGATGAAGTCGTTTCGAGTTGGCTGAGTGGTGATGAAGGCCTGGACAATCCCGCAGGCCCGCTTTACATCGAAGGTGCTGCCGCGACCGAAGCGGCACTGACCGATCCGGGCATTGGCAAGGTGCTTATCTCGGGCGCCACCTCGTGCTCATACAGCGGCAAACTTTGCGCGAGCATTTGCTTCTGCTGTTGATCTGACCTGCCAACGCGCAGCGTCCCTTTTTACTCGTGCCATGCGCTGCGCGTTGGCACTTCATCTGTTTCCGGTGCATGCGTTTTTTCCACAGCCACAGCAAGGAATCTGTCTGTGTCAACGACGGCCGAAACGAATACATCCGATTCTTTTGCCCCCGTTATCCTGAGTTTCACCACGCCCGTTCGCGCCATGTTTTCCGCAAGGCTAGCCGAGCTTTCATCGGCGCTGGCGCCCGGTGAAATGGAACTGATCAGCAATGCCGCAGAAGATGCGCTCAACACCAACGCCAGCCTCAAGCTCAATCGCGTACTGTTGCTAGAGCTGCATGCTGCGAAGCGCATGGGCGAACTCACCGCGCCCGATGAAGCGGGCCGCTTCGCGCAGTTCGTGGAACAGGCGCTTCAACCGCAGTTCCTGGATCATCTGAACCATCGCTACCCTTTTCTGCACGAACGTCTTTCGCGCGCATTGAATGCGCAACGCCGCGCCATCGAAGCGCTGGTGACAAGGTTCGTCACCGATCGCGGGCTGCTTGCACAACTCCCCGGCCATCCGAAAGGATGCCTGATCGCGTTGCGCCTGGGCCAGGGCGATCTGCATGGCGGCGGCCAATCGGTGGCGCGGCTGTCGCTCGAAGGCGGCGAAGTGATCTACAAGCCGCGGTCGTTGCGCATCGACCGCGTGCTGGAAACATTTCTGGCGCGCATCTTCGGCGACGATCCGCAGCGTATTTGCGCGCCTGCCGTGCTTGAGCGCGGCGACTATGGCTGGGCCGCGTTCGTCGCGCACCGCTATTGCAATAGCGACGAAGAGTTGCGCGTGTTCTATCGCAACCTTGGGCATTGGCTGGCGGTGCTGCGTCTGCTCGGCGGCACCGATATTCATCAGGAGAACCTGATCGCCTGCGGCCCAGTCCCTGTGGTAATCGACGTGGAAAGCCTGTTTTCCATGCTGCCCAAGGCCGAGCCGTCGCCCTACGGCGACGCCTACGATGCGGCCGCCGAACTCATCCGCAACTCCGTATTGCGCACGGGCATCGTGCCGTACCGCGCTCCAGCGCTGGGGTTTTTCGGCGTTGATATGTCGGCCGCCGGCGCGCTGCCCGGGGAGCAGCCGCAGGTGCATATTCCCGTCATTGCACAGGAAGGCACGACGGAAGCACGGCTTAAGATCATCGACGCGGATGTGCTGCCGGCGCAGAACCATCCGAGTCCAGAACCCCACGTATCTAAATACTGGAATTACATCAGCGACGGATTTCTCGACGTCACTTCGCGGCTGCAACAATTGGACGCCAAGAACGAGCTCACTCCCCTGCTCGTCGATTTCGAAGGCTGCCAGGCGCGCGATATTCGCCGCGCCACGCAGGCTTACGTGGAAATCGGCCGCATGCTATGGCATCCCGCTTCGCTGCATGATGAAGCAAAGGCGATCGAGCGCGCATGCGATCTGCTGACGCGTAATGCGGCAGTGGTACCGCAAGCACCGTCGACACCGGCGGAAATCGCTGCCGAAATTGACGATCTGCGTTATGGCGACGTGCCGATTTTCGCCGCGCCTTTGACGCGCACGCGCATCGACGAGGCCGCGGCCGACTGGCGCGCCATGCGACTAGAACTGGAAGAACTCACCGTGCGCAGCGCGCTCGTCGCCACGCATCTGAATCTCTCCGACGACCAACCGGAAGACGACCGCGCTGCACGTCGCTATGCGGCCCGTCATCCGTACGTCGATCATCTCGATCAGCGTCGGCGCAAGCTGGCCGCCGAGGCGGTGGAGCGTTTGTTGCGGCTTTCCGTGCGCGGCAAGGACGGCTCGATCACCTGGATCACACCAGAAGTGAATCGCGCCGGCTGGCAAGTGCAGCCGCTGGCCACGGATCTTTATTTCGGCCTGGCCGGCGTGGTGATCGCGCTGGCCGGCTACCTTCACGAAACCGATCGCGGGCACGCCGATCCGGTAGCCGGCATCGCGGAAGCGCTGGAAGGTTCGCTACATGTTCTGCAAGCGATGGAAGCGGACGAGACGCAGGAGCTGTCCGGCGGCTTTACCGGCTTCGGCGCGCAGATCTGGACGTGGCTGACCTTGCATGATCTGCAACCGCGTCGGGAGTCACTTGAGCGCGCCATCCATTTCGCCGAAGCCCTGGAACGTCTGGGTTTCGAAAGCGACAAAGCATTCGACATTCTTGGCGGCGCATCCGGCGCGATTTCACCCTTGCTGGGATTGGCAGATGCGACGGGCGACCAACGCTGGCTCAACCTGGCTGCGCGCGCGGCGAATCATCTGGAAGCGACCGCCGTTATCCGTGACGACAGCGCCCACTGGCCGACCGTGCGCACACCCGACCCGATCGGCGGCTTTGCGCACGGCTCCATGGGCATCGCCTGGTCGCTGGCACGGCTGGTGCTGACCGGCGCAGGTAACGATGCCGATCGCACGCGCTGGATAGCACTAGCCGATCGCGGTTTTCATCTCCAAGCTGAGCAATTCGACGAGACGATCGGCAACTGGTTCATCACGCAACAAGGCGTACGCCGAGAGAGTTTCCACAACTGGTGCTACGGCAGCGTGGGCATCGGCATGGCCGCCGGTGATCTTTATGCGCGCAGCGGTGATTCGAAATATCTGCAGACGCTGCGCCGCGCCGTCGCCGGAGCGCGAGACAAATGGGGCTCCAGCCACACGCTCTGTCATGGCGACTTCTCGCTGTGGGAACTGTTCGTGCGCGCGGCGAAATGGGATCCGGAAGGCTGTCCGCTGGAGCCGATTCATCCTGTCGCACGCGTTGTCTCCGCCATCGAGGAACATGGCGGCATCGTCGGCGGCATGGCGCGCGATGCGTTCACACCGGGACTGATGACTGGGCTGGCTGGGGCGATCCATAGCCTTAATCGGATGCATCCGGAGTGCGCGCTGCCTTCGCCGTTGTTGCTGGAGCGGCATGCGTAGACCACTGTGCCGACTTCAAGAGCGGCGACAAACGGACGGAAGACGAAGACATCCAGCTGACTAAGAACCTAGCCAAGCAGTGGAGCGAAGCAGCCGCTGAAACCGCGCCTCAGCGACATTTGCGACAAGCAAATAAAAACACCCGGGTTTCCCCGGGTGCCTGATTTAGCTGGTGGGCCGTGTAGGATTCGAACCTACGACCAATTGATTAAGAGTCAACTGCTCTACCAGCTGAGCTAACGGCCCAGAACTGCTTGAATTGGGGTGGACGATGGGACTCGAACCCACGACAACCGGAATCACAATCCGGTACTCTAACCAACTGAGCTACGCCCACCGTAATCACGAAGCTGGCGCGCCCGACAGGAATCGAACCTGCAACCGTCGGCTTAGAAGGCCGATGCTCTATCCGGTTGAGCTACAGGCGCTTTGACTCAAAGCAGAACACCTGATGGTCGGGGCAGAGGGATTCGAACCCACGACATCCAGCTCCCAAAGCTGGCGCTCTACCAGGCTGAGCTATACCCCGATTTTCGAAACCCGATCGACATTTCGCGACCTGAGCTTTGAAATGCTACGGGTGACACTCTGGCCCGTCAATCCGTATCGAACACGCCGGACTTCTTTGTCCGGTTTTTCGCAGACGGTGTTCTGCCTGCACAGACACGACTTGAACAAACATCATGCCTGGTAAATTGGCGCGCCCGGAGAGATTCGAACTCCCGACCACCAAGTTCGTAGCCTGGTACTCTATCCAACTGAGCTACGGGCGCGTGGTAAACCTTACTTTGCCTTGGTCACCCGCCGAAATCGAAAGACGCCGAAGCAAGAAGCGGAATTATTCAGGTAGACGGCACGGTCGTCAATACTCTTTGTGAAGTTTTTTTGAAGCGCCGCGTTCATATGACGGAAACCTGAGCGCTTTGCCGAGGACACCGCTCACTCCAAGTTGAGCGTGAAATCGTCGGCATCCATCCAGGCCGGAAAACGCTCACGATGCTGCAGCAAGGGCGCCGGATCGATCGCCACGGTCACCACTTGCTCTTGCGAACCAAGCTCGATCAGCGGTTCGCCCACCGTATCGATCACCGCACTGTCGCCGGCATACGGCAAATCATTGCCATCCACACCTACGCGGTTCACGCCGATCACATAGGCGAGGTTTTCGATGGCGCGTGCCCGCAGCAGTGTGCGCCACGGCTGCCTGCGCGGCGCGGGCCAGTTGGCGACGAACAGCGCCAAGTCGTAATCCATGCCGCCGGCCGCCGACGCCAGCCGACGATTGCGCAACCACACGGGAAAGCGCAAGTCGTAGCAAACCTGCGGCAGGATGCGCCAGCCTTTCAGTTCGACGATCAGACGCTGCGACCCACCGCCGTAGCGCGTGTGTTCGCCTGCCATGCGGAACAGATGGCGCTTGTCGTACTGCGCATAGGTACCATCCGGACGCGCCCAAATCAGTCGGTTGTAGACCTTGCCGCCTTCGCGAATGGCGAGGCTGCCGGTAACGACGGCATTCACCTCGCCCGCCAGCGCGCGCATCCAGGCCACGCCTTCGCCATCCATATCTTCCGCACTGACGCGCGTGTCGTTGCTGAAGCCGGAGAGCAACGTTTCCGGTAGCACGATCAGATCGCTCTGCCCTGCCACGCGCCGTGCCAACGCACCGTAGTACTCGCGATTGGCAGGTGCATCGTGCCAGCGCGTGGCGCCTTGCACGAGCGTGACATTCAGAGTTTGCATAGACGCTCCGCAGCGGCCTCCATGGTGGCGTCGCTCTTGGCGAAACACAGGCGCACCAGATGCGTGCCTGGCGCCTTCTCGTAGAACGGCGTCAACGGAATAGCGGCCACACCGCCCTCTTTCACCAGCCATTCGCAGAACGAGACGTCATCCTGGTCATGGATGGCCGAGTAGTCGACTAACTGGAAATAACCGCCGGGCACGTCCAGCAACTTTAGACGCGACGGTGCCAGCAAATTGCGGAAGCGATCGCGCTTGGCCTGGTAGAAAGCCGGCAGCTCCAGGTAATGCTCTGGCGTGCTGGCCAGGAATTCGGCAAACGCCACCTGCGCCGGATGGAAGGTGCAGAACGTGAGGTACTGATGCACCTTGCGAAATTCGGCGGAAAGTTTCGTCGGCGCCACTGCGTAGCCGACTTTCCAGCCGGTGCAGTGATACGTTTTGCCGAAGCTGGATACCACGATGCTGCGTGCGGCCAGTTCCGGATGGCGCAGTACGCTCTCATGCGCGCCGTCGTACACGATGTGCTCGTAGACCTCATCCGACAGCACCACGATCGGCGTATCGCGCACGATGTCTGCCAGTTCGTCGAGATCCTGCGCCGAGAGCACCGCGCCCGAAGGATTGTGGGGGCTGTTGATCAAAATCATGCGCGTGCGCGGCGTGATCGCATCGCGCACGCGCTGCCAATCAATCGAGAAGCTCGGCACGGTCAGCGGAATATGCACTGCACGCGCGCCCTGCAATTCGATAGCGGGCTCGTAGGAATCGTAGGCCGGATCGAACACGATCACTTCCTCGCCAGCGCGCACCACCGCTGCAATGGCAGCGAACAGCGCTTCCGTCGCGCCGGAAGTAACCGTGATATCGCTATCAGGACTCACCTTATGCCCATACAGCCGCTCGGTCTTCAGTGCGATCTGCTCGCGCAGTGCAGCGGTACCGATGCCCGGCGCGTATTGGTTAAGCCCATTGTTCATCGCGCGAGTCAGCGCGTCGCGCAACGCCTGCGGTGGTTCGAAATCGGGAAAGCCCTGGCCGAGATTTACAGCCTTGTGCTGCACGGCCAAGTGACTCATCACGCTGAAGATGGTGGTGCCTACTTTCGGAAGCTTGGTTTCGATGGTCATGGGCGGCGGTATGGATGGCTAAACGCGAAGACTAACACGGGTCACACGGAAGGCTGGCCGGACGAATCCGGCTGTTTGAGCGGACGCTTGCGGCACTCTTCATGACTCAGACGCGCCGCCTCCGGCAAGCGTTCGGCCAGAAAATCCACCAGCGCGCGCACGCCCGGCATCATGCCGCGGCGGCTCGGATAGACGAAATGCATGATGCCCTGCGGCGCACTCCACTCCGGCAGCAAGATCTCCAAGTCGCCGTTGGCGATGGCAGGTGCGCACAACGATTCTGGCAGCAGGGCAACGCCTATGCCGCTACGCGCAGCCTCAAGCAGCACCGCAAAATCGCCAGTGATGAGGCGTGCCTGCACTTCCACGCTGACACGTTCGCCATGGGCGTCGAACAGTTCCCAGATCTGCGTACCTTCATGCTCCTGCATGGACAAAGCCGGCATGCGCGCAAGATCCTCCGGATGATTGGGATAGCCGTACGTCTTGAGCAGCCCGGGACTTGCTACTGGAAGCACGCGCGTCTGACCGAAGCTGCGGATGATCATGTTGGCATCGCTGTCGAGCTTAGTGCGCACGCGAATGGCCAGGTCGTAGCCCTCGCCGATCAAATCCACGCGTCGATTGTTCGAAAGCACCCGCACCTGCAGCTTGGGATACTTCGCCATGAATTCCGGCAGGATACGGGCCAGCACCGTTTGCGCGACCGAGATGGGGCAGCTCAGCCGCACCACGCCGCGCGGCTCGGCGCGCAATTCGTCCACCGCTTCTTGCGCAGCCCGTGCTTCCTCTAGCACGGCACGGCAATGGCCGTAGAACCGTTCGCCCACCTCGGTGACCACGAAGCGGCGCGTCGTGCGCTGGAGCAGCCGCACGCCGAGGCGATCCTCCAACTGGGCGATGCGCTTGCTCAGTCTCGACTTGGGCACGCCTAGCGCACGTCCGGCTGCGGAAAAACCGCCGTGCTCCACTACGGACGCGAAGAAGTACAGATCGTTCAGGTCCTGCATGGCACCTGGCAAAGCGTTCATTGCTGTTTCCCTATGGGAACAATACGTTCCGAAAGCCCTATCTTATCGTCGGTTCGTTCCGAATCTATCTTTAATCCCAACGTCGGGCCGTCCGACTTGGACCGAGATATCACCATGAAACTCCTGCATCTTGACGCAAGCTCGCTGGGCCAGCACTCCGTATCGCGCGAACTGAGCGCCGCAATCGTCACCCAGCTTGCTCAGGAAATCCCTGCATTGCAGATCACCTACCGTGATCTCACCGCGCAGCCCCTGCCCCATTGGACCCCGGTGGTCGACGCCGAAAGCACGGCAGCGAAGCTCGGGCAGCAGGTGATGGACGAATTCCAGGCGGCCGACGTAATCGTCATCGGCGCACCTATGTACAACTTCTCGATTCCCAGCCAGCTGAAAGCCTGGATCGACCGCGTGGTAGTAGCTGGGCAGACCTTCCGCTACACCGAGAACGGTCCTCAGGGACTGGCTGGTGGCAAGCGCGTGATCGTGGCTTCCAGCCGCGGCGGTGTATACACCAGCGGCCCGGCGGCCAGCTTTGATTTTCAGGAAAACTATCTGCGCGCCGTACTGGGTTTCATCGGCGTCACCAACGTGGAGTTCGTCCGGGCTGAAGGTTTGAACCTTAGCGCTGACCACAAGGTAACGGCGATCGCTTCGGCACGCGAAAGCATCGGTTCTCTGGCGACCAAAGCTGCCTGATAGAGCGGCTTCCCCTCCCCGCTTCTTCGGAGCGCCCGGTTGGGGGCGCTCTTTTTTTCATGCGAGAAATGTGGAGGCAAACCCCTCTCTCCTCGAAAAAGGGGAGCAGAGCTGCGGCGATCAACGGCCGAAGCGAATCTCGCCACCGTCGTGTTCGCGGTCCCAACCGCGTAGTTCGTCGCGGATGTGCGCAATGCGCTGGCGACCGAGTGCGTTGCGCTCCTCGTCGAGTACCTGGCCATCCAGCAACTCGGCCAGACGCTGCGCGGCGGGCAGCATTGCATCCCATGCGTCCAGCGCGGTTACGGGACCGGGCAGCGTCATGAAGAAACTCAGGCCCGGTGTGCGTAGCGCATCGAGTCGGGTCAGATCGAAGCTGCCGGGCTTGACCATGTTGGCCACGCTGAAGATCGGCCCCGCTTCGCGCTTGCCATCCACCAGGCGGTGGTAGATGCCCATGTCGCCGTATTCCAGGCCCGCCTTTTCGGCTGCGACGATCAGATCCGCGCCGTTGAAGGCCATGCCTTCGCGCGCCATCACGAACAGGCTCACGATGCGCTCCACCGGCATCTGCGCAGGGCGCTTGCCCAGGTCCGAGCGCGGCGGAATGCGCGGAGCGGATGCTGTCGACGCAGGCGTTGGCACGGGTGCCGGCGCAGGCGTGGCGACAACCGGCTGTTCGACCGGCGCGACACGGACCGATTCCGGCTGCGAAGGCGAGCGCAGCATTTCCACGATGGAAGCGGACTGTCCAGTGGGCTTGGGATTGTGCGCGTGCTCGTGGCGCTGATCGGCCAGCGTGGCGCCCAGTTTTTCCAGTTCCGAGCGCAGGTTCACATCCAACAATTCGCCCTGCTGCGGCTCAGGCTCCCTGAACAGCGGGTCCAGCCGATCAAGCGCGTCGTCTGTGAAGGCGTCGTTCTCATCGCTGGGCTCGCCCAGCGTGGGCTCGCGCCGTTCCGCGTTCGGTTCGGGGGCGAGACGCCGCTTGCCTTGTTCTTTCCTCGGCTCGCCGAACAACCACACCAGCACCAGCACAATCAGGCCGACGATGGCCAACGGAATGCCGACCCATGGGTTCCACGCAACGGCTAATTCGGATCCAAGCATGATGTAAGTCCTCAACCTCAGGCAGCTCCGGCCAGTTTGGTCGCCTCGGCAAGATCGACCTGCACGAGGCGTGAAACGCCCGGCTCACGCATGGTAACGCCGCAGAGCTGGCTGGCCGCTTCCATGGTGGCCTTGTTGTGTGAGACGAAGATGAACTGTACCTTTTCGCTCATCTCGCGCACCATATTCGAAAAACGGCCGACGTTCGCTTCGTCGAGCGGTGCGTCCACCTCGTCCAGCAGACAGAACGGCGCGGGATTCAGCGCGAAGATGGCGAACACCAACGACACCGCGGTCAGCGCCTTCTCGCCACCCGACAGTAGCGTGATGTTCGACACGCGCTTGCCGGGCGGACGCGCCATGATCGACACGCCGGTGCTGAGCAGATCATCGCCTGTCAATTCCAGATACGCGTGACCGCCACCAAACAGCCGCGGGAACAGTTCCTGCACGCCGGCGTTGACGCGATCGAAGGTTTCCTTGAAGCGCTGGCGCGTTTCGCGGTCGATCTTCTTGATCGCATTTTCCAGTGTTTCCATCGCGCTGGTAAGGTCGGCGAGCTGATTGTCCAGGTACGTCTTGCGCTCGCTCTGCTCGGCGTGTTCCTGGATCGCCGCCAGATTCACTGGCTCCAAGCGCGCGATCTTCTGGCCAAGGTCGGCAAGCTGCTGGCGCCACTGCGTCGCATCGACGTCTTGCGCCAGTTCGCCGAGCAAGGTTTCCAGATCGAGGCCCGACGCGGCGATCGCTTCGGCCAGCTGATCGGCGCGCATCTGCAGCGCCTGCGCGGCGAGTTTCTTTTCGGACAGGCTTTCACGCAGGCCGGACAGTTCCTGCTCCAGGTTATGGCGCTGTTGTTCCAGCTTGCGCATCTCGATGTCGCAATCTTCCAGCGCGCGACGCGCTTCCACCAACTGACGATCCACCAGCAGGCGCTGATCGAGGTAGGTCTGGCGCTCGGATTCCAGTTCGGCGATCGGATCGGAGCCGGCTTCCAGTTGTTCGGTGATTTCAGTGCGGCGCGATTCGATCTGGCGGATCTGGTTTTCCATGCGCGCCAACGCCTGTTCCAGCGAGGCGAGCGAGGAACGTTTTGATTCCAGACTCAACGCCAGCGCATGCGCCTGGTCAGCGGCTTCGCGCGCGTTCATGCGCGCTTCCTCGCGTGCTTCCAGCCAGGCGCGGCGTTCGTTTTCCAGCTCGCGACGCTGATCTTCCAGATCGCCCATGTTGTTGACGGACTCGTCCAGCCGCGCACGCGCTTCGCGCGTCTGCGTCTGCAGTTCTTCCATCTGCTCGAGCAGTGCCGACAGTTCGCCGGCTACTTTCTCGGCACGCGCACGCGCGGTTTCCACCTTCCCGCGATGGCCCTGCAACTGGCCGGCGAGTTCGGACTGGCGGCGATGCGCGTTGTACAGCTCACGCTGCGCATCGTCGCGCGCGCGTTCGGCTTCGAACTTGCTGGTGCGCAAGGCATCCAGGCGTGCGCCAGCTTCCTCGATGCGCGCTTCGAGCGATTCCACCTGCTCTGTCAGCGTGCGTATCTCGCGCTCGCGTGCGAGCACGCCCACCTGGTTGCCCTGCGCGCGACGCACGCTGGCCCAGCCCGGACCCAGCCATTCGCCGGTGCGCGTAATGACCGATTGATACGGCGCCAGCGCAGAAAGTCCCGAAACGCGGCGATGTGCTTCGTCGATGTTTTCCGCGATAAGCACGTGGCTGAGGATAGTCATGGCCGCGGCCGGACCGCGCACGTGTGCAGCCAGCGTGCCGGCAGTAGCGGCACCGCCTTCCGTCGCATCGAGCAAGGCCACATCAGCATTGCTCAAGCCGGGGAATTCCTTGGCAAGATCGTGCGCGCCATCCACCAACACGCTGTCGATGAAACCGGAAAGCACGGTTTCCACCGCAGTTTCCCAGCCGGCTTCCACCTGCAACACTTCGCCGAGGCGGCGCTTCTTGTCCAGACCGAATTGCGATAGCCAAGCGCTGGCGGCGCTTTCTTCCTGACCCAGCGCGGCGTGTTGCAGCGCTTCGAGCGAAGCCAGACGTCCGCGCGCGGTTTGCAACTGCTGGCGTGCATCGTTGAGCGTGCTTTGCACCTGGCGCTCTTCGTCGAGCACCTTTTCATGCGCCAGCTTGTGCTGGTCGAGCATGCCGCCGAGCGTTTCGACGCGCTCGCGCTGCGTGTCGTGTTCGTTATGCAGTTGCTCGGCCGCCGCATCGAGCGCGTCGACGTCGGTGGCTTTCTGCTCGGCTTCTAGCGCATCTTTGCGCTTGGACAGATCCACCGTCTGACGGTCGAGGTACGCCAGCTTGGTGCGTTCCACTTCGGCAGCGCGGCTCGCTTCGCCGGCGGTGCGCGTGTAGGTGTCCCAGCGTTGCTGCCAGTCAGCCAGCTTGGTTTCGGTTTCGCGCAGCGAATCGGCGGTTTCATCCTGCATCTGTTGCAGGGTTTCGAGCTTAGGCTCGCCTTCGGCCAAGGCCATGCGCAGGGTTTCGACTTGCTCGCGGTCGGTCGAGATGTGCTCGGCCAATTCGACATGCTCGCGCTCGGTATCCTGCTGCGCGCGTTGCAGGCGTTCGGCGGTTTCCTTGTTGAAGCGAACTTGTTGTTCGACGCGCGCGATTTCGGCACCGACTTTGTAGACGTCAGCCTGCACCTCGTTCAAGTGCTCGCTGGCTTCTATGTGGCGCTCGCGTACGCTTTCGATCTGCGATTCGATCTGGCGCTGTTCGGCCAGCCGTTTTTCGATCTCGATTTCGGCGACGGAAAGGCCCTGCCCCTGACCATCGTGCTGGCTCTTGAGGCCGCGATATTCAAGCGCGCGCAGTTCGGCTTCCTTGCGCGTCTGTTCTTCTTTGTAAGCTTTCCAGCGCTCAGCGGCGCGCGCCTGGCGGTTCAAGTGCTCAAGCTGCTTGTCTACTTCGTCGCGTACGTCACGCACGCGGTCAAGGTTTTCGCGCGTGGCCTTGATGCGGCTCTCGGTTTCCTTGCGGCGCTCTTTGTATTTAGAGATGCCGGCCGCTTCCTCCAGATGCATGCGCAGCTCTTCCGGATGCGCTTCGATGATCTGGCTGATCATGCCCTGCTCGATGATCGAGTAGCTGCGCGGCCCCAGGCCTGTACCGAGGAACAGATCAGTGATGTCACGACGACGGCAGCGCGCGCCATTGAGGAAATACGCCGACTGCCCGTCGCGCGTCACCTGGCGCTTCACCGAAATCTCGGCGTACTGGCCGTATTCGCCCTGAATGGTGCCGTCGGAGTTGTCGAAGATCAGCTCCACCGAAGCCTGTCCAACCGGCTTGCGCGCACTGGAGCCGGAGAAGATCACGTCGGTCAGCGAATCGCCACGTAGGCGGCTAGCCGCGCTTTCGCCCATCACCCAGCGGATGGCGTCGATGATGTTGGACTTGCCGCAGCCGTTAGGCCCCACCACACCGGTCATGTTGGTGGGTAGATGCAACGTGGTCGGGTCGACGAAAGACTTGAATCCGGCGAGTTTGATCGTGGTTAGGCGCATGCAGATTCAGAAGCTCGAAAGTGATGGCCCGCTGACGCGGGCGATGGGTCACTGTGCCAAACGTGGGACAGCGCCGCAATGCGTGGAGAACGATCAGGCAATGCGAGGAATGCGCTGCAAACGATTGATCAGGCTCACTCAGGCGCTTTCGCGTCGATCGACAACGCGTGGATGCCATGGTCCATCAGCTCGCCGAGCGCCGCGTATACCAGCCGATGCCGCTTGATCGGCAACTGGCCTGAGAAAGCCGCACTTACCACACGCACATGGAAATGCCCCTTTCCCTCGTTGGCATGGCCCACGTGCTTGTAACCCTCATCCACAACCTCCAGCTCGATCGGCTGCAGCGCATCCGTCAACCGGCGGCGGATTTCCTCGACCATCGCGGTCGTCATGCCGGCAACGCCTTGCGGAACGGCTTAACGCTGACGCTGGCGTACACGCCGGCATCCATGTAGGGATCGGCCTTGGCCCATGCTTCGGCGTCGGCCAGCGAGGTGAACTCGGCCACGATCAGGCTACCGGTGAAGCCGGCCGGGCCGGGCTGCTCGGCATCGATGGCCGGAAATGGCCCCGCCAGCAACAGGCGCCCTTCTGCCTGCAACGCCTCGAGGCGCGCCAGATGCTGAGAACGCGCGGCCAGACGGCGCTCCAGCGACTCAGAATGATCCGTGCCGGTGATGCAGTACCACATGTATCGGGCTCCTCCGGGGAATCGGCGAGTTTAGCCGACTGCCCGTCCAAGCCGCAGGGTGATGCCTGTCAGGTGCGTTCTCTGACACCCTCCGCTGCCCGGCCGGCCTGCCGCCACGCATGCTTGTTCCCACCCTGGAAATGTCTTCCGAACCCAGTCGCAGAGCCATCTTCGGCCGGTCATGGGTATCTAGGCCATCAGTCATAGCAAGTCATTGTTGACGTCCTCGAAGATGGTGTTATAGTTCACTACAACACCGGTCCACGAGATCACTAAAGGAGAGCAGACATGAAAGCGCCGAACCCGATCGCCATCACTGCCGCGGTTCTGTTCACCACGGTTAGCCTGATCGCCCTGAGCCCCAACACTCCCAAAGCCCCCACGTCCGAGATCAACGGCATGAAGGTAATCACCCTGCCGACGGTCGATGTACGCCCCACCGCCGAAGACCAGCGCGCTGCCGCCATGCTGACCACCGCCAGCCTCGCGCTTGCCAATTCGCCGCTCGCCAGCAAGGCCGAAAGCGGTGCCAGCCTGCTCGGAGCACAACTGACCATGCCCTACTATTCGTTTGGCTCCACCAAGCTCGCTCGCATCAGCAAGGAATAAATCCATGTCCATCACCTGGAACGACAGCGTCCCGATCTATCGCCAGCTACGCGAACGCGTAGTGGCGATGATCCTGGACGGCGCCTTGAACGAGGGCGACCCGCTGCCGTCAGTACGCCAGGTGGCTGCGGATTTTCAGATCAATCCGCTCACCGTTTCCAAGGCGTACCAGGAACTGGTCGACGACCAACTTGTAGAGAAAAGGAGGGGGCTGGGCATGTTCGTCACCGACGGAGCGCGCGAGGCGCTGCTCAAATCCGAACGCGAGCGCTTTCTGCGCGAAGAATGGCCGGCACTGTACGCACGCTTGCAGCGCCTGGGGCTGGACCTGAAAACCCTGATGCGCGAAGCGCAGCAAGACACGGAGAATCCGTCATGAATGCGGTCGTCACCGCCAGTGGTCTGAGCAAGCGCTACAAGAATGCGCTTGCGCTGGACAACGTAAGCTTCCAGATTCCGGCCGGACGCATCGTAGGCCTGATCGGCCCCAACGGTGCTGGCAAGACGACCGCGCTGAAAGCCATCCTGGGCCTCACCGATTTCCAGGGCCAACTCAACGTACTGGGTCTGGACCCGCGCACCCAACGTGACCGGCTGATGGAAGAAGTCTGTTTCATCGCCGACGTCGCCGTGCTGCCGCGCTGGATCCGCGTGCACGAGGCGATCGACTTCGTCGCGAATACCCATCCGCGCTTTAACCGCGCCAAGTGCGAAGCTTTCCTGGCCCGCACCAAGCTCACGACCAACCAGCGCGTGCGGCAGATGTCCAAAGGCATGATCGTGCAGCTTCACTTGGCGCTGGTAATGGCGATTGACGCCAAACTGCTGGTGCTGGACGAGCCTACGCTGGGTCTGGACATTCTCTATCGCAAGCGGTTCTACCAGAACCTGCTGGAAGACTATTTCGACGAGAACAAGACGATCATCGTCACCACGCATCAGGTGGAGGAGATCGAACATATCCTCACCGATCTGATGTTCATCCGCGACGGCAAGATCGTGCTTAACACCGACATGGACGCCATGGGCGAACGCTTCGCCGAAGTGATGGTGAGCGCCGACATGGCCGCCACCGCGCGCCAGCTCAAGCCGCTGGATGAGCGCCAAGTGTTCGGCAAGAGCATCTTCTTGTTCGACGGTGTCGATCAGACGCAGCTCAAGGCGCTGGGCGAAATCCGCCGGCCTTCGGTCAGCGATCTGTTCGTCGCCACCATGAAGGGGACCTACGCATGAACGCAAAGACACTTTATTGGCTTATCAGGCGCGAATTCTGGGAGCACCGCGGCGGCTTTATCTGGGCGCCGGTGATCACAGGGATCGTCTTTCTGGTGCTGAACCTGATGGGCATTGTGGGCGGGGAAGTGTTCGGCTCTCGCCACGGCTTCCACTTCGGCCCGATGGAAGGCAATGACCTTGCATCGAAGCTTCAATCGCTCGATCCGCATCAGGTGCAGCAAGTGAGCGCCGCCCTGGATCTGGCCATGCTTTCGTCCAGTTTCCTGATCAGCGTGGTGTTTGCCTTCGTAGTGTTCTTCTACTGCCTAGGCTCGCTCTACGACGACCGACGCGATCGCAGCATCTTGTTCTGGAAATCGCTGCCGATTTCCGACACGGCCACCGTGCTGTCCAAGGTTATCGCGGCCGTGCTGATCGCACCCATCGCGGTGGTGATCTGCGGCGTGATCACCGGCATCGTTATGCTGCTGCTGTTCGCTATCGCACTATCCTTCCATGGCGTGAGCGTGTGGTCGCTGCTGACGTTGGCGCATCCGTTCCAGGTGGTCGGCTTCCTGATCGGCAGCATTCCGCTGTATCTACTGTGGGCCTTGCCGACCGTGGGCTGGTTGATGCTGTGCTCGTCCTGGTCCAGAGCCAAGCCGTTCCTGTGGGCAGTGGTGATTCCGGTGGCGCTGGGCGTGATGATCAGCTGGTTCAACCTGCTCGGCTCGGCTGGCTTCAAGAGCACCTGGTACTGGCGCGATATCGTGGCACGCGTACTGTTCAGCGTGTTTCCGGGCGGCTGGCTGCGCGATACCGCTGCACAGCGACTGGGCGACAATCCCGAAAACATCGGCAACTTCTTCACCCTATCCAACTCCTACGCTGTGCTGGCTTCGCCGGATATCTGGATTGGCGCAGTAGCGGGTGTTGCGATGCTCGCCGGCGCTGTATGGTTCCGCCGCTGGCGCGACGACAGCTGAAAACGCCAGATTGCAAGTTGGCAATCCATGATCTGAAGGGGAACACATCATGAAATGTCAAAGGATGATCTTGCTGCTGGCCCTGTGTGCAGCCCTTGTGGCCTGTGATATGCCCAACTTCTCGTATGGCGGCAAGAACGGCAAGATCACGTTGAACGGCAATCTGCTGACGCTGCACGTCGACGGCGTGCCGAATGCAACGCTTGGCTCCTTGGGGGACTTCAACATCGACGGCAAAGCCGTGCCGCTTTCCCCACCGCAACGTGGTCTGCTGATGCTGTATTACCAGGGCGTCATGGACATTCGCGAGCAAGCGCTTGGCATGGGCAAGGCCGGCGCAGCAGCTGGTGTGGAAGCGCTGCAAAACTCCATGAGCAGCAAATCCGACCCGAACGAAAAAAAGAAAATTGATGACGATGTCTCCTCACAGACGCATCAGCTTTCGCTGAAGATGTGCCAGGACGAATCCAACCTCAAGACGGTTCAAGATCAGCTCATCGCACAGATTGCAGCATTCAAGCCCTATGGAGATATTTTCCCCGGCCGAAGCATCGATGAATGTATGAAGGACGACTAGAGAACACTGTCATGCGGTGCACGAGTGATGGCGAGGCTACCTAGCACCACCTGCTTCAGCTGCTGGCGCAACAACGTCTGATCCGCCATGCTTTCGCACCAACATGATCCGCACTTGGGGACGCATCATGAATTACCGACGGTCAATAACCCTGCTCGCACTATGCACCGCTATCAGCGCTTGCAATACGGCCGATACCACCATGATGGATGGGGGTATCACGCTCAAGGACAATATCGTAACGCTGCACGTCGATGGTGCGCCCGACGCACTAATCGATTCGAATGGTGCATTGCAGATAGGTGGGCAAATCGTGCCCACCACGCCCGCACAGCACGGCCTGCTGATGCTCTACTTCCAGAATGTCGCGGATGTGCATCAAACCGGCACGAATATGGGCAAGATAGGTGCGAACATCGGCGCCAAGGCGTTAAAGGACTCATTGGATGGCAAGTCGAAGGCCGAAAAGGACCGGAATGCCGAGGCTGGTGCCGACCAGCTAAAGTCACTCTCGCAGAATATATGCCGCGACGAAGCTAACATCAAGAACGTGCAGGATCAGCTTGCCGCGCAACTCCCTGCGTTCAAGCCTTATGGGAATGTCGTCAGCGTTGGCGACGTCGAGGATTGCAAAAAGGATAAGGACGACTAACGCCTTCCCTCATGACCGTCATTCCGCAAAAGCGGGAATGACGGTCATGAGAATTACGTGGCGGCATCACCCGCCGCCACTTCCGCCGCCGTGTATGCCGCCTTTGGTTAACGCACGCGGATCGAGCAACTGCTTCAATTCTTCTTTCGAAAGTCCCGACTGCTCCAACGCCACATCCATGATCGGTCGCTTCTCTTTGTAAGCCTGCTTGGCAATCGCTGCACCTTTCTCGTAGCCAATCACCGGATTCAACGCGGTGACCAGAATCGGATTCATCGCCAAGGCCTGGTTCACACGGTCGGTGTTCACGCGGAAACCGTCAATCGCCTTGTCGGCAAGCAACCGCGATACGTTGGCGAGGATGTGGATCGACTGCAGCAAGTTGTAGGCGATCAGCGGCAGCATCACGTTGAGCTGAAAATTGCCGGACTGGCCGGCAACGGTGATGGCTGCATCGTTGCCGATTACCTGCGCGGCCACCATCGCGGTGGCTTCCGGAATCACCGGGTTGACTTTGCCAGGCATGATGGACGAGCCCGGTTGCAGCGCCGGCAATTCGATCTCACCCAACCCGGCTAGCGGTCCGGAGTTCATCCAGCGCAGGTCGTTGGCGATCTTCATCAGCGCGACCGCCAGCGTCTTGAGCTGGCCGGAAAGCTCCACCGCGGCATCCTGCGCCGCCATGCCTTCGAAATAATTGGCGGCCGATTCGAAGCGCACATCCGTGAGTTTCTTCAGCTCGCGCGCCACAGCGGGACCGAATTTCGGATCGGCATTGATGCCCGTGCCGACGGCCGTGCCGCCCAATGGCAGTTGGCGCATGCGCTTGAGGCTGTCCTCGATGCGTTCGATCGCTGATGCAATCTGCGCCGACCAACCCGACAACTCCTGCCCGAACGTCACCGGCATCGCATCCATCAAATGCGTGCGTCCCGTCTTGGGCACGTTGCGTAGTTCGCGTGCGCGCCGATCGATGACACGATGCAGGTGTTTCAGCGCCGGCAGCAGTTCCTCGTGCGCGGTCAGCGTGGCGCTCACATGGATGGCGGTGGGAATCACGTCGTTGGAGCTTTGCCCGTAATTGACGTGATCGTTCGGGTGCACCTTGGTGCCGGCTTTGGTGGCGAGGTGCGCAATCACCTCATTGGCATTCATGTTGGTGCTGGTGCCCGAGCCGGTCTGAAACACGTCGATCGGGAACTGGTCGTCATGCTGGCCCTCGGCCACGGCCAGTGCCGCTTTGCGGATGGCGGCCGCCTGCCCTTTCTTCAGATAGCCCAACGCCAGATTGGCCTCTGCCGCCGAGGTCTTGATCAACCCGAGCGCGCGGATGAACGCGCGTGGCAGATGCAGGCCGGAAATCGGGAAATTGTCGATCGCGCGCTGGGTCTGCGCGCCGTACAGCGCCTTGGCAGGCACCTTCAATTCGCCCATGCTGTCATGCTCGATGCGGAAATCAGCCATGGTTCGCCTCATGCGGTGGGGGATCGGCCGACTATAAGCCCGCAAACGTTAGCGGCGGAGCAATGTAAAATGGCCGATTCTGATCCTCCTGGAAGCTCCCCGATGTCCACCCACACCCTCACCGCCCTCTCGCCGCTGGACGGCCGCTACGCCGGCAAGACCGAAGCGCTGCGTCCGATCTTCAGCGAATTCGGCCTGATGCACCGTCGCGTGCAGGTGGAAATCGAATGGCTGCTGGCGCTGGCCGCCGAAAAGGGTATCGCCGAGCTGCCTGCTTTCACGACCGAGCAAATCGCCAAGCTCAAGGCAATCGCCAGCGATTTCAGCGTCGAAGACGGTGCGCGCATCAAGACGATCGAAGCCACCACCAATCATGACGTGAAGGCGGTGGAGTATTTCATCAAGGAACGCATCGGCAACGACGAAGCGCTGGCGCAAGCCAAGGAATTCGTCCATTTCGCCTGCACCAGCGAAGACATCAATAATCTTTCCTATGCGCTGATGCTGCGCGATGCGCGCACGCACGTGCTGCTGCCTTGGCTGGACAAGATCATCGCCACGTTGCGTGAACTTGCACATGTAAACGCCGCGCTGCCGATGCTGTCGCGCACGCACGGGCAAACCGCTTCGCCCAGCACGCTCGGCAAGGAATTGGCCAACGTCGTCGCGCGCCTGGAGCGCCAGCGCAAGCAGCTCGCAAGCGTGGAAATTCCCGGCAAGATCAACGGTGCCGTGGGCAACTACAACGCGCATGCCATCGCCTACCCGGAAGTGGACTGGCGCGCCTTCTCGCAGCGCTTCGTCACGGGTTTGGGGCTGGACTACAACCCGTACACCACGCAGATCGAGCCGCATGACGGCGTGGCCGAATACTGCGATGTCGTGCGCCGCGCCAACATCATCCTGATCGACCTGGCGCGCGACGTATGGGGCTACATTTCGCTGGGCTATTTCAAGCAGGCGTTGAAGGCGGGCGAAGTGGGCTCGTCCACCATGCCGCACAAGGTCAATCCGATCGATTTCGAAAACGCCGAAGGTAATTTCGGCCTCGCCAACGCGCTCCTCAGTCATTTCGCGGAGAAGTTGCCGATCAGCCGCTGGCAGCGCGATCTCACCGATTCCACGGTGCTGCGTGCGCTCGGCACCGCCTTCGGCCATACGCTGGTGGCGCTGGAATCCCTGCAAAAAGGCCTGGGCAAGTTGAACGTGAATGCCGAGCGCATCGCCACCGATCTCGACGCAAGCTGGGAAGTGTTGGCCGAAGCCGTGCAGACGGTGATGCGTCGCTACGGTTTGCCCGAACCTTACGAGCAGTTGAAAGCGTTGACGCGCGGTCAGGGCATTACGCGCGACTCGATGCGTCAGTTCATCACCGGCCTTGCCTTGCCAGAAGATGCCAAGCAACGCCTGCTCGACCTGACGCCGGCGACTTACATCGGCCTCGCGACCGAACTGGCAAAGGCGGTCTGAACCGCCGGACCGGACAAACCCAAGGGGTATTTGTCATGATGCCCCTTGCACGGTTTGAACGAGCGTCATGGCGCCTCTTTCCGAATTTCTGATCTTCACCGGCATCGGTGCGCTTGCCCAATTGGTGGACGGCGCACTGGGCATGGCCTACGGCGTGACGTCCGCCGGCCTGCTGCTGGGCTGGGGCCTACCGCCTGCGCTAGCGAGCGCCAGCGTGCATTACGCGGAAACCTTCACGTGCGGCGCGTCGGGAATCAGCCACTGGTGGGCGGGCAATGTGCAGCGACGTTTGTTCCTCGCGCTCGCCATTCCCGGGGTGATCGGCGCCGTTATCGGCGCCACCCTGCTGACACACATGCCGCCGACTTGGATCCGGTATTTCCTCACGCCCTATCTGCTGACGATGGGCTTGTTTCTGGTGTTCCGCACCACCCGCCGCAAAGACCGCCGAACCGATGTGCCGCGCGGCACGGGCGTGCTGGGTTTCGTCGCGGGATTGCTCGATGCGGCGGGCGGCGGCGGATGGAGTGCACTCACCGTCACCACGATGGTGGCGCGTGGACAGGAACCGCGCATGGTGATCGGCAGCGTGCATCTGGCCAAATGCATCGTGAGCCTGGCGGCCAGCATTACCTTTCTGCTCAGCATCGGGGAAAGCAAGCTGCATGTGGTGCTGGGCCTGATCCTGGGCGGCGTGATTGCCGCGCCATTCGGCGCTTGGCTGGTGCGGCGACTGCCGTCGCGCGTAACGACCCTGATGGCCGGCCTGACCGTGCTGGCGCTTGGCATATACAACTTCTATCGGCTATTGCGCTGAACTATCGCGACAGGTCGCAGATCCAGTTCACTTCCCAGTTCCTGCCGCCGTCCGGCGAAAACGACTGTTCCATGTGCGCTGCGTGCGGCGAAACGTTGAGCCACATCCAGCGCACCAGCACCACGCGGCCGTTCCAGGTGATGCGGTTGTAGAACTCGCCACGGTTGCCGTGAAACTGCCCCACGACGGGGGCAGCAGGATCAAGTTCGGCGTTGTCCAAGTCCAGGCCGTAGATGATCCATTGATGTGTTTGCGGGTTGTACATGCGCAAGGTCTGCGCCTTGATGTGCAGCTTCTTGTCGGTGCTGGTGACCTCGAACTGCTCGAAGTTGGCGTTGGTGTCGAGCAGTTTGTGATGGTTGGAGATACCGTCGTACTCCACCCAGGCGTGGGAACCGTTGAGCCGATCTGGCAGGCGGCGGACATGAGCTTTCCAGTCGCCGATCAGGAAGTCGAAATCATGCGAGCCATCGCGCTGCGGCCCAGCGAATATGGCCGTTGGATCGGTCGCGATATCCGTCGCCGCGACCGGAAAGGCGGCGGCTCCCATCAGCCATACCAAGCCCGACATCAACGATACGATGAACTTCGGTGCAGCCCGTCTCAGCACAGCCATGCCGTACTCCCGTTGCGCCCGAATGGATGGGTGGAGCGGAGGCTACGCTTATCATCCGGCGGATTCCATACAATGCCGGCCTATGACGCTTTCACATACCTCTCGCAAGCCGCTGCCCATCGAAGTGCGCGGCACGTCTCGGCTACCCTTGGGCATGACGCCTGCCCAATTCCTGCGCGACTACTGGCAGAAACGGCCGCTACTGATCCGCAACGCCTTTCCTGACTTCAACACGCCGGTCGAACCCGAAGATCTGGCCGGCCTCGCCTGTGAGGAAGGCGCGCTCTCGCGCCTGATCCAGCACGACGAAGCGCGTGACCACTGGCGGGTAAAGACTGGCCCGCTCAAGGAAAGCGACTTCGCCAAGACCGGCAACGCCAACTGGACGCTGTTGGTGCAGGACGTCGACAAGTGGGACATGGACGTGGCCGCCCTGCTCGATCACTTTGCGTTTCTGCCGAGCTGGCGCGTGGACGATGTGATGATCTCCTACGCCGAACCCGGCGGCGGCGTTGGCGCGCACGTCGATCAATACGATGTGTTTCTGCTGCAAGGCCTGGGGCAACGCCATTGGGCGATCAGCACCGATCCAGACGCGCCGAAGGAATTCCGCAGCGACGTGGAGCTCAAGCAGCTCAAGCACTTCGAGTCCACGCACGAATGGCTGCTCGATCCCGGCGACATGCTTTATCTCCCGCCCGGCGTCCCACACGATGGCGTGGCCTTTGGCGGCCCTTGCATGACTTTCTCCGTCGGCATGCGTGCGCCTTCGCAGGCCGAACTTATAGGCGATCTGGCTGACTACCTGGCCGAGCATCTGTCGGAAGATCAACGTTACGCCGATCCGGATCTCGCGCCCGTGAAGCGCAACGGCGAAATCGACAAGGCTGCGCTGAAGCGTGTGCGTACCGCCGTGCCACTTGCGACAACCCTGGATGACGCCACGCTGCTCGACTGGTTCGCCCGCTTTATGACCCGCTACCGCACCGCGCAGACACCCCTGGCACCCGCCAAACCGATGAACGAGGCGGCGCTGATGAAGCAATTGACCGGCGGAGCTTCGCTGCTGCGCCATCCGTGGTCGCGCATGGCCTGGGCTCAGGTGGGTTCGCGCTGCACGTTGTACGCCAGCGGCCATGCGTATCCGGCATCGGCACAGTGGGCGACGCAGCTATGTGCGCACCGTGTTCTGCAGCCGCCGTTCGACGTGTCTGCAACCGATAGTGCGCTGCTGCTGGCCCTGATCAATGACGGCCACCTGATCCTTCGCCGCCTGCGCGGACGCGGCGCGTGAGCACGCCATCCGATCAACCGAACGAAGGTCCGCAGGCCGTATCAGGCCCCGAGGCCATCGCCGCCATGCGGCTACAGGTACTAGCGGCGGCCCGCTTCAGGCTGGCAATCCACCTACCGGTGCTGCCTGCCACCGTCTTCAGCAGCGCCGACGAGCTGGCCGAGCTGCGCCGTATCGCGATCTCCGGCCGCGGCGCCGAGATCCGCATCCTGCTGGGCGACACAGCCGCCGCATCGCGCGCAGGCCATCGCCTGCTCGATCTCGCGCAGCGGCTGCCCAGCGCTCTGCGCATCCGCACTCCAGGCGATGACGACGAAAGCAGCGAGATCAACACGAGTGCCTGGCTGCTCAATGACACCGGCGGCTACCTGTTCCTGCCCGATGCCGATCGATGGGAGGCCCGCGCCGCCCTGCGCGACGGTCCGGGGCACGCGCCGCTGCTGCTGCAATTCGAGCAGATATGGGAACGCGCCCCACCCGCTACCCTGCTGCAGCCGCTGGACTTGTAAACCGCGGGCGCCATGCCCAGACATGACGACGGATGCGGGACATTGCCTCGGACCAGCCCCTCCCCATGCTTACAGGGGGAGGGGCCTTCCCCGTACACATGCGGAACGAATGTCAAACGGGAAAGCGTATGGCGAGCCACTCCGCTTGCGTCGGCTTGCCGCAGTGCGGAAGCCACAGGCTATAATTAACAGGATTTTTCGCCGGCGAACCGGTCCTACGACAAGGCGGTTCGCTGAGGCTTCCCTTCCCTGCCGGTGGTGACGTGAGCACAAACCTGATCCGCGAGTTTTTCGAATCCTCGCAACTCGCAGGCGGCAACGCCGATTATGTCGAATCGCTGTATGACGCCTGGCTAGCCGATCCCGCATCGGTGCCATCCGAGTGGAATACCTATTTCCAGACCTTCAAGGGCCGCGAGTCGGGGGATGTCTCTCATACCGCGGCCATTGCGCGTATAGAGGCAGCGCAAAAACAGCGCCCTGGCTACGTCGCGGCGGCACCCGTCAGCGATGAGCATGCGCGCAAACAGGCTGGCGTGCTGCGCCTGCTGACGGCCTACCGTTCACGCGGCCATCTCGCCGCCGATCTCGATCCGCTCGGCCTCGCGTCCAAGACGCACGCACCGGATCTGAACCTGGCCTTCCACGGCCTGTCCGACGCTGACCTCGACACCGAATTCGATTGCGGCAACTTCGCCGGCGGCGGCCAGCGTATGAAGCTGCGCGAGCTGTTCACCCGCTTGAAGCGCGTGTACACCAGCACGATCGGCGCGGAGTTCATGCACATCTCCGATCACACGCAGCGTAACTGGCTCTACTCCCGTCTCGAACAGGCCAACGGCAACGCCGGCCTGGATAAGCCCGGCAAGCAGCGTGTGCTCGACGGCCTCACCGCGGCCGAGGGCCTGGAACGTTACCTGCACACCAAGTATGTGGGCCAGAAGCGCTTCTCGCTGGAAGGCGGCGACAGCCTGATCCCGATGGTCGACGACGTCGTGCGCGCCGCGGGTGACAACGGCATCAAGGATCTGGTCATCGGCATGGCCCACCGCGGCCGCTTGAACATGCTGGTGAACATCCTCGGCAAGCCGCCGAAGACGCTGTTCAACGAGTTCGAAGGCAAGTTCGAACATCACGAGGATGACCCGGCCCATTCCGGTGACGTGAAGTACCACATGGGCTTCTCCGCTGACGTGCGTACGCCCAAGGGCGGTGTGCACGTGGCGCTGGCGTTCAACCCCTCGCACTTGGAAATCGTCAATCCGGTGGTGGCCGGTTCCGTGCATGCGCGCCAGGTGCGCCGTCGCGATACAGAGCGCACCCAATCGTTCGCGGTGCTGATCCATGGCGACGCCGCGCTGGCCGGCCAGGGCGTGAA
Organism: Dyella humi; assembly: GCF_044904605.1. Classification (NCBI taxonomy): domain Bacteria; kingdom Pseudomonadati; phylum Pseudomonadota; class Gammaproteobacteria; order Lysobacterales; family Rhodanobacteraceae; genus Dyella; species Dyella humi. The sequence goes on from NZ_JADIKI010000021.1 coordinate 672,363, forward strand.
CATGGAATTGCTCAACATGTCGCAGGCCCGCGGCTTCAAGATCGGCGGCACGCTGCACATCGTGGTGAACAACCAGGTGGGCTTCACGACCTCCAACCCGCAGGACGCGCGTTCCACGCTGTACTGCACCGACATCGTCAAGATGGTCAACGCGCCGGTATTTCATGTGAACGGCGATGATCCGGAAGCGGTGATCCAGGTCACGCGCCTTGCGTATGACTTCCGCAAGGAGTTCCGCAAGGACGTGATGATCGACCTGGTGTGCTACCGCCGCCACGGCCACAACGAAGCGGACGAACCTGCCGCCACCCAGCCGGTGATGTACCAGGTTATCCGCAAGCGTCCTACCACGCGCGAACTCTACGCGCAGCAGTTGGTGAAGGATGGCGTGCTGGCCGAAGGCGATGCACAGAAGCTCGTCGATGGCTACCGCAACCGCCTCGAAGCGGGCGCGGCGATGACCGACCTGCACCCGTCGCTGACCAAGGACGTGGAAGTGGACTGGAGTCAGTTCATCGGCGGCAAGCTCTCCACGCCGACCAACACCACCGTGGCGAAGAAGAAGCTGGTGGAACTGGCCAACGGTATCCTCGATCTGCCCAAGGATCTGACTCTGCAGGCGCGCGTGGCCAAGATCTACGACGACCGCCGCAAGATGGCCGCAGGCGAACTGCCGGGCGACTGGGGCTTTGCCGAAAACCTCGCCTACGCCACGTTGATCGACGAAGGCCATAACCTGCGCATGGTTGGCCAGGATGCCGGCCGCGGCACGTTCTTCCATCGTCATGCCGTGCTGCATGATCAGAAAGATGGCCATACCTACATGCCGCTCGCTTCGCTGCGCCCGGATGCGAACGTCGAAGTGATCGACTCGCTGCTCAGCGAAGAAGCGGTGATGGGCTTCGAATACGGCCATGCCACCACCGATCCGTACACGCTCAACATCTGGGAAGCGCAGTTCGGCGACTTCGCCAACGGCGCGCAGGTAGTAATCGACCAGTTCATCAGCTCCGGTGAAGCGAAGTGGGATCGTTTGTGCGGCCTCGCGCTGTTCCTGCCGCACGGCTACGAAGGTCAGGGTCCGGAGCACTCCTCCGCGCGTCTGGAACGCTTCCTGCAAATGTGCGCGCTGGACAACATGCAAGTGTGCGTGCCGACCACGCCGGCGCAGGATTTCCACATGATCCGCCGCCAGATGCTGCGTCCGGTGCGCAAGCCGCTGATCGTGATGACGCCCAAGTCGCTGCTGCGCCACAAGCTGGCCGTGTCCACGCTGGACGAACTGGCCAACGGCAGCTTCCAACTGGTGATTGGCGAGCATCGCGACCTGCCGGCGAAGAAGGTCAAGCGCGTGGTGCTGTGCGCGGGCAAGGTGTACTACGACCTGCTGGAAGACGCGGAGAAGCGCGGCATCAACGATGTCGCCATCGTGCGCGTCGAGCAGCTCTATCCGTTCCCGCGTCCCGAAGTGGTGGCCGAGCTGGAGAAATACCCTTCCGCCAAGGAAGTGGTGTGGTGCCAGGAAGAGCCAATGAACCAGGGCGCGTGGTTCCAGATCCGCCATCATCTGCAGGCTTGCGTGAGCAGCAAGCAGAGCCTTTCTTACGCAGGTCGCGCGCGTTCGCCCGCGCCCGCCGTCGGCCATCTCAACGATCACGTGGCCGAACAGACCGCGCTGGTCGAACAGGCGCTGGTTGCACCGATCGGCGACGATCACTCAGCAGAATAACTACCCCAGGATTCAAACATGTCTACCGAAGTCAAAGTCCCTGTTCTGCCCGAGTCCGTCTCCGACGCCACCATCGCCACCTGGCACAAAAAAGCCGGTGATGCGGTCAAGCGCGATGAAAACCTGGTCGACCTGGAAACCGACAAGGTCGTGCTGGAAGTGCCCGCGCCGGTCGATGGCGTGATCAAGGAGCTGAAGTTCCAGGCAGGCGACACGGTGACCAGCCAGCAGGTGATCGCAGTCATCGAGGAAGGCGCTGCCGCGCCGGCTCCGGCACCTGCTGCTGCAGCACCTGCCCCGGCACCCGCGCCCGCCGCGGCTGCGCCGAAAGTTGCCGCCGCTGGCTCGGAAAATCTTTCCCCCGCCGGCCTGCGCGTCGCCACTGAAGAAAAGATCGATGTATCGCAAGTCGCTGGCACCGGCCGCGACGGCCGCGTCACCAAGGAAGACTTGGTGAACTACGCCAAGGGCGGCACTCCGGCCGCCGCTGCGCCGGCCGCGAAGCCGACACCGGGCGCACGTCCGGAAGAACGCGTACCGATGACGCGCATCCGTGCACGCATCGCCGAGCGCCTGATGCAGTCGAAGAACTCCATCGCGATGCTCACCTCGTTCAACGAAGTGAACCTCGCCGAAGTCACCAAGATGCGCAAGACGCTGGGCGAGCAGTTCGAGAAGGCGAACGGCGTGAAGCTCGGCTTCATGAGCTTCTTCGTGAAGGCCGCCGCCGAAGCGCTGAAGCGCCACACCATCGTCAACGCCTCGGTCGACGGTAACGACATCGTCTATCACGGCTACCAGGACATCTCCATCGCCGTGGCCACTGAGAAGGGCCTGGTGACGCCGGTGCTGCGGGACGTGCAGAACATGAGCTTCGCCGACGTTGAGCGCGGCATTGCCAACTACGCCAAGAAGGCGCGCGAAGGCAAGCTGGGTCTGGATGATCTGCAAGGCGGCACGTTCACCATCACCAACGGCGGCACCTTCGGTTCGCTGCTCTCCACGCCGATCGTCAACCCCCCGCAGAGCGCGATTCTCGGCATGCACACCATCAAGGAGCGCGCCATCGTCGAGAACGGTCAAGTGATCGCCGCACCGATGATGTACCTGGCGCTCAGCTACGACCATCGCATCATCGATGGCAAGGACGCGGTGCTGTTCTTGGTCGACATCAAGAACCAGCTCGAGAATCCGCAGCGCATGTTGTTGGGCATGTAATCGCCCGATGCCGGCCGGGGCGCGGTTGCCGCAGCCCCGGTCTGACCGGTGAGCCCCTTTCGAAATCCCTCACGCGCCGCCATATACGGCACGATTCCGCTCCCTAGGAAACCCCAAACCATGAGCGACAAATTCGACGTCATCGTCATCGGCGCCGGCCCTGCCGGTTATGTGGCTGCTATTCGCGCCGCGCAGCTTGGCCTCAAGACCGCTTGCGTGGATGCCTTTGTCGGCAAGGACGGTAAACAAGCCCTGGGCGGCACCTGCCTCAACGTGGGTTGCATTCCCTCCAAGGCGCTGCTCGATTCGTCCAAGCAGTACTTCAATCTGTCGCACAACCTGCCGGCGCACGGCATCAGCGTCGAGAACGCCAAGGTGGACATGGCCACGTTCATCGGCCGCAAGGACAAGATCGTCAAGCAGTTCACTGGCGGTATCGGCCAGCTGTTCAAGGCCAACAAGGTCACCCCGTTCTTCGGCAAGGGCAAGCTGCTGAAAGGCAACAACGTGGAGATCACCGGCAATGACGGCAGCAAGCAGACGATCAGTGCTACCAACGTGATCCTCGCTTCCGGCTCGGTGCCGATCGAATTGCCGTTTGCCAAGTTCGACGGCAAGAACATCATCGACAATGCCGGCGCGCTGGACATCAACGAAGTGCCCAAGCGCCTGGGCGTGATCGGCGCGGGCGTGATCGGCCTGGAACTGGGCAGCGTGTGGAATCGCCTGGGCGCCGAGGTCACCATCCTCGAAGCGCTGCCGGACTTCCTCTCGGTCGCCGACGCGGATGTCGCCAAAGTCGCCAAGAAGGAATTCGAGAAGCAGGGTCTCACCATCAAGCTCGGCGCCAAGCTCACCAAGGCGGAAGTAAAAAAGAACGAAGTCGCGCTCACCTATGAAGACAAGGACGGCGCACACGAGCTCACCGTCGACAAACTGCTGGTCGCCGTGGGCCGCCGCGCCTACACCGAAGGCCTGCTGGCCGACGACACCGGCGTGAAGCTGGACGAGCGTGGCCGTATCGTGGTGGACGAGCACAACCACACCGGCGTGGACGGCGTGTGGGCCATCGGCGACGCCGTGCGCGGACCGATGCTGGCGCACAAGGGCTCCGAGGAAGGCGTCGCAGTCGCCGAGTGGATCGCCGGCAAGGCCGGCCACGTGAACCTGGAAACGGTGCCGTGGGTGATCTACACCGAGCCGGAAATCGCCTGGGCCGGCAAGACGGAGAAAGAGCTGAAGGACGCCGGCATCCCGTACAAAATCGGCAGCTTCCCGTTCGCTGCCATCGGCCGCGCCGTGGCTATGAACGAGGCTATCGGCCAGGTGAAGGTGATCGCCCATGCCGAAACCGACCGCCTGCTGGGCGTGCACATGGTCGGCCCGGGCGTGTCCGAGCTGATCGCCGAAGCCGTGGTGGCGATGGAGTTCAAGGGCTCCGCTGAGGATCTGGCACGCATCGTTCACGCACATCCGACGCTCTCCGAAGCCGTGCACGAAGCGGCGCTGTCGGTCGACAAGCGCGCGATTCACAAAGGCAACTGAGGCGCCGTGCCATCATGAAGAACGGCCCGCTCGTGGCGACATGGGCGGGCCGTTTTTTATAGCCCCTCTCCCGGAGGGAGAAGGCTCACTCCCACCATCACGCGATATAACGCCCATGCCCCAACCCACCGCCCTCTGCGTCTATTGCGGCTCCAATTCCGGCAAGCATCCCGAATACGTGGAAAGCGCTCGCGTCTTCGGCACGGCGATGGCTCAACGCGACATCGCGCTGGTTTATGGCGGCGGGAAAGTTGGCTTGATGGGCACCGTCGCAGACGCTGTACTCGCTGCAGGCGGTAAGGTAGTTGGCGTGATACCACGCCAGCTCGTTGAACGCGAAGTAGCCCATCCGGGTGTAACGGAGATGCATGTGGTCGAGACCATGCATCAACGCAAGACGCGTATGTATGAATTATCAGATGCGTTCGTCGCCTTGCCCGGCGGCTTCGGCACGATGGATGAAATGTTCGAGATGCTGACCTGGGCACAGTTGGGCCTGCATAAATACCCTTGTGCTTTTTTTGATGTGCGCGGCTATTACACGCCATTGCGCGCAATGATGGATCACATGGTAGACGAAGGTTTCGTACGCACGGAGCAGCGCGAAAGTATTTGGTTCGGCGATAACATGGAGCAATTGTTCGACTGGATGTCCCACTATCAGGGCAGCTATGCCCCGAAGTGGATCGACAGCCGCAGTGTCGAAGCTTGATCGAGGGCTCCATCATGACCGCACTCACCGATTTTCCCGCCTTCCGCATACACAATGACGCCTCCGGCTATCGCGCCGCCATCGAAACCATGAGCGCCGATGCACTCAGTGCGGGCGAAGTGTTAGTGAAAGTCGCCTATTCGTCGGTGAACTACAAAGACGCGTTGGCAGGTACCGGCAAAGGCAAAATTCTTCGTCGATATCCGCTCAACGGCGGTATCGATGCAGCGGGTGTGGTGGTGGCCTCCACGGATCCGAATTTCAAGGAAGGTGACGAAGTACTGTGCACCGGCAGCGGTCTATCCGAGACGCAGGATGGCGGCTACGGCCAATACATCCGCTTGTCTTCGCTATGGGCGATTCGTTTGCCCATGAGGTTGAGCTTGCGCGAAAGCATGGTTCTCGGCACGGCCGGCTTTACGGCTGCACTGGCTCTGCTGCGCATGCAGGACAACCGCCAAACGCCTGCACTCGGTCCCATCGCTGTCAGTGGCGCCAGCGGCGGCGTAGGCATGCTGGCGATCGATATCTTCACGCGTGCCGGCTACGACGTGCATGCCATCAGCGGCAAGGTCGATCATTTCGATTTTCTGCGCAGTCTTGGCGCCGTCGAATGCATCGATCGCCATCAACTCACCTTCAGCGGCAAACCGATGGATTCGGTGCGTTTCGGCGGCGCGCTGGACAACGTCGGCGGCGCGATGCTCGCCGGCCTGCTGCCACTGATCACGCCTTACGGCAACGTCGCCATCTGCGGCAACGCCGGCGGCATCGCCTTTGACAGCACCGTGATGCCGTTCATCATCCGCGGCGCCAGCCTGCTGGGCATTGCCACTGCCGGAACGGCCCGCGATCTTCGCGATCAGGTGTGGCAACATCTGGCCAGCGACTGGAAGCCACGCCATCTCGACCGGATCGCCACCCGGGAAATCACGCTGGATCAGCTGCCGGAAGTATTCGAGCGTATGCTGTCGGGTGACTCGTTCGGTCGCACGATTGTGCGTGTGGGTCACATTTGACGCAGTCCGATGCTTGGAAGCATCGCCTCGGCGACATAGAATTAACGAAACGACTAGGGGATTCCCACCTTATGGCACGCATTCTGATCGTCGACGATTCTCCGTCGCAGCTTCTCGGTATCAAACGCATCGTCGAGAAGCTCGGCCATGAAACGCTGACCGCCGAAGACGGTGCCGCAGGCGTCGCCGTGGCAAAGCAAGAAAAGCCAGCGCTGATCCTGATGGACGTGGTGATGCCCAACCTCAATGGCTTCCAGGCCACGCGCACCATCAGCAAGGATCCGGAAACCGCACATATTCCGATCGTGCTGGTCACCACCAAGGACCAGGAAACCGACAAGGTGTGGGGCATGCGCCAGGGCGCGAAAGCCTATGTCACCAAGCCGATCAAGGAAGAAGAACTGATCGCGGTGTTGAAGGAACTGCTGCCCGCCTGATTGGCCTTCCAAACGAACGACAAAAACGGCGCCGCGAAGGCGCCGTTTGCGTTTCTACCGCCGTAAGCGTTTTCAGTGACGCGGATCGTAATGTGCGAATTGCGCGTGCAACGCCTCGTACGCCTGGCGTTGTGCATCGCTTTCCGCCAGCGGCACCCTGATCGACACCTCCACCAGCTGATCACCCGGCGTCTGTCCCGGCAGCCCACGTCCTTTCAGGCGCAGCTTGCGGCCCGACTGCGTGCCGGCGGGAATGCGCAAATCCACCGTGCCAGCCAGCGTCGGCACCGGCACGGTCGCGCCCAGCGCCGCCTCCCAAGGACTGACGGGCAAAACGTGCAGCACGTTGCGACCATCCAGCTTGAAGCGCGCATCATCCTGGATGCCCACCTCCAGTAGCAGGTCGCCGCTCGGACCGCCGCCCGCACCGGAATGACCCTGACCGCTGAGGCGGATCACCTGGCCCGGCTGGATGCCTGCCGGAATCTTCACCTCCAGCACGCGTCCCTGGCCACTGCCGTCGTCCAGGTTCAGGCGCGTGCGGCCGCCGTTGAAGGCCGTCTGCAAATCGATCTGCACCTGGGCGTGGACGTCACGGCCACGACGACCGCGCGGCGCATGACGGCCGCCTGCGGCGCGGCCGAACAGACTTTCGAAGAAATCGCTGAATTCGCCCTCGCCAGCGTCGCCGAAATCGAATCCCTGGCCCTGACCCCAGTTCGGCGGCGGGCGAAATTGCTCGCCCGGACGGTAGCCGCCCGCTCGCAACTGATCGTAGGCGCGGCGCTTTTCAGCATCACGTAGCACTTCGTTGGCTTCGTTGACCGCCTTGAATTTCTCTTCCGCGCCAGCTTCCTTGTTCTTGTCCGGATGGTATTTGCGCGCAAGCTTGCGATAGGCCGCCTTGATATCGGTCTCGCTGGCATCGGGCTTCACGCCCAGAACGTCATAGTAGTCTTTGAATTCCACCGCTATTCCTCAATCAATCCAGCACGCCATCGCGAATCCAACACGAGCGGCCCGCCGCGGATCATTGTCCGCGGCGAGCCGTCTACGCAACATCGAGTGATAGCGCTTACTGTGCCGTGTTGATGGTAATGCGGCGCGGCGCCTTTTCTGCTTTCTTCGGAATCACGATTTCCAGCACACCATGCTTGCCGGTGGCGGTGATGCTGTCGGCATCGGCGCTATCGGGCAGCGCAAAGCGGCGATGGAACCCGCCGTGTGCACGCTCCACACGCGTGAAGCGGCCGTTCTGTTCGGTCTTCTCGACCGTGCGCTCACCCTTGATGGTGAGAACGCCCTTTTCCATGCTCACTTCGATGCTGGCCGGATCTACGCCGGGAATGTCGGCATAGATCACGAAGCGCTGACCTTCTTCCTTGATGTCCACGCGCGGCGCCCATTGGTTGGTTATCGCATTGGAACCGTCGCCTTCTTCGTTCTGAAAGAAACGTTCGAACATCTGGCGGACATCGCCCGGAAGCGCGCTGGTGGCGCTCCAGAGGGTATTTCGACTGGCATGCATGACTGTTTTCCTCAAATGAATTGCGGCGTAGTCCCCGCTTGACAGCCACATAAGTGCCCGCGCGAAAAGTTTCAAGGCGACAATGCGGTAGGCCCAGCGATACCATGCCTGAAGTTGCCATGGCTTCAGCGAAGACCGCATGACCATCCAGATTGAACAAACCCTGCCGGACTTGGACATTGCCGTAATCGACGGCGAAGCCGACATCCAGCGCACCACCACCGCGCCCCTTTTCACCGGCCGGAAGGTCGTGCTGTTCGGCGTACCAGGTGCCTTCACGCCCACCTGCTCGGAACGCCATCTGCCTGGCTACGTCAGGCATTTCGATGTGTTCAAGGGGCACGGCGTTGAGGTGTACTGCCTGGCCGTCAACGACGCCTACGTGATGAAGGCCTGGGCGCTATCGCAGCACGTACCCGCCGGGCTCAAGCTGTTAGCTGATGGAAATGGTGCCTTCACCAAGTCGCTGGGCTTGGAGATGGACGGCAGTGCATACGGTATGGGCACGCGCTCGCGTCGTTTCGCGCTGTATGCGGAAAACGGCATCGTGAAAAGCCTGCATATCGAAAGCCCCGGCGAGCTGCGCGTGACGACGGCCGAAGCGATGCTGGATTCGATCCATCGATAATTCCTACAAAACGGCGAGATTTGGATCACACCCAGATCAAGAAATCTCCTACAGATTAGACCCAAGGGCGTCATAGTCGGTCCGGCGACTCGGCCACGCCCAGCCGGTTTGCGCAGGGAGGCGTCGACACGTCTGCCGGGCGTGCAGGAGATTCATCATGAAACATCGCAACCTATGCGTGCTATTGCTCGTGGCAGGCGCTCTTTCGTCGACGGCACAGGCCACTACGTCCTCAGCAAGTGGTGTGATCAGCTTCCATGGCTCCGTCATGAGGTCCACATCCATACCCGTCGCAGCCGAAGTCCCCTCGCAGGGCGATCCCGGAACAGCAACGACCGTTGAATCGCTGTCCCAGACACGCGCCAAGCTATCCAGCGACCTGCTGGACTATTTTGCGCAATACGCAAAAACCAACACCAAAGTCGTCAGTGTGGTCTATCAATGACGTCGTGCATGTGATGATCGCTGAGTACAACTGGCGACGAAACGAAAAAGCCCCGGACTAACCGGGGCTTTTTCGTCATGCCGAACTTATTCGTTCGGCTGTGGATCGGCTGGTGCGTCCGGCGCATCCGGTGCGGGCGAGACGCCTTCACCGGCTTCGACGTCGTCGCCATTGCTTTCATCCGCATCCAGGCGAACCACGCTGACCAGCGATTCCTCGGCGGGCAGTCGGATAAGCGTGACGCCCTGCGTATTGCGGCCAAGCTGCGACACTTCCATCGCGCGCGTGCGCACCAGCGTGCCCTGATTGGAAATCAGCATCAGCTCGTGCACGGTGGTCACTTGCGCGGCCGATACCAGCGCACCATTACGTTCGGAGCATTGAATGCCGATCACGCCCTGCGTACCGCGGCCCTTCTTCGGGAACTCGTCGAGCTGGGTACGTTTGCCGTAGCCGCGTTCGGTGGCGGTGAGGATGTCGCCCTCTTGCGCCACGATCAACGATACGACCTTGGCATTGTCGGTGAGCTTCATGCCGCGTACGCCGGTGGCAGTACGGCCCATCGGGCGCACTTCGCTTTCGTCGAAGCGCACGACCTTGCCGTTCGAGGCGAACAACAGCACGTCGCTGTTGCCGTCGGTGAGCATGACGCCGATCAGCGCATCACCCTCGTCCAGATTGATGGCGATCTTGCCTTTCTGCAGCTGATATTCGAACTCGGTGAGCGGGGTTTTCTTCACCGTGCCCTGCGCGGTAGCGAAGAACACGTAGCGATCTGCGCTGTACTCATGCACTGGCACCACCGCCTGCACTTTCTCGCCTTCGCCCAGCGGCAGCAGGTTCACCATCGGCTTGCCGCGCGCGTTCGGGCCCGCATCCGGCATCTGGTACACCTTGAGCCAGTAAACGCGGCCGGTGCTGGTAAAGGTGAGCAGCGTGTCGTGCGTGTTCACCACCCACAGTTGTTCGACGAAATCTTCTTCTTTCAGCGCAGACGCGGAACGGCCCTTGCCGCCGCGGCGTTGTGCGCGATAGGTATTGGCCGGCTGGCGCTTCACGTAGCCGGCGTGCGACACCGTGACTACCACGTCTTCCGGCGCGATCAGATCGAGCACATTGAGATCTTCCTGCGAAGGCTGGATCTCGGTGCGGCGCGCGTCGCCGAACTCCGCCTTGATGACCTCGAGTTCGTCGCGAATCACCGACAGCAGGCGTGCGGGATCTTCCAGGATCTCGATGAGACCGCGAATGGTTTCCAGAATCTCGCGGTACTCGTCGGAAAGCTTTTCCTGCTCCAGGCCGGTAAGGCGATGCAGGCGCATGGCGAGGATTTCCTGCGCCTGCGTATCGGACAGCTGATAGCCATCCCCCTTCAGGCCATCGCGCGGGTCCATGTCTTCCGGACGCGAGGACTCCGCACCCGCAGCGGCCAGCATGGTCGCGACCATGCCCGGCTGCCACTTGCGTGCCACCATGCGTTCGCGCGCTTCCTGCGGCGAGGCGGAGGTGCGAATCAGCTCGATCATCTCGTCGATGTTGGCGAGCGCGACGGTGAGACCTTCCAAGATGTGCGCGCGGGCACGAGCCTTGCGCAGTTCGAAAATCGTGCGGCGGGTAACGACCTCGCGGCGATGGCGAATGAACGCCTCGAGAATTTCCTTGAGGTTGAGCGTGCGCGGCTGCCCATCGACCAACGCCACCATGTTGATGCCGAAGGTGACCTGCAGCTGCGTCTGCTGGAACAGGTTGTTGAGCACCACGTCGGCCATCGAATCGCGACGGATCTCGATGACGACGCGCATGCCGTCCTTGTCGGATTCGTCGCGCAGTTCGGAGATGCCTTCGAGGCGTTTTTCCTTCACCAGCTCGGCGATCTTTTCGATCAGACGCGCCTTGTTTACCTGGTACGGCAGCTCGTGGACGATGATCGTTTCGCGGCCGTTGGATTCGGTTTCGATCTCGGTGCGCGCACGAACGAGGATGCGGCCGCGGCCAGTGCGATAGGCCTCGATGATGCCCGCCGCACCATTGATGATGCCGGCAGTGGGAAAATCCGGACCCGGCATGTGATGCATCAGTTCGTCGACGCTGAGCTCGGGGTTGTCGATCAACGCGATCGTCGCGGAAATCACCTCGGTCAGGTTATGCGGCGGCACATTGGTGGCCATGCCCACCGCGATGCCGGCCGAACCGTTCACCAACAGGTTCGGCACGCGCGTGGGAAGCACTAGCGGCTCGTGCTCGCTTTCGTCGTAGTTGGGGCCGAAGTCGACGGTTTCCTTGTCGATGTCGGCTAGCAGTTCATGCGTGAGGCGCGCCATGCGCACTTCGGTGTAACGCATGGCCGCCGCGTTGTCACCGTCGACCGAACCGAAGTTACCCTGACCATCCACCAGCATGTAGCGCAGCGAGAACGGCTGGGCCATGCGCACGATGGCGTCGTAGACGGAAGCATCGCCGTGTGGATGGTATTTACCGATCACGTCACCGACGACGCGCGCGGATTTCTTGTAGGGCTTGTTCCAGGTGTTGCTGAGCTCGTTCATGGCGAACAACACTCGACGATGCACGGGTTTCAGACCATCTCGAACATCCGGAAGAGCGCGTCCCACGATCACGCTCATGGCGTAATCGAGGTAGCTCTGGCGCATTTCGTCTTCGATATTGACGCGAATGACTTCTTTGGCGAGCTCTGCCATCAATAGGCTTCCCTGGTAACGAATAAGAGCCCTGTGACAGGCGCTGCGGGCGCTTGTCTGCAAGGGTCAGGCGGTAGGCGGCAATTGTATCACAACGGCATGCGAAAAGGCTCGATTTTCGCCTTTTTAATCAAGCATTTACGAGCCAGTTTTGGCGCGACGGAAAAGCAGCGTCCGGGCGGTCACGAAATTGACGAAAGCGGCGAAAATCGAGCCCACGCCGACGGCCAGCGCGGGCCACTTGTGCCAGCTCGGAAAGGCCATCAGACAGGCCACGTAGGCGGCGTAATTCACCGCCGCGCCGCCGCTCATCAGCGCCATCCAGTGCAGCCATTCCATGGCCAGCGAGCGTCCGCTGTGGCGTGTGGCGAAGGTATGGCTGCGATTCCACCACCACGTGACGGTGGCTGCCGCCAAAAAGGAAATCACGCGACCGGCGTATGGATTGAAATGCGCGAAGGTGACCAGCGTCTGCACGATGCCTGCGTCGACGACGAAGCCGATCGCTCCGCCGATCGCAAACAACATCACTTCGTGCCGCAGCCTCATGCGGCGAACACGGCCTTCATGCGCGCGAGCGTGGGATGCTCGATCACGCCGCGCTCAGTAACGATGGCGTCGATCAGCGACGCCGGCGTGACGTCAAACACCGGATTCCAAGCTTGCGCGCCCTCGACGACGGTGCGGCGCCCGGCCACGCTGAGCAGTTCGGCAGCATCGCGCAGTTCGATGTCGATGTCATCGCCCGAGGCCGTGGCCATGTCGACGGTGGACGATGGCGCCACCACCATGAACTTCACGCCGTGATGGCGCGCGACAATGGCGAGCTGATAGGTGCCGATCTTGTTGGCCGTATCGCCGTTGGCGGCGATGCGATCCGCGCCGACGATCACCCATTTCACAGCGCCCGATTTCATCAGATGTGAAGCGGCGGAATCGGCAATCAGCTTGGCCGGAATGCCGTCGCGCACCAGCTCCCACATGGTGAGTCTTGCACCCTGCTGCCAGGGCCGGGTCTCGCCAGCAAAGACATGATCGATGCGCCCGGCCGCGACGCCAGCGCGGATCACTCCCAGCGCCGTACCGTAGCCGGAGGTGGCGAGCGAGCCAGTGTTGCAATGAGTCATCACGCCGGAGCCTGGGACGATCAGGGCCGCGCCCAATTCACCCATGTGGCGGTTGGCGGCAAGATCTTCGTCCTGGATGGCCTGCGCTTCGCGCTCCAGAGCGGCCGTATCTGCGCCCGCAGCGATGCAGGCTTTCATGCGATCCAGCGCCCACATCAGGTTCACTGCCGTGGGACGTGCTGCGCGCAGCTCAGCCAACGCCTGATCCATCGGCGCGCCTCGTTGCGCAGCAAGCACTACGCCCCAGGCTGCACTGATGCCGATGGCCGGCGCGCCGCGCACCGCGAGGTCCTTAATGGCATGGATGACGGCCGTGTAATCACCGCAATCGAGCCACTTTTCCTCGGCGGGCAGCAGTCGCTGGTCCAGCAGGCGGAGATGATCGCCGCGCCATTGCACGGCGCGGATGGTGTCGTGAGCGGAGGCGAGATTAGTCATCCCGCTAGTTTATCAGCAATGCCCTTATCTCCTTGCGAGGGAGTTGTCGTGAAAGGGACAGCTTTGCGAGAAGCTGGCGTAGGTTGGCGGTGAGGCGCAGCCGAACCCCAACGTCACCATATGCATCCATGTGTTGGGGTTCGGCTGCGCCTCACCGCCAACCTACATAGATTCAAATTCTGGGCGAGATTGGCCCCTCACCCCAGCCCTGCTCCCCGAAGGGGAGAGGGCGTAAAGCGTTACCTGCTGCGCTCTCGCAACCACTGATGAATCGCCGGCGCCACTTCACGCTGCGCGCGGCCAGACACGTAGATGCCGATATGGCCACCCTTGAAGGCAAGCTCGGTGTAGTCGGTGGTGCCGGCGTGCTGCCGCAACGCGCGCGATGCATCCGGCGGCACGAGATGATCTTGCGTGGCATAGATGTTGAACACCGGCTGGGTGATCATTCCCAAATCCACCGGCTGCTTGCCGATCTGCAGATCGCCCTTGATCAGCTTGTTCTGCTGGAAGAATTCCTTGATGAATTCGCGGAACGCTTCACCGGCCTGGTCGGGCGAATCGAAGATCCAACGCTCCATGCGCAGAAAGTTTTTCAGCTCCGCCGGGTTGTCGAGAATCTCGACCATGCTGACGTACTTCTGCTGATTCAAGCGCAGCGGCTTGAGCATCAGGTATACCCAGTTCATCAGTTCCGCCGGAACGTTTCCGAGCGTGTCGACGAACAAGTCCACGTCCATGCTTTGCACCCAGTGCGAGAGCATGTTGTCGGGGGTGCGGAAATCCACCGGCGTCACCATGGTGATGAGGTTCTTCACCTTCTCCGGATGCATGGCGGTGTAACACAGCGAGAACGTGCCACCCTGACAGATGCCGAGCAGGTTGATGGCATCCAGGCCATTGCGCTTGCGAACGGCATCGACGGCGCGGTCGAGGTAACCATTGAGGTAATCGTCCAGCGTGAGCCAGCGGTCCGCGCCGTCCGGATAGCCCCAGTCGAGGAGGTACACATCCTCGCCCTGCTCCAGCAGGTTGCGCACCAGCGAGCGGTCTTCCTGTAGGTCAGTCATCCACACGGTGTTGACCAACGCATACACGATGAGCGTCGGCACCTTGGCGGTGGGCTTGTTGTTGCCCTTCATATGCCAGACGGTGAGCTTGTCCTCGCGATATATCGCTTCACGCGGCGTATTGGCGTAATCCTGCTCGCCAAGTCCGCGCAGGTTCTGCAGGCCGGCGGCGAGCTTGCGCTGGAAGACGGCTATTTCGTTGAAGGCCTGCTGCGGATCGATGTGCAACGGATTCTGCATGCTCGTTCCTTACTTGCGCTTGCCGGCAGCGGAGCGTGTAGCTTTCGTGCGCTGCGAAGGCGTGACTGTCTTGCTGTTTCCGTTGCCGGCCTTGCTTTGGATTGGGCGCACTTTCGTGGCCGCCGCCTTGCTCGCTGCCAGTTCACGTTTGAGCGTAGCGATTTCGGCGTGCAAGGTATCGACCAATGCATCATCCGGTACGGATTCGTCCTGTCCGCGCAATTGCGCTTCTTTGAGTTCACGCCGTAATTGCTGCACACGCTTGCCCAGGCTATTCACTTCGCTGCGTGTGGGAATGCCCAATTCCCGGCAGATTTGTTCGGTCTGCTGCTGCTGCTGCTTGCGCACTTGCATCTGCGCATTCACCAGCGCGCCGAATACCTCGCGAAATTCCTGGGAAAGCGCCATTTCGGCGTACGCCTCTTCCATGGCATCCACCCACATGTCGTACAGCGCCTTCAGCGATTCGACCTGCTTGCCCGGTTCCGCGTGCTGACCCAGCATTTCCTGTAGCCGCGCGACACCTTGCGCATTCACTTTCTGCAGCAAGCCCTGATAGCGGGCGTTGATCTGCGCGTACTCTTGCATGGCCGCGGCCAGCGCCTGCTGATCGAGCTGCATTTCGCGCGTGATGCCGAAGGCGGCCATCTGACTCGGCATGCTGCTGCCCGCCATGCCCGCTTGCTGCATGGCCTGCAGCCACGCCTGCCATTGATGTTCCAGACCGAAGGCGGAGGCGCTGTCGATGCCCGCAACTGTCTGCGCGAAGGGTTGCGTAAACGCCGCCAAGAATGGCTGCATGGCGGCCGGCTGCTGCCATGGGACGCTGGTCTGGCCCAGGCCGGCGCCGGCGGCCTGCTGCAGCCAGCTGCCGTAAGCTTTGAGGCTGGACAGGCTGCGGGTGAGCAGATCGTCCTGCGGTATCGCCGCAGCGCCCATACCGAAGCCGGCGGCGAAGGGATTGGATTGCCCCGAGTGCTGTTGCAGATAGCGCATCCAGGTCTCCCAGGATTGCTGCGCAAAAGCCTGGTAGTCCTTCAGAAATTCGTTCGCCTGGTCGGGCATGCCTGCATCCTCGAGGTGATGCGCAATCCTATCAAATACGAGCTTGCGGAAACGAAAACGCCCGGCTACGAAGCGCGGGCGTTTTCGGCGATCAGCTTGTCAGAAAAGCGCTCAGACGCTCGCGCCTTCGTCCTCGGTTACCGCCTTCATGGACAGGCGGATACGACCCTGCTTGTCCACTTCCAGCACCTTCACCTTGACGATGTCGCCTTCCTTGAGCTTGTCGGAGACCTTCTCCACGCGCTCGTTGGAAATCTGCGAAACGTGCACGAGACCGTCCTTGCCTGGCAGGATCGTGACGAACGCGCCGAAGTCCATCAGCTTGGCAACCTTGCCTTCGTAGATACGGCCCGGCTCGACGTCGGAAACGATCTGCTCGATGCGTGCTTTGGCGGCGTTGGCCGCTTCACGGTTGACCGAGGCGATCACGACGGTGCCATCGTCGGTGATATCGATGGTGGTACCGGTTTCTTCGGTGATCGAGCGGATGGTGGCGCCGCCTTTGCCGATAACTTCGCGGATCTTGTCCGGGTGGATCTTGATGGTGAGCAGGCGCGGGGCGAACTCGCTCATCTCCGAACGCGGGGTGTCCAGCACCTTGGCCATTTCGCCCAGGATGTGCAGACGACCACGCTTGGCCTGTTCCAACGCCAACTTCATGATCTCTTCGGTGATGCCCTCGATCTTGATGTCCATCTGCAGCGCGGACACGCCTTCGGCGCTACCGGCCACCTTGAAGTCCATGTCGCCGAGGTGGTCTTCGTCGCCCAGGATGTCGGACAGCACGACGAAATCGCTGCCTTCCTTCACCAGGCCCATGGCGATGCCGGCCACCGGCGCCTTCAGCGGCACACCGGCGTCCATCAGCGCGAGCGAGGAGCCGCAGACCGAAGCCATGGACGAAGAACCGTTCGACTCGGTGATTTCGGAGACCACGCGCAGCACGTACGGGAATTCTTCCATCGCCGGCTTCACCGCCTGCACACCACGCTTGGCGAGACGACCGTGGCCGATCTCGCGACGCTTCGGCGCGCCGAAGCGTCCGGCCTCACCCACCGAGAACGGCGGGAAGTTGTAATGGAACAGGAAGGGATCCTTCGACTCACCTTCCGGCGCGTCGATGATCTGCGCATCGCGCGCGGTGCCCAACGTAGCCACGACCAGCGCCTGGGTTTCGCCGCGGGTAAACAGCGCCGAGCCGTGCGTGCGGGGCAGTACACCCACGCGAACAGAGATCGGGCGGATGTCATCCAGCTTGCGGCCGTCGATGCGCACCTTGGTCTTCAGCACACCGTCGCGCATGGTGCGATATTCGATCTCGGCAAACGCGTTGCTGACGTCCAGATCGCTCCAGCCATGAGAAGCAGCGGTTTCGGCGATGCCGGTCTTGATGTCGGCCTTCAGTGCGGCGATGGCGTCACGACGTTCCAGCTTGTCGCGGATCGCAAACGCTTTTTCCAGGCGATCGCCGAGGATGCTCTGGATGTCGTTGAAGAGCGCGTCATTGCGAGCCGGCGCTTCCCACTTGAACGACTTGCGGCCGGCCTCTGCCACGAACGCGTTGATGGCGGTGATTACCGACTGCAACTGCTTGTGGCCATACACCACCGCGCCCAGCATCACTTCTTCGCTGAGCAGCTTGGCTTCGGACTCCACCATCAGCACGGCGTTGGCGGTGCCGGCGACGACCAGATCCAGATCGGAGGTCTTGAGTTCCGTCGCGGTCGGGTTCAGCAAATACTGGCCGTTGGCGTAGCCAACGCGCGCGGCGCCGATCGGGCCCTTGAACGGGATGCCGGCCAGGGACAACGCGGCCGAGGCACCGATCATCGAAGCGATGTCGCCATCGATTTCGGGGTTCAGCGAGATCACCTGGGCGATGATCTGCACTTCGTTCTTGAACTCTTCCGGGAACAGCGGGCGAACCGGACGGTCGATCAGGCGCGAGGTAAGCGTCTCCTTCTCGGTCGGGCGGCCTTCACGCTTGAAGAAACCGCCGGGAATGCGGCCGGCGGAATAGAACTTCTCGACGTAGTCGACGGTGAGCGGGAAGAAATCCTGCCCGTCTTTGGCCTTGGTCGCGGCCACCACGGTGACCAGCACCACGGTGCCGCCCATGCTGACCATGACGGCGCCTGAAGCCTGGCGGGCAATTTCGCCCGTCTCCAGTGTGACTTCGTGACTACCGTACTGGAATGACTTGGTTACTTTCGCCACTTTGGATGTCCTGAATTTAAAAGTGCGGCCAGGAATGGCCGCTTTTTGGCTTTAGCGATCACGGATGAGCGCGGAAATTACCTACGCAGGCCGAGACGCTCGATCAGGCTCTGATAGCGGCCCAGATCGCGGTCTTTCAGGTAACCGAGCAGACGCTTGCGCTGGTTGACCAGCTTCAGCAGACCACGACGGGAGTGATGATCCTGCTTATGCGTCTTGAAATGACCGGTAAGGTGCTCAATGCGAGCGGAAAGCAGGGCAACCTGCACTTCCGTGGAGCCGGTGTCGTTCGGCGCATGGCCGAAATCAGCAATGATCTTGCTGGACTGTTCTACAGTGAGGGACATGGTGTCTTCCTTAAAAAAACAGGTGCGGAACTTGCGCAACGTCACCGCCTGATGACGTTGCGCAAGCTCCGGCAAGTTGAGTGAAAGTACTAAATCAAGCACGGTATTGTACCGAGGGCCGGCGTATCGCAACAAGACCTTAAAAAACGGGGCTTTTTACATTTGCCACCTCTCCCCGGAGAGAATTTGCTGCTCGGCAAGATCGGCCCTTCACCCCGGTCCTCTTCCTGAAGGAGACTGAGAAGGGAGATTGAAGCCCCTGAGGATGCGTATCCGCCCCTGTTCATCACAATCAACCAGGGCCAACAGGCGCCCGTCGCTGTCGAAGGCGGCGGATCGTTCGGCCCGCCGATCGGCAGGCCAGTCGATCTGACGGCCTTGTGAGACGGCCTGGCTGGCGACGGCATCGAGCTGCAGTGCCGGGAAATCCGCCACCCCTGCCGACACGGGCAGCACCAACCCATCTTCAGCCTCACTGCCCTGCCCGGCCGCCTCGCGCAGCTCATCCAGACTGACCATGACTGGCGCGCGGAACGGCTCCACCCACAGACGTCGCAGGGAGCTGAGGTGGGCGCCGCAGCCCAGCTTCTCGCCCAGATCCACCGCCAGGCTGCGGATGTAGGTGCCTGAACCGCATTCCACGTGGAGCGTCAGCGTGTCTTCAGTACGGGAAACCAATTCCAGCCGGTCGATCTCCACCTCGCGCGGCGGCACTTCCACGACTTCGCCCCGGCGCGCCTTGAGGTACAGCGGCTCGCCGTCCTGCTTCAACGCTGAATACACCGGCGGCACCTGCACGATGCGCCCCCGCAGGGTCGCCAGGGCGGCTTCGATGGCCACCTCGTCCAGCGTGGGGACCGGACGCCGTTCGACGATCTCGCCTTCCAGGTCCGCCGTGGTCGTGGTGACGCCCAGGCGGCACTCGGCTACATAAGCCTTGCGCGACCCGAGCAGGTTGCCAGCCAGCTTGGTGGCTTCGCCGAAGCACAGCGGCAGCAGACCGGTAGCCAATGGATCGAGCGCCCCCGTATGCCCACCCTTGGCCGCGCGCAAGATGGCCATGGCGATCTGCAGCGCCTTGTTCGAGCTCATCCCTAGCGGTTTGTCGAGCAGCAGGATGCCGTGCAGATCACGGGCATCGGGGCGGTTGCGGCGGCGGCTCATGGGATACGGCGATATGTGTTCGAGGCTTCAGCCCCTACCTGGAAACTCAAATCTTGCCCTGGCGCCATTCCCGCGAAGGCGCGGAATGACGGCAAGGAACATCCGCGTAGAGAATCAGTCTTCGCTATCGCCCGGCTCTTGTGCCGGATTCTGCCGTAGCAACTGATCAATCCGCTCGCCCTTGTCCACCGAGTCGTCGTACTTGAACTTCAACTCCGGCACACGACGAATGCGCATGCTGCGCGACAGCGAACGACGGAACTCGCCGGCCAGTTCGTTGAGCGACTTCACCGCTTCTTTCGATTGCTGAGGCAACAGCGCGGTAACCCACACGGTGGCCCAATCCAGGTCGCGCGTGACTTCCACGTCCGACACGCTGCACGAAGGCAGGCCGTGATCACGCACGGCGGCGTGCACCAGCAAACCGAGCTCACGACGAAGTTCGGCGCCGACGCGGTCTGTGCGTTTGAAGTCGCGGGAAGGCATGTATGGGACAAATGCTCGTGATGGAGAAATGTTCGTGCGAAGCGTGCTGCTTGCTTGTCATTCCGGCGCAGACCGGAATAGCAGTGAGAGACAGCTAGCTTGAGGCTAGACTGCCCCTCACTCTAATCCTCTCCCCAGAGAGGAGAGGAAGTCGTTACGTGGCTTACAGCGTACGAGCGACTTCGATACGCTCGAAGCACTCGATCTGGTCGCCCACCTTTACGTCGTTGTACTGCTTCACGGCGATGCCGCATTCCATGCCGGAGCGGACTTCGTCCACCAGATCCTTGAAGCGGCGCAGCGATTCCAGTTCACCTTGGAAGACCACGGTGTTGTTGCGCAGCACGCGGATCGGCTTGTTGCGCTTGACCGAACCCTCGGTGACCATGCAACCGGCCACGGCGCCGAACTTGGAGCTGCGGAACACATCGCGCACTTGCGCAATACCGATAATTTCTTCGCGCACTTCCACGCCAAGCAAACCCGAAGCCGCCTGCTTCACCTGATCGATCACGTCATAAATGATCGAGAAATAACGCACGTCCAAGCCAGCGGTATCGATCACCTTGCGTGCCGACGCGTCGGCGCGCACGTTGAAGCCGATGACCAGCGCCTTCGAAGCCGCCGCCAGCGTGGCGTCGGATTCGGTGATGCCGCCGACGCCGGCCGCGATCACGTTCACCTTCACGTTTTCGTTGCCGATCTGGCTGAGCGAATCGCGCAATGCCTGCACGGAACCCTGCACATCCGCCTTGACCAGGATGTTGAGCGTCTGCTGCTCGGTTGCCTGGCCCATCTGCGCCATGATGTCTTCCAGGCGGTTGGCCTTGCTGACCATGCGCGTCTCGCGACGCTTCAACTGGCGTTCTGCAGCCACTTCGCGCGCCAGGCGCTCGTCGGCCACGACGACGAAATCGTCGCCCGCTTCCGGTACACCGGAAAGACCCAGCACCTGCACGGGAATCGACGGACCGGCTTCCTGCACGGTCTTGCCGGTTTCATCGATCAACGCGCGCATGCGGCCGTATTCGATGCCGCACACCACGAAGTCGCCACGCTTGAGCGTACCCTGCTGCACCAGCACGGTGGCTACCGGGCCGCGGCCGCGGTCGAGACTGGATTCGATCACCACGCCCGAGGCCGGGCCGTCCTTCACGGCGGTCAGCTCCATCACTTCGGCCTGCACCGAAATGGCGTCGAGCAGACTATCGATACCCATACCGGTCTTGGCCGATACCGGTACGAACGGTGTGTCGCCACCCCACTCTTCCGGAATCACTTCGAGATTGCCAAGGCCTTGCTTGACGTGGTCCGGGTTGGCGTCGGACTTGTCCATTTTGTTGACCGCGACGATCAGCGGCACCTTGGCGGCACGCGCATGCTGCACGGCTTCCTGGGTTTGCGGCATCACGCCGTCATCGGCGGCGACCACCAGCACCACGATGTCCGTGGACTGCGCACCGCGCGCGCGCATCGCGGTAAACGCGGCGTGGCCCGGGGTATCCAGGAAGGTGATAACGCCCTTGGGCGTTTCCACGTGATACGCACCGATGTGTTGGGTAATGCCACCCGCTTCACCGGAGGCCACCTTGGTGCGACGAATGTAATCCAGCAGCGAGGTCTTACCGTGGTCGACGTGGCCCATGATGGTGACCACCGGCGGACGCGGCTCGCGCTCGCCTTCCAACTCCGCGCTCTGTGTGTGTGCGGCCAGGGCTGCTTCGGCGCCCTGCTCGCTGGCTTCCACGGCTTTGTGGCCGAGTTCTTCCACCACCAGCATGGCGGTGTCGCGATCGATGGTCTGGTTGATGGTGGCCATCACGCCCATCTTGAACAGCGCCTTGACCACTTCCGAACCCTTGACCGCCATCTTCTGCGCGAGCTCGGCGACCCCGTTGGTGTCGCCCACGACCACTTCGCGCACCACCGGTGCGGTGGGACGCGAGAAGCCGTGCTGCCCACCCGAAGCCGGTGCACCGCCGCGCGTTGCTTCGCGCACGTTGGACTTGCCGCCCTTGCCGCGCTTGGAACGACGTGCGCGGTCGGCATCGGACAGATGCAGTTCGCCAGCGGCGAAACGCTTGCCGCCCACGGCTTCTTCGCGGTCGCGGAAATTGTGTTTTGACTTGCCGCGATCGGCGGTGCTGGCAGGCGCGGGGGCAGGAGCCGCAGCAGGCGCTGGAGCGGGCGCCACTGCGATGGGCTTCTTCTCGCGCTTACGCGGCTCATGGATGCGCGGCAGGATCATGCCCAGCGAGCTGGGATCAATGCGCTGCACAGCAGCCGGGGATTCGGGCACTTTCTCTTCCTCCGGCTCAGCCGGTTCCGGCGCACGCACCGATTCTTCTTCCACCACGTTGGCCTGTTGCTGCTCGGCCTGCTCGACTTGCGTTTCAACGGCAGCCTGCGCCGCGGCTTCCTGGCGCGCATGCTCGGCTGCCTCGGCTTCACGTCGTGCCGCTTCTTCTTCGGCGCGCTGGCGCGCCTCGTCTTGGCGCCGGTGCTCGGCATCGACGCGTTCTTGTTCTTCATGCTCGCGCTGCTGCTGGGATTCCTGCAGGCGGCGCAGCGCATCCTCGCGCTCGGGTTCCGCGTTGGCTTCCTCGGCGATCACGCTGCGCTTGACGTAGGTGCGCTTGGCGCGCACTTCCACGTTCACCGTCTTGGCGCTGGATGCGCCGCGCCCGCCGCCCGGCGTGGACACCTTCAGCTCGCTGATCTTGCGGCGCTTCAAGGTGATCTGCCGCGGCGAGGAATCCTCCACTTCGACAGTGGCATCGGCCTTGCCGTGCGTGCGACGCAGAAAGCCCAGCAGTTTCACCTTCTCGGTGCTGCTGATGACCTGCTCAGGGTTCGAGAATTTCATGCCTGCTTCGCCCAGCTGCGTTAGCAGCCGGTCGACGGGCATGCCCAGAACCTGGGCCAGTTGTTTGATTGTGACGTCCGACATCGTGATTCTTTCTCCGCCGTTCCCGCGCTTATCGTCCGTACAAAAACCTTTTCTTGCACGGCCACCTCCATCCCTGGTGGAGACCTCGCGGTCTCCCGGCGCGCCCATCCGGGGCGCTGCCGCACCGCGGTTAGCCGCCCTTCTCCAGCCGCGCAATCATCGGCGCACGCGCCGCCATGATGAGTGCCGCGGCACGATCCTCATTCATGCCATCGATATCGATCAGGTCGTCGACAGCGAGGTCGGCCAGATCGTCCATTGTCACGACGCCGCGCTCGGCCAGCGCATAGGCGGTCGCTTCGTCCATGCCATCTAGCTCCAGCAGTTCCTGCGAAGGCTGGTGTTCGTCGAGGGTTTCTTCCACCGCCAGCGCTTCCGTGAGCAGCGAGTCGCGGGCGCGAGCACGAAGTTCCTCGACGATATCCTCGTCGAAGCCTTCGATGGCCAGCAGTTCAGCGCTCGGCACATAGGCGATTTCTTCGACGCTGGAGAAACCTTCCTGCACCAGGATGTTGGCAATTTCCTGATCCACTTCCAGCTTGTCCATGAACAGCTGGCGGGAGGCTTCCTGCTCGGCTTCGCTCTTGGCGGCGACCTGGTCCTGGGTCATCACGTTGAGCTGCCAGCCGGTGAGCTTGCTGGCCAGGCGCACGTTCTGGCCACCGCGGCCGATGGCCTGGGAGAGTTTGTCCTCAGCCACCGCGATGTCCATCGAGTGCTTGTCTTCATCCATGATGATGGACTGCACTTCGGCCGGCGCCATCGCGTTGATCACGTACTGGGCCTGGTTCTCGTGCCACAGGATGATGTCCACGCGCTCGCCGTTGAGCTCGTTCGACACTGCCTGCACGCGCGAACCGCGCATGCCGATGCAGGCGCCAATAGGATCGGTACGGCTGTCGTGCGCGACCACGGCGATCTTGGCGCGGTCGCCCGGATCGCGGGCGCAGCCCTTGATCTCGACCAGCCCCTGCCCGACTTCCGGCACTTCGAGCTTGAACAGCTCGATCATGAATTCTGGCGCTGCGCGTGACACGAACAGCTGCGGACCGCGCGCTTCGGATTTCACTTCGAACAGATAACCGCGCACACGGTCGCCGACGCGATGCGATTCGCGCGGAATGGTTTTGTCACGCGGGATGAAAGCTTCAGCGTTGCCGCCGAGATCGAGGTAGACGTTGCCGCGCTCGACGCGCTTGACAATACCGGTGACCAGCTCGCCTACGCGATCTTTGAACGCGTCCACCACCTGCTGGCGCTCGGCTTCGCGCACGCGCTGCACGATCACCTGCTTGGCCGCCTGAGCTGCAATGCGACCGAATTCAGCGTTTTCAATCTGCTGCTCGATGTAGTCGCCTACCTGCGCTTCTGCGCGCTCATCCACCGCGTCCATAAGGCGCAGCTGGCGGAACGGCGATTCCATCTCGCCATCGTCAGCGATGACTTCCCAGCGACGGAAGGTTTCGTAGTCGCCGGTGTTGCGATCGATGGAGACACGGATATCCGGATCCTCGTCTGGATAGCGTTTTTTTGCAGCCGACGCCAACGCGGCTTCCATGGCGAGGAAGATCACGTCGCGCGACACGCCTTTTTCGTTGGCAACCGCATCAACGACCAGCAAAAGCTCTTTGCTCATTGCAACCACTCCATGAACGCCTCTCCAGCGTCCCATCGACAGATTGACCTATTTCTAACCTTTCTTCTTTCCCGGTTTGCGACCACCGGGTTTGGGCTGCGGCACGTAACCGAGCGCTGCCCAGTCCGGCACGATGCGCGCGCTTTCCACCGCATCGTGCTCGAATTGAAATACCTTGCCTTCAGCTTCTAGACCGATCCGGCTGCCTTCCACCGAAACGACCTTGCCGCGCAGGCGGCGTCTACCTTCCAACGGTGCCTTCAATAGCACCTTTACTTCCTGCCCGATCACCTTGACGAACTGCTCGGACGTGAACAGCGGTCGGTCGATACCTGGCGAGGACACTTCCAGCACGTAATGACCGGGAATCGGGTCTTCCACGTCGAGCAGCGCTGACAACTCGCGGCTAGCCGCTTCGCAATCGTCGAGGTTGACCTCACGACCATCGGCGTCGAGATACACACGCAAGGTACTCTGTCCCTGCGAAGGACTGAATTCCACGCCGAGGCATTCCAGCTGAAGATCCGCCAAAACCTCGGTGAAGCGTCGTGCTAGCGCTTGTGTGTCCACTCTCGTCGATACCGTTGCCGGAAACAAAAAATGGGCGCGAACGGCCCATTCCCTTACCTTGCCGATGTCCTGCTCTGCCAAGCCTTTCCTTGCGCCGTACCCGGTGATTATCACCCGGACGGGCGCGTTCGCATCCTTGCGCCCAACAAAAAAGCCTCGCGAGGAGGCTTTCTTGTCCAAGAAAGATCTGGTAGCGGGGGTAGGATTCGAACCTACGACCTTCGGGTTATGAGCCCGACGAGCTGCCAGACTGCTCCACCCCGCATCAGAGTCCGAGAATATTAGCGATATGGCAGAAATCTTGCAAGCCTTCGCGTCGTTTTTCTCAGACTTTGTTTCGTGTGGATGACATCCTCAACCCACGAAGGCTTGCTTGCACCAACCAAGCAGAGGGCCCCAGTACAAGCCCAGCGCAAGCAGCACCAACGCATTCAGCGATAAAGTCACGCGCAGCGTGAAATCAGGCTGAAGACGCACTTCGGTGCCAGCCTCGGGCTTGTCGAAATACATCACCTTGACCACGCGCAGGTAGTAATACAGACCGATGATGGCGAACACCGCTCCGACGATCGCCAGCCACATCATGCCGGCATGAATGGCCGCCTGTAACACGAGCAGTTTAGCGAAGAAGCCAAACATCGGCGGCACGCCAGCGAGCGAGAACAGCGAGAGCATCATCAGGAAGGCCATCCACGGCGCACGCTGATTCAGGCCCTTGAAATCATCGATGTTCTCGCATTCGAAGCCTGCGCGGCTCAGCGCGAGAATCACACCAAACGCTGCGGTAGACATCAGTGCGTAGCTGACCGCGTAGAACATCGCCGCCGCATAACCTTCCGGACCAGCATTGACCAGGCCCAGCAACAGATAACCCATGTGCGAAATGGTCGAATAGGCAAGCAGGCGTTTGAGGTTGCTCTGCACGATGGCGACCACGTTGCCGATCGCCAGCGACAGCACCGCCAGCGCAGACAACATCATCTGCCACTGCGGCGCGAAATCGCCCATGCCCGTGGCAAGCAAGCGGAACGCCATGCCGAATGCGGCCAGCTTGGAAGCCGAACCGATGAACGCAGTTACCGCCGTGGGCGAGCCTTCATACACATCCGGAATCCACATGTGGAACGGCGCCACGCCGAGCTTGAACGACACGCCGATCACCATGAACACCAGGCCGAACACCAGCAGGTGCGGCATCGCGCTATGCAGTGCTGCCGTATGCAGCTGCACCAGATCCAGCGTACCGGTGGCGCCGTACACCATCGACATGCCGTACAGCAGCATGCCCGAGGACAACGCACCCAGTACGAAGTACTTGATGGCTGCTTCGGAGGACAGGCTGGAATCGCGATTCAGCGCCACCAGCGCATACGAGGACAGCGTCAGCAGTTCCAGGCCCAGGTACACCATCACCAGGTTGCCGGCTGACACCAGCAGCATCACGCCGATCACCGCAAACAGCATGAGCGTGTAGAACTCGCCCACGTACAGTTTGCGGTCCACCATGTAGGGACGGCCGTAGATGAAGACCAGGATGGTGGACAGCAACGCAAACAGCTTGAGGATTGTGCTCAGGCCGTCGCGAATGAACATGCCGTTGAACGCGGTTACCGCGCTGCCGGGTTGGTAGCGCAGCACCAAGTAGCCGGTCACGACCAGTACGCCAATGGACAACCAGTGCAGGTAGACGCGCTCGGCCGGCTTCATGAAGGCATCGGCCAGTAGGAGAACGCACGCTGCCGTCACCAGAAAAAATTCCGGCAGCATGATTAAAATGTCGTTGATAGTCGGCATAGTTGTTCTCGATCAAACCTTGTGAATGGCGAGCACTTGCACGAGCTGGTTCACCGAGTTGTCCATCAAATGCGTCAGCGGCTCGGGCCAGACGCCCAGCACCAGCACCGCGGCGGCGAACGCACCCAACACGAACCACTCGCGGCCGTTGATGTCCTTCATCTCCGCCACGTGCGGATTGGTGATTTCGCCCCAGAGCACGCGCTTGACCAGCCACAGCGTATAGGCCGCGCCGATGATCAGAGTGAAGGCAGCGAACAGCGCGATCCACGGATTGGCGCTGAAGCTGGACAGGATCACCATGAATTCGCCCACGAAACCGCTGGTGCCCGGCAGGCCGCAGTTGGCCATGGCGAAAAACACGTAGAGGAAACCGAACCAGGGCATCACGTTGATCACACCGCCGTAATCCTTGATCAGGCGGGTGTGCAGACGGTCATACAACACGCCGATGCACGAGAACATCGCGCCGGAAATGAAGCCGTGCGAGATCATCTGCACCATCGCGCCCTGCATGCCGAGGCGCGCGGCATCGGTATTGCCCTGCTCACGCACCAGCATGAAGGCGATGAAGATGCCCAGCGTCACGAAGCCCATGTGCGCTACGGACGAGTACGCCACCAGCTTCTTCATGTCCTCCTGTACCAGCGCCACGTAGCCGATGTAGACCACGGCGATCAGGCTGAGCAGAATCACCACCCACGCGAAGTGATGCGAGGCGTCCGGCACGATCGGCAGGCTGAAACGCAGGAAGCCGTATCCACCGATCTTCAGCATCACCGCAGCCAGCACCACCGAACCGCCGGTCGGCGCTTCCACGTGCGCATCCGGCAACCAGGTATGCACCGGCACCATCGGCACCTTCACCGCGAAGGCGAGCAGGAAAGCGAAGAACAGCCAGCTCTGCTCAGTCAAGCTGAGCGGTAGTGTGGCCAGCGTGTGCAGATCGAACGTACCCGCCTTCAGATACAGGTAGATCAGACCTACCAGCATGAAGATCGAGCCGAAGAACGTGTAGATGAAGAACTTCAAAGTCGCGTAGACGCGACGCGGACCACCCCAGATGCCGATGAGGATGAACATCGGGATCAGCATCGCCTCGAAGAACACGTAGAACAGCAAGGCGTCAGTGGCGCAGAACACGCCGATCATCAAGCCTTCCAGCACCAGCATGGCGGCCATGTACTGATGCGGTTTGTCCTGAATTACTTCCCAGGCGCCCACGATCACCAGAATGCCCACGAAGGTGGTCAGTAGGATCAGCGCGACAGAAATGCCGTCGACGCCGAGGCTGTAGTGAACGTTCAGCGACTCGATCCACAGATGGCTTTCGACTAGCTGCATACCGGCCGCATCCGGGTGGTACTGCGGGATGAGGTACAGGCTGACGGCGAAAGTAAGCACCGCCATCAACAAGGCCAGCCAACGGGCTGTATTGGGACGACTGGAGCCGGCCAGCAGGACAGGCACGGCGCCTGCGATGGGCAGCCAGATCAGCAGGCTGAGCAGATGATTGAACATGGAGCTCGCTTCCCTTTAGTGCTGCCCGACCAGCCAATATCCGCCCAGGAGCAGGATCAGGCCAAGGATCATCGCAAACGCGTAGTGGTACAGATAACCGGACTGGACACGGCGCATGCTCGCGGCGATGCGCTGAACCAGGCTTGCCGAACCGTCGATCAGCACACCATCGATAACCGCGGCGTCGCCGCCCTTCCAGAACATGCGACCCAACGCAACACCGCCGCGGGCAAAGATCGCAAAGTAGATGTCGTCTACCCAGTACTTGCGGTCGAGGATAGTCCACAGCGGCTTAAGTGCGCTCTTGATCTTGTCAGCCACCGGCGGATTAAACAAATAGATGTAGGTGGTAATGATGAACGCCGCCAGCACTAGGAAGAACGGCAGCTGGGTAAACCCATGCAGCGCCATTGCTAGCGAACCATGGAATTCTTTGCCGACTTCGCCGAGCACGTTATTGGCTTCATCCACATGGATGGCACCACCGAACCAGTTGCCGAACAGCATCGGCTGTACGGTGAAGATGCCCACCAACAGCGACGGAATGGCCAGCAGGATCAACGGCAGCGTCACCACCCACGGCGACTCCTTCGGCGGATGATGCAGCACGCCCGGCTCGTGATGATCATGATCGTCATGATGATCGTCGTGACCATGTGCATCGTGATGGTCATGATGCTCGACCACCTTGAAACGTTCCTTGCCATGGAAAGTCATGTACATCTGGCGAAACGTGTAAGTCGCAGTCACGAAGGCACCGACTATCACGCAGATATATGCGTAACCAGAACCCCAGCGATGCGACTCGTGCACGGCATCGATGATCGAGTCCTTCGAATAGAAACCTGAGAAGAACGGCACACCACACAGCGCCAGCGCACCAACCCACATCGTGATCCAGGTAATCGGCATGTACTTGCGCAGACCGCCCATGTAGCGCATATCCTGCTCATGGTGCATGGCGATGATCACCGAGCCAGCACCGAGGAACAGCAACGCCTTGAAGAACGCGTGCGTCATCAGGTGATACACCGCGCCGGAATAGGCGGACACACCCAGCGCCACCGTCATGTAGCCAAGCTGCGATAGTGTGGAGTACGCCACCACGCGCTTGATGTCGTTCTGCACGATGCCGATCGAACCCGTGAACAGCGCGCCTGTTGCACCAATCACCAACACAACACTCAGCGCAGTTTCCGACAGCTCGTACAGCGGCGACATACGCGCCACCATGAAGATGCCGGCCGTCACCATCGTCGCGGCGTGGATCAGCGCGGAGATCGGGGTCGGGCCTTCCATCGAATCGGGCAGCCACACGTGCAGCGGCACCTGTGCCGACTTACCCATCGCGCCGACGAACAACAGGATGCAGATTACTGTGGCCGCATCCCAGTGGATGTTCTGGGTCAGCGTCAGTGTCTTGCCCACCAAGGTCGGAGCCGATGCGAATGCTGTGGCGTAATCCAGCGTACCGAGGAAGTACAGGATCGCAGCGATACCGAGCAGGAAGCCGAAGTCGCCCACGCGGTTCACGATGAACGCCTTGAGGTTGGCATAGATTGCCGTCGGGCGCTTGAACCAGAAACCGATCAGCAGGTACGACACCAGGCCCACCGCTTCCCAGCCGAAGAACAGCTGCAGGAAGTTGTTGCTCATCACGAGCATCAACATCGAGAAGGTGAACAGCGAGATGTAGCTGAAGAAACGCTGGTAGCCATCGTCATCCGCCATATAGCCGATGGTGTACACGTGCACCAGCAGCGACACGAAGGTGACAACCACCATCATCATCGCGGTGAGGCGATCGATGAGGAAGCCCACGCTGGCGGTGTACTTGCCGATCTCGAACCAGGTGTAGATGTTGTGGTTGTAGACCGGCGCGCCGCCCGCGGTGATCTGGTACAGCACATAGAACGACAGGCCGCAGGAAATCAGCAGGCCCAGGATGGTGACGCTATGCGCACCGACGCGGCCGATCTGTTTGCCGAGGAACCCGGCCAGCAGGCAGCCGACCAGCGGCGCCAGCGCAATGGTCAACAGAATGGAGGAGGAAAGTTCCATGATGCTCAACCCTTCATGCTGTCGATTTCGGCGACGTTGACCGTGCTGCGGTTACGGAACAGCAACACCAGGATCGCCAGGCCGATCGCCGATTCCGCGGCGGCCACGGTGAGAATGAAGAACACGAAAACCTGCCCCGCCACGTCGTGACCGAAGCGGGAGAAGGCCACGAAGTTGATGTTGACGGCGAGCAGCATCAGCTCGATCGCCATTAACAGCACGATCACGTTCTTACGGTTGATGAACAGCCCCGCCACCGAAATGCAGAACAGGATCGCGCCCAGCACGATGTAATGCGAAAGCGTAATCATGGCTTCGACTCCTGAGCCGGCGCGGGCTGGCTATCGACCGGCCGCTCCGCTGCCATCTTGATGATGCGCACGCGGTCGCTGGCCTTCACGGCCACCTGCTCGCTGGCCTGCTGCTTGCGCGTGCCTGCGCGGTGGCGCAGCGTCAGCGCGACGGCAGCAATCACGCCTACGGTGAGGATCAGCGCAGCGACCTCGAACGGCAGCAGGTACTGCGTGTACAGCGCCATGCCCAGCCACTCGGTGTTGGACATGCCGGCGGCGGTGGCCGGGTTCTCGCCCATCGTCTGCGCATGCATTACGCGCACGCCGATCAGGCCGAGCATTTCCAGCAACATCACCACTGCCACGATCAGGCCGACGGGCAGGAACTTCACGAAGCCCTCGCGCAGTTTTTCCTGGTCGATGTCCAGCATCATCACCACGAACAGGAACAGCACCATCACTGCACCGACGTAGACCACGATCAGCGCGATGGCAAGGAACTCTGCCTCCGCCAGCATCCAGATGCAGGCGGTGCTGAAGAAGGTGAGCACCAGCGCCAACACGGCGTGCACCGAGTTGCGAAGTGTGATCACTGAGAGTGCCGCCGCCACGGTAACCGCGGCGAAGGCATAGAAACACACGAGTTGGAACATTTGCGGATCGATCATGATGTCCCGTCCTCAGCGATAGGCCGCGTCTTGAGCGCGGGCCGCCGCGATCTCCGCTTCGAAGCGGTCGCCGATGGCCAGCAGCTGCGGCTTGGTCACCACGTTCTCACCGCGATGTTCGAAGTGGTATTCGTGGATGTGCGTCTCGACGATCGAGTCTACTGGGCAGCTTTCCTCGCAGAAGCCGCAGTAAATGCACTTGAACAGGTCGATGTCGTAGCGCGTGGTGCGGCGCTGGCCGTCGCTGGCGCGCGGCGCGGAGTCGATCGTGATCGCCAGCGCCGGGCACACCGCCTCGCACAGCTTGCATGCGATGCAGCGTTCCTCGCCGTTGGCGTAACGGCGCAGCGCATGCAGGCCGCGAAAGCGGTTGGACTTGGGAATGTGCTCCATTGGGTAGCGCATCGTGTATTTCGGACTGAACAGGTACCGAAACGTCACCGCCATGCCCTGGAACAATTCGATGAGCAGCAGGCTCTTGAAGTAGTTGGTAACGCGAGACATGGCTTTTCCTCAGCCTCCCGTGCCGATGTGGACCAGGCCGTAGTACTTCATGCAGCCGGCAACGAGTACCCAGACGATGGCGATGGGAATGAACACCTTCCAGCCCAGTCGCATGATCTGGTCATAGCGATAGCGCGGGAAGGTGGCACGGAACCACAGGAACATGGTCGCGAATACAAATACCTTGGCGAACAGCCACAGGATGCTCGGATGCCCCAGCACCGGCACGGCGGCCGGAATCGGGCTCAGCCAACCGCCCCAGAACAGGATCGCGGCCAGGAAGCTGACCAAGATCATGTTGGCGTATTCGGCCAGAAAGAACAGCGCGAACGCCGAACCCGAATACTCTACGTGGAAGCCTGCCACGATTTCCGATTCACCTTCGGCCACGTCGAACGGCGCGCGGTTGGTTTCGGCCACACCCGAGATGAAGTAGACGACGAACACCGGCAGCAGCGGCCACATGAACCAGTCGAAGAGACCCTTGTGGCCGGCCTGCGCATTGACGATGTCGGTGAGGTTCAGGCTGCCGGACAGCACCAGCACGCACACCAGGCACAAGCCCATGGCCAGTTCGTACGAGATCACCTGCGCCGCGGAACGCATCGCGCCAAGCAGCGCGTAGCGCGAGTTCGAGGCCCAACCGGCCAGAATGATGCCGTACACACCCAGCGAGGTCATCGCCAGCAGGTACAACAGACCTGCGTTGGCGTTGGACAGCGCCAGCTTGTCGCTGAAGGGAATCACCACCCAGGCGGCGAGAGCCGGTACCAATGCGATAAGCGGTGCGAGGTAGTACAGCACCCTATTCGCATTGGTGGGAAGAATCACTTCCTTGATCAGCAGCTTCGTCACGTCGGCGAAGGCCTGCAGCAAACCGAACGGCCCTACCTTGTTGGGCCCCATGCGGACGTGCATCCAGCCGAGCACCTTGCGCTCCCACCACACGTACATCGCCACCGTGATGACCAACGGCAGTACGACGCAAAGGGTGTAGATGAGCGGCCAGAAAAGCTGATTGATGAGTTGATCGGCCATGGGTTACGCCTTGCTCAAGGTGATGGCCGCGCCATACGGCGGCAGCGTCGCAGTCTGATCGTGGGCGGCCTCGATCCACACGGCGCCATCGGGCACCGTAACATCGATGACCAGCGGCAGGACCGCGTTCGCGAGCTTGACCTTGTCGCCCGCAATCAATCCCTGACGCTGCGCTTCGTTCGCGTTCAAACGCACGGCCGACTCATGATTGAGCGGATGCGCCTGCAGCGAAGTCGCACGGCGGACCACTGCATCGCTGCGATAGATCGGCCAGGTGGCGAGGCGACTAAGGCCCTGCACCGGCTTGCGCTCGACCAAGCCTTGCGACGTCGTTGCCTTGCGCTCGACCATGCCTTCGCGCAGACCGCCGATGTCGTCGAACTCGAAACCGGGCAGCTTCATCAGGCCACCGAGTGCACGCAGCACTTTCCAGCCCGCGCGTGCATCGGCCGGCGCCTTGGCGCCCGCTTCCACACGCTGCAGCAAGCCGTCGACGTTCACCAGCGTGCCTTCAATTTCCGGCAACAGGCCGATCGGCAGGATTACGTCCGCCACTTCGCGCAGCGCTGCGTTGGCGAACGCGCTGAAAGCAACGATGTGCTGTGCACCGCTCAAAGCGTTGGTAATCGCCGCGCCGTCGGCGAAGTCGTACGGAAATTCCAGGCCGTACAGCAGGTAGGCCTTGCGCGGCTGCGCCAGCATAGTCTGTGCATTCAAACCGCCGTTGCCCGGCAGCACACCGGCCTTCGTCAGGCCCACAGCATTGGCACCCACCGGCAATTCGTTACAGGCCGCACCGGTCGCTTCGGCGATGAAGCGCGCGACGGCGCGTAGCCACGATGCCTGCGGATGGGTAACGGCCGCTTCGCCGAGAATGATCACGGACTGACCGGACTTCAACGAAGCCACCGCCTCACGAGCCTTGTCGGTGACCTGCAACGGCGCCAGCGATTCGCCCGAGATGAAGTCCGGCTGTGTGGCGCCCGCTTCGATCGCGGCCTTGGCAAGCACCAGCAGCGAATCGACCAGGTAGTGCGGCGGCACGACAGCTTCGCCAGCGAGGTTGTAGTTGAAGTTGAACTCGGCCGGATTGACTGCGTAGACCTTTGCGCCCTTCTTCACCGCCTGATGGATGCGGTGGTTGAGCAACGGCATTTCGTAACGCAGGTCGGAACCGACCAGCAGCGCCGCCTTAACCTTGTCCACGTTCGCGACCGGCATGGCGAAAGTCTGCGCCACGGCATTGTCGGCGAAGTCGAGCTGGCGGAGGCGATGATCGATGTGCGCACTGCCCAGGCCCTGCGCCAGACGCACCAGCATATCCCCCTCTTCGCTCGTCGTGGCTGGATGCACTAGCACACCCAGATCACTACCCGGCACGCTCTTCAGCGCTTCGACGGCAACGGCGAGCGCGTCTTCCCAGGTGGTGGTCTGCCACTGGCCGTTGCGCTTCACTTCGGGCGCATGCACGCGATCGGCAGCATACAGGCCTTCATGACTGTAGCGGTCACGGTCGGATAGCCAGCATTCGTTAACCGCTTCATTGTCGCGCGGCACCGTACGCAGCACTTCGCCGCGGCGAGTGTGCAGCCACAGGTTGGCGCCTAGCGCATCGTGGTAAGCGACGGACGGCTTGGCGATCAGTTCCCAGGCGCGCGCCTTGAACTGGAACGGCTTGTTGGTGAGCGCGCCCACCGGGCATACGTCGATGACGTTGCCGGACAGTTCGGTTTCCAGCGCCTTGCCGATGTAAGTACCGATCTGCAGGTTCTCACCGCGGCTCATGCCACCGAGTTCGTACGTGCCGGCGATCTCGCTGGTGAAGCGCACACAGCGCGTGCACTGGATGCAGCGGGTCATCTCGGTGGCGACCAGCGAGCCGAGGTTCTCGTCAGCAATAGTGCGCTTGCGTTCGTTGTAGCGCGACACGCTGCGGCCGTAGCCGAGCGCGACGTCCTGCAGCTCGCACTCACCGCCCTGATCGCAGATCGGGCAGTCGAGCGGATGGTTGATCAGCAGGAATTCCATCACGTCGCGCTGGAACTTCAGCGCTTTTTCGGAACGCGTGGTGACCTTCATGCCTTCGGCCACCGGCGTGGCGCAGGCCGGCTGCGGCTTGGGCATGGGACGGCCGCCCATTTCCACGTCCACCAGGCACATGCGGCAGTTGGCGGCGATGGGCAGCTTGCGGTGATAGCAGAAGCGCGGAATCGCGACGCCGATGTTGTCGGCTGCCTCGATGATCATCGCGCCCTTGCGGATCTGCGTGGGCTTGCCATCGATCTCGATGTTGACGAGGTCAGGTGCGGTATTGGCTGGCTGCGCACTCATGCAGCAACTCCACGGGTTTCGGCGAGACGATCGTCGGTCATCGAGCGACCGTGCTGCACGTAGTATTCGAATTCATGCCAGAAGTGATGCAGGAAGCCCTGCACCGGCCACGCCGCGGCTTCGCCGAATGCGCAGATGGTGTGGCCCTCAATCTGGCCCGCGACGGCCTTCAGACGATGCAGGTCGTCCTGCGTGCCCTTGCCTTCCACGATGCGCGACAGCACGCGATACATCCAGCCGGTACCTTCACGGCACGGCGTGCACTGGCCGCAGGATTCCTTGAAGTAGAAGCGCGAGATGCGATGGCAGGCCTTCACCATGCAGGTGGTGTCGTCCATCACGATCACGGCGCCCGAACCCAGACCCGAACCGGCCTTCTGCAGGCTGTCGTAGTCCATGGTGCATTCCATCATCATGTCGGCAGGCAGCACCTTCATCGAGGAGCCGCCGGGAATCACCGCCTTCAGCTTGTTGCCGTTGCGCACGCCACCGGCCATCTCGAGCAGATCCTTGAACGATGTACCGAGACGGATCTCGAAGTTGCCCGGCTTGTTGACGTGGCCGGACACCGAAAAGATCTTCGGGCCGCCGTTGTTCGGCTTGCCAAGGTTCAAGAACCAGTCGGCGCCGTTGCGCAGGATCGCCGGCACCGAGGCATAGGTTTCAGTGTTGTTAATCGTGGTCGGTTTGCCGTACAAGCCGAAGTTGGCCGGGAACGGCGGCTTGAAGCGCGGCTGGCCTTTCTTGCCTTCCAGCGATTCCATCAGCGCGGTTTCTTCACCGCAGATGTAGGCACCGGCGCCCAGCGCGCCGTAGATGTCCACGTCGATGCCGGTGCCTTGGATGTTCTTACCGAGCAGGCCGGCTTCATACGCTTCCTTCAATGCCTCTTCGAAGTGCTCGAAGGGCTCGTGATGGAATTCGCCCCGCAGGTAGTTGTAAGCCACGGTGGAGCCGGTGGCGTAGCAGGCGATCGCCAGGCCTTCGATCACCGAATGCGGGTTAAAGCGCAGGATGTCGCGGTCTTTCGCGGTGCCGGGTTCCGACTCGTCGGAATTGCAGAGGATGTACTTCTGCATGGCGCCCTTCGGCATGAAGGACCACTTCAAACCGGTCGGAAAGCCCGCGCCGCCGCGGCCGCGCAGATTGCTGTTCTTGACGACGTCGACGATCGAGGCGGGATCAGGCTTCTCGGCGAGGATTTTTTTCCACGCCTTATAGCCATCCACCTGCAAATAGCTGTCCATCGACCACGGCTTGTCGAAATGCAGCGTGGTGTAGACGACCTGATGCTCTTGGGGTGCGGGTCCGACTGCCATTGCCCTGCCCTTATTTCAAACCGTCGAGCAGTTCATCGACCTTTTCGATCGTGAGACGCTCGTGGTAATGACCATTGATCGTCATCGCCGGCGCATACACGCACGCGGCAATGCATTCTTCTTCCTGCTTGAGATAGACACGCCCGTCTGGCGTGCTTTCGCCCAGTTTGATGCCCAGCTTCTTCTCGCAATGGCGCGCGATGTCTTCGGCGCCGTTGAGCCAGCAGGAGATGTTGGTGCAGATCGCGACGTTGTTGCGGCCGACGGGTTTTGTTTCCAGCATCGAGTAGAAGCTGGCCACTTCGTACGCCCACACCGCCGGTACGTCGATGTACTTGGCGACGGCGGTGATCAGCTCGTCGGTAAGGTAACCGTGGTTCTGTTCCTGCGCGGCGAACAACGCCTGGATCAGCGCCGAGCGCTTGCGATCCGGCGGGAACTTGCCCAGCCAATGATCGATGTGATGACGCGTGTGCTCGGTGAGCACGACGAGCGGATCGAGGTGTTTGACCTGCTCGTAATTTCCGGTGGCTTTCATGTGTGCATATCCTCCGGGCTCAGCGGTCGACTTCGCCGAACACGAGGTCATAGGTACCGATGACAGCCACCGCGTCGGCCAGCATGTGGCCGCGCACGATGGTGTCCATCGACGAGAGATGCGCGAAGCCCGGCGCGCGCAAATGCACGCGGAAAGGCTTGTTGGCACCATCGGAGATCAGGTAGCAGCCGAATTCGCCCTTCGGCGCTTCCACCGCGGTGTAGGTTTCGCCGGCCGGCACGCCGTAGCCTTCGGTGAACAGCTTGAAGTGGTGGATCAGCGCTTCCATGTCTTCCTTCATGGCCTCGCGCTTGGGCGGCGCGACCTTGAAGTTCTCCACCATCACCGGACCGGGATTGGCGCGCAGCCAGTCCACGCATTGCTTGATGATGCGGTTGGACTGGCGCATTTCTTCCACGCGCACCAGGTAGCGGTCGTAGCAGTCGCCGTTGACGCCGACCGGGATGTCGAAATCCACATCGGCGTACTTCGCATAGGGCTGCTTCTTGCGCAGATCCCAGGCGATGCCGGAGCCGCGCAGCATCGCGCCGGTCATGCCCCACTGCTGGGCCAGTTCCGGCGATACCACGCCAATACCGACGGTGCGCTGTTTCCAGATGCGGTTGTTGGTGAGCAGCTCTTCGTATTCGTCGACCTTCTTGGGGAAGTCGGCGGTGAAGGCGTCAAGGTAGTCGAGCATGGAGCCTTCGCGCCACGCGTTGAGGCGGCTGAGATCCTTGCCCTTGTGCCACGGCGATTCGCGGTACTGGGACATCTTGCCCGGCAGATCGCGATAGACACCACCCGGACGATAGTAAGTAGCGTGCATGCGCGCGCCGGAAACGGCTTCGTAGCAGTCCATTAGCTCTTCGCGCTCGCGGAAGGCGTACAGGAACACCGCCATCGCGCCGAGGTCGAGCGCGTTCGAACCTACCCACATCAGGTGGTTCAAGATGCGGGTGATCTCGTCGAACATGGTGCGGATGTACTGCGCGCGCTCCGGCGCCTCGATGCCCAGCAGGGTTTCGATGGCGCGCACATAAGCGTGCTCGTTGCACATCATCGACACGTAGTCGAGACGATCCATGTAGCCGATCGATTGGTTGAACGGCTTGGATTCGGCCAGTTTTTCGGTACCGCGATGGAGCAGACCGACGTGTGGATCGGCACGGACGATCGTTTCACCATCCATTTCCAGCACCAGACGCAGCACACCGTGCGCGGCAGGATGCTGCGGACCGAAGTTCATCGTGTAATTGCGAATTTCTTGCGCGGCCATGCTCAGTTCTCCCGCCAATGGTCGGCGGCTTCCGCC
This sequence comes from Dyella humi, assembly GCF_044904605.1. Classification (NCBI taxonomy): domain Bacteria; kingdom Pseudomonadati; phylum Pseudomonadota; class Gammaproteobacteria; order Lysobacterales; family Rhodanobacteraceae; genus Dyella; species Dyella humi. The sequence continues at coordinate 711,015 of NZ_JADIKI010000021.1, forward strand.
TTCGCTTGAATCAGATCGGCGTCATCGCGGATCACGCGCGGCACCAGCACGCGCGGTTCGATCGACACAGGTTCGTAGATCACGCGCTTCTGCTCGGGGTCGTAACGCACTTCCACGTTGCCGATCAGCGGAAAATCCTTGCGGAACGGATGGCCGACGAAACCGTAGTCGGTAAGGATGCGGCGCAGATCCGGATGGCCGTCGTAAATGATGCCGAACAGGTCGAACGACTCGCGCTCGAACCAGTTCAGACCCGGCCAGATGTGCACCAGTGAGGGCACTACGGGCAGGTCGTTGTCGTCGCAGAACACACGTACGCGCAGGCGCTGATTGAATTCGATCGACAACAGGTGGAACACCGAGGCGTAGCGCTTGGGAATCGACACGTTGCGCGGACGATCGGCCCATGTAAAGCGACCTTGCGCCTCACCTTCCACACCGCGCGAGAAGCCGTTGCCGGACACGTCAGTGGTATCCCACTCGGTTTGGCCGTAGCTGAGGTAATCCACGCCGCATAGGTCGACCGCTTCGCTGAAGCGGAAACCGGGCTCGTCGCGCAACGACGTCGCCACGGACAGTAGGTGCGCGGCATCCACTTCCGCCGTGGTCTGACCGTTCGCCACGCTGATTTTCAGCAGATCGCCGAATCGCGCGGCAAGCCGCTCGGCCAGCGAGTTCGTTTGCGTATCGCTCATGACTGACTGCGCCTTTTAGGAACGCGCGATGGTGCTGGTACGACGGATTTTCTTCTGCAACTGCAGGATGCCGTGGATCAACGCCTCGGCCGTGGGCGGACAGCCCGGCACGTAGATGTCCACCGGCACAATGCGGTCGCAGCCGCGTACGACTGAATAGGAATAGTGGTAATAGCCGCCGCCGTTTGCGCAGCTGCCCATGGAAATGACCCACTTCGGATCGGGCATCTGGTCATAGACCTTGCGCAACGCGGGGGCCATCTTGTTGACCAGCGTGCCGGCCACGATCATCACGTCGGACTGACGCGGACTCGGGCGGAACACCACGCCGTAGCGATCCAGGTCCAGGCGCGCGGCACCGGCATGCATCATTTCCACCGCGCAGCAGGCGAGGCCGAACGTCATCGGCCACATCGAACCAGTGCGCGCCCAGTTCATCAAGGCATCGACCGTCGTGGTGACTGCACCGCGCTGGATGACGGGGTTGTCGCCGGCCGGACGCAGGATATCGTCCACCAGGTTCAACGGCTGCGGGTTGTGCATCACCCGGTCAATGGCGGAGATCACTCCCATTCCAGTGCTCCCTTCTTCCATACGTAGGCAAAACCGACCACCAGCAGCAACAGGAACAGCGCCATTTCAATCAGCGCAACGATGCCGATGTGCTGGAACACCACCGCCCAAGGAAAGAGGAAGGCGATTTCCAGATCGAAAATGATGAAGAGGATGGCGAGGAGGTAGTAGCGCACGTCGAACTGCATGCGCGCATCCTCGAAGGCCTCGAAGCCGCATTCGTACGGGGAAAGCTTCTCCGACTCCGGACGACGGGGACCGGCCAGCAGGCCGATGATGAGGAGGGCGATGCCCAGTCCGCTGGCAACGCCGAGGAACAAGAGAACGGGCCAATATTCGGCAAGCACGATGTAACTGACCTCCGCACCCTTTGAGTGCATCAGCGACCGTCGGGGCAAACGGTCCGGAAGTTTGATTCGGCGGGCTGTCCAGCTCTGTGTGAGATGCAGTGCAGGCGCTCGGATCCTCGGGACAGGCCCGAGAATCACGACATTGTATCAGTGGGCACGGGTACGCCGACAAGCCTTGTGTGGCGCACCATGGGATATTTCTTGCAATAAAGTTTGTGTGCGAAACGTTCAATTCGCGGATCAAACGTTCAATAACTCCGGGCAGACGTATGATCCGGCCTGCCCACAGCGACTTCTCGGCGCGTGTCGCGGTACCGCGCCCGAACGATCGCTACATGGTCTGCGTGGCGCGCTCGGAGTTGAGCACGCCGGCAAGCAAGGCCTCGATGCGGCCACGCGCTGCCTCACCGTCCGACGAGTCATTGAATTGCACGCCGATGCCGGCGGTGCGGTTGCCTTGCGCACCGATCGGTGTGATCCACACGACCTTGCCGGCCACCGATAGGCGCTCGCTTTCGTCGATCAGGCTGATCAGCAGCACTACCTCATCGCCTAACGAATAGCGCTGTGCGGTGGGCGCGAACAGGCCTCCGTGCTTCAGGAACGGCATGTACGCGTTGTAGAGCGACGCCGTGTCCTTGAATTTCAGCGAGATGATGCCCTGGCGGGCGGCGACCGGGTTCATGCCTACTCCTGTCGTGCAGCGCTGTCGGCGAAAGGTGGTAGTACATCCTAACCATGCCGCTCTTTGGGTGCAAAGACGCGTTTGTCAAAGTGAGAGCTGGGGTGCGCAAGCTGCTCCCCGAGAACTTGGGTTGTCGCTCACTCCGAGGTAGTAAGCGCTAAAACTGGCACCGTTACTGGGTTTCGATTTCCCACCATCCCCAATGATCGAAGATCCACGGCGACGGCCAATCCAAATGGAGCTTCACGAAAACCGGACTCGCCTCCGGCACCTGCAGCCGAAACGCGCCACCGGCCTCGCATACCACGGGCGCCTCCAGCCAAGGCCAGTCGCGAACTCCGGCCGGCGACGCCACCAGCAGACGCAGCCAGCGCCGCAAAGCTGCCGGCGGGCGCCAGGGCAGCCGCGCATCCCCTGCTCCGGCATCAACTTGCATATATCGTTCGGGACTAAGCGCCAGGCGGTGCATGCGTCTTCCGCTCAAGGCCATCTGGCTGCGGTGTTCGGCCAGTGCCTGCAGCTTGCGCTCCCGCTGTTCCGATGTGGCGCCAGTCGATAGCCGATAAGCCAGCACATCGGAGGTGCCATGCACCGGATAAGCAAGCAGCGCAGGAGCAGGTTCCATGCCGGCCAGCGCGAGTCGGCACAGCACGTGCGCGGCACCATGATCGGGATGGCTGTCCCGCAAGGCCGGACCGCAGACGAGGTTGGGCCGGAACGCTTCAAGTACTGAACGTATCGCCGCGATCGAACCGTCAAGGTCGTCGCGCAGGCGATCTGTCACTTCCATGTCATGCCAGCCGAGGGGATGCAGCGCAGCCGCCGGCACACTCAGTTGTTCCAGCGCGTGCATCACTTCGTCACGGCGCCGAGTGCCCCAACGCTTGCGCGCGACCTCGTCGATGACCAGCCGCCGCTCCAGGTAGCGCTGCGGCCAAGGGTTGTTATCACCATCCGTCATCAGAATGATGCGGACCTCACCGCCCGCGGCCAGCACCTGTTGCAACAGCAGCCCGCAACCCAGCGTCTCATCATCCGGATGCGGCGCGACCACTAGCAAGCGGGTCTGCGCGGACACCGACCATGGATGCATTAGCGCCAGCGCCCCAAGAGCTCCAGCAGCAGCAGATCTCCCCGCAGCGGACCGCGCAGCGCCTCGCGTGTGCGATTGACGGCGTCGTACCACGCCATCAGGTTTTCGCCGTCGAGCGTGCTGGCAAGCGGAGCGGCTTGCGCGGTGGCACGCGCACGCATTTCATCGGCCACCGCTTGCGCCGCGAACCACAGGCGCTGTTCGGGCGCGTCATCAAGCCAGCGCTTGCCCATCGCCAGCGCATCGCCGCGGCCGGAGGCCAACGCGGCGAGATCCTTGCGCACTTCCTGTCGCTGCGTGAGCGCGTCCTCTTTCGCCCAGATTTGCGCAAGCCCGGGATTGCCGCCCGCCGCGGCCAATGCAGCCTGCGCATCGCGCACGCCGACTTGCTGCAACCAGGCCAACGCTTCTTCCGGTTTTGGCAACTGGAAATCGATGCGCTGGCAGCGGCTGCGAATGGTTGCCGGCATGCGCCACGGTGCGTCGGCCACCAGGATCAGCATGGTTTGCGTAGCGGGTTCTTCGAGCGTTTTCAGCAACGCGTTCGCCGCCGCGGTATTCATCGCATCGGCCGGATCGATGCTGGCAATCTGCCAGCCGCCGAACTGGCTGGCCGTACATAAGCGCGCGGAGAGCTCGCGAACCTGATCGACCACGATGTCCGAACGCTGCACGCCGTCCTTGCGCAGGCCGTAACTCAAGGCCACGTAGTCCGGATGCGTGCCCGCGTCGAGCAGTAGACAGCTACGGCAGGTGCCGCAGGCATCGCCATCGTGCGGATGCTGGCACAGCAACCCGCGCACGAAGCGCCGCATAAAATCACGCTTGCCCAACCCCTGCGGACCGCACAGCAATAATGCATGCGGCAAGGCACCGCGTTGGCGGCGCGCCTGCAAGCGCGCCCAAAGATCGACGTGCCAGGACGGAATGCTCATCGGCTTGCCTCGAACAGATGTTCCGTGGCCGCGATCGCCGTCTCAAGTACCTGCTCCGGTGGCTGGCTGGCGTCGATCACGCGGAAGCGTCGCGGCTCGGCATTCGCGCGTTCGCGGTAAGCGTTACGCACACGCTCGAAGAACACGTCCGCTTCCACTTCAATGCGATCTGCGGCACCGCGGCCGGCAGCACGCGCACGGCCGGTCGACACCGGCAGATCGAGCAGCAACGTGAGATCCGGTTTCAGACCCGCGCACGCCCAGCGTTCCAATTCGGCAATGCGTTCGACCGGCTGCCCGCGACCACCGCCTTGGTAGGCATAACTGGCATCCACGTAGCGATCGCACAACACCCACTGCCCTGCTTCCAGCGCGGGCTGGATGCGTTCGCGCACCAGTTGCGCGCGCGATGCAAACATCAGCAACAGTTCGCTTTCCGCACTGATTGCCGAATGCGCCGGATCGAGCACGATCGATCGGATCGCTTCGCCCAACGGCGTGCCACCCGGTTCGCGTACTTGTAGCAGCGTCACGCCTTGCTGCAGCAGATGCGCGTGCAAGCCGGCGAGCAAGGTGCTCTTGCCCGCGCCTTCGCCGCCTTCTAGGGAAATGAAACGTCCACGCTCGCTCATCGGCAGTGCTTCAACTGATAGCAGGCGACGTTGCGATTCTGTTCGTCCAGCGTACTGGCGAACACGTGCGTGCCGTCACCTCGCGATACGAAGTACAGCGCATCGCCCGGCGCCGGATGCAGCGCCGCTTCGATCGCCGGCTTACCTGGCATGGCAATGGGCGTGGGCGGCAGGCCGGGCCGCGTATAGGTGTTGTAGGGTGTGTCGGTGGTCAGATCGCTCTTGTGGATGTTGCCCGTGTAACTGGCGCCCATGCCGTAGATCACCGTCGGATCAGTCTGCAGCAACATATTCTTCTGCAAGCGACGGATGAAGACACCTGAGATGCGTGGACGCTCTTCAGCGCGGCCGGTTTCCTTCTCGATGATGGAGGCCAGGATCAGTGCATCGTACGAGGTGGCCAGCGGCAGACTGGGATCGCGTTGCGCCCATAGCGCCGCCAGCGTCTTGGTCATGGCTTCGTGCGCGCGGCGCAGCACGTCCAGATCGCTGTCACCTTTTACGTAGGCGTAGGTTTCCGGCAGGAAGCGTCCTTCCGGTTTTTCACCAGGCGCGCCGATCTTCTGCATGATGGCAGCGTCATCGAGACCCGTGGTTTCGTGTTTCAGCCTGTCCGCCTTGGCCAATGCTTGCAGCACATCATGGAAGGTCCATCCATCAACGATGGTGACGTCACGCTGCAGTACCTTGCCCTGCGCCATGCTCGTGAGCAGTTGCTCTGGAGTAATGCCGGGAGTGATCGCGTATTCGCCAGCGTGCAGGCGACCTGCCACATGCATCCGCTCGGCCAATAGCCGCCAGTAAAACGGCGCGGAAGTGGTAAGGCCTTGCGCGCGCAACTGATGCACGATGTCCTTGAAGCTGGTGCCGCGCTCGATGTCGACACTTTCGCCCGTGGCGCTGATGCGTAGCGGGGTCACCGCAAAGCGGATGAAGTCGCGCCAGAACCATCCGGCAGCGGCGACGAATGCAAGCAACAGAATCAACAGCAGCAGACGCCACCGCACGCGTCCCAGTTGTGTACTGCCTCGTATCATGCCTGCTCCATCGGGAAACCCAACGCACGCCAATGCTGCTGCATAGCGCGGACGACCGGACCGGGAGCGTACACGGTATCGCCCACGGCCTGAACAGGCAGGATGCCGCGAACGCTGGAGCTGAGGAAGAGCTCGGAGGCACGCAAGGCTTCGTCGTGTGGAAGATCACGCACTTGGCAATGCGGAAAAGCATCGAGCATGGCCGCACGAGCCACCCCGGCCACGCCGCAACGATCCACCGCCGGTGTCACCGGCACGCCGTCGATGACGGCGAAGAGATTGGCAGCGGTGGCCGAAATGACATTGCCATGACGATCGCAGACCAGCCCTTCGCCGATCGCCGGATCGTTCCACTCAGCGCGTGCCAGCACTTGCTCGAGGCGATTGAGATGTTTGATGCCGGCCAGCAATGGCTGATCGGCTAGCGTGGTTTGGCAACGATGCAAGCGGATGCCATCGGCATATAGCGATTCAGGCAATGCGGGCAGCGGAAATGCCGCGACGATACGTGTTGGTACAACGACAGCCGGTGGCGCATAACCGCGTTCGCCCACGCCACGCGTCAAGGTGATGCGCAACACGAACCGCAACAGGGTGGCGCCGACTTGTTGTGCCTCCTGCCAAAGCAATGCCCTATTCGGCATCGGCAGGCGCAATCGCTCGCAGCCGAGGGCGAGACGCTGCATATGCCTGTTCCATAGCGGTGCCGCGTCGCGCTCAAAGCGGATCGTTTCGAACAAGCCGTCGCCGTAGCTCAGCCCACGATCGAGCGCTGAGATGCTTTCACTCGGCTGGCCGTTGACCAGCATCATCAGCCGGCCACTCCTAGCGCTCGCAACATACCGCGTGCCTTGGCGCGCGTTTCGTCCAGTTCTTTCGCCGCATCCGAATCGGCCACGATGCCGGCACCCGCACGCAGGCTCACTTCATTACCGTGCAAGGTCAGCGTGCGGATGAGGATGTTCAGATCGAGATCGCCGTTGCGATCGAGATAGCCCAGCGCGCCGGTATAGGCGCCGCGCGGCGCGTCCTCCAGCATGGCAATGATCTCCATGCAGCGCACCTTGGGACAACCGGTAATGGTGCCGCCGGGAAAGGTCGCCGCAATCACCTGCCCCGGCGTGACGCCTTCGCGCAAACGGCCACGTACGTTGGACACGATGTGATGCACGTGCGCGTAGCTTTCCACCACCATCAACTCGTTCACTTCCACCGAGCCGGGCTTGCACACGCGGCCGAGATCGTTGCGCTCCAGGTCGATCAGCATCACGTGCTCAGCGCGCTCCTTGGGATGCGCGGTGAGTTCGCGAATGCGCGCGAGGTCGTCATCTCCCGCCACGCGCGGCCGTGTGCCGGCGATGGGACGCGTCTGCGCCATGCCGCGACGCACTTCAATCAAACGTTCCGGCGAAGAACTGACGACCGCCCAATCCTTCTGCTGTAGCAATCCGGCGAACGGTGCGGGATTAGCACGACGCAAAGCGGCATACAGACTGGCCGCGGAGGGCGCTTCGTCGAAGCGCGCGTGCCACGCACGCGAAAGATTGGCCTGGAACACATCGCCCGCATGCAAGTGCTCGTGAATGCGCGCTACGCCATCGAGAAATCGGGAGGGCGCATCTTCTTCGATCGCCGCCGGAACCGGGAGCGGAGCGATGTTGGGCATGGCAGCGAGATCGGCTTCCATCGCATCAAGCACCCCAGCCTGCTCCGCTTCGGCGATCAGGATGGTGCGTTCATGCAGATGGTCGACGATGATCGCGGCCGGGCAGCGCACCGCCAGTGCGACCGGTAGGATGTCCGAACGATGCAGGCGAAGCGTTGGCTCGACTTCCGCGGCAAGTTCATACGCAAGCAACAGCACCCAGCCGCCGTGGAACGGCAACCCATCATCGGTACCTTGCGGCACACGTTCCACGCGCCAGGCGGCATCGAGTGCATCGAGGAAGCGACCGGTGTGCGTGCGTCCATCGGACTCATGTACCAAGCCGTCGGACATGAGGGTGAGCGTGGATTGGGGGAATGCGAACAGGATGTCGTAGCGCGCATGCGCACTGGTGCGCGTCACGCTTTCCAGCAGCGCGGGATAGCGCTTCGGAAATGCAGCGGCCGGCGCGAGCAGATCGCGCCGGCCGGCAAGGTTACGAGTAACGCAATGCACTAGATGCGACGGAAGGCAAGCGTACCGTTGGTTCCACCGAAGCCGAACGAGTTGGAAATCACGATATCGATCTTCGCCTCGCGCGCGGTGTTCGGCACGAAATCCAGGTCGCAGCCTTCGCTTGGCTCGTCCAGGTTGATCGTGGGCGGCAGCACCTGGTCGCGCATGGCGAGGATGGAGAAGATCGCTTCGACGCCGCCCGCGGCACCCAGCAGGTGGCCTGTGGTGGACTTGGTCGAACTCATCGCCAGCTTGTAGGCGTGATCGCCGAACACGCTCTTGGCTGCCAGCACTTCGCCGAGGTCGCCCAGCGGCGTGGAGGTGCCATGCGCGTTGATGTACTGCACGTCGGTAGGATTGATGTTGCCGTCACGCAGTGCCGCAACCATGCACCGCGCCGCACCTTCGCCGCCCTCGCTAGGCGCAGTGATGTGGTAGGCGTCGCCGCTCATACCGAAACCAACCAGCTCGGCGTAGATCTTCGCGCCGCGCGCCTTGGCGTGCTCGTATTCCTCCAGCACCAGCACGCCAGCGCCGTCGGACAGCACAAAGCCGTCACGATCCTTATCCCACGGACGGCTCGCCTTGGTGGGCTCGTCGTTGCGGGTGGACATGGCCTTGGCTGAGCAGAAACCTGCCATGGCGGTGCCGGTGGTGGCGAACTCGGCGCCGCCGGCGACCATCACGTCGGCATCGCCGTACTGGATCATGCGCGCGGCCAGGCCGATGTTGTGCGCGCCGGTAGTGCAGGCGGTAACACAGGCGATGTTCGGGCCTTTCAGGCCGAACATGATCGACAGGTTGCCTGACACCATGTTGATGATGGAGCTAGGCACAAAGAACGGCGACACGCGGCGCGGGCCTTTCTCGTGCAGATCGATCGAGGTGTCCTCGATGGTATTGAGACCGCCGATGCCGGCGCCCACCGCCACGCCGATGCGCGGTGCATTGGCTTCCGTCACTTCCAGCCCGGAATCACGCAGGGCCTGAGTGCCTGCGGCGACGCCGTAATGGATGAACGGATCCATTTTCTTGATGTCCTTCGGCGGCATCCATTGCGCGGGATCGAAGTCGCGTACCTGGCCGGCAATGCGCGTGGCATAGGCCGTGGCATCAAAGTGCGTGACCGGACCAATGCCGCTGACGCCCTTGAGGATGTTGTTCCAGGCGGTGGCGATGTCGTTGCCGACCGGCGAGATGATGCCCATGCCGGTAACTACCACACGTCGTTTGCTCATGGATCGAATTCCTAGCTGGTTCGGGAAAGCTCGGCCGCGAGGCTACTTTCCGTTCATCGCGATGCGCGCCGATCCTGCACACCATACGGGATCGGACGTTGCAAATTGCAGAAACGAAAACTGCGCCGAGATGGCGCAGCTTCCGATATCACTACGTGGATGCATGGGACGCGTGTGCCTCGTCCCACCACGCAGATCACTGTTCCTTGGTATGGGCCTTGATGTAATCAACGGCCTGCTGCACGGTGGTGATCTTCTCGGCTTCCTCGTCGGGAATCTCGGTTTCGAATTCCTCTTCGAGCGCCATCACCAGTTCAACCGTGTCCAGCGAATCCGCGCCCAGATCGTCTACGAACGAAGAGTTCGGGTTGACCTCGTCTTCCTTCACGCCAAGCTGCTCGACGACGATTTTCTTGACGCGTTCTTCGATGGTGCTCATGTTGCCTTTGCCTCCCAAGGGGAAATTAGTCCGTTTGCCGGGTTTCCGCCGGCAAAGTCTGCGGCATTGTAGTGGCTAAGCCGCGAAGCCGCCAATTATGCCAGGAATACAAGCCGCCGCGGGTACTTGCGGCGCGAAGGCGACGATTGTCGCGCAAATCGAGCCCCGTGACGACTTTCTCGTTGCAACTGGCTTCCATCGGACTTGCGGGTTTCAAACAGGACAACCAACCGTCCGATGGGAGCTTGTGCCGGCCAAAGCCTTTTCAAGCCCGGCCTAACTCACTCAGGGCATGTACATGCCGCCATTCACGTGCAAAGTCTCGCCGGTGATATAGGCGGCCGCGGGCGAAGCCAGGAAGCCTACCGCCTTGGCGATGTCGCTGGCCTCGCCGAACCGGCCCAGTGCGATCTGGCCCAGCAGGGCCTGCTTGGACTCTTCCGGCAAGCCGCGGGTCATGTCGGTATCGATGAAGCCCGGCGCCACCACATTGACGGTGATGCTGCGCGAACCGATCTCGCGCGCCAGCGATTTGGAGAAAGCGATGATGCCGGCCTTCGCCGCCGCGTAGTTGGACTGGCCCGGATTGCCAGTGAGACCGATCACCGATGCGATGGAAATGATGCGGCCCTTGCGCGCCTTCATCATGCCGCGCATCACGGCCTTGGACAGACGATAGACCGAAGTGAGGTTGGTATCCAAAATTGCCTGCCAGTCTTCATCGCGCATGCGCATCAGCAGTTGATCGCGCGTAATACCGGCGTTGTTGACCAGGATCGACACGGCGCCGTGTTGCTTGGTGATGTCGTCGATCAGCGCATCCACGGACGCCGCATCGGTTACGTTGAGTACACGCCCGTGACCACCGTGCGGGGCGAGCCGTGCTTCGATGGCCTCAGCGCCGGCTTCCGTGGTGGCCGTGCCGATGACGGTGGCGCCCATGGCAGCTAGCTCATCTGCGATCGCGGCGCCGATGCCGCGGCTGGCGCCGGTGACCAGTGCGATTTCACCTTGCAGTGTGCTCATTCTTCAGTGTCCTTCAATGAAGCGATTCGAAGAGGGAAGTAGTTCAAACCCACTCGCTGCGCACGGCATCGAGTTCTGCCGGTGTACCGATAGCGCGCGCTTCAACACTTTTGTCGATGCGCTTGATCAAGCCTGCCAGCACCTTGCCCGGGCCGCATTCGGCCAAGCGCGTGGCGCCGCCGGCCACCAGCGTCTGCACGCACTCGGTCCAACGCACCGGTAAATAGAGCTGACGCTGCAAAGCGCCGCGAATATCGTCGAGCGAGGCATGTGCGCGTGCGTCGGCATTCTGCACCACCGGAATGCTCGGCAACTGCCACGCGATGGAGGCCATGTGCTCGCCCAGCTTGTCGGCCGCCTCATGCATCAGCGCCGTGTGCGAAGGCACGGACACGGCCAGCTTCACCGCTTTCTTGACGCCTTGTTCGGCAAGCTTCGCCAGCGCGCGATCCACGGCTTCGACGTGGCCTGCAATGACAAGCTGGCCGGGCGAGTTGTAATTGGCCGGCGCCACCACCTGTCCTTGTGCGACTTCCGCGCACACAGCAGCGATCTGCGCGTCGTCACCGCCGAGAATGGCGGCCATCGCACCCACGCCGGCAGGCATCGCTGCCTGCATCAAACGACCGCGTTCGGCCACCAGCGCTGCGGCATCGTGCAGCGACAAGGCACCAGCGCACACCAGCGCGCTGTATTCACCCAGGCTGTGTCCGGACAACTGCGCGGGCTTGGCACCGCTCAGCTTCTGCCACACGCGCCACACCGCCACGCTGGCGGCCAGCAAAGCCGGCTGCGTGTTTTCGGTGCGATTGAGCTGATCTTCGGGACCTTGCTGGCTGAGTGCCCACAGATCGATGCCCGCGCCTTGCGAGGCTTCATCGAAAGTGGCTTTTACTTCGCCGTGCGTGGCGGCTAGTTCGGCGAGCATACCGACCGATTGCGAACCCTGGCCGGGAAAAACGAAAGCAAGCGATGGAACGATCTGACTCATGCGTGAGGTCTTATGACGAACGAAACCGCGAATGGTGCCAGCAATGTGCGCCGTGCGCAGCCGTATTCATAACAATCGCGCTAAAAGCTTGAGCGCGTTTCATTTTTTGCAGCCGCCACATGAAATCGGGACGCCCGAACGGACGTCCCGAGTTTCGATCCGACCAGGAAGCACCGAGCCGATCAGTAGCGCAACAACGCCGACGCCCAAGTGAAGCCGCCGCCGAACGCTTCCAGCAGCAGGTTCTGCCCACGCTGCACCTTGCCCGAGCGCACCGCGAAATCCAGCGCCAGTGGCACGGAGCCGGCGGAGGTGTTGGCGTGCTTGTCGACGGTGACGATCACCTGCTCCATCGGCATGTTCAGACGCTTCGCCGTCGCTTCGATGATGCGCAGATTGGCTTGGTGTGGAATCAGCCAATCCAGTTGCGAAGCTTCCATGCCGCCAGCCTTGAGCGTTTCCTCGACCAGCGAATCGAGCGTCTTCACCGCCACCTTGAACACTTCGCGGCCAGCCATGCGAATGCGCACGCCGTGGTTGGGCTCGTCATCCCTGAAGCCGACGGAAACGCCGACCGGATTCCACAGCAGTTCCTTGTAGCCGCCATCCGCATGCAGACAGGTCGCGTAGATACCCGGCTCGCTGGACGCTTCCAGCACCACGGCGCCAGCGCCATCGCCGAACAGCACGCAGGTTTCGCGCTCTTCCCAGCAGACCATGCGGGTAAGCGTTTCGGCGCCGATCACCAGCACTTTCTTCGACTGGCCGCTGCGAATGAACTTGTCCGCCACGCCCAGCGCATAGACAAAACCGGAGCACGCCGCATTCACATCGAATGCCGCGCAACCGTTGGCACCGATACGGTGCTGCACGAGACAGGCCGTGGAGGGAAAAATGAGGTCGGGCGTGGTGGTGCCCAGTACGATCAGATCCAGTTCCGACGCCTTGACGCCAGCGGCATCGAGGGCGCGCTGCGCGGCGAGCGTGGCGAGATCCCCGGTGGTTTCCCCGTCCGCAACGACATGGCGCTGGCGAATGCCGGTGCGTTCGCGAATCCATTCATCGCTGGTGTCGACGAATTTCTCGAGATCGGCATTGGTAAGAACACGCTCCGGCAAGGCGCTGCCGGTGCCGACGATGCGGGCGTAGATCTGGGTCATTGAGTATCCATCAGCGGGCGAAGGTGCTTGATGCCATCCGCTCGATGGGCGGGTGATCCAAACACCAAGACCGCAACGTTACGTTGCCGTGACGGCGGGTTCAATAGCCGCCGGCGGCAACGCATCGCAAGAACGCAAAGCGGCGCGTCGCCGCGCCGCTTGCCTGACGAAACCAAAAGGTTCCGCTTAGATCAGTCTTCTTCCACCACCGCAACGTTGGTCTCGATCACTTTCTTGCCGCGGTAATAGCCATCGGCGGTCACGTGGTGACGACGATGCACTTCACCGCTGGTCGGATCGGTCGCCAACTGCACGGTGCTCAGCTTGTCGTGCGAGCGACGCATGCCGCGGGTGGACGGGGTCTTGCGGCTCTTTTGAACGGCCATGATGGTCTCTCCAGCTAAATCGTTTTGTTCTTGAGTTCGCGCAACACGGCGAACGGGTTATCGGGACGCTCTACGGCGGGAACCTCTTCCGCCGGCGGGCGCGTTATTTCTTCGGGCAGTGCGCTGTCCGGATTAACCGGCACCAGCGGCAGCGCCAACAGCAGTTCGTCCTCGATCACATCGATCGGATTCAGCTTGTCGTCCTCGGCGATCAGCAGCGGCTCGCATCCTGCGGGAAGCGCGGCCTCCTCGCGTTCGAAACGGATCAGGCCCAGACGGCTTTCCACCGTGACAGGCATGACGAACGGTTCGAGCGATCGCTGACAGAGCAGCCACAAGGGCGCCTGAACGCGAACGTCGACATAGGCCGTGCCAAACTCGTCTCGACCGAAGTCGAGCTGGTACTGGGCCAAACCTGCATCATCCGCCAGTGCTTCGCAGAGACGAGGCATTGCGGCGATGGGCAGTGACCCCTGGAACGAACGCCGCGCGGAAACCATGCGCCAAGCGTCCACGGACTCTGGCAGTGTCGCGGACATAACCGGGAAATAGTATGTTTCCCGGGAGGTTAAGTCAACCGCGCAGCACGTCACGGCGCCGGGACCACGCCTTTGCCTGGGCCGGGCGTATGCGGCAGACTGCTGCCGTCTTAAGCCGCCGCCGACTACCCCTTGGATACCTATCTTACGCTCGGCTTGGCCGCCCTGTTCGTGCTACTGGCTATCGCCCTGATTGGCGTCTTCGTGCTGCGGAGAATGAACCGGCGCAACGCCAGCCTCAATCGCCTCCTGGAGCTGGCCGACCGGGTGGAGGCCGATCTGAAGTCGTGCCGAAGCAAACTCAAGCAGGCCCATGCCGTGATGTCCATGAACCCGGACCTGCCTGCCGCCAGCGAGCAGGAGGCGTCCAACGCAGTGGACGCGGGTCTGCGCGCCCTGCTGCTGCAGCGCATCTGGATCCGCGACCACGCCCCCACTGCCACTCAAAGCGAGCTGGACGCCGCTAACAGGGCCATGGGCCAGACCCGCGACCGCCTACGCCCTCTGCTGGAGGCACTGGGCGAGGCGCAGAACGACCTGGACGCCGCCATGCGCGAGCACATTCGCCAGGATTCGCAATCGTGACGGCCCAACGCCGGCTGGTGCTTGGCTCCACCTCCCGTTACCGCGCCGAACTGATGAGCCGGCTGGGCCTGGATTTCGAGCAGCGCGCGCCAGGCACCATCGAAGCCGAACTGCCGGCCGAGGCACCCGCCGAACGCGCCATGCGCCTGGCCATCGCCAAGGCCACCGATGCCGGCACCGGGCTGGCCGACGCGCTGGTGATCGGCTCGGACCAGGTCGCTGAACTCGATGGCCTGCTGTTGGAAAAGCCCGGCTCCGTCGAACGCGCCCACGCACAGCTAAGCGCCGGCTCCGGCCGCGCGGTGTCGTTCCACACGGCGCTGTGCGTGTTCGATACGCGCAGCGGACAGCAGCATACCCACCTCGATCTCACGCGAGTGCATTTCCGCCCTCTACAGCCGGATGAAATCACCCGCTATATCGAGCACGAACAACCGCTGGATTGCGCAGGCAGCTTCAAGTGCGAAGGGCTGGGCATCAGTCTGTTCGAGCGCATCGAGAACAGCGATCCGACTGCGTTGATCGGCTTGCCGTTGATTGCACTGGCGCAATTGCTGCGCGAGGCGGGACTCAACGTGCCCTAACGGGCATCGCTTACTTCAACCTACTCCTTCGAAGCAGCCAAGTAATCGCGCCACGCGACACAATCATCCGGGTTGCGTGGACCCGCTGACGTTTTACGCGCTACCTGACCACGATAAAACGCAACGCTCTTGCGCTCGTCGAACAAACTCAAGCGCTGCACGGGCTGCAAAGTTTCGATGCGTGCACACAGCGAACCCAGCCACGCGGCACGCTCACGTCCACGCGCTGCGTATTCATCGACGACCAGCAAAATCGACTCGCTGGGATGCATCCGGCGAAGCGCCGTTTCGTCCATTCCCCATATCGCCACCTGCGGCGCACGTCCGTATTTCACATTGAGCGGATTATCGAGCGTGTAGATCTCGCGCTTCCCGTCGAACTGAAAATCGAGTTCAGCGGCCATCATGAAGTTGTCCGCCACCAGCAGCGCTGGCTGCGTAATGAGCTGCGTTTTTGCGATATCCGCACTTTCTTTCCAGCCGACAAAGGCCATCGGCACAACACGCGCTGCACCGAGCCACTGTGCCGTGCGTGGATACGCAGCGAGCCCCAGATAGATCAATCCTGCGATTTGCGCCATCAACGCGAGCGCGGCGCCCCACACCGCCAACATGCGCCACACGCGCACGCCGTCCATTCGATGCAACAGTGCAGGCACCGCAGCCAGCAAGGGCAAATAGCCAGGCAACGGCCAGTGCACGCGAAAGCGCTGGTTGTCGGCAAACAGCCCCGCAACGAAATACACCGCGATAAAGGTGAGGGACAGCAAGGCGATCACATCCCACGGACCGCCTTCGTCACGTCGACGCCAGCATTGCCAGGCCGCCCATAACAGGCACGCATACAACAGCGGTGTGCAAGTCACCGCCTGCTCCAGCGGTTGCACCAGGGCGTCAGCATGAAAACGCCAAGGATTGCGTTCGATCAATTGAAAAGCGATGCCCGCACCATGCTGCTGCCAGTTGGAGATCACCAATGGCAACAGACCCAGCGCTGCGACCACCATTGCCAACCAGAGGCCCGGACGCCGCCACTGGGTACGGCCGCTCGGTGTCAGCACAAACAGCAACAAGGCCGCCAGCATGAACATCGCCGCGCGATAGTGGCTCATCCAGCAGAACGCGAGCGCCACGCCAAGCAGCAGCCAGTCACGCAGGCGGTTTTCGTCCATCGCACGCAGCAGCGCGAACATGGCAAGCGCGCCGGCCGTGGTGAGCGGCACGTCCGGCATCGCCATCACACCGAGGCTGCCCGCCAGCGGCAGGCACAGGCAAAGCAGACCGGCCTGCCAGCCCGTGCGTGCATCGAAAGCACGACGACCGAACAGTACCAACAGCCAAGGCAGCGCGCTGCCCAGCAACAGAAACGGCCAGCGCATACCCAACAAACCATGCCCGGCCACGCTCTCGCCTAGCCAGATCAGCCAGGCAGTGGCCGGCGGCAGGTCGCTGTAGCCCCAAGCAGGATGGCGGCTTTCCTGCCAGTAGAACGCTTCATCACCGAACGGCTGGACGGTCGAGGCAAGCACCAGCTTCACCACGAACAGACACAGGAATACCGTGACGAACGCCGCTCGCCAGCGCGCGATGCTGGCGACTACACTGGCGTCGCCCTCCCTATCTGTCCCCGGCTTCCACAAAATCATGTCAGCCATCACCCCGCTTCGTGATGAAAACCTGCAAAAGCGTCTGCATGCCGCCATTGCTCAAGTCAACAAGGTGCTGCTCGGCAAGGCACGTCAGGTCAAGCTGGCATTTACCTGCCTGATCGCAGGCGGCCATTTGCTGCTGGAAGACGTACCCGGTGTCGGCAAGACCACGCTGGCGCATGCGCTGGCGGCAAGTTTTGCGCTGGAATTCCAGCGTGTGCAGTTCACCAGCGACCTGCTGCCTTCCGACATTATCGGGGTCAGCATGTACGAGCGCGAGACCGGACAGTTCCGCTTTCATCCCGGCCCGGTGTTCGCCGGCCTGCTGCTGGCGGATGAAATCAACCGCGCCACGCCGAAAACGCAAAGCGCGCTGCTGGAAGCGATGGCCGAACGACAGGTCACCGTGGACGGTCAGACGCATGCCCTGCCCGATCCGTTCTTCGTCGTCGCCACGCAGAATCCGTTGGACCTCGCCGGCACCTTCCCGCTGCCTGATTCGCAGCTCGATCGCTTCATGCTGCGCGTGTCGCTCGATTACCCCGATGCCAGCGCCGAGCGCGAACTGCTCACCGGCAGCGACCGACGCGACCTGCTCTCGCACCTCACGCCGCAACTGGACGCTGCCAGCCTTGCAGCTTTGAACCGACAATCGAAAACCATTACCGCCAGTCCTGCGCTGCTCGATTATCTGCAGGCGTTGCTGGCAGCTAGCCGCCGGCATCCCGACGTTCGCGTGGGGCTCTCGCCGCGCGCCGGCCTTTCCCTGCTAGCTGCGGCGCGCGCATGGGCGATGCTTAGCGATCGCGGTCACGTGCTACCGGAAGATCTGCAGGCGCTGTTCGTTCCGCTCGCCGCACATCGTCTGGTGGCGTCGCGCGGTGCCAGCGGCGAAACGCTGGCGCGCACCCTGTTGAGTGAAGTCGCGGTCGACTGAGGCCAACGTGTCACTACGTACGCAGTGGCAACGCCTGCAGCAATGGGCCGAACGTCGCCTGCCGGCCCTGACCCGGCATCGCCGGCAGGAAGAGCTGCCGATCGAACTGCACCGACGGCGCATCTATATCGTGCCCACCGGCTTCGGTGTGGCGTTCACACTGCTGCTATTGGTAATGATGGTCGGCAGCCTGAATTACTCGAACAACGCGGCGCTGCTGCTCACCTGCCTGCTCGGGGCGGCCACCTCGATCAGCATGCTGGTGGCGTTTCGTACCTTGAACGGTTTGCGCATCCGCGGCGTGCGCGGCGGTCACGCGATGGCCGGGCAACCGATCGACGTGACGTTCGACTTCGAGGCCAAGCGTCTGCGCCAGGCGGTGCGACTCGATATCGCTAGCATCACCCAGGCGTTTGACGTCAATGACCGCACCGATGTCACCATCAGCATGCACACCGAATATCGCGGCTGGCTGGCGCTACCGCGGCTGCGCATCTGGACCACTTGGCCGATGGGATTGTTTCGCGCATGGAGCTGGGTGAATCCGCATTACGCGGTGCTGGTGTGGCCACGACCGGAAATCACCGGCCCCAGCCCCACGCTGCCGCTCGAAGATCATCACAAACAACGCCTGCATCGGGGTGAAGACCTCGCGTCGCTGCGTGATTACCGCAGCGGCGATTCCATGCGCCATGTGGCATGGAAAGCCAGCGCGCGTCACGAGAACCTGCTGGTGAAAGATTACGAGCAACCCGAAGCAAGGCAGGAATGGCAGTTGGACTGGCGTCATCTGCGCGGACTGGATAACGAAGCACGCATCGCGCGGCTCGCCCGCTGGTTGGGTGAAGCGCTGGCGCAGGGACGGCAATGGAGCCTGTGGCTGCCCGACGAGGCCATCGGCATCGGTAGCGGACCGTCGCACTACGCGCGCTGCATGAGCGCATTGGCGTTACTGCCATGATCGGCTTATGGAGAACGAAGCGTCACGCGCACGAGCGGATCACTGAGCGCACTTTCGATCTACTGTGCCTGACGACAGCTTTTGTGCTGGCGGTGCATGCAGGGCATCTTCCCATCTGGTTGACCATGGCGCTGTTCGTGGCGCTCGGGCTGCGCTGGTGGCAACGCCGTTATCGACCGGGTCGCGTGCCGGCATGGCTGAGGGTGCCGATGCTGGTGATCCTGGTCGGCACCGTCGTGCTCGACTATGGCAATCTGTTCGGGCGCGAACCCGGCTCGGCGCTTGCGGCGGGCCTGCTGGTACTGAAGCTCACCGAAAGCGAAGCGCCGCGCGATGCGCGTGTCGCCGCCGCCTTTGCCTGTTTTCTGCTGATGGCTGCGCTGCTGTTCGGGCAAGGCATGGTGGCCACATGTGTGGTTGCGCTCGGACTGCTGCCCGCATTGACCACTTGGCGTTCGCTCGAACCCACGCAAGCGTCCCCTGCCCTGCCGCGCCAGTTATTGCCGGCTTTCGGCCTGCTTGTCGCGTCATTGCCGCTGGCACTTACCGCCTTTATGTTGGTGCCGCGCTTGAGCTCACCGCTGTGGGGCACCTCGAACCAGCAGACTGCGCGAACCGGGTTGAGCGATCACATGTCGCCCAGTGATTTCACCGAATTGCTCACCGACGACAGTGCCGCCATGCGCGTAAGCTTCGATGACCCACCGCCGGCGCAAGGACAACGCTATTTCCGCGCGTTCGTGATGTGGCGTTACGACGGCAAGGACTGGCAGCGCATTGATCAAACCGCCAGCACATCGATACCGGTGGAAGCAGGTCAAACGGTCGGCTACCGCATTAGCCTCGAGCCCACGCACCAGCGCGTGCTGCCAACGCTAGACGTACCACTGCGCGCGCCGGCGCAATCGCAAAGCAATACGGACGGCGAGGTCTTTGCGGACAAGCCAGTCGACGAGGTGCAGGACTACGCGCTGCACTCGGCGCTGCGCTACCGCCTGCAACCGGAACTCGACATGGCCACGCGCATACGCGCGCTGCAGCTTCCGGAAGGCTTCGATCCGCGCGCACATGCGCTCGCCGCTCAATGGCGGCAGCTCTATGGGCATGACAGCGCCGCCATCGTGAAGGCAGCATTGAACCTGTTCCATGACGGCGGCTTCAGCTACACGCTGCTGCCGGCGCCACTGGGACGTGATGCCATCGATGATTTTCTGTTCAATACGCGCGAAGGTTTTTGCGAACACTACGCCTCCGCTTTCACCGTGCTGATGCGCGCGGCTGGCGTTCCCTCACGCGTGGTTACCGGTTTCCAGGGCGGATTCTGGAACAACGTGGGCCAATACCTTTTGGTGCGCAATTCCGACGCGCACGCCTGGAGCGAAGTGTGGCTGCAAGGGCGCGGCTGGGTGCGCGTGGACCCCACCGCCGCGGTACGGCCGCAGCGCATTACGCTCGGCGCGGCCGGCGCTGCGGCCGGTAATCAACTGCTGCCCTGGTACGAATCGGGGCTGCTGGAATCGGTTCGCAACCAGTGGGACATCGTCAACCGATGGTGGAACCAGAGCGTTATCGGTTTCGACGCACTACGCCAGCGCGGGCTGCTGACACCGTTTGGCATCCGCGAGATCGATACCGACATGCTGGTCAAACTGCTGGTGATCAGCATGTCGGTATTCGGAGCAGCCGGTTTGTTATGGGCGTTGTGGCGTCGACCGGAAGGCGATCCTGCCCTCGCGGCCATGCGTTCCCTGGAACGCAAGCTTGCGCAAGCGGGGGTGGTACGCAGGCACAGCGAAGGGCCAAAGCATTTCCTTCGCCGCGCTGGCCGCGCACTGTCCGGCCAACGTGCGGAACTGGACCATTTGATGAGGTGCTATATCGAACTGCGCTACGCCACTGCCGAACCATCCACTGAATCCTTGCGCGCCTTCAGGCACGCGGTGCGGAATTTCCAGCCGCGCCGCGTGGTCTAAGGCAGGCGCAACGATGTAGCATGCATCCGCCCAAGATGGAGAAACACACCATGTCTCCCCTGTACCGAATTCTCAGCCTCGCAGCACTCTCCACCCTGTTGGCCGCGTGCGCCACGGTGCCGCAGCCGCTGCAGGGCAACTACGCCCCGATTACCACAGCGAGTGTCCAACAAGGCAGCACCGCGAACGGCACGCAAGTGCGCTGGGGCGGCGACATCATCAGCACCGAACCCGGCCAGCAGTCCACTTGCTTCTATGTGCTGGCCCATCCGCTGGATGACCAAGCCCGCCCGGTCCGCGACAACAACAGCAACACCCAGGGCCGCTTCGTGGCCTGCCGCGCTGGCTTCTATGATCCGGAAGTGTTCAAGCCCGGCCGCGAAATCACCGTCACCGGTCCTGTGCAGGGCGTGGTGACGCGCAAGGTCGGCGATTACGACTACGCCTATCCGCGCGTGGAAGCCGACGTGGTCTATCTGTGGCCGAAGCGTCCGGTCATGGTGGGTTATCCGTATGGCCCGGGCTGGTACGACCCGTTCTGGGGTCCCTATTGGGGTCCGTATTGGGGCGGCCCGTACTGGGGTGGCGGTTGGTACGCTCCCCCGGTGATCGTGGTTCGCCACCGCTGATCGATTCATCGCTTACAAAAAAACGCCGGCAACATGCCGGCGTTTTTTTATGCGTTGCATTGTTGCGAAATCAGCCCGGCGGCCAGTGCATGCGCCGGCCGGCCAACAGATGCACGTGCAGATGGAACACGGTCTGTCCGCCATGTTCGTTGCAGTTGATGACGGTGCGATAGCCTTCCTTGTCGAAGCCTTCGCGCTTGGCGTAATCGGCCGCAGCCAGTACAAGGTTGCCGATCAGTTCGGCATCGGCCGGCGTGGCATCGTTCAAGGTGGCGAGCGCGCGCTTGGGCACGAATAGCACGTGCACCGGCGCCTGCGGGTTGAGATCCCTGAAAGCCAGTACGTCATCGTTTTCATAGACGATGTCGGCGGGAATCTCGCGGCGAATGATCTTGCCGAAGATGGTGTCACCCATGTGCGTTTCTCCTCAGTAAGCGCCTTCAGAGCCGCTGACAAAACGTAGCGAGCGGCCGCGAGGTGGGTGCGGACGGCGCGCAGGAACCGGAGTGTACTTGGTCGTACATGAGGATTCCGAGCACCGGCTGCGCCCGCCTCGCGGTCGCGCAGTAGTTTTGTCAGCGGCTCTCAGTCTACGGATTGCCGGCTGCCGAAAGCATGCGCCAGCGTGCCGCGATCCACGTATTCCAGTTCGCCACCCAGCGGCACGCCATGCGCCAGGCGCGTCGGTTTGATGCCGGCAGCACGCGCGAGCTGCGCCAGGTAGTGCGCGGTGGCTTCGCCTTCCACCGTGGGATTGGTGGCGAGGATCAGCTCTTCCACTTCGCCTTCGGCCAGCCGTTCGCTCAACAAACCCAGGCCAAGTTCCTCCGGCCCAAGACCATCCAGCGGCGAAAGGCGCCCCATCAGCACGAAGTACTGGCCGCGAAAACCGGTGGCCTGTTCGATCGCTGCCAGATCGGTGGGCGATTCCACCACGCACAGCACATGGCGGTCCCGACTGCTGCTGGCGCAGACCGCACACACCGGTGTTTCGCTGAAATTGCGGCAGCGCGTGCAGTGACCGATCTTCTGCATCGCCTGCTGCAGCACGGTGGCGAGTTTCAGTCCGCGCTCACGCTCACGTTCCAGCAGATGGAAGGCCATGCGCTGCGCGCTCTTGCCGCCCACACCGGGCAGGCAGCGCAGTGCTTCGATCAGGTCGTTGAGAAGGGGAGATGAGCTCATAAAGGCCGGGAACAGGGAACGGGGAACGGGACGTAAAGGCCCTACGCAATTTGCATATCTGAATTCTTGGACTTGTAGCCATTCATTCAACTTGCAACCAACTACACGTTCCCTGTTCCCCGCTCCCTGATTCAATCAGAACGGCATCTTGAACCCGGGCGGCAGGTTCAAGCCGGAGGTAAGACCGCCCATCTTGTTCTTGCTCGCCTCGGCCACCTTGTTCACCGCATCGTTGACGGCGGCAGCGACCAGGTCTTCGGCCATTTCCGGATCGTCGGCGAATAGCTTGCGGTCGATCTGCACGCGACGCACTTCGTGCGCGCCGGTCATCAAGACGCTGACCAGGCCGCCGCCGGCGCTGCCGGTGACTTCGAGCTTGGCGATTTCTTCCTGCGCGCGCTTCATGTCTTCCTGCATGCGCTGCGCCTGCTGCATCAGCTGGCCAAGTTGTCCTCTCATAACGTGTACTCCAACCTCAGGATTCAATGGGTTTGATGGATTGCGGCACCACGCGCGCGCCGAATTCGCGCTTCAGTGCCTGCACCAGCGGATCGCCCTCGATCGACGCCTCGGCGGCCGACTGCGCCGCGCTGCGCGCCTCAGCCGCGCGTGCGGCCGGTGTGTGCACGGCGCTCTGGCTATCCTCGACGAAACGCAGGCGGATCGGCTCGCCTATCGCTTCGCTCAGGCGATCGGCGATCTGGCTCACAATCGGCTCCACTGCCAGATGCATATGCGTGGGTTGCAGCGCGAGCACCAGCGTGTGACCTTCCCTGCCGCGCAATGCGCAGTTCTGCGCAAGCTGACCGAGCGGGCCACGCAGATCGGCGCGCTGGATCAATGCCTCCCAATCGGGCAGCCCACCTGCGTTGACAACCGGTCGAGCCGGCGGGACTGGAGCAGCGTTTTCCCGCGCGGGCGTCGATGCCGGTGGTACATGAGATGCCGCTGCAGGACGCGCATGCTGCACGGGCGCCGCGGCCGGTGCCGGTGCAGCGGATGGAGGACGTGGCGGCTGTGGCACAGCCGGGCGCTGTCCGCCGGACGTTGCTGCTGGCGTGGCATCGTCAAACGGACGAAACGCGAGCATGCGCAGCAAGGCCATCTCAAAACCGGTGCGCGCATCGGGTGCCAGCGCAAGATCGCGTCGGCCGGTGGTAGCAATCTGGTAGTACAGCTGCACGTCTTCGGCAGCCATGTGCTCAGCCAGGCTCGTCAAGGCCGAATCGTCGCCATCATTGGAGTCGAGCCGATAACCAGGCACCAGTTGGGTGAGCTGAATGCGATGCAGTGATGCAGCCAGATCGTCCAGCACACTGCCGAAATCCGGCGAATAAGACGCAATGCGCGCGCATTCGGTCATCAGCGCCTGTCCGTCGCCCGACGCCAGCGCAGCGAGCAAGCCAAGCACCTGCCCACGCTCGACGCTGCCGAGCATCGCCCGCACCTCGTCCGCCTTGAGCGAACCGCCGCCATAGGCAATCGCCTGATCCAGCAGCGACAGGCCGTCGCGCAGCGAACCATCCGCCGCGCGGGCGAGTTCCCCGATGGCGGGGTCTTCGTATTCGATATGTTCGGCACCGAGGATGTGGCGCATCTGCCCGGCGATCTGATCCGGCAACAAGCGCTTGAGGTTGAAGCGGAGGCAGCGCGACAGCACGGTCACCGGCAGCTTTTGCGGATCGGTGGTGGCCAGCAGAAACTTCACGTGCGGCGGCGGTTCTTCCAGCGTCTTCAGCAAGGCGTTGAAGGCTGGCTTGGAGAGCATGTGCACCTCGTCCACCAGGTACACCTTGAAACGCCCGCGCGCCGGCGCGTATTGCGCGTTCTCGATCACCTCGCGCACGTCGTCCACGCCGGTGTTGCTGGCCGCGTCGATTTCCAGAAGATCCACGAAGCGGCCGGCGTCGACCGCCGTGCACACCGCGCACTCGCCGCAGGGATCGGCCGATTCGCCGCGTTCGCAGTTCAGCGACTTGGCGAAGATGCGCGCGATGGTGGTCTTGCCGACACCACGCGTGCCGGTGAACAGATAGGCGTGGTGCATACGCCCGCTATCCAGGGCGTTGGTGAGGGCGCGTACGACATGCTCCTGACCGACGAGTTCGGCGAACTTGCGGGGACGCCATTTGCGCGCGAGTACCTGATAAGACATGCCGGGCTACCTTGGGGCAGAACCTGATTGTGCCAAGTCATTCAGGGCAAGTCATGCGAACGTGTCGATGCCCGCAAAAGGCGGCGGCCCCGCCAGCCACACCCCGGCACCCGAATCATCCGCTACCGTTGCTTCCTTCCGGACCTGGCGGGGTTTGCGAACTATCGTCGCGGGGGGACCGACGGGGCCACCATAGGGTGGGCATCGAAGCCCTGAAACTGGCGCTTAGCTTGATTGTTTACAAGCTGCTGCCAGCTTCTGAGTTAACTGGCGGAGAGGGCGGGATTCGAACCCGCGATACGGGGATAAGCCGTATACACACTTTCCAGGCGTGCTCCTTCAACCACTCGGACACCTCTCCGCACGCGGTAAAACCGCTTTGCTGGGTGGAACGTCCAGCAAAGAAGCGGAAGGATAACGGTTGACGGTCTAACGGACAAGGGCGTGCGACCCGCTTCCCTCCCCCTCCAGGACAGGATTGGGCTCGCGCAATGCGTGCTACCCCGCATCCGCACGCGGTGACGAAGGATCCGCCAACGCCACCCGCTCTCCTGCCCGCGCAATGCGATATCCCCGCTCCGCCAATGCATCCCCATCGGCCTTGCTACCGTAGTGATAAAGCACCAACCGTGCACGTAGCGCTTCGTCGTATTCGCGCTCGATATCGTCGATACCCGTATGCGAAGGATTACCGACCAGACCGCAGTCATGAGCGATCAGTTCGTGTGCGCCCGCGTAATGCGTCAACACCTCGGGAATAGGACGCGTGTCGCCGGTGAAGGCGAAGCTGCCCGACAAGGCCACACCGAAGGAAGTGCCTGGACGATGATGTCGCGTCGCGAACACGTCAAACCAAAAACCGTCCAGCCAGAACCCGCGCGAGCACGGCACCAGCCGGAACGCTTCCCAGTAATTCACGCCGCCTTCGGCCAGCACACCGGGATAGTCGGCCACACGCGTCTGCAACCAGGGTACGAGTGCTGCGTGCGCGAATACGCGCGTTTTTCCACGCAACGCTTCGTTGAACCACACGCGTGTGAACAGGCGCTCCAGGCCGCCGACATGATCCATATGCGTGTGAGTGATGTAGACGTTGAGCGGTGATGCACCGTAGGCGGCGACATAACGATCCAGCGTGTCGGGACCGCAATCGATCAGCAGCATCGGCTGACCATCCCGCTCCAGCACAGCGGACGAGGAACCCAGTTCCACCGCGTGTGCGGCGCCGGTGCCGAGAAAATTCAGATGCCAGCTCATGCGCTCAGTGTCCGCTCGTAGCCGTACATGAGAGGTGTCCAGATAACTTTGTCGAACACCGCCTCGCCCTGCGCTGCCGCACCAATTTTGAACAACGATCTACGCAAGCGTTGCAGGTTCGCCATGCGCCAACCCTGCTCCGGCGCGCGTATGCGGCCGCGATCGAAATCCACCAGATACAGCCCCTCTGGCGCCACCAGAATGTTGTGCGCATTGAGATCGGCATGCCATACGCCAGCGCGATGAAACCGCGCCACCAGCGCGCCGACTTCCTCCGCGAGTTCGGCGTCCAGACGGCCTTGCGCCAGGCATTCCGTCAGCGTGTGCGTATCGGCGATGCGCCGCGTGATCAAATCCGCCTGGTAATAAAGCCCTGCCCGCCGGTAACGTGCCGCCACCACCTGCGGCACGGGCAATTGCAGCTTGGCCATCGCCTGCAGCAGACGGAATTCCCGGAACCCGCGCGTGCCATCGGAACCGATCCACAGATAGCGATCGCCCATTAGCGCCGCCACCATGCCGCCGCGGCGGTAATGCCGCAGTACGCACTCGCCGGCCGGTGTATGGATGACGGCGACGCCACCCCTACCGCCCGATTGCACGCTGATTGCCCTCTGCTTGCGCCAGTGCTCGGCGTCGAACCACGCACCGTCGACTTGTGGTGACACGGTAGTGTCAAACAGAATCGCACCTTCGGCGTCTTGGCGCAGTTGCTCGTGCATCGGTGCTACGGCGGCCCTGTTTCGGTTCATGCCCGGCGATTCTACATGTCTGCTCCCGCTTCCATCTGCCTGTTGCGCACTTCGGCGATCGGTGACGTTACCCATGTGGTGCCTCTGGTCCACACGCTGCAGCGTGCCTGGCCGCAAGCCACGCTGACCTGGATCGTCGGCAAGCTGGAGCGCAAGCTGGTGGGCGACCTGCCGGGCGTGGAGTTCGTCACCTTCGACAAGGATGCCGGCTGGGCCGGCATGCGCGAGGTGCACGCCACGCTGCGCGGTCGGCGCTTCGATGCGCTGTTGCACATGCAAGTGGCGTTGCGCTCCAACCTGCTGAGCCTGGGGATCAAGGCACGGCAACGGGTCGGCTACGACCACGCGCGTTCCAAGGATCTGCATGGCCTGGTGATCAACGAACGCATCCCGGCACGTACCGGCGAACACGTGCTGCAGGCCATCGGCAGCTTCTGCGAACCATTGGGCCTGAAGCAGACCGAAGTCCGCTGGGATATTCCCATCCCCGATGAAGCGCACGCGTGGGCGGCCGAGCAATGGCCCGACGATAAACCTGTATTGCTGGTCAGCCCCACGTCCAGCCATGTCTTGCGCAACTGGCGGCCGGAACGCTACGCCGCGGTTATGGATCACGCCAGCGCCCGCGGCTGGCGTGTCGTACTGATCGGCGGCCCTTCGCCTGCCGAGCGCAGCATGGCGGATGCCATTCTTGCCCTGTGCAAACACGCTCCGCTCGACCTCACCGCCAAGGACACGCTCAAGAAACTGATGGCGATGTTCTGCCGCGCGCAGCTTCTGCTAACGCCCGACTCCGGCCCCATGCACATGGCCAACACGGTCGGCTTGAAAGTGCTTGGGTTGCATGCCGCTAGCAACCCAGCACGCTCCGGCCCTTATTCCGATCGCCGCTGGTGCGTCGACAAATACGATGCCGCCTCGCGCAAATATTTCGGCAAGCCGGCCAGCGAGATTCCATGGGGCACCAAGATCGAGAAGCCCGGCGTGATGGACTTGATAGAGGTGGACGATGTGATCGAACGCTTCGAGGCGGCCAGCGCGTAACGCTCGCTTTTACGGTGCGATCATGGCGCCGAGCGATAGTCCTGATACGACTTCTCTTCCACCAGCTGCGAACCCAGCTTCAGATTGATCTCTTTCTTCACCGCAGCGCGCTCATCGTTCGTGACGTACACCGCACGTGCGAGTTCGATGAATTCCGCATCGAACGCCTGCGCTTTTTCTTTCAGGCGAATGCGGTCTTCGATATCCCACAGCGCTTCGTTCACGGCCAGCAGGTGCGCGCGCTCCTTGCCGATGTCGGTTTGCGACGCGTGGTGATTAGCCCAGGTTGCGTTAAGCAGGTTGAGCTCGTTGTGCACGTTGGCAAGCTTGGCGGGATCGGAAATCTGGCGCGCCTTGATCTCGAGGATCGTGATCTTGTCGATCAGCTCGCCGAAAGATACCGGTACCTGGATCAGGCTCATGCAAAACCTCGCGCAGAAAAAGCCGGCATGCCGCCGGGAAACAGCGCCTATGATAACGCCATCGACTGCGATTGCGCCCTGATCTTAAGTTTCGTGCAAAGCGCCTCGTAAAAAGTCGCCGGCAATTCAGCCCGCACGGGCACACTCCACCAATGAGATTGGGCGAAAGCGCGGCACTTCACTGCGTCCTTTTCGGTCATCAACACTGGCAAGTCATCGCCAAAGGCAAGGTCTGCGGCCGCGAAAGCGTGATGATCGGGAAACGGATGAGGAATCACCTCAAGGCCCTGCGCAATGAGACTGTCAAAAAAGCGCTGTGGATGGCCGATAGCAGCTACCGCATGCACACGCATGCCGGAGAAGCGTGCAAGGGCTTGCTCGTGCCCATCGGATAAGGCACGCACAAGGCCGCCTTGCAGGCGCATCGGCACTTCGCCCACCTGCGGTTGACCGCCATTGCAGACGCGGAAATCCACCTGATGCAAACGCTGCAGCGGTTCACGCAACGGCCCCACTGGCAGCAATCGGGCATTGCCGAAACGACGGCTGCCATCGATCACGCAGATTTCGATATCGCGCGCCAGCCGATAGTGCTGCAGGCCATCGTCCGCGATCAGCACATTGCAGCCAGCACCAAGCAACAACTGCGCGGCGGCGGGGCGATCGCGACCCGTCGCTACCGGAACGCCGCTAGCGCGTATCAGGCTTGGCTCGTCACCTACTTCGGCGGGATCCGGTGTTTCGTCCAGCAAAGTGGGCTCGCGCCGGTTGCCGCCATAGCCTCGGCTCACTACGCCGGGACGATAGCCGTGCTCGCGCAACGCGTCGACCAGCGCCAGGGTAAGCGGCGTTTTGCCCGTGCCGCCCGCGGTGATGTTGCCCACCACGATCACCGGACAATGCAGGCGCACGCTGCGCAACCAGCGGAGTCGATAAAGCGCTCGGCGCATCGCCACGACGACACCGTAGAACGCTGCCAGTGGATGACACCACCACGGAACTCGCTGCCCGCCGTACCAGCCCGCCTGGAGCGTCTCGGCCAAGCTCATCGCATCAATCAACAACGACCGCGGCAGGACGCTCGTTGAACTGCATGCGATGTAGCGCCGCGTAATGGCCCCCCAGCGCCGTCAGTTCGGCATGCGTGCCGCGCTCGATGATCTTGCCCTGATCCATCACCGCAATCTGATCGGCGTGCTCAATGGTAGATAGTCGATGCGCGATCACCAGCGTGGTGCGGTCGCGCATCAGGCGCTGCAACGCCTGCTGGATCAAACGCTCCGATTCGGTATCCAGCGCGCTGGTGGCTTCGTCCAGCACCAGAATCGGCGCGTTCTTGAGAATGGCGCGCGCGATCGCGATGCGCTGGCGCTGCCCGCCGGAGAGCATGTTGCCGCCCTCGCCGATGGGGCTGTGAATGCCTTGCGGCAAACGCTGGATGAACTCCATTGCATTGGCCGCTTCGGCGGCGGCAATGATGTCCTGCTCGCTCGCGCCAACCAGTTCGCCGTAGGCAATGTTGTCGGCTACCGTGCCGTCGAACAACACTACGCTTTGCCCTACCCATGCAATCTGCCGGCGTAGCGAAGGCAAAGTATAGGATTCGTAATCGGCACCATCCAGGAAAATCCGACCACTGCTCGGCTCATTGAAGCGCGGTAGCAGACTGACCAGGCTACTCTTGCCACTTCCTGAGCGCCCCACCAACGCAGTCACCGTACCAGGCGTGCAATGCAGGTCCACACCCGCTAACGCCTCCAGCTCGCAGCGCGGATAGGTCAAACGCACATGCTCGAAACGCAGGTCGCCTTGGGCACGTTCAAGCACCTGCGTACCGCGGTCGGTTTCTGGCGGCATATCCATGACTTCAAACAGGCTTTCGGCTGCTGAAAGTCCACTCTGGATACCGGCTTGCACGTTGGTCAAACGCTTTAACGAAGGCAGCATGCCACCCATCGCGGTAAGGACCGTGACGAACACACCCGGCGAAATGCTGTTGATAACACTGGGACGCGAGGCAAGAAAAACCAGGCCAGCCAAAGCAAAAGAAGCCACCGACTGAATGGTTGCACTGGACGATGCATTGGTGGCCGCGATTTTGAGATTCAGGTAGCGCGCACGATCCGTTACTTGCGTAAATCGGGATGCCGCAGATTGCTGACCACCGTAAATGCGCACTTCGCGATGCGCAGAGACCGTCTCATCCACCGTGCCTGTCACCGAACCCATCATGCCCTGGATACGCCGGCTGATCTGTCGATAGCGACGACTGACGACTGAGGAGATGTACAGGATCACTGGAATCATCAGCAACAGCGCAGAGGACAGATACAAGCTGTTGTACAGCATCACCCACAGCATGCTTAGGACCGTCACACCTTCGGTCACAAGCACTTTTAGAGCATCTGTCGATGCCGAGGCGACTTGTTCGCTGGTGTAGGTGATGCGCGATATCTGGTGGCCAGAATGTTCCTTGCCAAAGAACGGCGCTGGCAGACGCAGATATGCAGCGAACACATCACGCTGGATCGACTGCACGACATTGCGACCGATATACGAAATGCCATAGCTACTGGCAAACGTAGCCAAGCCGCGCACAAGGAAAATCAGGATGATCCAGATTGGCATCCAAAAAATCAGGTAAGGGTCTTTCTGCGCAAATAGCTTGTCGATGATCAGTCGCAGCATCTGCGTAAACAGGCCCAGAGTGCCGCCATCGACAGCCATGCCGACAATGGCAGCGACGGCGACGGGCCAGTAGCGTGCCGAGTAGCCGAGCAGCCTTTTGTAGACACGTAGCGATTCGGCGCCAAAAATCGCAATTTTCTTATCGCTCATTTGCCCGTTTCCGCCTGCGTCGGCGTCGTGGCGATGGAAAGATGGGTAAAGCCGAGCTGGCCCAGCGCGTCCATGGCCATGACCACGTTCTGATGCGCCGTCATGGCGTCGGCACGGATGGTGACAGTCTGGTTGCGATCGTCACCGGCCACGTGCGCAATGGCCTGCTTGAGCGCATCCACGCTGCCGCCTTCGACTTCATCGCTACCCACGTAGAAATGCCCGTCGCGATCCACCATCACAGTGACGGCCGGCGGTTGCATGTCGCGGTCTTCCGCGCTGGCCTGCGGCAGATTCACTTTTAGGCGCGAGTGCTGCACGAAGGTGGTGGTGAGCACGAAGAACATCAGCAGCGTGAGCAGCACGTCGATCAACGACACTACGTTGATCTCGAAATCATCGCTGCGACGGTCGTTACCGATACGCATAGTTCAAACCGAAGCCTTGTCGCCCGCTGCGAGCGGCGCGCGGCGCGGACGCGGCGCGGCAGGCGCGGAAAGGGTGAGATCGTCCAACAGCAGCGTGGCCTGCTTTTCCATCTCGACAACGTAGCCGGCCACCTTGGAACGGAAATAGCGGTGCAGCACGTACGCGGGGATGGCGACCGTGAGACCTGCAGCGGTGCAGATCAGCGCCTCACCGATGCCGCCGGCCATCTTGGTGGGATCGGCCATGCCACCGACCATCACCTGCATGAACATGCGGATCAGGCCGATCACGGTGCCGAATAGGCCCAACAGCGGGCCGATCAGGGCGATGGTGCCGAGCGTGTTGAGGTAACGCTCCATGCGATGCACGACGTGGCGGCCGGTGTCCTCGATGCGCTCCTTGATCAGTTCGCGCGAGTGCTGGCGCACAGCCAGTGCCGCAGCCAGCAATTCGCCGAGCGGCGAGCCGGTCGCAAGTTTTTCCAGATGAGCCGGATCGAGTTGATCCGAGCGCGCCCATTCGCGCACCTCCTGCGCCAGTCCGGGCGGCAGTACGGAGTTGCGCCGCAAGGTCCACCAGCGCTCCAGCACGATCGCCAACGCCACCGCGGAGCAGATCAGGATGGGCGCCATCGCCCAGCCACCTGCCATCAGAATCTGACCCAGATCACCCACAAAAAACTCCCGGCCATTGCCGTCTGCGCAAGCGGCCATCATAGCAGTGTCGCTAAGGGATACTCTGACCTATTCCACGTACCCGTCACCGCACTGTATGCGCGCAGCGGTTTGCCAAAGTGGCGAAGGCAGACTGGCCGTCTGTCGAGACGCTGGGGTGAAGCGCTGCGCGCATACAGTGCGGCCCCAACATCTGAATATCAAAGACGGGGTGACATCCAGAAGGCCCGCAGGCTGCGCCGCGCGGCTTGAACAGACGGCCAGTCTGCCCTGCACCGCGCAACACACCCTGCGGGCCTTCTGGACGTCATGCCGGGTACGTGGAATAGGTCAGAGTATCCCCTATGTACCGTGCGGCCAGTGGCAAATCACTCCCGCCAGTAGCGTGGCCGCAGCAAGCGCCAGCGCGCCGCCACATAAGCCGGCGCGGCGGCGGGAAAATCAATCTGAACGGCGCCGTCCACCGCGGTATTGAATACCGGCACGCCCGCCGCGGCGTAACGCTGCATGACTTCCGGCCGCGGATGCCCGAAACGGTTCCTCCAGCCAGCAGAGACCACGGCGAGTTCAGGCCGGATGGCGGCGATGAAGTCGTCGCTGGAGGAACTGTTGCTGCCATGGTGAGGCACTTGCAACACCGGCGACGGCCCCACTCCCAACGACGCGGCGACGAGCGGTTCGGTGTTCATGGCGATGTCGCCCGTCAGCAACAGACGCCCCGCCCTCCCTTCGATCAGCAGCACGCAGGAATGGTCGTTCGCCGATGCATTCGACGCGGCAGCGGCAGTGGGACTGAGCACACGAAAACGCACGCCGTCCCACTCCCACTTCTGCCCCACCACGCATTGCTCCATCGGCATGTGCATGCGAGCCGGCTCGCCCGAATAGCGCCGCGCCGTCGGAAAAGCCGCGGCCACGGCGGGCGCGCCACCGGCGTGATCGTTGTCGGCATGGCTGATCATCAATACGTCCAGCCGATCGATACCGAGCGCATACAGCGATGGCACGACGACAGCCGAACCCAGATCGTAATCCGATGGATAACGCGCACCCGCGTCATACACCAACGCATGCTCGCGCGTGCGCACCACCACCGAAAGCCCCTGCCCCACGTCGAGCATCCATGTCTGAAATGCCCCGGCATCCGGTTGCTGTCTTGTCGGCCACAGTAAGGGTAGAAACAGCACTGCGCCCAGTGCGCGTAAAGGTACGCCACGCGGCGCGAACAGCCACATGGCGCCCAACGTGGCGAACACCAGCGCCCACGAATTTACCGCCGGCAGATACCACTGCGCGCCCGGCCAGGTAGCCGTCTGTTCAAGCAACCACCATTGCGCGTGCGTCAACCATCCGGCCAGCCACAGCACGGGCGTCGCCAACGGCGGACACAACATCAGCAAGAGCATGCCGAGCAAAGCGCAGGGCACGATCACGAAACTGACGAACGGCACAGCGAAGAGATTGGAGAAAGCGCCGACCAGCGACGCTTCGCCGAAAAACCACAGCGTCAACGGTAGCAGCGCCGTGGTCATCACAAGTTGGCCCAGCGTCAATTCGCGCAGGAAAGCACGAAACCCGCGCTCTTTCGCATCCATGCAGAGAATCAGAAAAGCCACGCCGACAAACGACAACCAGAACCCGGCTTCCAGCACCGCCGTTGGGTTCACCAGCAGGATCGCCATCAACGCGATCGCCAGCACGTGCGCCGAGCCGGCAGCACGTCGACTGCAGCGGGCCGCCGCAAATGCGGCGATCATCACTACCGTACGCACTGTGGGCATGCCGAAGCCGGCCAATACGCCATAAGCGAATGCTGCCGCCAAGGCGAACAACGCTTGCGCCTGCGCGTGTGGACCACGCAAGGCAAGCGACGGCCAGAGCCAGTAAACGACACTGCAAAACCAGGCGCCGAAGACGGCCGCTACACCAACGTGAAAGCCCGAGATGGCGATCAGATGCGAAACGCCGTTGGCGCGCGCCACATCCCAGTCCTGCTGTTCCAGTCCGCGGGTGTCGCCTACCGTGAAGGCGCGCAGCAAGGCGGCATCGTGCGGATCATGCACACGCATTTGAATGCCATCGGCTAGCGACGCACGAAAGCGATCCAGGCACCATGTCGCCACGCTCAAGCGTTGGTTGTCGGGATCATCACGCACATAACCCACTGCAGCGATGTCGTGCGCGAGTGCGCTGCGTTCGCTATCGGTACCGCCGGGGTTGATCGTGCCGCGCGGCCTGCGCAGGCGCAGCAGCAGTTGCCAGCGCGAGCATGGTTCCGGCTCCGCCGTTGGTTTGTCGTACCAACTGATGCGCGTGAGTCCGTGCCACGGCGTGATTTGCCCATTGAGCGTCGCCTGCTCGATGCGGAATTGCACGCTGGTAGCGCCGGCTTTGGTTTGCGCCAGGCCAATAACGCTGCCGATGACCTGGAAATCCTGCCCTTCCCATGCTTTCGGCAAGCGCGATTCCATCGCTGTGCCACCGCGCCATGCAGCCCATGCGAAGCCGAGCAGCAGAATCGCCAGCCAGCGCATACGTGGCAGGCACCAGGTCAGCATCAGCGCGCAGGCCGCGACAACACCCAATAGCCAGCGCGGCGGCAACACGGGCAGCCATTGCACCGCTGATATGCCTATTAGCAGAGCCAATGCTGTTGTTACTGCACCAGGCAACCGCTGTGGTTTCCGCGTTCCATCCGCCATAAAGCGAAGCTAACGCGGGAGCAAAGTAGGGCTTGTAAGGAGCGGACGTAAGTTGGGGTGAGGCAAGGCCGAACCCAAACGAATCGCGCATTACCGTCGTCCCGGCGAAAGCCGGGACGACGAGCACTTCGCATCAACCCTTCTCGCGCAACTCGCCGTTATGCAATTCCAGCGTGCGATCCATGCGCGCCGCCAGCCGGCTGTCGTGCGTCACCAGAATAAAGCTGGTGCCGATTTCGCGATTCAGTTCCAGCATCAGCGCGTACACGTGCGCGGCGTTGTCCTCATCCAGGTTGCCGGTGGGCTCATCGCCCAGCACACAGGAAGGGCGCGTCACCAGCGCGCGCGCCACAGCGCAGCGTTGGCGCTCACCGCCGGAAAGTTCGCCGGGCTTGTGTTCAAGCCGTTTGCCCAGTCCTACGCGTTCCAGCAGTACCTTTGCCTGCTTTTGCGCCTCGGGAATGCCGACACCGCGGAT
Organism: Dyella humi; assembly: GCF_044904605.1. Taxonomy (NCBI): domain Bacteria; kingdom Pseudomonadati; phylum Pseudomonadota; class Gammaproteobacteria; order Lysobacterales; family Rhodanobacteraceae; genus Dyella; species Dyella humi. The sequence continues at coordinate 746,209 of NZ_JADIKI010000021.1, forward strand.
CAGCAAGGGCATGCATACGTTTTCCAGCGCGGTGAATTCCGGCAGCAGATGATGGAATTGGTAGATGAAGCCGAGCGAACGATTGCGCACGCGGCCACGCTCTGCATCGGACAGCTTGGAAAGCGTGCGGCCTTCGACTTCCACCTCGCCGTTGGTGAGCGTATCCAGGCCGCCGATGATGTGCAGCAGCGTGCTCTTGCCGGAACCGGAAGCACCGACAATCGCCAGCGTTTCACCGCGCTTGAGCGTGAAACTCGCATTGGTCAGTACCGTAGTACGCAGATCGCCTTCCTCATAGGTTTTGGCGACGTGGCTGGCACGCAGGACGATATCGTTGGTCATCGGATTACTCATAGCGCAGCGCCTGGGCCGGTTGCGTACGCGAAGCGCGCCATGCGGGATAAAGCGTCGCAAGCAGGGAGAACAGGAAAGTCACTAGCGCTACCGATAAGACGTCATGCAAGTCGAGCCTGCTGGGCACCTCACTGATGTAGTAGACGTCCGGCGAGAGGAAGGTGACGCCCGTGACGTGCTCGATCCACTTCACGATGCTGGGCAGCCGCCACGACAGCAGCGAACCCAGGCCCACGCCGAAACCGATCCCGACGAAACCCACCAGCACGCCCTGCACCATGAACATGCCCATGATGCTGCGCGGCGTCGAACCCAGGGTACGCAAGATGGCGATATCCGCTTGCTTGTCGGTTACCAGCATCATCAGCATCGAAATCAGGTTGATCACCGCCACCAGGATGATCAGCGAGAGAATGATGAACATCACGTTCTTCTCCATCGAGATGGCGGAGAAGAAATTGGCGTGACTATCCATCCACGTAGTCACCATGTAGACCTGCCCGAGCGTATCGGCCAACTGGCGCGCCACAGGGCCGGCGTTGTAAAGATCGTCCAGCTTCAGGCGAATACCGGTGGGGGCGTCGATGCTTTTCAGTTTTTCGGCATCACTGAGGTTGATCAGGCCAAGGCCGGAATCGAACTCCTCCATGCCCATTTCGAAGATGCCGCTAACGCGAAAACCGCGGATACGCGGCACCGCACCCATCGGCGTTGCGCGCAGCTCCGGCACTACCACGGTGACTTTATCGCCGACGTTCACGCCAAGCTGCAGCGCCAGATCTTTGCCGAGAATGATGTTCCAACTATCAGGCGTGAGCGAATCGAACGAGCCGGCGACCATGTGCTTGTTGATGTCCGACACGTTCGGCTCTTGCGTCGTGTCAATGCCGCGCACCATCGCACCGCCGGAGCGGTTTGCCTGCAGAAAGGATTGGATCTCCACATACGGCGCTGCTCCCTTCACATGCGAGTTGGCTTTCACCTGCTGCATGGCGTACTGCCAGTTCTGTATCGTCTCACCCGACAGGCTGGACACAGTTGCATCGGAAATGGCGCCGAGAATGCGCGAACGGAGCTGGTAGTCGAAGCCGTTCATCACCGACATCACTGTGATCAGCGCCATCACGCTGATGGTGATGCAGACGATGGATACGGTGGAAATGAAGGAAATGAACTGATTGCGCCGCTTGGCGCGGACGTAGCGCAGGCCGATGAAAAGCTCGAGCGGTCGGAACATGAGGGCTTCGCTTAGGGAATGTGGGCGGCGGGCCGGTGGAATTCATCAGACCGTGCCGCGCGCGCAGAGTGCCCGAAGTGGGCTTGGCGGGCAACTTGGACGAAACCTGCACGGATCGTAGGCTGGGATGCCAATCCCAGCAGCACCAGCAGGAAGCTGGGATTGGCATCCCAGCCTACGAACTCTCCTCCGCGTCATTGGCCAAAACAGCCAGCCGCATGCGCAGGCGCCGCCGGATATCCGCATCGGTGTTGTCCGGCATCAGCCAGAGCGTGAGCTTGCCGTAGCGAACACTGGCCAATCGCAGCAAGACCAGCTGGCGCATGATGCGAAACGACACAAGCGTTGCTACATCGTCCGCACCATCCAGGCCGCGCAGCGTCCAGCCGCTTTGACTTGCCCAGCCTACCGCGTAAATCGGTAGACGCAGGCGGCGAATGGCGTGAACGCAGGCCGCAGCCGAAGCCAGCGCCAGCGCGATCCGTGCAAGCAACGGCACGCCCGACATCATGATCGCCAGCGCGGCAAGACCCGTCACGACTACCAATAACCGCGAGGGCCAGCGCGAAGGCCGGTACTCAAAGCCGATGGCGGGTGCGGATGTCATCGATGATGGCCTGCCAGTCGTCGCGCGGCGGCCTGGCGTGACCCATCACCCAGTCCCATAGGTCCGGATCCTGCACGTCGAGCAGTTCGTCGAAGGCCTGTTGAAGGGCTTCATCCGCAGCGGGAAAGGAGGTGTCCAGCCAGCCGCCGAATAAGGAGTCGAGTTCGCGGGTGCCGCGTCGGGTGCGCCATCGCAAGCGTTTGAGGCGGGCTTCATCCATCTATCGCACCTCTCCCCTTACCAGCCGAGGTATCCCCTCCCTCGAGGCCGTCATTCCCGCGAAAGCGGGAATCCATCTTCGCCTTTTGATCCAGAGCAACATAGATTCCCGCTTTCGCGGGAATGACGGCAAGGTAAAAACTGCCCATCGCATCGAATTGAAATTCCAGGGCAGGAAAAGCGAATCAAGCCGACCGCCGCTCCACCAGCAACTTTTTGATCTCCGCAATCGCCTTGGCCGGATTCAAACCCTTCGGACACGTGCGCACGCAGTTCATGATGGTATGGCAGCGATACAACTTGAACGGATCTTCCAGATCGTCCAGGCGCGCGCCGGTGTCTTCGTCGCGCGAATCGACGATCCAGCGGTACGCCTGCAGCAGAATCGCTGGGCCCAGGTAACGATCACCGTTCCACCAGTAGCTCGGGCAGCTCGTGGAGCAGCACGCACACAGGATGCACTCGTACAGGCCGTCGAGCTTCTTGCGGTCTTCCGGCGACTGCGGACGCTCGCGGTCGGGCGCCGCGCTCTGCGTGCGCAGCCACGGTTTGATCGAAGCGAACTGGGCGTAGAAGTGTGTGAGATCGGGCACCAGATCCTTCACCACCGGCATGTGCGGCAGCGGGTAGATCTTCACATCGCCCGATGCGCATTCCTCGATGGACCTAGTGCAAGCCAGCGTATTGGTGCCGTCGATGTTCATCGCGCACGAACCGCAGATGCCTTCGCGGCAAGAACGGCGCAGCGTGAGCGTGGGATCGATCTCGTTCTTGATCTTCAGCAGCGCGTCCAGAACCATCGGGCCGCACGCGGCCAGATCGACCTCGTACGTGTCGATGCGCGGGTTCTGGCCGTCGTCCGGCGACCAGCGATAGACGCGGAACGTGCGCGGCTTTTTCGCGTCTTTCGCCGGATAGTGCTTGCCCGGCTGGATCTTTGAATTCTTCGGTAGCGTGAACTCGGCCACGATTGCCTCTCCAGTCGGTACTTAGTAAACGCGCTTCTTCGGCGGCACCACCTCGACCTCATTGGTCAAGGTGTACATGTGCACCGGACGGAAATCGAAGCTGGTCTTGCCGGCTTCGTCGACCTTCACCAGCGTGTGCTTCATCCAGTTGTGGTCGTCGCGCTCGGGGAAATCTTCGCGGGCATGCCCGCCGCGGCTCTCGATACGCTGCTCGGCCGAGTGCATGGTCGCCACCGCCTGATCGAGCAGGTTGGACAGTTCCAGCGTTTCCACCAAATCGGAGTTCCACACGAGGGAACGATCGCTTACGCGCACGTCCTTGAAGGAGTCGTGGACCTCGGAGATTTTCCGAGAGCCCGCCTTCAAGGTTTCACCGGTGCGGAACACCGCCGCGTCGTCCTGCATAGTGCGCTGCATGGCCAAGCGAATCTTCGCCGTGGGCGTGCCGCCGTCGGCATGACGCAGCCCATCGAAGCGGGCCAACGCCTTGTCTAGCACGCTGGCCGGCAGATCCTTATGGGCCGTGCCAGGCTTGATCAATTCGGCGCAACGATGCGATACGGCGCGACCGAACACCACCAGGTCCAGCAACGAGTTGGAGCCCAGGCGGTTCGCGCCATGCACCGACACACAGGCCGCTTCGCCGATGGCGAACAGGCCCGGCACCACTGCATCCACATCGTCGCCTTTCTTCTGTACGACTTCGCCGTGATAGTTGGTGGGAATGCCGCCCATGTTGTAGTGCACGGTAGGCAGCACCGGGATCGGTTCCTTGGTGACGTCGACACCGGCGAAGATGCGTGCGGATTCGGCGATGCCCGGCAGGCGCTCGTGGATCACTTCGGGACCGAGGTGCATCAGGTTCAGATGCACGTGGTCCTTGTGTTCGCCCACGCCGCGACCTTCGCGGATTTCCACCGTCATCGCGCGACTGACCACGTCGCGCGATGCAAGATCCTTCGCGCTGGGTGCATAGCGCTCCATGAAGCGCTCGCCCTTCGAATTGGTGAGATAACCACCCTCACCGCGCACGCCTTCGGTGATCAGGCAGCCCGCGCCGTAGATGCCGGTCGGATGGAACTGCACGAATTCCATGTCCTGCAGCGCAAGGCCGGCACGCAGCACCATGCCGCCACCGTCGCCGGTACAGGTATGCGCGGAGGTAGCGCTGAAATACGCGCGGCCGTAGCCGCCGGTCGCCAGCACCACGGCCTGTCCACGGAAGAAATGCAGCGTACCCTCGTTCAGATCGAGCGCCAGCACGCCGCGACACACACCTTCCTCGTCGAAGATCAGATCAATGGCGAAGTATTCGATGAAGAAGGTGGCGTCGTGCGCCAACGCCTGCTGATACAGCGTATGCAAGATCGCGTGACCGGTGCGGTCGGCCGCGGCGCAGGTGCGCTGCGCGGTGCCCTTGCCGTAATGCGTGGTCATGCCGCCGAACGGGCGCTGATAGATGCGGCCATCGTCGGTGCGCGAGAACGGTACGCCGTAGTGTTCCAGTTCCAGGATCGAGGGAATGGCCTCGCGGCACATGTATTCGATTGCGTCTTGATCGCCCAGCCAGTCCGACCCCTTGATGGTGTCGTAGAAGTGGAAACGCCAGTCGTCCTCGCCCATGTTGCCGAGCGCCGCGGCGATACCGCCCTGCGCCGCAACCGTGTGCGAGCGGGTCGGGAACACCTTGGTGATGCACGCGGCTTTGAGGCCCTTCTCGGCCAGGCCGAACGTGGCGCGCAGGCCGGCGCCGCCGGCGCCCACCACGATCACGTCGTACTTGTGCTGCTGAACTTTGTAAGCTTCCATCGACCTCAGGCTCCCAGCGCGATGCGCAGCACCGCCAGCGTGCCGGCCAGCACGCACAGCACGGCGATAAACTTGATGACAAGCAGAAGGGTGACTTCCTTCCAGCGGGTGTGGACGTAATCTTCGATGACCACCTGCAGGCCGAGCACCATGTGCCAGAACATGCTCACGAGGAACGCGACCAGCAGCACTGCGTCCCACGGCTTGGCCACCGCGGCACGCGCGGCAGCGTAGTCGCCATGCAGCAGACCGAGCACCAGGATCACGAACCACAAGCCCAGCGCGATCAAGGCGACCGCGGTGGTGCGCTGGGTCCACCAATGCGCCACGCCGGACTGGGCCGAACCCAGCCCGCGTGCCCGCTTCAGCGGATTCCGCAAATCTTTTGCGTTAGCGCTCATGCGGCACCTCCAGCGGAAAGCACATAGCCCCAGACGATCAAGGTCAGCACGAGGCTGCCGATCACCGTCAGCCAGCTCGAACGCACGAACTGGGCGATGGCGTAGCCCGCACCGGCGTCCTGCACCAGATGGCGGATGCCATTGCACAAATGATAGAAGAGCGACCAAGTCCAGCCGATCATCAGAATCATGCCGATCGGGCTGCCCATGCAGACTCTGAACTGGTGGAACGCATCTTCGCCGGCGGCCAGGGCGATCAGGCCCCATACGACGACCAGGGTGCCCACAGCCAGGGCAATGCCGGTGGCGCGATGCAGGATGGAGGTCACCATCTGCACTTGCCACTTATATATCTGTAGATGCGGTGAAAGCGGTCGTCGCGTGTCTGCCATGGCGGCTATCCTGGGGTGGAATCGCTGATGCCCGCACCGCCGCCTGTTCCCTACTTCATCACCGCACCATCGCGCAGTGGTGCAACGGATCAGAAGTCGATGCAGCGTCCGTTCTTTTCCCAATCGCCGTAGCGCGTGGGATCCGGCGCCGGCCGCTCGTTCTGATCCTTGCCCGGCACGGGCAAAACGGGCGTTGCTGCTCGCTCTTTCTCGGCGGGCTCGTTCGGCGTTGCGGGTTTGGAGGACGTGTCGGGCATGTTCGTATCGCCAAAAGCGTAATACTTGCCGCATAGCGGCACAACCAGTTGACGTAGGGCGCCGGGCGTTGCAGGCAAGTTAGGCGTACATCTTGCGCCGAGCTCCTGCCGCCCCCACTCCTACGCGCATGCCTACATTCCATACCGCCCACGCCGTTTTCATGGAAGGCCCGGACGCCATCGCGTTCGCGCAGAGCCAATTCGCCAGCCCGGTCACTGCGCTCGCGAACCTTCGCTGGCAATTTAGCAGTTGGCTCGATGCACAAGGGCGCGTGCGCAATCTGTTTCATCTTGCGCGCTTGAGTGACGAACGCTTGCTGCTGATTCTGCGCGGTGGTGATTCGACAAGCTTCATCGATGCGTTGCGTCGTTACGTGTTTCGTTCGCGCGTGAAGCTGACACTTGCCGAAGGATCGCTTGCGAGCGACGCAGCCATGTCTCTGTACGATGTCGAAGTGCGCGACGATGTGATTCGTATTGGTTGCGGATCGCACACCATGTTGTTCGGTGCAAATGTCAGCGGTGACGATGCATGGCAACTTGAACAATTGCGCGAAGGATGGCCATGGCTTCCGGATGACGCATTGAACGAACTGCTTCCGCCTGCTTTATCGCTGTATCGCATAGGTGCCGTCGCGATCGACAAAGGTTGTTATCCGGGACAGGAGATCGTCGCGCGACTGCATTATCGCGGCGGCAACAAACGGCACTTACATCATGTCGCGTTGTCCAAGCGCGTTGAAGATGGCACGTTGTTGCAACGCGAGAATCGCGAATTCGTGCGCTTACTCAACGTCGTTGCGCATGCGGAACGCGTAGAAGCGCTTGCTGTCATAAACGACGAAGTAGCAAGTCAATTCGGACAACAAGATAAAAAAATCATCAGTGACGAAGGTATTGACGTACAACTGCTAAACACTTGGTCTGCTTGACGTTTGCATCATGCTTGCTATGCGAGGATCGTGAGTGAAATGTGAATCGAACACGGCTGGCACTTGCAAAGACGAGCGCACCCCACTAGATTCCGCCAAACTTTTTCCGGCACCCACTTGCCCACAGGGTGCTGACATACGCGACGAACCGGAGGGGTCCGGATCGGCGCGACCCGGCAAGAAGAATGCCGGAGTACAACTCGCCGTATGCGCGAACACGCTGCACAAGTGCACTACGCACGCAGCGTAAATAGCCCGAGTCTTTCCCGGTCGACATCGGACATGTCGATCGATTTCGCCGCGTTACAGCGGTCAAAACGGCCTGCATCTCCAGTTTCGACGCAGGTCATATATCCAGGTGGAACGGCCTGCCCGCCCGTCCACCGCAACGGCGTTTTCGGCATACATGTGTGCCTGGACGTACAGCAAGCTGGAGGCAGATATGAAACTTTCCATGTTGTTGTGGCTGATGTCCGTACTGCCCCAACCGCTCGCAGACCAGACCTGTCTGGCTACCACCGTGTATCTCGAAGCACGGAGCCAGTCGACAGTTGGTCAGATGGCCGTGGCGGAAGTCGCCATGCGCCGGCGCGAACGCGGTCAGTGGGGCGGTACTGTGTGTGATGTGGTGAAGTCACCACATCAATTCGCGCTTTCCACCACCACGCCGAATCAGGAAATCGACAATCTCGTGGCGTTCCAGAAAGCATGGGACATCGCAGGCAAGTCGATGACCAATTGGCAGCTTCCGGTCGACGAGCGTCGTTTCTTCGTTCCGCATGCCGATCACTTCGCCACCGTCGCAGTTGCGCCGGCATGGTCACGCAACCAGCGGGCCATCACCATCGGCGACCACAAGTTCTATTCGATCAACTGATCGGCGCACATATGCCGTAAAAAAGGCCCTCGCAAGAGGGCCTTTCCATTTGGACGTCCAGACGTCTATTTTAAATACTTGGTCAGCGTGGATAAACCTGGTTGTTGCTGATCACCACGTAGTCGCCGGGACGCACACCCGGACTTGGAACCTGTGTCACCGTGGCGTACTGGCCGTTGTCCATGCGCACCACGATCTGCCACGCCGGGGTGGTGCCCGCCGGCTGGCTGTTTGCCTGACCGACCTTGTTGCCCACCACACCACCAACCACCGCGCCACCCACGATGGCCGCCGTATTGCCGCGACCATGACCGATGGTGCTGCCCAGCAAGCCGCCCGCGACCGCACCGATCACAGTGCCCAGACCGCTGTTATTGCTACCCTGCTGCTGGATGTAGATCTGCTGCACCTGCTGTACCACGCCGCAGTTCTGGCAGCCGTGATAGCCGTAGCTCGTCTGATAGGTTGTTGGCTGCGTCTGGCAACCCGACAGAGCCGCGACGGCCACCAGCACTGCCGCCATCGCACCGAATTTGAACGATTTGCCTTTCACGACGACCTCCTGTGTTTTTGATTTGGCAAGCGAACGCCGACCGGCGCGTCTTGATGTGCCGCATTGAAGCGCCCGCACGCTGAATGACGGCTAGACCGACATCATAGCTATCAGAACCGTCCCAAGATAACGCATCATGACAAGTATGTTTACGCTTGCCGACAGCCATGTGCATCTGGACGACGTTACCTTCGACCACGACCGGGACGCCGTCATCGAACGCGCCCGCGCGTCAGGCGTAGCACTGCAGGTGATCCCCGGCGTCGATGCCGCCAGCTGGCCGCGCATCCAGACGCTGTGCAAACCCGGCAGCGGCCTCTATCCCGCCTACGGCATGCATCCGATGTTTCTCGACCAGCACCGTCCGGAACATCTCGCGACGCTATCGCATTGGCTTGCGACGCAGCGCCCCGTCGCGGTGGGCGAAATCGGCCTCGATTTCCACCAGGAAGGCCTGGATGTCACAGATCAGCGCGACTACTTCCGGCAGCAGCTCGCCCTGGCGCGTGAGTTCGACCTGCCGGTGATCCTCCACGCCCGCGCCGCGCTGGACGAAGTCACTGCAACATTGCGCCGCATCGGCGGCCTGCGCGGCGTCGTGCACAGTTTTTCCGGTAGCCACCAGCAGGCCGAACAATTGTGGAAGCTCGGCTTTCACCTCGGCATTGGCGGTCCGGTGACCTATGAGCGCGCGCAGCGTTTGCGGCGCATCGTCGCGAGCATGCCGATCGACTATCTGATGTTGGAAAGCGATGCGCCGGATCAGCCTTTGTCCACCCATCGTGGCGAGCGCAATGAGCCGGCGCGGGTGGCAGAAGTCCTGCAGTGTGTTGCGGAGCTGCGTGATGAGAACCCACAAGCTGTGGCTGCCGCAACGACCGCAAACGTGCGGCGACTCTTCGCTATCTCCTGATCTCTCAACGCGCATTCGCTTGCCTGCGAGAAGCGGTCCCGATCCGGGGCGAACTTCGCACCGATACACATTAGTGACGTTGGGGTTCGGCTGCGCCTCATCTCCAACCTATGCGGAACATCGACACCCCTACGAGGGACTGACTCTCGGCTCAGCACTTGCAAACCACTATGCTTGCAGCGCATCATTTATTTCACCAGTGAAATATGCACCGATGAAATGTCTCTGATCGAGAAAATCAAGATGCTGGATGAAGGCGTTGCGGGCGTCCGCAGGCTCATCCCCGAGGTTCCGAAGGATGTCTCGATGTTCCGTATGCTGGTGCTGATCAGCGAACATCTGCAGGTGGAGCTCGAAGGCAAGCTGCGGCCACACAAGCTCAACGATAGTGAATTCCGCACGCTGGTCACCTTGTTTTCACGGCCGGACGGCACTTCCACGCCGGGCGAGATCTGCGTGTTCACCTCATTAGGTGTCACCAACATGACCCGCATCGCCAATGCGCTGGTCAAGCGCGGACTCATCACGCGCGGTCCCAGCGTGGAAGACCGGCGCCGCGTAGTCATGCAGATCACGCCCGCGGGCAGGCGATTCGTGCAGAAGATGCTGCCGACCATGTTCCCGCGCCTGAAGTTGCTTTTAGAAGGTTTCAGCAACGCCGACCGCAGCCAGTTGAACCGCCTGCTGCGCAAGTTCGCGCACAACCTCAGCCAACTCGAACACGCCGCGGGTGATCCGCCATGAATGCCGTCTCCTCCTCCACTTGCACGCGGCTGCGTCCGCTTGCGCTGTTGGCCGCGCTAAGCCTTGCCGGCTGCATGATTCCGGCCAAAGTGCAGCACCCCGCGTTGCGCGACGACGTGCCGCTCGCGGGCTTGCCGACCGCCGCCAGCGCAAACTGGCCGGCGACCGACTGGTGGCGCGTGTACAACGATCCGCAACTGGATCAGCTCATCACCCTGGCGATGAAGCAGTCGCCCGATCTGGCGCAAGCGCATGCGCGCGTTCAGACCGCCGAGCAATCGGTGCGTGTGGCCGCCGCGCAAGCCGGCTTGAATATCAACGGCAACGCACAGTTCACGCGCCAGCGCATGAGCGACCACGGCCTGTTTCCACCTTCTCTGCTCGGCTTCAACTGGTACAACCAGGCTGACCTCAGCGTGCAGTTGCAGTACGACTTTGACTGGTGGGGCAAGAAGCGCGCGTCGATCGAATCGGCGCTGGATCAAGCGCACGCCGCCGAAGCACAACGCAGCGCCGCGGCACTCGCGTTGCAGAACGCCGTGGCCGATACGTATTTCGCCTGGCTCGCCGATGAAAACCGACTGCAGCTCGCGCAACAGACGGTAGCCGTGCAGCAGCGCCTGCTGCATATCGCAGAACTGCGCGTGCGCCAGGGCGTGGATTTGCCCGATACCGTGCAACAGGCGCGCGCGCAGCTTGCCAGCGCTCAGCAGACGCAGGCGACGCTCGAAGGCTCGGTCGAGTTGCGCAAAGTGGTGTTAGCTGCACTGGCGAACGTATCGCCTGCCGACCTGCCACCGCTGCAGGCGCACGCGTTGCCTGAGATAGAAGGCGCCCTGCCCGACAACGTGCGCCTGGACCTGATCGCCCGTCGTCCGGACATCGCCGCCAGCCGCTGGCAGGTGGAAGCGGCGCTGAAACAAACCGACGTCACGCGTGCCGATTACTTCCCCGACTTCAGCATCAACGCCATGGCTGGGCTTTCCAGCACCGACCAAGGCGCACCGAAGATCGCCGGCTTCTCGAACGGTAGCAAGGGCGATCTCGGCAACCTGTTCGATCTTGGCAGCCGTGTCTTCGGCATCACGCCCGCGGTGCATCTGCCGATCTTCGAAGGCGGCCGGCTCAAGGCTAACTACGGCACAAGTCGCGCGCAGCTCGACGCCGCCATTTCCGATTACAACGTGGCAGTGACGAATGCCGCGCGTGACGTGGCCACGCAGGCTGTCACCGCGCAGCAGATCGTCGCGCGCCGCGCGAAACAAGAGGCGCAGGTGAAAGCCAATGAAGCGTTGCTTGCTAATGCGCAGTCACGCGCCGCGCACGGCACCAAGGACGCACGCGAAAGCCTCAACGCCGAAACGCAGCTCCTGCTGCAGCGCGACCAGGCGGTGAGCCTGCATGCCCAGGCGCTCAGTACGGATCTCGCGCTGATCAAGGCGCTGGGCGGCGGCTATCGCTCGGATGCCGAGCGTACGGCGCAATCGGCCAACACACCCTCTTCCATTTTGAATCCTGCAGGAGCCCCCTGATCATGAGCACCACTCCCAAGGACGCCAACGACAGCGGCCTTGCCGCGAAGGACCCCGCCAAGCGTAGCCGGGCGCTGCTGATCGTGGCCACCATCTTCGTGCTCGCAGGGTTGACCTGGTTCGTGCTGTGGTTCTTCGTGTTCTCCACGCGCGAGAACACCGACAACGCCTACATCGGCGGCAATCAGGTCGCGCTTTCCTCGCAAGTGCCTGGCACTGTGGTGGCGATCCTCACCGACGATACGCAACACGTCACCGCCGGCCAGGTGCTGGTCAAGCTCGACCCCACCGACGCCGACGTGAAGCTTCGCCAAGCCAGCAGTGCGCTGGCACAAGCCGTGCGGCAGGTGCGCCAGCAGAACGATTCGGTGAGCGAAGCCGATGCGACTGTGGCTGCACGTGAAGTTGATCTGCGCAAGGCGCAGGCCGATCTCAAGCGCCATCTGCCGCTAGTGGCGGCGCAGGCCGAATCGCCCGAAACCGTGCAGCACATGCGCGATAGCGTGTCTCAGGCGCAAGCCACGTTGAATGCGGCGAAGGCACAGGCGCAATCCGCGCGCGCCGCCGTGGAGGGCACCGACATCGCCAACAACCCGAACGTGATGCAGGCGCGCGCCAATTTCCGCGCCGCCTGGATCGCCGCGCAGCGCAACACCATCGTTGCGCCGGTGGACGGCTACGTCGCGCAGCGCAGCGTGCAGCTCGGCGCCAGCATCACGCCCGGCCAGCAGTTGATGACGGTCGTGCCGCTGCACGACCTGTGGATCGACGCGAACTTCAAGGAAAACCAGCTGCGCCACATCCGTATCGGTCAGCCGGTGAAGATTTCCACGGACCTTTACGGCGGCAGCGTGGAATACCACGGCAAGGTGATCGGCCTAGGCGCCGGCACTGGCAGCGTGTTCTCACTGCTGCCGGCGCAGAACGCGACCGGCAACTGGATCAAGGTGGTGCAACGCGTGCCGGTGCGCATCGCGCTGGACAATAACGAGCTTGATCAGCATCCGTTACGCGTGGGTCTGTCCGCCGACGTCACCGTCGATATCACCAACGACAAAGGCCCTGCGTTGGCGTCCGCTCCCGCGCAACCGCCTGCGGAAACGTCGGTGTATGACCAAGTGGCTGCGCAGGCCGAGGCGGAAGCCGAAAAGATCATCCGCGCCAATCTCGGCACGTCCACCGATGCGTCGAACTGATACACGTCTAACGAACCCGTCATGGCAGCCACACCCGAAAACGCCGCTCCGCTGAAGCCGTTGCACGGCATGCCGCTGGTCCTGCTGACGGTCGCCGTCGCGTTCAGCACCTTCATGGAAGTGCTGGACATGACCATCGTCAACGTGGCCGTGCCGCACATCGCCGGCAGCCTGGCGGTAAGCCCCAACGAGGGCACCTGGACGATCAGCTCCTACTCGCTGGCCAGCGCGATCATGCAGCCGCTCACCGGCTGGATCGCGCGCCGCTTCGGCGAGGTGCGCACCTTCGTCACTTCAGTGCTGCTGTTCGTCATCTTTTCCATGTTCTGCGGCCTGGCCACCACCATGCCGATGCTGGTGTTCGGACGCCTGATGCAGGGCGCGGGTTCCGGCCCGATGGTGGCGCTCTCGCTGACCTTGCTGTTGTCCAGTTATCCAAAGGAAAAACAGGGCATCGCGCTGGCGATGTGGGCGATGACGGTGGTGATCGCGCCGATCTTCGGCCCGATCCTGGGTGGCTGGCTCACCGACAATTTCTCCTGGCCGTGGATTTTCTACATCAACCTGCCGGTGGGCATCCTGGCCGCGATCGTCACCTGGACGCTGCTGCACAAACGCGAGACCAAAACGGTGAAGGCGCCGATCGACATGGTAGGGCTGGTGCTATTGGTGGCAGGCGTGGGTTGCCTGCAGTTCATGCTGGACAACGGCAACGACCATGACTGGTTCGCTTCGCCACTGATCCTCACGCTCGGCCTGATCGCATTTGTTTGCCTCACCTTCCTGGTGGTGTGGGAAATCCACGCCAAGCATCCGGTGATCGATCTCACCCTGTTCAAGCAGCGCAACTTCACCGTGGGCGTGATCAGCTTGTCGCTGGGCATGTTCGCCTTCTTCGGCATCAACGTGGTGTTTCCGCTGTGGCTGCAGACCACGCTGGGCTACACCGCTACCTGGGCCGGCCTGGCGGCGGCGCCGGTAGGGGTGCTGGCGTTCCTGCTTTCACCGATCGTCGGGCGCAACATGCACAAAGTCGATCTGCGTTTACTGGTGAGCTGGGCGTTCATTGTGTTCGCCATCACCACGTATTGGTTTTCCACCTTCGACAGCGCCGCCTCTTTCGGCACGCTGGTGGTGCCGCGCTTCGTGATGGGCTTGGCCATTCCGTGCTTCTTCATTCCGCTAAACCAGATCTACCTTTCCGGCCTACCGGCCTCGGAGATCGCCAGCGCCTCAGGGCTGTCCAACTTCTTCCGCACGCTGGGTTCCAGTGTGTCTACCGCGGTAATGGTGACGCTGTGGCAGCACCGCGGCATTGCCCATCATGCAAACCTTACCGAGTACGTAAACCCGGCCCAGCCGGGCGCCGCCCAATACATCCAGCAGCTTTCGCATTTGGGCTTCGGGGCGACCCAACGTCTGGGTTATATCGATCAAATCATCACTCGGGAGGGCTATACCCTGGCGGTTAACGACATCTTCTACGGTTGCGCCATTCTGTTCGTGATTCTGCTGCCCGTGCTCTGGTTCGCCCGCCCGCCATTCGGCAGCGCCGGCGGCGGCGTGGGGCACTGAACCGGAAGCATTGCTGCACCTTCGGGTGCAGCATAAAAAGCTGAACGCCGACTGGTGCGACGCAATACCTTCTGCTAGTTTGTGTGCATGGCACAAACTATCCGCATTATCAAGAAATACCCGAACCGTCGGCTCTACGACACGGAGATCTCCAGCTACATCACGCTGGAGGAAGTCCGTCAGCTGGTAATGGATGGCGAAACCTTCGAGGTCCGCGACGCCAAGAGCGGCGAGGACCTGACTCGCTCCGTGCTGCTGCAGATCATTTCCGAGCACGAGGATAAAGGGCAGCCGATGCTCTCGCCGCAGTTGCTGAGCCAGATTATTCGTTTCTACGGCGACTCCCTGCAGGGATTCATGGGGCCGTATCTGGAGCGCAGCCTGCAGGTGTTCCTCGACCAGCAGCAGCAGTTCCGCACCCAGCTCAACAGCATGATGGGGCAAACCCCCTGGGCGCTCTTGAACGAGCTGACGGAACGCAACATGGATGCGTGGAAGAACATGCAGCGCGGCTTCATGGACGCCGCCTCGCAGGCGGCCCCGCCGCCGGGCCAAACCGGACCGACCGGCCGCACCACGACAAAGAAACCCTGATCTTTTCGGGCATGCTGGCGCTGCAGCACAACACGTGCTGCCGCGCGGCATGTGCTGAAGGAAATTTGTCATGAGCTTGTCAAAGTCCGATTCGCGTGTCGCGTTGGTCACCGGCGGCATCGGCGGCATCGGCACTGAAATTTGCCTGCAGCTTGCTCAGGTCGGACGCAGAGTGATTGCGGTGGATCTGGCCACGCGCAGCGATCGCATCGAGGCCTTCCGCGAACTCACCGCCACCTGCCATGGCACCATCCGCTTCGAGCCCTGCGACGTCAGCGACTTCAAAGCCTGCGGTTCGCTGGTCGAACATATCGAACACCACATCGGCCACATCGACATCCTGGTGAACGCCGCCGGCATCACTCGCGACACTAGCCTGCGCAAGATGGATCCGCAGCAATGGCACGAGTTGATGCGTGTGAACCTCGACGGCGTTTTCAACACCTGCCGGCACGTGGTCGAAGGCATGACGGCGCGCGGCTTCGGTCGCATCGTCAATCTCAGTTCGGTGAACGGCCAGACCGGCCAGTTCGGGCAAACCAACTACTCTGCCGCCAAGGCCGGTGTGCACGGCTTCAGCATGGCGCTGGCACGCGAAACGGCTCGCAAGGGCGTTACCGTGAACACGGTTTCGCCAGGCTATTGCGACACGCCGATGGTGGCTGCCGTGCCGGAAGACATTCGCCGGCAGATCATCGCGGACATTCCGGTGGGGCGGCTCGGCATGCCGGCTGATATCGCGCGTGCAGTGGTGTTTCTTACTGCGGATGACGCGGACTACATCACCGGCGCGAATCTGCCGGTGAATGGCGGTTACTTCATGAGTTTCTGAATGAGTTTCTGAGCTGCACTGCTGCGTGGGTTGGGGTGAGTGCACAAGAACCCCACCTACCTGCTGGCACCGGCTTGCATGAAACGGGCAATTGCGGAACAGTGATGCGCTTCCTCCCACGGCACGCAGCATGACGCAACAAACAATCACCCTCATCGGCGGCGGTTTGGTAGGCGCGCTGCTCGCTCAGTTACTGGCCAAGCGCGGATTTGCCGTCGAAGTGTTCGAAAAACGCTCCGATCCGCGTCGCGCCGGTTTCGTTGGCGGACGCTCGATTAACCTCGCGCTAGCCGAACGCGGCCTACAGGCACTGCGCACGGCGGGTTTGGCAGACGATGTGCTGCAGCGCGCGGTGATGATGCGCGGTCGCATGGTGCATCCGGTCGACGGCGTTTCGGGCCTGCAGCGCTACGGCGTGGACGACAGCGAAGTGATCTGGTCGGTGTCGCGTGGCGGCCTCAACATGCTGCTGCTCGATGCGGCGGAAGCGGCCGGCGTGACGTTTCATTTCGACCAAAGCCTTGCTGCCGCGGATCTCGATGCCAGGCGCATCACCTTGACCGACGACCATGGCACGCAACGCCAACACCATGCGTCCGTGCTGATCGGTGCCGACGGCGCAGGCTCCGCCTTGCGTGCTGCGATGAACGATTATCTCCCGCTCGGCCAGCGCATCGAACCGCTCGGCCACGGCTACAAGGAACTGGAAATTCCGCCCGCGTCCGGCGCCGAGCGCTTCGCGATCGAGCCGCATGCGCTGCACATCTGGCCGCGCGGCGGCTACATGTGCATTGCGCTGCCGAACACCGAAGGCAGCTTCACGGTGACGCTGTTCCTGCCCGCACATGGACCGCATCCCAGCTTCGACACCTTGCCGGATGCTGCCGCGGCCAGCGCGTTTTTCCGCGAGGATTTTCCGGATCTTCTGCCACAGATTCCGCGCTTCGCTGAGGATTACGACGAGCATCCGGTCGGCAGCCTCTCCACGCTTTATCTCGATCGCTGGCATATCGACGGCCGTGCTCTGCTGATTGGCGATGCCGCGCACGCCATCGTGCCATTCCACGGCCAGGGCATGAACTGCGGTTTCGAGGACACCGTAGTACTGGCCGATCTGTTGGCCGAATCCGGCCGCGACACGGCCGATGCGTTCGCCGAGTTCCAGCGCATCCGCAAGCCGAATGCCGATGCGATCGCGGCGATGGCGCTGGAAAACTACATCGAGATGCGCGATTCGGTGGCCGACCCGCGCTATCTCGCCAAGCGCGAACTGGGCGCGCGGCTGGCCGCACGGGCGCCGCAGCATTTCATGGCGCGCTACCGCATGGTTACCTTCACGCACCTGCCCTACGCCTATGCCTACGAACGCGGCCGTGCGCAGGACGTACTGCTGGACCAATTGCTGCGTAGCTCCAACAAGGCCGACGATGTGTCGCTAGATGCCGCCGTGACCACGCTGCAGGCCACCCTGCCCCCGCTGCCGCCGCTGCGCCATGGATAGCGCGCTGATCGATGCCTATCGCAATACCGATTACCGCGTGCGGCTGTCGCAAGGCGGCTGGGCATCGATTCGCATCGATGCGCCCGTGCCCGAGCCGCTGCGCGCCTTGATCGGCCTGCATGGCTGGGCCTTCATCACCGCCTGGAATCCCTTTTCGCAGGTGCTGCCGCGCCCGCAGAACCGTGCTGCGCAGCAGGCTCTGCTCGGCGCGCTGCGCCGCCTGGCGGCCACCCCCACCATTTGTCCCGCCATGGGCGTAGGACGAGATTGGCGAGAGCCCAGCTTCTTCGTCGTCGGCCCGACGCTTGCGGAGACGGACGCGCTGGTGCAGCAATTTCGGCAAAACGCCTACGTGCACGGGCTGGCTGATGGCTACGCACGCCTGCGCCTGACCAGCGACGAGCCGCCGCGTGGACAAGCCGGCTAGGCATTACCCACAATGCCGGCGATGACTTACGCCACCCCTGCCGCCGCCTTGCTCGAAGCCCGCGCCCTTGCGTTCCACCGCCAGGACGAACCCGTATTCGGCCCGCTCGACTTTCGCCTCGACGCAGGCGAGCTGATGCTGATCGAAGGCGACAACGGCAGCGGCAAGACCACCTTGATGCGCATCCTCACCGGCTTGCTGCGCCCGGAAGAAGGTGAACTGCTGTGGCGCGGCGAACCGCTCACCTGGGATCGCTGCAGCGGCGAGGTGGTGTTCCTCGGGCACCAACTTGGCTTGAAAGCTGAATTGAGCGCGCGCGAAAACCTGGTATTCACCATCGGCCTGCATGGCCATCGCAACCATAGCGATATCGACAGCGCACTCACGCAGGTTGGGTTGACCGGATACGAGGATGAGCCAGTACGCAAACTTTCCGCAGGCCAGAAAAAGCGCGTGGCGCTCGCGCGACTGCTACTGATTCCCGCCACGCTATGGCTGCTGGACGAACCCTACGCCAATCTCGATCGTTCTGGCATCGAGCTAGTGGACGCTTTGCTGGAAGCGCATATCGCACACGGCGGCGCCGCGCTGGTGACCAGCCACGGCGCGGTGCAATTCCATGGCGGCGAGCCGCAGCGGATTCGCTTGCATGGCTGACACGCAACATCCCGGCCTGGCTCGCGCGTGCATGGCGGTGCTGCGTCGCGACCTTACGCTGGCATGGCGCCAGCGCGGCGACATGGCGCTGCCCGTGCTCTACGCACTGATCGTCACCTCGCTGTTTCCGTTCGCGCTCGGCCCGGAGAGTGCGCTGCTGCGGCGGATCGCCGGCGGCGTCGTGCTGGTGACGGTACTGCTCGCCATGTTGCTTGCGCTGGATGCGATGTTCCGCAGCGACATTGAAGACGGCTCACTGGAACAGCTGATGCTCGCACCGCAACCACTGGCGCCGATGATGGGCATGAAGATCCTTGCGCACTGGCTGGCCACTGCTCTGCCGTTGATCGTGATCGCGCCGCTGCTTGCCGGCATGCTGCACTTGCCTGCCGCCGTGATGCCGGTACTGCTGGCAGCGCTGCTGCTCGCCACACCGCTGCTGAGTCTGCTGGGTGGCATCCTGGTGGCGCTGACGGCCGGCACGCGGCGCTCTGGTATGCTGCTGGCCTTGATGCTGCTGCCGCTCTGCGTACCGGTGGTGATCTTCGCCGCCGGAGCACTGGCAGCCGCCCAGGAAGGGTTGCCCTGGATCGCCCCTATCGCCTGGCTCGGCGCGGCACTCGTCCTGGCTGTGGTGCTAGCCCCCTTGGCTTGCGCGGCTGCACTGCGCATCGCGCTGGATTCGTAGCATGGCTAACTGGATTCCCCTGTGGTTGCACAAGCTGAGTTCGCCGCCGGTGTTCTACCGCTTTGCCGGCACGTTGCAGCCGTGGGCAATCGCGTTGGCGCTGATCCTTGGCTTCGTCGCGCTGTATGGCGGCCTGGTGCTGGCACCGCCGGATTATCAGCAGGGCGATGACTACCGCATCATTTTCATCCATGTGCCCAGCGCCTGGATGAGCCTATTCATCTACGGCGTCATGGGCGTCGCCGCCTTTATTGCGCTGGTGTGGCGCATCAAGCTGGCCGAAGTGGTGGCGATGGCCTCCGCACCGATCGGCGCTGCTTTTACCTTCATCACGCTGGTCACCGGCTCGCTGTGGGGCGTGCGTATGTGGGGCACGTGGTGGACCTGGGATGCGCGGCTCACCTCCGAACTGGTGCTGCTGTTTCTGTATCTGGGCGTGATCGCGCTGTATCACTCGTTCGAGGATCGCCGTCAGGGTGCGCGCACGGCAGCGTTTCTTGCGTTGATCGGCATCGTCAACGTACCGATCGTGCATTTCTCGGTGAACTGGTGGAACACCTTGCATCAAGGCTCCACCATCAAACTGCTCGGCCCTTCCACCATTGCGCCGTCGATGGTGTGGCCATTGCTGACGATGATGATCGCGACCAAGCTCTATTACGTCGCCAGCTTGTGCGGGCGCACGCGTGCCGACTTGCTCGCCTTGGAAAGCGGTAAAGAATGGGTGCGGCAGATCGCCGAAGGCGAGGTGCGGTCATGAACGCAGCATCACTGCAATCGTTCCTTGCCATGGGCGGCTACGCGATCTATGTGTGGCCTGCATATGGCGTGTTCTTCATCGTGCTGCTGATCGACTGGCTTGCGCCGCAGCTCCGTCGCCGTCGTCAGTTGCGCGAGTTGCGCGCACGCATGGCGCGGCAGGATGCGCGCAAGGAACGCACGAACCGACCTTCTGCAGCTTCTACTTAAGCGTATCCATGAATCCGACGCGTCAACGCAGGCTTACCATCATCATCGCCATCCTCGCCGCCGTGATCGTGGCCGCGGCCTTGGTGGTGTACGCACTTCAGCAGAACATGAATTACCTGTTTACGCCCAGTCAGGTGCAAGCCGGGGATGCCACTAGCTACAAAACGTTCCGCCTCGGCGGCATGGTGAAGGCCGGCTCGATCCAGCGCAGCAGTGATTCACTGAAGGTCACCTTTACCGTGGTCGATGCAGTTGGCGTGATGCCGGTGGAATACAACGGCATCCTGCCGGACCTGTTCCGCGAGAACCAATCCGTGATCGCCACTGGTCATATGGACGGCGCCCGCTTCGTCGCCACGGAAGTGCTGGCCAAGCACGACGAAACCTACATGCCGAAAGAGCTGAAGGATGCGATGGCCAAAGCGCATGCCGGCAAGCGCATCGATGAAGCCGCCAATCAGGACAAGCAGCAGCTATGACGCCCGAACTCGGCCAGCTCGCACTCATCCTCGCGCTGTTCCTCGCCATCGCGCAGAGCGTGCTGCCGCTGATCGGAGCATGGCGCGGCAACCGGGCCTTGATGGCGGTGGCGCGGCCGGCGGCAACCGGACAGGCGGTATTCGTCGCGCTGGCGTTTGCGATCCTTGCATGGGCATTTGTGCGTTTCGATTTCTCGGTGCAGTACGTCGCCGCCAATTCGAATCTGCAATTGCCCTGGTATTACCGCATCGCGGCGGTGTGGGGCGCGCACGAAGGCTCGATGCTGCTGTGGGTGTTGATTCTTAACGTGTGGACCTTAGCGCTCACGCTGTTCAGCCGTCGCCTGCCGGAAGCATTCCTGGCGCGTGTGCTCGCCGTGCTCGGCATTATTTCGACCGGTTTTCTCTGCTTCATCCTGTTCACCTCCAATCCGTTCGCACGCCTGATGCCGATGCCGCCCGACGGCGCGGATCTCAATCCGATCCTGCAAGACCCGGGCATGACCTTTCATCCGCCCGTGCTGTACATGGGTTATGTGGGCTTCTCGGTAGCGTTCGCGTTTTCCATCGCCGCGCTGCTTGGCGGTTCGATGGAACAAGCGTGGGTGCGCTGGGCGCGGCCGTGGACGAATGCGGCGTGGGGCTTTCTTTCCTGCGGCATCGTCGCCGGCAGCTGGTGGGCGTATGCGGAACTGGGTTGGGGCGGCTGGTGGTTCTGGGATCCCGTGGAGAACGCCAGCTTCATGCCGTGGCTGGTGGGCGTGGCGCTGATTCATGCGCAAGCAGTGACGGAGAAGCGCGGTTCGCTGCGCGCGTGGACGATTCTGCTGTCGCTGTTCGCGTTCTCGCTGTCGCTGCTGGGCACGTTCCTGGTGCGCTCAGGCATTCTGACTTCGGTACATGCGTTCGCCTCCGATCCGCGCCGAGGCACGTTCATTCTGTGCTTCCTTGCCGTGGTGGTCGGTGGCTCGTTGCTGCTGTACGCCCTGCGTGCGCCGAAGGTGGCCGGTGGCAAGGCGTTCGCGCTGATCTCGCGCGAGAGCGCCATTCTTGTCGGCAACCTGATGTTCACCGTGGCGGCGGCGATGGTGCTGCTCGGCACGCTGTTTCCGCTGCTGGGCGATGCGTTGAACCTCGGCAAGATTTCAGTCGGTCCACCCTACTTCGGCCTGCTGTTTCCCTTGCTGATGCTGCCGGTGGTGGTGCTGCTGCCGTTCGGCCCGTATCTGCGCTGGGGCAAGAGCGATCTGCCGGTGCTCAAGCAGGTGCTGGTACGTGCCGGCGTTGCCGCATTGGCCTGTGCAGTAATTGCAGCGTTTTTCGTGCAGGGTCAGCTCAAGGCGATTGCCGGCGTGGCCAGCGCAGTGTGGGTGGGTATCGGCGTGGTGCTGTACTTGATCAAGCGCTGGCGCGAGATGCCGCGCGGACGACGCTATCCGGCCGAGATGGCGGGCATGCTGCTGGCGCACCTGGGCGTGGCCATCTTCGTGATCGGCGTGTTGCTGTCCGAATCGCTCAGCGTGACGCGCGACGTGCGCCTATCGCCCGGGCAAGTCGCCGTGGTTGGCGGCTATGCATTCCGCTTCGATGGCGTCACGCAAGCCACTGGCCCGAACTGGATTGCCCAGCAAGGCATCGTGACTGTGACACGCAACGGTGCGCCGGTGGCGGTGATGCATCCGCAGAAACGCACTTATTCGCACGAGCAAGTACAAACTTCGTCGGCCATCGATCCGGGTGTTACGCGTGATATCTACGTGGCGCTGGGCGAGCCGATGGATTCCAACCATGTGGAAGGCGCGTGGGCGCTGCGTCTTTACACCAAACCGTTCGTGCGCTGGATATGGGGCGGCGGGCTGTTCATGATGCTGGGCGGTTTCGTCAGTGCTGCCGATCGCCGCTTCCGCGTCAAACGCGAAACGGAAGCCGAAGCGACGCAGACCGTTACCGCAACGCTGCAAGAGTCGCAAGCATGAGCCGGCTGCTGCCGTTCTTCGCCTTCGTGCTGCTGGCCGCGCTGCTCGGCTTCGGTATCTGGTGGAACAGCGCGCACGATCCCACCGCCGTGCCTTCGCCGCTGATCAACAAGCCCGCGCCGTCCTTCGCACTACCCAAGCTAGATGAACCCGCCAGCACGGTGAGCAAGGCATCAATGCTGGGCAAGCCGTATCTAGTGAACGTATTCGCCAGCTGGTGCTTCGCCTGCGGCGAGGAACACCCGGTGCTGATGGCCGAGGCGAAGAACCTCGGCGTGCCGCTGATCGGCTACGACTACAAAGATGATCCCAACGACGCCAAGGCATGGCTGACGCAGCATGGCAATCCCTACGACATGGTGATTGCCGATGCGAGCGGCCATACCGCGATCGACTTCGGCGTATATGGCGCGCCAGAAACGTTTCTGATCGACGGCAAAGGAGTGATTCGCTATAAGCGCATCGGGCCGTTGACGCCGGAAGTGATTACGCAGCAGCTGAAGCCGGCGATCGAGGCGTTGCAGAAGGAAGCGCCGTAATGGTGAAGGCTGTACGCGCTGCCGCTCTGTTTGTGCTGATCGCCTTTGCGGGCCTCTCCGCGGCGCAAGCGATCGATCCCCTACCCTTCCGCGACCACACCGAAGAGCTGCGCTTCCAGCACCTCACCAGCGAGCTGCGTTGCCTCGTCTGCCAGGATGAAAATCTCGCCGACTCCAACGCCGACTTCGCGCGCGATCTGCGCCACAAGGTGTTCGAGCTGATGCAGCAGGGCAAGAGCGATGCCGAGATCAAGCAATATCTGGTGGATCGCTATTCCGACTTCGTGCTCTACGATCCGCCGGTCAACCATCGCACCTGGTTGCTGTGGTTCGGGCCGTTACTGATCCTGATCGCCGGGGGCTTCGTCGTCGTCAATACCATCCGCAAACGTAGCCGAGCCGGCGCGCCCAATGCACCGGCCGAGAATGGGGACGATTGGTGAAAACGTTTTTCTACATCGCCGCCGCAGTGATGATCGCTGTGGCGCTGGTCCTGCTGTTGCTTCCGTTACTACGGCATGGCCGGCAATCGGGCCGTCCTCGCAGCTTGTTCGTGCTGATGCTGTGCATTGCGCTGGTGGTGCCGGTGGGCGCGGCACTGCTGTACCGGCAGATCGGCACACCTACCGCGTTGGATGGCGTACCCACGCAGGCGCAGACCATCACCGACGTGAACAAGGCGCTGGATCAACTGCGCGCCCACCTGTCCAGCCAGCCGAATGACGTGCAAGGCTGGCTGCTCCTGGCGCAGGCTGAGATGGAAATGCAGCAGCCGGAGGAAGCGCGCAGGGCGTTCGAGCAGGCGCTCAAGCTGAGCCCGGACAACACCTCCGCGATGGTCGGCTGGGCGCAGGCCGATTCGACGGCGAGCGCGGATCACCATATCAGCGGCCACGCGCGCGAACTGCTGGAACGTGCCGTGAAATTGGAACCCAACAATCAGCGCGGTTTGTGGCTGCTTGGCATCAGCGATTTCCAGCAAGGTCGTTTTGCCGAAGCGGCGTCGACTTGGCGCACCTTGCAGCCGATGCTGGAGCCGGGTTCCAACGTTGCGCAGGCGGTCGCGCAGCAGATCACGCTGGCGGATGCGCGCGCCGGCAATACGCCGACTTCTGCTTCGAGCACGAGCTCTACGTCTTCGCCAAATGCCAATCAGGACAGCGGCCTACAGGTGAAAGTCACCTTGGCACCCGCGCTCAAAACCAAGTTGACCGCCGGTGATACGTTGTTCGTGTACGCCAAGGCAGAAAAAGGGCCACCCATGCCGCTGGCGGTGGCAAAGCTCGATGCCAGCCAACTACCTGCCACGGTAACGCTGACTGATGCGATGAGCATGCTACCGTCGATGAAGTTGTCCTCAGTGCCGCGCGTAGTAGTGGGGGCGCGCATCAGCCATAGCGGCAACGCCATCGCCCAAGCGGGGGATCTGGAAGGCAACGGCGGTACTGTCGACGTCGATAGCAAGGCACCGGTCAACGTGGTGATCGACAAGGTGCATGATTGAGGTATAGGCACTTCGGTGATGTCTGATTTCCTCACCGTCATTCCGGCGAAGGCAAGTTCGTCCATGCTCGTCAAGGCAAAACATCTCATCCAGCAAGGACCGGCCATGAGCGATGCACGCAAGTACTTCAACCTGGCCTCCCCCTTCGCGATGAAGCGCGGTGGCGCGTTGCGTGGCGCGCATGTGGCCTACGAAACCTGGGGCACGTTGAACGCAGCGCGCGACAACGCAGTGCTGATCCTCACCGGGCTTTCACCCAGCGCGCATGCCGCCTCCAATGCGGAGGACCCTTCGCACGGCTGGTGGGAAGACATGCTCGGCCCGGGCAAGGCAATCGATACCACACGTTGGTTCGTGATCTGCATGAATTCGCTGGGTAGCGACAAGGGTTCCACCTGCCCGGCGTCGATCGACTCGGCCACCAGCGAACCGTATCGTCTGAACTTTCCCGACCTTTCGCTGGAAGATGTCGCCAATGCCGCTCACGTGCTGGTCAAAAGCCTGGATATCGACAAGCTCGGCTGCCTGATCGGCTGCTCGATGGGCGGCATGAGCGCGCTGGCGTACATGGTGCTACACCCTGGCAGCGTGCGCGCACACATCAGCGTGGATACTGCACCACAAGCGCAGCCATTCGCCATCGCGATCCGCTCCCTGCAGCGCGAGGCAATCCGGCTTGATCCGAACTGGAACGGCGGTCAGTACGACGACGAGCGCTATCCCGATATCGGCATGAGCATCGCGCGCAAGCTCGGCGTGATCACCTACCGATCCGCGATGGAATGGAACGGCCGCTTCGCGCGCATCCGGCTCGAACCCGAGCAGCGCGAAGAGCAACCGTTCGGCTTTGAATTCCAGGTGGAGTCATATCTGGAAAGCCATGCGCGACGTTTCGTGCGCACCTTCGATCCCAACAGCTACCTCTATCTTTCGCGCGCCAGCGATTGGTTCGACATCTCTGAATACGGCGGCGGCAACGTGATGGAAGGCTTGAAGCGCATCCGCATCGAACAAGCGCTGGTAATCGGCGTAAGCACCGACATTCTGTTTCCGCTGGAACAGCAGGAGCAGATCGCCGAAGGGCTAGAGGCCGCCGGCGCGAAGGTGGAATTCGTAGCCCTGGATTCACCGCAGGGCCACGATGCGTTCCTGGTGGATATCGAGAACTACAGTCGCGCGATCGGTGGGTTCCTCGCGCGGCTTTGATCAAGCCATGTGTATTAAGCAACCGGGCAGCCTAAGGCCTGGCTACAGCTCCATCGGCCTGAACTCCGCGAACATCTTTTCCGTCTCCGGCAGCTCGCGCAGCGGCACATAGTCGCAGGCCGAGGAAAAGCGCTCCCACAACTCCACCACGCGGGAGCTTTTGTGGGCATCCTCAATGGCACCCTCCTTCCATTCGAACACCTCAAGGATGATGCCATCCAGGCCGCGCATCGCCTGTGCGGGGCGGTCGGTCACCAGGCCCAGCGCGCGCAGGCACGGCACATGCTCGCGAACCAGCGCTTCCAGGTCTTCCGCACACCCCGGCTTCGGGCGGTACGCTACAATCACCATCACACCCATGGATTCCCCCTCCGTGCCAGATCGGGCGCCGCTTGGGACAGGCTAGCAGAGAAGCTTCTTTCGGGCTTTAGCCGGTTTGTTTCCCATGGGCTAGCAATCCTTGGATTTAGCGAGACCTTCAATGCTCACCACGGAATTCCCCGGCTGTCAGAAACTAATCCAGGCAATCGACGCGGCTGTCGCCAAAAGCTCCACACCCGCCATCACGGACAGCCTGCGCAACAGCCTGTGCAAGCTGATCCAGGGCAAAGAAATCGAACTGCCCGCTTGCGTGTTCGAAACCGCCGAGGACCGTTACGCCCGCCGCGAGCTGTACCACAGTGACGACCACGGCTACTGCGTGGTCGCCATGACCTGGGGGCCCGGCCAGGGCACCCCGATCCACGACCACTGCGGTATGTGGTGCGTGGAAGGCGTCTGGAGCGGCGCACTGGAGGTGGTGCAGTACGAGTGCCTGGCTGCCACCGGCAACCAGGAAGGGCTGTATCGCTTCCAGCCGGTAGGCTCCATCCAGGCCGGCCCCGGCTCCGCCGGCAGCCTGATCCCACCCCACGAGTACCACACCATCCGCAACCCCAGCGACGATGCCATCGCGGTGAGCCTGCACATCTACTCCGGCAACATGACGCACTGTGCAGTGTTCAAGCCCACCGACGGCGACCGCTGCTACGAGCGCCAGGATCGCCAGTTGAGTCTCGACCCGGTGAACTGAAACCGGCATAATAGTCGTTCGTTCCATGCCGGTGTGGCGGAATGGTAGACGCGGTGGACTCAAAATCCACTGGCAGCGATGTCGTGTAGGTTCGAGTCCTATCACCGGTACCAATGACTGAGGCCGCTTATGCGGCCTTTGTTTTTTGTGCGTTGGTCTGCGCGTCATTCCGCCAATCAAGCCGCCACGCTGATGCCTGGCACGTGTGCGCGTCGCGCTGGGGACACGACGATCTCAACATGCTGGTCGAAGGCGACCAGTGCCTGCATTAGCCGCTCGAGCGAGATGTTCTGCAGTTTGTAGCGGCGGACCTGGGACACTTTGGGTTGCGTCATGCCAGTAATGCTGGCCACGTCCGTCTGACTGAGCCCTTGCTTGTCGATCAACTTATTGAGCTTGAAAGCGAGCATCGCCTTCGCCGACAACTCCTCCGCATCATCAAACCCGAGGTCTGCCAGCACGTTGTCGACACCTTTAGGGTTGTACTTGCGATTCATACTGTTCTCCCACTCGCTCGATAACGGGCGAGCACTGCCTTCAAGCGCTTCTCGATCAACATCACATCCGGCTGCGGTGTAGCGATGCCAGACTTGGATTTTTTCTGGAACGCATGAAGCACATGTACCGCGTCATCGATTTGCACCGTATAGACTGCGCGAAAAGTATCGCCTTTATAGTCATCCACCAATTCATATACTCCGGAGCCAAGCCCCTTCAAAGGCTTGGCAGACGTCGGCATACCACCCAACTGGACAACAAACAGTGCCACACCCATGTCCTTCTGGGTGGAAACCGGGAATGCCTTGAAATCTTTCTTCGAGGAACCCTCCCAGTACAGGAGCTTGCGTTTCTCCGTCATGAATTTATACCTTTACGGATATAAAGGACAAGTGAACCCTTGTCCCCTCAATATGACCAGCTACCGATGGAGCTTCCTCGGCTTTATGGATAGATCTGCAAGGCGAAGGCTAGAGGACTGATAAGACGGCACGCAGCAAGGCTTTGCGGGATCTGGCGTAGTCCCAGGCTATCTGTTGAGTTCTGTAACTTCAGTTATAGCGTCAGTTGATAGCCAAGCCACAAACAACCATGTGGATTTGCAATCACTGAAATACGATCCCACCCCGTTTTGCACGAGATGTGAACCGCTATGCCGCCGAAAGACTCTTGAACGCTGTGGTCAACGTACGCATGGCATTGCGCGAACGGCGATCGTTGAGCGCCGTGTACAGCACTACATCCTGGCTGGGCAACGGCGGAAGCGATAACGCCGGACCTACATCGGTGGTACCGCTTGGCGCCGTACGCCGGGCGAGTACGGCCACGGCCAGGCCGGCTGCTGCAGCCGCACCAACCACCGCGGCACCCTTGCCGATGAAAACCTCGGTCCAGGCAATACCGGCCTGATCAAGCGCGCGCACGGCCGCAGCGCGAATGCTGCACGACGCACCTTGGGTCGATAACGGCAAAGGCTGGCCGGGGCGCGGCTCCCAATTCACGGCAGCGATCCAGGCGAAGTTTTCGGTAAAGATGGTTTCGCCCTGGCTACGGCGACCTTCCGGCTGCAACACCAGTGCCGCATCCAGCTGACCTTCTTCATAAGCCTGCATGACTTCACGCGAACCGGCCACGTGCATTTCGATCACTAAGTTCGGATCGTGCTCGTTCATGCGGCGCAAAAGCGCGGGCAATTCGCTACCGACGATCTGCTGGCTGATGCCGATGGTCAGCCGACGCTGCTCAACTTGGAAAGAAGAAACGGCGCGTTCGTGCGCACCGACGAGGGCGCGTGCCGCATCGAGAAATACCGCCCCTTCCACCGACAAACGCACCTGCCGTGGTGTGCGTTCCAGCAATCGTCGACCAAGCTGATCTTCCAGACGCCGCAGTTTCAGGCTAATGGCCGATTGTGTTGTGTCGAGCACTTCCGCTGCACGGGTGAAGCTCTGCATGTCGGCAACAAAAACGAAAGCTTTGACGGCATCGAGATCGAGCGCTTTCACGGGTTCTGCCATGTCATTTTGCAATGACTGGAATATACATCAATGGCATTTACCAATGGCCAGCCTTGCTCAGTAGCATCTCGCCCTGTCACTTATGCATTGTGGCTGTTATCGAGAAACATCTGCCCATCATGTGCGAAGTGAATCACCGAGCGCCGTCCACTCCGTAGACGCCGTGCCGTTTCCACCGAGCTTGCCAATGCCGGCGCCATTTCGGTGATGTCGAGGTGGCGATTGCCGCGGCGCCGCTGCTTGCCCGCAAAACGGATGCGGTTGTATTGCGACCACGAGCCCATCGACAGCGTGCATACCACCGCTACTGTGACCACGATGCTCAGATCATTCGCAGCGTGCAACGGATGCATCAGGCCCAGTTGCCGGTAGGCGTCTTCCATGCCAAGCAACCATGCGATCAAGGTGAGCACGGGCAGCCACAGCGATATCCATAACGTCCACGCCACCATTGTGATCACGGCAAACAAGGTACGTTGCAGCGGTGCCTGCCGGTGCGGCCGGTTGATGATGAAGTCAGCTTTCATCGTATCCCCCTATCAGGACTGGTCCAGATCGCCAGCGTGCCCTTGCGTTTGAGTATGGCCTTGGGCAAGGCGACGATGGACGTGGCGGTGGTCAGCATCCAGTAAACCAGCGGATACCAGATCATCCAGTAGTAATTGCGGCCGATGCGCGACTCATAGCGGCGATCGATCATCAGACTGATGAGGAACTGCAGCATGCACACCATGCCCAGCACCACGCCGTTCCATTCGGGAAGCAACGCGGGCACGTGCAGCGACGGCGGCAGGTTCACGAACTGGCCGAGCAACCACAGCAGCATGATCGTCGCCATGTCGAACGACCATACCAAGCTCACCACGTATTCGAGCGCCACCATCCACATGCGCCGTTGCCGCCAGCGCAGTAGTTTCAATCCATAGCGCAGCAGCACTTCCGAGCCGCCCTGCGCCCAGCGCAGGCGCTGCTTCCACAAGCCGCGCAGCGTTTCGGGCATCAGGATCCAGCACAGCGCGTTAGGCTCGTAGCGAATTTCCCAGTGCCGCATCTGCAGGCGCCAACTCACGTCGATGTCTTCGGTCACCATGTCGGTGTTCCAGTAGCCGACGTCGTGCAAGGCCGATTTGCGAAATGCGGAGATGACACCGGAGACGGTGAAGATGCGCCCGTACACGCGCTGCGCGCGCTTGATCAAACCGATGATCGAGGAGAACTCACCCACTTGCAGCCTGCCCAGCAGTGTGGAGCGATTGCGGATGCGCGGATTGCCGGTGACCGCGCCCACGCGCGGGCTTTCCAGCATGTGCATGACCAGCCAGTGCGTGGCGTAGGCGTCGAGCAAGGCATCGCCATCGATGCATACCAGGTAGTCGCCTTCGGCAGCGAGCGCCGCCGCGCGCAGGCCGCTGGCCTTGCCGCGGTTGGTGGCAAAGTGCAGCACGCGCAATTCCGGGATTTCCTTCAGCAGTTGGTCCAGTTGCGCGCCGGTGTCGTCGGTGGAACCGTCGTTCACAGCGATGATCTCGAAACACGGATAGGTCTGCTTGGCCAACTGCTCGATGGTTTCGCGCACGTGATCGCTTTCGTTGTGGCAGGGCACGATCAGCGACACCATCGGGTATGACGGCAGTGCCGGCGGTTTCACGCGCGACGGTTCCTTGCGTTCCCAACGGAAGAAGTAGATCAGGCCGCCGCTCATCCAAATCAGCGACATGGCCAGCGGATAGAAGAAGGCGAATTCGAGGAAAGTATGGAGCGCGTGACCGTTCATGTTATCGCTCCGGATAGGGATAGTCGGCAATCGAGATCGCCGGGCGGATCGCTTCCAGTTGTGGCTGGTTGCGAATGAAATCGTCCGGGTAGTAGCCGAGGTGGCGTACGCCTTCGATCTGCAGCAAGCGGAAGCGCGCATCGACGTCTTCATCCGAGATCGCCTGGCCCGTGCGCCAGTCGCGCGTAGCCAATTCGAACAAGGTGTGGTCCAGCGCATGCGGATCGGCAGCGGCTACACGCGCGACCAACGTTCGGTACCAGCTGTCGTTGTCCGCCTGCTTATCCAGTTGCGGCATGGCCATCACGGCGGTGACGTCGTAACTGGCCAGGAATGCCGGCAGGCTTTGCGCGAACCATGCTTCGGATTTCGGATCCATGATCGGTCGCGTGTAGATGTTCCGCACTGTTTTCACCTGCGGGCGCCAGCGCCGCACGCGCGCGGTCAATTCGTTGGTGAAGTCGATCAGCGCGGTGGTGCGCTGTGCGGGCGTCTTGTTCGACCACGGGCCGAGTTGGTCCGTATCGCGGATGTATGCGTCGTCGGAGAACAGCAGACCGGCTTCGTCGGCATGCATGGCGAGATCTTCGTAGACGTCGCCGATCCATTGCCGCACGCGCGGATCCCACGGTGCAAGACGATAGTGATCGCCGCCCGGTTTCGGTTCGCCGCCTAGTGAGGGAAGATTCGGCGCATCCGGAAAATGGAAGGCGAGCACCGGCATCCATGCATACACGCGTACCTGGGCACGCGTGCGCAATTGCCAAGCCACGCGCGAGAACAGATCCGCGCGCATCGGCAAGTGACGGTTAGGGAAATACACCGCTTCGGCGACGCCATCGCCTTTCGGATCGGCGTAGGCCTGCAGCCACACCTGGCTGGGATGCATGCGGCGGATGCGGTCGAGCAGGTGCGACAGATTGCGTTCTTGCTGCGCCGGATCCGGATCGTAGACGTAGTCCAGATCCACCTGCACCGCGCGTATCGGGTCGATGCGCGAGTGATGGCGAATCAGCCAGCCGAGCCGATTGGCGCTGATGTTGCCACTGACCAGCAGGCGCGGCAGCGTGTGATCGTCGGGCGATACGGGGATCGCATCGTCCAGGCTGAAAGAAATGCTCATGCCTTCACTGGTCGCCGCCTGCAGCGCGATTTGGTTGTACGCGCCGTACGGCCACACGATCGCGCGCGGACGATGACCGGTGGCGCGCTGGATTTCATCTGCGCTCTCGCGCAGATCGTTGCGCAGGCGCGCGGCGTAGGCAGTTTCGCTTTCGTAGCTCGCCGTGCGCGGGTCGTACCACAGCGTCACCACGGCAGGTAGCTGATTGCCCTGCGGATTGGCGCTGATGCCTTCATGCAGATCCCAGGTATGCGAAGCGAATTCCACCAAGCCGGAGCCTTGCATCTCGCGCACCTGATCCCAGGTGAGGAAGCATTCGCGCATGCAGGTGCCGCCGCCGTAGGGCATCTTGCGGTTGGATGCCATGTCGATCCATGAGCCTTCCAACGCTGCTAGCGCCGGGTAACCGTACGCGCGTAGCAGCGGGTACACGCGCGTGTAGAAACTTTCCAGCCCGTCGTCGAAAGTGAGCAGCACGGCGTGCGGCGGCAATGGCGCTCCACCCTGCTGCGCCTTGATGACCTGATCGAGGCTCACCACGTGATAGCCGTTGGCTTTCAACCAGTCGAAATGCGCGATCAAGTGATCGGTGCTGGTCGCGTCCGGATCGCGATCACCCTGCAGGCCGACGTCGTCGCGCACGTCGTGATAAGCCAGCACGATCACGCCGGAGCGTTCGGACACGAACTCGTTGGCGCACGCCAGTTGCGCCATCACAAGCAGAAGCAAGGCGAGCAGGACCAAGCGCATCGCTACTCTCCCCAATGCATGGATACGTCCAGCACGACACGCGATTCGTGCCGGCCGTCGTAGGGTTGCCAACGCCAGCTCACGCCCCAGCCAAAGCGCAGGCCGGCATGTGGCTGGAAGGTTTGTCCGTAGCGCACGCTGGCCATCCAGCCGGTCGCGTAGTTGCGCTCGACATAGCGACCGATGGCCGCGTCGAAGCGCTCGTTCCATGAGCGGGTGTCGTATTGGTAGAGCGCGTTCTGCAGCGTGGTGGTCAATGCGTAGGAACGGTCCCAGGAAGGATTGAAGTACGGCCGGTCTTTTTCGCTGTTGGTCGATCCGCCGATTTCAACCCCGCCATCCAGACTAAGGTTCGGCCCGGTGTGCAGGCGTTGCACAAAGTCAACCAGCCAGCCCTTGCGCAAGTTGCCATCGGTGAAGTGATCGCGATACAGCGCCAGGCGCGCGGAGGTGAGTTCGCTCGCGCGCCACTGCACGGCGGTGTTCAAGGTGTTGCCGGTGATGCCGTAGTACTGCGCGCGCAGCGGAATATCCGCGCCCGCGCTGCTCGCATCGGCCGTCCACGACCAGTGATCGCTGATCGCCCAATTGAAGCCCGCTTCCACATCGGTGCGCCGCACGTAGTGATCTACCGCCGGCAGCGCCTGCAGATAGAACGCCACGTTCGGCATGAAGCCTTGCACACCCAGGCCCGCGCGATTCCTTTCCACATGGCCTTCGGGCAAGGCTGCGGATGCTGCGCGCGCCAGTGCCAGCACGCGCCAGTGATCGTCGATCAAGGGGCTGGCCAGCGTCGCCTGCGTTTCTTGGTCGCGATCGCCGTAGTCTGGGCTGCTGCCCCAGCCATTGTCGTGCGCCAGATCGAATTGCCAGCCGCGCTGGCGATCCCATGCCTGCAGCGCATCCTGCACGCGGCCGCTGCGGCCGGCTTGCTGTTGCGCCTGATCGAGGGAAGTTTGCGCGGCGGCGTAATCGTAGGTGGCACGCGCAACGTCAGCGTCATCCAGTGCGGCGCTTGCATCGTGTTCGTCTTCGAGTGTGGCGGCGATCTTCAAGGTGTCCGCCGCACGATGCGGCCAGCCGCGCGCCAGCTCCGCCATCGCCAGCTGACGGCGCAAGTCCACATTGCCTGGCGCGTCTGCGCACATGGCGGCGAGGCGCGTATAGGCATCCTGCAGTTCACCGACGTCAGCATGCAGTTGGGCTGCGGTGCTGTCGGCATCGGCTTTGTGCGAATTCTGCGTCACCCCGCGCGCGCCAGGCGGATCTAGCCAGCGCGGGTCGGTGGCGGCCACTTTGTCGATGGTGGTCAGCGCTTCGTGCGTGCGGCCGGCCGCGAGATACGCATAGGCCAGGTCGACGTGTGGATCGGCCTCGCCCGGCGCATATGGGCCGGGATCACGGTAAATACTGTCCTCGTACAGCGCGACGGCTTCGCCCGGCCGATGCTGCTGCATCAGCGCATCGGCCACCGCGCGCTCCGCATAAGGCGGCAGTTGCGTGCCCTGCTGTTTCAGTTGCGCGTAGCCAGCCAGGACTTCGTTCGCGCGATCGCCCTGATCCATCGCGACGAGTTGATCAAACTGCGCACGCCTGCGAATGTCCGCCGCGCCGCCGCCCTGGTCCGCCACCCGCTGTGTGTCGACGATAGCCTGGTCGGCATCCGCGTAAGGATGGGTGGCATCGGCGGGCATACCCTTGGCCCAGCGCACTTCATGCGAGGCGTAGTCGGCCTGCAGCCGCGCCTGCTCAGCTTGGCTGAGCGGCGGTGAAAGTCTCGCGGCCAGTTCCCGGGCGCGCGCGGCACCGCCCAGTTCCGATAGAAGCTGGATGGCCAGCAATTGCGCATGGCGGTCGTCGGGCCAGTGCGCCAGCACTTCCTCGCAATGCGCGAGTGCCTCGACACGATGTCCCGCGTCCCGCTCGGAGCGCGCTTGCGTTAACAAGGCTTCGCGATCAGGCGCACTCTGCGCAGCGACCGCTTCGCCCGTCACGCACAAGGCCAGCGTAACGAAGACTGCCAGCGCCACACGCCGCAGCATGGCTACTTGCGCGGCCGAATCCTTTCTTATTTGCACGCACTTTCCCATCGCCAGAGTCGCTCTTCGCGTCCAACGTGAAAACGCCCAGTTCGGTGAAGCCACTTGTGCCCCTGCTCCGTCGAACCCCCTCGTTGCAGGAATAAAGCGGCAAGAATCAGGCCATTAGGCGATCGAGAGGATTCTCACGTGACAAAGACGCCGCCCTTTGGCAGGCGCTGGTGTGAAGAAATATGCGGCAGAGCGCGATGGAACTGACGTAAGCAGCTGTTTTACATTCGAATGGTCACGCCTGGAGGGCTCAATTCGCTGCCGCGGAGCGTCGAGAGAAACGTGACGCAAATCACACTGACCAAAAGAGGACAACCGACTGTTTATGTCACTTTCGCCCCTTCCGGCTCATCGGGACGACACGCTGCCTGCGGGCAATGCCACCGTTATCGGCTGGATGACGAACGCAGCCCGAACAGGATCAGCAGCACCGCCCCCACCGAGATGCCGCAATCGGCCACATTGAAGGTGGGGTAGTACCAGTCGCGGTAGTACACCTGGATGAAGTCAGTGACCTGCGAGGCATGCAGGCGGTCGATCAGGTTGCCCAGCGCACCGCCGATCACCAGTGACAGTGGCAAGGCCGTGCGCCATTCGCGACGGGCCGTGCGCGTCAGCCACACCACCAGCGCCGTAGTGATCGCCACCGCCAGCACCACGAAGAACCAGCGTTGCCAGCCGCTGCTTTGCGCGAGGAAGCTAAAGGCGGCGCCGGTGTTGAAGGCCAGCGTCCAGCTGAGCAAGCCAGGGATCACTGGGTGCGGCAGGCCTGGCGGCTGCAGCGCAGTGAGTGCCCACCACTTGGTGAGCTGGTCGAGGCCGATCAGCAGGGCAGAGATAAGCAGCCAGGGGAGTGCGTTGGGTTTAGGGTGCATGGTGTTCCTTCTTTTCTCCCTCTCCCCTCCGGGGAGAGGGTCGGGGTGAGGGGAAAATCTTGCGTGGATTTGGAATCGGAGCGGCGCTTCGATGAAATATCAGGCGAGCGTCGCCCCTCACCCAAACCCTCTCCCCAGAGGGGAGAGGGCTCTGTTTTCGCTAGAACCAGCGACGATCCTCGCCCGGCCCTTCCACATTGCTCACGCAACGACCGCAGATTTCCGGATGATCGGGATGGCTACCGACATCATCGCGGCGATGCCAGCAGCGGATGCATTTGGGCGCCAGCGTCACCGCCGCCCTCACCCACGCCGTCTTGCCTTCGATGTCCGCCGCATTGACCAGAGCACTTTCACCGTCCAGCCCCACCAGTGGCTCCACTTTGGTCGCCGCGTGCAGCTTCACGTCCGAGGTGATGAAGAAGAAGCGCAACTCGTCCGCCATCGCCGTGAAGCGCTGGATCAGTTCGGGTTCGGCGTGAATGGTCAGCTCCGCCTCCAACGCCGCACCGAGCTTTTCGTTCTTGCGCATTTCTTCCAGTACGCGCGAAGCGGTATCGCGAATTGCCAGCAACTCGGACCAGTAACGGCGCTGCGCCGGCGAACCCTGCGTATTGGCCAAACCGTCGTACCAGGTTTCGAACAGCACGCTTTCGCCGCGTTCGCCCGGCATGTGCTGCCAGATTTCCTCCGCGGTGAACGACAACATCGGCGCCAGCCAGCGCACCATCGCTTCCAGGATGCGATACATCGCGCTCTGCGCACTGCGCCGGCCATGGCTGTCGGTCGGCGTGGTGTAGAGCCGGTCCTTGGTGATATCCAGATACAGCGCGCCCATTTCGGTGGTACAGAAGTTCTGCACGCGTTGCACGATTTCGGGAAAGTCGTAGCGCTCGTACGCGGCGATCACCGTCTGCTGCATTTCATGCGCCTGACTGATCGCCCATTGGTCAAGCAGCAGGCTCTGTTCCACCGGCACCATGTGCTTGGCCGGGTCGAAGCCATCCAGATTGCCGAGCAGGAAGCGCGCGGTGTTGCGGATACGGCGATACATATCCGACACGCGCTTCAAGATTTCCTCCGACAAGGACATCTCGTAGCGGTAGTCGGTGGACGCTACCCACAGGCGCAGAATGTCCGCGCCCATGCGATTCATGATGTCCTGCGGCTCGATGCCGTTGCCCAGCGACTTGGACATCTTGCGGCCCTGCGCGTCGACGCTGAAGCCGTGCGTGAGCAGTTGCTTGTACGGCGGCTTGCCGTCGAGCATCGAGGCGGTGAGCAGCGAGGAATGGAACCAGCCGCGATGCTGGTCCGAACCTTCCAGGTAAAGATCGGCTGGAAACGCTTGCACGTCGGCATGCGAGCCGCGCAGCACGTGCCAGTGCGTGGTGCCGGAATCGAACCACACGTCCAGCGTGTCACGGTTCTTTTCGTAATTTTCGGCATCGGTCCCCAGCAGTTCGGCGGGATCGAGTGTCTGCCAGGCTTCGATGCCACCTTGCTCGACGCGCTTGGCGATTTCTTCCAGCAGTTCCGGCGTGCGCGGGTGCAGCTCGCCGCTTTCGCGATGAACGAAGAAGGCCATCGGCACGCCCCATTGGCGCTGGCGCGACAAGGTCCAATCAGGGCGATCGACGATCATGCTGTGCAGACGCTGCTTGCCCCAGGCGGGGAAGAACTGCGTGGCTTCGACGCCTTCCAGCGCCACTTCACGCAGCGTCTTGCCGCCATCCTTGGGTGTGATGTCCATGCCCGCGAACCACTGCGAAGTGGCGCGATAGATGATCGGCGTCTTGTGCCGCCAGCAGTGCATGTAGCTGTG
Organism: Dyella humi; assembly: GCF_044904605.1. NCBI lineage: Bacteria > Pseudomonadati > Pseudomonadota > Gammaproteobacteria > Lysobacterales > Rhodanobacteraceae > Dyella > Dyella humi. The sequence goes on from NZ_JADIKI010000021.1 coordinate 783,671, forward strand.
CGCGTACTTGTGTTGATGCAGCAGCGAGCCGGCCTGATCCAGCGCTTCGACGATCTTGGGATTGGCTTTCCACAAGAACATGCCACCGAACAGTGGCAGCCAGGAGGCGTAGACGCCATTGCCCATCACCGGATTGAGGATGTCGGCATCCTTCATGCCGTGCGCCTTGCACGACTGGAAGTCTTCCACGCCGTAAGCGGGCGAGGAGTGCACGACGCCGGTACCGGTATCCAAGGTGACGTAGTCGCCGAAGTAGACCGGTGACAGACGCGCATAACCCGGATCGACTGCATACAGCGGATGGCGGAACTTCAAATCGCTTAGTGCCTGACCCGGTACCGAAGCGATGATTTGGCCGTCCAAACCGTAGGTCTTCAGGCATTCCTCCACGCGTTCGGTGGCGAGGATCAGCAAACCCTTGGTCGTGTCGACCAGGCTGTAACTGAATTCTGGATGCAGGTTGAGTGCCTGGTTGGCGGGAATGGTCCAGGGCGTGGTGGTCCAGATCACGATCTGGCCATTGGGCTTCGGCAACTTTTCCAACCCAAACGCTTTGGCAACGGCCGCGGGATCATCGAAGGCGAAGCCGACGTCAATTGCGATGTCGACCTTGTCCTCGTACTCCACTTCCGCTTCAGCCAGCGCCGAACCGCAGTCGAAGCACCAGTTCACCGGCTTCAAGCCGCGGTAGATGTAGCCCTTGCGCAGCAGCTCGGCCAGCGCGCGGATTTCACCGGCTTCGTTCTGCGGCGCCATGGTGAGGTAAGGACGATCCCACTCACCCAACACACCCAGGCGCTTGAAGTCGGACTTCTGCTTGTCAATCTGCGCGTTGGCGTAGGCGCGCGCCTTGCTCATCACGTCGAGCGTGGGCAGTTCCTTGCCGAACTGTTTTTCGATCTGGATTTCGATCGGCATCCCGTGGCAATCCCAGCCGGGCACATAAGGCGCGTGGAAGCCGGCCAGCAGCTTGGACTTCACCACGACGTCCTTGAGGATCTTGTTGATCGCATGACCCAGATGGATCGCGCCGTTGGCGTAGGGCGGGCCGTCGTGCAAGACGAACATCGGGCGGCCTTTCGCCTTTGCCTGGATCTGCGCGTAGCGGTCGGCCTTTTCCCATTCGGCCAGCCAGCCCGGCTCGCGCTTGGGCAGGTCGCCGCGCATCGGGAAAGTGGTTTGCGGCAGGTTGATGGTGCTTTTGTAGTCCTGGGTCATCGTTCGGGTGCCGTCTCTGGGAGTCGTTCCGCTTCGATGCCCGCAGGGGAACCGAAGCCTCATGCTGCTTGCCACGCGCGGCGGCAAGCGCACGCGCTTCGGCGGGTGCTTCAAATAATAATGATCGCGATGCTGCGGGAGAGGGTCATGGCGGTGCTGTTCACGGCGTGGCCTGGCTCGCGTCGATCAATACGGGGTTCATGCCCAGGATCTCCCGGGCCGAACGCTCATCATGCCGCATTTGCGCCTTCAATGCGTCCAATCCGTCGAATTTCATCTCGTCGCGCAGCTTGGCCACGAACTCCACCGCCATACGCTGGCCGTAAAGATCACCCTCGAAATCGAACAAGTGCACTTCCAGCAGGGGTTCGTCGACCTCGTTGACGGTGGGCCGCGTACCCAGGCTGGCCACGCCGGGCCAGCTGCATTCGGCTTCGCCCAGTCCCACGCGCACGGCGAAGATGCCGTGGACCGGGGTGACGCGATCGCGCAGATGGATATTGGCGGTTGGGAACCCCAACTCGCGGCCGAGTTGGTTGCCGTATTCCACCTTGCCCTCGATCACAAACGGCCGGCCGAGCAGCGGCGCGACCGCACCGAAATTTCCGGCCGCCAGCAGTGCCCTTACCCGACTGGCCGAAACGCGTTCGCCATCCAGCAGTACCGCCGGCATGGTGTGCGCGACAAAGCCGTGTTCCTTGCCGATCCGCTCCAGCATGGCCACGTCGCCGGCGCGCTTGTGGCCGAAGCGGAAATCCGCTCCCACCCACACTTCGCGCACGTTGAGCCGCTCGATCAGCACGCGCTGTATGAATTCCTCGGGCGACATCGCCGTCAACGCCCGGTTGAAACGCAGCAGCAGCGTGTGCGTCATGCCAGCGGCGGCGAAGCCCAGCAGCTTCTCGCGCACGCTGGACAAGCGCGGCACCGGCTCCTTGGAGAAGAAGGCGCGCGGCAGCGGTTCGAAGCTCACCACGATCGGCGTGCAGCCCAATGCCTGCGCACGCTGGCGCACTTCGCTGAGCAAGGCTTGATGGCCGCGGTGCAGGCCATCGAAAGCGCCGACCGCAACCACGCTGCCGCCGGGGGCCAGGCACGGCCCCGCAACGTCCCGGGACAGTTTCATCATCCGCCCAGTATAGCGTTCAGTCATGTTGCAAATCGCGCAGACGGAAACCGGTGGCAAACAGCACTGCAACGTACGTCGCGCCGCCTCCGCCGACCAGCACGGCCAATCGCCAGACGCGTCCGATCACCTGCAACTGCGTCCAGTCCGGCCAATACCAGCGCCCCAGTAACAGCATCGCTACCATCGCCGCGCAGGCCAGCGCGAGCCGCGTCAGATGACGTCCCCAACCCGGCTGTTGCTGATAGATATCCGCCCGCCGCAGCCAGCGCCACAGGAGCGCCAGATTGATGTAACTGGCCACCGCGCTGGCCATGCCCAACGCCAGATGTAAACCAGGAACCTTTGACAAACCATCGAGCAACGGCCCGGCCTTCAGTCCGGGCGGCGCCCATAGCGCATACAACGCGTACAGAAACACGCCGTTGAGCAGCATGTTGGAAAGCAGTGACGCCACGCCGGCACGCACCGGTGTACGCGTGTCCTTGCGCGCATAGAACGCCGGCAACAGCACCTTCACCAGCGCATAGGCGGGCACGCCGAAGCTCAATGCCGTGACCGACAGCGTAGCCATGCGTGTATCGAACGGGCGGAACTGGCCGTTCTGGAACAACGTGGCGACTAATGGCTGCGCCAGCAGCATCAAGCCGAACATCGCCGGCATCGCGATCAGCAGCGTGGTGCGCAAGCCCCAATCCAATGCTTTCGAGAAACCTTCGTGATCGGTCGCCACGTGATGGCGCGACAACGAAGGCAGGATCACCGTACCCAACGCCACGCCGAATACGCCCAGCGGCAATTCGAGAAAACGATCGGCCTGCGACAGCCAGGTCTGCGAACCGGAAATCAGCAGCGAGGCGATCACCGTGTCGAACAATAGATTGATCTGCGACACCGACGAACCGAACAGCGTCGGCACCATCTGCTGCATGATCCGCCGCACCGGTGGATGGCTCCAACCCCAGCGCGGCCATGTCAGCAGATCCAGTTGGCGCAGCGCCGGCAGCTGAAACAGCACCTGCAGAATGCCTGCCGCAAACACCGCCCAGCCCAGCGCCAAGATCGGTGTCTGCAAGCGCCGCGACAGCCACCACGCACCGGCGATCATGCATAGGTTGAGAATCACCGGCGTCAACGCCGGCAGGCCGAAGCGATGGAAGCTGTTGAGTGCGCCACCCGCCAGCGCGGTTAGCGAAACGAACAACAGGAACGGAAACGTGAGCCGCAGGAGCTCCACCGTGAGTGTGAACTTGTGCTGCTCCGCCACCGCCCCTGGCGTAAACACCGTGGCCACCTGCGGCGCGAACAGCACGCATAGTGCCGTCACCACCAGCAGCACCCCGCCCAACGTGCCGGCCACGCGCGACATCAGTTCCTTCAGCTCGGCATGCGTGCCCTTCTCCTTCACCTCCGTGAATACCGGCACGAAGGCGGTGGAAAACGAACCTTCCGCGAACATGCGGCGCATGAAGTTGGGAATGCGGAACGCCACCCAGAACGCGTCGGTGGCCACGTTGGCGCCGAACACGTGACTGATCGAGATATCCCTGAGCAGCCCCAGTACGCGCGAAACCATGGTCATGCTGCTAAACGAGAGAAGCCCGCGTAACATGCTGGGGGATTTCATGTGTGGGGCGGGGTCCTGAGCCAAACGGTGCGTAGTTTGGCAGTAGTGCACGGGCCGCGAAAACGCGTCACACTCTCCTTGAGGAAAGGGGATAAAGGCGAGAACCCTAACCACTTGACCTATCGGCAAATTGACGTCATAATTGCCGCCTTTTTCCAGCCCTATATTTCATTTCGGAGTTCTACCTTGGCTAACATCAAGTCCGCGAAGAAGCGTGCGCGCCAGTCCGAGCAGCGCCGCCTGCGCAACGTCAGCGCCCGTTCCATGGTGCGCAGCGCCCTCCGTAAGGTCGTCAAGGCCATCGAAGCCAAGGACAAGGCCGGCGCCGTAGCCGCCTTTGCCGTTGCCCAGCCGGTGATGGATCGCTACGCCGCCCGCGGTCTGATCCACAAGAACAAGGCCGCTCGCCACAAGAGCCGCCTGAATGCCAAGATTCACGAGCTGGCCTAAGGCCGAGCAAGCATAAGGGTTGGTGAAAAAGCCGGCGGAAGCGCCGGCTTTTTTTCGTGCGTGGGATTTACTTCCCTCTCCTACTGGGACAGGGGTTAGCCGGCAAGCTGCGCCTTCATCGCCCGCACCTCTTCCGCGCTGCTCTGCTCGATATCCGGCGCCAGATCCTGCAACGCCGGATTGAGATACCGCATCGAGGACTTCAACACCGTACGCGCCGAGCCATGGAACTCATGCGCTCCAGTAAGCCGTGCGATTTCAGCCAGATTGCCGGAACGAATTCCTGCCCCGGCCATCACACTGATCCGGTCGCGAGCTTGCTTCACCAGCCCAGCAATGACCTGTGCACCCGCAAGTGCATTCGCGCATCCGCCCGAGGTGAGCACACGCTCGCAGCCGAGCGCAATGATGTCTTCCAGCGAACGGTTCAAATCCGCACTCGCATCGATCGCGCGATGAAAGGTCACACCCAGCGCGCCGGCTGTTTTCACTAACTGGCGACAACGTGGATCGATAGTGCCGTCAGCATCCAGCGCGCCAATCACCACGCCATCGCAGCCCACGCGCTCGCAAGTTTCCACATCGCGCCGCATGATCTCGAATTCGGTATCGCTATAAAGAAAATCGCCACCGCGCGGACGAATCAGCACGTACACCGGGATGCGCACGCGATCGCGCACCAGCGCAAGCGTTCCGTATGACGGCGTGATACCGCCCTCGGCTAGACTGCCGCAGAGTTCCACGCGATCGGCGCCGCCTTCCTGCGCAGCTATGGCCGACGCGAGCGAGCCGGCTGCGATTTCAAGCAAGGGTTGTTGTGTCATCAGGAATACGTCGTCTGATAAACGCTGGGCGAGGCCAGCAAGCGATCTTGTTGCTGCGCGTCGCACACCGCATAGGTGAAACCTTTCTGGATGGCGTAGGCACCGCACTCGCCATCGCGCCGCAGAGCAAGAAACCCTACCTGCAATTCCTTCGCTGCATCCGGGCGCTTCTTCACGATGCGGCGCACGGCTTCCTCGCAGGCTTCTTGCGGGCTGCGCCCCTGCCGCATCAGCTCCACAACCAGGAAGCTGCCGGCATTACGGATCACTTCCTCGCCTACACCGGTGGAGGTGGCGCCGCCCACTTCGTTGTCTACGTACAGACCTGCGCCAATGATCGGGCTATCGCCCACGCGGCCATGCAGCTTCCACGCCATGCCGCTGGTGGTGCATGCACCGGCCAGCCGGCCGTTGGCATCGACCGCCAGCATGCCGATGGTGTCGTGATTGTTCTTGCCGCCCGGCATGCCCACGCTTTGCAGGCTGCGGTGATAATCGCTGTTCTCGCTATTGGCCACCGGCTTGTACTTGGACTGCTTCAGCCATTCGTGCCAAGCCTTTTCCGATTCGGGCGTGAGCAGTTCTTCTTTCTTGAAGCCCTGCTGCAGCGCGAACTCCAAGGCACCGTCGCCGACCAGCAGCACGTGCGGCGTGTTCTCCATCACCTTGCGCGCGACGTTGATCGGATGAGCGATATGTTCCAGCGCCGCCACCGCCCCACAGCGACCATCGCCGTCCATGATGCTGGCATCTAGCGTCACCTTGCCATCGCGATCCGGATAACCCGCGCGGCCCACGCTGTGATTGTTGAGATCCGACTCGGGCACCATCGCGCCCTTCTCCACTGCATCCAAGGGCTTGCCGCCCTTACCGAGTACCACCCACGCCGCCTGATTAGCAGGCACACCGAAATCCCAGGTGGAGACGACGCGTGCGCCGACGTTACCGGGAACGCTACCGGCCAGGGTTGCGGCGCTGCGCGACAATTTGGGCAGGGCCAGGGCGGACGTTGCGAACAACGTGGTTTTTAGAAAGTTACGGCGATCGGTCATGGGCATCTCCGATGTAGCAGTGCTGGATGATGCCGGATAAATGGGTACATGTGCACCGTGCGGTGTCACCTCTTGGGCAAAGCGCCATATTTCCGAGCCGTCATTCCGACGAAGGCCGAAATGACAACAAGGCAAGACTTGATATCGCACCAGCCGAGATATTTAGGCAGAGCAAGCGTTTACTACGCGATGCATACCCAATTCCAAGCAATACGCTTCAGTTGCGGCGCTGGTTTTTCCAGCGCGCATCCAGTCGCTTGCGCAGTTCTTCAGGCGCCCGCATCAGCCTGTGCCTGGCGCGCTTTCTCCGGCAAAGCCAATCGCTTGTTGTCTTTGTCGTATTCGATCAGCAGCACGCCTGAAGAGTGTCGGCCGGAGATGTCGACGAAGCACGCGCCGCCGATAAACGGCTCCAACGTCATCACCGATTTTAGCGGCGTGGCCACCACCATCTGGAAGCCGAAGTTATCGAAGATGTTCATCGCCAGCGCGGTGAATTCGTTGTCGGCTTTGTCGAAGGCTTCGTCGAGCACGACCGGCGCGTAGCGCGGCAGATGACCGTCGTCGCCGCCGAGCTGGTAGCGCAACGCAGCGGCAAGGCACGTGGTCGCCAGCTTCTGGCGTTGTCCGCCGGATTTGCCGGCGCCGCTGCGATACACCTCCACTGTGTCCTGCGTGTTGGCGTCCTTTTCCACGCCCACGAACTCCACGTGCTGACGTACATCCAGCACCTGTTCGCGCCAGCGCTTGTGCTCGGGATCGTCGGCGGCGAGCTTGGCCACCAGTTGGCGCAGCACAGCGAATTGCGACTCGGCGCGTTCGCGATCTTCGGTCTGGTGATGCGAGAGCACTTCGCGCAATTGCAACTGGAATTCGCGCACTTCCGGCAGGTTGCGGTCAGCAAGGTCGATCTGCAGAAGGGTGCCGCGGTTGAATGGCACGCGCTCAAGGCTTTCGTTCACCTCGTCCATGCGCTGACCGATCGACTTGCGCGCCTCGGTCATGTGTTTCTGCAGCACCAGAAGGTTCTGCTTGCTCTGGCTTTGCAGCAGTTCGAAGAAGCGCGCCTCATGCTTGGGCAAGCCGTCCAGTTCCAATCGGCGCAATCGCGAGAGAAAGCCTTCCACCGAATCCATGTTGGGCGTGAAATCGGCACTGTCTTGCGGCCATTTGCGACAAAACGTGCGGAAGCATTCCTCGACTGCCTGCACCAGCGCGTTGTCCTGCTGCGCGTGCTCTGCCAGTGCCACACTCAGGCCATCCTTGACCTGATTGATCTGGCGATCGAGGTTGTCCAGCATCAGCGGGGGATGTGCCGGCAAACGAGTTGCCAAGGCGTCCGTCTGTGCAGCCGAAAGCGTCATCGCCAGGGCCAGCGGCCGGCAGGATTCACGCTGCTTGTTGAAACCGTTCCGCTCGCGTTCCAGCGACAGGCGTTCGGCGGATGCATCTTCCAGGGTATTGGCTGCACGTCCACGCGCGATGCGCTCGGTATCCAACTGCCGCATGATTTCCTGCAGTGTGGCGTCGCCGGCGCGCAATTGCTGCAATTGGTTTTCGATATCGCCCAGGCGGCGCAGCTTGGGTGCTACATCGATCTCTTCCCATTCCAGATTGGCCAGCTGCGAAGCGGCAAGACGGCGATCGCCATCGGCATCGCGTTCGGCCTTAAGCCGATCCAACTCGGCGGCGCTTTGCGCGATTGCTTGAGCCAGCTCCTGCCCTTCGCGCTCGAACAGCGCCAGCTTGTCGCGATTGTCGAAACCCAGCACCCAGTTGCGACGATCGTCCACCGCACGACGGTCGTCTTTTTCGTGGCGGTCGCCGCCATGCTTCACCAAGCCTTCGCGGGTGATGGCACGATCAGCGTTGCGAAGGGCGGCAGGCGAATCCACGCAGGCGTAATCGAAGCGTCGCTCCAACTCATGGGTCAGCCAGTCGCGATGCGCGTGGTCGCGGATATCCAGCCGGTGTACCAACGAACGGGATTCGGGCCTGCGATTGCCGAGCGCATCGACGCGGCTGACGCGGTAATACACCAGCTTGCCGCCCAGATGCGTCTTGTTGACCCAGTTGGACACCTCGGCGTAGTGACGCTCGTCCACCAGCAGCGACAAGGCGAAACCGTGCAACACGCGCTCGATCGCGCCACGCCATGCTGTGTGTTCGGATTTCACCTGCAGCAGCTCGCCTACGAACGGCAGCGTGTTCTCGGACCAGCCGAGTTCGTTGCACAGACGTGCGCGCATCGCCTGAATTGGCGCCGGAATATTGGAGGGATTGCGCTTGAGCGCTTCGATTTCGGCACGCACCGCGCCAAAACGCTGACTGGCCTGGTCACGTTCGCGCTTGAACACATCCATGCGCTCTTCCAGGCTGGCGGCGCGGTCGCGCGCGCCGTCCAGCAATTCGCGCGAGCGGCCGACGATCTCGGCGAAGCCTTGTGCGGTGGAAGGTACGATCCAGCCCAGTTCGCCGCAGGCGCGTTCGGCCTTGTCGCGGCGCTTCATGCGCTCGTCGCGTTCGCGCGCGACCTGTTCGTGTTCGCGCTCGAGCTGATCGATCAGGTCGCCGCCCTGCTCGCGACGCTGCTGTTCCAGATCGGCCAGATGGCGGTCATGATTTTCCAGAGTCTGGCGGCGCTGCGCGATTTCGCCTTCCAGCGCCACGTCGCGTATCTTGAGTTCAGCCAGCCGTTCGTCCAGCAGCACTAACCGGCGCTGCTCGCGCCAGGTATCCACGCACAGGTGCAGCTCGCGCAACGTGCTTATTTCTCGCCGCAACTTCAACAGGTTTTCGTGCGCGATGCGCGCGGGCACCAGCGTGTCGACCTGTTCGCGCGCGATCACTACCGCCTTGTGTGCAGCATCCAGTTCGCCGAAGTCGGTCACCAGGCGATTAGCGGCGGCGAAGGTTTCCGGCTCATCCAGCATGAAGCCGCGCAGGAAGGTGTTCAGATCGCCCAGGTTCTTCGCCGACTGCGTCTTGTGCAGCAGCTTGAGCGCCATCTCGTTCTGGATGCCGAGCAGACGGCGGAAGCGTTCCGCGTAGCCGGCGAAGGTGTCGAAATGATGCACGTCCTCGCCGAAGCGCGCCTTGAGCTTGCGCAGGTCAAGGTCGAAGCCTTGCAACTCGCTGGCGACGTCGAACCCTCGCTCGCACACCATGTAATGCTTTTTCACGTCCGCCGCGGTCGAGCCGTTGCCGGCGATCCAAAACAGCCGGATCAGGCTAACCGTTTCGCCCTGTGCATTGCGGTACTCCAGCACCAGCGCAGACCACGTACTGCCCTTGCGCAGGTACTGCGTGGCGATTTCACCGGATTCGCCGTCGTGCTGATCAGCCCACGCGCCACGCACGTAAGAAGCCAGGCTGCGATCGCGGCCGCTGCGCTCGGCCTCGCGCGCGGCGGCATTGAAGTCCACTAGGTTGGGTGGTACCAGCAGCGCCGACATCGCGTCGAGCAAGGTCGATTTGCCCGAGCCGGAGCGGCCCACGAACAGGAAGCCGCGCTCGGCGATGGGAACGTCCACCAAGCCGTTGAAAGTTCCCCAGTTGAGCACCTGCAGGCGCCGCATGCGGAACTGTTCCTCGCGCGGATCGGGCAGGTCAGACATGAACAACGTGGGCGTCGTATCGCGCTTGGCCTGCTTGCGCGCCGCCTTGGGTTTAGCGTTCATCCGCAACCTCTTTGGCGACTTCATCTGTCTCGCGCAGCTGGCGGTAGATCTGCGCCAAGGCCTGCACGTCTTCGGCGGAGAACAGCAGTTTCAATGCCGGCGACACTTCGTAGCGATCCTCGCTACCGCGCAGTTTTTCCAGCACGTGGTTTTCCTTCATCTTGCCGATGGACGCCGCCACACGCTTGTTGAAGCCCGCGCGATCGGTGGAGAGATTTTTCTCGTACACCGACAAGGCGTCCACCAGCGTGCTTTCCTCTACCACTGCGCGATGGCCTTGCGCATCGGCTTCGGCCAATTGCTGACGCAAGTGCAACAGCAACACCGAATCGATGAACGTGAGCGGCGAGGAACGCAGCAGCACCGGCGTTTCCAGTTCGCCAGTATCAGCCTGGCGCGTGAAAGCCACGCCGGCATCGCGGTCGAGCACCAGCTCCAGGAACAGATCGTTGAGATGCGAGCGGAGCTGCGCTTCGTAGCGCAGTACAGCCGGCCACAGCTGGCTGTGCCGTCCTTGATCGACGCTGGGACCACTCAGCAACTGACAGAGCGCGCGGCGCGCATCCAGCGGCAGAGTGCCGGCGTCGCCATCGAACAGGCTGTCGTGCTTCGAGGGTTTCGGCGCCGGCTCGATGGCCAGCGGTTCGTCTTCAAGCAAATTCATGACGTTTCTCTTTCAGAAACCACACCAGGGGAATGCGCGCGTGACGCCACTGGCCATCGCCGCCTCTCCAGCTCACTGCTTCCTGTTCGCCGCTTGCGATCACGCCATGGCGCGTAGCCAGCGAGAGATAACCCACCACGCTGCCCAGCCCTTGTTCGGCCGGCTTGCGGTCAAGCACCTGACTGATGGAAAGCTGATCGTGTCCGGCAAGCAGTTCATGCAGATCGCGCCGCAGGCTGCGGAAATCGATTTCCGACTGCGCCACCAGCTCACTCACGCTGCCCAACGAAATCGCCGCGCCTTCGCTGCGCAGGATGCTGCCGTCCACTTGGGCATTGCGCGGATCGTGCAGACGCCATTGTGAAAGCGAGCGCAAACGACTGGTGGTGAGTTGCAGCGTGTACGGCGTGCGCTGGCGCACGCTGACCGAATCGCGCAATTGCAGCGCCTCGGCCTGCGCCTGCTTTAGCAACTGATTCAAACGGCGCTGTTCCAGATAGCCGCGGCTTTGGACGAAACCGCGCAAGCTGCGCGCGAAGTGCTGCAATACATCGTGCACGTGGCCGCCGCGTTCCAGCATCACGCCCGTGAGACCGCGCAGGAACTGCCTCTCGTGGCGCTGCAGCTTTTTTGCGAAACCACGCGATAGCACATTCTCCAGTGCGACATCCAACTGCGCACTTTGCTCCACGTCGTTGAGCAGGCTCCAGAACGCTTTGAAGCTGCGGCCGGCCTCGCTCTCGGCGATCACGTCGACGCCTTCGAACAGGCGATCGAGCACGTCGCCGCGCTCGCCTTCGTCGTCGATGATGCGCTCGCGGAATTCGCGATTTAGATGTTCGAAGTCGTCGCGTACGCGGCGGAAGTCCTCGGCCAATTCGTCGGCAAGCTGGATGACTTCGCGTGCGCGCTCCAATGCGCGCTTGCCGTCCAGCGCGGCCACTTTGCCAATGCTGACGCGCGCGATCTCGGCATCCAGGCGATCGCGTTCGGCATACAACGCCTGTAGGCGCGTAGTGGGGTCGGTTTCGGTCTGCTCGGCCAAGCGCACCAGTTGCTCGATCACTAGCGACAGGCGGCTTTCGGTGGCGGCACTGCGTGGTGTATCCAGCGTGCTGACGAAGCGAAGCGCCTGCGCAGTTTGCGCGGAAAGTTCGTATTCCTCTTCGCTGGCGCCTTCGGGAAGGCGGCGCTCCAGAAAGCCTTTTGCCAACCAATCGGCAACATACGCCTGCGCGGTGCGCGGCAACTCGCGCGGCAGATCGGAAGCGTTGATGGTGTCGAGATGGTGCTGTAGGCGCTCGAACAGAATGGATGCGCTCAGCTTGCGCTCAACGTCCATCAGTAGGGTTTGCAGCAGGCCGATGATTTCCGGCGCGTGATCGGCGGCGAGCAGACGCCAGAGCGGTTCTTCGCGCAGGCGCCGATAGGTGGCGATGCGGGCTTGCAGCTTCATGCTGGTTTCAACTCCCTCTTCCCCATCCTCATTTCTATTTGGGGGAGAGGGTTGGGGTGAGGGGTGGGGCTTGCCGTAAAGCAAATCATTGCGTTGTGTGGTTGCTGCTTTTCCAAGAGCTGTATTTATAACCTCTATCGCAAGATTGTCCCCTCACCCTCTCCCCCATCCTTAATGAAAGATGGGGGAGAAGGAACTGGTGTAAGGCTAGGTCACGTCTCCCCGCGCAACCGCACGTCACCAGGCAACATATCGGTGCGCCCTTCGCGCGCCTCGTGCTGCGCTTCGAAGAAACGCTGCACTTGCTGGCACACAGTCATGGTGTTTTCGCGCGCGATGGCCGACACCACGAACCACGGCTGCGTCCAGCCCAGACGCTTGACGATGTCTTCGGCTACTGCTTGGCGTTCGTCCACTGGCAGCACGTCGGCCTTGTTGAGCACCAGCCAGCGTTGGCGGTGCAGCAGTTCGGAGTCGAACTTTTCCAGTTCATGCTCGATGGCGTGCACTTGTTCGACCACGTCGGAGCCGTCGATCGGCGCAATGTCCACGATCTGCAGCAATAGGCGTGTGCGTGCCACGTGGCGCAGGAACTGGATCCCTAAGCCCGCGCCTTCCGCAGCGCCTTCGATCAGGCCGGGGATGTCGGCGATCACAAAACTCTGATCGGTGCCGAGGCTGACCACGCCCAGGTTCGGATGCAGGGTAGTAAACGGATAATCAGCCACGCGCGGCGTAGCGGCGGAGACGGCGCGGATGAACGTGGATTTGCCCGCATTCGGGAAGCCGAGCAGGCCCACGTCTGCGAGCAGCTTCAGCTCCAGCTTCAGCTCGCGCACTTCGCCCGGCGTACCCGGCGTGGATTTGCGCGGCGCGCGGTTCACCGAGCTTTTGAAGTGGATATTGCCTAGGCCGCCTTTGCCGCCCTGCGCCACCAGCAGGCGCTGGCCGTGCGCGGTGAGGTCGCCGATGATTTCGTCGGTGTCGAGGTTAGTGACGACGGTGCCGACCGGCACACGGATTGTCGTGTCGTCGCCGCCCTTGCCGTACATGTCGCTGCCCATGCCATTCTGGCCGCGCTGCGCCTTGAAGCTGCGCTGGTGGCGGAAATCGATCAGCGTGTTCAGGCCCTCGTCGGCGATCAGCCAGACCGAGCCGCCCAAACCACCGTCGCCACCGTCCGGACCGCCGAACGGAATGAATTTTTCGCGACGGAAGCTGATGCAGCCGTTGCCACCGTCTCCGGCGTGGACTTTGATGATCGCTTCGTCGACGAATTTCATGGGATTGGATGCCGGGATTCGGAAGTCGGAAATCGTACCCCCATGGCCGTTATTTCCGCTTTCGCGGGAATGGCGGCCATGAGCCGGGAATCAGCTTTTGATGATTGACGATTCCCGCTAATAAAACAAAAGCCCCGCCGGAGCGGGGCCTTCGTGCTTACGTCAAAACGGGCTTAGCCCTTGATGACGTTGACGTACCTGCGATTGTTCTCGCCGCGCACCTTGAACTCGACCTTGCCGTCGATCAGCGCAAACAGCGTGTGGTCACGGCCCAGGCCCACGCCGGTACCGGGATGGAACTGGGTGCCGCGCTGGCGAACGATGATGTTGCCGGCCTCGATGGCCTGGCCGCCATAGATTTTCACGCCAAGGTATTTCGGGTTCGAATCGCGACCGTTGCGGGATGAACCTACGCCTTTTTTATGTGCCATGACTGATTACTCCAGATTGGCGGATCAGGCGTTGATGCCCGTGATCTCGACTTCGGTGAAATGCTGACGATGTCCCTGCTGCTTCTTATGGTGCTTGCGGCGGCGGAACTTGATGATGCGGACCTTATCGGCGCGGCCATGCTTGCGCACGGTGGCGGAAACGCTGGCGCCGTCTACGGTCGGGGCGCCGACGGTGATGGTTTCACCGGAACCGACCAGCAGCACCTGGTCGAACTTCACGCTGGCGCCTTCTTCGGCGTTCAAGAGTTCCACGCGCAGGACATCGCCCTGCTGAACGCGGTACTGCTTGCCGCCGGTCTTGATGACTGCATAACTCATGGGAATGGCCCTTCTGTCGTTATTCTCTTGGGTTCGCTGCCACCCTTGCGGGCGTAGCGAACTGCGGATTTTAGCGATAGAGCACCCCGCTGGTCAATCACTGACCACCCACCACCGCCCTACTGCCCTTGGGCGCCGCCGGTACCCGGGCAGCGGCCCTGGCCGTCCAGTTTTCCTTGCTTCTGCAGGTCCGCGAACATGTCGGAGGTGCGTTGGCGACCCCATTGCTGGCCGCTCTGGGCAGCCTCGGCCATGGTGGCCGGCATCTGGGCGACCAGCTTCTGGCCTAGCGGGGATTTGTAGAACTTGATCAGCCCTTCCACCTCGTCGGACGAGAAATGGTGCTGATAGGCCGGGATCATGGCGGTGAGCAGCTCTTCCTGGCCGCTCTTGTCGATGTAGTTCTGCCAGTAGGTGGCCGGCACGCAGGGGAGCTGTTGGCTCATCATCGACGCCATCTGGTTGTTCATCACGGTGAACTGGCCGGGGACGTTCATGACCTGCATCAGTTCCCGCACCAGCGCCTCAGACGGCTGGGCCGCCCAAGCGGAGCCGGCCGCCAGCGCTGCGCACAACCCCATGCCGATCACCCATTTACCAGCCATATGTCACCCCGTCACGTCAGGAATCCGCTACCCAAGCCGGCGAGCATAGTCGGGTGCCAAGCGGCTGCCTAGTCGGCCGACGAATCGGCCTGCTGACACCATGCTGTCAGCAGGTTTATGAACTCGCCATGGGGTCTTGATACGGCCAGTTGTTATAGTGCGAGGTCCCCCAAATAGTCAGGCGTGATGGACACCATACGCATCCGCGGCGCGCGCACGCACAACCTCAAGAACATCGACCTGGACCTGCCCCGCGACCGGCTGATCGTGATCACCGGTCTGTCCGGTTCGGGCAAGTCTTCGCTGGCGTTCGACACCATCTATGCCGAGGGTCAGCGGCGCTATGTCGAGTCGCTCTCGGCCTATGCGCGGCAGTTCCTGTCGATGATGGAAAAGCCGGATGTGGACCATATCGAGGGCCTGTCGCCGGCGATCTCGATCGAGCAGAAATCCACCTCGCACAACCCGCGCTCGACCGTGGGCACCATCACCGAGGTCTACGACTACCTGCGCCTGCTTTACGCCCGCGTCGGCACACCGCGCTGCCCGGATCACGGCATTCCGCTGGAAGCGCAAACGGTGAGCCAGATGGTGGACACCACCCTGGCGATGAACCCGGAAAAGCGCTTCATGTTGCTGGCGCCGGTGATCCGCGAGCGCAAAGGCGAGCACGTGCAAGTGTTCGAACAGTTGCGCGCGCAAGGCTTCGTGCGCGCCCGCGTGGACGGCGCCGTGTACGACCTGGACGCCGTACCACCGCTCACCCTGCGCCAGAAGCACACCATCGAAGCGGTGATCGACCGCTTCCGCCCACGCGATGACATCAAGCAACGCCTGGCCGAATCCTTCGAGACCGCACTGCGCCTGGGCGACGGCCTGGCGATCGTGGTGGACATGGACGATCCGAAAGCGAGCGAGCAGTTGTATTCCTCGCGCTACTCCTGCCCGGTGTGCGACTACTCGCTGCCGGAACTGGAACCGCGCCTGTTCTCCTTCAACTCGCCGGTGGGCGCCTGCCCCAGTTGCGATGGCCTTGGCGTCACGCAAGTGTTTTCGCCCGATCGCGTGGTCGGTCATCCGGAACTATCGCTGGCGGGCGGCGCAGTACGCGGCTGGGATCGCCGCAACGCACATTACTTCCAGCTGATCATGTCGCTGGCCAAGCACTACAGTTTCGACGTGGATACGCCGTGGCAGAAGCTGACCAAGACGGTGCAGCAGGCCATTCTGTACGGTAGCGGCAAGGAGAAGATCCAGTTCCGCTACCTCACTGAGCGCGGCGGCAAGGTGACGCGTGAACATGCGTTCGAAGGCATCCTGCCGAACCTGGAACGCCGCTACAAGGAAACTGAATCGTCCGCAGTGCGCGAAGAGCTGGCGAAGTACATCAGCGATCATCCCTGCCCCGACTGCGGCGGCCAGCGTTTGAACCGTTCGGCACGCAACGTGTTCGTTGCCGATCAAGCGCTGCCTGTGCTTACCGCGCGCTCCATCGACGATGCGCTCGCCTTCTTCGAAACGCTCAAGCTCACCGGCTGGCGCGGTGAGATCGCGGTGAAGATCGTCAAGGAAATCCGTGAGCGCCTGAGCTTCCTCAACGACGTCGGCCTGAACTACCTCACGCTCGATCGCCAAGCCGACACGCTGTCCGGTGGCGAAGCGCAGCGCATTCGTCTTGCCTCGCAGATCGGCGCCGGTCTCGTCGGCGTGATGTACGTGCTGGACGAACCCTCCATCGGCCTCCACCAGCGCGACAACGAACGCCTGCTTGGTACACTCACGCGGCTGCGCGATCTGGGTAACACCGTGATCGTGGTGGAACACGACGAAGATGCGATTCGCGCCGCCGACCATGTGCTGGATATCGGCCCCGGCGCAGGCGTGCACGGCGGCGAAATCGTCGCGCAAGGCACCCTGAAAGACATTCTCGCTTCGCCGCGTTCGGTCACCGGCCAATACCTTTCCGGCAAACGCGAAATCAAAATACCCGAGGAACGCCGCGAACAGCTCGACAAGGATTCGTGGCTGCATCTGCGTGGCGCCAGCGGCAACAACTTGAAGAACGTGGATCTGGCGATTCCGGCCGGCTTGTTCACCTGCGTCACGGGCGTCTCCGGCTCCGGCAAATCCACGCTGATCAACGACACGCTGTTCGCCCTTGCCGCGGCCGAATTGAACGGCTCCAGCGTCCAGCCCGCCACCTACAAGTCAGTGGAAAACCTGGAACTGTTCGACAAAGTGGTGGATATCGATCAATCACCGATCGGCCGCACGCCGCGCTCCAATCCGGCCACCTACACCGGCCTGTTCACACCACTGCGCGAACTGTTCGCGCAGGTGCCGGAATCGCGCTCCCGCGGCTACACGCCGGGACGCTTCAGTTTCAACGTGCGCGGCGGCCGCTGCGAAGCCTGCGAAGGCGACGGCATGATCAAGGTAGAAATGCACTTCCTGCCGGATGTGTACGTACCTTGCGACGTCTGTCACGGCAAGCGCTACAACCGCGAAACGCTGGAAATTCTCTACAAGGGCCACACCATCGCTGACGTGCTCGACATGACGGTGGAAGATGCCGCCAAGCTGTTCGAGAACGTGCCGGTCATCGCGCGCAAACTCGACACGCTGCGCGCGGTGGGCCTGGATTACATCAAGCTCGGTCAGAGCGCGACCACGCTGTCCGGCGGCGAAGCGCAGCGCGTGAAGCTGTCGAAGGAATTGTCCAAGCGCGACACCGGGCGCACGTTGTACATCCTCGACGAGCCCACCACCGGTCTACACTTCCACGATATCGAGCAACTGCTCGACGTGCTGCATCAACTCGTCGAGCAGGGCAACACCGTGGTGGTGATCGAACATAACCTCGACGTGATCAAGACCGCCGACTGGATCGTCGATCTGGGCCCCGAAGGCGGCGCAGGCGGCGGACGCATTCTCACCGCCGGCACGCCGGAAATCGTCGCGGCCACGCCGGGCTCGCATACCGGCCGCTTCCTCGCCTCGCACCTCAAGCCGGTGAAGGCTATACGCGCCAAAGCCGACAATGGCAATGCCAAACCCAAACGCAAAGTGGCTTCATGACTACTGCAACCGACTCCTCTTCCGCATCAGTCCCGGTGTTGTACACGGCGGCGATCAGCGTGCGCTGGCGCGATCTGGACGCGTTCAATCACGTCAACAACTCCACCTATCTCACCTATCTGGAAGAGGCGCGCGTGCAATGGCTGCAGCACCTGCCGGGTTCGTGGTCGGACGAACATGCCGTGCCGGTGATGGCGGCCAGCGAACTCCATTACCGGCGCCCCATCGAGTGGCCTGGGCAAGTGCACGTGGAACTGTTTTGCACGCGGCTCGGCAACAGCTCCATGACAGTGGGCCACCGCATCGTAGATGCGACCGACAACAGCAAGCTTTATTGCGATGGCAACGTGGTGATGGTGTGGATGGATCCGGCTACCGGCAAGTCCGTGCCGCTACCGCAGACATTGAGAAACGCCGTAGTATCGTGACCGCCGACGCTCAGCGTCCGAAGACGACTACCCACATCGCCGCATAATGGCAATAACAAAGAAATGTAAATGCGCGTAGGGGAAGCCCCCTCCAAGACGCGCGTCAAATAGTCCGCGCTTGTCAATTTAGGACTAGGACTACTACTAACCCGGTGCCAATCGGCCCGGGCCGACTGATCGCCAGACACCCGATTCTTACTATTTCCTCATCCCCTACCAAGCAGATGAGGAGCACGCCATGAACGTGCGGAATCGTGACATCCAGAACACGGCGACGAACACTTCGGCAGCCCCCACCAACACCACACAGAAGCGCACGAAGGGCACGGTTGTGCGTCGCCTGATCGCATTAGCGCTGGCCGAAGCCATCATGGGCACGGCCATAGCCAGCGGCGTCGACGTGACCGATACGCCGGTTGCAGCGAGCTACGACACAACGACTGACGCTGACGTCGAGAGCAAAGAAACCTCGACCGACGCGCCGTCGTACGCAGCAAATCAATTCACCTCCACGGCGGCTTCGCGCAATGCCGGCTCCATCGGTGTCATGGACGTGACCGACCCGCTGATCGCCATCGAAGGCGCGCGTAACAACAACCTCGCGTCCGTGAACGGCGCAGATCCGACGCTCACCACCGCGCTTGCCATGGGCTCGAGTTCGATTGCCAGTGGTGGCGACACGGTCGCATTCGGCTTGCAGGCAGTAGCGCTATCGGACAACTCCGTCGCTCTCGGCAGCAACACCTCAACGGGCGCAGGTACGCCTTATTCGGTAGCTGTAGGGGCCGACGCTCAGACCACGGGCACACAGGCCATCGCCTTGGGTTCACATGTTCAGGCCAACGCCGATAACGCGCTGGCGGTCGGCAACAACAATACCTGGGCCCTGGGCCAAAGTTCGGTCGCAATCGGCAACGGCGCGAAAGTACGCAGCGGCGCAGTCAACTCGATAGCCATGGGCACCAGCGCGAACGTGGCTAATAACGTCAGCAACGCGCTGGCGCTAGGTGCGAATACCAGCGTGACCGCAGGCTCCAACGGCGGCGTAGCCTTGGGTGCCGGCTCCGTCGCCAGCCGCGGGAATGCACTGTCCATCGGCGCAGCCGGCGCGGAACGCCAGATCATCAACGTGGCGGCAGGTACGCAACTCACCGACGCGGTGAATGTGAGCCAGCTCAAAGGCGTGACGGATGCACTGGGCGGCGGCGCTGGCATTGCGCCAGACGGCAGCATCACGCAGCCTACTTACATCGTCCAGGGTAACCGTTACTCCACTGTCGAGCAGGCCATTCAAGCGGCGACACAATCTGGCACCACCGATCCGAATGCCGTGCGGTACGACCTGAATTCGGATGGCTCGGTGAACTACGGTTCGGTGACGCTGGGCGGCCCCGCTGCGGCTCCGGTGGTGTTGACCAACGTGGCGGATGGCAAGAATCAGTATGACGCCGTCAACTACGGCCAGCTCAGCGATCTGCAGGGCCAAGTCACCAACTTGAACCAGTCCGTCACCAACATCGGCGACCGCGTCACGAACATCGAGAACAACGGCGGCGGCGGTGGTGATGGTGGCGGCAATGGCGGCCAGTGGAACTACGACGCTCAGGGCAACAAGATCACCAACGTCGGCGATGGCGCCGTGAACGCGGGAAGCAAAGACGCCGTCAACGGTTCACAGTTGGCCGCTACAGCGCAGAGCACGGCCGATGCACTGGGTGGCGGTTCCACCGTCAACGCGGACGGCACG
Source organism: Dyella humi (assembly GCF_044904605.1). NCBI lineage: Bacteria > Pseudomonadati > Pseudomonadota > Gammaproteobacteria > Lysobacterales > Rhodanobacteraceae > Dyella > Dyella humi. The sequence continues at coordinate 803,679 of NZ_JADIKI010000021.1, forward strand.
ATCACTACACCGACTTACACGGTGGGCGGTCAGCAAGTCCGTGGTGTCGAAGGGGCTGTAAATCAGCTCGACCGACGCATCGACGGAATGCAGGGCCAGATCGACGGCCTGCAAGGCCAGCTCAACAACACCGCACGCGGTGCTTACTCCGGCATTGCAGCCGCCACGGCCTTGACGATGATTCCGGGCGTCGATGTGGGCAAAACGCTGTCGGTTGGTGCCGGTGTTGCGAACTACAAGGGCTATACCGCTGCTGCGCTGGGTGGTGAAGCTCGCGTCAGCGAAAACTGGAAGGTTCGTGCAGGCGTAGGCCTGTCCAGCAGTGGCAATACGGTAGGTGTGGGTGCTTCGTTCCAGTGGTAATGAAAGTGCGGGCGGGGTTGCAGCCCCGCCCGCTTCGATACGCTTCTTGCTTTTAATCCTTAATGTTTCGCTCTTCAAAGCCTGGCCTTTTGCCAGGCTTCTTTTTTTGCATCATTGCGCCGGCGGACGTGCACCAAGCTGGCTGCGCAGCAGTTGTATCTCGGCCATCATCGCTGCAACCGCCTCCTTCAATTGCGCAACAGTCACGACGTCATCCGGTTCGGTGCCCTTCGCCACGTGGATGATCTGCCGCGTGCCGATCGAACCACCACCGATGGAAATCGCGTTGCCACGGTCCGCCACCGCACCATGACCCAGTGCAACACTGCCCATGGCGCCCGCTGCCACACTCGCCTCGGCGCCCAGTGCCAGTGCATCGCTCGCGTTCGCGGCGACCCTCGCACGCCGACCGATCGCGATGCTGTGATCACCATGCACCTTCACACCCTCGCCCATCGCGATGGCGCTTCGGGCAATGGCCCAGGTCTCGTTGCTGCCGACGGCCACTGCATGCTCGCCGTTGGCTTGCACCCGTGTACCGAGTGCCACGGCACGCGGCGCATTGGTCACAACCTCCGACCCCACCGCGACGGAGTACGGGTGATCCACGCCCGTTTGCGCCATGCGGCCGAACGCCACCGAGTAATCGGAGCCCGCCACATTACGCAAACCCACCGCAATCGCGTTGCGGCCGCTGGCCACGGAGAAAACACCGATCGCCGCGGCGGTTTCGCTCTCGGGATCACCACCGTTCAACGAGGCAACGTTGTTGCCACTCCGGCCTTCGATGGCCGCCAGCGGATCAACCACGTCCTTCACGCCCTTCGCTCCACCCGCACGGGTGATGGCGTTCAGTGCCTTGTACACGGCAGACAACTGATCACCGGTGATGGCGTCCGTGCTGCCAGGACTGACATCGCCATTGGCGACGTTGACGACCTTGCGCTCACCGCCAACGCTGCCCACGGCGAACACATTGGGTTGATTGGCCACGGAGTTGGTGCCGATCGCCACCGCATTCATACCCGATGCACGCGCGCCTGTTCCGATGGCCAGCGAATTGTTCGCGGTGGCGCTGGACGCCGAGCCGATCGCTACCGCATTGACACCGCTTGCACCGGCCTGGGTGCCGGTGGAACTGACCTTGATGTATTTCATGTTGATGTTGATCGTGCCATCGACCAATTCGGTCACAAGGTCGCTCAGCCCTGTCGTCAATTGAGCCACGTTGACGCCATCGGTGTCGGCCGTACCGGTCGCGATGTTGTGCAGCGGCACCGGGGTCGTCGACCCCACGCCGCCCAACGTCACGCCATCCTTCGAGGCATCGTCATACGCGACCAACGCAAGAGCTTGGCCTGTGACTGAATCCACCACGCCGGCGTCGGCCAACTTGGTGTTGATCACATCGTAGAGGTTGGTGATCGCACCACCCACGTCGTTCGCCGTCGTACCGTCGATCGCATAGGTGGGTGGCGTCACCGTGCCATCCGGATTCACCGTGGCACCCCCGCCTAGGCCGGTCGCGATGCTTTGCGCCGTGCCGAACAACTGCGAACCGTTGATGGCATCCAGGCTGGTCGCATCGACGCTGCCATCCTGTACGTTCGTCAACAAGGTGCCGTCGGCGCCGTCCAGCGTTACCGTGTCCTTCGCCGCGTCGTCATACGCCACCGCATTGGGATCCGTCCCCGCGATGGCGGCCACCGCGTTGATGGCCGCGCCCACGTCGGGGTAAGGCGTGCCGTCTACCGTGTACGAAGGTGGCACGATGTTGCCATTCGGATCCACACCCGCGCCACCGCCCAAGGCGCTCGTCACGCCTTCCAACTGGCTGATGTTGACACCATCCGTCGCCTGCGTACCGGGCGCCACATTCGACACCGTTACCGGCGTGCCCAAGGTACCGAGCTCAACAGCGGTTTCCGTATCGTCGACGTACGTCACCGCCAACGATTTGCCTGAGGTCGGATCGATGACGCCGCCCGTTTGCAGCGCATTTGTCAAATCGTCGACGATCTGATTCGTCGCGGACAACTGCGAACCGTTCACGGCGTCCGTGCTGGTATCCGACAAACTCCCTGGCGCCAGATTATTCATTCTCACCGTCTGCGTCGCGCCGGTACCGCCCAACGTCACGCTGTTCTTCGACGCGCCGTTATAGGTCACCGCGGCAATGGCCTGACCGCTGCTCGGATCCACCAGCCCGGCATCGGCCAACTTGGTGTTGACCACGGTAACGACATTGCCCAGCGCCGTCCCCACGTCGTTCGCGAGCGTCGGGCCAATCACGTACAACGGCGGGCTGACGGTGCCGTCCGCATTCACCGCCGCACCGCCACCCAGGTTAGTCGCAAGGCTATCGGCTGTGCCGAACAATTGGCTACCGTTGATCGCATCCAGGCTGTCCGCGGCAACGCTGCCATCCTGCACGTTGGTCAGCAGGGTGCCGCCCGCGCCGCCCAGCGTGACGGTGTCCTTCGCCGTGTCGTCGTACGCCACCGCGTTCGGGTCCGTCCCCGCCATGTTCGCCACGGCGTTGAGGGCGGCGCTCACGTCGGTGTACGGCGTGCCGCCGATCGTGTATGAGGGCGGCGTGATGCTGCCGTCCGCACCGACCGCGGCACCGCCACCAATGACATTGGTCACGCCTTGCAACTGGTTGATGATCACCACATCGGTCGATTGCGTACCGGCCGCCGCGTTGATGATCTGTCGCGTGATGGGCGTACTGCTCGTGTTGCCCAGCGACACCGCGTTGCCGCGATTGGCGACCGACCCTTGCCCGAGTGCGACGCCGCCATTCACGGTCACACTGGTGTTTGCGCCCAGCGCCAGTGCATTCGTCACATTGTTCGGCACGTTCGCGCTGGTACCGATGGCGATTGAATTAACCGTGTTGGTGCGCGATTTCGCACTGCTTCCTATCGCAATCGAACCCTGACCGATCGCATAGGTGGCGCGGTTGCCCACCGCCAACGCATAGTCGGCGTTAGCCTGGACATCGTTCCCACCCAAGGCGACCGCATTCATGCCGTTGGTCTGGACGTTGGCGCCGATGGCCACCGAATAGTCCTGACCTGCTCCCGTTTGGGCGTAGGTGCCAATGGCCACGGCGTTATCGGATAGGGCCAGGCAGTTCAGACCAAAGGCCGCCGTATTCAGACCACTGGTGCCCGAACTCACACCGAACGCCAAGGCGGTGCCCGAGTCGAGCGGCTGCCCGTTGAGCGACGCCGTGTTGTCGCCCGACAAGCCTTCGATCGCATACAGCGGGGCGGTGACATCGAACACGCCCGAGCGCGAGCCCGCGACCATGCCCAGTGCAGCAAACACCTGCCCACACGTGGCGGCATCCGTGCTGCCCGCGCTGAAATCGCCGTCGGCCACGTTGATGACCTTGCGCTCTTGGCCAACGCTGCCCACGGAGACGGTGTAGGACTGACTGGTCACGGAATTAAAGCCGATCGCCACGGAGTTCGTGGCCGACGCGCGCGACCCGGTGCCGATCGCCACCGTCGCCGGCGCCGTCGCGTTGGCGGTCGATCCGATCGCCACCGCATCGTTGGCACTGGCATTGGCATTGGTGCCCGTCGAATTGACTCGGACGTACTTGAGGTTGTTGCTGAACTGGCTGCTCAGACCGTTGATGGCACCCGTCAGTTGGTTGACGGTGACCGCGTCGCTACCGGCGATGCCATCGGCGACGTTCATGATCTCCACCGGGGTATTCAGGTTGCCGAGCTGGATCAGGTTCTGCGAGGCGTTGGTGTAGGTCACCGCCAACAACTTGCCCGTGCCCGTATCGATCAGGCCGCTGTTGTCCAGCGTGTTTTCCAGCACCCCCACCCTCAGGTTGGTCGCATTAAGCTGCATGCCCGTCACCGCATCCGTGCTGGTCGCCGATAGATCACCAGCGGCGACGTTGACGATCGTGCGTTCGCTGCCTGGGCTGCCCATCGACACGGTGTTGTCCGCACCCGCTACGGTATGGGCGCCGATCGCCACGGCATTCTTGCCGGTGGCACTTGCGCCGCTGCCCAGGCCAATCGATTCCTGGCCCAGCGCGGCTGCATCCGGTCCGGTGCTGTTGATGGCCAGATACGGGTTGTTCGCGCCGCTCTCGCTCACGGCCTGGTCCAGCGCACCCAGCGCATCCTCGAGGCTGGTCTGCACACCGCCGTTGGCGAGCGTGTAGGTGGGACCTGTCACCTCGCCGGTGCTTGGATCAATCGAGGCATTCCCGCCCAGCGCCTTCATGATCGGCTGCAACTGTCTCACGCTCACCGCATCGTCCGCGTCCGTACCGGCTTGCAGGTTCATCAACCGACGCTTCAGGCCCGCCGGTTTATTGCCGATCGACACGGACAACACCGTATCGGCCAGGCTGTCGCTGCCGAGCGCCACGCCATGGGCGGCCGACGCGCGTGCCCGCACGCCAAAAGCGGCACTGCCTTCAATCGTCGCGATGGCGTCCGATCCGATCGCCACGGCGTCGAGACCGGCCGCATTGGCATCCGCACCGGTGGAATTGACCTTGACGTAGGGGAGGCTGTCGCCCAGTTCGCTACGCACGTTGTCCAACGCGATCGTCATTTGATTGAGGTTGACCGCATCGGTCGCCTGGAGCGCGGGGGCGACGTTCATGAGCTCCACCAGCTGGCCCCGGCTGCCGAACGTCACGGTGGTCTTCGACGCGGTGTCGTAGGTGATCGCCAGCGTACTATTCGGGTCATTCGGGTCGATCAGGCCGCTGCTGCTCAGTGCCGATCGCAGATCGCTCAGAGTCTGGTTGGTGGTGAAGAGCTGTGAACCGTTCACCGCCTGCCGGCTGGTGGCCGTTACGTCGCCCGCAGCCACGTACATGATCTTGCGCAGAAGGCTAGGGTTGCCCACCGACACGGCATTGGCGGTGTCGCCAGTGGAGTTGGTACCCAGCGCCACCGAAAGCGCGGCGTTGGCGACGGCATTGCTGCCGATGGCGACGGCATCGGTGCCTGTCGCCGTGGCGCTCGCTCCTGTGCTGTTGACGACGACATACGGGTCGCTGCCGCCCGCATCGCTCACCGCCTTGTCCAGCGCATCCAAGGCGCCACTGAGCGTGGTCTGCGGGCCGCCGTTGGCGAGCGTGTAGGTCGGGCCCGTCACCACACCCGTATACTGGTCGAGCGCCGCACTGCCGCCCAGCGCCGTCAGGACGGATAGCAACTGGCTCACGTTCACTGCATCGGTGGTTTGCCCACCGGCATCCATGTTGACGAGTCGACGCGTCAGGCCGGTGGACTTGTTGCCGATCGACACCGTCAACGCCCGATCCGCCAGGCTGTTGGTGCCGATCGCTACCGCATCATTGTTGGCCAAGGCTTGGGCACCGGCACCCAGTGCAATGTTGCTGGTCTGCCCCGACTGGGCGCCGTTACCAATGGCCATGGAATTATTGCCGTAAACGCTCGCGCTATTACCGAGTACGATCGATCCGGCTCCCGTGACGGCAGCATCACCACCGTTGGGTTGAACAAGCGCAGTGTAGCCAATCACTATCGCACCCGCTCCCGTGTTATTGATGAGAGCACTCGTACCAATGGCGATATTTCCCTGTCCATTGCCTGTGTTTACGTCGGACCCGATGGCAATGGTATATGGCCCGACGGGATAGGTCGCGTGTCCATAAGCCGTTGAATGGGTTCCGCTAGCAACTGCATACGAGCCGAAGGCACACGACCAATCGCCAGGTGCCGAACCGCCATATTCAACACTGCCGTACCCAGCCAGTGGCGCTATCGTATTGGATTTTGTCTTAGCCAATGCAGCATGGACGCCCGCACTCAACTTTTTTCCAACCATCGAGTAGCCATTACCCTTTTTGGGAACGTTTGGGCGGGCGCTTGGATTGGGTTTTTGCGGAATGCTGGAGTGGACGTTTGGTTTAGCCGTTTTGTGACCGCCGTTGTGGCCGCTGAAGTGTGTGTTCATGACGACTCGTCCTTTCGGGAATGGGGGGAATGGGTGATTGGCTTTACGGCACAGATACCTAAGGCAGGCTTGGCTTCATTCCGATGCGCGACAGTTCAAGTAACTGGCTCGCTTTTGGCACCGGTGATGACGATCCGCACACGCGTATGCCTGGCGTCGTGCGAACCTTTGAAGAATTGCTGCTTCAACACGTTGGCTTTCACACAAAAAAACCCAACAACCCGCGAAGGTGGTTAGGGGATCGATGGTTTATGGGCGGACGACAAACCGACCCCCTCCGTGAAGTAGCTGTGAAATGCAATGAAGCGAGGCACGACTGATTCTGGCCACGCGCGCGTTCACGCATGGGGGAGCAGTAACCATTCGTTTCAAACATGCCGCTCGGTGGAGTGGATTGGCGGCAGTGACCGCAACTTAGATCACGTCACACGTAACTATCGCCGCTTCATGCTGTTCCAATTGATGAAGCGGTTCGTGAACATCACATATACACCGGTAAGATTTGGTGGATGACGCAGAAAGCGGTCGTTAATTTTCACGCGCGAATTCGCTACTGCGTGCTTTGGCCGTCTATTCAAACGCGATGTTCGAGGCACACATCGCATTCGCCACTGAAGGCTACGTCCGGCTTTCGCCGGGACGACGAGCAAAAAAGCACAGCAAGCTGAGATTCGACGCTAATCAGGAGGCTGCATGGGCAAGATCGATCTTCTTCGCAAGTATTAATTGTGCGGCGTTTCTCGCGACGCCGGCATACCAGGCTGCGACGCGCCGGCAACGATGCCGTGCTCGATGGCGTAGCGAAGCAGATCCACATCGCGTTCGATGCCCAGCTTCTGCATGGCCCGGCCTTTCTGGGTGCTGATGGTTTTCTTGCTGCGATTGAGGCGTTCGGCAATCTCATTGACGGTCAGGCCGCTGGCATATAGCCGCAGCACTTCAAGCTCGCGCTTGCTCAGCGCTTCGGAGGTTCCGCGCCGCCCGTTCATATCGAGCATGCGCACAATTTTCTCCATGGCAGGCGAGTAGTACGTACCGCCCGTTGCGGCCGCATGGATGGCGGGAATCAGATGACTGACCGCGTCGGCCTTGCTGACCAGGCAGCAGATGCCCTGATCCCGCAAGGCGCCGAGCATGGCCGGGTTGTCCAGCATGGTCAGCACGACCAGCTTGATCGACGGATAACGGCGCCGGATGAACGAAAACAGCGTCATGCCATCGCCATATTCCTTGCCTGGCATGGAGTAGTCGGAAACAAGGACGTCACAGCCATCCATGTCGAGTAGGCGAATCAGTTCGGTCGAGTTGCCCGCCGTGCCGGTTACCCGGATGGTGCCGACCGAGGACAGGCCCTGCTGCACGCCCGCTAGCAATGCCGGATGATCGTCCGCAAGCACCACGCTTAGTGAAAAACCGTCCATATGTTGGTCTTCCGGATGCGATAGGGCGTTCCGTGTGTCGTGTAGATTATGTGAACACGGTGATCATGAAGGCTGTGTGGAGAAAGTATCGCGCTACCTGCGCGCTCCCTCTCCCCTCCGGGGAATAGGTATCTACACAACTTGCCGGAGGCTCCAATCCACCCCGTCGTCGTCCCAGCGAAAGCTGGGATCCCGTGACGTTGGCTTTTTTGATGTGCCAAGGCGAGGTTGAAAGGCGCTGGATCCCAGCTTTCGCTGGGATGACGGTGAGGAAGGTTCGGACTTCAGAAAAAAATGTAGATACCCATGCCTCCGGGGGAGAGGGAACTGTTCAAGGCAAAGCTAGAGCTTCGGGGCTAATCAGGTCCTGCCAAGCCGATGGTCCGAATGAATCGGACAGCCGGTGATACCCGCGAGCTTCACCCTTGCGCAGTGCCTAACCATAAGCCTTCACCACGCGGCGTACGATTGTGTCTTCGCGAAGCAAAGGCTCAATGGCAATCTGCTCGCCTCATCCACCGGAGGTCCCATGAACATTCAACCGTACATTTTCTTTCAAGGCCGCTGCGAAGAAGCCATCGCGTTCTACCGCGATACACTCGGCGCCGTCGAAGTGTTCAAGTCGCGTTTCAAGGATGCACCGCCGGATCCCTCGTATACGATATCGCCTGAGTCCGCTGACATGATCATGCACGCCACGCTGGCGATTGGCCGCACGCATTTGATGATGTCGGATGGCCAAGGTGGCAAGGACGAGATTACGCACTCCGGTTTCAGCCTCTCTATCACGGCGGACGACGTCGCTTCGGGCGAGAAATCTTTCAACGCCCTGGCGCAAGGCGGCCAGGTCACCATGCCGTTTCAGAAAACTTTCTGGAGCGAAGGCTTCGGCATGCTGGTGGACAAGTTCGGCGTGCCGTGGATGGTGAATGTGCAGCATGAGGGCGACAAGCAATAAGCCCGCTCGTTTCCACTGTTGTCCGTGGACATTTGCGCCGCTCTGCAGAGGTAAAAGCGAAGCGTGGAACAAGCCCCTCCCCCTGCTTGCAGGGGGAGGTTGGGAGGGCGTGAACACTTGCGGGAAAGTTCATGGCAAGTACTCACCCCACCCCAACCCTCCCCTGCAAGCAGGGGAGGGAGTCGATTCCGGCATGGATGGAGATACCCGCACGACTGCTGTTCCCTTCGCTAATTTTTCGCGGACAGCAGTGCACTCGTTCTGGGACCGTCGCGGCACACCCCGGCGACAAGTCCTGAAGCGCGAAGGAATGATGCTTGCGGCAGCACATACGCCGCCGCACTGCGCTCGCTATGATCGGACGCATCGTCCGCCAAAGGAGTGCAGCATGTCGATCCACTATCGAACCGTTCTCGCCGTCGCCATGGCCGCTTTGGGCGCATCGCGGGCGGATGCCGCGGATGGCGCGTCGATCACGCTGTATCGCAGCGACAGCCCTTCCTTGTACGCAAGCAGCGGCGATACCAACGCCAATGATGGTTATGCGGTCGTACGCGAACAGCGCAGCATTGCCTTGCAGTCCGGCGTGCACGACGTAGTGCTGGGCGATCTACCCAATCAGCTCGATGCCGAAGCGATGGCGCTCGGTTTTCCTGGTGGCGAGGCCAAGGTCATTTCGCAGCGCTTGTTGCTTGCGCAAGGCCCCAATTCGGCATTGACGGGTCTGACCGGTAGCACCATCAGCGTGCTTGGCGACAACGGCCAGCCCTTGGCCAACGGCACCTTGCTGCGCGCCGGCGCAGATGGGCTCGTGGTGCGCAGCGGCAATGGCACGACTTTGATCCGGCAATACGCGGCAGTGAATGCTGAGGGTGGGAATTTTCCGACCGGCTCTAGCCTGCGCTTGCGCGTCGACGCCTCACGCGGCGGCCAGGCCGATGCGGTGCTGAGCTATCCCACCTCCGGCATCGGCTGGCGCGCGGCTTACGTCGCCACGTTGCAGCCAGGCAATACATGCAACATGCAATTCGAATCGCGCGCCAGCATCGCCAATCGCAGCGGCCGCGACTGGCACGATATTCATTTGACCTTGATTGCCGGCGAACCCAACTTCGCCAAATCCAGCGCGCCGCGCCCGATGATGATGCGCGCGATGGCTGCACCCGCGGCGGCCGAAGCGATGCCCGAGCAATCGTCCATGGGCGATTACCGCAGCTATACCCTGCCCGCGCCGGTCGACCTGCCCGACGGCAGCATCAGCCAGGTGCCTCTCTATGCCGCGCGTGCGGTCGGATGCGAGCGCACGGCGCTCTATGAGAACGGCGGCAACTGGATGCCACCGCAGCCGATGCTCAACGAAACATTCAACACCGACAACAACACCAGCATCATCAGCACACTGCGCTTCACCGCCTTCGACAGCCTGCCCGCCGGCTATCTGCGCGTGCTGACTGCCGATCGCAACGGTGTGCCGCAATTCATCGGCGAGGGCCGTATCAACGACACGCCCAAGGGCAGCGATGCCATGATCACGCTGGGCACGGCGTTCGATCTGCGAGGCCAACGCGAGCGCACGAGTTTCCATGCAGACAAAGCCGGACGCACGATGGATGAGGCGTTCCGCATCACACTCACCAATGCTGGTGAAAGCGCCCGCACCGTGACTGTGCGCGAACATCCGAACCGCTGGCGGCAATGGACCGTCACCTCATCCAGCGTAAAGCCTAGCAAGCAGACGACCGACACGCTGGAATTTAAGGTCGAGGTGCCTGCCAATGGCAAGGCTGTGCTTGAGTATGCGGTGCGGTATACCTGGACGGCTGATGATCAGCCGCAGCCTTGATCCTTCGTGAGGTTCAAACTTGCCTCATCGTCATTCCGGCGAAGGCCGGAATGACGATGAGGCAAGATACGCCTTTACTCATCATCTGGACTCCTTATGCTCCACATCACCAAACACGACGCCGTCACCGAAATCCAGCTCGCGCGTCCACCCGTCAATGCGCTGAACCTTGAACTGCTGCGCGCCCTACAAAACGCTTTAGCGGAAGCGGTGCAAGAAGGCGCGCGCGGCATCGTGCTGTCCGGCGCGCAAGGCATGTTCTCGGCCGGTGTGGATGTGCCAGCCTTGCTGACACGCGATCGTGCTGGCGTACGCGAATATTGGCGTGAGTTCTTTGCCACTTGCGCCGCGCTCGCGCATTTGCCAGTGCCGGTTGCCGCGGCTATCACCGGCCACAGTCCCGCGGGCGGCGCGGTGCTTTCGCTGTTCTGCGATTACCGCGTGATGGCGCAAGGGCCTTACCGCATCGGTTTGAACGAAGTGCAGGTAGGATTGATTGCGCCCGATTGCATCCAGATGGCGCTGCGCCGCGTGGTGGGTGCGTATCGCGCGGAACGCCTGCTGGTTTCCGGTGCACTGATCGACGCGGACCAGGCGCTGGCCTGCGGTTTTGTCGATGAGCTCACCGGTGTGGAACAGGTCACCACGCGCGCACTGCATTGGCTCAACGAAACGATCGCCCTGCCCTCGCATGCCATGCTGGGGACGCGCCAGATCGCACGTGCGGATCTCACTTACACGTTTGCGGATGTCGATGCGTTGCCGATCGATACGTTTGTGGATGCGTTCTTTCATCCGCAAACGCAGGCGGCGTTGCAGGCGTTGGTGGATAGGTTGAAGAGCAAGGCGAAATAAGCGTCTGACTTATTGAACTTTCCATTATTCGCAACAGGCAAGCGTTCCTTGCGAGGATGCTCGGCCTCGCCTTGTCGTCATTCCGGCGAAGGCCGGAATCCATCTTCACTCTCGCACAGAGCAAAATGGATTCCGGCCTTCGCCGGAATGACGGTAAGGAAATGTTGGATCTTTTCGCAAGAGTGTTGCGAATAGCGAAAAACTCAGTAGTTACTTCGCCACAGGCCGCGACGGATCACTAATCCACCCACTCCACGACGGCGCATACAAGCGCGAACCTGCAAGCCCGGCATGCTCCATCGCCAGCAGGTTGTGGCAGGCGGTCACGCCGGAGCCACACATGTGCACCACGTGTTCCGGCGCGTGATCCCCGATCACCGCGCGAAATGCCTCACGCAACTCGGCAGGCGACTTGAATCGCCCATCGGCTTGCAGGTTTTCGGTAAACGGGCGGTTCGCCGCGCCCGGCACGTGGCCGGCGGCGCGATCGATCGGTTCGACTTCGCCGCGATAGCGCGGTGTGGCGCGTGCATCGAGCAGCAGTTCGTTCGGCATGTTGGCGACGGCGGCGTGGTCGAGCACGACTTGGCTCGGATCGTACTGCACGCTTACCTGTGTCGACTGTCGCTGGGGAATCTCTTGCGACACCGGCAGATGCGCCGCCTTCCACGCAGCGTAACCGCCGTCGAGCACCGCCACTTCACGCACGCCGCACAGCCGCAGCAGCCACCACAAACGCGCCGCTGCGAGCGAACCATTGCTGGCATCGTAACTCACTACTTGCAAGCCGGGCCGCCAGCCCAAGCGCGCCAGCACGGCGGAAAACGCTGCTTCCGAAGGTAGCGGATGGCGCCCCAGGCCGAGCGAAACGCGGCTGAGATCGGAGAGATCGCGATCCAGATTTGCGAAGACCGCGCCAGGAATGTGCTCAGCGTGATAATCGCGCTCGCCCTTTTCCGCATCGGCAAGATCGTGACGGCAATCGACGATCAGCACGCCATCCGGCGGCAGCGCTGCGAGTTCTTCGGCGGAGATTAAAGTGCTTTTCATGGCTGCTCCATCCTCTGCAAGAGATGCTGCACTATGGCTGCCGTAGCGCCCCAGATGCGATAACCCTGGTAGCGGAATTCCACCATCTCACGGCGGTGGCCACGGAAGTCCATCGCATAGCGTTTCAGGTTCGAAGGTTCCAGGAGGAAGTCCAGCGGCACTTCGAACACTTCGGCCACTTCGTCCGGCGCAGGATGGAATTGCGCATCGGCGGTGATGCGCGCAACCACCGGCGTGATGCAGAAACCGCTGATGGTTTCAAAGCAATCCAGGTAGCCCAGCGGCGTCACCAGCGAAGGATGCAGGCCGATCTCTTCCTCGCTTTCGCGCAAGGCGGTGGTCAGCGCATCGGCGTCCGTGGGATCGGCGCTGCCACCGGGAAACGCAACTTGCCCCGCATGTGAGCTCAGATGATCGGTGCGTACGGTGAAGATCATGCGCGGCTCGTGCTCGTCGCGCAGGCCGATCAGCACGGCGGCGGGTCGGCGTTCCATCTCGCCGATCAGTTCGGTCATCTGGACATGATTCCAGCCGGGCGGCGTCGGAGGCTGCGACAGCGGACGCAAGGCGCGCTGCAGGGCTTCCATCATGCGGACTCGCGCGCGGGAAGTACCACGTCCATGTAATGTGAACGCTCGTCCTCGCTCATGCTGAGCCAGCGCGCGATTTCATCGCCGGTGCGATAGCAGCCCTGGCAATAACCGCGCTCGTCGAGACGGCAGATGCCGATGCACGGACTGAGGATGGCTTGGGGAGAAAGCTGGGGAGAGTTCGACATGCGCCCACAATGCTAATTGAAGCGGGGAACGGGGAACAGGGAATGGGGAACTTGTAGTGGGCGCCGGACCTTAAACTTCTAGCACGATTCGCCTTGGTGTGGCCGCAAAACTAACGAGAATGCGCCATTCCACGTTGTTCTACACGTTCCCTGTTCCCCGCTTCCAGTTCCCCGCCTTCAAGGGCTCGGCGCCTGCGGATTCGGCGGCTTGATGTCGAGCAGTTCGATGTCGAATACCAGCGCCTGATTGGGACCGATACGCGGCAGCGCACCGTGTTCAGCGTAGGCAAGCGAAGGCGGAATCACCACCTTCCAGCGATCGCCCACGTGCATGCGCGGGATCACGTACTGCCAACCACGGATCACCTTGTCCACGGTGAAGGTGACGGGCGAGCCGTGCGCCCAGGTGCTGTCGAACTCGGTGCCGTCGATCAGCATGCCGCGGTAGTTGACCGTGACCAGGCTGTCGATGCCCGGGTTGATGGTGCCGCTGCCTGTCTTGATGACCGAATACTGGATGCCCGAAGGGAGCTGCACCACGCCCTGGAGCGTGGCGTTATGGGTCATGTATTCGGTACTCTTTTTCGCGTTCTCGGCCGCGATGCGATTGAACTCCGCCAGAGCCTGCTCGTGCATGCGCTCGCCCAGGCTGACCAACTGGTTGTACATGTCTTCCTTCGACACGGACGGTGCGCGCTTGGCGTAGGCATCTTCGATGGCCTTTTGCAGCACGGCCATGTCCACCGGGAAATCGCCCTCGGAGAACTGGCTGCCGATGCGGTAGCCGATGGCGTAGGAAAGCTTGTGCTTGTCGAGCTTCACCACCGGGGGCTGCGACGGGCTGGACGCATTCGTCCCCTGCGCCTGGACCGCGAACACGGCAAGCAGCAGAAGAACTGGAAGCAGCCAACGCGTATGTGTCATTGCTTTCTCCATGGAGCGGTGCCGCCCAACGCCTCCGTGCGGCCGGCATTTCTTGTGAGCGGCCAACAGAACCGGCATGGATGACCTGGGGACATATGGGCGGGCTCTAAGCATACGGCGAAAACCACCATCCTAAGCGGTTCGGTCGTCCGATGCAGCCATGCCGAAGGTTCGGCGCGATGCGCAGAGGGTTCGACATCCCCGGATGGCAACATCGGACAACATGATCGAAAACCTTGAGGAGACATCGAACAGGCTGTGAGAAAGCCGGGAATGGCAAAGGTTCCCGCTGCTAAAATCCGCGTTTTACGTTGATACGGAGTCCATCGTGGCTTACCGCAACCTTGAGATCGCCAACCGCGGTGCCGTGCGCACCATTACCGTCAATCGCCCGGACAAGCTCAATGCGCTCAATCGCGAGACTTTGAACGAGCTGACCCTGGCCTTCAGCCAAGCCGCGCAGGACGACGCCGTGCGGGCGATCGTGCTGGCCGGCGCCGGCGACAAGGCGTTCGTGGCCGGCGCGGACATCAGCGAGATGAACGGTTGCACACCAGTCCAGGGACAGAGCTTTTCGCGTACTGGCCAGCGGCTGATGAGCAGCATCGAACGGCTCGGCAAACCGGTGATCGCGCGCATCCAGGGCTTTGCGCTAGGCGGCGGCATGGAACTGGCCATGGCTTGCCATCTGCGCATCGCCAGCGAGAAAGCCAAGTTCGGCCAGCCCGAAATCAACCTCGGCCTGATCCCCGGCTTCGGCGGCACCCAGCGCCTGCTGCGCTTGGCGGGTCGTGGCGCCACGCTTGAACTATGCCTGACCGGCGGCACCATCAACGCGCAGCGCGCCTATGAACTGGGCATCGTCACCCGCGTGGTCGCGCCCGAAGCGCTGGATGAAACGGTTAATGCGCTGGCCGATCAACTGGCTGCCGCCGCGCCGCTGGCTGCGGCCAGCATTCTCGATGCTGTGCTGCAAGGTGGTGAGACATCGCTGGACCAGGGGTTGGAGTTCGAAACCCAAGGGTTTGCGTTGATGTTTGCGACGGAAGATATGAAGGAAGGGACGGGTGCGTTTTTGGAGAAGCGCAAGGCTGTGTTTGTCGGAAAGTGAATCCGTATTCCCATGGCCGTCATTGACCAGCTTCGCTGTTGTAAAGCGCCTCCGCGAAAGCACACTGTTGTCCGGAAAAACTGCGGAGCATGATTCGCCGTAATGCTTGGAGCTCGTCATCCCGGCGAAAGCCGGGACCCAGCGACTTATAAATCGTCAAAGTCACTGGACCCCGGCTTTCGCCGGGGCGACGAATCGGTGGCATTGAATTTCAAGGAGAAATTCAAGCATCAGGAGACGTGCGAGACTTTTTCCTGGCGCTTCATTTTCCCTGACAGCAGTTCGCTTTCGCGGAGGCGCTTTACAACAGCGAAGCTGGTCAATGACGGCCATGAGGATTACGCATGTTGTCAGTGCCCGCCGCGGTATTTCTTCTCACCCGCCGTGATCCGCAAATCAAGCCGATTCTCCGGCGGCGCCAACGGGCATGTCGCGAATGGCGTGAACGAGCACGGCGGGTTGTACGCCTTGTTGAAATCCAACACCACTTTGCCGTTCTGCGGTAGCGCGGCGTAGAGGAAACGCGCAGCGCCGTAGGTTTCGTGACCGGAGGTGCGATCGGCAAGCACGAAGAATAGTTCGCCGCCCGGCTCTTCCTGATACGGCAGCAATTCGTAAGTGTGTCCGTCGCGCGTAAACACCGCTTTGCCCGGCACTTTCACCGTGTCGATGGTGCCGATCACCGAACCGATCTGCAGATCGTGCGGCGGATCGAAGGGCACCCAGTCGGCCACGATGTGCCATGAAGGATCGATGGGGAAATAGTCGATGCCAAGGAAGTGCTTGCGCGTGGCGGCTTCGGTGTCCTTTACGCGCAGCGCCTTGCGGCCTTCGCGATCGATCACGTAGAAGTTCGCCTCTCCGAAGGAAACCTTGGTGGGCGATGCGTTGCCGGTTACGTGCGCGTCATCGATCAGCGTGGCTTCTTCCACCGGCTTGCCGTCGATCGTCGCGCCGCCGTTTTTTTCCAGCTTGATATGCAACTGCCCGCTCTTGTCGAGCGTGATCACGCCCAGATGCGCGGGGCCAGCTTGCAGAATAATGTCGTTATCGGATGCGGTGCCGACTTTGTTCGCACCTTCCTGCAGCCATTCCAGCCCGATCAGGCTGAGCCAGCCGTCTGGTGCGGTCAGCCGCGCAACGCGCGCGGTGCGCCATTGCTCGATGCTTTGCTGGTAGGCATCGGGCGTCACAGGTTGTTGCGTTGTATCGGCATGCACGAGGGCCACTCCTGTACTTAGGATCAGTCCGGCCAGGACGTTACGCCACATGGGGTTCACTCCGCTCGATGCAATGGGATGCCCCGAGTATGGACGTCCATTTGTGCGTAGCACAAGCGATCGTTAACGACCGCGCAGAAAAAGCTTATCCAGTTCCGTCATGCCCAGTTGCACCCAGGTGGGGCGGCCGTGATTGCATTGGCCGGAGCGCTCGGTGGCCTCCATCTCGCGCAGCAGGGCGTTCATTTCCGGCAGCGTAAGGCGACGGCCCGCGCGTACCGAGCCATGGCAGGCCATGGTGGACAGCAATTCGTTTTCCAGCTCCTGCAGCTGGCGCGAGCTGCCGTGCTGCGCCAGTTCGCCGAGCACGCTGCGGGTGAGTTCGGCGACATCCGCGCCTTCCAGCAAGGCCGGAATGCGCCGCACCACCACTGCGGAAGGACCGCTGCGCGATAGCTCCAGGCCCCAGTCGGCCAGCGCCTCAGCGTGTTCTTCGGCCGCGGCGGCTTCCTTCGCGCTAACCGGCACCGACAGCGGTACCAGCAGGATCTGCGAACGCAGGTTGCTGCACGCGCGACCGGTTTTCAGTTTTTCATAGGTGATGCGCTCGTGCGCGGCATGCATGTCGACCAGCACCAGACCATGCGCATTCTCGGCGAGGATGTAGATGGTCTTGAGCTGCGCGATGGCGTAACCCAGTGGCGGCGCTTCGCTGGCATCCGCCGCGGGCATGGCCTGAAACGCCACGGTCGTCGGCGCGACTGTTACGTCGCCGCCTAGCAAGGCCGCGTAATCGGCAAGCGGTTCTTCGCGCACACCCAGATGCAGGCGGCTCTGCGCTGCGTTGTTCGGCCAGTTGTTGCTCACTTGTCGGCTGAACTGCTGCACTCCGTTGGACGCCACATCCGCAGAGGCATTCCAGTCCGGCGTTTCCACTGGCACGTGCTGGCCAGCGCGCGTTTCCGCGAGCGCTTCATGCAGGGTGCGGAACAGGAAATCGTGCACGAGGCGCTGTTCGCGAAAGCGCACTTCGCTCTTGGCCGGATGCACGTTGACGTCCACGCCGATGGGATCTAGTTCCAGATAAAGCACAAAGGCCGGATAACGGCCGTGGAACAGCACATCGGCATAAGCCTGCCGCACCGCATGCGCCACCACACGATCGCGCACCAGGCGGCCGTTCACGTAGAAATACTGGGCATCCGCTTGCGGTCGCGAGGCGGTCGGCAATCCCACCCATCCTGACAAACGCATGCCTGCCGAAGCATGATCGATGCGCAGGCTTTGCTGTGGAAACGTCTCGCCAAGCACTTCGGCCACGCGCATCAGCATGGCCTGCTCATCGCGCGCGGACTTCCACACACGCACCGATTTGCCGTTGTGGCTTAGACGGAACTCTACGCTGCCGCGCGCCAGCGCCAGAGATTTGAGCAGATCGTCGATATGCGCGAACTCGGTGCGCTCGGCGCGGAGAAATTTGCGTCGTGCCGGCACGTTGTAGAACAGGTCGCGCACTTCCACGCTGGTGCCTTGCGGATGTTGCGCGGGACGCACGTCTTGCATGCGACCGCTGTCGACTTCGATGCGAAAGGCGTTGTCCGCGCCGCGCAAGCGCGAGGTCATGGCGAAGCGTCCCACCGAGGCCATCGATGCGATCGCCTCACCGCGGAAGCCCATGCTCGCCACATGTTCCAGATCGTCGAAGCTGCCGATCTTGCTGGTGGCATGCGAGGCCACGGCCAGCGGAAGATCCTCGGGAGCGATGCCGTCGCCGTCGTCGCGCACGCGAATCAAACGCGCACCACCGAGCTCGATGTCGACTTCGACGCGCGCCGCACCGGCGTCGAGACTGTTCTCGACCAGTTCCTTCACGACCGACGAAGGCCGTTCAATCACTTCGCCGGCGGCGATCTGGTTGATGAGCTCGGGGGGAAGTGGGCGGATGCGGGACATGGGACGCAAGCTTAGCAGCGCAGCGTCCCATCAACTATCCGGATATCGATGTGGCTCGTAGGCTGGGATGCCAATCCCAGCCTACGCAGCCATTGCTAACTGTTCGGGATCACCAGCATCGTGCCGGTACGCACGCTGTTGCTGTTGATGCCATTGACGCTCTTGAGCGAGTCCACACTCACGCCGTATTGCTTGGCGATACTGCGCAAAGTTTCGCCATTGGCAACGCGGTGCAAGTCGCGCGCATCAGCATCCGCAGGCTCGGAAGCGCTGGCGATCGTGTCCGATTTGGCTGCTACGTCGCTGTCAGCCGGCGACATGCCTTTGCGGCGCGCGGCTTCCATCGCAAACCAGGTGCCAGGCGGCGGGCTGCTCATGAAGTAGCCCTTCACGCCATCCATAATCGCTGTCGCCAACTGCTGCTGATGCGAGGGATCGCGCAGCTTGCGCTCTTCCGTCGGATTGCTGATGAAGGCCGTCTCGACCAGGATCGAGGGTACGTCGGGCGAACGCAGCACCACGAAGTTGGCGTGCTCCACGTAGCCACGATGCGTCGGGCCGATCGCCGACAGGGCGTTGAGGACGTTCTGGGCCACCGTTTCACTGGCCTGCACGGCCCAACCCTGTTGCATATCCAGCAGCACGGAAGCGAGGCCGTCGTTCTCCGCGGCCAGCGATACGCCACCGATCAGGTCGGAACTGTTTTCGCGATCGGCCAGCATCTGCGCGGCCACCGAACTCTTGCCGCGCGGGGACAACACCCATACCGACGCGCCCTTGGCGTCGCTGCCCGGGTACGAGTCGGCGTGAACGGCGACGAACAGGTCGGCCTGATTCTGGCGGGCGATTTCGTAGCGCTGCTTCAGCGGGATGAAGTAGTCGCCATCGCGCGTAAGGATGGCCTTCATGCCGGGCTGGCGATTGATCTGGGCAGCCAGTGCGCGCGCCACCGCGAGCGTGACATCTTTTTCCAGCACGCCGTTGGGGCCATGCGCACCCTGGTCCTTGCCGCCGTGGCCCGCGTCGACGGCCACGACTACCTGGCGCTGGCTATTGAGCAATACCGCCGCTTGGCGTGTGGTAACCCCTTTGCGCGAGGTCAGCTTGCTGCTGGCGTTGACCACCACCGGCGCCGGAGCATCGTCGTCTCTGTCGGCGACCGTGGAAGCGTTGGAACTGGTCGGCGCCGGCTTGCTCGACGCCACGGCCGTATCGCCTGCCTCATCCGGCGCGGCGGACTTGGCGGGTGCCTGGCCGCTACCCGGGTAAAGATCCAGCACCAGTCGATAACCCGACTGACCGGACGGGCCAAGCAGGAAAGTCTTGGGCTGGCTATTCGGCGCTACCGACGCCGTGATGCGCAGGCCATCGCCCTGTGATGCGCTGTTCAACCCCTTAAAGAGGCCTTGCGCCGAAGGCGCGAGCTTGCCCGCGGCGCGGCTGTCGGCCAGATCGAGCACGATTTGGTCGCCATTCTGGCTGAGCTTGTACTTGGCTGGGCCGGAAAGATCGAACACCACGCGGGTGTAGTCGGGGCCGGCCCAGACGCGGGCGTCCTTCACATCGGAGGCATGCAGGACAGCACCCGGCGCCGCGACCAGGATCGCGGTACCAACCAAGCTAGCAATGCGAGTGAGATAGCCCCTCATGGTGCCGCATTGAAGCGCAGCAGTTGGCTGAATGCAAGAGGTTTTCCCTTGTTTTTCCATGACCTGCACGGCATTTGTCAGATCAGGTCAAGCTATCGGCCATAAGCCACGCATTTTGCGGGGTAGGTTCTGCGCAGTCTGCCCGTTCAGTTTTCCTAATTGGCTCCAGCACTTATGGCAGGCTGCGTCTCATCCGAGGCAAGCCAGCGCCCGTTCGCCGCGTGCCGTTTTCGATTGCAGACGCGCATGGCGGCCGGTGCCGCGATATCCCAGTTGCACTTCCATATCCGGCGCGGGCAGCGCGCCCCGGCCACGCTCGGGCCATTCCACCAGCACCACCGCGGCGGAGTCGGCCAGCGCGTCCAGGCCCAGCCATTCGAGTTCACCGGGATCTGCAATGCGATATAGGTCCAGATGCCAGGCGGGGCGACCATCCCGGGTCTGATAACCCTCGACCAGGCTGTAGGTCGGGCTCTTGATGCGTTCGCCCACGCCCAACGCCGTCAGCAGCGCCCGAGCGAAGCTGGTCTTGCCGGCACCCAGCTCGCCGCGCAGGTAGATGACCAGGCCGCCGTCCAGCGCACCGGCAAGCTGTGCACCCAAGGTACGCGTGGCGTCCTCGTCGGGCAGGTCCCAGTGTTGTTCAGTCATGCTCGATTCCATTGCCGAGCGCGCGCAGCGGTTCCAGCAGATCGCTGGCAAGCAAGCCGCGTTCGCCCTTGCGAGCAGCAATGTCGCCGGCGCGCGCATGCAGGCCGACACCAATACGCGCCGCATCCCAGGCCGAGCAACCCTGGGCCATGAGCGAGGCGATCACGCCGGTGAGCAGATCACCCATGCCGCCGCTGGCCATGCCGGGATTGCCCCACGTACAGACGTCTAAACGTCCATCTGGATTAGCGATGAGAGAACCCGCTCCTTTCAGCACGACCACGGCGCCATAGCGCTGCGCCAATTCACGTGCTGAGGCGAAGCGATCCGTTTGCACTTCGGGGTTATTCTTTTCGAGCAGTCGCGCCGCTTCGCCGGGATGCGGCGTAAGCACCGCCGGTGTCGTAAAACGACGCTGCTCGCGCGCGAGCAAGTTCAGTCCATCAGCATCCAGCACCAGCGGCTTGCCGCTGTCGAGCGCGGTCAGCCACAGTGCGTGGCCCCAGGCGCCCTGCCCCAAGCCAGGTCCCACGGCGAGCACGGTGGCGCGTGCAAGCAGCGGCTGCAGCTCCTGCGGGCCGTGGATGCCGTACGCCATCAGTTCCGGGCGCGCACTGTTCAAGGCAAACAGGTTTTCTTCGCGTGTGGCGACGCTTACGAGACCGGCACCGCTACGCAGCGCCGCTTCGCCGCACATGCGAATCGCGCCCGCGGTGCCGTGATCGCCGCCGATCGCCAGCACATGTCCGGAATCACCTTTATGCGCATCGCGTGCGCGCGGCCCAAGGTGCATGGCATCGAGCAGCGATGCGTCGGCAGGCATGCCTTGCCAAAGGATGTCCGGCAGGCCAAGCGGATCGACGAATATCGTGCCGACTTTCGTTGCTGCTTGTCCGGTGTACAGGCCCCGCTTGGCGGCGATGAAGCTCACCGTTACCTGCGCGCGAGTCGCCACGCCCGGACAATGACCGGTATCTGCGTTCAATCCCGACGGCACGTCCAGCGCCAGCACGGGAATGCCCGAAGCGTTGATACGTTCGATCAGCGTGCTCGCGACAGCATCCGGCGCACGGTTCAAACCGGTGCCGTAGAGCGCATCCACGTACACGTCGGCTTGCGGCAGCGAGGCATCCTGATGCCAGCGATGCGTTACACCCGCACCGCGTTGCCAGGTGTCGCGCGCGTGCGCGGCATCGCCGCTCGCCGCATCGGTGAGTTCCACCACCTCGACACCCATGCCCGCGCCATAGGCAAGACTGGCCAGCAGATAACCGTCGCCGCCGTTATTGCCTGGCCCGCAGAACACCACAAGCCGCCGTGCTTGCGGCCATTGTCGACACAGGCAAGCGAGAGCCGCAGTGGCGGCCCGGTTCATCAGCTCGAAGCCACTGATGCCCAGATCGCCGATGGCGCGCCGGTCGAGGGCGCGAACCTGCTCGACGGTGTAGAGATCGCGAAGATGGCGGTCAGCGTGCATCGGCGGATTATAGGGATGGCTCTAAACTATGCACATGTCCACGCACATCGCCCCCGATTACGCCGCACTCGCCCGCGATATCAAGCGCTGGGCGCGCGAGCTCGGCTTTGCCGAGGCCGGCATCAGCGGCGTGACACTGGAGCAGGACGAACAGCATCTACAGAATTGGCTGGACGACGGTTATCACGGCGAGATGGATTACATGGCGCGCCATGGCACCAAGCGCAGCCGGCCGGATGAACTCGAACCTGGCACGCAGCGCGTGATTTCGGTGCGCATGGATTACCTGCCGCCCGGTACGCAGCATGCCTGGGATGTCATCCGCGACACCGAAGCAGGTTACGTGGCGCGTTATGCGTTGGGCCGCGACTATCACAAGCTGATGCGCAATCGGCTGCAGAAGCTGGCGGAACGCATCCGCGGCGCAGTCGGCGATTTCGGCTATCGCGCTTATGTGGATTCCGCGCCTGTGCTGGAAAAGGCGCTGGCACGCAATGCGGGCTTGGGATGGATTGGCAAACACACCGTGCTGATCGATCGCAACGCAGGCTCGTACTTCTTCCTCGGCGAGCTCTATACCAACCTGCCGCTGCCGGTCGACAAACCAGCCAGCGCGCATTGCGGCACGTGTCGCAAGTGCATCGATATCTGCCCGACACAGGCGATCGTCGCGCCATATCGGCTCGATGCCCGTCGCTGCATTTCCTATCTCACGATCGAACTGAAAGGCTCGATTCCGGAAGAACTGCGCGCGCCGATGGGCAACCGCATCTTCGGCTGCGACGATTGCCAATTGATCTGCCCGTGGAACAAATTCGCGCAAGACGCGACCGAACCGGATTTCGCGCCGCGGCACAGCCTGGATGGCGCCAAACTGGTGGAATTGTTTGCTTGGAGCGAAGAGGAATTCTTGCAACGCACGGAGGGCATGGCGATTCGCCGCACCGGTTATGAAGGGTGGTTGCGCAATATCGCAGTGGCGCTGGGGAATGCGCCGTCATCGGAGGAAGTTTGCGCGGCACTGCGGGCGCGGGCGGAGCATCCTTCGGCAATTGTGCGTGAGCATGTTGCTTGGGCGCTGGCGAAACACAGCTAAAGTTTCATTCGACGTCATGCCCGCGAAAGCGGGAATCCATTGTTGCCCTCAGGCGAAAAGCGAAAATGGATTCCCGCTTTCGCGGGAATGACGACCATGGACGACCATGGGGATTACACACCGGGGAGATTTCAGGCCAGTTTGGCCCCTCACCCTGCCCTCTCCCCGAAGGGGAGAGGGAAAAGCACAGCGGCGATTACGCCGCAGCCATCTGCTTCGGAATCGAGCGATTCATATGGCTGATGCGGTTGCCTTCGCCCACATAGACGAGCGTCGGCTGGAACTTCTCCACTTCCGCCTCGTCGAGGTGCACGAAGGCCGCGATGATGACCAAATCGCCGGGCTGCGCGCGGTGCGCGGCGCTGCCGTTCACCGAGATGATGCCGGAGCCTTCTTCGGCACGTAGCGCATAGGTGACGAAGCGCTTGCCGTTGTTGATGTTCCAGGCGTGGATCTGTTCGTATTCGCGAATGCCCGATGCGTCGAGCAGCAGGCCGTCGATAGCGATCGAACCTTCATAGTGCAGTTCCGCGTGGGTCACGGTGGCACGATGGATCTTCGCCTTCAGCATGTTCAGGTGCATGACTTCATTCCAGCAGGAACTGCCTGCATAGCTCGCTATTATCCAGCCGCTACCGCCATGGCTGCAACGGCACACGGGCCGTAAATGGGGATGGCCGTTAGGCGTTCAATCCCCCGGTAACCGCTAGTCGAACAACAGGTTATCGATCAACCGGGTAGTGCCGAGGCGGGCCGCGATCAGCGCTACCAGGCCCTCGTGCTCGCCGTCGGCAGGTTCGGCGAGGTCCTCGGCGCGCCGGATGGCGGCGTAATCGGGGACGAAGCCGGCGCGTTCTAGCTTGGACGCCGCCGCCTGCTCTACCACCTTGCGGGCGTGCCCCTTGGCGATCAGGTCGCGCATCTGCTGCAGGGTTTCATAGATCAACGGCGCAGTGGCGCGGTCGGCCGCCGACAGGTACTGGTTGCGGGAGCTGAGCGCCAGGCCATCGTCGGCGCGCAGGGTCGGGCCGCTCATCACCTTCACCGGCAGGGAAAGGTCGCGCACCATGCGTTCGATCACTTTGAGCTGCTGGAAATCTTTCTGCCCGAAGATCGCGATATCCGGCTGCACCAGGTTGAACAGCTTGCAGACCACGGTGGCGACGCCGTCGAAATGGCCGGGGCGATGCGCACCTTCCAGCGTGTCGGTAAGTTCCGGCACATGCAGGCTCACGCTTTTGTCGGAGCCGAAGGGATACACCGTAGCCACGTCCGGCGCGAACAGCACATCGCAGTCCGACTCGGCCAAGCCGGCTTGATCCTGCGCCAGCGTGCGCGGATAGCGTTCGAAATCCTCGTTCGGCCCGAACTGGGTGGGATTGACGAACACGCTCGCCACCACGCGATCGGCGCGGGCGCGCGCCAGCTTCACCAGCGAATGATGCCCCGCGTGCAGGTTACCCATGGTCGGCACGAAACCGATCATGTGCCCTTGCGCGCGCCAGCCGCGAATTGTGGCGCGCAGGCCTGCTGCGTCTTGAATGGTTTGCATGAAAAGACTGCTCTAGTTGTAACCGTGTTCGGCTGCGGGAAACGCGCCGCTGCGCACGTCGGCGACATAGGCGGCAATCGCCTCGTTCACCGAACCGCGGCCGGCAAGGAAGTCCTTGCTGAATTTGGGACGCTTGCCGGGCGTGATGCCTAGCATGTCGTAAATCACCAGCACCTGACCATCGCAATGTGGGCCAGCGCCGATGCCGATGACAGGTATGTTCAGCGCCTTGGTGACGCGCTCGCCCAGCGGCGTGGGTACGCCTTCCAACACCAGAATGTCGGCACCGGCCTGCTGCACCGCCAGCGCCTCGCTGAGCACACGCTCTGCCGCTTCGTGCTCACGGCCCTGCACTTTGTAGCCGCCGAACTTGTGCACGGACTGCGGCGTAAGGCCCAGATGCGCGCAAACCGGAATGGCGCGTTCGGTGAGTGCGTGAATCGCTTCAAGAATATGCGGCGCGGCGCCTTCGATCTTCACCATCGCTGCGCCCGCTTCGCCGACCAATCGCGCGCCGGCTTCCAGTGCGTAATCGACGTTGCGATCGGCCATGAACGGCATGTCGGCCACCAGCAACGTGGCGGACAAGCCGCGCGCCACCAACTCAGTGTGATAGACCATCTGATCGAGCGTTACCGGCAAGGTGCTACGCTGGCCTTGCACCACCATGCCCAACGAATCGCCGACCAGCGCGATGTCAACGCCAGCCAGTTCCAGTTGTGTAGCGAAGCTGGCATCGTACGCGGTGAGCATCACGATCTTGCGCCCTTCCGCCTTCATGGTGTGAAGACCCGGCACGGTGACCGGCTTACGAGACGGAGCGCTAGCGTTTTCCACGTACATGGGTCAGTGCAGCCTTATGTTGCGATGAACAATTATCCGCGCGGGGTAGGCAACGCTCAAGCGAGCGCTTCACAGCCTTGCGTATCAACGGTTCGCAGAAGGTCGAGCACCTTACCCTGCCCCGGAATCTCGAGATCGGACGCCACGTCGTGCAGAGGCAGCAGCACGAAGGCGCGATCAGCAATATGTGGGTGAGGCAAGGTCAAGCGCTCATCGTTGACCGTTTTGCCGGCAACATGCAGCAAATCCAGATCGAGCGTGCGCGGCCCCCAGCGTTCGCCGTTGCGTTGCCGCCCGGCGGCGCGCTCGATCTGTAGCAGCGCATCGAGCAGCTCGTGCGGCTCTAGCACCGTTTCCAGCTTCACCACCGCATTGAGGAACTCCGGCTGATCGACCACGCCCCACGGTGGCGTGCGGTAGATTTTTGAGCGTGCGATCACCTGGGTATGCGGCAACGCTGCCAGCGCCTCGATGGCGTCCAGCAGGTGTTGTCGTGAATCGCCGAGATTGCTGCCCAAGGCAACGTAGGCCTGCATCAAGCCGTCCCGGATTTGCCGGCAGCAGGCTTGCGCCGGCGCTTGCGTTTGCGCGTAGCGGCTGCACGAGGCGCCGGTTCGGGCTCGCCTGCCGCGGCTGCCTGATGCAGCGGCAGCGCCGCGGCCAGCGTCTCATGCGGCAGCTGTTGCGCATGCTCCCACCACTGGCCGAGTTCGCCGATGGCCGGCGATTCCGCCGCACGCAGCAGCAGGAAATCGAACGCAGCGCGGAATCGCGGATGCGCCAGCAACCGAAACACTTTCTTGCGCTGGATCTGCTCGAAACGCGGCTGCAAGGACCAGATTTCTTCCATGGTGATGGTGAAGCGGCGCGGGATCGCCACGCGCTGGCACTGTTCGGCCACCACGTGCATGGCAGCACGCGACCATGCTTCGTTGACGTCCTTGCCGTGCGTGATCCAGGTGTGCGCCAGATCGCGCACTTCGCCCCACAGCAGCACTGCGAACAGGAAAGCCGGCGTCACCGACTTACCTTCGTCCACGCGCGCGTCGGTGTTTTCCAGGCCCTGCTCAATCAGCGAGCGCAGCGCCTTGTCACCACGCTTGAGCGCGCGCGCCGTGGCCGGGAACATGTATTTGAGCAGTCCGCTTTCCTCGAGCATGCGGAAGCTCTTCAGGCCATGTCCGGCCAGGAACATCTTCAGCGATTCGTCGAACAGTCGCGCCGGCGCAACGCCGCTCAGCAACGGCCCGAGTTCCGCGAACGGCGCGGAAGCGGAAGGATCGATGCGAAAATCGAGCTTGGCCGCCAGGCGCGCGGCGCGCAGCATGCGCACCGGATCCTCGCGATAGCGCGTGGTCGGATCGCCGATCAGGTGCAGCACGCGATCCTGCAGATCCCGCATGCCGCCGACGTAGTCGCGCACCGAGAAATCGCTGATGTCGTAGTACATCGCGTTGACGCGGAAGTCGCGGCGTAGCGCGTCTTCCTCGATAGTGCCCCACACGTTGTCGCGCACGATGCGGCCATCGACGATGTGGCGGTCACCCTCGGTGCCCTCTTCCTCGCTGGCACCGCGCAGTGTGGCCACCTCGATGATCTCATTGCCGTACACCACATGCGCGAGGCGGAAGCGGCGGCCGATCAGGCGGCAGTTGCGGAACAGTTTCTTGACCTCGTCGGGCGTGGCGTTGGTGGCCACGTCGAAGTCCTTCGGGTGCCCGCCCAGCAGCAGATCGCGCACGGCGCCGCCGACCAGATAGGCGTCGTAACCGGCTTCGTTCAGGCGATAGAGCACGCGCAAGGCCGCCTTGCTGATGTTCTTGCGGGAAATCGTGTGCTGCTCGCGCGGAAAGATGCGCAGGGCAAGCTTGGCGTCGTTCCTGGCTGTGGGATTCAAGCGATCGAAATCCTTGCGGGTTTCCAAATCCGGACGGATGGGCGAGCACGTCTGGCATGCGTCGACCATCCGAAACCGGTCGTAAGCATTGTCCTGCAAGTGCTTGAGCTGATGCGAGGGGGCGTCTGCAGGCGTTGCCGGACGGGGCGATTCAGCTATACTAGCGCGCTTCGCAGCAATACGCTCCCATCGTCTAGTGGCCTAGGACACCGCCCTCTCAAGGCGGGAACACGAGTTCGAACCTCGTTGGGAGCGCCACCCTCCGATTATGATCGGATTTTTCGATCCAGAGGCACACGGCAGCATGACCTTCGTCGTTACCGACAATTGCATCAAGTGCAAATACACCGATTGCGTCGAAGTTTGCCCGGTCGACGCCTTTCACGAAGGTCCCAATTTCCTGGCGATCAACCCCGACGAGTGCATCGACTGCACGTTGTGCGAGCCGGAATGCCCGATCAATGCGATCTATCCGGAAGATGACGTGCCTGCCGGACAGGAAGGTTTCACTGCCCTGAACAAGGAACTCGCCAAGGTTTGGCCGGTGATCACCGTGCGCAAGGATGCCTTGGCGGATGCGAAGGAATGGGAAAACAAGCCGGATAAGTTGAACTTGCTGGAGCGCTGATAAGCGCTGCGTTCAGTACTGCAAGAACGAAAAAAGGCACTGCGCGAAGCGCAAGTGCCTTTTTCTTTGTTCTGAATGCACGTTTTTCGATAAGCGTAAATCTTACCTGATGTCATTCCGGCGAAGGCCGGAATCCAGTTCAGATACGCCGTCCGAAGGACACCAAACCGATTTCGAGTGCTTCGCACGGTTTATTGAAACTGGATTCCGGCCTTCGCCGGAATGACGATAAGGTGGGATTCGGTTTTTCGCGCAACTGCTCATTCGCGCTAACAGCAGAGCCGAATCCCGCAAAAAATCAGCCCTTGCCACCCAACCGCGACTTCAGGCTATCCACCACCTTCGCCACCGCTGCGGCCTCACCCTGCGCACGCACTTCGCTCGAACCCTGTCCACTGCTGGCAACGGTGACCACCACCTGACGCGGCGCAACGTTCGGGCCACTCGCACCACTGCTGCCATGACCGAACATACGACCGAAGAAGCCCGGCTTTTCGGCCGGCTGGTCGGAGGCCAGCACGCTGATGTTGTAGCTATGCGAGGCGTCGTCATGCCCCTGCAGGGTGCCGATTTCGCCGTTGCTCAGCGCCTCGCCGACGCGGCGATAGGTTTCATCCACGTTGTCGGCCAGGACGAAGCCGTCGGTGATGGTGCTCGGTGTGTTGCCTACGCGCGCAGTAGCGCCGTTGGCGGTCGGCCGATTGGCGCCGCCCGGCGGGATCACCAGCGCGGCACTGGCGTTGGGTGTATCCATGCCCGGCGGAATTTCCAGCGGCGATTCCTGCTTGGCCGACTGCCACGCTTTTTCGGAACGGAACATACCGCAGCCCGAAAGCAGCAGGCCAGTGATAACCAGGGCCGGCAGGGCGACGGCGAGAGAAGATTTCTTCATGTAATTGGATTCCGTTGTATTCCGAAGTTGAGTCGAGCAGGTCAAGCGGCATCCGCCAAGGATGCCAGAGTCGCCAAGGCCTTGCGCAACTGCTCGCGCGCCGGCCCCTGTTCCAGCTCCACCAGCGGCAGACGCGGCATCGCCGTGCCTAGCCCCAGTTCCGGCAAGCCGGCCTTTACCGCGATCGGATTCGGCGCGCAGTTCAGCGCCTGCACCAACGGTTCGAGCGCGGCATCGCAGCGTGCGGTGGCAGCGCGGTCGCCCGCGGCAGCCGCATTGCACAACGCACGGAAAGCCCTGGGCACCAGGTTGGCTACCACTGAAATGACGCCGGCGGCGCCTGCCAGCATGGCTTGCGCCCCGCTGGCATCGTCGCCGGACAAATAGACGAAATCCGGCCGTACAAGTTCCGCAGTGCGCTGGATGCGCTCGGCATCACCGCGGGCTTCCTTGATGCCGATGATGGCGTGATGCTCGCGCAGCGCCGCCGTGGTTTCCGGCAGCAGGTCGCAACCGGTGCGGCTGGGCACGTTGTAGAGGATCGTCGGCAGGCCGCCATGCTCGGCCACTTCCAGGAAGTGCCGGCGCAGGCCCTCCTGCGTGGGCCGCACGTAGTACGGCGTCACTACCAGCGCGACATCCGCGCCCAGCGTCCGGGCGCGCTTCGTGATCGCCACTGTTTTGGCGGTGCCCGCCTCGCCGGTACCGGCGATCACCGGGATACGACCGGCGACGTGCTCGACCGCAAAGGCCAGCAGGCGATCGTATTCATCGTGTTCGAGCATGTGGGCTTCGCCGGTGGAACCGGCAACGACCACCGCTTGGGTACCGCCTGCAATCTGGAAATCGAGCAGACGACCGAAGGCCACCAGATCGAGCGCCCCATCCGAGCCGAATGGAGTCACCAGGGCGCAGACGCTTCCGTGAATCTTCATGGCGCGATTCGCACAAATATGGACCAGGCATATTACTTGCGGGCTTCGGGGACGGGCAAGTAAGCTGGCGTATCGTTCGTCGTCATCCCGCACGACGCGGGGTCGCCACCATCCATGTCCACCAACCCTTTTTCCGCGCGATCCAGCAATGACCATCAACTGCTGATCCAGACGCTGACGCCGGCTACTCGTACGCCGCTGCTCGCAC
This sequence comes from Dyella humi, assembly GCF_044904605.1. Lineage (NCBI taxonomy): Bacteria > Pseudomonadati > Pseudomonadota > Gammaproteobacteria > Lysobacterales > Rhodanobacteraceae > Dyella > Dyella humi. The sequence continues at coordinate 833,956 of NZ_JADIKI010000021.1, forward strand.
TGGCCCGGCGCATTGCCGATGCCGGCTGCAATCTTTCCGATGCACGCGTCTCCACCATCGGCGCAGATACGTCGCTCACTCTGCTCGCCAGCGGCGCCTGGGATGCGGTGGCCAAGCTCGAAACCGCGCTCACCAAACTGGCCCGCGAGGAAGAACTGCGCCTCACGCACTATCGCACCAGCTTGCGCGAACCCAGCGGCCATCTGCTGCCCTATCTGGTTGAAGTGGTGTCGTCCGACCGCCCAGGCATCCTGGTGAAGATCGTGGATTTCTTCAGCCGCCACGACATCAGCGTGGAGCAGTTGAGTTCCATGCGTTACCAGGCCATGCAGACGGGCGCCGCGATGTTCCAGGCGCAGTTCACGATCGGGGTGCCGGATAAGTTACACATCGCCGCCTTGCGCGACGATTTCCTGGAGTTCTGCGATGGCCTGAATCTGGATGCCATCATGGATCCGGTGAAATTCTAGAATGCTCCGTGCGGAGCGATCTGACAAGGCTGTTTCCGTCACATAACACGCGCTAGTCTCCGTTCCAGCAAGTGCAATACGCAAGCTGGCTACCGGAGAGCCCATGCCCGAACTAGGCAAGAAAGTCCCCAAGCTGCAAGGCGTCACCGGCGACGGCAGTACGCTGAAACTCGATTCACTGAAAGGCCAATGGGTAGTGCTCTACTTCTACCCCAAGGACAGCACTCCTGGGTGCACTAACGAAGCGAAAGACTTTCGCGACCTCTATCCGAAGTTCAAGAAGCGCCATGCCGAAATCCTCGGCGTCTCGCGCGACTCGGTGAAATCCCACGCCAATTTCGCTGCCAAGCAGGAACTGCCCTTCCCGCTGGTATCCGACCCCGACGAAACCTGGTGCAAAGCCTTCGACGTGATCCACGAGAAGGTGCTGTACGGGAAACGTCATATGGGCGTGGTACGCAGTACCTTTCTGATCGATCCCGACGGCAAGCTCGCCGCGGAATGGCGGGGCGTGAAAGTGCCCGGTCATGCCCAGGCGGTGCTCGACGCCATTCCTGCCCGGTGATTTCCACGTCTCACGCTCTCGTCAACGTGCCACGTTTCCTCCACCTCCTGCCTCGCGAGGTTCCTTCCGCATGACCGGAAGCAAGCGCATCTACGCTCTCGATACCAACGTATTGCTGCATGATCCCACGTCGTTGTTCCGCTTCGAGGAGCACGACATCTTTATCCCGATGACGGTGCTGGAGGAATTGGACGAAAAGAAGAAAGGTGCTTCGGAAGTCTCGCGCAACGGACGCCAGGTCAGCCGTTTCCTCAATGAACTGATCGAACGCGGCAATGGCCACGGCATCAGCAACGGGCTGGCGCTGGAGAACCCCGAAGGCGTGTCGCTCAAACGCGGCGGCGCGGTAGGACGCCTGTATTTCCAACAGCGCACTAGTAACGGGCACGGCAAGGCGGACAACCAGATCTTGTCCGCGGTGATCGAGCTGCGCGAAGAGAATCCTGGGCGCTCGGTGATCCTGGTCACCAAGGACATCAACCTGCGCATCAAGGCCAAGATTTACGGCATCGATGCGGAGGATTACGAGAACGACCGCGCGCTGGACGATTTCGCCCTGCTCTACACCGGTTCGTCCGCGCTGCCGGAGGATTTCTGGGATCGCCATCCGGAAGTGCAATCGTGGAACGAGCGCGGCCGCACTTTCTACAAGTTCGATCGCCATGAAGACGAGGATTGGTACGCGAACCAGTGTCTGTACCTGCCCGGCGACAACAGCGTGGAACTGCGCGTGCTTCACGTCGACGAAATGCGCGCGACACTGGTGTTACTGGACGATCACAGCCACAGCAATCACAGTGTGTGGGGTATTGCCGCGCGCAACCGCGAACAGAATTTCGCGCTCAACGTGCTGATGGATCCGGACGTGGATTTCGTCACCCTGCTCGGCACTGCCGGCACCGGCAAGACACTGCTCGCGCTTGCAGCGGGCCTGGCGCAGGTAATGGACCAACAGCGCTATCGCGAAATCATCATGACGCGCGCCACCGTGTCGGTTGGCGAAGATATCGGCTTCCTGCCTGGTACCGAAGAAGAAAAGATGACGCCGTGGATGGGCGCCCTCACCGACAACCTCGAAGTGCTCGCCAATCCGGAAGAAGGCGGCAGTTGGGGGCGCCAAGCGACCAACGATCTTCTCGCTTCGCGCATCAAGATTCGCTCGCTCAACTTCATGCGTGGGCGTACCTTCCTTTCGCGCTATCTGATCATCGACGAGGCGCAAAACCTCACGCCCAAGCAGATGAAGACGCTGATCACGCGCGCCGGTCCCGGAACGAAGATCGTGTGTCTGGGCAATGTGGAGCAGATCGACACGCCTTACTTGACTGAAACCACGTCAGGTTTGACGTATGCGGTGGATCGCTTCAAGCATTGGGCGCATTCGGCGCATATCACGCTGCGGCGTGGCGAGCGTTCACGCCTGGCGGATTTTGCGTCGGAGTCGTTGTAATCCTCACGGCCGTCATTCCCGCGAAAGCGGGAACCCATTTTGCTCCGATGCAAAAGCAAAGATGGATTCCCGCTTTCGCGGGAATGACGGCCAGGCAAGTTTTACCTACACGGTAAACTGTGATTCCTGGCTAGGGAATCAAAATGAAAAGTGCCCCTCCCCTCATCGCCCTCACCATCGCCGGCTCTGACTCCGGCGGTGGCGCAGGCATCCAGGCCGACCTGAAAACCTTCCACGCGCACGGCGTACACGGTGTTTCAGTAATCGCCGCCATCACCTCGCAAAACACGCGCGGCGTTACGGCCGTGCATCCCGTTCCGCTCGCACATATTCGCAGCCAGCTCGATGCCGTGTTCGATGATTTCCCCATCGCCGCGGTGAAAACCGGCATGCTCGGCAATGCCGCCACGGTGCGCCTGGTAGCGAAGGAGCTGCGCAAGCGCAAGCCCGCATGGCTGGTGGTCGATCCGGTGATGATTTCAACCAGCGGATCGCGTCTGCTCGACGAGGATGCCGTTGAAGCGGTGATCCATGAACTGATTCCGCTGGCCAACATACTGACGCCCAACCTGCCTGAAGCCGAAGCGTTGCTGGGGCATCCACTAAAAACGTCGAAGCAACTTGCGAAAGCCGGCGAAGCTTTGCTTGCCCTTGGTGCGCAAGGCGTACTGCTGAAAGGTGGCCACGGACGCGGCAGCGAAGTGATCGACCGCTATTTCGACGCACACGGCGTGATGGACATTCGCCATCCCCGTTTGCAGCGCGAAGGCCACGGCACCGGCTGCACGCTGGCTTCAGCCATCGCTGCGGAACTGGCCAAGGGCGCGGCGCCGCGCCAGGCGGTACGCCGGGCTGTGGCTTACGTGCAACGCGCGCTGAAAAACGGCTATCGCCCGGGCAGCAGCGTGGCCTTCGTGCTCCGTCACTGACCGGGATTTGCCGTAAAATTGACCAGCGGCCATCCGGCCACATATTCCCGGGTATTGTCCCAGGCGCATCCGAGCCGCTTCCACGATGGATTTCCTCAGCCCCCGTTTCATCATCCTCTACGTGCTGCTGGCCTTCGTGCTGTGCGTGCTGCTGGTGCATTTGCGCGGCCGTGCGCGGCTTCGCTTTGATCGCCAGTTGGTGGATCACTCGGCCGTGTTCGCTCCGTACAACCTGTTGATGTACGCCTTCTCAGCGGTGCCGGCGCGACCGATCCTTGATCGAAACGGTTTTCCGCAACTGGACCTGTTGCGCGACAACTGGCAAACCATTCGCGAGGAAGCACTGCAATTGTTCGACGAAGGCCATATTCGCGCTGCGGAAAAGCACAACGACGCCAGCTTCAACAGCTTCTTCAAGCAGGGCTGGAAGCGTTTTTACCTGAAGTGGTACGGCGAGCCACTGGCGTCGGCCGAAACGCTGTGCCCGAAAACCGTGGCGCTGCTCAACGCCATCCCCAGCGTGAAGGCGGCGATGTTCGCTACGCTTGCGCCCCACAGCAAGCTCAATCCGCACCGCGATCCGTTCGCCGGCTCGTTGCGCTATCACCTGGGTTTGATCACACCGAACTCGCGCGACTGCCGCATCTTCGTCGATGGTGAAGAACACGCGTGGGGCGACGGCAAGGACGTGGTGTTCGATGAAACCTACGTGCATTGGGTGGAAAACAAAACCGACCAGACGCGTGTGATCCTGTTCGCCGACGTAGAGCGCCCGCTGCGCACCGGTTTCATGAATGCCATCAACCATCGCGTCGGCGCCTTCATGGGTAAGATCACCGCTTCGCCCAACACCGAGTCGCCGGAAGAGAAAACCGGCTTCGTCAACCGTGTGTTCGCGCTCAATCAGCGTGGGCGCGATCGCAGTCGCGTGTTCAAGAAGAAGTATCCGAAGCTGTTTCGCACGGTGAAATACGTCGGCATGCTGATCTTTATCTGGCTGGTGTTCTTGGCGCCTTGGCCGTTCGTGCACTGAGCGTTGTCACGTTTCCTAGGGCTTGCGCGTCCTAGCCATAGGCCCCAATGGAAACGATCATGGATTCGCACACCGAACTGTTTCAGAAACACCGCCCGCGCCTGCTGGGACTGGCCTACCGCATGCTAGGCACCCAGGCGGATGCCGAGGACGTATTGCACGACGCCTGGCTGCGCTGGCACGCGCAGGACAAAACCAGCCTGGACGATGCCGAAGCCTGGCTGGTCACCGTTACCACTCGTCTCGCGCTTGACCGGCTGCGCCACGCCAAGGTGGAACGTGCGCGCTACACCGGCCCATGGCTGCCCGAACCGCTGGTGGCTCCGGAAGAGCAGCCGGATTCGCAAGCCGAGCACGCGGAAACGCTCACGCTATCGTTTCTGCTGATGCTTGAGCGCTTGAGTCCGGAAGAGCGCGCTGCATTCCTGCTGCGCGAAGTGTTCGATTACAGCCACGCGGAAGCGGCGGCCATTCTCGGCATTACGGAAGAATCCTGCCGTCAGCGCGCACACCGCGCCAAGCAGCGGCTGCGCGAGGAACGCACCCGTTTTACGGCGAGTGCGCCAACGCAGAGGCGTCTACTGGAGTGTTTCGCGCATGCTTTGCAGCGCCCCACGGAAGAAAACCTGCGCGCTTTGTTCGCTGAAGATGCCATCCATATCTCCGATGGCGGTGGCATCGTGACCGCCGCGCTGCGTCCGTTGCTCGGCGGCGAACGAATCACTCGCTTGTATCTGCAAGTGGCCAAACACGAACAGGATCACGACGTACGCCGCAACCTCCATACCTTGAACGGCGCACCCGTGCTGCTGACCTGGGTGGATGGGCAACTGGCTACTGCCAGTTGGATCGAATGCGACGACGACCGCATCGTCGCTGTGCACTCCCTGCGCAACCCGGAAAAACTGGCCCGACTAGCTGGGAGTCTCTCCAATATCTCAGCGTAGTTCGCGTTGTGTTCAAGCGGTCGTCAGGTGGTAGCTCGTGGCGCAGCGCTTGACCGGTGGTCAAGTCAAGCCGCGCGCTGCCGCATGACGGCCGCTTGGGCGCAACGCGGGCCACGCTGAGGTATTGGAGAGACTCCTATGTCACGAAATGGCCGGGCAACACGTCCTTGCATTGAACGGCCGATGATGGCCGCGCCACACGAGGACCCAAGCCATGTCACGCTTTTCCTATTACACCTATCCCGAAGCCCTGAAACCGCTGTTCGCGATGAAGGCGCATATCGACAAATCCGGTCTCGAAGCAAGCCTGGTGCATCTGGTGACGCTGCGCGCCTCGCAGCTCAACGGCTGTGCCTATTGCATGGACATGCACAGCAAAGAAGCACGCGCGGAAGGCGAAACCGAGCAGCGCCTGTATGTGCTGCAGGCCTGGCGCGAAGCACCGTTCTACAGCGCACGCGAACGCGCGGCGCTTGCCTGGTGCGAAGCGGTGACACGTCTCGATCCACTACACGGCGTGCCGGATGAAGTCTACGAGCAGGCACGCGCGCAATTCAGCGAGCGCGAGCTGATGGATCTGAACTTGCTGGTGATCATGATCAACGGCTGGAATCGCATTGCGATACCGTCGAAGACAGAGCCGGGAAGTTTTCAGCCGGCGAAGCGCGAAGCGGCGTGATGCTGTAGCCCCCTCTCCCCTCCGGGGAGAGGGCTGGGGTGAGGGGCCAACCTCGCGATGAAGGTAGATCGAAGCGCCGTGTCAATTGAAAGATGAGGCAAGCCTTGCCCCCTCACCCTAACCCTCTCCCCAAAGGGGAGAGGGAATGGATAACGCTTAAGACTTCACCCGCTTGGCAATCGCCTCACCAAAACTCTGCGTGCTGCCCTTGCCACCCAGATCCGGCGTGACGTGCTCGCGATCGTTCGCCATCGTGTCGCGGATCGCATCGCGCAGCTTGGTGCCCTTATCCACCATGCCCAAATGATCGAGCATGTCAGCGGCAGCAAGCAGCAGCGCGCACGGATTGGCGATGCCTTTGCCGGCGATGTCCGGCGCGGAGCCGTGCACGGCTTCGAAGATCGCCGCGTGCTCGCCGATGTTGTCGCCCGGCGCCAGGCCGAGGCCACCGACCAAGCCGGCGCACAGATCGGAAAGAATGTCGCCGAACAGGTTGGTAGTGACGATCACGTCGAACTGTTCCGGACGCATCACCAACTGCATGCAGGCGTTGTCCACGATCATCTCGTTGAACTCGATCTGCGGAAAATCCTTGGCGATTTCACGCGCAACGTTCAGGAACAGGCCTGACGCGGTCTTGATGATGTTGGCCTTGTGTACGGCCGTGACTTTCTTGCGGCCTTTCTTCACCGCCATCTCGAACGCGTACCGAACGATGCGCGCGCAACCCTTGCGGGTGACGCGAATCATCGAAGTGGCTAGTTCACCGTCTTCCGACAGCGTCTGCCCTTCGGAGAGATACGCGCCCTCGGTGTTCTCGCGCACGGTGATGATGTCGATGTTGTCGTAGCGCGCTTTGGTACCGGGGAAGCTGATCGCAGGACGCACGTTGGCGTAGAGATCGAAGTGGCGGCGCAGCGTAACGTTGATCGACGTGAAGCCGCCGCCCACCGGCGTGGTCAACGGCCCCTTCAACGCCACCTTGTGCTTGGCGATGGCATCGAGCGTAGGTTTGGGCAGCAGGTCACCGTGCTTGTCGAGCGCGATCATGCCGGCTTCGACCGTGTCGTAGGTCAGGCCGCAATCGAGCGCGTCGAGCACGCGCAGCGTGGCGGTCATGATCTCCGGGCCGATGCCATCGCCCGGGATCACCGCAATGGTCTTGCTCATGGGGGAACTCCTTGGGAATGAAGCGGGGGAGCCGGCGCGCAGGGGACGGCGCCTGGCTGAAATCCGCTCAATTATCCCTGATGGGCCTGTCGGCGAATAGCCCAAAATGCTGCTGAGGCGTTGCAAATGCTCGTATGGAGCATCGCCTCAATTCGAACGTTCACCCTCTCCCATCGCACACCTCATGGCCGTCATTCCCGCTTTCGCGGGAATGACGGCCATGAGGACTACGCAGGCTTGTCGCGAGGTTGGCCCCTCGCTCTCCCTGGAGGGGAGAGCGAATACATCACGCATGCTCGCCGCAATTTTCCGCAGCCGTGTCGCCAGCTTCCAGCCGATCCAAAAAATCCACCGCGCGGCGCAAGTGCGGAATCACGATCGATCCACCCACCACCAGTCCCACGCTGAACACTTCGAAGAATTCATCGCGCGTCACGCCCACTTCCTTGCACTGCGCGATGTGATAGCTGATGCAGTCGTCGCAACGTAGCACCATCGAGGCGACCAGGCCGAGCATTTCCTTCGTCTTCACATCCAGCGCGCCGGCCTTGTATGTCTGCGTGTCCAGCGCGAAGAAACGGCGCACCACCTGGTTGTCTTCGGCCAGGATGCGTTCGTTCATGCGCTGGCGAAAGGCGGTGAATTCGGCGACACGATCCTTTTCGGTGCTCATGCGGCGGCTCCCAGGAGCTGCGCCAGCTTGCCGCTGCGGTCGGCGGCGACCAGGTCGTCGTAACCGCCCACGAGTTGATCGTTGACAAAAATTTGCGGGACCGTGCGACGACCGCCGCTGCGCTGAAGCATGGTGTCACGCTGGACCGGGTCGGTATCCACCCGCACCTCTTCCCACGCCAGGCCCTTGGCCTTCAGCAGGTTCTTGGCGGCCACGCAGTAAGGGCATACCGCGGTGGAATAGACTTCGATCTTGGGCATTGCAAAAGCTCCCGGAATAACCTGCGCAATAAATGGCGGTAGCGGTGTTCGAAAGCAAGCGAACCGCCACACCGTTGAAGGGTCTCAGTGCTATTGTCGTTCATCTATGATCATGCCGCATCGACACCTCCATAAACGTCTGCTGACCGCGCTGGTCTCGGCCGCCGTGGCATTCGCCGCCGAGGCCCAGGACCGACCCGACGACGTCCGCCTGCCGGACCTCGGCAGCTCAGCCAACGCCTTGATTTCACCGCAGGAAGCGCAGGATTACGGCGCCACGATGCTGCAGCAGATGCGCGCACTGGACATGGTGGTGGACGATCCGCTGCTGGATGACTACATCAACAATCTGGGCTTCCGCCTCGTCGCCAATTCGGCCAAACCCAAGGACCACTTCGCCTTCTTCATCGCCAAGGATCCGGTGATCAACGCGTTCTCAGCGCCGGGCGGCTACATCGGCATCGATTCCGGACTGATCGTGATCACCCGCAGCGAGGACGAACTGGCTGCGGTGATGGCGCACGAAATCGGTCACATCACGCAGAACCATCTGCAGCGTGCCTACGAAGCGGCTAAGAAAGACACCCCGCTGATGGCGCTGGTCGCCTTGGGCGCGATCGCCGCCGGCGGCGCGGCAGGCGGACAGGCCGCGGCAGCCGCGCTACTGGGCGGCCAGGGTGTGCTGATGCAGAAGGAAATCAACTTCACCCGCAAGGACGAAGCCGAGGCCGATCGTACCGGCATCGAAACGCTGTCCAAATCAGGTTATGACCCGAACGCGATGGCCGGTTTCTTCCAGCGCATGGAAGATGAAATGAGCGCCGATTCCGCCATCGACGTGCCTTCGCTGCTACTGGATCACCCCGTCACCGCGCAGCGCATCAGCGACGCCAAGGCACGCGCCGGCGCGCTGATCGCCGCGCAGAAACTGCAACCCAGTGGCAACCTGCTGGACAAGGATCGCTGGGCGCAGCAGACCGCACCGATCGCCTATGTGAAGGATCCCACCGCCCTGCTCACCGCTCGCGGCGCAAGCAAGGGAGGGGCAAACACTTATCTGTTTATGCGCGAACGGGTGCGCGTGTTGTCGAACGATGCGTACCGCATGAGCACCTACTACGCCGGCTTACTCGGCCACCAGGACGGTCGCTACAACACGCCGGAAAACCATTACGGCTATGCCTTGGCGCTGATCCGCAGCGGCCAGGGCGCCAAGGCTGTCGCCCAGCTGCAGCTGTTGCTGGAGAAATATCCTGACAACCTGGTGCTGCGCCTGGCAATGGCGGATGCGCGCCTGCAAGATGGCCAGCGCGCCGCGGCGCTGGAACTGTACGCCGCGCTCAACACCGAATCGCCGCGCAACAAGGCCATCGGCTTGGCGTATGCCACCGCGCTTACGCAGGGCGGCAGCGCGGAACAAGCCACACAGGCCGCCAATCTGCTGCGCCCGATGCTGGAAGACACCGACGAACCGAGCCTGTTCACCGCCTACGCCCGCGCCAGCGAACGTGCCGGCGATACCGTGCGCTCCGGCGAGGCCTACGCTCAGGCGAGCTATCTTTCCGGCCGGCCGTTCGACGCCATGGAGCAGCTCAAGACCCTGCTCAAGCGTAACGACCTGGATTACTACGCCCGCGCCCGCATCCAGGCCCACATCGCCGACCTCACCCCGCTGGTGCTGGAACTGCGCAAGCGGCGGGTGTCCACCGATGACAATCCGGATGGCACCAGTCAGACACAGCAGCAGTTAGGGCCTGGCTGCAAGGGAAGGTTTTGTTTCAACATGGGAGCGGTCCGCTGACCCGATCCGGGGTAGATCGCAGCAAGTAGGGGGCTTCAACCGTGCCAAAAGGCTCATTCGGACAGCAATTTCCTGCTGTGTCATCGCCACGTAACATTGCACCGCTGCAATATTTGCGTCATAGGCCACCCACTCGGAACTTCGCGTGCACAAACGCATCCTGATAGTTGAAGACGAAGCTTCCATCCGCGACATGGTCGCCTTCGCCCTGCGCAAGGCTGGAATGGATACCGCACAGGCCGCTGACGCACGCACCGCGCAGATGTCCATCGCTGAGCAAGTGCCGGATCTGATCCTGCTCGACTGGATGCTTCCGGGCACCAGCGGCCTGGACCTGGCCCGACGTCTGCGTAAGGAAGAGCTCAGCCGCGAGATCCCCATCATCATGCTCACCGCGCGCGGCGAGGAGATGGACCGCGTAAACGGCCTGGAGGCCGGGGTGGACGACTACGTGGTCAAGCCCTTCTCCACCCGCGAACTGATCGCCCGCATCAAGGCCGTGCTGCGACGCAGCCAGGGCGACGACGGTTCGGGCATGGTGGAGCTGGGCCGACTACGCATCGATGGTCCTGCTCATCGTGTCTTCGCCGGCGACGAGCCGGTGCCGATCGGGCCTACCGAATACCGTCTGCTGTATTTCTTCATGACGCATCCGGAACGCGTCTACTCGCGCGCACAACTGCTCGACCACGTATGGGGCGGCAGCGTGTACGTGGAAGAACGCACCGTGGACGTGCACATCCGCCGACTGCGCAAGACGCTCGAGCCGTGGAAGCTCGAGGACATGGTGCAGACGGTAAGAGGCGCCGGCTATCGCTTCTCGGCGAGCCCTTGAGGCAAGCGCCCGCATGAAAACCCTGGTCGAAAGCGCCTGGAAACTTCCCCTCGCGCTGACCGGCGGCTTGTTCGTGGGCGGGTTTGGCGGCTGGCTAGCCAACGGTCATGTAGCCACCGGTGTGGCGTTAGTCGCTTTAGCAGAAATTGTCTTGCTGCTGACGCATTTGCGTCACATCGCTAAGCCCATTATGAGCTTATCGCCCGCCGCCCCAGGCGATGCTCCCTCCGACCCCCGGCATGACCGATTCATGATGCGCTCCCGACGCCTAGCCGCCAACCTGCATGATCTACGCCGTGCCGCAGGCAGCCTGCCGGACGCGATCGTGTTGCTCGACCAGGACCAGCACGTGCGCTGGTTCAATCACGCGGCGGAAAGCCTGCTTGGCCTGCGCCGTCCGCAGGACCGCGGCGTGGTGCTCAAGGAAAGACTGCACAACTCCGAACTGGCCGGCTGGTTGGAAGACCCCTCGCCCGAGCCGCTCAACGACGTAAGCGCGCCGGGCGCGCCCAGCCGCCACATCAACGTAACCCTGCTGCCGTTTGGCCAACGTCAGCGCCTGCTGCTGGCGCGCGACATCAGCCACATGTCGCGGCTGGAGCAGATCCGCCGCGACTTCGTCGCCAACGTCTCGCACGAGTTGCGTACGCCGCTTACGGTGATCCACGGCTATCTCGAACTGCTCGATCCGGAAGACGTGCCGCACCTTGCGCCGGTGCTGAGCGAAATGCGCGCGCAGTCCAAGCGCATGGGTCAGATCGTGGAAGACCTGCTCACGCTGTCACGCCTGGAAACGCAGGATCACGTCAGCGAAGAGCGCGTGCAGATGGCGCCGCTGCTGGCCACCCTGCGCAAGGAAGCCGAGGCGCTGAGTCAGGGTCGTCACAGCATCACGGTCGAAAACGTCGCGAACATCGATCTGCTCGGCTCGCCCAAAGATCTGCACAGCGCGCTGTCCAACCTGGTCAGCAACGCGGTGCGCTACACGCCCACCGGCGGACGCATCACCGTTCGCTGGGAGCGCACGGCCGAAGGCGCGAACTACTCCGTCACCGACACCGGCTACGGCATTCCTGCCGATCATCTGTCCCGACTTACCGAACGCTTCTACCGCGTGTCATCCAGCCGCTCGCGCGACAGCGGCGGCACGGGCCTGGGGCTTTCCATTGTCAAGCACGTGCTTGGGCTGCACCAGGCGCGCCTGGATATCCGCAGCACGCCGGGCCAGGGCTCTACCTTCACCTGCTGCTTCGGCCGCGAGCGGTTGCTTGCGCCAGAGACGCATGAGTCCAGGTCCCTGGAAAACTAACCTCGTCGAAGCAGACTTCTCTCGGAAGTCGCACTCTCTATGGCCGTCATTCCCGCGAAAGCGGGAATGACGACCTGAGGTTGGGTCACATTACAAAACGTTGAACGACTTCTTACAAATGCATAGGCGTAAGCCAGCGCATGAGTAAGAATGTGCGAATGCCTCGTCGCCAAGCCGCCCAACCTGCCGTCAACGAAACCTCCCAGCCCGAGCTGTTCCTGAGCCGCGAGTTGGCCACGCTCGAGTTCAATTTCCGGGTGCTTGCGCAAGCGCGCGATACCAGCATGCCGCTGCTGGAACGCTTGCGCTATCTCAGCATCGTGGCGAACAACCTCGACGAGTTTTTCGAAGTGCGCGTGGCGATGCTCAAGCATCATCACCAGTTCGGCTCGGCCGCACCCGGCCCCGACGGCATGCCATCTGGAGAATTGCTGGCGCGCATCCGCGAGCGCGTGCTCGACTTGGTAAGTGCGCAGTACACCACTTGGCAGGACGAGCTCGGCCCCGCGCTTGCCGCCGAGAGCATCCATTTCCTCACCCGCAAGCAGTGGACGCCGCGCCAACGCCGCTGGCTGCACGGCTACTTCGAAAATGAAGTTTTGCCGGTGCTGTCGCCGCTGGGGCTCGATCCCGCCCATCCGTTCCCGCGCATCCTCAACAAGACCTTGAACATCGCGGTAGTGCTGCAAGGCCGCGATGCATTCGGTCACGAAGGCCACATGGCACTAGTGCGCGCACCGCGCTCGCTGCCACGCATCATCCGCATTCCCAATGAAGTCTGCGGTCCGGGCGATCACTACGTGTTCCTGGCCGAGCTGCTGCAAGCCTTCGTCGACATGATGTTCCCCGGCTTCAAGGTGGCCGGCTCGTATCAATTTCGCGTTACCCGCAACAGCGAGCTGATCGTCGAAGAAGAAGAAGTCGACAACCTGGCGCGCGCACTGGCAGAAGAACTACACGGTCGCGGTTATGCGCGTCCGGTACGGCTGGAAATCGGCGTCGATTGCCCGCAGCCGATCGTGTCGATGCTGATCAGCAACTTTGAGCTGGAAGAAACCGACGTCTATCGCTGCAACGGGCCGGTCAACATCATTCGCGCGGGACTTGTCTACGACGACCTCGACCGCCCCGCGCTGAAATTCCCGCGCTTCACCTCCGCCCTGCCCGAAGCACTCGGCAACGGACGCAAGATCTTCGACGTGCTCGGCCAGCGCGACATCTTGCTGCATCATCCGTACGAGTCGTTCAACGCGGTGGTCGATCTGCTGCGTGAAGTCGTGCAGGACCCGGACGTGCTGGCGATCAAGCAGACGCTCTACCGAGCCGGCAAGGACACACCGCTGGTGGATCTGCTTGTCGAAGCCGCACGCAATGGCAAGGACGTCACCGTAGTGATCGAATTGCGCGCGCGCTTCGACGAGGAAGCCAACATCCGCTTCGCCACGCGCCTGCAGGAAGCCGGCGTGCAAGTGGTTTACGGCGTGGTGGGCTTCAAGACGCACGCCAAGATGATGCTGATCGTGCGCCGCGAGAACGGCCATCTGCGCCGCTACGTGCACCTGTCCACCGGCAACTATCACCAGACCAACAGCCGCCTCTACACCGACATCGGCCTGATGACGGCGAACCCGGAAATCGGCGAAGACCTACACAAGATCTTCCAGCAGCTCTCCGGCCTGGGACCGGTGATGAACTTGAAGCGCCTGCTGCACTCGCCCTTCACGCTGTACAAGAGCGTGGTGGAGAAAATCGAGCGCGAAACCGCGCACGCGCGTAACGGCAAGCCGGCGCGTATCGTCGCCAAGCTCAATGCCATGAACGAATCGCATGTGATCGAAGCGCTGTACACGGCAGCGCAGGCGGGCGTGGAGATCGACCTGATCGTGCGCGGCGCCTGCACGCTGCGGCCGGGTTTGCCGGGCATTTCCGAACGCATTCGCGTGCGCTCGATCGTGGGGCGCTTCCTCGAACACAGCCGCGTGTACTGGTTCGCCAACGATGGCACGCCGGAAGTCTACTGCGCCAGCGCGGACTGGATGGAGCGCAACCTGATGCGGCGCATCGAGGTGGCCTTCCCGATTCTCGATCCGCTGCTGGCAACACGCGTCTACGAGGAAGCGCTCGCCAACTACCTGGCCGACAACACGCAGGCGTGGCTGCTGGACAGCCATGGCAAGTACACGCGCGCCACGCCAGGCGAGGACAAGCCGCACTCGGCACAGGAAACCTTGCTAGTGCAATTGTGCAGCGCCGCTGCTGTCGCGCCTTCGCGCTCGCAGCTTCCTACTAGGCTCAGGGAAGAGGAGTAGCGTTGGAGTGAAAACCTCAACATCCTCATCTTCATGCGCATGAACATGGAGATACCGGGTTGATGCCAGGCTGATACATGCGAGAATCCCCGCCAGTTCGAACAGGAGTCCCGCGTGAGCCTCGGTGACCAGATGCAGATCAAGGATGGCGAGCTGATGGCCGCCGTCGACATCGGCTCAAACAGTTTTCATATGGTGGTCGCCCGCATGGAGCACGGCGAGCCGCGCGTGATCGACCGGCTGCGCGAAACCGTGCGTATGGCCGCCGGCCTGCGCGCTGACGGTACGCTGGATGCAGAACACCGCTCCCGCGCGCTGAACTGCCTGGCCCGCTTCGGCCAGCGCATCGCCGGCATTCCTACCGCCCGTGTGCGCGCGGTGGCCACCAACACGGTGCGCCGCCTCGCTTCGCCGCAGGCGTTCCTCACCGCGGCAGAAGCCGCGCTGGGCCATCCGGTGGAAGTGGTGTCCGGCCGCGAGGAAGGCCGACTGATCTTCCTCGGCGTGGCGCACGATCTGCCAACCTTGCGCGAACCGCGCCTGGTGATCGACATCGGCGGCGGCAGCACCGAATTCATCATTGGCCGCGGCCTAGCGCCGCTGCACACCGAAAGCGTGCAGGTGGGCTGCATCGCCACCACTCAGCGCTTTTTCCCCGGCGGCAAGCTCACTCGCAAACGCTGGCAGCGGGCGCGCGGCGAGATCGGTGTGCTGCTACAGCAGTTCTCGGAGGAATACCTGGAAGCCGGCTGGACGGACGCCTACGGCTCCTCCGGCAGCGCCAAGGCCATCGGCTCGGTGGTGCAAGCCATGAAGCTCTCCGACCACGGCGTAACGCCTTCCTCGCTGGCCACCTTGCGCGATGCCGTGCTCGAACAAGGCCAAATCAGCACGCTGAAGCTGCCCAGTCTGGCGGAAGAACGCGCGCCGGTGTTCGCCGGTGCGGTGGTGATCTTCGAGGCGGCCTTCGCCGCGCTCGGCATCCAGCGCCTGCAGGTATGCGAAAGCTCGATGCGCGAGGGCCTGCTGTGGGATCTGATCGGCCGCGCTGGCGGCACCGATCCACGCACCGCCAGTATTGATGCGCTTGCCAACCGCTATGGCGTGGACCGCGCACAGGCACGTCGCGTGGAATCCACCGCCCTCATGCTGTTCGACCAGGTCGCTCCCAGTTGGAAGCTGGACGCCGAAGCGCGCGAATGGCTGTCGTGGGCGGCGCGCGTACACGAAATCGGCTTGGCCATCGCGCACAGTCAGCATCACCAGCACGGCGCCTACATCCTGCGCAACGCCGACCTGGCCGGTTTCTCCAAGCAGGAGCAGCATCTGCTCGCCGCCGTGGTGCAAGCGCATCGACGCAAGCCGGAAAAGACGGCTTTCTCCAGCTTGCCACAGCGTTACCGCCAGCTCGCCAGACACATCACCGCGCTGCTGCGCCTGGCCGTGCTGTTCCGGCGCGCACGCCGCCCGGAATCGCTGCCGCCGATGCGCCTCGTCACCACCGCGCAGCGCCTTGGCTTGCGCCTGCCCGCTGTGTGGGTGGAGCAGCATCCGCTTACTCAGGCGGATCTGGAGCAGGAAATCACGCCGATGACGGAGCTTGGTCTGACGCTGTCGATTGGAACGGATTGATAAAGCGGGGAACGGCAAGCTTGGCGACAATGCCGTTGACGTCAAGCAGCCGTTTTTGCAGCGCAATGGCCGTTCTGACGTAAAGCCTCACGTTCCATGTTCCTCGTTCCCTGTTCCCCGCTCCAATAAGCCGCGTATCATGCGCGGATATTTCAGCCGTACAGCCCCTTATCATGCCCAAGTACCTGCTGACCGCCCTCTTCCTCGTCGCTCCGCTCGCCGTTGCGCAGACCACCAAGCCGGCCGCCGAGCCTGCTGCACCGGCGGTCGCCAATCCAACAGTGATCGTGCACACCTCGCAAGGTGACATCACGCTGGAGCTCTACGCGGATAAATCGCCCAAGAGCGTGGCGAATTTCCTGCGCTACGTGCACGAAGGCTTCTACGCCGGCACCGTGTTCCATCGCGTCATTTCCGGCTACCTCGTCCAGGGTGGTCTCTACACCGCCGAACTGCAGCCGCGACGCACGCACTCCCCCGTGCCCAGTGAAGCGGACAACGGCCTTTCCAACCTGCGTGGCACGGTCGCCGTCGCGCGCGGTGCGGACCCCAATTCCGGCACGTCGCAATTCTTCATCAATCTGGTGGACGATCGCCGCCTCGATTACGCCGGCAATCAGAACGGCCTCACCTGGGGCTACACCGTATTCGGCAAAGTAGTGAAAGGCATGGACGTGGTGGACAAGATCGCCGGCCTGCCAACGCGTGCGCAAGGCCCCTTCGCCGCAGACGTGCCCAATCCGTTAGTGGCGATCGGGAGCGTGAACGTGATCGGCGAAGAAGCACCGGCTGTACCTGCCTCCACAGCAAAACCTGCCGTCGCTACACCACGCAAGTCGAAATGAGCACGCTGTTCATTTCCGACCTGCATCTGGACGACAGCCGCCCGCACATCACCTCGCTGTTCGAACACTACCTGGCCGGCGACGAAGTGCGCCGCGCGGATGCGCTGTACATCCTCGGCGACTTAGTCGAGGCATGGGTCGGCGACGATGACGATGCGGAATTGCCACAGCGCATCGCCCGGGCCACCGGCGCCGTGCGTGACGCTGGCGTGCCGGTGTACTTCATGGTCGGCAATCGTGACTTTCTGCTCGGCGAAACGTATGCCGCGCGCGCCGGCCTCACGCTGGTCGAAGACGGCGCGGTGCACGATCTCTACGGCACGCCGACTCTGCTGATGCACGGCGATGTGCTATGCACCGACGACGTGGCGTACCAGCAGATCCGCCGCCAGGTGCGCTCACCAGAATGGAAACAGCAGGTGCTGTCCATGCCGCTGGAAGCGCGTCGCGCGCTTGCCGCGAAGGCGCGTGCAGAGAGCCGCGCCCACACCAGCAGCGCCCAGGAAACCATCATGGACGTCAACGCCGACGCCGTGGCCCAAGCCATGCGCAATGCTGGCGTGAAACACCTTATCCACGGGCACACTCATCGCCCCGCCGTTCACCATTTCGAATTGGACGGCCAGACGGCCGAACGTATCGTGCTGGGCGACTGGTACGAACAGGGCTCGGTGTTGCGCGTATCGCCCGAAGGACGCGAGTTGCGCGCCATTCGGGAATAAATCGTGCCAACAAAAACGGCAATCTGTATGCATTTTCGGAAATAGCGCACCACGTCACGCAATGTAACGTCGGGCTACACGGATTCTCCACAATCCATTCACCTGTGTGCACGCAGGATCAAGACGCCCGATCCCACTCATGTAGGCATTCAGGCAATCCACACTAGGGGTCCCAAGCTACGAGCGTCGCCGGCGTGCATGAGCCGGTCGGGGGGATTGATGTCTACTTTCACTGGCGCATCCAAACAGGCGCAACGCCTGCGCTGGAACGCACCGCGTTCAAGGAGTGATGAGTCATGCGTAGCGTATCTTCGGGCAACATTTTCAAGCAGACCCTTCTGGCCAGCTTGATCGCAGCAACCGTCTTGTCTTTGGCGGCGTGCAGCGGATCAGGTTCGGTGCGCAGTTCGTCGGGAGGTCTAGGGGTTGGTCCTGCAGGCAGCGGATCGAGTAGCAGCGGCAGCTCTGGATCGGAAGGTTCGGGTACTTCCGGTAGCAGCGGCAATAGCGGCACGGGTAGCAGTGGCAGTGGTAGTAGTGGAACAGGTACGGGTACCGGCAGCGGTTCCGGCTCGGGCAGTGGTGGTATTACCGGCACAGGTGGTAGTGGTAGCGGCAGTGGTGGCAACGGCAGTGGTAATGGAGGAAGTGGTGGCGGTAATGGAGGCGGCGGCGGTGGTAATGGCGGCTCCGGCACGCCGCAACCTTCCAACCTGATCGGCAGCGTGGCCACTGGCGCGGGTGGCGTGGTATCGGGTCTTGGCGGTGCCGTCAGCACTGTCGGTTCGCAACTGACCAATCAATCGCTATTGGGCAACAACGCCCTTACACAAGGATTGAGCGGTGTCATTGCCAACACCGGCAATGCCGTTGTCGCACTGGGTAGTGGCGTAAGCAGCGGGCTCGGCCAGATCGGCAACAGCAGCGATCCGGTCGGCACCACAGTACAAAGTCTGGGCGGCGTCGTGAACGACTCCGGTAAAGCCGTGAACGATCTCGGCCAGACAGTGGCCAGCGTCGGTTCTTTCCAGGGTTCGCCGATCCAACCGATCACCTCCACGCTCGGTGGCGTGGTATCGACCGTCGGCAACGATGTTTCGGCGGGCAGCACGCCACTCGATCACACCTTGAGCACCGGATTAGTGAAGACGGTGACGCAAGCCGTCAGCAACACGGTGACGCCCGTAGCGACGCTGGGTCAAAGCAACACTGCCGGCGGCGGCAATCTGGTCGCAACAGCGTCGCAGGTGGGCGGCAACGCCACCAGCGGCGTGGGTAGCATTGTTTCTGCGGTGGGCGCACAGGTGGCCAGCACGGGTTCCTCGGTGCCCGGTGCATCACCTGTCACGCAGTTGGTGGGCAATACGGTGCAAGGTGCTGGCAGTGCCGTTACGACGCTTGGCAATGGCGTTACTGCCGGCCTCGGTCAGTCGGGCAGCATCAGCAATCCGGTAGGTGTCACCGCGGCAGGTGCCACGAACGCAGTCACCGGCGTTGGCCAGACGCTCGCAAGTACAGGCCAAGCGCTTGCCAGTGCCACAGGCTCTGGTACGGCCTCGGGACTTAGCCCGGTGACCAGCCTCGTCGGCAACGTCGTCACTACCGCTGGCAATACGGTCGCTTCGGTAGGCAGCGGCGGTACGGCCGGTGTCAACGGCGCCTTGCAACCGGTCACGCAAACCGTGAGCAACGTGGTCAATGGTGTGGCCAGCCTCACCGGCACCAGCGGCACGGGTGGATTGATCGGCGCGGCGACCGGCAGCTCCTCATCGAGCAGCAGCAACAAAGACCAGGGCCTGCTCGGCTTGCTCGGCAAGCACAGTCTGTAACTGACACGACGACAGCGATGAAGCGTTGAACGGAGGCGGCTTACCGGCCGCCTCCGCCTTATCGGTGTGAACTCTTTTCGCGCCTGAAACTGCAAACAGGGGCATCGCATGAAGGCATGGATCGGCCCAGCTCTCGGCGTCTCAATCGTGATGTCGATGCCGGCGGAGGCACAAGTGCGTCCGCCGGTAACCGCCAACCCACTGCAAAACCTGCCACGCGTGGAAACGCCGGTGGCGCCCAAGGTCACTACCGAAGTACAAACTCGCGCGGCCAATCCGCGTCTGGCCGCACTGCTCGCTACATCCATCACGCCGAGGCGTTTCGACGTGGTCGGTGTCCACGCGGTGCCGTTCAAGGAAGTCGCTGCGCTGTTCAGCCCGATGACCGGCAAGACAGTGCACGTTTCCGATGTACTCGATGCGGCGGCGAAAATCAGCGCCGTCTACAAGGCGCATGGTTACGCCCTCTCGTTCGGTTTTGTGCCCACGCAGGATTTTGCCAACGGCGACGTGCACATCATCGTGGTAGAAGGCTACGTGGCGGAAGTAGACGTCCATGGCGACGCGGGCAACGTCGAACCGAAAATTCGCGCGATCGCCGCGCACATCGCGAAAGACCGTCCGCTGCGGCAGAAAACCTTCGAGCGGTATCTGCAAGTGTTGGGCATGCTGCCAGGCGTGCATATCGATGCGAACGTACCAGCGCCCACCACCACGGATGGCGCGACCCGCCTGGTGCTCACGGTGAAGCGCTCACGCTTCAATGCCACCACCGGCATCGATTTCAATCATCCTGGCGTGCAGGGCCTGACCAGCGTGACAGAAAACGGGCTACTGCCGTTCGCCGAGCAAATCGGCTTCTCCATCCTGCTCCCGCCCGGCCCGGGCCATCAGCACCTGTATTCGCTCAGCTATCTGCAGCCATTGGCCTCGGACGGCGCGATGCTGCACTTCAACGGTTCGCACTACCAAGGCAATCCGAATACCGACAACCAGCTGCCCTACTACCTGCAGCAGACCTTGCACCAGGATCAGTTCGCGCTTTCCGTCAGCTACCCACTGCTGTTGAACAACCACACCAATGTCACCGCAACCGGCGGTGCTTACGTCACCACGCTCACAGAGACGTACACCAACACCATCACCGGTGCACGCCTGATCCAGCACGACGGCCTGCGCGTCTTCAACGGCAAGCTGGACTACCTCAAGGCTAGCGACACGAGCGTGCAGAAGATCAACCTGGAGATTGCGCGCGGCATCGATGGTCTTGGTGCCAACGCCAGCGTGGTGACTCGCTTCGGCAATCTCGTGCTGGTCTCGCCGGTCGACCCGACCTTCACACGTTACGACGCTACCTTTCTGCAAAGCGACGTATGGCCACATCGCTTCGGCACGGTTTTCAGCATCACCGGGCAATACAGCCACAACACACTGCCGACCACCGAGCAGGTGAGCTTCGGTGGTCCACGCTACGGCTTGGCGTACGATCCCGGCGAAACCGCCGGCGATAGCGGCTGGGGCGCATCGTTCGAAGTGAACCAGCATTACGACTTGTCCAACCGCTGGGTAAGGCAAGTTACACCGTATGTGGTCACGCAGTTGGCGCGGGTGTATCTCAACGTCGGCGCGCCCGCACCTGCCAAACTCGGTTCTGCCGGCATCGGCGTGCGATGGACGGATAAGCACTACTATTCGTTCGATCTCACCGTGGCGCAGCCGGTGGGCGACAAGCCGCTGGGTACTACGCATCGCTCGCCGCGGGTGAATTTCGCTTTTAGCTATCAGCTGCGCTGAGGCATCCCATTTCCCTCACCGTCATTCCGGCGAAGGCCGGACGGAGCGCGAAGCGCGGAGAACGTCCGAAGGACGGCCCCGAAGGGGTGAGCGAAGCGAATCATCCAGTGCAAATACGTTGTGCGAAGCACTCAATACAAAAAGTGTTGTGTCCTTCGGACGCGTATTCAAACTGGATTCCGGCCTTCGCCGGAATGACGGTGAGGCAAGAACGAACCTACTTACCAAATTGATGCCGTAAAAAAACGGCCACCCTCACGGATGGCCGTTCGTTTGGCGATGCGAAGCCGTGAATTACTTCTTCGCAAACAAATGCTCGACGCCAGCGCGCTCTTCACGCAGTTCCTTGTCGGTGGCTTCCATACGGGCACGCGAGAAGTCATTGATCTCCAGGCCCTGCACAATTTCGTACTTGCCGTTCTTCACGGTTACCGGATAGCCGTAGATCACGCCTGGTTGGATGCCGTACGAGCCGTCGGACGGAATGCCCATCGACACCCAGTCACCTTCCGCGGTGCCGAGTGCCCAGGTGTGCATATGATCGATCGCGGCGGACGCGGCCGAAGCAGCGGAAGAGGCGCCACGCGCCTTGATGATGGCCGCGCCGCGCTGCTGCACGGTGGGGATGAAATCCTTCTCGTACCAGGTCTGGTCGACCAGGCTGAGTGCAGCCTTGCCGCCCACAGTGGCGTGGTGCAGGTCCGGATACTGCGTGGAGCTGTGGTTGCCCCAGATGGTGACCTTCTTGATGTCGGTGGTGTGCTTGCCGGTCTTCTCGGCGAGCTGCGATAGCGCACGGTTGTGATCCAAGCGCACCATCGCGGTGAAGCACTTCGGATCAAGACTTGGCGCATTCTGCTGTGCGATCAGCGAATTGGTGTTGGCCGGGTTGCCGACCACCAGCACGCGCACGTCGCGCTTGGCGTGATCGTTCAGCGCCTTGCCCTGCGGCGCGAAGATGGCGCCGTTGGCTTCCAGCAGATCCTTGCGCTCCATGCCCGGGCCACGCGGACGCGCGCCGACCAGCAGCGCGTAATCGACGTCCTTGAAGGCAACATTCACGTCATCGGTGGCGACCACGCCGGCCAGCAGCGGGAAGGCGCAATCGTTGAGCTCCATCACCACGCCCTGCAGCGCGGGCAGTGCCGGGGTGATTTCGAGCAAGTGCAGAATTACCGGCTGATCTGGACCGAGCATGTCGCCGGCGGCGATGCGGAACAGCAGGGCGTAACCGATCTGGCCGGCTGCGCCGGTCACGGCAACACGAACGGGGGCTTTCATCGTGGCAACTCCTTCAGGTGCATAAAATGACAAAGCCCGCATCGTAGCGACGCGGGCCGTAAAAAGAGGTCAAGTCAGCTCGGCGAAGAACTCGGCGATGCGCGCAAGGCCGGGTTCGAGCTGAGCCGTAGGACAGGTATAGGAAATACGCATGGCGCGCGGCTCGCCGAACGCCGAGCCGGGCACGCAGGCCACACCTTTTGCGCCCAACAGCGCGGCGCAGAAATCCACGTCGGTCTCGATGCGCGTGCCGTTGTGGCTTTTGCCGAACGCCACCGAGATATCCGGGAATGCATAGAAGGCGCCTTGCGGACGCGGACACACCACGCCCGGAATCTGCGCCAGCGCGGCCAGCACTACATCGCGTTTCTGTGCGAATTCCTTGCACTTGGCCTGCGGAACATCCTGCGGGCCACTGAAGGCGGCGATGGCCGCGGCAGCGATCACTTCCGGCACGCTGGTGATGTGATTGGAATTGAGCGTGGTTACTGCCTTGGCCACGTTTTCCGGCCCGGCGATCAGGCCCACGCGCCAGCCCGGCATGCCGTAGGTCTTGGACACCGAATCGACGAAGATCAAGCGATCGCGCAGGCCCGGCTGCGAAAACACAAAGTTGTGATAGCCGATGCCATCGAACACCATCGAGTTGTAGATGTCGTCGGTGATGATCCACGTATCTGGATACTGTGCCAGCACGTCCGCCAGCGCCGCGATTTCCTCGCGCGTGTAGACCATGCCGGTGGGATTGGACGGATTGTTGAACAGGAACACTTTCGGCTTGCGCGCCAGCGCCGTTTCCAGTTGCTGCGGCGTGAGCTTGTAGTGCTGCTCCGGGCCGCAATGCAGCACGTTGGTTTTCGCGCCCACGATGTCGGCGATGTCGTGATAGGTGGTCCAGTACGGCGCGGCGAAGCAGATCTCGTCTCCTTCGTTGAGCAGCGCTTCGGCCAGGTTGTACAGCACCTGCTTGGCGCCGATGCCCACCGACAGGTTCAGGCGCCCATAACCGGTAAAGCCGAGCGCCTCGATGTGTTTGAGGAAGGCATCCAGCAGCGCGTCGGAGCCGCGGTTACTGCCGTACTGGCCGCTGTCATGCGAAAGCGCTTCACGAGCCGCCGCGTACACGTGTTCGCCGGGCAGGAAGTTAGGTACGCCGATGGAAAAGCTGATGATGTCGCGACCGGCGGCCTTGAGCTGCTTGGCCGTTTCGGCGATGACCATGATCGCGCTGGGTTTGGCACGACCGACGCGTTGAGCGAGCTGGGGCATGGCTTTCCTCGGGGGTACGGGACAGCAAACCGGCGGATTTTAGCATGCGGCGCTGCGTCAACCGGAGGGGCAGCGGATACAGACCCAGAAAATTCCTATTGCGTCGACATGCTGCACTGGCATGATGGCGCGGGACCGCCTTAAGGCGGTGGGGTGTCACGACCAACCTGCAAGGCTCTGACAAAGGGGAAGTCCATGTTTCATATCATCTGGTCCATCATCGTCGGTTTCGTCGTCGGCCTGATTGCACGCTGGATCGTGCCCGGCGCCGAGCACTATGGGTTCATCATGACCACCGTGGTGGGCATCGTCGGTTCCGTGATCGGTGGTTTCATCGGTACGTTGTTCAGCAAACCCACGCCCGGTCAGAAATTCCACACAGCGGGTTTTCTGCTGTCGATCGTCGGCGCAATCATCCTGGTGTACCTGCTGCGCTTCATCCAGCACTGATATCTCAGCGCTCAATGGACGTAAAAAAAGCACGGCGGGGGAATCCGCCGTGCTTTTTTGTATGCACTACGCTCAGGCTGTCTTCGAGGCGAGCAGCTTTTCGGCCAGACCGCCCAACATGGAAAGATCGAAACCGCCACCACCGTTCGACGGCACTTCACCGTTCGGTGTGAGGTGATCCACCGCGTGCGGCAACACCTGCGCGAGCTGACCAACCAGTTGGCCGGGATCCACGCCGAGCTTGCCGGCCGCGTTGTTCACCACCGAATCCAGGCCAGACTTCTGCAGCACTTCATTGAGCTGATCACCGGAAATGGCCTGGTTCACACCCGTGCCGACCCAGGATTGCACCGCTCCGCCCAGACCGTGCTGCTGCAACGTGCTGGTCAGACCCTGCACGCCACCGGCCTGCTGGATCAACGCCCCGGCTACCGATATCAACGAATTGCCGCCACCGCCCTGATTTCCGCCCAACAGACTGCCCAAGCTATCGAGTAACGACATGGCCGTGCTCCTTTGAGAAAGATCCAAGCCTGCCGATTCTATGTCGACGCGGGCTACACAGTCGTAACAGTGGCGTGAAAACGCGTCTGATATCGTTCCCTCTCCCCGAAGGGGAAGAGGGAACTAGCAACCTTCAGCCGCGCTGATCGAGCACCGCGTTCCATTCCTTCACACGCTCGGCCTGGGCGGCCAGCAGGGCGTCCACGTCACCTTCCACGGTGACCTTCTCGATCGCGTCACCCTGTTTGATCGCATCGACCACCTTCTGGTCTTCGGCGCCAACCACTTCGCCGAACACGCTGTGCTTGCCGTCCAACCAGGGCGTGGCGCCGTGGGTGATGAAGAACTGGCTGCCGTTCGTGCGCGGACCGGCGTTGGCCATGGACAGGATGCCCGGCTTGTCATGGCGCAGTGAGGTATGAAACTCGTCCTCGAAACGATAGCCCGGACCGCCGCGGCCGCTACCCTCGGGGCAGCCGCCCTGGATCATGAAGTCGGGGATGACGCGATGGAACGCCAAACCATCGTAGTAGCCGCGACGCGCCAGGTTGACGAAGCTCGCTACCGTCACCGGCGCCTTGTCGTCATGCAGGCGCAGGTGGATCGGGCCGCGGTTGGTGGTGATCGTGACTTGGATGGTCATGGATATTCCTTGTGGTATTGAACAAACGTGCGCCCCGGAAACACAGGGTGCCGAACCCACAAGAATACCCCCAAGAACGCCTCAGGCGTAGGTCGGGGTGAGAACCCCAACCTACATGCCGAGCATGCTCGCTTGCAGCTCACCTGTACCGCGTGCAGTCCCTGCCGGTACCGGCAGTTCCGCCGGCCAATGCTGCGCCTGGAACAGATGCGCCCACAGCCGATCAAGCGCTGCATAGCCATACGGCAGCAGCGGCAGGTGCTTGTCGCCAAAGCCGGGCAGCGCGAGGAAGGCATCGAAGTGCTGTGCATGCGGCACCTTCCAGTACAGCGGCTGGCGCCCTTCTGCATGCAGCCATGCGATATACGGTTCCGAAGTGAATGCCGTGGGCAGCAGGCCATCGTCGGCGCCATGCAATACCCACATCGGCAAATCCTTGCGCGGAAGCCGCGCCGCCAACGCCTGCACCGATGCATGCAGTGCGCGCGCATCCGCATCGTCACTCGTCCACAGCTTGCGCAGGCAGGCGATGCCGGCAAGCTGCGGGTCGGCGCTTTCATCGATACCGCCGAACAGGCCGATGCCGTTGCCGGGTGGAATACCGGAACCGTCCGCCCACCAGCTTGCGCGCATGGCTTCGTCGGCCACGCCCGGCTTGCCGTTGATGATGGCCGCATAGCGATAGCCGCATGGCATGTTGTCAGCGTCGCGGCGCAGATACGCCGATGCATACGCTGCGCTGATCACGCGCCACAGATCCAGCGCGGTCGATGACGCGGCGGTGGCCATGGCTTGATCTGTCCAGCCGGTGCCACGCAAATGCTCGTACGCTTCGGCCGCTTGCTGTTCGGGCGTAGCGGTTTTCAGCAAACCTTGTGCATGCAGGCTTGCGCAGCGCGTCGCCCATGCAGCGTGCGGCGCGCCCTGCGCATCGCGTGCGAACGGCGTGGATGCAAAGCGTGCATCCATCAAGGCGCAAGGCAGCCACATCGCCGCTTCGGTCGCGTAGTCGTACAGCGCGCGTCCGTGGTTCGGCGTGTGCACGTTCGGTTCCAGGGCCACTACGCCGGCAAGCATGTGATGCTCATCCAGCCCCGCCGCCTGCAGCACTGCGCCGCCGCCATTGGAAAGGCCGGTCGCGATAATCTTGGTGTTCTGCGGTGTGAAAGGCGCCTGATCCGGAAACGCGCGATCCAGCATCGACAGACCAAACTGTGCAGCCTGCAACACATGGCGACCCCAGTCGGCTTCCGGGTTGTCGCCCGAATGCGCGTGCTTGAAGGCAATACCCTCGCTTTTCGTCGCGGGCGGTTCGAATTCCAGCATCGTCGTGCTGCGCTTCGCACGTTCGCCATTCAAGGCGACGCCGCTGTTGTCGGCATAATCGAAATAACCGGAACCTGTGCCCTTGTCCGTGTACGCAACCGCACAACCGCGAGGCAGGCCCCACGCACCGGCCAGCGCGATCGCGCCATAGATGCCACGCGAACCGGACGAAGCCGTCACCACCAGGCAGCGATGCGCTTTGTCGAAATGATCAGGCACCTGCACCATCACACGATGCGACGCATGCGCACCGGGAATCTTCGCGAAAGCCTGATATTCCCGCCCCGGCACCGCGGGAACGGCGCCGTAGACCGTGCCGTATCCACCCAGCGGGCCGAGATCAGCGATGCCCTTCCAACTCATCTGGATCGCGCGACGACGCAATTCCTGCACGGTGGGCTGCGCCGGGTTCGCAAACGGTGCGGGCGCTCCCTTCAAACCTTCCAGGCCAAGGCCCGCACTGAGCAGATCATCATGGTCGCGATGCGTGGTAACGCTCACCTCACCCTGCACGAATTCGATTCCTTGCATCGAAGGCTCCGTCGCAAATGCCTGCGCAGCGCAAGCGAAAAGGGCCAGTGCGGCGATGCTCGTCACGGGATTGCGGATATTCATCCGCCTACCATAGCAAGCTCGCACAGCCACGCCATCGTACGAAAGTACAACATGCCGAATCAGTGACGTCACTGACCGGCATCACCGGCTCGGCCTCCGGCGGCATGAGCATCGCACTTGCCGCGATGGCAGAGACATTCGTGCAGAACGCGAAGGCGGCGGGTATTCCGATGGACGTGTTGCATCGCGTGGCTGCGATGGCTTCGGGCGGCATGGACACGCTGCCACACAACGGCGCGGTGATCACCTTGCTGGCGGTCACGGGGCTGACACATCGGCAGTCGTATCGGGATGTGTTTGCGGTGACGCTGATCAAGACGGCGGCGGTGTTCGTGGTGATCGGCGTCTTTTATGTGACCGGCCTGGTGTGACAGCGCACATCCGCTTGCACGCTTGCGATCGTCATGCACGCCAGTCATGCTTGCGCGTTCTCATCACGCGGAGCTGTCATGTCCAAGCAAACGAACATTCTGCAGATTCTTCCCGCCACCGGCTGGGTCGCTGTCTACGACGAAAGCGGCGAGGAAAGCGCCGCGGCGCTGGTCTGTTTCGCCTTGACCGAAACGCTCGACAACGGCAACAAGCAGCAGGAAGTGCGCCCAATGTGCGCCAATGGCAAGCGCATCGTCTTTGCCGATGAAATCACTCACTTCCTGCGCGTCGAAGAGCTGTCCGAATTCGCCGAAGACGAAGAGGATGACGAGGAAGAAGAGGACGACGCCGAGGCCTGATCGGCATCGAAGCGAGGTAGCACGTAACTCTCCTTGGCCGTCATTCCCGCGAAAGCGGAGGCGCTTTTCAACAGCGAAGCTGGTCAATCCATCTTCGCTTTTGTATCAGAGCAACATGGATTCCTCGCTCCTCAAAGCCGAGCACATCCATGTGCTCTCCCCGCGTACCCGCTTTCGCGGGAATGACGGCCACGGAGCTATGTTCTATACCTATTGACGATTTTCGATTCCCTTTCCTATTGTGGCGCACCACTCTAAACAGAGCACTCCAGCGCTCTACCTTCGCGCCATGACTGTGTCGCCAGCTCCGCGAGTTCCAGCGCCTTAATGCCGTCCTCGATGGTGGTGCGCACCGGCGTGCCGTTGGCGAGCGCATCGAAAAAGTGTTCGATTTCCAGCGCGTACGCATCGCGGTAGCGCTCCAGGAAGAAGGCTTCCGGCTTGTCGCTGCTGATCGCCTGCTCGCCCCACGCAACGACCTGCGTCGGCCGCACATTGCCGGCCTGCAGCAGGCCCTTGCTACCAAGTACTTCGAAACGCTGGTCATAACCGTAGGCAGCGCGGCGCGAGGTGTTGATCTGGCATAGCGCGCCATCACGCGTGCGCAAGGTGACGGCGGCGTGAGAGATGTCGCCAGCAGCTGCGACCTCCGGCAGGTTCGGCGAAGCGCCAGTGGCGTGCACGCTGACCGCTTCGCCGCCAAGGATCCAGCGAAAGATGTCGAAGTCGTGGATCAGCATGTCCTTGAATACACCGCCTGAGCGCGCGATGTAGGCAGCCGGCGGTGGCGAAGGATCGCGGCTGGTAACCACCAGCATTTCCGGCGTACCGATCTCGCCTGCATCCAGTCTTTGCTTGAGCGCGGCAAAGGTGGGATCGAAGCGTCGCTGGAAACCGATCATGCAAGTCACGCCGGCTTTCTTCACCGCCACGGCACAAGCGCGTGCGCGCTCCACATCAAGGTCCACCGGCTTCTCGCAGAAGATCGCCTTGCCGGCGGCGGCGGACCGCTGGATCAGATCGGCATGCGTATCCGTGCTCGAACCGATCACCACGGCACGGATCGCCGGATCGGCCAGCGCCTGCTCCACGGTAGCAACGGCAGCACCGTGTTTCGCAGCCAGCTCTTCAGCGAAGGGTGCGTGCACGTCGACCACGTAGCGCAATTGCGCGTGCGGATGACGCGCCAGGTTTCCGGCGTGGATCTTGCCGATGCGACCGGCGCCAAACACCGCTACGCCGATACGTTGCGAATCAGTCATCGTATTCTCCGGGATGCGAGGTCTCTTCGACCTTCAGTTCGAGTTTGTAAGCCAGTGCCACGAACAGCGCCTGGCAAAGACAGATGGTGCTGGTGAGTGCGCGGAAGGCGAACGCGCTGCCTTCGTTGACCTTGAGCAGTGCGGAGGCATCGCGCGCCAGCGGACCCAGTGCGCTGTCGGTTACCGCCAGCACCTTAGCTTTGTGCTGATGGGCAACCCGCGCGCAATAGAGAGTTTCCTTGCCGTAAGGCGGGAAGCTGATGGCGATCAGCACATCGTTCTTGCCGATGCTGCGGATCTGCTCGCGAAACATGCCACCCAGTCCACTGACCAGATGCACGCGTTTTTCCGTGTGTTGCAGGGCGTAGGCGATGTAGCTGGCGATGCCGAAAGTGCGGCGCACCGCAATTACGTAGATATTCTCGGCCTTCACCAACAGATCGACTGCCTCGTCAAAAGCCTTGCTGTCGAACTCGCCGGCCAGTTCGTCGAGGCCGGCACGGCTGGCGTCGATGAAGCGCAGGGCCATCTGCGCCGTGGTCATCGGTGCACTTTCGTCGGCGATCACTTTGCGGATGCGCTGTTGATAGCTTCGTGCCGGCGTCACAGCTTCGGTGTAGGCGCTGCGAAACACCGTTTGCATCTCGCTATAGCCCGAGTAGCCGAAGCGCTGGGCGAAACGCACCACGGCCGAAGCGTGCACGCCGCAGCCGTCGGCCACTTCATTGATGCGCTGGACCATGATGTTGGCGCGATGCTGCTCGATGTACGTGGCCACACCCTGCAATTGGCGCGGCAGCTCGTCGTACTCGTCGGCGATCCGTTGCAACAACTCGTCCACCGGATTGCGTTTGCTCATGACCATTTCCTGCGATGGGTATCCGCCGCCCCGCCAAGAAGGCGCAAACCAAGCGGCGCGCCATGTTATGCAACAGATAGAATTTTTCTTCCAGTTTTTTCTATGTTGCAATGCAAATTGCAAAATCGGGATCGGCGTTCCTATTCTCGGCCTCTCTGACCCGGCGCCGCTCCGCCTGGATGCAGCGCTACCCGATAACCGCCGGCCGGGATGCCGACCTGCTCGAGGAAAGGCTTTATGCGCGTATGGAAATGCTCTCTGTGGCTGGCGGCTCTCATGGTCGCCGGCGCGGGTCTGTCGGCATGCAGCGGCAAGAGGGAGGCTCCGCAGAGCAGCGAACGTTACGTGCTGATAAGCCACGCACCCGACTCCGATTCATGGTGGAACACCGTGAAGAACGCCATCAAACAGGCGGGCGAGGATTTCGACGTGCAAGTGGACTATCGCAACCCACCAAACGGTGACTTGGCCGACATGGCCCGCCTGATCGAGCAGGCTGCTGCGCGCAACTACGACGGAGTGGCTTTCGACATCGCCGATTTCGACGTGCTTTCCAAACCCGCTGTGCGTGTTACCGCCAAGGGCATCCCGCTCGTCACCATCAATTCCGGCACCGCCGAGCAGAGCGCCAAGCTGGGCGCGATCATGCATATCGGCCAGCCCGAATACGACGCCGGCAAGGCCGCCGGCGAGCGCGCCAAAGCGGCAGGCGTCAGTTCGTTCCTGTGCGTGAATCACAACACCACCAACGTGGCCGCGATGGAGCGCTGCAAGGGTTTTGCCGATGCCATCGGCGCCGATCTACATACGTCGATGATCGACACGGGCGTTGACCCCACCGTGGTCGCCAGCAAGGTGGGCGCCTACCTGCGCAACAACCCGAATACCCAGGCAGTGCTGGCACTGGGCCCGAATTCCGCTGAACCGACTATCCAGACGCTGCAGCAGATGGGTCTAGCCGGCAAGATCTACTTCGTCACTTTCGACCTATCGCCCGCGATCATCCAGGCCATCAAGCAAGGCACGGTGAACTTCGCCATCGACCAGCAGCCTTATCTGCAGGGCTACATGGCGATCGCGGCGCTGGTGATCGCGCACCAGGACAAGACCAAAGACCCGGCAGCGATCGTCGCCAAACTCCAGAGCAACCCGAAGTTTCAGAACCGCTTGAAGGAATACGGGCTGGAACCTGTCTACAACAAGGATGGCGTGAGTTCCGGCCCCGCCTTTGTCACCAAGGACAACGTAGCAACCGTCGAGAAGTACGCAGGCCAATACCGCTAAACCCGCGAACCGTATCGTCGAACGCTTCACTACAGGTACGTAAACCATGAGTGCGACCTCCCCCGACATGACCATCGAACTCGGCCACAAGAGCTCAACCACCGCCAGCGGCGACGAACGCGTACGGCGCATTTCGCCCTGGCGTGCCCTGCTGCATCGCCCGGAGGTCGGTTCCATCGCCGGCACGCTGTTGGTCTTTGCCTTCTTCGGCGTGTTCGCTGGCGACTCGGGCATGTTCAACCTTGATGGTGTGATGAACTGGGCCCAGGTCGCCGCCTATCTCGGCATCATCGCGGTCGGCGCTTGCGTGCTGATGATCGCCGGCGAGTTCGATCTATCGATCGGTTCGATGATCGGCTTCGCCGGCATGATGATGGCGGTGCCTTCGATGTTCATGGGCTGGCCGATGTGGGCGGCGATGTTGTTCGCCTTCGCAGGCTGCATGGCGCTGGGTTGGCTCAACGGTTATCTGGTGGTGCGCACCAAGCTGCCAAGCTTCATCGTCACCCTCGCCTTCATGTTCATCCTGCGCGGACTTACTCTGGTGCTGTCCACGCATTTCTCCAACAGCACGATCGTCAGCGGCGTCGGCGAGAGCGTGACGCGGGATCCGGTAGTGCACGCGCTGTTTCAAGGCAGCACGCTGCAGGGCGTGTTCGGCTGGCTGGCCAGTGTCGGCCTGATCGACAAGCTGCCCAATGGCGCGCCGGTGGTAAACGGCCTGCCCAAGGTGATGCTGTGGTGGCTGGTGATAGCGGTGGGCGCGGGTTTTGTGTTGTCGCAAACACGCTATGGCAACTGGATCTTCACTGTAGGCGGCGACGCCAACGCCGCCAAGAACGTTGGCGTACCGGTGAACCGCGTGAAGATCAGCCTGTTCGTGTTTACTGCGTTCTGTGCCTGCCTGTTCGGCGTGCTGCAGGTGGCCGACGTGGGCTCCGCCGCTGCGGATCGCGGCCTGCAGAAAGAATTCGAGGCGATCATCGCGGCCGTCATCGGCGGCACGCTGCTCACCGGCGGCTACGGCTCAGTGCTGGGTGCTTGCTTCGGCGCGCTGATTTTCGGCGTGGTGCAGATCGGCATCTCCTATACCAACTTCGATTCTGACTGGTACCGCGTTTTCCTCGGCGCGATGTTGTTGCTGGCGGTGCTGTTCAACCACTACATCCGCTCGCGCGCGGGCAACGGCAAGTGAGGGCATGGTCATGACTACCGATGGCAACGACTACATCCTCCAGTTGGAAAGCATCAGCAAGTTCTTCGGCACCGTGATTTCGCTGCAGGACGTAACCCTGCGCCTGCGTCGCGGCGAAGTGCATTGCTTGCTCGGTGACAACGGCGCCGGCAAATCCACTTTGATCAAGACCCTGGCCGGCGTGCATCGGCCGAACAAGGGCCGTTATCTAATCGAAGGCAAGGAAGTGCAGTTCAAATCCCCTCGCGAAGCGCTCGACATGGGCATCGCCACGGTCTACCAGGACCTGGCCCTGGTGCCGCTGATGAGTGTGGCGCGCAACTTCTTCGCCGGCCGCGAGCCGATGCGCAAACTGTTCGGCGTGATTCCGGTGATGGATATGCGCCATGCGGCGGAAGTCTCCGTCGAGAAGCTGGCCGAGATGGGCATCCACGTGCGCTCGCCGCACCAGCCAGTGGGCACCATGTCCGGCGGTGAACGACAGTGCCTGGCGATCGCCCGCGCGATTCACTTCGGCGCCAAGGTGCTGATCCTCGACGAGCCCACGGCCGCACTCGGCGTCAAGCAGAGCTGCAACGTGCTCAAGCTGATCCACACGGCGCGGGCGCGCGGCATTTCGGTCATCTTCATCACACACAACGTGCACCACGCCTACCCGATCGGCGACAGCTTCACCCTGCTCAACCGCGGCCAATCCATGGGCACGTTCACCAAGAACGAGATCAGCAAGGAGCAGGTGCTCGACATGATGGCCGGCGGCACCGAGATCCAGAGCCTGGTCGATGAACTGGAAGGCCGCGCCGCAGCCTGAGCGCGCCTTCTCACCACTTAAGTAGCCAGCGATGACCTCACACAAGTACGACTTGATCTGCCTCGGCCGCCTCGCAGTCGATCTGTATGCCCAGCAACCTGGCGCCCGGCTCGAAGATGCCTCCAGTTTCGCCAAGTATCTGGGCGGCTCCTCCGCCAATACCGCCTTCGGCGCGGCACGGCTTGGACTGCGCACAGCCATGCTGAGCAGGGTGGGTGATGACCATATGGGTCGCTTCCTGCTGGAGACGCTGACGCGCGAAGGCTGCGACGTCAGCCAGGTACGTGTCGACCCGCAGCGGCTGACGGCGCTAGTGCTGCTCGGCATCAAGGATCGCGACACGTTTCCACTGATCTTCTATCGCGAGAATTGCGCGGACATGGCGATCAACGAGGCCGACATCGACGAGGCATTCATCGCTTCCAGCGGCGCGCTCGCCATCACCGGCACGCATTTTTCGACACCCGGCGTTCATGCCGCCAGCAGCAAGGCGCTGGCCTTCGCACGCAAGCACGGCGTGCGCACCGTGCTGGATATCGATTACCGCCCGGTGCTGTGGGGTCTGACCGGACGCGGCGATGGCGAAACCCGCTTTATTGCCAATGACAGCGTGACCGCGCATCTGCAAGGCATCCTGCCGCAGTTCGATCTGATCGTCGGCACCGAAGAGGAATTTCACATCGCCGGCGGCAGCGACGATCTCATTACGGCCTTGCGTGCCGTACGCGCGCTCACTTCCGCCACGCTGGTCGTAAAGCGCGGCGCATTGGGTTGCAGTGTGATCGAAGCGGCTATTCCTGCACGCATCGACGAAACACCGACCTTCCGCGGTAGCCGTGTCGAGGTGCTCAACGTGCTGGGCGCGGGCGACGCTTTCATGGCGGGGTTTCTCTTTGGTTGGCTGCGCGACGAAGGCATCGAACGCAGCTGCGCTTATGCCAATGCATGCGGCGCCATCGTGGTATCGCGCCATGGCTGCGCGCCGGCAATGCCCAGCCGCGCAGAACTGGACTACTTCCTCGCCAACGCCGAACGCCTGCAGCGCCCGGACCAAGATGCCGAGCTGGCGCATCTGCATCGGGTGAGCGTGGCGCGCCCGATCTGGAACGACCTGCATGTCTTCGCCTTCGATCATCGCAGTCAGTTCTTCGAACTGGCACGCGAGTGCGGTGCGGATGAAACGCGTCTGCCGCGCCTGAAGCAGTTGCTGGTGGAAGCGGTGGCCCGCAGCGAACGCGAACTTGGGCTCCACGGCCGCATCGGCGTACTGATCGATCAGCGCTATGGCGAAGATGCACTCCACGCGGCAACCGGCCGCGGCTGGTGGGTCGGCCGTCCGGTCGAAACACCCGGCTCCAACCCGCTCGAATTCGAATACGGCCGCTCGGTGGGCAGCCAGTTGCAACATTGGCCGGCCGAACATGTCGTCAAATGTCTGGTGCCGTTCGATCCGGACGGCATGCCGGAAGCCCGGCTGGAGCAGGAAACCCAGTTGCATACGCTATACGACGCGGTGAAGCAGAGCGGTCACGAACTGCTGCTGGAAGTCATTCCTCCAGCCAACCCGGCCGTCACCGCCAGCCAAGGTGAGCGCGTGCTGCGAGCGATGAAGCGCATCTACAACCTGGGCATCCGCCCGGAATGGTGGAAGCTCAAGCCGCTGCCGCGCGCCGATTGGGATGCGATCGATGCACTGATTGCCGAGCGTGATCCGCATTGTCGCGGTGTGTTGCTACTCGGCCTCAATGCCCCGTTCAACGAATTGGCCGAAGGCTTCACTGCTGCCGCGCATAGTCACAGTTGCCGTGGTTTCGCCGTCGGTCGCAGTCTGTTTATGGAGCCGGCTGCCGCGTGGCTACGCGGCGAGATCGACGACGATGCGCTGATCACGCGTGCAGGCCAGCAGTTCGCCGAACTGGCAAGCATCTGGCGCCAAGCTCGCGGCGTCGCGACGCGAACCGCTGCCGGAGCGGCCGTATGAGCGCCACCGTGCGGCTGACCATGGCGCAGGCGCTGGTGCGCTATCTCGATGCGCAGAAGGTCCATGATCCCGAAAGCGACGCCTTGCTTCCGCTGTTCGGCGGCGTGTTCGCCATCTTCGGCCACGGCAACGTCGCCGGATTAGGCGAGGCGCTCTATCAACAACGCGAAACCTTGCCCACCTATCGCGCGCACAACGAACAGGCGATGGCGAACGCGGCGATCGCTTATGCCAAGGCACATATGCGCCGGCGCATGATGGCGGTAACCACATCGATCGGGCCCGGCGCAACCAATCTCGTTACCTCCGCCGCGTTGGCCCATGTGAATCGCCTGCCGGTGCTGTTGTTGCCTGGCGATGTTTTCATGTCACGCGCACCCGACCCGGTGCTGCAACAGCTTGAGGACTTCGGCGACGGCACGGTGAGTGTCAACGATTGCCTGCGTCCGGTATCCTGTTACTTCGACCGCATCGTCAAGCCGGAACAACTGCTCACGGCACTGCCACGCGCGATGCGTGTGCTGACCGATCCGGCCATGTGCGGCCCGGTCACGCTAGCGCTTCCGCAAGATGTGCAGACCGAAGCCTACGACTGGCCGGTGACGTTCTTCGAAGATCATTTGCACACCTTACGTAAGACCACGGCCGCGGCCGAGGAGATCGCGACGGCGGCGCAGGCGCTGCGCGATGCGAAACGTCCGGTACTGATTGCCGGTGGCGGCGTGCTTTATGCGCAGGCCAGCGCCACGTTGCGTCACTTTGCCGAAACCCATGGCGTGCCCGTCGCTGAAACCCAGGCCGGCAAGGGTGCGCTGCCCTGGAATCACGCGCTTCAACTGGGGCCAGCCGGCGTGTGCGGCTCAAGCGCTGCCAACGAGTTGCTGGCTGAGGCCGATTTGGTGCTCGCCGTCGGCACACGCTTGCAGGATTTCACCACCGGCTCCAATGCGCTTTACAACAGAGCGCGTATCGTCACGCTCAACGTCAATGCGTATGACGCCTTGAAAGGTGGCCATCTGGAAATGCTTGCCGACGCACGGCTCGGGCTTGAGGCGCTGTCCACTGCGCTGAGTGGCTGGCAGAGTGACATGGCGTGGCGCCAACACGCCGAACGCGGCGCCGATCAATGGCGCGCCGTGGTCGATGGCATCACCGGCCGCCACGAACTTCCCGCCGGCACCCTGCCTTACGACGGCGAGATCATCGGCGCCGTGCAACGCTCGAATCCCGACTCCACTCGCAACGACATCGTGGTCTGCGCCGCCGGCACGCTGCCGGCCGAACTGGAAAAGCTGTGGCGCACCGAAACACCCGGTGGCTACCACATGGAATACGGCTACTCCTGCATGGGTTACGAGATCGCCGGCGGTCTGGGCGTAAAGATGGCCAAGCCGGATCGCGACGTGATCGTGATGCTCGGCGACGGTAGTTACCTGATGCTCAATGCAGAGATCGCCACCTCGGTGATGCTCGGCCACAAGCTGATCGTTATCGTGCTGGATAACCGCGGCTTCGGCTGCATCAATCGCCTGCAGCAAGCCTGTGGCGGCGCGCCGTTCAACAACATGCTTGACGACTGCCTGCATGGCCCCGACGGCGTACCGACCATCGATTTCGCCGCGCATGCCCGTGCCATGGGCGCGCAAGCGGAGCACGTGGGCGGCATTGCCGAACTGGAACAGGCACTCGTTCGCGCCCGTGCTGCAACACGTACCTATTTGATCTCGATCGATACCGATCATCGTCGCACTACCGAAGAAGGTGGCTGCTGGTGGGAGGTCGCCGTGCCCGAAGTGTCGCCGCGCGAAACCGTGCGGCAGGCGCGGCGCGATTATGAAATAGCCAAACAGAAACAGCGGCACGACGGCGGCACACCATAGGTATGCACGCATTTGGAGCCAAGCCTGACATTTCCTCACCGTCATTCCGGCGAAGGCCGGAATCCAGTTCAAATTGGCGTCCGAAGGACACAAAAAAGCTGCTTTTGAGTGCTTCGCACGGTTTATTAAAACTGGATTCCGGCCTTCGCCGGAATGACGACTGGGCACAGTTGAGCCTCGCGAGAGATCTGTATATACCTATGCACCACAGGCAAGACGCATGACTAAAACATTCGACGTGAAGATCGGCATCAACCCGATCAGCTGGAGCAACGACGACCTGCCCTCGCTGGGCGGCGAAACGCCTTTATCCACCGCGCTCACCGAGGGACGCGCGATCGGTTATCAAGGCTTCGAACTCGGCAACAAGTTCCCGCGCGATCCTGCTGCCCTGCGTGAATTGATGGCTGGCTACGGACTGGATGTTGTGTCTGGCTGGTATTCGGGCCAACTTGCCACGCGCACAGTGGAAGAAGAGATCGTCGCGGTTGAACCGCATCTTCGCCTGCTCGCCGAGAACGGCTGCAAAGTGATGGTGTACGGTGAGGTCGCGGACTCCATCCAGGGCGAACGCACGATTCCGCTCTACAAACGTCCACGATTCAGGAGCGACGACGCGTTCAAGCGCTATGGCGAGCGCCTCACGGCATTCGGCCGTCATCTGCTCAAGCATGGCGTGCGACTCGCTTACCACCACCACATGGGCGCCTATGTGGAAGCGCCCGCAGACATCGATCGCGCCATGGCTTACACCGGCGAAGAAGTCGGCCTGCTGTTCGATAGCGGCCATGCATATTTCGGTGGCGGCGATCCGCTGACCGTTCTCACTAAGCACATCGGTCGCGTCTGCCATGTGCATTGCAAGGATGTGCGTCCGACGATCATCCGTCACGCGCGCAACCGGCAATGGAGCTTTCTCGACTCGGTGTTGAACGGCGTGTTCACCGTACCCGGCGATGGCGCCATCGATTTCGCCGCCATCATCGACACGCTGCGTACGTACGGTTATCAGGGCTGGCTGGTCGTGGAAGCCGAGCAGGATCCGGCCGTGGCGCCGAGCTATGCCTATGCGAGCAAGGGTTACCGCACCTTGCGCACGCTGGTCGACGGCACATCGCTGGAGGATGCCGCATGAGCTTGCTGGTAAAAGGGCGCCCGCAAGGGCGAGAGATCGTCAAGGTCACGCCGGCCTCCGCGGGATGGAAACACGTCGGTTTCGAGGGTCTGCGCCTGGCGGCAGGCGAAAGCCTGCAGATTGCGCTACCGGCCGATCGCGAAGGCTGCCTGGTGGTGCTGATCGGCAGTGCTGACGTATCCACCAATGACGAATCGTTTGCACGACTCGGTGGTCGCTCCAGCGTTTTCGACGAGCGCGCTCCCGACGCGGTCTATGCACCGCCCGGTACGATCCTGGAAGTGAAAGCGCATGACGCCGTCGAACTGGCACTCGCCAGCGCGCCTGCGAGCGGGCGCTATCCGATGAGGCTGATCCCCGCTGCCAGCATGAAACGCTCGATACGCGGCAAGGACACCAACACGCGCTACGTGTGCGACATCCTGCCGGAAACCGAGCCGGCGGAATCGTTGCTAGTGGTGGAGGTCGTCACGCCTGCCGCGCACTCCTCCAGCTATCCACCGCACAAGCACGACACCGACAACCTGCCCGAGGAAAGCTTCCTCGAGGAAACCTATTACCACCGCATCGATCCGCCGCAGGGCTTCGCCTTCCAGCGCGTCTACACCGACGAGCGCGATCTGGACGAATCCATGGCCGTTGGCGACCACGACGTGGTGATGGTACCGCGCGGCTATCACCCCGTCGTGATGCCGCACGGTTATCGCGGCTACTACCTCAACGTGATGGCCGGCCCCCGTCGCGAGTGGCATTTCAAGAACGATCCCGCGCACGACTGGCTGATGCCGCGCTGATCTTATCGACAGGAACCACACTCATGTCCGCCCAGCTTTCCGAACGCACCTCGCCCCGGCCGATCGGCCATTACATCAACGGCCAACATCTGCCCATCAGCGGCGCTAGCGTGCCCTCCTACAACCCGGCCAGCGGCGTTGCGATCGGCGCGGTCGCGCTGGCATCGTCGGCAGAAGTCGATCAGGCTGTGCAGGCTGCCGAAGCGGCTTTCCACGCCTGGTCGCAGACTCCACCATTGAAGCGCGCACGCGTGATGTTCCGCTTCAAGGAACTGATCGAGCGCGACATGGACAAGCTCGCCGCCACCATCACTCGCGAACATGGCAAGGTGCTCTCCGACGCCAAGGGCGAAGTGGTGCGCGGCCTGGAAGTGGTCGAATACGCTTGTGGTATTCCCGAACTGCTCAAGGGCGACTACACCGAACAGATCGCCAACGGCATCGACGCCTGGACCATGCGCCAGCCGCTAGGTGTGTGCGCCGGCATCACGCCGTTCAATTTTCCGGCGATGGTGCCGATGTGGATGTTCCCGATGGCGATTGCCTGCGGAAACAGCTTCGTGCTGAAGCCATCCGAGCGCGATCCTTCTACTGCCCTGCATCTGGCGGAGCTGCTCAAGGAAGCCGGCTTGCCTGACGGTGTGTTCAACGTCGTGCAGGGTGACAAGGTCGCGGTGGATGCGCTGCTCGATCATCCGAAGGTGCGCGCGGTGAGTTTTGTCGGCTCCACGCCGATCGCCGAATACATCTACGCGCGCGGCACCGCCAGCGGCAAGCGCGTGCAGGCCCTGGGCGGCGCCAAGAATCACATGCTCGTGATGCCGGATGCCGACCTGAACAACGCCGCTGACGCACTGATGGGTGCCGGCTACGGCGCTGCGGGCGAGCGCTGTATGGCGATCTCAGTAGCCGTGGCCGTCGGCGATGCCACGGCTGACGCTTTGGTCGCCAAATTGGCGCCGAAGGTGCGCGCGCTTCGCATCGGCAACGGTATGGACGAACAGGTCGAGATGGGCCCGGTGATTACCTCCCAGCATCGCGACAAGATCACCGGCTACATCGACGACGGCGTCGCTGCCGGTGCCGAACTGGTGGTCGATGGCCGCGGCCATCGCGTGGCCGGTTGCGAACAGGGCTATTTCCTGGGCGGCTCGCTGTTCGATCGCGTGACGCCGACCATGCGCATCTACAAGGAAGAAATTTTCGGCCCCGTGTTGTGCGTAGTCCGCGTACCCGACTTCGCCAGCGCGCTCAAGCTCGTCGACGAACACATGTACGGCAACGGCACCGCCATCTTCACCCACGACGGACACGTGGCGCGCGAATTCGCTCATCGTGTACAGGTCGGCATGATCGGTATCAACGTACCTATTCCCGTGCCCATGGCCTTCCACAGTTTTGGCGGCTGGAAGAAGAGCCTGATGGGCGATCACCACGCACATGGTCCGGAAGCGGTGCGCTTCTATACACGGCAAAAAGCGGTCACGCAGCGCTGGCTGGCTGGAGCCTCCGGCAACGGCGCAGAGTTCGCGATGCCGACGCACTGACCATCGATAAGTGCACCACACATGACAAGCGTCTTTGCAGCATCGCCAGTGCTGAGACTTGCGAGGAAATTTGCTGAGTGAACCCTTCCCCCTCCGGGAGAGGGTGCCAAGAGGCGGGTGAGGGTTCGGACGAAGCGCGGTGATGGCTTCTTGTGCAAGCCGTTGTGATCGCGCGCTGATCGCACCCTCACTCACCCCAACCCCTCTCCCGGCGGGAGATGGGCTTGCAGCGGGTTGCGAAGGTCTCTCTCCGGGGAAGAGAGGAAGCCTCCAGAAAGCAAGCAAGCTGTCACACAACCCCGTATAATCCGCAGGTTAACCCTACCGAAACCTGCGTGGCGGCCTTACTGCCCGCCTGAGCCCTGTACTCATGTCCATCGAAAACCTGCGCAATATCGCCATCGTCGCTCACGTCGACCATGGCAAAACCACCCTCGTCGATCAGCTGCTGAAGCAGTCGGGCACGCTGTCCGAACGCACGGTGCTGGCCGAACGCGTGATGGACAGCAACGACCAGGAAAAGGAGCGCGGCATCACCATCCTGGCCAAGAACACGGCCATCAAGTGGCGTGAAAACCGCATCAACATCGTCGACACACCAGGCCACGCCGACTTCGGCGGCGAGGTGGAGCGCGTGCTGTCGATGGTGGACACCGTGCTGATCCTTGTCGACGCGATGGACGGCCCGATGCCGCAGACCCGCTTCGTGACGCAAAAGGCGTTTGCGATGGGTTTCAAGCCGATCGTCGTCGTCAACAAGGTTGACCGCCCGGGCGCCCGTCCGGAGTGGGTCGTCGAGCAG
This sequence comes from Dyella humi, assembly GCF_044904605.1. Classification (NCBI taxonomy): domain Bacteria; kingdom Pseudomonadati; phylum Pseudomonadota; class Gammaproteobacteria; order Lysobacterales; family Rhodanobacteraceae; genus Dyella; species Dyella humi. The sequence goes on from NZ_JADIKI010000021.1 coordinate 875,577, forward strand.
GTGTGGGATTTGTTTGACCGCCTCGGCGCCACGCCGGAGCAGATGGACTTTCCGATCGTCTACGCCTCCGCACTGAACGGTTACGCCTCGCTCGACCAGGACGTCCGCGAAGGCGACATGACCCCGCTGTACCAGGCCATCATGGACCACGCGCCGAAGCCGGAAGTGAATCCGGACGGTCCGTTCCAGATGCGCATCAGCCAGTTGGACTACAACAACTTCGTCGGTGTCATCGGCATTGGCCGCATCCAGCGCGGCACGCTGAAGAAGAACATGCCGGTCGCCGTGATCAACCGCGAAGGCAAGAAGCGCCAGGGCAAGGTGCTGCAGGTGCTCGGCTTCATGGGCCTGGAGCGCATCGAGCAAGACAGCGCCGAAGCCGGCGATATCGTCGCCATCTCCGGCATCCAGGATTTGACCATCTCCGACACCGTCTGTGCGCTGGACACCCCGGAAGCGCTGCCGGCCCTGACCGTCGACGAGCCGACGATCAGCATGACCTTCCAGGTCAACAACTCGCCGTTCGCCGGTAACAAGGATCTCTCTGGCGGCAAGTTCCTGACCAGCCGCCAGCTCAAGGATCGTTTGGAGCGCGAACAGGTGCACAACGTGGCCCTGAAGGTCGAGCAAGGCTCCGATGCCGACAAGTTCCTGGTCTCCGGTCGCGGCGAACTGCATCTGTCGGTACTGATCGAGAACATGCGCCGCGAGGGCTATGAGCTCGCCGTGTCGCGCCCGGAAGTGATCATCAAAGAGATCGACGGCCAGAAGATGGAACCGTTCGAGCAGCTCGTGATCGACGTCGAGGAAACTCACCAGGGTCCGGTGATGGAGCGCCTGGGTGTCCGCAAGGGCCAGCTGAAGAACATGGAGCCGGACGGCAAGGGTCGCGTGCGCCTCGAGTACATGATCCCGGCGCGTGGCCTGATCGGCTTCCAGAACCAGTTCAAGACTCTTACCCAGGGTTCGGGTCTGCTGTTCCACGTGTTCGACCACTACGGTGCGAAGGAAGAAGGCCAGATCGCCAAGCGCCTCAACGGCGTGATGATCGCCAACGCAGCCGGCACCACCCCCGCCTACTCGCTGGGGCCGCTGCAGGAACGCGGCAAGCTGTTCGCGGCCGAAGGTGACTCGGTCTATGAAGGCCAGTTGGTCGGCATCCATGCCAAGGACAACGACCTCACCGTCAACGCGATCAAGCCCAAGCCGCTGACCAACATGCGCGCCTCGGGCAAGGACGATGCGATCCAGCTGACCCCGGCGACCAAGTTCTCGCTGGAACAGGCGCTGGACTTCATCGATGACGATGAATTGGTCGAGGTCACACCCAGGGAAATCCGTCTGCGAAAGAAGCACCTGACGGAGAATGATCGCAAGAAGGCGTCGCGCGGCGGGTGAATGACTCGTCAGGATGATAAGAAAGGCCACCCTTGAGGTGGCCTTTTTTTGAGTTCCATGCGGCTTGTGGGAATGCTTGCCTCCACCTCACCGTCATTCCGGCGAAGGCCGGAATCCAGTCTAAATACGGGTCCGAAGGACACAACATTTTTTTGTTAAATGCTTTGCACGCTGTGTTTGCACTGGATTCCGGCCTTCTCCGGAATGACGGTGAGGCAAGGAACTGCATTACCGCAACGTTGACACCCCAACACCCACCCTCCAGCATCATCCGCACGCAGCAACAGGGGTTTGCTTCGTCATCGCTCATGACCAAAACGTCGAAACATCGTCACAAGCTTTTGTCATACCTGCTGCTCATCGCCCTGCCGTTGTGCTCGCATGCCGATGACGCCCCACTGTTCATCCCCCAATGGCTCGGCGCGCAGTACACCTTCGTCGATCAGAACCAGTCGCGCGTGCATTCGCCCTACAGCGGTCCGCTCAGCCTGAAATCGGATGGCTCGACCGCGCGCTCGCACACCTTCGGCGCGTATTTCGGCATCGCCCTCCCCTGGCATCTGCAGTACTACTGGGACGTGGAGATGTTCAAAGGCGAAGGCGTAAGCAACGCCACAGGCCTTGGTGGACTCACCAATGGCGACATCATCCGTTCCGGGACAGCCAGCCTGGGCAAGCGTCCGTATGTGGCACGCAATTACCTTCGCTGGGTGTTGCCGTTGGGCGACGAGACCCAGGTTGTGGAACGTGGCCAGGACCAACTGCCCGGACACGAAGCGGTCAAGCACATCGAAGTGAAGGTCGGCTTCATGGCCGTGAACGACGATTTCGACAAGAACCGCTACGCCAACTCCACGCGTACGCAGTTCATGAACTGGTCGCTATGGAACAACACCGCGTGGGATTTTGCCTCCGACACGCGCGGCTATACCGATGGCTTGATGATCGGCTGGGTGATGCAGGGCTGGAGTTTGCGCTATGGCATCTACCGCATGCCGGTCGAAGCCAATGGGCAGGCGCTGGTGAAATCGCTGAGTGCTTCCAACGGACAGCAACTCGAATTGACCGTGCAGCCTAAACCGGACGGCTGGGCACTGCGCTTCCTCGGCTATCGCAACAAGGGAAACATGGGCATTTATCAGCAAGCGATCGAGATCGCCGAGCTGACCGGACAAACGCCCGATATCCATACCGATGACAAGCCGGACCGTCACAAATTCGGCTTCGGCATCAATGGCGAACTGCCCATCGCTGACAACGGCGATACCGGCTTTTTCATGCGCACCGGATGGAACGACGGCCATACCGAGTCCTTCATCTTCGCCGAGGTCGACCGGTTGCTGAGCGGCGGTTTTCAGTTATCGGGCGCGCATTGGCATCGTTCCGACGATCGCTTTGGCGTGGGTATCGCCATTGAAGGGCTTTCGCATGGGCACGCCCAATATCTATCCATGGGCGGTGACGGTTTTATGTTGGGCGACGGCGCATTGCGCTACGGACCGGAGCAAATCCTGGAGATGTACTACAGCATTGCGGTGATCGATCACCTAACCATCAGTCCTGATCTGCAGTTCATTCGCAACCCGGGGTACAACCGGGATCGTGGGCCGGCACGGTTTGCCGGATTGCGAGCGCATGTTCAGTTCTGAAATTTGCCGACCATCTACACATTGCCGTCATTCCCACGAAAGCGGGATTCCACTTTTGCTTTAGACGCAACAGCACAATGGATTCCCGCTTTCGCGGGAATGACGGCATGTGTGAAGTAGCTTGCTAAAGATTACCCCATCAACCGATCACTGCAACGAATCGCCGTCGGCATCACGCGATGCATGTCGAATACCAGCAACTCATTGTGCCTGCGTGACAGCCATGAAGCCGGGCAATACAGCCGCTGCTGCGGTCCAATGCGCCAATAACGCCCGAGCAGCTTGCCATTGACCCACAGATAACCCTTATCCCACGCACTCATGTCGATGTAGCAATCGCCAAGTTTGTCGAGCGTGATGAAGGCTTTGAAAAACATCCCCGGGCGAAGCGTCGAGGGTGAATTCCCAGTCATCGGCGGAAGGCCCGCCACATAGGCCTCGTCCATGGGCAGACTGTGCGCCTGCCAGTCGTGCAATTCCTCGCCGTCCAGCGTTACGGCGCCGACGATGCCCTTGAAGTCGTACATCGCCTGGCCATAACCCACGTGGCCGAAACTGTCGACCAGAATCTCCATCGTCGTACCCGCGCCATTTGCCGGCGGCGGAATATCCACGTAGTTCTTCACGTGCAGGCCTGGCTTGTTGACACGCGAAACGTAGTCCAGGTACTTGCCGTCACTGAACACGATACCGTAATCGCGCAGACCTTCGATATTTAGCATGCCACCGCTCAACAGCGTCTTGCGATACACCACCATGCCCTGATTCTGTGCAAACAGAATCTCGTTCGGATCGGGCTTTTTCACCAGCCTCGACGGCAGCGGGAGGTTGTCCCAGATCGATGCGAACGGACGCGCGATCACTTCGGCGAAATGGCTCGTCGGCGGCGCTGGCGGCGGCTCGGGAATGGGATGCGCCACGCGTGCCGCAATCAAGCTGCGGAAGGCGCGGTAATCCGGCGTCGCCTCGCCGCGCTCGTTGATCGGCGCGCCGTAGTCGTAGCTGGTGATGACCGGTTCGAATTCCGCGTAGTCGTTGCGCGCATTGGCGCCAGCCGTGAAACCGAAATTGGTGCCACCGTGCACCACGTACATGTTGAACGAGCGGCCTTCGGCCATCAGCTTGCGCAAGGTCGGTACGTAGTTGCCGCTTTGAAACGTCAAGTCGCCCCAGTGCGTGAGCCAGCCGGGATAACCTTCGCCCACCCACACCGGCGCTTCGCCGGCAATCGTCTGCGCTGCGGCGAAATCGGTATCGCCATCCAACCCCAGCGCCACACCCGGCACATAGGTCTTCGTTTTCTGGATTTCACCCAAGCCATCGGCGATCGAGAACGGCCCTTCGATGCCATGCTGCTGCCACATCGTGCGTAGGCGCAGCAAGTAATCGAGATCGTGACCGAACGAGGCGTACTCGTTCTCGATCTGCACCATCAGGATCGGGCCGCCGCGGCTCGCCATCAGCGGCGCAAGTTTTGGCGCGATGGCATCCAAGTAGCGCTGCACTGCCTGCATGTAGCGCGCATCGTCCTTGGTGCGCACGCGAATGGTGGGATCGCGCAGCAGATACGCCGGCAAGCCGCCTAGATCCCACTCAGCGCACACATAAGGGCCGGGGCGCAGATACACCCACATACCCTCCTGCTGGCATAGCTTGATGAAGCGCACGAAATCGCGACGCTCCGTGGTGAAATCGAACACACCCGGTTCGCTTTCGAAGTAGTTCCACATCAGGTAGATCGCGATGGTGTTCAACCCCATCGCCTTGGCCATGCGGATGCGGTGTTCCCAGTATTCGGCAGGAATGCGCGCCGGATGCATTTCGCCGCTGCGAATCTGGAACGGTGCGCCGTCGAGCAGGAATTGACGACGGCCGAGTTCGAAGCGGCGCGTCTTGCCATCGGGCAACGGTTCGACGGTGGCCTTTGCGGTGACCTCGCCATAAGCCAGCGGTACGGCGGCGGCGAGTGGTGTCAGTACAGCAAATCGAAGAAAGTCGCGTCGTTGCATGGATCCCTCACTTCCACATGATGCACCTCACGGCCGTCATTCCCGCGAAAGCGGGAATCCATTTTCGCTGTTACTCAAAAGCAAAGTGGATTCCTGCTTTCGCGGGAATGACGGCCATGAAGATTGCGCCAATCCGCGCACGCGGAAAGTGGCCGAGCGTACCTCAAGGCGTCAATTCAAGGGTCAATACCTCGAACGGTGCCAGCGTGATCGTGCTCACATGATCAGCATCCAGTTGCTTCGGGACGTCGCCCCCGCTCTTCCATACATCGCGCACGGTGAACCCGCGTGCGGCACCTTTCGGCAATTCCAATTGCCGCTGCAAGTCGATCACTGCCACCTGCGAATGCGCATCCGGATTGCGCAGCGTAATGATCGATTTATCCTGCGACCATGCCGCCCAACCATACACATCGAGGCGGCCAGGATCACCGCCGATCCAATGCGTATCGCGCAGCACGTCGGCATTGGCCCGCGACCACTTCGCAGCCTCGGCCAGCACGTCCCAATCTTGCTGGCTGAGCAGCGAGGGCGTGATGTACATCTCCTGCAACTGCGTGCCGGTGGCGAAGTATGAGCGCACCTCGTTGACGAAATCGTGACCAGGATCGGTATTGAGCCGCTTGTTCATCTGCGCGTAGATGATGCCGTGAAGCATCAGCGAATTGAGTGGGAACAGCGGCCCCTGGATCACGATGTTCTCGTAGGTCTGCTGGTCGCGATAGGTGATCCATTGCTCGCGCTCGGTGCCCACGCCCGCATGCCAGTCGTCCTCGCCACCGCGCCAGATCGAATCGGCATAGCGCAGCCAGAACGTCGAGGCCCATGTGCCGGTGGTGAGGTTGATGAAGGTCTCGGGCTTGTCGGCGCGGATGTCCTTGATCAGCTCGATCGCGGCGGCGAAATCGCTGTCGAAACGGCTACCCGGAAATACGCTGTCCGCATTGCCGGTGCCATCGAACTTGAACTGGTTGATGCCGTCCTGGTCCAGCAACTTCATCACCACGTCATGAAAGCGCTGGTAATACTTCGGCCCCGACAGTGCCAGCCCGTCGTTGACGATCTCGTAGCCGGCCGCCTTGCCGTTCTTGACGCGCTCATCCTTGGGGATGCTGTAGCCACCCCAGGGCGATAACCACATGCCCGGCGCTGCACCGTATTTCGCTGCAGCTTCGCGCAGCGGCACGAAGCCGCGCGGAAAATCCTTGCTGAAATTCCAGCTACCGGAACGATCGTCCCAGCCGTCGTCGAACAAGAAGGAATCGAGCTTCACGCCGCGCTTTACGCTCAGCTCCTCGCCGAATGTGTTGATGCGATTGAGCGCTTCTGATTCCGTGTACGGCGTGAAGTAGCCGATGTCGTACCACGAGTTGTAGTGCAGAAACGGCCGATAGGGATGCGCCCGCTCACGCTCGACATAGGTGGCGAGATCGCGGCGAAGCTGGCCATCGCGCACCACGCCGACTACCGCCGAATAGGTGATCGACTGGCCTTTGTGCAGTGGCAGCGTGCGCGCCATGGACAAAGTCACATGCTTCCCACGCACTTCGCTGTCGGAAAGCGGATTCTCCAGCCCCATGTAGACATTCCCGGCCACTACCGGCGAGCCCTTCACCACGCCACTCACTTCGGCGTGATCGATATGGGAAGGCAGCAGGGAAATGCTGGTGAGCGGCTCGTCCTGTTTCAACGCGGTGATCGTCACGATCTCGCGCAGATACGCCGAGCCTTCGCGCTGCACCAGCTGCCAATCGACGCGGAAACGTTGCTCCGCATCGCCGAAGCTGACACCGATCGCCTTGCCCGGCACACGATCTGCCAGATTGGACGCCTTGGCATCCACAGGCAGCGCATGCTCGGATAGTGGCGTCAGCAGATGCATGCTGCTGCTCTTGATCGATTGCTTTTCGGGCAGTGCCAGCGCGAAAAGATCGTCCACGCTCAACACCTGGCTGTCGTCGCGATCGGTAATCGTCATGGTCGAGAGCTTGCCGTCCGCTACGTTCCAATGGGCTTCGATGGCTGCGTTGCCGAAGGTCGCCTGCCCTGCGTTGGTGGCATAGTTCGGTGCGCCTGGTTGGAGAATGGTAGCGTCATTGGCGAATGCCACGACGCCAGTACCCAGCCATGCGTAAAGTGTCAGCGCAGCAATGGTCTTTGGATGAAACATGTGGACCTCTCAAGATGTTGCAACTTAGCATCGAACTTCATGCATGCCACGAGCCGCTCCCTCCCCTGCTTGCAGGGGAGGGTTGGGGTGGGGTGAGTACTTGCCGGAAACTTTCCCGCAAGTGTTCACCCCCTCCCAACCTCCCCCTGCAAGCAGGGGGAGGAGCAGCTCGCTTCGCCGCGCTGGTTAGAACCTCTGCTGATACCGCATATACACAAACCGACCCAAGTCATACGACGAATTGAAATCAAACGGCGTATCGCCACTGGCGTACCCACCATAGACGTTCGGGCTCACGCGATTGAAGACGTCGTTCGCCCCTAGCGAGATGGTGGCATTCCACGGGGCATTCCAATACACCTGCACGTCGTTGAAGGTTACCGACGGAATCTGCGTTTGCGGCATCACACCCACGCCTGGTGCGTAGTAGTTCGGCAAGGTGCACGGGAAGGCGGTAGTGCCGAGCGAAGGATCAAACGCGCAATTCGACTTGTACGGCGAGAAGTAGCGCGCGGTCCAGCTTGCACCAAAATTATGCCAGCTCCAGTTCAACGTGACGTTTCCGCGCAGGCGCCAGGAGCTATAGAAGTTCTGCGTGTTGCCCGCCATGTAAATGACGTTGGAACCAATCGTCGGCAGCATGTTGAACGCGCTGATGTACGTGCCGTTCATGCCCAGCTTGAAGTTGCCGAAGCGCGTCTCCGGGAAGCGGTAATTGAAGGCGAAATCGTAACCGCGCTCCTTCAACCAGCCGGCATTTGTTTCCAGATTGAGCATGTTGACGATCTGGCCGGTGGCGGGGTCACGTGTGAACTGCCCGCACGCCGACGTGATGCTGTACTGATAGCAATCGGCCAGCAGTTGGTCGTTGCTGATGTTGGTGATCAGGTTGCGGATGTTGTACGACCACCAGTCGACGCTGGCGTCAAAGCCCGGCAACCACGAAGGGCTGTACACCAGGCCGACGTCACCGTTGTAGGACGTCTCGGGATGCAGCTTCGGATTGCCGCCAGTCCAGTTAGTGCTGGGCTGATAGCCCTCACCGCTGGGCGTGGTGATGGGAAGGCCGGTGTTGTCGGTCTGGCGGAAATTCGCCGGTACGCCCGCAATGCCGCCGTAGCCGGTCAGACAGCGCTGCGCCACCACGGTGCTTTGCCCGTAGGCCGAAGGGCCGTATACCGCATCGCACGGATCGGTGAACGTGCCGGCCGGATAACGCCCCTGGTACAGATCATTGACGGTCGGCGCGCGAAAGCCCGTGCCGTAGCTGGCACGCACCAGCACGTCGTTGATCGGTTTCCAAGTCAGCTTGAACGAGCTGTTGGTGGTGCTTCCGAAGTTGCTGTAGTGCGAGTAGCGCGTGGCAACGTCGATGCTGAGGCTCTGCGCGCCGGGTAGATCCTTGAGCAACGGCGCGTTGATTTCCGCATAGGCTTCGTTGAGGTTATAGGCACCGCTGTTCGGGCCGACGCCGCCATCCGTGGAATAGCCGGCATAAGCGAAGGAATCGGGACTGTCGTAACCGGATTCATCGCGATGCTGCACACCGGTGGAAAAGGTCAGGTCGCCGCCCGGCAGTTCGAGCAGATCGCCACCGAAATCCGCCACCCACGCGCGCTCGTTGCTGCCGTAATGCTCTACGCTGTTGATCGCGATGTAGTTCATCATCTGCGGCGTAAGCGGCGCCAACGGATTGATCGGCACGCAGCCGGCAATCACATTCCCCGGTGTACCGCACACCACGCTGCCGTTCTGCAAGAAAGAAGGCCCCAGCGCATTGGCGACGTTGATCAGGTTGAAGTAACCCGTGCGCACGTTCACACCGCTGATCTTGCTGTCGTACATGTACACATCCCAGTTGAACTGGTGTTCGCCGAGGCTGAACACGCCATCCAGGCCAAAGCTATAGCGGTAGTTCTTTGGGTCGTTGTAGCTGCGATAGCTGTCGCTGGTGAGGCGCTGGGCAATGCTCAGATCCTGCACACCGTACAGCGGGTTGTAATAGCTGTACTTGGAGAGTAGCGAAGGGAAGCTGCTGTTGGCGCCCATGCCGGAATAGAACAGTGGCGCGCCGGATTTGGCGTACTCGTAGTCCGCGTTGTAGCCGTAGTTGAACTTGAAGGTGATGTTGTTGGTGATCTTGTAGTGCGTGTCCAGATACAGGTTCTTGGTCTTGTCGGCGGTCAACACCATGGTGCGGCGCGCGGCATTGTTGTTGTAGTTCTGGTCGCCCGGATCGGTCACGTCGCCATTCGGTCCGTAGGTAGGTGATACGAACGTATGATAATCGCCGGGATTCATCGGATTGCCGCCCGGATTGAGCACCAATCTGCCGCCACCTGCGAATGAGGCGGGTGCATTGCGGATCTGCGGCTGCGAACCATACGTACTCAACCCGTAATAGGGATGCTGCGCGGTATAGGGATACGCGGAGAACGACCGGTCATCTGCCCACACCGGGCTCTGGTTCTGATACGAAACACTGAAGATGATGCCGAACTTGTCGGTGCTCTTGCCCGCCGTGAAGCTGCTCTGCGTCTGACGGCCATCACCGTGCGGCATGTACTCGCCGTTGTACGTGTCGAGCTGCACGCCGTTGAAGTTCTTCTTGGTGATGATGTTCACCACGCCGGCAATCGCATCCGAGCCGTAGACCGCCGACGCGCCGGTGGCCAGGATGTCGATGTGATCGACAACAGCGGTGGGAATCACGTTGATGTTGGTGTAACCGCCGTGCGCTGCGCCGATGCGCTGGCCGTCCACTAGCACCAGCGTGCGCATGGCGCCAAGCCCGCGCAAATCGATAAACGCGCCGCCTTGGTTGGGGCCGAGGTCGCCCGGCGCCGAGCGGCTGAGATCCGGCGGCGACATGGACGAAACGTTCTGCAGTAATTGGCCGACGGTGGCGAAGCCCTGCTTCTGGATATCGTCCGAGCTGATCGTCACCACCGGCTGCGCGGCTTCGACGTCCACGCTGCGGATGTTGGAGCCCGTCACCGTTATCGCCTGCAGATTCACCGTCTTCTTGGTGGATGGCTGACTGCTGTCGCCCGTCTGCGTAGCGCCGTCGGATGTCTGCGCGCCCGCGCATCCCATGAAAGAAAGGCCCGCCAAGACCATGCTTACCTGCAGCGCCAGGTATTTCTTTCGGCAAGCCGAGCCCGTTGTGCCGCGCGTCGCTTCGCGGCATCTCGTGTTGTTTGCAAACATCAGAACCATCCTCCCGTTTTGTTATGCCGCATCACGCGGTATGTGGGGCGCGCGTGCGGTGCTGATGTCCGGGCGAAAGCTCCCCTTGCGCGCCGGACTTTGTCAGTGCTTCAAAACTCCCGTGTCACTTTCCATTACGCCGGCTGCAGCCGACGCACCATCACGTTGGGCAGCAGCGCATCCACGCTGCTGCGCTTTGCAAAACCGGTTTCTTCCGACTCCGCGTTGGCAACGCCGCATGCCACGCCCAACTGCAAGGCATGCTCAAGCGGCATGCGCCGCTGAATCGCCACCGCCATGCCGGCAAGAAAGCAATCGCCAGAACCGACAGCGTTGCGCGCACGCGTGGTGGCGAGCTGCGCATGCCACACGCCGGTATCGTCCGCAGCCACCGCGCCCAGCTCGCCCATGGTCACCACCGGCATGGCGATGCCTCGCTCGCGCAGCGCCATCACCGCCATTTCGGCGGCCTGCAGATTGATGACGGGATGGCCGACCAACGCGCTGATCTCGTCGCGATTCGGCTTTACCAGGAAGGGCTTCGCGCTCACCGCGTCGCGCAACACCCCGCCGCTGGCATCGACCAGGCAGCGTTTGCCCAGACCGTGCACGAAGTCCACCAGGCCGGCGTACAGCGTTTCGGAAAAACCGCGCGGCAAGCTGCCGGAGAGAATCACCAGGTCGCTCTCTTCGGCGCTGCGGCCAAAATCGCGCAGCAAGTTGTCTTGCTCGATCTGGCTGAGCTGCGGCCCCTGACCAAGAATCTCGGTGATGCTGCCGCCCGCTTCTTGCAAAGCCAGGCATTGGCGCAGCTCACCGTCGATCTGCACACCGCGAAACAGCACGCCGCGCGCGCTCATCTGGCGCGAAATCAGTTGACGATGCGTGGTATCCACCAGGCCGATCAGGCGCACACGTTCGCCCAGCTCGGCGATGGTTTGCGCCACATGCACACCCTTACCGCCGGGATAGATCTTTTCTTCGCGCACACGATGCACTTCGCCGAGCGTCAAGGCATCGACCTGGATAAAGCGATCGATGGCGGTATTGAAGCCGGCGACGGTGATCATGGCGTCTCCGTGATCAATGCCTGCGCTTCGCTCGCGGTGGCCTGGCGGGTGGTGCCGCCGACACCGCGCGTGGACAGGCTGCCGCACGCGCTGCCCCAGCGCATGCAGTCGACCCATGACATGCGACGCAACCATGCGTGCAGGAAGCCTGCGTCGAACGAATCACCGGCGCCGGTGGTATCGACCGCATCAAGGGGATACGCCGGCACGTTGAGCCATTGCTGATCGTGCAGGCTGGTGCAGCCTTGACGCCCGCGCTTCACCACCGTGCGTGTGCGCCCGTTCTGCACGAAGCGCAACGCGGCGTGCAGATCGCTGCAGCCGGAGATCGCTAGCAGTTCTTGCTCGTTGGGAAGAAATACGTCGACGTCGTTCAAGGTGTCGATCAGATCGTCGCCCCAGTGCTGCGTGGGATCGAAGCCCGGATCGAGCGACGTGGTGAGCCCGATGGACGTGGCGCGTTCGAACAGTTCACGGCAACCCGCGCGCAAGCCTCGCTGCAGGTAGTACGAGGAAACGTGCAGATGGTCGGCATTTTTCAGCCACGCATCATCGATGTCTTCCGCGCGCAGTTCCGACATCGCGCCGGCAAACGTGACCAGCGCGCGATCCTGTGGTGTGGACAGGGATGCAGTCACACCCGTGCGCAAGGTGTGATCCGGAAATACCGTCGACACATCGATGCCTGCATCACGCAACGCCTCAAGGCAAAACGTGCCAGAAGCATCCGCACCCACGCGGCCGTGGAACATCACATGATTACCCAGACGCGCGAGGCCCATCGCGCAGATCATCGACGAGCTGCCGGGCGTCATCACGAAATCCTCAGCCAGCACTTCCCTGCCTGGCGTGGGCAGCGCGTGGCAACCTTTGAACACGAAGTCGACGTTGATCTCGCCGACCACCAGGATGCGCGCGATGTGCTCGAGCGTGGTCACGGCGTGGTTCCATGCAGGGCGAAATCTTCCACCACGCGCGTCAGCACGCCTTCGGAAGGTGTATCGGGTTTGCCGCCCAGTTGCAGGCAGCGAAAGAACGCCAGCAACTGCGTAACGGTCACGCCCGCCAACACGGCGGGCACGTCCGGATTCGACACGCTGGCCGACGTTTCGATGGCCACATCGCCTGCGGCTAGTACATCGGCAGGAATGTCATGACCAACGATCAATTTCGCCATGCCCAATTGCTTGCGTGACAGCTCCCGCAGCAGATCGCACTCGTAGCGGCGCACGGCCGCATCGGCCGATAGCAACGCGACGATCAACGTCTGCGGATGGACGAAGGACATCGGCCCATGGCGCAGGCCGAGAAAGGTTTCCGCCATGGTGATGACCTTGCCGCCGGTCATCTCCAGCATCTTCAGGGCGCCTTCGCGCGCAGCACCGAACATCGGGCCGCTGCCCAGATAGACGGCCGAACGCATGTCGCGTTCCGCCAGCGCAGCGATGGCATCGGAATGGCTATCGAAAATGTTTTGCGCATTCGCCGCGGCTGCCTCGACGGCACTTTGCACAATGCCGGCGCGCGTGCTCTGCAGCAGGCCCAACCCACCCAGCAACAAGTTGGTGAAGCTGCTGGTCATCACCAGGCTGCGGTCGTTGGTGCGCTCGTCCAACACCAGGGCCGTTACGCGCGGCTCGTTGCGGTACTGCGTGGCGAGTTTGCCGTCGGCATTGCAAGTGATCGCCAAATGTCGCCATGCCGGCGCTTCGGCCAGCAAGGTGTTCACCACCGCCGCGCTTTCGGGGCTGTCGCCGGAACGCGCCAGCGAAATGAGCAGGCCCGGCCCCGGCGGCAGCACGCTGCGCCAATGCGTAAGCAAGGTACCGGCGGCGATGGCCTGCACCGGCACGCCAAGGCCCGACTGCAGCAGCGGCGCAAGGCATTCGCCAATGTAGATGGAGCTGCCTGAGCCGGTCAGCACGATGTGCGCCGGTCGCGGGTCCAGCGCCTTCGCCAGCCGCTGTTGCGCTACCGTGCCGTGCAGCAGATCGAAGGTGTCCTGCCAGGTGCCGGGTTGCTGCAGGATCTCGCGCAGCGTATCGGCATAGCCCGCGGCCTGCCGTGCCTCCACCGGCTTTTCGTGGAGCACGTCCAGCTTGTTTTTTTCTTTCGTTTTCTTATGAAGACTTGACATTTTGTCCGTTTCACCCGAATGTGAAATCATTCGATGACGCCTCCAGAGTATTCGAAATGAAAGACTCGTTACAAGACCTTTCGATAGCTTCCGAAAAGTTTTCCCGCCTTTCCCTTTCCCACGGCAAGCGCACCCGCCTGTGGCGACTGATGTACGGGCACGGCCCGCGCAATGGCAGCCTCTTGGTATTGCCCTTGGACCAGGGCTTGGAACACGGCCCCACCGACTTCTTTCCCAACCCGCCGGCGATCGATCCGGATTACCAGTTCCGGCTCGCGGTGGAGGGCAACTTCTCCGCCATCGCATTGGGCGTCGGGTTGGCCGAAAAGTACATGGGTGAGTGGTGCGGGCGGATTCCGCTGATCCTCAAGCTCAACGGCAAAACCAATATCCCCAGCGACGCGGAGGCAACCTCGCCGCTATTCGCTTCCGTGGAAGACGCCGTTCGCCTCGGCGCGGACGCGGTCGGCTACACCATGTACGTGGGCTCGCCGCGCCAGCATGATGAGTTCCGTCAATTCGAAAAAGTGCGGCAGGATTGCGAACGCTTCGGCATGCCGCTGGTGCTGTGGTCGTATCCGCGCGGCGCGGCGATCGACGCCAAGGGCGGCAAGGGCAGCTTGTATGCGCAGGATTACGCCGCGCGCGTGGCACTCGAACTGGGTGCGGACCTGGTGAAGCTGCACGAGCCCGACGACAACACCGCCAACGTGCCGAAACCTTATGACACCCTGCAGGAAGATGCCTCCACCCGCACCCAGCGCGTGGTGCGCTCGGCCGGCCGCACCATGGTGCTGTTCTCCGGCGGCGAGAAAAACGATGACGATGCCGCGGTGCTGCGCAAGGTGGAGTTCTACATGGCTTCCGGCGCAACGGGTGTGATGTTCGGCCGCAACATGTGGCTGCGGCCGCTCGATCAGGCGATTGCGCTGGTGCAGCAAGTACATCGGATCATGGCGAAGTATCCGCGGTAAGTTTCCGCGCTGCTGCCGGGAACCTCCCCACCCCCTGCTCCCGGCGGCGTTGCGCGGCGCCCCTTCCTCCCCGGTGGAAATCACCGGGGAGGAAGGCCAGGCGATAAGCTGCCTTTTGCTCGTCATTCCGGCGAAGGCCGGAATCCAGTACAAACATGCTGTGCGAAGCACACGATAAAAGTAGGTTTTGTGTGCTTCGCACGACGTATTAAAACTGGATTCCGGCCTGCGCCGGAATGACGATAGGAAGCATCCCGAAGGGTTTGAATCTCTTCACTCTCATCCTGCCGCGAAGCGATGCCACACTCCCACCGCAAACCTACCCCATCCACCTGGTCCTTCCGCACGCAAACCCGCGCCGGCTGCTTTTGCTGCGCGCCGCCCCGTGGCGCAGGCACCATCCACGCCAACGATAAAAATCCGCTGCAAACCGCCGCCGACCGCAGCAAAAGCGATCTGCGCCTGCAGGACTTCAAACCTCGCAGCATGCTGCGCGTGCCGAAAAACCGCATCGAACGTCCGCGTTTTCCGGTGATCGATGCGCACACGCACCTCACGTGGTCCAGCAAGGTGCGCAACGGCGTGTCGGTGGGCGAAGACATCACCGTGTTCGCCAGACCGGAAGATCTGCTGCCGGTGATGGATCGCAAAGGCGTGCGCACGCTGGTCAATCTCACCGGCGGCGTCGGCAAGGGATTGGAACAAAGCATCGCGCTATTCGATAAGGCCGCACCCGGGCGTTTCATCACACTCACGGAACCTTCGTACGAACACTTTCCCGCATCGAATTACCCGCAGCTGCAGGCCGATGCCATTGCACATGCGCACCGCGTTGGCGCGCGCGGATTGAAGCTGCTGAAAACACTGGGGCTGTATCTGCGCGAGCAGCTCGACAGCGGTCCGCTGGTGGCCGTGGACGACCAACGCTTCGATCCGATGTGGGAAGTCTGCGCCGCATACGGCATGCCGGTATTCATGCACGTGTCCGATCCGGAAGCGTTCTTTCTGCCGACTGACGAATACAACGAGCGTTACGAGGAATTGAGCAAGCATCCAGACTGGTCGTTCTACGGCCCGGAATTTCCCAGCAACCAAGAACTGCTCGCCGCGCGCGACCGTGTGATCGCGCGCCATCCCAAAACCACCTTCGCGCTGATGCACGTGGGCAATTGGGCCGAGAATCTTCAAGCAGTGGCCGATTGCCTCGACCGCTTTCCTAACACCCTGGTGGATATCAGCGCGCGCATCGGCGAACTCGGGCGCCAGCCGCGCACGGCCCGGCGATTCTTGGATTGTTACCAGGACCGTATCCTGTTCGGTACCGATGCCGTGCCCTCCCCTTACGGCGACGACGTGCCCCAGCAATTGTTCGGCGACGAGCTCTACGAAATCTATTACCGCTTCCTCGAAACCGAGGACGAGTACTTCGACTACGCCCCCGCCGACACGCCGCCGCAAGGCCGTTGGTCGATCTACGGCCTGGGTTTGACAGACACGGTGCTGCGCAAGATATACCATGACAACGCCGCCCGACTTTTCAGCCTCCCGCCATGAATGAAACCCGCGCCTCCGCTCCGCCGCAACGTCTGCTGGTCGAGGAGCGCCGACGCCTGATCGTCGATCACGTCGAAACCCAGGGTCGCGCCACCGTCGAGGAATTGGCCACGCGTTTTGGCACTTCGACCGTCACCATCCGCAACGATCTGGAAGCGCTGGCACGCAACGGCGCTCTTGCGCGCTCGCACGGCGGCGCGCTACCGACCACGCAGACCGTCACCAACGACGTGCCTCTGAATATCAAGGAGACACGCTCGCATCCGCAGAAACTGCGCATCGGCCAGGCCGCCGCCAAACTGATCAAAGATGGCGAAACGATCATCCTCGACTCAGGCTCCACCACCGCGGAAATCGCGCGGCAGATCCGGCAGATGAAATTCGAGTCGCTGACGGTCGTAACCAATGCGCTCAACATCGCACTGGAGCTTTCCGGCCTGCCGAACATCCGCGTGATGATGCTCGGCGGCCTGTTGCGACCCACGTCGTATTCGCTGGTCGGACCGGATGCAGAACAGGCGTTGTCGCGCATTTCCGCGGACAAACTGTTTCTAGGCGTTGACGGTCTCGACCCGCTGGTCGGCGTGACGACACCCGATCCACTGGAAGCCTCGCTCAATGCGCTGATGATTCGTGTATCGCGCGAAACGATTGCAGTGTTCGATGCGAGCAAGCTGGGACAGCGCAGCCTTTCGGTAATTACGCCGGTGTCGACGTTGAACGCGGTGATTACTGATGGCAGCGCACCGGAAGAGATGGTCGATGCGCTGCGTAGTGCGGGTGTGGAAGTAATGCTTGTCTGACGAGTTCCAGAGAACCGTCAGCCTTCCCCGTCAGTAACACCTCCCTGATCGTCATTCCGGCGAAGGCCGGAATGACAACTTAGGAGATTCTCGCCATGGACTGGCGACAACCATGTACCTATATGCTCGCAAGCCAGAAGAATGGGACGCTATATGTCGGTGTTACGAGCGATCTCGTTAAACGCATCTGGCAGCACAAGACTCATGTCGCCGAAGGTTTCTCTAGTCGATACCATGTGCACGCGCTGGTGTGGTACGAACTTCATCCAACCATGGAATCTGCCATTACCCGAGGGAAGACGTTAAAAGGATGGAAGCGTGCTTGGAAAATTCGCCTGGTTGAAGAGGTTAATCCTCAATGGAATGATCTCTACCCAACGCTCCTGTAACCCACATTTTATCCTCAGCGTCATTCCGGCGAAGGCCGGAATCCAGTACAAACATGACGTGCGAAGCACACAACATAAATGAGGTTATGTGTGCTTCACACGGCGTATTAAAACTGGATTCCGGCCTTCGCCGGAATGACACTCAGGTATATCCGAAATTACCAGCAAGCTCACGCCAACCACGCCCTCTCCAACGCCGCCACCTGCCTCTCCAACCGCGGCCCCAAATAGCACTGCGACCCGCACGGCAACAACCCCACCTCGCGAAACTCGCGCAAATACCACGCCGGTGACCGCAGCCGCAGATCGTGCCGATCGCCTTCCAGATCATCGCGGTTGGTAAACACTTCCAGAAACGCAATCCCTTCCAGCATCTCGCCGATGCCGATCAGGCCCGCGCGTATCTCGGCGGGTTTCAAGTAATGCAGCACATCCGTGCACACGATCACGTCGAAACGCGTATCGAAGCGCAGCTCCGCCAATTGCCCGAAACGAGCCAAACCGATATTGCGGCTGCGCCCGTAGCGCTGCACCGCGTACTCGCTCGCATCCAGGCCGCGATATTCGACCGCCGGACGCAACGCACGCAGCGGCGCACGCCACACACCCTCCCCGCATCCCACGTCGAGTACGCTGCGAATGGGGCGCCCCAAGTAATACTCCGCCAGGGCCACCACCATCGTCACTTTGCGCTTCACATCCGACGGGGACTTCACGGCATGTTTTGGGTCGCGGTACCACTTGTCGAAATAAGCCTGGTCGTAAGTTTTCTGCATGCTTCAGCTCCCTGGAAGCGCGCATGGTAACCGGGCTTTAACAGACAGAGCGCAAATTCGTGAATCGCAGCCGAATATTCCTTACGCTTCGCCATGGCCCGGTCAGCGCCGCGCGTCGCCGAGCGTTGAGGGCTTATGTGCCATAGGGGGACACCTGCCATGCCCATTCGCTTGAAGTATCTGGGCCTGTTGTTGCTAGCCATGACGCCGCTCGCGCAAGCCTCCGGCGGCAACGCGCTCAGTACCGACGATATTGCCTGGCTACGCCGTGCCAGCTTCGGCCTGGATAGCGCGACGGTGGAGCGCTACCGTGAACTGGGCCGCACCCGTTTTCTCGACGAAGAACTGGCCGGCGGCGACGATCCCCTTCCCCCACCCGTCGCGCCATTGATCAACAGCTACGAGGTGTACACCACCTCCCCCGCAAAGCTGATCGCCGACTACCGCGACGAGGCAAAAAAAGTAAAAGAGGTCGACGCCGCCGACACCAGCGCCAAGGACATGGCGAAGAAGGATTTTCAGATGTACCGCCGCGATCTCTACAAACAGAGCGCGGAAGTGGAGCTGCTGCGCGCCATCTACGGCCGCAATCAACTTAAGGAACAGATGGTGTGGTTCTGGCTCAACCACTTCAGCATCTACGCGGCCAAAGGCGGTGTGGGGCTGTTCGCCACCGATTACGAAGAAAACGCAATTCGCCCGCATGCGCTGGGCAAGTTCAAGGATCTGGTGATGGCCACGCTGGAAAGCCCGGCCATGCAGTTGTACCTGGACAATGCACACAACATACGTGGCAAGACCAACGAAAACTACGCGCGTGAGTTGATGGAGTTGCACACGCTGGGCGTCAACGCCGGCTACACCCAGCAGGACGTGCAACAACTGTCCTTGATCCTGACCGGTGCCGGCATCGAGCCGCAGCGGGGCCCTAACATCATCAACGGCATTGATGACCGCTTCCTCTATCAGCGCCCCGGCGTGGTGCGTAACGGCCTGTTCGTATTCCTGCCGGGGCGGCATGATTACTCCACGAAGCAGTTCCTGGGGCACACCATCAAAGGTAGCGGTTTCGATGAAATCGAAAAGTCGGTGGATCTCATCGTGCACCAGCCTGCGTGCGCGCAGTTCATCTCTCGCAAACTTGCCACCTATTTCGTGGCGGATGATCCGCCGCCGGCCCTGGTGGATGCGATGGCGCAAACCTTCCAGCGCACCGACGGCGATATAGCCGCCGTCTTGCGCACCATGTTCCTGTCCAAAGACATCACCATCGGCTACGGCAAGAAATTCAAGGACCCCACGCAGTTCCTGGTCTCGGCCATGCGCATGAGCTACGACGGTAAGCCAATCACCAACGCCGATCCGCTGGTGAACTGGCTCAATCAGATGACTGAACCGGTGTACGGCCATAGCACGCCGGATGGCTGGGCCAGCGATAGTGCAAGCTGGTCCAGTTCCGGACAGATGGCGAAACGCTTCGATGTTGCGCGCGCCATCGGCAGTGGTCGCAATCGCTTGTTCGCGAATACAGATGGCGACGTGCCGCATATCGATCCGCCCATGCTGAACTCCTCACTGTTCCAGCAGACGCTCGAACCGGCTTTGTCCGCTGCCACACGCGATGCATTGGCCAAAGCAACTTCGCAAGTAGAGTGGAACACCTTCCTGCTGTCCTCACCCGACTTCAATTACCGCTGAGGTATCGTCATGAACCGTCGCGAATTCCTGCTGGCAGCCGCCGGCGCCGCCGCGCTCCCTGCGCTGTCCTTCTCCGGGCGTCTTTTCGCAGCACCGACCACCTCGCCGCGCTTCCTGTTCGTGTTTCTGCGCGGCGGCTACGACTGCAACAATTTCCTGGTGCCTTACAGCAGCGATTTCTACTACGAATCGCGCCCGACCATCGCCATCGCAAAACCCGCTGCTAACAATCCCAACTCGGCCATTGCGCTGGATGCGAACTGGGGCATGAATCCCGTGCTACGCGATTCGATCTATCCGCTGTGGCAAAAGAAGCAGGTGGCTTTCATTCCGTTTGCGGGCACGGATGATCTCTCGCGAAGCCACTTCGAAACGCAGGACAACATCGAGCGCGGCGAACCTTCCAGCACAAACGGCAACTATCGCTCCGGCTTCATGGCGCGATTGTCTAGCGTGCTTACAAGCGTTCCCGCGATCGCCTTCACCAACAGCCTGCCGCTCAGCTTCCAGGGTGCGGGCAAGGACATTCCCAACATCTCGCTCAAGGGCAATACCAAGGCCAATTTCGATGAGCGCCAATCGTCCATCCTGGCCGGCATGTACAAGAACACGCCGCTCGCTTCCGCCGCGGCCGATGGCTTGAGCCTGCGCAGCACGGTGTCGATGGACCTGCAAAACGAAATGGTCGCCGCCAGCCGCGGCGCGCCGAACGCATCGGGCTTTGCGCAGGAAACGCAACGCATTGCCACCTTGATGCGCGATCAATATCGCTTGGGCTTCGTCGACGTCGGCGGCTGGGATACGCACGTAAACCAGGGCAACGTCACCGGCGGCCTAGCCAACAACCTGCACAATCTCGGCGAAGGCCTCGCCGCATATGCCGCCGCGCTCGGCAATGAGTGGAACAACACCGTGGTGGTGGTGGTATCCGAATTCGGCCGTACCTTCCGCGAGAACGGCGACCGCGGCACGGATCATGGCCACGGCACAGTACATTGGGTAATGGGTGGCAAGGTCAACGGCGGGCGCATTGCCGGCGAGCAGGTCGCCGTGAACCAACAGAACTTGCTACAGAATCGCGATTACCAGGTGCTCAACAATTACCGTGATGTGTACAGTGGTTTGTTGGCGCGGGTTTGGGGTTTGCGCGGCAATCAGCTGCAGGCTGTGTTTCCGCAAGCGAAGCCGCGGGATTTGCAGTTGGTTTAAGCCGTAACAGAGCCTCGAACAAACTCCTCCCCCTGCTTGCAGGGGGAGGTGGGAGGGGGTGAACACTTGCGGGAAAGTTCATGGCAAGTACTCACCCCACCCCAACCCTCCCCTGCAAGCAGGGGAGGGAGCCAATTCCCGCAGTTGGTCGATACTTGCTTCTTCGCAGAGAGATTCGACGCAAATTCATTCACAAGAGTCCGATACCATCCGCAACCAAGTAGTTTCGTTTGAACGTCATTGCGCTCATGGAAACCGTCGCATGCGCCTCATCGCCCTCACAACGCTCTCGCTATCGATAAGCTTGCTGTTGCCCGCTCCTCTCACCTATGCGGCAAGCACCACCGCGCCCAACCAAGACGACATCGCCTGGCTGCGCCGCGACAGCTTCGGTCTCAATACCACTACCGTCACGCAATACCGCTCGCTAGGCCGCAAGGTGCTGCTGGATAAGCAACTCAACGATAAGCTCGGGGACACGCTACCCACCCCTATCGCAACACAAATCGACGGCTACGAAGCCTTCCACACACCGCTCGATCAACTACTGACCTCGTTGCAGCAGGAACAGCAGCAACTCAACACCATGCCTAACGGCCCTGAAAGACAAGCCGCTAACAACGCCATCCAGGCGCACGGCAATGAGGTCGGCCTGGAAGCGCAACAGGCAGCATTGCTGCATGCCATCTATGGCCCGAACCAGCTTAAGGAGCAGATGGTTTGGTTCTGGCTCAATCATTTCAGCGTCTATGCCCCCAAAGGCCGCGTGCGCTGGGAACTGGCCGATTACGAGCAGAATGCCATTCGCCCGCACGCGCTCGGCAAGTTTCGCGATCTAGTCATGGCAACGCTGCAAAGCCCGGCCATGCAGGAATTTCTCGACAACGCGCAAAACGCGAAAGGCCACGTCAACGAAAACTACGCGCGCGAACTGATGGAGCTGCATACGCTGGGCGTCAATTCCGGCTACACCCAGCAGGATGTGCAGCAGCTTGCCCTGATTCTTACCGGCGTCGGCATCGCCCCAGTGGATGGCAAGCCGCAAAATTTCAATCCCAAGATGGCACCGCTGATTGTTCGTGACGGCATGTTCGAGTTCAATCCCCAGCGGCACGATTTCAGCGATAAAGTGCTGCTCGGCAAGACCATCAAGGGCAGCGGCTACGATGAGGTGAAGCAGGCCGTCGACCTGATCGTAAAGCAACCGGCCTGCGCGCAATTCATCTCGCGCAAGCTGGCGGAATATTTCGTTGCCGACAATCCACCGCCCGCGCTGGTGAACAAGATGGCGCAAACCTTCCAGCGTACCGATGGCGATATCGCCCAAGTGGTGCGCGTGATGTTCCAATCGCACGACCTGGTTGCCGGGACCGGCAAGAAGTTCAAGGACCCCACGCAATTCGTCGTCTCGTCCGTGCGCCTTGCTTACGATGGCTCGCCGATCGTCAATGCGCAACCACTGGTAAATTGGCTCAACCAACTCGACCAGCCCATGTTCGGCCGAATCACGCCAGACGGTTGGCCGCTCGATGGCGAAGCCTGGTCCAGCTCCGGACAAATGGCCAAGCGCTTCGATATCGCCCACGCGATCGGCACCGGCAACAATCAGCTGTTCACGCCCGTGGGCAGCACCACACGCACCGCTGGTTTTCCGATGCTGACCACGCGTCTTTACTACGACGTCATCGATCCGTACTTATCGAAGGCAACGCGCGATGCCCTGGCGAAAGCAACTTCGCAGCAGGAATGGAACACGTTCCTTCTTTCGTCACCTGATCTCAACTACCGCTAACGACTTTCTTTTAGCTCCCTCTCCCATCCGGGGAGAGGGCTGGGGTGAGGGGCAGCCTCGCGACGAACCACATTGCAGCCGCGTAGGCTGGGATGCCAATCCCAGCTTTTCTGGCGGTTTCAATGGTGCTGTGATTGGCATCCCCCCGCCTACTCGTCAGCCACGCGGCGATAATCCATCAACAAAGCCTTGCTGCCGAGATCAAAGCGCACATGCACACGCCTGATCGCAGGTCCGCCCCGGCCCCAACGCGTCGCCGCGATCCTTTCCTCGCCGATCTACTCGCCCGCAAAAGCAGCCAGCGCATTGCCTTCCAAGGTTGTCATGCCTGATTCCCTTATCGAAGTGTCCGAAAAGGCTTGATCAAGACGCCGTTTTCACATGGCGCCCCTTCAGAATATCGCCTGCCAATCAAGGAGGAATGCTCTATGGCTACAAATTCCGCTGTTCGCCCTACGCCGTTCGAGCGCGCCACCCCCACCCGACCATCCCTATTCGAGTTTCCCTTCGTCTGGCGAGTGAGTCCGGACGCCGACGCCGCCGATCGGCATCACCTGGAATGGGCTCAGCGTTTCGGCCTGGTCGCCAGTCCTCGCGCCATCGCAAGCTTGGAACAAGTAGCGTATGGGCTGATTACCGCAGTAATTGAGCCCGGATTGCGAGGCGAGGATTTGAACCTAGTCACAAACTGGATCGGCTGGATCGTTACCTTCGACGACCAGTTCGACGGGCCCTTTGGCGACAAACCCCACTTGGTCGCCCAGATCATGGAGAACATGATCGACATCCTTCGCGGCAAACCCGGTGCCCCACCGCATTCCTACCACCCTTACGAAAAGGCCCTCGGCGACCTGATGGCCCGCACCCAAGCCAGAATGTCGCCTGCCTGGTGCGAACGCTACTACAACCACCAAGCCAGCTTCATGACGGCGGTTTCCACCGAGATGACACAGCGCCAGACCTCCCGCGTGTGGGACCTGGACGAATACCTGGAGCGCCGCTACGACACCATCTGGGTCCGCGCTTTAGTCGACTTGGTTGAGATATCCGTCCGCTACGAACTGCCCGACGTAATCAACCACTCATGGGAATGCGCCACCATGCGCAAGGAACTGGTGTTCTCCATGAGCATCTACAACGATTTTTACTCGCTACCCAAGGACATCACGCGCAAAGACTCTCACAACGCGATCTTCGTCCTATCCCGATTGCACAACATGACCCATGAGCAAGCCATGGCCAAGCTCCGCGACCTGCTCGACCAATCCTTGGCCCGCTACCTGGCCGCCCAGGCTGAACTGCCTCGTCTATTCAATTCCCTGGCGCTATCCAACATAGACAGGGAAGGCTGCCTGCGCTGGTCTACAGGCATGGATAACTTGTGGGCCGGCATCAACAACCTCCATGTCTACCATCACCGCTACTCTGCCGAGACCATGAGCAAACCTCCCGCCGAGGCAGACCTCCTCGACTACTGGGATCTCCTGCCAGACCACAAGAACACTACCAACGTCCTCAGCCGCAACCCCCACACGTGAACCAACGCGGCTGAGCTACCCGCTGATCGCGGCAGCATCATGGATGACGCTGCCGCGCGTGAACCAGTCACTAGCACCGTTCAACTTCGAGATATTCGTACTCGGCGCGGGTAACTTCGCGTTCTGGCGTGGAGACAGGTAAGGAACAATGTACGCATCACTCAACCCGCCGATACTCCCCTTCCATCACCCGCTCCCAATTCACTCCGCCATCGAAGGAGCTTTCCAACACCAGGCGATAAAGGCCATCTGCCACCCATTCATAGATATGCCGCGTCTGTCCGCGCAGCGAACTGCGTAGAAACACCAAACGCTTGCCATCCCAGTGACCGGTTGCCGGTTGCGAAGGTGTGAAGCCGTAGCTATCGAACCAATACAGCGCATATTCCCCGGGCTCCTGCCCAGCCACGAATACCGCATCCGCCTGCAGCGAGGCTTTACCATCGCGCTCTTGGCGATAATCCATCAACAAAGCCTTGCCACCAAGATCGAAGCGCGCATGCACTCGCCCGATCGCCGAACCGCTCTGCCCCCAGCGCGTGGTCGCAATCGTCTCGTCGCCCGTCCAATCACCCGCCAAAGCCGCCAGCACATTCCCTTCTAATAGGCTCATGCGTGCTTACTCCCTGGCTGTGCCTGCTACCAGCAGATGCTTGGCAATCTGTCCATGCAGATAACCCAGTGCGCGCACCAAGTGCAGCGTGGCGAACAACATGACGATCCCGATCAGCGACGCACAGATCGTGCCCGGCCAGCTGTTCCACCAGGACACGAATTCGCACAACTGTGATGGACCATCACAATTGGAGTAAGGAATACCTAGCGACTCCAGCACCACTTTCGCTATAGGCGCCAATGTCAACGCCAGCGAGGTAGCGAGCATGGTTATAGCAATCGTGAAATACACAATACCCAGCGGCAGCATCATGAACATGTAGAACAGCGTGCCCCAGGTACGCGGATCTCTGAACACCGCACTGATTCGCTGCCAGAACGACATGCCGCGCGTGGAAAACACCGGTCGCCGCGGCATGCGCACGCCGAGCATGGTTTCGACGATGCGCCCTTCCACCAGCGACAACATGCGCACGGAACCGAGGAACAACAACGCAAAAGGAATGCCGATGATCAGTACTAACAGGCCGAATGACATGGAGATACCCGTCACCGCCCAGGTGAAATAAAAGATGCCCGTGGCCAACGACAACACCATGTAGAACAGGGCACCGTAAGTGTGCGGGTCCGCCGCTACACCAAAAAACTGGCCAAGCCATGAACGCTGCTTCGGTGGTCGTGGTGGACGCAGTGCTCTCTGTATCTTTATTTCCTGATCGCGATAGATTTCCGCGACTTCCTCCGGGGCACCGTAGCTTCCCACCACTTTCGCCAGCATCTCAGTTTCGCTGCGCCCAGGCTGCTCAGCCAGTTCGGCACGCAGATGTTCTTCCGCGTCGTACAACGCATCCTGGATCAGCGCCGGGTCCGCGCCGCGCAGCGCGGCTCGTAATTGCTCCAAGTATTCGGCTATCGTCCTTGGCAGTTTGGGTGCATCTGCATTCATCGCCAGTCTCCTTGCAAAACTTTATCGACCGAATCGCGCGTAGCCTCCCACGCCGCAATCCACTCACGCAGCACTTCACGTCCGAATTTGGTAATGCGGTAATAACGCCGTGGCGGCCCGCTCACCGAAGGCTCCACCTCGCTAGCCAGCAGTCCGCTCCCTTCCAGATTGCGCAGCACCGGGTAAAGCGCGCTCTGCTTGCCTGCAAGCGCACCTTCGTCTCCCAGTTCCTCCAACCGCTTGGCAATCTGATAGCCATACAACGGCTGCCGCGACTGCCCCAGCACCGCCAGCAACACCAGCGAAACCGTGCCCGTGGACAGTTCCTTCTGAAACTTCTTGAGTTGAGCCCCACTATCTTCCACGGCTGCCCTGCTCTGCCGCTTATGGTGGAGAGAATAGTAGTGTGGAGTTCGCACTAGTACATGGGTATGAAGTCATGGCTCTTTGGCGCTACGACTTGTGGGCATGACACCAAAGTACGTACACGTTGTACAAACATTGGTGTCAGCCGGCTCGGCTGGCCCTGAGATTTGGCAGCGAAGGAGCAGCCACGATCGACGAAGTGGCCGCAACCGAACTTAACAACGGCTTCCTGAAGCCCGAGAGGACAAGTTGCGCCCCGTACACGGGATTGAACCATCAATCCTCGGCGATTGCCGATTGTGAGCAATGACAACCTTCATATGCTTAGATGGACTTCGAGCAGTACGCTTGGGGGAACGATTGGTGCACCCCTTCAATAGGACACTGTTATGAAGCCCGTGGACCGCCCCGCAGATCGTAAGCACTTCCAAGCTATGCGCCTTCTCACGTGTCTCGTTGGGTTGCTGCTAGCAAACAGTGCGCTTTCCACGCCCCTCAGCGATAAGCCAACATTGATTCGATCCGTGCCGGTTCACGCAGCAACCTTTAGAGATGACGTGTCATCGACAGGGTGGATTAACTTCGACTTCGCAGACGGAAGAAGCATCCTTGTTCCCGCAAAAGTCAACGGTCAGAGTGTGCTGGTGAAGCTCATTGACGGCGCCGACACCTCTTACATCGACAAAGATTTTGCGGCATCCATTGGATTTCAACCGCCCACTGGTACTAAAACGTTTGGAAGTGTTAGCACGCAGGTTCAGCTGGGTGCGCTAACGCTAAGGCGCGTTAAGACGACGACCGCAGACTTGGGCGCCAAACGTACCGATTCTTTATTTGCTCCGTTTATCCTGAGCGATGATTTGTTCAACCAAGTAGTGGTCGACATTGATTTTGCGCATCGCCGCGTCGCCTTTCAAGATCCCCGTAGTGCGATACAACTGCCAAACGGCGCAGTGGAAATTCCACTGATCCGGCACTTGGATTCGCGAACAGTCCCAGTCTCGATCGAAGGCACAGCACCTGTCCCATTTGAATGGTTCCTAGGTGACCCGTCTCCCGTCACGGTGTATCAGCCTTATTACGAGACGCACAAACTGCTAGAGAGCAGATCTACCTCCGTCAGGCTCGGTGGTGGCCTCAATGGCCAGCGTCCGCAGGAGCCCGTAGCGACTCTGAGTCGTGTGCAGTTTGCTGGCGTAAATTTCTATCAGGTGCCGGGCGTGTTCCCGTCCAACGCAGTGCGCGGGAGTGACTCTCCGCTTATCTCGGGCAATATAGGCTTGGAATTACTCGCACGATTTCGGCTGATCATTGACTATCCCCACGCTCGTCTCTATGCAGTGCCCAACATCGAAGCCGAAAGTGCACCTTTCGTCAAAGATCGGTTAGGTCTGTACCTAAGCAAACAAGGCGTCACTTTTGTCGTGGATTTCGTTTCTCCAGGAAGTCCCGCGCAGGCAGCAGGTTTTAAGGTCGGCGAACGGATCGCCATGATCAATCAAAAAGCAGGACCGGCCTGGACTCAGGCCGAGCTTACCAATCTGCGCTTTGCCACCAAAGAGACCGCTATCGTGTTCACCATGGAAAGCGGCAGCACACGGCAAGTCAAAGCCAAGGACTATTTCTGACGAACGCTCAACTGGCTCTATAGCAAGAGCCACAAGAATGATTTTCGAATCACTGTTCGCATTGGTTCCAGCGCTGCACGTTAATCTGCTTTAGGTTGCAGAAATCTAACTAGATGCTTCCAGCACACACTTTGGTTATCAAAGAGCCCCCACTGACCTAAATTCGAAATTCCTAACCAATTGCTTTACTTGCCCATGCACATACTTTGCCATCCAAGAATAAGCAAAGTATGTGCTGTAAGGAGCTAGTTAAATGTCTGCTTTTGGCTGAAGCGGACAGATTCGAAGGAGATAGTCGTGCCCTACGAA
This sequence comes from Dyella humi, assembly GCF_044904605.1. Classification (NCBI taxonomy): domain Bacteria; kingdom Pseudomonadati; phylum Pseudomonadota; class Gammaproteobacteria; order Lysobacterales; family Rhodanobacteraceae; genus Dyella; species Dyella humi. Next base: position 903,817 of record NZ_JADIKI010000021.1, read on the forward strand.
TTCCAAGTTGAGTGCATATCGCAAGATGGCCTCATTCTGGGTCGAAACGGCCTGGGTGATATTCCACTTGGAACGGTGTTCGTTACTCTTGCAAAAAGCCTGCTTGAAGCGGATCGCACAACGCTGATCGATCTAGGATCGCTGGCTAATGTGGATCTCCGATTGGCAGAAGTACAGTGGTACCGACGATCGATCGGCCGAATTCCGGCAGGCCATACTGCCGGCCTTAGGTTGGAAGGAACCGGCTGGAGGAGATAGCGGGGGCTCTCGCTACGAAGCGAGAGAGGGAGTCAATTCTGCTGCGGACGTAACGCCTGCTTTCGACTGCGACTTCACCCGAGCTATCCGGCACGCGCAGCATTAGCCGTTGCAAAGCTGTCTTCGAGCATAAGGAAGCGAGTAATCTCGCCACCCGAAATCGTCAGCACAATCGCGAAGGCCTGCTCGATGACTTTGCCTGTGCTTTTGATACGCGTGGCTAGCTCACCAAAAATAATGGCGCGCTCGTCGCTGGCGATCACATCGTGAATTTCCAGGCCAAGTCGTTCGATCATGCGCCCGGTATCGCGCACGAATTCAACGACGGCACCACGCCCTGTCTTGTGACCTATCCAAGGCAGCACACCGGTGTCTCCGGGGATGTCCCAGTCCAAATTCGCACTAAACAGCTTCGCGATTTCGTCGGGCGACGCACCACCACCGAGTTTGGCCAGAAACTGTTGGGCGATATCGAGATTCTTTTTCACGCTCATGATGATGATTCCTGCGGTGAATGATTGATGTTGCGGGATCAGATCTGCGTCATACCGCCATCGACCACCAGCTCAGCGCCGGTGATGTAGCTGGCGTCATCAGATGCCAAAAACGACATGGCCTTTGCCATCTCGTCTGCGCTTGCTACGCGCCCCAGCGGTATGCGGTTGACGACGTCCGTGAGGTACTGCTCGATATCCTGATCGCTCATCCCCAGCTCGGATTTGTAGGCCGGCGTGACGACCACACCCGGCGCGATGAGATTGACGCGAATGTCCCGGTCTTTGAGGTCAGAGGCCCAGGTACGGACAAACGACCGGAGCGCGGCTTTGGTCGCGGCATAGACGCTGAAAGCCGGCGTGCCCTGATTGCCGGCGATCGAACCGGTCACCACGATGGCACTCCCCTTACCCATCAGGGGCAGGGACTTCTGCACGGTGAACAGTGTGCCCTTGACGTTGATGCCGAAGTATTTGTCCACCTGGGCCTCCGTGATGGTGCCGAGTACGGCAAATTCGCCGCCGCCCGCGTTGGCAAACAGGATGTCCAGGCGCCCGTGCATGTTCTTGATGGCGGCGAAGATGCGATCCAGGTCCGCCGCCACGGCGACGTCGCCTTGAAAGGTCGTGACGCCGTGCCCGATGTCGGCCTTGGCTTTGTCCAATTCAGTCTGGCGACGGCCTGTAATGAAGACAATTGCACCCTCGCGGGCGACGCGCTTGGCCGTGGCCAGGCCAATGCCAGAGCTGCCTCCGGTGATCAGGACAACCTTGCCGGCATGCTTGGTAGTGTGGAGATGGGTGAGGTCTGAAATCTGCATGGGGAGGACTCCGTAAGCCGACATATGCGGCGTGACGAAGCCCAATCTATGTCTTGCAAAAATGGTAATAAACTAGGTAGAAGCATTTTCTTTTTCCACACAGGTGAATAATGGATCACTTCCAGGCCATTCGTGTCTTCGCCCGGATCGTGGAAACCGGTGCATTCAGCCGCGCAGCAGAATCGCTGCAAATGCCTAACGCCACGGTGAGCAAGTCGATTCAAATGCTGGAACGGCACCTCGGCGTAAAACTGTTTGAGCGCAGCACGCGGCGAGTCAGCGTTACCGTGGACGGCGCTGCCTATTACGAGCGTACGCGGCATTTAATGAGCGAATTGGAGGACATCGAGGCCACCCTTGGTAGATCGCAACGTAATCCTCGGGGGCCACTCCGAGTGGATACGGGCGGATCGACTGCCAGCGCTGTCATCATTCCGAAGTTGCGAGAATTTCGATCTCGCTATCCGGACATCCAGGTACAACTAAGCGTCACCGACCGGACGTTGGATCTGATCGGTGAAAACATCGACTGCGCAATTCGCAGTGTTGCGGATGACCCCGCACTGGTGACTAAGCGATTAGGCTCGCTACGGTGGACGACATGCGCAAGCCCAGCGTTCCTGAAACGTCACGGAGTACCTAAGCACCCACGAGACATCAGCCGGAAAAAACTGCCTGTCGCAGGGTATTTCTCGGCGCGGACTGGCTTGGTCCAACCTTTGCAATTTCTTGATCAAGGAGAACTCATCGAAGTGCCGGCTACTAACAGCGTCCTGGTCAACGAAAGCAACGCGCACCTAGCAGCAGGCCTGGCGGGCCTCGGTCTGATCCACACCATGGATTTCAACGTTCGGCCGTGGATTGAACGAGGTGAGTTAAGACCCGTTCTCGAACCCTATCGGCCGAGGCCTTTAGAGGTTTATATCGTTTACCCACCCAGCCGTAGGCTGAGTACGAAAGTCAGGGTGTTCGTAGAATGGGTGACAAGCATTTACGAGGCGATGGATCGTGGATAAGAGCTGCGATGCTTAGAGCCCCGGAATATTAACCGCAGAACAAAAGCAGACTTCTAGCCAAATGCTTCCAGCACATACTTTGGTTGTCAAAAGCTCAGCACACACCCGATTAGCAAGCATCAAAGTGGTTGTTTTAATTAGGCACGCACATACTTTGGTTTCCAAGGGTGCACAAACTTTGATGTCAGAAGCCTTGATTCGCCCTTTCAACATCGGGTCGAACCTCAATACGAGGGCCCGCCAGGGCCGCGTGCGAACCGCCCTATAGGCTTCGAGATGCATGGCGCCCGGCCCGTCCGAGCCCCCTACCCCCGACGAGCGACGTTTACTTGAGCAAGCCCACTTCGCCCGCCTTGCAGTTGAGCCAACGACTCTTCTCTTCATCTGTTGGTGCGCGATGGAGCATGCGATCGGCAGCACCACGAAACACAGATCACTAGTAGAAGCGATGCTCGAATTGCTCGAGGAGAGTGGCAAATATCACGAGGATTTTTCGATTTCGCAAATGCACCTATATTAGGTCGGGGCACCCGCCTAATCCTCGTTAATGAGTCAGTGCCGACTCTGACTCGTTCAAGCGCGAGCCGGATGCGTCTGACCGGGGTTTTCCATCGGTGCTTTGTGCGGAACGAAAGCCAATACCAGCCATGCCGTCAGCGCGATCAAATCCAACCATGCGAACCAGTCTCCCCATTGCGCATAGAACGTGTGCGTTTCGTGCAGCGGAAGATCGCCCACCAATTCGGCATCGCCAGCTTCGCTGGATGCTTCCGCCACGACACGGCCGCGGTCGTCGCTGAGCGTGAGCCGGCCGGCATGCGCGGCACGCGCGACGGCGAAGCCGCTTTCCACGCCGCGCATGATCGCAATGCGGCTGTGTAGCCAGCCGTCCACGGTAAAGTCAGACGCAGGCACCAACAACAGTTGCGCGCGGCGCGCGGCATAAGCGTCGCCAATGTCATGGAAATCCATGTCCTTGCAGATCGCCAATCCGATGCGCGGGTCGCCTTGAAGCATGGTGTAGTTGTCGCCCGGTATAAAAGGGTCCATGCCGGGGAGCAAATGGTGTTTGTTGTAGGTGGCCGGCGACGTGGCGCCAGGTTGAAACACCATCAGCATGTTGCGATGTCCGTGCGGATCGCCGTAGAAGTCAACGCCAGAAGCTACGATCAGATCGCGCTGTTTCGACATTTGAGAAAATGCGGGAATGCTCGTATCCGCGGCGGCGAATGTCGTTTCCGTATCCAGCACGATATGTGCGCCGTCGTTGGCAAGACGACCGAATGCTTCCATATAACGTGCTTCGAGAGCTTGCCCCTTCGGCTCGCTCAATGCAGCATCGGTCGGCTTTTGCAGCGATACTAGGCCAATGCGCATCGTTCCGGTCGCAGGAGCCTGAAGTCGCCAGCCGCCATACGCCACAGTGCCGGCCACCAAAATAGCTGTAAGTACGGCCACCGTGACACGACTGCGTTTGGAAGCGTGCGGCGTCGCTTGCAACGCAACGGCCGTGGGCAGCAGCAGCAACAGAAAACCAATGCCCCAAATGCCAGTTATCGCCGCAATTTGAATGACGGCCAGCGCATCCATTTGCGTGTAGCTGATATTGGTAAACGTGGCGTGCGGCGAAGTCAGATTGGTGACGTATTCGATGGCGACCCACATCGTCGGCACCGCCAGTGCAGCGGCCAGCGTATGACCCCGCAGCAGCAATCGCCGATATAGCAGTACGCACAGCATCAACATGACGCCCGATGCGCTAATCGCATACACATCGAAAAGCCAAGGCAGGCCGATATACGTGTGGAGATAAGTCCAGGCGCTAAACGCGCCTGCGGTATACGCGACAAATGCCGACAAAGCGGCCGAGCGCGCTCGAACCCGTGGTGCGAGCCATAGCACGGGCAAAGGTGCGAGCCATGTCAGCCACCACTGCGGATGTATGCCGCCACCGAACCACCAGCACAGCGCGGAGAGGGCGGTCGCTGCAAACCAAGTCTGCAGCGCGGAATAATCATGCTTTGATGCCATCGAGCAACCTCCTCAAGGATTGCAAGTAGAAGGCGCGAAACTGCGCCTCGTCATAGCTGAAACGTCCGGCGCGATAGAGCGCGATCAAGCCGTGCTGATGCGCCCACATCGTCATAGCGACGTCATGCGGGTCGTCCTTTTTCAACACGCCCTGGGCCATGCCCTCGATCACAGCATCGAGTGCGACATTGAAGGTGGGCGAAAGGCGCGCATGAAAATCTTCCGGGTAACGCCGCGCATCGTCGCGACGCACCGAAAAGGCGTGATCAAATAAATGCGGATGCGTCAGCGCATAATCCAAATAGGGTTCCATTAACGCGGTCAGCCGCTTTAGCACGTCCCGGCTTCGCGCGCGCGATTTCCATTCGTGCGCAACGCTTTGGAAGCTGTCGTCGGAGAGCTTTTTCAGCAGCGCGTCCCGATTTGGAAAATGGCGATAGATCGCCATGGGCGTAATGCCCACCGCATCGGCGACCCGGCGCATGGTCACCGCTTCGGCGCCTTCGCGTTCAAACAGCGCGTGCGCGGCCTTGAGAATCTTTTCGGGGGTCGTCAGGCGGGCCATGTATACACTGTATACATGATGGCCACGACGCAGCAATACTTACTAATGGGCTAGTCGGGTCGTGTCACAAAGCGACCGCCGGGGAAAAGCGGGCCGCGACTTTGGAGGCAGTTTGTTGACCGCTAGAGGTGGTTTTTTGTTCGCTCGGGCGTTCCAGGCCAGGCAAGCCCCGAATCGGTAGATACGTGAAGGTATGTTTTGAGCATCATCCAAGGTGCGCTTTGGGTCGAAGGCGAACGGCTCTTAAGGCTTCCAGCACATACTTTGGTTGTCAAAAGATTCGTATGCGCACAAATCGAGTACGCCTAAGTCATTGTTTGAGTTGTACCTGCACATACTTTGCTTTCCACCAACAAGCAAAGTAGGTGCATTGCGAGCTGAAACTGCCCACACTTTGGTTTCCAAAGCTGCACATACAATGGCGTCATGCCCGCATTGGGCACTAATGTCTGTAACTAACTATAGATGTCCATGGCGCTCGTCTATACTCGCCCCATGCGCCTTATCCTGCCATCTATCAGACGTTCGCTGCCGCTACGCGTGCTCGCGGCCGTCGCCTGGTGGATGCTGGTGTTGCCGGTGTTCGCGACGAACGTGACTATGACGGCAACTGCGGACGCCATGCCGGCGATGCATGCCGCCGACACAACGATGCATCGGTTGGTTTCCTCATGCGACACCATGAGCATGCAAACCGGCGGCTGCCCTGATCATCATCACAACGCACATCATCTGAACTGCACGTGCCACTGCCCGACGTCCTGTACGGGCCTGCTTTTGTCGATCGAATATGACCCCGCGCTGGCTTTCGTCTTTTATACAGACGAAGGTATGTTCGCTGTCGCCGATGCGCCGTCACCGATAGCTTCTCCTCCGCTCAGGCCGCCGGCCACCTGAAACTCCTCGCAATGCCGTCGCACTCCACGCACCGTCGCTGATCCGCGATGGTCCGGCGTGCATGTACGCATCGTTCGCCGATGCTTTGAGGAATACATCGATGACAATCTCAAACACTGTAACAAAGCGCTCTCTCGTTGTCGCAATCACCCTTCTGATGGGAGGTGCCCATTTCACCGACACATTCGCCCAGGCCAGCGATGCGCCGGCCGATGTCAGGAACGTGCTGTATGCCAACGACGAGCTGCTGCTCACTGCCATTCATCGCGGTGATCGGGCGACGTGGGCGCGGCTGACCACTTCCGACTTCATGTATGTCGAAGAGGGGCAAGTTGCCCGGCGCGATGAGTTCTTGCGTGAACTAGAAGACGACGGCTCCCTGCCGCTGATCATTCGCAACTACGAGGTAAAGATCATCGGCAACACCGCGCAGGTCTTTCATCAGGATGATGTACCGCAACGTCCCGGCGGTATTGACGTAAGCAAGGCTCACCTGCTCATGACGGAAACTTGGCAACGCATCGATGGCAAGTGGTTGCTTCGGATCGTGCACACCGACCGGATCCGCATCAATCCGCCGCCGATAACGCTTACCTCAAGCCAGATCGACGCGTTGGTCGGAACGTACCGAAACATCGAAGGAACCTACGTGATTCGGCGCGAGGGCGATCGCATCCTGGGCGGCAAGCCCGGCGGACCTTTTGTGGTGTTGAAGGCGGAAACACGCGACGTGCTGTTCCAGCCCGACAACGTCTACAGACGGGACGTGTTTCAGCGCGGTGCAAACGGACGCGTCACGGGCTTCGTCATGAGGAACGAAAACACCGATCGTCCATGGGTGCGCGTCGGCGCGTGATGGCCACGTTCTACGCCCATCCAGCATGTCCCCTGACATCGCTGCGAGGTGACGTTCAAGGAAACAGGTCACCTCATTGCGACGCTATGCTTCACATGCCACCAGGATAGTGGCTGCCGTGCGGGCGGCAGATGCCGTCCGCACGTTGCTGGCCGCTTCTTACTTCAGCTCAAAGATCCGGTCTCAGAAACACGCAGCTGTTGAAGATCAGCAATCAACCCAGGTCCGTTCGGGTGCCATCCCAGCTTTTTCCGCGTCTGCTCGCTGGATGCGGGAGAATCGCGCCCGGCAAACATGGCGAGCCATCCGAAAAAGGCTTGAGCTTCGTCTGGTGCGATGGATTTGACCGGCAGGTTCAGGCGTGCACCAAGGGTTTGTACGGTATCGCGCAGCGATACGCCCTCTTCCGCAACGGCGTGATACTTCGCATTCGGCTCAGCTTTTTCAATTGCCAGTCTGTATAGGCGGGCCACATCGAGAACGTGCGCTGCTGGCCAACGGTTGTGTCCTTCTCCGATATAGGCGCATACACCCTTTTCACGAAATATCGTAATGGCTTGGGTGATCAGGCCCTGCTTGACCGGGTCGTGAACTTGCGGGAGACGCACCACCGACACATTGACGCCATCCGCCGCGACAGCGGCAGCGGCTTCTTCTGACGCTGCGCGTGGAATGACGTTTGAGGCGATCGTTGCATTGTCTTCCTTGGCCGGCTCACCAGGCACCGTGTTGGCTAATCCGGTTCCGGAGGTGACGATCAACGGTCGATTAGAGCCTGCGAGAACCGAGCCGAGTGCCTTGATCACATGTCGATCATCTTCGCAATTCGCTACGAATGTCGAGAAATCATGCTTGAAGGCAAGGTGGATGACACCATCACATTGGGCGGCCCCCTTCTCGAGGCTATCCAAGTCCTCAAGCGATCCGTGATAAACCTCTGCACCAGCGGCAGCCAGACTCGCAGCTTTGTCATCCGAGCGACAGAGGCCGAGCACTTGATGGCCTGCCCCGATCAACTCTTTGACGAGGGGTGTACCGATAAATCCCGTAGCACCTGTGACGAATACACGCATGATCAACACCTCCGGAGTTCTTTACATATAAATCTCCATGCTTGATCTATGCTAGTAAAGTAGTGAGATTATCCTGTTATAACGGTTAATAGGATGGACACACAGATCACGCACGAAAACCAGCTTGGCACCTATCTGAAGAATCGACGCCTGAAGCTCGATCCGGCCGCATTCGGTTTTTCCGCTGAGCGACGCCGTACGCCAGGGTTACGTCGCGAGGAAGTGGCGCAGCGCGCCAACATCAGTTCGACTTGGTACACATGGCTGGAACAAGGCCGAGGTGGCGCGCCATCGGCTGATGTGCTCGATCGGATCGCTCATGCCTTGATGCTGACCGATGTCGAGCGCGAGCATCTGTTTCTGATTGGGCTCGGTCGCCTACCGGACGTGCGCTATCAAAAGAATGAAGGCGTCACGCCGCGACTGCAGCGCGTTCTCGATGCGTTGAACCCCACACCCGCCATCATCAGGACCGCCACATGGTACGTCGTCGCGTGGAATCGTGCAGCCACCACGATGATCATGGACTATGGATCGTTGCCGCCCGAACAGCGAAACATCCTGCGCTTCATTTTCCTCGATCCGCGCCCTCGCGCTTCACAGTACGACTGGGAAAGCGTGGCGCGGTTCGTATTAGGCGCGTTCCGAGTGGATGCAGCCCGCGCGGGGGCCGCGGAGGAAGTGGAACCGCTTGTCGAAGAACTCTGCCGACTTAGCCCGGAGTTCAGAGCGATGTGGCGCGAAAATGATGTTCAAGGCCCGCATGGCGAGAGAGTCAAGCACATACGGCACCCGATTCTCGGCCTGATCTCTTTCGAATATTCGGCTTTTGCTGTGGATGGCCGACCAGATCTCAGCATGGTGGTCTATAACCCGGCGACGCCTGCGGACGCCGAGCGAATTACGTCACTGATGGAGGCGCAGTCATCTGCGAGTTGACGCTTATCTCCTTGTGCGCTCTTCTGCTTTTTTGTGTCGAGGGGCGCCGAAATTCTCAGGCGTTTCACTGCTCAACTTAAACGCGCTGGCCCGCTCCGCTTCAATGGGTCGAACCTCATACATCAAACCGCAGGCTAGGCAAGGATTCTGCGCGGCAAGTGCCGCAGCCTCGGCCAGGCTACCAGCTAAGAAGAACCAGTATCCGCCCACAACCTCTTTGCCTTCGGCAAAAGGGCCATCAATCACGCCGAGTCTTGAGACAACTTTTGCCTCTCTGGCGAGCCGCTGCCCCGTTTTCATCACTCCTTCACTGACGAGTCGATCGTGCCAGATATAGAAGTCGTCAATCGCCTTCTGTATTTCCTCGGGCGATCTGTCTTTGTCCCACTGCCCGCGGGAGATGACGAGGTACTCCGATAGCGAGGTTGTGTCGGTCATGGATCCTCCCGAGGGTGCCATTCGTTCGTCTTCAGGGTTCCGGGGGCCTCTCGACCCCGCATTGAAGCGACGAACGGGGTTTCCGGGAATCGACACTGTCCCGCGATTTTTCCCCGACGGTTCTTGATCTAGTGAAAATACCCTTCTAGCCAACAATCGGTGAGTCAGGACTGCATAGGTTTCGACAATATCGGCTTTCGACCTATAGCTGACAAGCAAGGCTTAGGGGGAGTCCATATACAGACGTTGACGGCGATGCCTTTAATGGCCCCTCCGTTCGCATCGGCTACAAACCACTTTGTCTATCTTCAAGTGCTTGTCGGACACGGTCCAGGCCAACATCGACTGCCCTCCAAACACCCTCATTACCAACTACTTGGCAAAAAAGTTCATTGATCCCACCCGGGGTAGCGTGCTCTTGCATAAGCCCTCTGAAGTCGGGATCAGGTTCATGCAGAGATACAGCGACCTCCCCAAACATCGCTGCGACATATTGCTGGGCTTCCGATTGGGAAATCCCGTGAGCCGCAAGCCAATTACTTATCTGGTTCAGATAAAGAAAATGCGCAGCAATGGTCGCCGTCGATGCTGAGAAGTGGTCGAAAGCAGTTTCGTCGGCGACCTCTATAACACGGCCGAGCCGATCGAATAGACCACGCGCAGGTTCTATAGCAGGGCACAGGGGTGTGATGCCACGCCGGATCGCAACGGACGGCAACGGGATGGCACGCACGATGTTCTGCACTGGCGCGGCAAGTTCGCGCAACATCCGGAGAGGAACACCTGCCATCACACTTATCAGGCTCTGATCACCAAACGTGAGCGCCGACATCACCCGTCGTGCATCTGCGGGTCGCACACACAAAAGCACGACGGCAGATTGTTCGACGACTGCCTGATTGCTATCCGCTACGCGAACGTTTGGATAGGAGGCCGCAAGCTTCGCCACCACTTCTGCGTTGCGAGGCGAAAGCAGAATTTCCGGCGGATCCTTGCCTTCACTCAAACCTGAGACTATGGCAGCACCTATCGCCCCTACCCCAATAACACCAAGCATCGTATGGGTTTCCTTATGAAATCAGTGGGTACGCCCTCGGTTCGGTAGACACATGGTAGCTTCACGAAAGATGATCGGGAGAAGGTCGTTTACAGGACGGGGAACAACCAGAATGCGAGCCCAACGAGTCCGATAAATGCCCCGCTCAACACCTCGCCGTAGCGTTCAATGGCACCGAATCTAACGCGTTGAAGCGACGCGGTTGAGTACACACAAAGCAGCACATAGGTAACGATGGTACTCGCCGCAAACACGAGCGCCATGATGATGATAAGACTCAGCCCATACTTTCCGGCGGCGAAAAACGCAGGGATTCCCTCGACCATGGGTGAAGAACCCAGAATCAGCAGAAGCGCGGTTCGCGATGACGTTTTCTGCGCAGCTCCAGAGCTGTCGCGGTGGTTGTGTGGGTGGCTATGATCATGGTGATCGTCATGCTCATGGCCCCCGTGATGATGCTCATGCTCCGCGAATACCGTCTGGTACACATGAGCGTGGTCATCGTGATGTACGGTGACTTTAAGGTCGAATCCATGCGGCTCGGGAATGTCGTCCAGGGATTCCCAATACTCACCGCGTCGTGTAAAGGCAAATGTCTGGCGACTGCCGTCGTCACGACACGTTTCGACGGTGACGGTGCCTACCAAGTCGGGCCGCGTCGAAGTGAAGCGGAAACGCGGCGGCTGACCCCATTCGTAGATGGACAGCTCGAGCACACCGTGCTCTCCGTCCATCCGCTGCAATTCCGGGCCATGAATAACCTCGTCGGGGCCATTCGCACCGGCCAGATGGGAGAAGTCGTGCGTGTGCCCGTGCGGGCCGTGACTGTGTCCGTGCCCTTCGCCCGAGCGCAGCTCAAGCCATGACGAAATCCCAATCCACAGCCCAAACGCGATGAGTGCCACGCTGGAAATAGTGTCGACCCAATGTCCAAACTTCGCTGCCACTGCGACACCGGCAAGCCAGACTATGGCAGCGAGGATGAGCGTCGTGACGATATGGCCCGTTCCAGCCTGAAGCGCTGCCCGAGCAGTCTCCGCCTTGCTCCAGCCTCGCTGCCGGGCGATAAGCGTGATGGGCACCCAGTGGTCAGGGACGATGGTATGCAGGACACCCACAACAAGAACTGCGCCGACGAGCAGTGTCGCCGACCCGGTATTCAATTGCTCAAAGGAAAGAAGGCTCATGACTGCTCTTAGAGATATTTGCTAATTTCTTTGAATTCGACGAGCGCAGCTTTGGCGGACTTGGCGTCAGCGCCAGTTTGCGCCTCGAGGCAGTGATCCACGTGGTCGTGGATAAGTGCCTTCTTCGCATTCGCGATGGCCTTTTCGATTGCGTGAAGCTGCTGGGCAAGCTCGACGCAGTTACGACCGGTTTCAATCATCCCGATCGTGCTATGCAAGTGCCCTTCTGCGCGTTTAAGCCGCCGAATGATGTCGGCATGGGAAGTGTGAGTGGCTGTCTTGTTCATTTACTTATCCTATCCTCCTGGATAGGATAAGTAAATGCCGATTGCCACAGTGCCCAGACACCTAACCACGTAAGCTGCCTTAGTGGCTCGGATGTATCCGCCATCGTCCAAGCAAAGGTGGACGCCGGCATGACGGGACATCCGTGCTCTCAACTAGCGTGAAGGATCCGAAAGCGATCGGGTTCATCCGGATCGCGATCAACGACTTGGACTGGCGGCCAAGTCCATTGCCACACGCTGATGCCTGGCGTGCGTGAGAACTGGATTTTCCCGCGAGTGCCTTCGACGACAACGTGCGACCAGGGCTCTGTACTACCCACCCGATTCACGCCGTGGGACCGCAGCACATCGGTAAGGACAGTGATCGTGTCGTAGCCCTCGAAGGCAACGAAGGAAGGTGCTTCAGTCAGTCGCTCGCGGAGGCTCGCCTCGACTCGTACACCGAGTGAGCTGAGGCGCTCGGGCAGGTAGCGCAAGAACGGGATCGAGACGCCGTCGTCCCCCAGCAACGTCGCCCATTCGACGAACTCCGGTTGTCCCGCGGGAGCACCAATCAGTATCTCGGCTAGACGCTGGTCGCGGCGGACAGACCTGACGATCGACACCGCCGGCTCCGGGTGGCCGACCAGAAGAAGGAGGGCTGTCGCGCGATGGTCGACCAGTTCGTCGCACACGGCCTCGGGCGCAAGCGTGCGCATATCGAGTTCGAGGATGGTGCCGCCGCGTGGCGCAAGGTAATCCCGCAGAATGCGAGCCCCAGATGCCCAGTAGATACTCGGCTGGGTTGCTACGGCGATTCGACGATGGCCCGCGCTGAGGAGGAAGTCTGCATAGATCTGCCAACCGTGTGACTGTGCCGGGGCGAGGCGCGCGACCCAATCCGTTGGCTGTTCGGTAAGCGCGTCGAGAACCGCTGACGAGCAAAGGAAGGGCAAGCCGAGAGCGTCGGCCCGGGCAGCTACGGCGCGAGCGACAACGCTGTGATACTCCCCCGCCAACGCGACCACGCCTAGACGAGCCAATTCATCCACGGCTGCTGCGGCTTTCTGTGGATCAGCCGCAGTGTCTCGGACTATCAGTTCGAGTGGTCTTCCCAAGACCCCGCCGTTGTCGTTCACGTCGCGAACAGCCAGATCGAGGCCGGCAAGCAAGTGTTGGCCCGCCTCGACCCAGCCGGGCCGACTCAGCGGAACGAGCGCGCCGATACGGACAGATGCTCCGTCGGTCCTTTCCGCTCCCGATGACGACTGTGACGTACTCACCTGTTGATGTCTCCCTTGTAACGGGTTGTGGTTTGCCTGCGTCGCAGAAACACGCGTGAGTGGCAAGCTGCAGTTGATCACTGCGACCCTCGTGTAGACGAAGATACTAACGAGGGTCAGGACCCATAAACCGAACGAAAACCAGGGTGACGACATCGAGCCCGGTACGGAACTCAATCAGGCGGCTGATGGCTGGGCCGTGTTAAACGCCAATTGGGCGGCGAAAGCTCGCTGGTATGCGGGCCGCGCTTCGCCGCGGGCGACATAGGCAGCCAGCTTCGGAAATTCATTCAGAATGCCCGATGGTCTCGTCCTGAGCAGCACCGACACCATCATCAGGTCGCCCGCGCTGAATGCGCCATCCAGCCATTCGGCATCACCCAGGCGCGCGGAGAGTTGGCTCAGCCGATGGCGGATGCGATCCAGGACCAGAGGCAGGCGCTCCTTACTCCAGGGCTTATCGCCCTCCGCAAACTTGACGGTTACGATTTCAAGGATCGGCGGCTCCACCGAGTTGAGCGCGGCAAACATCCATGTGATCGCACGCGCCCGGGCGTTGGCGTCCTCCGGCAACAAACCCGGATGGCGCGAGGCAATATGGAAAATGATCGCGCCTGACTCGAACAGCACAAGATCGCCTTCCTCATAGGTTGGAATCTGGCCGAAAGGATGAACGGCCAGATGCGCAGGCTCCTTCATCGCAGAGAACGAAACAGGGCGAACCTCGTAGGGTTGGCCCGCTTCTTCAAGCGCCCAGCGCACGCGCGTATCGCGCGCCAGTCCCTTGCCGCCATCGGGCGAGCGTTCAAAGGCGGTAATGATGATGCTCATCGTGAGGTTCCTCTTCGTGCAAGTCATTGGCTGCGGGCTGCAAGACTTTGTGTCGACAGCGCCATGAGGTCGAGAACATGTTCGCAAAGCTATTAAAGACTGGTGGCGTATCTCAATGCGCTACGACCACTGCGCCTAAACATTCTTCAGCGCTATCTGCATCACGGCAACCGTTATCTTTTGGCTCGGTCAATGAGTCCTGGCTCTAATAAATAAAACGGCCGAATCTCGATCTCGCTCGGTACCTGCATGGGATTGGGGCAGCGCTTCACCCAGGCGACCGCCTCGTCCATGTCTTTGACGTCCCAGATCCAGAAGCCGGCGATCAGCTCTTTGGTTTCGGTGAATGGTCCGTCGATCACCGTGCGGCCGGAGCCATCGAACGCGACACGCTTGGCCTCCGAGGTGGGCTTGAGGCCCTCGGCCATGAGCAGCACGCCGGCATTGCGCAGCTCGTCGTTGAACTTGCCCATCGCCTCCATCATCTCAGCCATCCACTCCGGCGAGGCAGTCCCCTTTTCGCTGTCATCAGTCGCCTTCACCAACACAATCACACGCATCGCCTGTCTCCTTGTTTGAACCGGATTTATCGACCTAGCATCGAAACGACGAACGGGGTTTTCGGAAATCGACATCATCCTGCAAATTTCTTCGACGGTTTCCAGGCCAGCGGTCAGCCACGTGATTCCAGATTAGGATCATCCACTGCGAAGGTACGGTTTAACCACTGCTTTTGACAGGGCTGGGAGCCACGTTTAACCTCTTTCGCGCAATCACGCTTTGGCCGTATGTCCTGTAGCCACCGCTTCATCTGACGGGGGAGTGCCATGCAGACGATTGGCGTACTGGCGTTGCTGCGCAAAGAGCGCTTTCTTGCCATTAGCGTGCTGACGACTCTGGCGTTCTATTTATTCGGCGATACGTTATTCGGCGGCTTGTCCAGCCTCTATCGCCTTGCCCTGGTTTTCTTCTGGTTGTTCTCGGTGGTGCTCGGCTCGGCGCTAGCCGTGGTGCGCCATGCCGAAGGGTTAGCTGAAAAGCTGGGTGAACCCTATGGCACGCTGATCCTCACCTTGTGCATCACTTCGATTGAAGTGGTCAGCATCACGGCCATCATGTTGCACGGGGAAAACAACCCGACGCTCGCGCGCGACACCTTGTTCGCCGTGACCATGATCGTGCTCAACGGCATGGTCGGCCTCTCTCTGCTGCTGGGTGGCTGGCGCTATCACGAGCAGTATTACAACCTGCAGGGAGCCAATACGTATCTTGGGGTGATTATTCCGCTGGGCGTGTTGTGCCTGGTGATGCCGGATTTCATTGTGACGGCATCGGGTCCACCGAGGATGTCTGCGGCACAGAAGATCTTCGTAGCTGCCGTTTCCCTGGGGCTTTACTTAGCATTCCTGGCGTTGCAGACCAGCAGGCACCGTGCGTATTTCACCGTACAGAACACGGTGATGGACGAAAGCAAAGCTTCCGACGCCAAGCCCTCCGACTCGCCGCTCGCGCTGCATGCGATTCTGCTGGTGGTCTATATGTCACTGGTGGTGTATCTGGCGGAGAAGCTGGCACCACCCGTGGACTACGTTGTCGAAACCATGGGTAAGCCGGCCGCGCTGGCAGGACTTGCCATGGCCGTACTGGTGGCTACGCCGGAAATCGTCGGCGCCGTGCGCGCTGCGGGCCGGAACAATCTGCAGCGGTCGATGAACATCTTTCTGGGTTCCGTGCTGTCGACCATCGGCCTGACCATTCCCGCCATCATCGTGATCAGCGAATTGACACAACATCCGGTGCGGCTGGGATTGGAGCACACTGACTTGCTGCTGTTTGTGCTCACCCTGGCGCTGTGTATGGTGACCTTTTCCAGTGGGCGCACCAATATTCTTCAGGGCGGCGTACACCTGATCCTGTTTCTGGCTTATCTGTTTTTGATTTTTGCGGGGTAGCACCCCGTTGCGGCCGCGGGCAGCGATTGAGCTAGCCCCATTATTTCTTCACCTTTTTTTGAACGGATGTCGATTTTTCGACCTCCCGTTCGTCGTTCAGATGTAAGCAACTGGTCGGGCCGGACGCACAGTCAGGCCCGGTAGCCGTTGCGCGCCTCGAATGCCATTTATGACACGAGACAAGGGAGCCAAAGATGAAGAAAAAAACTATTTCTTAAGATACTTAGACACGCCATATCGGCTTGTTGCGTCGGCTTCCGGCGCAACCGCCTTGGCGCGGCAATTGGCGTGTGGTTACCCACGCATGACGCCGTTTTCTCGATATCTGCCGCCGGCAAATGGTCCGACGGCAGCGCCGCACCGGGCATGTAAGTACCACCAACAACAACCAGCAAAGGAGTTAGCAAACGTGTAGTCACACTCAAAAGTAAAAAGGGAGGATCTACCATGAACGCGCGAGATCACAAGATGGCCAATGCGATACGCATGGCCTTAGCCCTAGGTAGCTGTGTGTTGACGACGGTCGCGGTGGCACAAGCCGTAACTCTCGGACAACAATCCCCCACAGCGAACACCCAGACGACTCCCCCAACCACTTCGCCTTCAGGTACACCGCCGCAGTCGACGCAAGCGCAAACCACGGCCAATCCACCATCGACGCAGCAAACCACAACGCTGCAGGCAATCACTGTCACGGGCTCCATGATTCGCAGCGTCGATGTGGAAACGGCGCAACCGGTGACCGAACTCTCGCATGAAGCACTTCAGCAACAGGGCTTTGTAAGTGTCGGGCAGATTCTGCAGAACGTTTCGTCGGTAGGCTCTTCGGGCACGAGCACCCAAAGTGCTTTGGGCAATATCGTGGGCCAGTACGTGAGCTTGCGCGGCCTGGGTGCACCACGCACGTTGGTGCTGGTTGATGGCCAGCGATGGACCACGGATATCTTTGGCGAAACGGATCTCAGCACGATCCCAAGCTCCATCATCGACCACGTTGAAATCCTGCAGGACGGTGCTTCGGCGATTTATGGTTCCGATGCCATCGCCGGCGTGGTCAACATCATCACCAAAAAGGATTTCGATGGTGTGCAGCTCGATACGTACAACAGCATGTATTCACCGGAGAACGACGGTAAAAACAGCCAGTTCAGCCTCACTGGCGGCAAGAAGTTTTCTCGGGGATCGTTCCTGGTCAACATGACCATACAAAACACCAACGGGCTGAATGCGGACGATCGCGATTTCAGCAAGTATGGCTTCTTCAGTTTTGGACCGAATTATCCCCAAAGCCAGACGGTCCCCTCGCCTTTCGGCACCATCACCGGCGCGCTCAATCCGGCGACCGGCCTGCCGATTAGCCTGCCGCAATTGGCCAATGGCCCGATTACCGTGAACATGGGCGAGAACGGACTGGATATCGCCAATTACCACGTCAACACGTTCGGCTCGCAGTATCCGTCGCCTTATTTCAACAATGACTACCAGAACTCGGCCTTCCTCGAGACGCTGATGCCAGACAATCGTCTGCGGTCGTATATGGCGAAAGGCGATTACAAAGTTACCGATCACATCACGGCAACCTTCATCGGCACGTACAACACCAACGACTCCAGCACCAGCATCAGCGGTTATCCGCTCAGCTCGCTGACACCGGCCAATGGCGCACATTTGGCGGAAGCGCTCGGTCTACCCGTGGGAACGTTCCCGGCGGTTTACTTTCCGACGCTCTCCTCACAGAGCTATTACAACCCGTTGCCGGGCAATAACCTCGAGTTCCAGTTGCCGCTGCAATATCCCAATCGCATTGCGTACAACACGGTCAAGCAATACGGCTGGCGCTTCGGCCTGGAAGGCGATTTCGGCCTCGGCGAAAGAGAGTTCAATTGGGACGCAAGCTACAGCGACTTTCGATACGGACAATCGAGCTTTGGCCCGGGCAATCTCAATATGGTTCACCTGGAGCAGGCCCTTGGGCCATCCTTTATGGGCCCCAATGGCGTCGTGGAATGCGGCACTCCGGGCAACGTGATCGCCGGTTGCGTGCCGCTCAATCCGTTTTCCGGTGCGGGCGGCGCCACGCCAGCGGAGATCAACTATCTGAACATCATTGCCGGTACGCGGTCCTACAGCAAAATGAAGACCTTCGCCGTCAATTTGACGGGTGACGTGTTCACGCTTCCGAAGTCCATGGGGAGCGGTGACGTGACGTTCGCCATCGGCGCCGATCACCGCGACATCTCCGGTGGCGCCACGCCGGACCTGTATACGCAGCTTGGCCTCAACACCAATTTGCAGCAGAACATAGGGCGCGGCTCCTATGGCCTCAACGAGGCGTACGCCGAGGTGAACATTCCTGTTCTGAAGGATATGCCGGGCGCGCAACTGCTGGACGTTGACCTCGCCCATCGGTTCTCGCGTTACACCAACTTCGGCAATACCAATAACAACCAGTTCAAGTTGTCGTGGCAGCCGATCAACGACCTGCTGATTCGTGCCAGCTATGGCACGGGTTTCCGTGCGCCGGCCATCGCCAATCTGTATGGCGGCACGTTGCAGAGCTTCACGAACTACACGGATCCTTGCGACGTCAACTTCGGCTTGACGGGCAATTCCGTCGTGAAGCAGCGCTGCTTGAGTGGATTTGCAGGATTGCCGGCGGTCGGCCCCGGGTTTACTCAGCTCAATCCCAATGGCCAGCCGGTTCCTGCGCCCAATACGACCAGTACGACGCCGTTTTTCACCGGCGCCAATGCCAACCTGAAACCGGAAACCTCCAAGAGCTATACGGCAGGCTTCGTATACAGTCCGCATTATCTCACCGGCTTCAATGCCACTCTGGACTGGTACCGCATCAGCATCCACAACGTGATCACGTTGCCGACGGCCACCAGCATTCTCGACAACTGCTATCTGTTGGGTGATGCGCAACAGTGCGCACAATTCCAGCGCTCAACCGCAGGGGGGCCGTTCCAGGGACAGGTTATCAATCTGTTGCAGGCATTGGTGAACCAGGGTTTTGTGGAAGAGCGCGGCGAAGACCTGAGCCTGACCTACCTGTTCCCCGATACGCCCATCGGCAAGTTCAAGTTCGACTCGACCAGCACCTATATCAATTCGGTGAGGGAGCAGGTCACGCCCGGTGGCCCCATCATTTCCAACACGCTGGGTGCTTACGATACGGTGCTCGGCCCGCTGTGGCGCTTTCGCTCCACGGTCAATCTGAATTGGAGTTACAAACAGTTCGGTGCGACCTGGACGATCCGCTACTACTCGTCGCTGTCGGAGCCATGCATCCCGCCCAACCCGGGGTTGAACGAAGTCTTCCCCTGCAACAATCCCAACAAGGACCTGGCCAACTCGCCGAATGGACTGAACCGACAGGGCGGCCTCGCTTTCAACGATGTGCAGGTGAATTGGGACACGCCCTGGAAAGGACGCATCGCGCTTGGAGCCACCAACATCCTCAATCGTAAAGCGCCGCTCTCATACACCGGTGTATATAGCGTGGCCGGCCCTCTTGGCCCAACCGGAACGGACGGCTACGGCGATTTTCCTATCAACCCGCAATACGATATTGGCCGTGTCATTTACCTCAAATACGAGCAGAAGTTCTTCTGATCGCACTTGTCATTCTGCGCCGGCATGATGTTGCCAGGGCGATGCATAGAACAAAGGGCGCGGATGATCCGCGCCCTTTACCCTTTTGTGCGAAAACGTGGCCAGGACATAGCACGCGTGAACGTCCGCCCCAAAGCGGACACATTTTGCGCGGCAGGGAATTGCCGGAGTAATATATTGGGCGTTCTTCACGGGGGCGGTCATGAGTATTTCAAGCATCAGCAGTACTCAGTCGCAGTCCGTTAGTGGTCTCATTGCACCCCAGTACCCTCATCACAAAAGGGAGTTCAATGAGTCGACCGCACGAGCTTTAGTAGCCTCGCCGGACTCCTCGACCCAAAACGCGAGCTTGCTGGCCTCGGCTGTTGCAGCAGCATTGACGCAGCTCGGACTAAGCTCCTCACCCAATACGGTATCTACCGCTGTTACGGCCGCAAGCAGCACCACGCCGCTCGCCCTCCTGCCACAGCAGCCAAAAGCATCGCAGCAGGTGCAGCAGTACAAAGACATTGCATCGACATACTCCAATCTGGCTCAGGCATTGAGTTCCAGTGTGAACAGCGCGCCCTCCACTTCAAGCGGCACCGGCAATTTGACAACGGTTTTCCAAAACCTTTGGACGTCGCTTGGGACGTCATACGGAACATCATCCGGCTCTTCAAACGGCACCATTCCAAGCTTGCCGTCGTTTCTGCAAACGCTGGCGCACAATTTGAGTGAAAGCGGCATTTCTGGTCTGCGCGGGGTGTTTGTCGACGCGGTGGTTTGATGGTGTAAGTCCTTTTCAGTGACCTCCGACTGATGGCCGTGTTGCAGATCAGTCGTGCGCCAACCGATTCTTGACACCCAGTACGTCAATCGATTCGATCGCTGGATTGGTCGCGAGCAAATCTGCGGCCCGCGCCATCAAAGCCTGTGCGATGGGACCATTAAGGTGTGCCTGTCGGTCATGCTCGCTGGTAAATGCGTCGAAGATGCCAAAGGTGGTGGGCGAGAGCTGCAGAGCAAACCAGATCGGGGTGGTGGCTTCTTCATTTGCCATGGACAGACCAGCGGCAAGGAATTGCGCTACGGCCTGCTCTTTTCCCGGCTTCGCTTCGAGCCGGACGAACAATGCATGCTTAATCATCTTGTTTTCTCCAAGGATTGCGTGGAGGTCTCCCCGCATGGAGAACACTGTACAAACATGCTCCCGAGGCAAATACTGTCAAGATTGACAATATTGATGTCATTCGTGCCATGAAAATTACCGTTCTCGCCCTGGAACACGTGTTCGATACCGGTCTCGCCACGGTGCTGGATGCCCTCGACACTGCGAACGAGTTGGCGCGGGTGACGGGCATGTCCACCCCAGGCTTCGAAGTCACCGTAGTGGGCGTGCGGCAACAGGTGCATACCGCGCGGGGACTACAAATACCCGTGCGTGACGTGTGCGAAGCACCGACTCCTGAATGGGTCATCGTCCCTGCCCTGGGCTACAAGATGCCTGATCAGCTCGTACCCGGCCTTAGCAACGACGACATCGTCGACGCGCTACCCGTGCTGCGCGCCTGGGCGAAAGACGGCGCTCGTATCGCTGCCGCGTGCACTGGCACCTTTGTACTCGCTGAAAGCGGTCTGCTTGACGGACATGAAGCTACGACGACGTGGTGGCTCTCACCGTTGTTTCGCCAGCGTTATTCCGACGTGCAACTCGACGCACACCGCATCGTCGTACCCAGCGGCGCTGTCTTAACAGCAGGCGCTGCTCTCAGTCATCTCGACCTGACACTTTGGCTCATTCGTCAAAATAGCCCTGAACTTGCCATGCTCGCGGCTAAGTATCTGGTATTCGATACGCGTCCATCGCAGTCCGCGTATGCCATTAGCGATCACCTCGCGCATGCTGACCCTCTCGTGGAACGTTTCGATCGCTGGGCGCGCGAACGGCTCGATACGTCGATTACGCTCGATGCTGCCGCCGATGCGCTGGCAACCAGCAAGCGTACCTTGTCCCGGCGTTTGAACGAGGTGCTTGGCAAAACACCTATCGAATACATCCAGGATCTACGAATCGAACGCGCCATCCACCTGCTCAAGACGAGTAAGCACAGCGTCGATCACATCGCCGAGCAAGTCGGCTACGCGGACGGCGTTACGCTCCGAACGCTGCTGCGTCGACGAATTGGTAAAGGTGTACGCGAAATACGAATGCCATGAGAGCTGACGGTGGCGGCGTATTGAATCGCTGCCCAAATTGGATTTCTGGCTTTCTCAGGATCTCCGTTGCATCCATTTTGCGGAAGCTTTCCAATGAAACGATTAGTTTTCCTTGCCATAGGTGCGTTACTCAGCGTCAACGCCTTGGCCACCGAGCTTAAAAACAACGGGGAAATGCCACAAAAGGACCAAGCCATGATTACGTATCGCACGGTAAATGTTCAGGGGCTAAGCATCTTCTATCGCGAGGCCGGAAGCGGCGATGCGCCCACCGTTCTCTTGCTCCATGGGTTTCCATCTTCGTCGCGGATGTTTGACAAGCTGATACCTGTGCTTGCGAAGCAGTATCACGTTATCGCACCGGACTATCCGGGCTTTGGCCACTCCGACGCACCGCCTGCAGAGACGTTCACCTATACCTTCGATCACCTGGCGTCGATCATGGACGCATTTGCACAGGAACTCGGCATCCACCATTACGCACTGTTTGTGCAGGACTACGGCGGGCCCGTCGGATTTCGCTTAGCGCTCATGCACCCCGACCGCATCGACGCCATCGTCGTGCAAAACGCAGTGGCACATGAAGAAGGCCTAGGCCCACTATGGGTAACACGCCGTCAGTATTGGGCCAACAGGGAGGTTTATGCCGACAAGCTCCGTGCAAACTTGATCTCATTCGACGCAGCAAAACAGCGTCACGTCGGCACCGATCCACACCCCGAGCTTTACGATCCGGATCTCTGGACGGACGAATCCGCCTTCCTAAGTCGCCCTGGTGAAGATCGCATTCAAGAAGATCTCTTTTATGACTACCGCACGAACGTCGCGGCGTACCCTAAATGGCAATCGTATCTAAAGACATACCACCCACCGCTACTCGTAGTGTGGGGAAAATATGACCCCTCTTTCACGGTAGCCGGCGCATGGGCTTACAAACGAGATGTTCCCGACGCAGAGATACATATCTTAGATGCAGGCCATTTTGCGATGGACACGAAAGGCCAACAGGTCGCGGACCTCACCATGCAGTTTTTGGATCGACAGCACACTCGGATGATGCACGTGCAAGGCAATACCCCATAAGTCGTTAAGAGTGGGCGCATTAAGCCGCCTGCTCTGCACATATGATGTGTTGCTTGCCAGCCGATCAGTGCTTAGTAGCTGGCTCAACGGGCTGGATGACGGCGTCAATCATATGGATGACACCATTGCTCGAAGCAATATCGACCCCGATCAGGTTGGCGCCATCGATCCTGATCTTATCGCCCTCTTTTGTGATGGCTGCCGATTGGCCTTGCATCATTTTGGGATGCGACATGGTGCCGACGTCAGCGGCAGATGCATGGCCTGGAAGGACGTGATATTTGAGCACCGAGATTAATTCGGCTTTGTTCTCGGGCTTTAACCAGTCCTCAACGGTGCCCCTCGGAAGCTTGCCGAATGCTTCGTCGTTTGGAGCAAACAATGTGTAAGGACCCGAATCACTCAACACTCCGGTCAACCCCGCGGCATCCAGCGCCTTACGTAACACAGTGAATGAACCAAAGGACTCAACCGAATCAATCAGGTTGCGATTCGGGGTATGGTTGTTGACATAGATACTCATGACTTCTCCTGCCAGAGGGTCTGCTTACAAAACCGAAGCGGCTGATGCCGCCCCCCGGTGTCAACCGAGGAGAACTCAGGAAGCGTTAGCGAAAGTACCGCAGGACTGAGGCGCCGTGGACGAGATCTTCTCTACAGCACTTATCGACTATGCGCGCTTGTTTGTTACGCGAGTGTAAGGCTCTGCTTACCCTGACTACCGTACTGCGCATTACACCCGACTAACAGTTGAAGGCGCACTTTGAACGCACAGGCGAGAGCTCATTCGTCGGTCCGAAAACCCCGGCGTGCGGTTGAGGTCTCCGTCATGAATATTCCAACCAGCGCCCCTCTCCATCCGCCGTCGCGAGTTGCCATGTGGTCTGGCTACATCGCAGGCATCTTCCGGCGATCCGCGAGAGCAATGCCGCTTGCGGCGCCTATCCCCATGCCCCGAAAGCAAGCGTTGCTGCTGGCGCAAGGCTTGAAGCGAAATGAACAACGCATTCGGATGCTGGAATTGCTGCGCGAAGTCAGGGGCGAGCATAGCGACGTTTCTGAGCAACAAAGCTAGGCTTGGAGTCGAGCAGACGCTTGGCTTGCGAAGTGAGCAACTTTACGAGCGCCACGCATTGATCGGCTGACGTGACCCGCGAAGCGATCGCTACAAGTCGTGGTTCGACCCAATGCGTTCAAAACACACCAAAAATCGGGCGTGGCGACTGGCACCACTTTAGTTCCAATAAAGGACTATGCTGGGGCCGCGGCTTATCCCAAAGGTAACGGTCATGACAAGCGTTTCTGGAAAGACAAAAAATGGATTTACGTACGAAGGCGACTACGAACACGCAAACTCCGACCGCGTGACATGGACTGCCACATACAGACTTAGCGGCCATTTCTATGGGATGCGGCATGGGCGTATCAACGAACTTATGGGCGTGCCTACGGCAGAGATTGACGATGCTGTAAAGGACGACATTGAGTCGACATGGACCCGGCCCGGCTAGATGTGGATGGCCATCACTCGTTGACATCGATCTCTTCGTAGGCACGCCCCAATGTCCTTGGGCCAAAAAGGAGCGTAGTGAAAACGCAGATACCCATGAAGAACGCCAAAAGCCAAAAGACGCCTCGCACACCTGTATGGAGCAATACCGTCGCAATGAGGTAGCTGCTAAAGGCCGTGCCAAGGCGATCAAATGAATAGACAAACCCTATCGCTCTTGCGCGAAGGGATGTTGGAAAGAGTTCGCTTCGGTAAGTGTGGTTGGCGGTGGAATTCATCTCGCTGGATAGCGTGAGAAGCACACCCAGGACGACCCACATCAACGGGAATGATTGCTGCGCGAACAATACGCCGAACATTGCGACGAAAAACCCTGTAATGGCAATCTGCCACTTTCGCTCAATGCGATCGGAAAACAGGGAAGCGAGCAGCGGTGACAAAGGATAAGCAACGCCGATCATTGCTACGTACAGGAACGACTTTGTAATGGATGCCCCTTGATGTTCAAGCAACGTCGGGGCCCACTGCGCAAAACCGTAGAAAGCGATCGACGAAGCAGGTGTTGCAATGATCAACATCAGCACGCGCTTTCTATGCGGCCGTCGAAAGAGGTCACTAAAGCGCGAATCCTGCTTAGGCGGCGAAGGGGTGACCGTCGCGGGTAGCAGCATTTCTCCTCGCGCGAAGACATATTTCTCAAAAGCATCGACGATACTCCTGGCCTCGAGTAGTCGCCCTTTCGATGCAAGCCATCGCGGGGACTCAGGAATGCCTCGCCGCATCATGATCACCGCTAGCGCACCGATGCTCGGTAGAAAGGCAAGCCATCGCCATCCGGCAATGCCTAGCCAATCATGAGGCCCCAAGAATTTGGCGAGTAGTCCAGCAAGTGGTATGGCCGAAAGTTGCACGGCTTTGCTGATGGAGAAGACTCGGCCGCGCATCGCTTTAGGGGAAATTTCCGCCAGGTAACAATCCACCACGACCAACTCGGCACCTATACCGATACTGGCTATAAAGCGCCAGATGCATAGACCTAATGCATGCTGCTGCAGACCCATCAACACGGTGCCAAGCGCATACCAGAGCATAGCTGCTAGGAACGTGGCGCGTCGGCTGTATCGGTCCGCAGCGACGGAGCATCCTAATGAGCCCACATACAAGCCAAGCATCGTGGCAAAAGCAAAGCTCGCCTGATCGGGTAGGCCAAAAAATCCGCTCGTGGTTTCCCGAAATAGACCCGCTTTCACCCATAAGGGACTTAGAAGAGCTGTGAGAGCTAGGTCGTACACTTCGAAAAATCCGCCTAGCGATACCTTCATCACCCAGGACCATAGTCGTGGGGTGCTGGGTAACCGGTCTAAGCGGGATGCAACGTCAGCTGCGCCGTTTGAAGCAATATCCACCTCGCTCATGAGATGGCAATGCTGAGTAGTGGGACGTATTGCTGACCGCCATAGCAATCGCTGTCGCCCGGATCAGATTGAAAGATCGGGCGAGGCATGGAAATTTTGAGCGCCATGGCGGCCTCGTGATAAACCACCACAATCTGCTCGAATGGAACGCTGTAGATCTCTGCCAGAACGCTGGGAGTAAGCGCATTGGATCGCTTGGCCAGGGCGTAGTTCTCGGCGCTCGAGAACATGAGATCGAATGTCAACATGAAAGGCCCGGCATTCTTTGAGCGTATAAGACTGCACAGATCGAAAAGCGTCGTCATGATCCCACCTCAAAAAAATCGGTTCGGAACATCTCAAGCGGGTTATCGGGAAAGACGACGTGATTAAGGGAAAACCGATAGGATGCACCGCGTTCGATCTCGGGTGGAGAAAATGGATAGGCGATGCTGCTGATGATTCCTTCGTACTCAGGTACCGGTAAATGAGCGCTCACATGCGACACCATGGTGGCTATCTTGGTGGCCAAGTCCTGAGTGGGCGCAGTCACCGTGATGAGAACGCCAATTTCCCACGGCACCTCATCGTGGCGGGGTTCGACGCTTCCCAATACCCCGTCACGTCCGTACAGACGGTAGTGGATGTCATAGTCACTGCTCCGAAGTTTTCCCTCGAAAAGTTCGGCTATACGCGCTGCGAAGTAAACGTTCGCCTGCGAAAGCAATTTGCCGAGTTGACCAATGATATGTGGATCCCGTATACCGCCCATCACTACCGTTTGGTAACCATTGCATCGAGCGCCTTCCAGTTTGATCGAGTATCTACTGGCTGGCACAAAACGAGAGCCACTTACGCGAACGGAGCGATAGTCAACGGCTTCGTAACGCGCATGCTCGGTATTGATGACTCCGGATGGCTCGGTAAGCAGAAAGGGATTCGCGTTCTCATAAAGCGTATGAGCGGCAATGCCGCGCGGCGTGCATCGCGCCCCAAGATCCAAGGGCTCGATATCGAACCAACTGTCATAGATGGTGGCAATCATTCCATCGGCCGCTGGAACAAAGGCACACGCTGCACCGCATTCCAATGTCTTGGCCGCGTGCCACGAAAGCCCTGCATCGGCGCCACGCATTATCGGCAACACAGAAAACAGTGCGGAATCGCTTGCACGTCCGGCAAGGATCACTTCTGCACCTTGAAGTAAAGCTGCTTCGAGAGGTTCAGTGCCCATCATGCCGACAACATGGCTGTTATCCCAAACATCCTCCGACAACGGCGGTGCCGGATTCAGGGCATGAATGCGACCTTCCGCATGACGACGCTTTAAATACGAGGGATCCTGATCGGACTTGATCGTCGCGACGCGAAATTTGAGATGTTCCTCGGCCGCTACTTCCTTCGCCATCTGCAACATCCATTCGACACCCACGTCGCGACCGCTGGTGCCGCAGGAACCGATGATCAGTGGTACGCCAAGCGTATCGCGAGCCTTCAACAACCAACGAAGGTCGCGCTTGCACGCTTCTTTGGACAGCTTGGGCGTTCCGCTGCCCAGTGACGCCGGCCCGGAATCGGTGGACCCTGCGTCGCACGCAATGACATGAGGTTTCAATGAAACGCCACGGCGCAGCGAATCCAACTTAAATCCTGATCCTATGCAACCGTTTCCCGCCATCACCCTAAAACCGCTCATGCCGAAGTTCCTATCACATAGAGATCAGGTGGCGACGAGCATCGCATCGACGAAAAGTGCGCACGCTCACTGTGTTCTGCCGTACTGCAAATGGGTAGTGGATGCATGTCATCTCAGAATTTTGTGCGGAGCTCTACACCCCAGGTACGTGGCGGTGTAACCGTGGCGAATGGGGTTCCAAAAACCGTGGTTGAATCGTTATTGATGACCTCGACATAACGCTTGTTGAAAAGGTTGTTGCAAAAGTCGAATCCACGCCAAGCGGTGATGGACGTGAAGCCACCCCACGCGAACGAATGATCGATAGTGAGGGTCGAGGCATTAAATCGCCGGCTCTCGGCCCCATAAGCAGCGTCGTTATAGAGCGGTGCTGTAAAGGGGTTGATGAAAGTCGCAGGATTGGCTGGGAACGGCGGGCGCTGGTTTGTGTCGTTGCTTAGCGCGATCAATCCCATGCCCACGGCTGGCGGCTGGTTGAGTCGTTCGTGATCCCAGGACAAAAGTACGCGCGTGTCGGGGGTGATGTTCCAGCGATACACGATGCGACTTCCCCAATCGTCAGTCTTGCCATAGTGCTGCCCGTTGGTTTGATTCGTGATCCAACCATCGCTTTGGTTATCCAGCACGCTTATCCGCAACGCCATGTCTTTATTGAGGGGAATATTGACGAGCGCGTTCTCGTATCGCGATCCCTCATTGCCAAAACGCACCACGGCCTTCCCTTCAAACTTATCCGTCGGTTCGTTCGTGACGATGGAGATCGCTCCACCCGCGGCATTACGGCCGAACAGCGTACCTTGTGGCCCTTTAAGCACTTCGATTCGATTGATGTCGTTGAACGCAAGCAGCGCGCCGCCCGTTCGAGCCGCGTAGACGCCGTCGACAAACACGGCCACCGGCGAATCGGTGCCCACGCCAAAGTCGTTTGCAGTGAGTCCACGCAATGAATAATGAGGCTGCGTAGGATGTTCCCCATCGACAAACAGACCCGGGACAAAGATGGACATCTTGCTGAGATCGGTCGCCGCTAGAGTGTCGATCTGCTGGGCGGTGACGATCTGCAGAGCCATCGGAACCTGCTCCATCTGTTGCGTGCGATTCTGTGCAGTCACGGTGACATCTCCCAGAACCTTGGCCTTCGCGGGCGAAGGCTTCGCATTTTTCTGGTCGGGGGCAGGCTGAGTTGCGGCATCGGCTCGCATTGCCATGGGCGCGCACAGGAGAAGTGCAGCTCCGCCATATAGAAGGTGACGTACACAGAGTGACAACTGTCGTTGGCGACTGATCATTTGCGGTCTTCTCCCCTCTTCAATTTGTGTATGCGCCCACCCGTAAGTCATGCGTTCTTTCTCAGGCGCAGAATTTGTTTTGCACTGCAACATCAAAGACATACGTTACACATTGACTCCCCGGGCATACATTGCGTAATTTGCAATTACGTAGTCAATCTTGATTTTTTTTATCAATGTGAGAGGTGTGTATGTCAACCGACGACGAGCTTTATGTGGACTCCACCGAGGCGACACGCATGCTCGGCGTCAGCTTGCAGACGCTCTATGCGTACGTGAGTAGAAAGCAGTTGCGATCGGAGCGAATTAAGGGATCGCGATCACGCAAGTACTGGAGAGCTGACGTCGAACGCCTCGCAGGCTCCGTGTCAGAACAGGTTTTTCCAGCCTCGCCGGCAGCGCTGGTATCTGAAACAAAAATTACCTTGCTTACCGCCGGGGGCATGTATTTTCGCGGACACGATGCCATTGCCTTGTCGCAACATGCCACGCTCGAATCGCTTGCCGCGTTGCTATGGCAAGTTGAAGAAGCGTCGGTGTTTAGTGACCCTCCCGTGGATGCGTCAGACGTGTGGCATCAGCTCCGGCCGAGTCTTAGTGAGCTAAGTGCTCCAGAGCGCATGATTGCCATGTTCCCTATGATCGAACGCGCAAATGTGCGCTCGTACGAGCTCTCCCCGCAGAGCTATGCAAGGACGGGCGCCGACGTTCTTCGCTGGTGTGCGACGCTGTTGGTCAAGGCACCGAAACCGAGCACTCAACCTTTGCATTTGTTTGTATCGAAAGCGCTCAAGACAGAGCCGGGCTTCGATGATGTTATTCGCCGACTTCTTGTTCTAGCGGCTGATCATGAGTTTGATCCCATCACCTTTGCAGTGCGGACGGTTGCCAATGTGGGCGTGACGGCTTACCAGGCAGTCACTACAGGACTTATCGCTTCGCAGGGGCAGCGCTTTCAGGCAGAACGCTACGGAAGTGCCATGCGCTTTCTTCACGAGATCCTGGCCAGCAAGAATGGACGTATGGCGGTTGTACGCCGATTGCGCAGCGGTGAGTCGATGCCTGGGTTTAGCGAACATACCCATGACCCACGAACGATCGCGCTCATGGATTCACTGGAGCGCTCGCTGCGCGGTAGTCGCGAGTTGCGGCGTATTCGTGAAGCAGAGTGCACCGTAAAGGAGGCATCGGGTGCCTCCATGGAATTCATCGTCCCGGCGCTATTCGTTGGCCATCACCTTGGACTCCATGGCGATGAACTTTCTATCGCTGCACTCGGACGCATGGTCGGATGGATTGCGCACGCGATGGAACAATTTCACGGCAGCCCGCTCATCCGGCCAAGGGCTAGTTACGTCGGCCCGCTTCCAACGGACGCAAGTTCGTAAACCGACTACGTAATTTTCATCGAGTACCGGTCACGAACTTTTATCCTGCAGTGAAATCAATCGTCAGGCGGCTAGTGGCGAAGGTCGACAGACAACAAGCACATCGGCATCCCTATTTGATACCGCGCCGTTAAAAGCGTTTTCTTTGATTGACTTTCAATTTCCTATTTACGACATTGGATCAATTGGAGTCGCATCGCGTTCGCCCGCGGCAATCGCGCGCAGCATATCCAGAAGAAGATCTGCTTCACCGTTCTTAAGAAGCTCTTCTCCGGTCAACCCACCGAACTCATAAATCGGGTCGAACAAGAACCAGTTGATACGCTTTTCGAAGTCAGGCTCCAACTGCTTTGCCGCGTGCATAATCCGCCGACGGTCGATGGCAAGTGCCTTTACGGATCTCGTGGAAATCAACGAATCTCTCGGAAGCACGTTTGGCATATACCCACCTTCTTCACATCAACGTAGACGACCATCGGAAAAACGATCCCTTATCAGGGACAGGATGGTGGTCAGAGAAGCCTCGATATTTCTTGCAATACCGCTGCCTGCTCACGGAGCAATTTTTGGCTCGGATTCGCCTTTGCCCTCTACGTCATGATGGGTCGACCTGACCGACCCTACTTTTCCTTCCATGACGAATCGAGCGCGTTGCTTGATCTTTAGGTCGCGTATCGCGGCATAGTAGTCATCCGACTTTTCGAGTCGATCCGTCACAGGCAATGCGCGAGCACGGCCATCAACGATGCCACCAACGGATTTGGCAGTATTCAACGCAGTAACGACAGTCGATGGACTCTGTCCCAATGGATTTATGAAGCCGCCAACAACAGTGCCTACCGTGTCACGTACATTCAAAGATCCCAATATGGGGATCTCCAACACTCGCCCTGGACCCATACCCCAGACTCCAAAGGTTTGTCCGAGATCCGCGTTGTGATAGGGCATGCCCATATGCTTGGCCACATCAATGAAGCCCCCGATGCCGATCGTGGAGTTGACCACGAAGCGCCCGCCCGTCGTAAGCGATCGTAGTGCGTTACCCTGCAAAACGTCGTTAACCAGGACTTCGGGTTCGCCTAAATTCTGCACAAAGTCATGCACCCCTAAACGCACGGGCGTAGGAAGATGCGTGTAGCCTCGTGCGATGGGTCGCGTGATGGCATGATCAAAAGCAACATTGAAAGAAAATACCTTCCTATTGAAGTGTTCGCTTGGGTCAGCCGGAGATGGCGGAGAAGGCTGACTTGGCTGCTTAACGCTGCCTGCACACCCGCTCACGGATGCACACACAAGCAATAACGCGACCCAAATATAGAAGCGCTTTTCATGCATCCAGGTTGCTGTAGCTGGTAGGGCAACCGCCTTGCGAGAAGCGCATAAATTTTTAACACGTTGGTCGTACGCTGGCACGGATAGCCACCTACTCTTCGCGGGGAGGCGTCTATCATGTGCCCGCTTTCTGTCCTGATTTTTTCTGGTTTATTCAATTCCTGACGCATGATTTCCATATTGAAATAAATGACAAGTCGTTAAAAAAAAACTATAAATACGCCTTTCCATCAGGAACTTTTTCGAAAATGCAAAGCATCCTCATAGTGGATGATGACGAGGAAATTCGAGCGCTTCTGCAGCAGTTCTTAAAAAAGAACGGCTATGACGTTGTGACCGCCGCAAGCGGCATTGAGATGGATAAGTGTATGAAGGAACGCACTTACGATCTCGTTGTGGTCGACGTCATGCTTCCCGGTGAAGATGGATTCAGTCTTTGCGCACGTCTCAGGGCTACGTCACGCGTATCGATCATTATGGTTACCGGTGTAAGCGAAACAACAGATCGCATCGTTGGGCTAGAGCTCGGCGCCGAGGACTATCTGAGCAAACCGTTCGATGCTCGCGAATTACTAGCGCGTATTCGTGCAGTGCTACGCCGAGCCGGAAATTCAAGGAACGATGTCAAATCCAACGGTCGGCCTGTCCTACGTTTTGCTGGGTGGCAACTTGACGTCACTCGGCGCGAACTCCGTTCACCGGATAAGACACTGATTCCACTCTCGGGTGGAGAATTTGAGTTGCTTGTTGTGTTTGCAGAACATCCTCAGCGTGTGTTGAGTCGTGAACAACTCATTGACATGGCCAGAGGGCCGATGCACGACGCGTTCGACCGTAGCATTGACGTGCAAGTTAGCCGTCTGCGTCGAAAGATCGAGAGTGATCCATCCAATCCGGAAATCATCAGGACGATTCGGAATGGAGGCTATATGTTTATGGCGACGGTGGAGCGCGTCTGATGTTGGTTAGCCGGTGGTCGAGCGACACTATTGCGCGATGGTTCGCGGCGAACATTGTGATCGCTGTGATCGCCTGCATTGGCCTGAATGCTCTCTTCCTGCAATTCGCCGGTGTTTGGGCACGCCCCTCATTGATCGAGACTGGTTTGCTTGATCAAGCGGCGGCTATTACGAGAGTCATGGCTACCACGCCTCGCACGTCTCGCCCCATGATTGCGGCAGCGGCGAGCAATCAACTTTATCGCGTTGCCTGGTATTCGAGTCGAGCCGAACTTCCACCAAACGCTGACTGTGGCGTCGAACTGTACGGTGGAGTGGAAAAGCTAAGAAAGTTGCTGGAGCGGCCCGATACAAGGGTAATCGGCTGTGATCAAGAGCGCGCAATGAGAAGGGGGGCTGCGATGCAAGGCTACACTTTGTCCATCAGCCTACCCGACGACTCATGGGTGCAATTCAGTACAGCCTTTCGTAGCTGGGGTATCGACGCCAGACTAAGATATGCGCTAACTGTCGCTTTCGTGGTCATGTCAAGCATTCTTGTCGCAGCGTTGGCCAGCCGACGCCTTGCGAGACCCATGGAGCGCTTCGCACGTGCAGCGCAGCGATTCGGCGCCGATGTCAACGCCCCTCCCATGCAAGTTAAGGGGCCAGTAGAGTTTCAGTCCGCCATGAATGCCTTCAACGACATGCAGGCGCGCATCCAGCGCTTTATAACTGACCGCACCACAATGCTTGCCGCGATCTCGCATGACTTGCGAGCCCCTCTGACGCGGTTGCGCTTGCGTGGAGAGTTTGTCGAGGATGTAGAACAACAGAAGAAACTCTTTCGCGACGTAGATGAAATGCAGGCGATGGTTAATTCTGCACTGAGCTTCTTCCGCGATGACGGTATTCAGGAAGCGATAACGCGCTTCAACCTGAGCGAAATGGTCAACACGGTGCTCGACGATTTTCGAGACGCGGGTGAAAACGTGTCATATCACGGGCTCCTTAATGAGGTGTATGTTGGAAGACCGCTTTCGCTTCGACGCGCCATCACCAACGTCATAGACAACGCCATCAAGTATGGCGGTTCGGTGAGCGTTTCGATGCGTGCGACTCATAGCGACGTAGTGATAGTCGTTGACGACGAAGGAGATGGCATTCCTAGCGAGCTTCATGAAACAGTATTCCGACCATTCTTCCGAAACGAACCATCACGCAGCAGAAAAACAGGCGGCATCGGCCTTGGCTTGAGCGCAGCTCGCTCAACGGTGAGAGGACATGGCGGCGACATATTGCTCGTCAACCGCCAACCTCGTGGACTGAGTGTGCACGTTATGTTGCCACGTACTGAAATGCCTCTTCCTGGACAAAACGCCTGACTTTCATCAAAGATCACCCTCGTCAGTCGGCACTGATTCATCCATGACATGGCTCTTCGTGTGCGTAGAGAACTATTTCATGGTCATCAATAGAATTCGGAAAGTTCCATCCTTTTGCTTGAAGCCTGTCAGCCCGATGGTGTAGTCCGCAGTGGGTAGATAGAGCCAACCGGTTCTGGTGTCTAACGCACCTGTACGTGCCCCGACTGCGGTGGTCGTTCTATCGGCAATACCAAGCCCTGTACTGGTCTCTGGAATGGCAAATAGAGTACCTTCGAGCGCACAGGGTATGATGAAACGTTTCCTTTTCGCATCGAAGATCACGTCATCAGGGATTTTGTCGATATCGAAGGAAGTCATGAACGAACCGGTCTTGGCACGCAGTGCAACGGCTTTTCGGTTGCGGCACGCAGACACGAGTATGTTCTCGCTTGGGTCAATGCCTAGACCCGTCGGTTGACTACAACCAGGTAGCGTGTAATAGCCAACCACCTTCCGACTCTTCGTATCCAGCACAGCGACCTGTGCTCGATCGGTTACGTTGATATAGATATGCCCAGCGCCATCGGAGACAGCAAACTCAAGCTTCCCGCCAACCGAAATGTCATTCAACAACTTCCCGGCTGCTGGATCGATCACGGTCACAGTTCCATCATCACTATCCATGACATACGCAAGCTTGGAAAAAGTGTCATAGACCGCTACGTCAGGGCCTTTTCCCGTGGGGATGCGAAATATCTGGGCTCCGTTGCTCTGTTCTGAGATAACCGCAGTATTCGTTCCTTCGTTGGTACTCAGCAACCTTCCACCGGGCAGTACGATCACGTCGTTGACGTGCTCACCCTTCACAAATGTCCGGGTGATGTCACCTGTAAATAGGTCAAGCTTCATCACACCGTCGCCTCGCGCCAAATATAGTTGCCCAGCGCGCGCATCGATAGATAGGTGGTCGAACGACCCATCAGGACCTGGAATCGATTCGATAACACGGTAATGAGGGCCATCGGATCGACCACTGTCGGCATATGAAGCCTGATGGACTAAGCCTAGAAGAATTGCAGTCAATATCAGCAAAGCGATGAGCAAGCGCATCTGAATAGGTCCTCCAAACGGAATCACTAGACTAGGCTTGCCGTCTAAACGCTTTGTGTCCGCCTTGTTCATGCCTGGAAATCATATTTCCCATCCGACACATGCAATGAATAGGCATTGTCGACATAACGATCGATTTTTCGCGCACATGCAGTGCTTTATGCTTGGCTAGCGTTCTTTCATTCAGCAGGATCGACTGCTGAGTGAAACGCCACTTATTTATTTGAGTAAATATTTTCGACATAAGTACTTATGTTTCTCATGAGTAATATTATTTCCGCTGCG
Source organism: Dyella humi (assembly GCF_044904605.1). NCBI lineage: Bacteria > Pseudomonadati > Pseudomonadota > Gammaproteobacteria > Lysobacterales > Rhodanobacteraceae > Dyella > Dyella humi. The sequence continues at coordinate 938,990 of NZ_JADIKI010000021.1, forward strand.
TTTTAGTTGGGACATACGCAAGACATATCAGCTTGCAAGCATCAGTCGTCCCTGCAGCGATCGTATTTCTCCATGCGTTCTATCGAAAAAGTAGTCATAAAACGTGACATGGACGCGATTTCAGGCGGAGATCCATCGATCACGCACGACAATTCAATTTATAAGATTTTTGCCCCGACAACATCTTCAGTACTCGTACCAACGATGAACGCTATCGATTGCGCGCTCAATCACATTGCACGCCTTTCATCGTGTTCGATTGCAAAAGCCAATCGCGTTATAGGCCAACGGCGATTTTCGTATCTGGAAATTACTAACAACAGTCATTACCAAGCCCCTGGCGAGCGTGCTGGAACCGTGCCCATCACGCTCGCCAACTTTCCTAAATAGAGCCTACCAAAGGACAGTAGACTGATGAGAAAAATCTATCCGCTCACACTTCTTATGATGGTGTCAGCCAGCGCATTAGCTCAATCGACGCCCTCGTCCGAAGATCAAGGTGAAGAACACACGCCACCCTTGAGAGTGGGCCTTGGCATTGTAGCTTCGGATCAAGGCTATGCTGGGCAAAGTACCCAGATAACACCCTTTCCTCTAATTGATTACGAAGGCCATCGATTCTTTGTTCGTGGCGCCACAGGAGGCGCGCACCTGGTCAAATTTGATGGTGTGGTGATCGATGCCATCGTGACAGCAGGCTTTACCAGCATCAATGAAAGAGACTTCAGCCGGACTGATCTCGCGCGACGCGGGGTTAATCGAGACGACCTTCAAGATCGCAAACACAGTATCGACGCGGGCGTTGCTGCCACATGGAAGAGCGTGGCCGGACAAGTGAGGGTTGTCGCCAAGTCTGATATATCGGGAAGCAGCGAAGGGCAGGAATACTCCGTTGAATATGGGTACCCCTTCCACTTTGCAGGATTCAAAATCACACCGAGTGTCGGAGCGACCTTTCTGTCCCGCAAAGTCGCTGACTATTACTACGGCATACATCCTCAAGAAGTGCTGAGGGGCGTTCCGGCTTACGAGCCCGGCGGGTCGCTTATTTCGGAAGTTAGCGTCGGCCTAACGAGACCCATTGGCGAGAAATGGGCTTTGATGATGAGCGCAACATACACGTCACTTCCCGACAAGATAAGCCACAGCCCACTCGTCGACAGCAGTCACGGGAGCACGGTAATGATCGGCTTTACCAGAGCCTTTTAGTGCGCTCAAGGCTTTCGTCGCGCATGCGCAAGCTTCCCTGTCAATTAGGTGTTTGAGAGATAGATCTTTCGCCAAAGAGTGCTTTCGAATGGCGAGTTCATCAGAAGAAATCGGATGAGGCGGTGCAGATGAGCGCTCGACGCTTTGCAATGGAGCGAAGCTCCAGCCTGCTATTGGCCAGCTCTTTACCTGCGGTCATCACAAGGATCATTACACGGATCTCGCCTTGGTTATTTCGCGAGCTTCATCTCATGCCGGCTTCACCTCGTAAGCAGTCCGATTTCTCCGTATTCGAAGCAGCACCAACGTGGTCATGCGAAGGGTTCCACGCCTTGCAAGCCGAATGGATACCTCACTCCGAACGCAGCGCAGTTGAAGCTTTCATCGGCGTGCCGCCAACGCACGTCGTCGATCGTGCGACGCGCAAAGCTAATCCCGCACACACCCATTCCCTCCACGCCGTCGCATGAACATCGCCGCCTTGCCCACTGCGCGCGGTGCGGAAGCGCCGGTTGACGAACGGAACAGCGATCGGCCTCACGGATGGGCGACATGCCGGGCGCAGCTTGTCTACGTCTGGTTGAGCCTGTTGCTACTGGTGTTGGGGCTCTCGTTCCAGGGAACGCGTGCCTTGTGGAATACCGACGAGGGCCGGTATGTTGACAATGCGCTGCAGATGCTGGACTCGGGTGATTATTTGGTACCGGCCTACAACGCCGACCATAAAAACTTCACCAAGCCACCGCTGATGCTCTGGGCGATCGCCGCCGCCGTCCGCGTGATGGGGCGTAACACCTGGGCAGTGCGCACGCCGCCTGCGCTGGCCTTCGTGCTGACCGCGCTGCTGCTATGTGGGATGGGTAGTCGCTTGCTGCCCGGCAAGGCCTGGCTGCCAGGTTTGGTTTACGGCTGCACCGTGGCGCCGTTCATCGCAAGCAATGTCGTGAGCACCGATGATCTGCTCACGCTGTGCGAAGCGCTTGCGATGTGGGGGTTTGTCCAGGCGGCATTCGGCGCCAGCGAAGCACCGCGTCGTCCTGTGCTATTGATGTGGCTGGGTTTCGGGCTGGCGTTCCTCACGAAGGGGCCACCCGGTCTGCTGCCGCTGCTGGGCATCGTTCTCTTCATCGCGCGGCGCGATGGCCTGCGCGCGTTGCGCCGCTTCTTTCCGTGGACGGGGATGGCGGTGTTTGCCGTGGTCGGGTTGGCCTGGTACGCGATCGTCATGGTGCACGATCCACGGTTGGTCGATTACTTCCTGCGGTATGAGCTGTTCGATCGCGTGTTCACGTCAACCCAAGGCCGCAACCCGCAGTGGTACGGCTGGCTGACCGCTTACGGCCCGGTGTTCGTGTTCGGGACATTGCCGTGGTGGCCCCTGCTGTGGCCCGCATGGCAGGCCGCCTTGTTGCCGCGGAATTGGCGCCGCGGGTGGCACGAGCGATCGCCGGCGCTCTTCCTGGCGTTGTGGTTGACCCTTCCGCTGCTCATCTTCTGTATCGCGCGCTCTCGGTTGCCGGTGTATGTGCTGCCATTGTTTTTGCCGATGGCGTTGATGATCGCGCTGGCCTTGCGCGATCGGATTGATCTTGCGTCGTGGCGCCAGCGCTTCATGCTCGGTGTCTGGCTGGTACTGCTGCTCGCGATGAAGGGTGGCGTGGCGTTGTACGCACACCCGCTCTCCGACGACCGGGTGTTCGCCCGGCAGTTGGCGTCCCGGGTGGGCGAGACCGAGTATTCGGCGATAGCGTTCGTTGAAGCCGCCGATTCCACGGTCGCCATGGAAGAACATACGCCATGGGGTATGCGGCTGTACCTCGACAAGCCCATCTATGCCGTCGCATGGCAGGGGCCGCAGGCCGCCCAGACCATCTGCCTGCTATCGGATCGGCATCCCTCGTTGCTGCTGATCGTCGATGGTTCCCTTGACGGCGCCGCCCTGCCCGCCGTGTTGGCGCAATGTCCGGGACGACAGGATGTGAAACTCGGTTCATGGTCCACGGCACACGTGGCGCTGCTGCACCGGAGCGCGGCGTTGGCGCCATGAGCCCATGGATCAAACGGGTCGATCTGCTGGTGGGCTTGACCGTGCTCGGCTGGGTGCTGATGACGTGGTTCATTCTGGTGGGCTTGGATACGGCCCTGCAGTTCATGCGTCAGATCCGCTTCGTCGGGCAGAACGGGTTCACCGTGAGCAACGCCGCGTTCTATGTTTTCGTCACCGTCCCGCGCCGGATGTACGAAATGTACGGGTCGGCCGCCCTGATCGGCGGCCTGTTGGGATTGGGCGGACTGGCCTCGACGGGTGAGCTGACCGCGCTGCGCGCCGCCGGCATGTCACGTCTGCGTATCGCCGTCTCAGCGGTGGGGGTGGTGGCGGTGCTGATCGTCGGTGTCGTGATCATGGGCGAAACCATCGGTCCCTGGGGCGATCAACAGGATCAAGCGATCCAGATGCGCTTGCGGACAGGAAGCATGGATGTCGGTCAAAACGGCCTCTGGGCACGCGATGGCGATCGCATCATCAATGCCAAGCAAAGCATCCTTCACGACAACGACGGGCATGCGTGGGTGCAATTGATCGACGTGAACGTCTTCACGCTGGCGCCGGACGGTGAACTGAGCCGATTCGATCACGCCGATAACGCCCAGCATATCGGTAGCCAGTGGATACTCGGTCACGTGCGCAGCAGCGTCATCGACGACGACGGGGTGCACAGCACCACCCGTGCCCATGAGCGATGGGCCTCGCAGCTCGATCCGGACGTGCTCGAAAAATCGATGATCCAGCCGCAGTACCTCTCGATGCGCGACCAGTTGCGCAACATCCACTACCTGGAACGCAACCACGAAAATTCCACGGCCTATGCGTCGCCGTTCTGGGGACGCGTGATGTACCCGCTGAATGTGCTCGTGCTTATGTTGAGCGCAATGCCGTTCGCGTTCGGCACCTTGCGCTCGGGTGGCGCGGGCAGGCGTATTTTTCTGGGCATCCTGCTGGCGCTCACGTGGTACTTCGGCCAGAAGGCCATCGTGACCTTCGGCGTGGTGTACGGCTTGTCGCCCATGCTGGCGAACCTGTTCCCGGCGACACTGACTTCGGTGCTCGCCTGGGGCTATTTCAGGCAGCTTGCTTGAACAGCAACGTAGAGACTATTACTTAACTGCGATGCAAGTTCGTAAACCGATTACGTGATTTTTGTTGAGTATCGGTCACAAAAACCCTCACAGCTTCGAACCACCATCCACCTGCAAAATATCGCCAGTGATCCAACGCGCTTCGTCCGAGGCGAGAAAGGCGACAGCACCTGCGATGTCGTCCGGCTGTGCAAGACGCTTGAGCGCTTGCATGCCCATCGCAACGTTCCGGCCTTCCTCGGTCTTGGTGAAATTGGACATATCCGTTTCCACCACACCTGGCGCCACCGCGTTGACACGAATACCTCGCGGCCCAAGGAATGCGGCGAGATGCTTGACCAAGGTGTCTACGGCACCCTTGGTCGCCGCATAGGCGGATAGATTGCCCACTGCGGCGCGTGCGACGAGCGACGAGGTGAAGATGATGTTGCTGCCCGAGCACATGGTTGGCAGCAGCTGCTGGACCAGGAAATACGGCGCGCGCACATTGACGGCAAAGAGCTGGTCGAAGTCCTCAACGCTGATCTCTTCGATCGACACTGCCTTCGAGATGCCTGCATTGGCGACAAGAATGTCCAATCGATCGCCGATGATGCTTCGCACATGCTTGGCCAATTGGTGCGGGCCATTCGGCGTACTCAAATCGGCGCCGACTTTCTCGGCACGGCCGCCTGACTGGCGAATTTCTTCCACCACCGCGTCGGCTTCTTTCTGTGCGCTGCTGTAATGGACCAGAACCTGTGCACCGGCTTTGGCGAGTGCAAGCGCCGCGGCTCGGCCGATGCCGCGCGATGCGCCTGTTACCAGGGCAGTTTTGCCACTGAGGTTGCTCATGAGGTTTCTCCGCTCATATGGGAAATCGAATGAAAGGGAAAATCAATGGTCGAGTTCTTCAATCGCCTCGACACGATCCGGATAGAACGCAACGTGGGCCTTTATCAGAGCAACCGCGTCGTAGGGATGCTCATACGTCCACACCGCATTCACAGCACGCTCGCCGCCGACCGGCACGCTGTAGTAAGCGCACTCACCCTTGTAGGGGCAATAGGTGGCGTGGTCCGTGCGCTCCAGCAGCGACATGTCTACATCTTGGCGAGGAATGTATTGGACTGCCGGGTAGCCAGCCTCTTTTAGCGTGAGCGCGTCGCGCGTGTCGGCGACAACGCGGCTTGCGACTCTCACAACGACGCGCCGTGCGTTGCGTTCGATCGTGATGGGATGATCCGGTCCAGGTATTTTGATCGTCCTGGCGGTGGAAGATGGGGGCTGTGTCACTGTCGTATCTCCTCGAAGGATGATGGTGGGAGAGTTGTCCACCTTGTGGAAAACGGCGCGCAAGAAATGAGGCGGAGTGGGCTCGCGATCAGCTACTCAATGCAGCCATCGCTCCAAGTGAACGTGCCTGTAAAAGCTATTCAGCGTCCAGGAAGAGCTTGGCGTGCTGGACGAAGAGCTCGGGATATTGGTGGTGGGCGCCGTGATTGGCATCGGGATAAAGAATGAGCTGCGCATTGGGGATGTGCTGCTGTAGCAAGTAGGAGTTGATGGTTGGGATGATGATGTCGTTGTTGCCATTGACGACCAGGGTCGGCTGACGCAGCTCCTTCAAATGGGCGTAAGTCTTGTCCTTCTCCGCCCCATAGGCAGCGATAGCAGCGGCTTGGGCTTGAACCGTCTCCATTGAGACCTCCACGTCCTGGTCCTTACGTGCTGTGATGCGCGCCAGGTAGGCGTGACCGGCAGCCTGGCTGGCCTCAGAAGGAGTGAACAGAATCGGCAGCCACATCTCCTCTTGATGCTCGTACTTTTTGAAAAAGAGCGCCTCGATGTCGGGAGGGAGTTCGCCAAGGCCCTCACCACCGCGCGGCGCGGTGCCAATTAGCACGAGCCGACGCGCGAGCTCGGGCCGATCGAGAGCTACCTGCTGAGCGATCAGACCGCCCATCGAATGGGCCAGCAGGTCAACCGTGCTGAGGCCCAGAGCATCAATGAAAGCCTCGGCGTCGCGCGCGGCCTGCTCGATCGTGTTCGGCGTGGTACCAGTCGAGGAGGCGACCCCGGCGTTGTTGAAGAGGATGACCTCGCGGTCGGCTGCGAACGCGTCAGTCAGCGCCGAGTCGTGGTCGTCCAGGTTGCCCATGAAGTGTTGAAAGAAGACCAACGGGACACTGCTCTTGGCACCGAAGCGGCGGTACGCGAAGCGGATACCGTTGATGCTGACGAACTGGGTAGGGGCTGTTTGATGCGTGTGGATGGTCATGTCAGCGCTTCTCGGAAAGGGTTGAAGCCGGAATCGCGGGGCAGCTGGGAAACCTTTTGGGCATCGCTGTCGATTCGAGCCCCTGCACCACTGCGAGAAATGTAAGCGTCTATAGCGCGCATGAAAAAGACTTTGTAAGCTGGCTCCCATGCCTCATAGGCATGACAGGGAAAAGAACCCTTGGAATTGCGCCATCTTCGATATTTCGTTGCGGTCGCCGAAACAGGCAGCCTGACGGTGGCTGCCGAACGACGACTGCACACTTCGCAGCCGTCGCTGAGTCGGCAGATCAAGGACCTTGAAGATCAGGTGGGTGCGGACCTGCTGATCCGTAGTGCGCGCGGGGTAACGCTTACCGAGGCAGGCAAGGTGTTCTTCGATCATGCGCGCCTGGCACTGAGTCAGGTGGACGCCGCTATCGAAGCAGCGCGCAAGGCTGCGCAACCGAGCAAGCAGCATTTCGCACTAGGCTTTCTCACCGGGCAAGAAATGACTTGGCTGCCAGAAGCCATGCACATTCTTCGCGCCGAACTACCCAACATAGACGTCACCGTTTCAAGCGACTACTCGCCGGATCTCGCCGAAGCAGTGGTGCGTGGCAAATTGGATCTCGCATTCTTGCGCGCAGAACCTGATTACGATCTCGTCTACCACTCGGTGATACGCGAACCGCTGGTAGTGTTGATGCCCAGCGATCATCGGCTGGTGTCGCGTGACAAGATTCGCCCCAAGGATCTTATAGGTGAGCCGTTCATCGGCATGGGGAACAAGGCTACGGTGCTGCGTGCAGTCATCGATGACTACCTTGAACGATCCGGCATTGACATCACGCCGGAGCAAGTAGTCGACAACCCCGCGATGGTGATGTCACTGGTAGCCTCGACACGCGGCCTGACGCTGATTCCCGCTTATATGCAGAAGCTCATGCCCTGGTCGGTGGTCAGCCGCCCACTGATAGGCGAGCCGCCAACAATCGATTTGACGGTTGGCTACAGCAAGTCGAACCCCTCGCCCATCCTGAAGATGTTCCTGTCACACCTGGATGACTTGATCGCACGTGTTTCAAAACCTAAGCCATGAATTGAAAGTGAGGAGGGTCGAATCAATTATTGAGCTTTTCATTATTCGCGACACCCTGGCGAAAAGGTCCGGTACTGCCTCGTCGTCATTCCGGCGAAGGCCGGAATCCAGTCTAAATACGCGTCCGAAGGACACAAAACCGTTTTTGCGTGCTTCGCACAACGTATTGAAACTGGATTCCGGCCTTCGCCGGAATGACGACGAGGCAAGATCGGGCATTTCTGCAAGGCGATCGTGCCTGCCGTAAATAATGGAAAACTCAATAGTTCATCGACTCTCCATCGCATCCGCACGAATGCTTCTTTCTTCAGCTCCGAAAGCCAAGTGCGTATGTTGGCTCAGGCATTCATGCCGCCATCCACCGTAAGGTTCGCTCCCGTGATGTACGAGGACTCCGGACCGGCGATGAACGACACCATTGCAGCGATCTCTTCAACGCGCCCGTAGCGGTCGAGCACAGTGGCGGCCTTCTGCGGTACCGCCCAATCACCTGACGCGGGATTCAGATCCGTATCGATCGGGCCCGGCTGGACGTTGTTGACCGTAATGCCCCGCTCCCCCACTTCTCTGGACAGCGCCTGAGTGAACATTTTGACGGCTCCCTTCGTGGCCGCGTAGGGCACCAGCCCGGGCGCAACGGCACGCTCGCCCACCGCAGAACCGATCATGATGATGCGACCACCATCCGTCATGTGCTTCAGCGCAGCCTGAGTCGTTGCGAATACACCGCGAATATTGATGTCGACCACGCGGTCCATCTCTTCCTGCGTCGCCTCCTCGAACGGTTTCGGAATGGCCGTGCCGGCATTGTTCACCAGTACATCCAGCCGGCCGAAGGTAGCGACGGCCTTTTCGACCGCACCTCTGACTACTCCGACGTTGGCAGCGTCCGCCTGGATCGCGATAGCCTTTCCACCCGTGAGTTCAATCGCTTTCACCACCGCCGAAGCTGCGGCGGAGTCCTTCGCGTATGTAATGGCCACGCTTGCGCCATCTGCGGCCAGGCGTTTGGCGATGGCTGCACCGATGCCCCGCGAGCCACCAGTAACGAGTGCTACTTTGTTGGTTAACTTAGTCATGTGATTTCCTCTAGTTCTCTGTGAACGACTCAGCACGCCATTGATTCAATGGATGATTCAATGGGTTGCCATCTGCAGCGACTGTAAGCTCTCGTGGAGCACACGAAAAAGACTTTATAAGCTGAGGGGCATACCTTTTAGGTATGGAACGGAGATGGAGCTGAGGCACTCCGTTATTTCGTAGCCGTGATCAAGCAAGGCAGCCTGACGACGATCGCGGAGTTCCAGATGGCATCACGACTTTTCCGTCATTTGGCTCTTTTCCAGGCGCGCCGATATCGCGATGCTGCCACGCCTTTTCACACAACAACCTTCGGAGTTTTCCATGCCAACACTCGAGACACTCGAGCGTTTTATCGCACTCGTTGAACGTAACGCACACATCGAAGCATGCGAGGAGTTCTATACCATCGATTCGACCATGCAGGAGAATCAGTCCCCGCCACGCGTCGGGCGCGATGCCCATATAAACAACGAGCGCATGGTTTTCTCTCGTGCCAAATCGGTAACGTCCACCTGTGTTCGCCCCGTATTCGTGCACGGCGATTGGGTCGTCATCCGCTGGGTATTTCGGTTCGACTGGCTTGACGGGAGCACCACACAGATGGAGGAGCTCGCCTATCAGCGATGGGAAGGTGAGCGCATCGCGCAAGAAACATTTTTCTACGATCCTGCGCAGCGAGTGCCAAAGAACCTTTAGGGATGCCCTGAATAAATCGTCGCCCCGGCGAGGCGCCATGCGCCGACATTACGCCCCTTGCGGCTCCTTCTGCTCCCGCGCATATCGCGTTGGCGGCACTCCGACATAGCGGGTGAATGCAACACTGAACGTGCTTGCGGAGCTGTAGCCGACACGCTCCGCAATTTCGGCGACACCGCCTTCGTTTCGTCGCAGCAGGTTCTTTGCCAAAGCCATGCGCCAGGCGAGTAGGTATTCCATCGGAGCAACGCCCACGGCGCGACTGAATCGCTCGAAAAACGCCGAGCGAGAGAGCGCAGCCTCTTTCGCCAGCTGCGCAACCGTCCAGGGCCGAGTCGGACTTTCGTGCATCTGCCGTATCGCGATCGCGAGTCGTGCGTCGGCAAGCCCGCGCACGAGGCCGGGCGATGCTGCCGTTCCCGCCGTGGATCGGAGGGCTTCGATGAGAATCACCTCCATCAGGCGTGCCAGGACGACATCACGCGCGGGCCGTTGCTCGCGCGATTCTTCTCTTACAAGTTGCACGAGAGTGGCCAGCCGCTTCTCGCCGCGAACGTGCACAACTTGCGGGAGGAGCGAAACCAGCAAGGCTGCGTCCGGCGAATCGAAAACGCAGTGACCCACCAGTAATCGAACATCCGGTGGACCGCTTTTAATACCCACTCTGACTTCGCCATTAAGCAACACGAAGGGCGAATCAATGTTCTCCGAGGTCGGCGGATCGAGGCTTGTCATCGTGAAGCCGTGCGCCGCGGGGATCAGGACAAAGTCGCCCTCCTGGAGGGCGATCGGCGCATGCCCGTCGACCACAATGCGGCTGGATCCGCCGAGGATCACGCAATAGTAGGGTTGCCCGTATTCCGCGCGTCGAACGCTCCAGCGGCCTGCGCCGTTGACGATTTTGGAGGCTCGGACGGCAGGCTGGAGCAGCGTGACAACCTCTGCGAGTGGATCGGTCATGACCGGACTCCTGCAAAAGAAACTCGGACTCCTGATTGTAGCGAGTCCTGCACCGGCGACCTATCGTTTCGGTATTGCAAACCGCCCACAGGAATTCCAATGAAAACTGTCCTGATCACCGGATGCTCGTCCGGGTTCGGCCTCGAAACCGCCCGGTATTTCCTCGATCGCGATTGGAAGGTCATCGCCACGATGCGCACACCGCGCGAAGACGTTCTGCCGCGTTCCGAGCATCTGCACATGCTCGCCCTCGATGTCACCGATCCGAAAAGCATTCGTCAGGCCGTGGATGCCGCAGGACCGATCGACGTGCTGGTCAACAACGCAGGGATCGGCGTGCTGAACGCGCTCGAAGGCACATCGATGGACATCGCGCGTGAAGTCTTCGAGACGAACACGCTCGGTACGATGGCGATGACCCAGGCGGTGCTGCCTCAGTTCCGGCAACGGAAGGCCGGCGTCATCGTGAACGTTACGTCGAGTGTGACGTTGAGGTCACTTCCTCTGCTTTCCGTGTACACCGCCAGCAAGGCAGCGGTGAACGCATTTACCGAGTCCCTTGCGCTGGAACTGAAGCCTTTCAATGTGCGAGTGAGCCTAGTGCTACCGGGACGGGCTCCAGAGACCCGCTTCGGTGAAAACGCACGGCCCCGGATGCAAGCTGGCTTCCCCGAGGCATACGCCGATCTTGTCCAGAGTGTCTTCGTGGGATGGGAGCAGTTGACGGCGATTACTCGATCGCAAGACGTGGCAGAAGCAGTGTGGCGTGCGGCGAACGATCCGTCGAGCCCGGTTCGCATGGCTGCCGGCGCTGATGCTGTGGCGTTGTCAGAAGCGCGCTGATGTTGCGAAAAATTTACGCCACACCGATGTTCTGGATATAGCAGCTTTACTTGGCCCGGCGCGAACATGCTCCCATCGAAAAACGGGTCAGGAGCAACTGTGACCATCATGATCATCCAAGGGCCGCATCCCGCCGCGAGCTCTCTAAGCAAGGAATTGCTAAGCCACCTCAAGCAGCTGGCGCTCGCCGCCGGCCGCACGGTGGAGGTCTGCACTTGCCATGGGTTGCGCGAACTCGTTGCACGCGTGCGCACCGCACGGCCTCAAACCACGGAATTCATGTTGCTTGCTCCCGGCAACCTTACCCAGCAAGTACATGAGCATCCCGAAGCGGGACTAAGCGACGCGCTGCGCGGACTGGGTATGCCCTATATCGAACTACAGGATGACTGTGATGCCAGCCTGGAAACCGGCCTTATTACGCACAACGGGCCGCTGGCGACCGTCGTTGTCAATGGCGATACCGGCGCCAGCTACCACATCGCATTGGGTATCGCCTTGAAGCGACTCCATGCCGCCATGTAAATACCACGCAGGTGAATCTGTGCCAGCCGTCCACCGGACAAGTTCAACAAATGATAGAACTCGTCTTACCGCTTCCGCGAACTTCTAGATCGAGTACGCACTCAGGCCATGTGACACCTCTTCACCTGCATGCTCAGTCTCCTTGTGTAGGCGGCATCGCCTGAAGCTCAGGCGCCTGCCTCCTCAAAGACTTTGCGAACAATCCCGATTGCCGTGCTGGCCGTTGGCCAGCCAGCGTAAAAGGCGAGATGCGTGATCAATTCAATAAGTTCATCACGCGTAACACCGTTCTGCAGCGCGTATTTCAAATGGAACGGAAGCTCATTGGTTCGGTAGAGTGCGATCAAGGTCGCAACGGTTATCAGGCTGCGGTCGCGTGGAGACAGGCCTGGCCGCTTCCACACATCGCCGAAGAGAACGTTGTCGGTATAGATGCTAAGGGCCGGTGCGATGTCGCCGAACGGACTGCGAAAGGCTGTGGGTTTGTCGCTCATCGCGCAGCCTCCTTGGTCGGGCCGACGAGATATTCCTCGTCCGTGACCTTCTCCATCCATTCCACCGCCTTGCCATCGAGCGCTTCTGTGACAGCGAGATGAGTCATGGAAGTAGTGGGCGTCGCGCCGTGCCAATGCTTGTGTCCGGGAGGACACCAGATAATGTCGCCGGCGCGAATCTCCACGATCGGACCGCCTTCACACTGCGTCCAACCGCAGCCGGTCGTGACGATCAACGTTTGGCCAAGCGGATGGGTGTGCCAGGCCGAACGCGCGCCCGGCTCGAACGTGACATAGGCGGTGGTGGCCCTTGCGGGAGCTGGCGGCGTGTTCAGAGGATCGATGCGAACCGTGCCCGTGAAATATTCGGCAGGGCCTTTTTGCGAAGGCTGCGAGCCAGCGCGTTTAAGTTCCATGGGTGATTTCCTCGCTATCTGTTGCGTGAATCGGCAACAGCCTGGTTTATCCGTACGCAATATACGGTTCGCCGAGTCATGCGATTAGATGGTAGTTTTCGCATGAACTTGTGAATGAGATTCAGCAATATGGCGCGAACGAACCTCAATGACCTCGCCGCGTTTGTCATGGTCGCCAACGAGCGCAGCTTTACGCGCGCGGCCGCCAAGCTAGGGATCTCTCCATCCGCATTAAGTCACTGCATGCGTACGCTCGAAGAGCGGCTGGGCGTTCGGCTGCTAACTCGTACAACGCGCAGCGTCACGCCGACAGAGGCGGGTGAACGCCTTCTTCGTACCTTGGCTCCCCGCTTTGAGGAAATCGACTACGAGCTTGCAGCGCTGAGTGATTTGCGCGAAAAGCCAGCCGGCAATATCCGCATCACCACGGACGAGTACGCGGCCAACACGGTGCTCTGGCCCGTGTTGCGCAAGCTTCTACCGGACTACCCAGATATACATGTGGAGATCGTCATCGACTACGGACTGACCGATATCGTTGCGGAACACTATGACGCTGGGGTGCGGCTCGGCGGGATGGTGGCCAAAGACATGATCGCCATGCCAATCGGGCCGGATATGCGGATGGCGACTGTCGCTGCGCCCTCTTACTTTGCCCATTGCAAAAAACCACGGACTCCGCAGGATCTGACAAGCCACCGTTGCATCAATCTTCGCCTGCCGACTCACGGCGGACTCTACGCGTGGGAGTTCGAGAAGAATGGCAAGGAACTGCGCGTGCGTGTCGACGGACAGCTGACTTTCAACAGTGGTAGTTCGATGCTGCAAGCCTCGCTAGATGGCTTCGGCATAACGTACTTGCCCGAGGGACATGTTCAGCCCTATCTGGCCAGTGGCCAACTTGTGCAAGTACTCTCGGACTGGACGCCGCCCTACTCCGGATACCACCTCTACTACCCAAGCCGTCGCCAGCCAACGTCCGCTTTCAGCATTATCATGGGGGCACTTCGCTACCGCGGCTATTGAGCGTCACCGCATCAATCCTTGATGCCGTGCGCACGAAGCACGTCGGCGATATCCACACGCCAGATATCGCGCGAGCCGTTGAGTGGACCGCTCAGCCTCTTCTGCAACGAGGCCGCAGTGTCGCGCGGTTTGGGAAAGCGCACATCTTCCTGGCGATTGCTGGATACGTATAGCTCGCCGAATTGACGGCCAAGCGTCGGTGCGTTTTCCAGGCTTTTGGTGTTCACATCACCGCCCAGGTGCTCCGGCTTGCTCCAGCTTCCATCGGCCTTGCGAAAAGCGATGTAGATATCGGCACGACCCAGCGAGTCGCCTTCATTGCCGGCAAACAGCAGGAAGCGGCCTTGCGGATCGATGCACGGATCCATGCGGTTGTGCGATGTATCGCCCAGCTCCACTCGCTGCGGCGTGGAGTATGCGCTGCCCGCCGGATGCACCACGTAGATCTGGTAGAGGTCGCCGGAGTCCGGGCGGTGCGCGGAGAAATAGATATCGCCGTTCGCCGCCAGCGACGGGTTGTAGAGCATGGCGCCGTCGTTGAGTGCACCGTCCACATGCACCGGTTCGCCCAAGTGTCCATTCGCCTGCTGTTCGACGTACCACAGGTTGGTTCCCGCGAAAGTCTGACCGAGCATCTTGGCGGTCAACGGCGGATCGCCGGCATGCACGGGCCGATTGGAAACAAAGTACAGGCGCTTGCCGTCCGGCGTGTAGGCCGGCTCGGAATCGTGCCATTGCCCGGAGAATGACGCCACCTCCGGCATCGTCCAACTGTTGCCATGACGACGCGAAACCATGATGGTGTCGTCCGTTTCGGCGAGGTCTGAGCGCATGAAATACAGCGTTTCGCCATCCGGCGAAAATGCGGCAGTGGTTTCTTGCATGCCCGTGGAAATCACGCCGGGACCAAGCAACTCGGCGGCATCCACTGCCCCTGCGCAACCCAGCGCGAAAGCCATGGCCAAGGCGATTGTGCGCAACTTCATAGTTTTCTCTCCGTTGAATGGAGGTCGATGCGACCCGCCATCATGATCGGGAAGGCCATGCCTGCGCGCCGGTGGTTTGTGACAAGCGGCCACATCCGTATGACGAGCGGTCGCGTACGCGCGTAGCCGGTCCAGGACATGTAGGGATGCGCTGAATTAATCAGAGCATCCCTAGCGCGTGTCGCGCGTGAGTGCGGAAGCGCCGACTCAGGCTGAGGTGGGTACCGTTATGCAGCACTACTTCGGCGCCGCCCTGAAAAAGCGGATGGATTTCGCGAATGCGCTCGACATTCACCAGCGTGCCGCGGTGAATGCGCAGGAAACGCGAAGGATCCAGCGTATCCAACAGATGTCGCAGCGTTTCGCGATGCAGATAGCTGGTGCAGCCTACATGGATCTGCACGTAATTTCCGTCGGCACGAATCCAGTCGATGTCCTGGACAGCTATGACCCGGATATTTTCGCCGGTGCGTACGCTGATGCGTTGTGCGTATTTTGGCGCAAGTGACGGGTTCGGTGTCGAAAGCATCTTTTCAGTGCGTGCGTGCAAACCCATCCATTGCTTTCGCACGCGTGCCATCGTCTGATCGAAGCGCTCCTGTTTGATCGGCTTCAGCACATAATCCAGCGCGTTGGCATCGAACGCACGCAGCGCGTGCTGACCGTAGGCGGTAGCAAATACCACCATCGGCAACGCATCCGGCTGCAGGCGGTGCAACAGTTTGAAGCCATCCGCGCCGGGCATGCGGATATCCAGGAAAATCAGCGCCGGCTCAAGCGCGGCAATCGCTTGCAAAGCCTCTGCAGCGTTGCCGCACTCGCCCACGATCTCGACATCCGGATGCGTGGCCAGCGCCTGACGCAGGGCAAGCCGCGCGAGTACTTCATCGTCAACTAACAAGGTGCGGATCGGCGGCATGTTCATGCGGCGGCCTCCGTTACATACTCGCGAAAGGGAAAGCGAAGTTCCACGCGGGTGCCGCCTTCTGCCTTGCTTGCCAGCGCAACGCTGGCGGCTTCACCGAATAGCACCTGCAAGCGCGCACGCGTATTGCTCAATCCCAACCCTTCGGAAACGCCTTCCGGCAGGCCAAGCCCGTCATCGTCCACGCGCAGATACAACTCACCGCCTTCGCGGCGGCTCACAATGCGCAACTGGCCCTGCTCGGGTTTGTCCTGCAGGCCGTGCTTCAAAGCGTTCTCCACCAGCGGCTGCAAAATCATGCTTGGCACGGAGGCATGCAGCGTGTCCATCGCCACATCAAGACTAGTGCTCAGTCGGTCCTGAAAGCGTACTTCCTGGATAGCCAGATAACAGCTCAACAGTTCCAATTCGCGGGACAGCGGCACCTCCAGCGCGTGGCTTTCCTCCAAGGTGAGGCGCAACAAGTCGCCTAGGCGGCCGATCATCAGGCGCGCCTGCATCGGCTCGGACAACACAAGTGCGGAAATCGCATTGAGCGTATTGAACAGAAAGTGTGGCTGCAACTGCACGCGCAGTGTGCGCAGCTGCGATTGCACCAGCTGCGACTCCAGTTGCACACGGCGCAGGCGTTCGTCGCGCAGGCGGCGTTGCGAATCCAGCCCGCGCAGTATCACCAGGATGACCCAGTAGATCAGCAGATCGAAGTGATAGTCGAAAGCGAACTGCATGCGAAGGAACGCGCCGAATGTCGTAACCGGCATTCGCCCCGGCCCGCATGCCACCCAGTAAATCGACAGATGCACCACCGTATGCGCTAGCGCCAGGCCCAGGCTGGCGGGCACCTGCACAACAGCGAAGTGTCGCCAGCTTTCACCTGCACTCTGCCGGCCGAGCCACGCGATCAGCGGCACCATTGCCATCCACAGATAGAAATCGGCGAAGTTCCACACCAGCGCACGTGACCAGTCCGGTGCCCGACCTTCACTGATCGAAGACAATCCCCCGCTAAGCGCGTACGACAAGGCGATCAGGGTCCAGAACCCTAGCAGCAAGACCGGCATCGCGAGCCGGCGTGGCGTAGCGCGTGCGGACATCTCATCCCCATCGGTGGCCGTGGCAAACAAACTTCGCCGGGGCAGCGTATGGCGCCGGACAGGTGCGCGAAAGTGTCTCTCGGCCTAGTGCGGGGTGGCTGTCATCGGGCAGCCGTTGGAAAACGGCGGATGCGCAGTTTCATACCGTATGTGCTCCCTCTCCCCTCCGGGGAGAGGGTTGGGGTGAGGGGGCAATCTCGCGATGAGCTGCTTTGTTGCATGAAAGATTCGAAGCAAGGTTGGCGCAGGCCATGACGGTTGTGGCAAGCCCGTCCCCTCACCCTAACCCTCTCCCCGGAGGGGAGAGGAAACTGTTCAAGGTACAGTTGAGCTTCGCTGCTAATGAGCTGCCTTTTTACTTTTTTGCACCTTCGCTCGAGTACCCGCAGGCGCTTTCTTCTTCAATCTGCCCTGGTTGTACTCAATAGCGGCACGGATGAGATCTTTCAGCGCACGCGCATTGATTTTATCGCCCTCGAAAAAATCAATCGCTCGTCTCGCGTTGCCTTCCAAGCCCGCGTTGAAGAGCTTGTCAGGATCAGGGAGGCTCGCCCCATACATAAAGGTTAGCTTCACCTTGCCCTTGTGGGCGTTGCCCACCGCGATGATGCCATCGCGATACCACACTGGGCTTGCCATCCACTTCCATTCCTCGATGATCTCCCGATCGGCATCAAGGATGATCTTGCGGACGCTGGCGAACGTTTTGCCACGCCAATCCGTGATATCTGCGATCAACTGATCGATGCGTTCCGATGGATTCATGGTTCAGGCCTCGAATCGTTTCCATTTGACAGTGCCATCCGTGCAGCAGTCCACAACCGACTCAGCGCAGTTGCTGGATACGGATCATGTTGCCCGCGGGATCGCGCACGGCGCAGTCGCGCACTCCATATGGCTGCTCAGTCGGTTCCTGCACGACCTCGGCTTCGCTGGCCTGCAGTCGCTCGAAGGTGCCGTCGAGGTCCTTGGTGGCCAGCAGGATCATGGCGTAGGTGCCCTTGGCCATCATTTCGGTGATAGTGCGGCGCTCGTCGTCAGTGATGCCGGGATAGGCGGCGGGCGGCGCCAGAACAATGGATGTGCCCGGCTGGCCGGCGGGGCCGATCGTGATCCAGCGCATCCCGCTGTATCCGACGTCGTTGCGGACTTCGAAGCCGAGGGTATCGCGATAGAAAGCCAGGGAGGCGTCCGGGTCGTTGTGCGGGAGAAAGCTCGCGTGAATGGTGATGTCCATGATGATCCCAAGTGATTGGTGATGAAGGAGCGGTCAGTCTAGTTGCGGCTCGGTGACCGGCGCTTCTCGATTCCTGATCGGTCGCGTGACTTGTTTCGACACGCACGACGGCATCCCCACGGTCGCGTGCGCTTCCTGGCGCTGATAGGTGCTGGGCGGCATACCGACCAGCTCGGTGAAGCGCGTGCTGAAGGTGCCCAGTGATGAGCAGCCGACCGCGAAGCAGACGTCGGTAACGCTGAGGTCGCCGCGACGCAGCAGCGCCATCGCACGCTCGATGCGCCGCGTCATCAGGTAGCTGTATGGCGATTCGCCAAAGGCGAGCCGGAACTGGCGGCTGAGGTGCCCGGCCGACATGTTCGCGCCACGGGCAAGCGCTTCGACGTCCAGCGGCTGCGCGTACTCCCGGTCGATCCGGTCACGAACGCGGCGTAGCCGTGCGAGGTCGCGCAGATGCTGCGCTGCGGCGGGTTTGCTTGTCATCTGCATGATCGTGTCATGTCGCGCCGGAGTGCTCAAGGCCATCATCATCACAGCGCTCAAGACCACGGATGTCACGACGCTATGCGTCATGCAAGAAAATCGGGGTCGGGCTGCACATTTCATGCCTTTGGCACTACAGCTCGTGATTGTCATCGCGGCTTAGTCGATTCTGACCTTGGTTTCGCTTAGATCTTGGAAGCAGGACGAGAACTTCAAGTCTATTTTTTTGCATCCGACGCAATCGTTCGTGACTCGATTTGTTTCCGAGCTTTCCCGACTAACTCCGTCATCGCATGCACGACTACATCTGGACGGGATGTTTGGATATATTCTGTGCGACTGTTTGCGAGGATTTGTTTACCTTGTGTAGAGTGAGAAGCCAAGGCGGCCTGATTCGCCAGCATGGCCTTGCCCACTTTTGTTCGTTCTTGAGGAGGAAGCATTCCTAGCTCATCGATTCCGCTCAACACAATGAGCGGCTTGTCGCCAAAATCGAAGTGGACGCGCTGAAAAGCCAGCTCAGCCTTTGATAAGCCACCATCTGGTGCCGGATTAGTATCCAAGTCCTCTGTCAAAATGGCTTCCTGCTCGGAGGGCCGTGCCAGTTGTGCGTTTAGCAATCGGTGAAGCACAGGATCAGCATTCGGCGGGTCATCCATGCACTTCGGATAACGTGCGGGGGTACGTGCCAGATCGCCGCTCTGCGCCAGGGAGAAACAAAGGCGTGCTTGATTCATATCGCTCTGATCACCGGCACGCCATTTGTTTAGCCAAGGCTGATCAAGCACTTTCGTCGCTGCCATATCAAGACCAGGACTATCTGGGTCAATCAAAACCAGGCCTGCGACATCTTCCGGATAGTCGGCCGCATAGAAGGTGACGTACAAACCCCCGTCGGAATGGCCGGCCAAGACAACCGGCAACGGTATGGCCTCCTGCCTAATCAGCGCGTGCAGATCGTTTACGACATGAGAGACCGTAGTGGGACTATCCGAAGGGTCACTGAACCCCATCCCCGCTCGGTCATAACTACAGACTCGCGTGACAGCGGCCAAACGCCCCTGCACGCGCCGGAAGCTCAGACTGTCGTCACCGCCACCCGCCTCAAAGATGACGACTGGTGTGCCGGCCCCCACACAAAATAGGTTCAAACGGCGCCCATCGGGCAGAGCGACCAGCGTCTGAGCGTGCTCATAAGCCGCCAATGGCACGTCAGTTAGTACAGTTTGATGGGTGGCAGCAGCGACCTCGGGCCCCACAGACCATAGCGCGCCCCATAAGACAACTACTACGGCCGAACGCCACTTCCTCAGAATATTGAACATCCATTTTCCCCTGTCGTCAGTGTTTTCACACAATGCCATCAACGGCTGCTTTTGGAGGCGGAAGTGGACATTTCCATATCGATCCGAGCGCCTCGTCGCATTGAGTCAACTTACTTCGCAGTCGACCGGATGTTTATTGAATACACGATGGAAGTAATTTTCCATGCGTCCTTAGTATCGACCAGCGTCCAAAATGTGTGCCCATAGCCTTGGGGAATTTCATAGTCATATTCGATGCTCGCCACGGCGCCATCAGTATGAATCGTCAAATTGGACATTTTCTCTGCTGTTGCTTTCGCTGAAGTATCGGCAACCGACTGATCCTTCGCATTGGATGGATACAGCTTTGGTGCTTTCCCATTGCTTGCCTCCGTCATTCGCGCGAATGAGGGAGGTGACACCGATCCAGTGACTGGAACGTTTTCGTCATAGTAGAAACGCAATAGAGCAGACGTATCTTTTTTCACCGTGGCTAGATTGTACGCGGCCGCCAATTTCCTCAGCTGAGCGATCGCATCGGGAGGCCCTACATCATGCATTTGGACACTGGCACCTTTCACGGATGCGTCAGGTTGACGCGTATCGGGCTGGGTGGCTTGCTGCGCTTGCACGCTTGTTGCAGCTAAAGTGAGAGTGAAGAGTGCGGCGAGCTTCATGCGATCCCCCTTTTGTCGTTAACCAGCCTCAAGCCGAGGCTAAGCCAGATCAGTGACCGGTTGAGCGATCGCAAGTTCCGCTTGTAGATACCTGCTTCGGGCCGAAAGCGAACACTGTGGTGATTCCGCTACGCCATGGGTAGACAGCAACATCAGCGTGAGCAAGCCCAGTACGGACGGCGACAAACCCTCATTTTCTCTAGCTCCGAGTGATGCCGGACCGGCGCCATAAAGGGAGAATTTGCGATGTCGGATACGTCACCTCGTCGAGCGCGTACGCGTTACAAGGGCTGCCCAAGCCGAGCCTCAAGCAAAGGTCGAAACGTGCGACTGACATGGACACGGTGGCCGCCACGCAAGACGAGATCGAATTCTCCGTGCGTGGCCGGCTCCAAATGCAGAATGCTGTCGATGTTGACGACGGTCGAGCGATGCACGCGAACGAAGCGGCGCGGATCGAGCCGTCCGACGAGTTCGCCGAGGGCAGCTCGATGGATGATGCGTTCACGCCCCACGTGCAATGCCACGTAGATGCCCGCACTTTCGATGCAGTCGATCGATTCGACGCGGATCAGATCGGTCTTGTCGCGTTCCCGAATGACGATGCGATCGAGAAACGGTTTGTCCAGGTGGTGGTTATCGAGCAGCTTGAGCACGCTCTGGCCGAATTCGCGCACGTACTTATCGTCCAAGCGCGCCTTTGCGCGGGAGAAAGCGGCCTCCATGCGCTCGTCGCCGTATGGCTTGAGCACATAGTCGATGGCGGCCGATTCGAAGGCACGCACGGCATGCTGATCGAAGGCCGTCACAAATACCGTTACGGGCATGCGCTCGATGCCGATCGTATCGATCACGCCCAGGCCGTCGAGCCCCGGCATTTGAACGTCTAAAAAAACGACGTCGGGCTGCTTTTGCAGGATCGCTTCGACGGCGTCCAGCCCATTCTCGGCTTCCATCATTTCGCCGACGTCGGGATCGTTGTCCATTAATTCGCGCAGACGTTGGCGCGCCGGCTGCTCGTCGTCGACGATAAGAACCCGATAAGTATGTCTCTCACTCATTGCCATGCGCCCCCGCCGCGCGCGTGGGTATCGAGACACGAACACGCGTGCCGCCACCTTCGCGTGGATCGATCTGGAGACCTGCATCTTGCGTGGGATGGAGCGTGGCGATGCGCTCGCGGGTGACGCCTAGCCCCAATCCAACGCGGTCGTCCGTCCAGTTATCGCCAAGTCCGACGCCATCGTCCTCGACGGTGATGCACAACATGGCATCGTCGATCGTCGCCTGTACCCAAACGGTGCCGCCGCCCGGTCGCGGCGACAATCCGTGGCGAACCGCGTTTTCGACCAGTGGTTGCAAGATAAGGCTTGGCACCATGACATCGTAAGCAGACGCGGGGACGTCGACGACGACATGCAAGCTATCGCCAAAGCGCGTCTTCTGGATGGCGAGGTAATGGCCGAGGAATTCCAGCTCCTCGCTGAGGTGTACCTGCTGCCGACGTCCGGACTCCAGCGAAAGACGCAGTAGATCGCCCAATTGCTCGATCATTCCACGCGCAAGCTTGGGCTGACTTACGACAAGAGAGGATATGGTATTCAGCGCATTGAAAAGAAAGTGCGGATCGAGCTGCATGCGCAGGACATTCAAACGCGCTTCGGAAAAATTGCGTTCCAGCCGTTCGAGCCTTAGCTGCGAAGCAAGATAGTGCTGACTGTATTGCACCGCTTGCCAACCGCCGACCACGAGCAGGTAGACCAGGAGGCTCCATAAGAAGCCACCCTTCAGGGCCTCATACAAGGGACCGAGGCCAATTGCGTCTGGCCATGCCATCGCACCCAGCATCACCTTAAGCAGCGCAGCGACATAGCTGTAAACCAAGGTGGCTGGAATGCCGATAGCAATCTGGACGGCGAGTCGCGTTCCCAGGCGGTTCACTGCGATGGGTAGGCGTCGATCCACCGCAATAATCGCCGGAACCAGCAATCCCCATGCCCACCACTCCGCCAACGAGGCGCGCAACACGAACCACCATGCCGCGTTCGACGCAAAACGCGGCATCGCGAAAACGACACCGACGGCCGTCCAGGCTAGCAGGGAGATAAGTGCCAGACGCAGTCTGGAATAAGAGCCGGTTTCCCTACGCCGAGCTTGGTTCCAAATCGGGCGCACCATCATCCTCACAAGTTTCGCCGAACGCGCATGCCATCCTACACGTGGGCACCGATCGATGCCCACGCTACCCAATTCGGCGAACGCTTGATCGGTTCACACCGCTCCGGGATTTGACGAATAAGTGATGATGACGATGCGCCAGCCATCCACCGTTTTGACCAGTTGCCATGTTTCGTCGCCGCGGTTCTCCACCTTGCCATCGATGACATACTCGAAGTGAAAATAGACCGAGGCCACCGTACCATCGCTCGTAATACGAACGTCGGTATGGCGTGGATCGAGGTCCGATTTTGTGCTCGATACGAAGGCGGCATAATCCCGATAACTGCTGACGCGGACTTTCTGCGCCGAGGCGTTCTTCGCCCGCGCGGCGGCAAACGTCTTGTCGGACAGTACGTTCACCAACGTGCTTCCGTGGTCGAAAAAGAGTTCGGAAACGCTTTTGCCGTCATGCGTGGCTACGGCATGATGGTAGGCTTCCATGACGCGCTGGATGTCGGCCACATCTTGCGATGCCGTACCAGTGGAGCCGTCGGATCGATCCATTGCAGTGACGTTGCTACCGAGCAGCAGAAGAATGGCCCCGATAAAAATAATCTTTTTCATAAATGCCTCATTGAATGGACGCGCACGCCGACGCCCAAAAAGATAGGTTTTCCTAAGGGTGGCAGGGACGTAAATGTTGCGAACTGGCGCAGTGGCGTCCTCAAGTGGTCAAGGGTCGACACCAAGCGGACGATGCGTGTCGCCCATCACTTTGAAAGTGATGCCGATCTTTACGGTGAAAATTCAACACTCCCAAATCCGTCGTCCCGGCGAGGCGCTTTACAACAGCGAAGCTGGTCAAGCCGGACGTAGCGCGAAGCGCGAAGAACGTCCGAAGGACGGCCCCGAAGGGGTGAGCGGAGCGAATCATCCAGTGTCTTTGACGATGTTCAAGTCGCTGGGTCCCGGCCTTCGCCGGGACGACGAACATTTAGGTATTTCGGTGAGCCGGGCAAAATTTTCCCCGGACAGCGATGATTAGACACGCTAATCTGCCGTCTCGACACGCTCTCGATCCGCTTCGCATCGTCTCGCGAGACGCCGGCGGAACACGCCGCTAGGGTGCACGCACGTAACCTGCGGTAGATACCCATGCAAAAACGATTTATTCGTTCGGTCTGTGCGCTCAGTGTTTTGGGCGCCGCATCAGCCTTCGCTTCGACCGTCACGCCCTTGCCGATTCCATTGGTAGCCGACAACTGGCAGGCAAGCGGCAATGCGACATTCATCGCTAGGGAAGCCTTCCCGCACGGCATCCTTCAGGTGACCTCCGAGAGTGAGGAGGGCTTTGTTGCGCTGAAAGACAAGCACTTCGACAACGGCACCATCGAGTTCGACATCAAGCCCGTTGGCGAAGAAATGCCGGGCATTCGTTTTCACCAGAAAGACGGTGACAACGCCGACATGCTCTATATCCGGGTCAGCACCGACTGCCCTGCATCCCAGGACTGCCTGCAGTATGTTCCCATCATCAAAGGCCGTGTGCTGTGGGACGTCTATCCGCAGTATCAAGCGTCAGCGCCCTTCCGCGAAAACGAATGGAATCACATCAAGCTCATCGTTTCAGGCAAACGTATGAACGTATACGTGAACGGACGAACGGAACCATCGCTACGCGTCACGCATCTGGAAGGCGATGCGAGCACCGGAATCATCTCGTTCGAGGGCACCGCTTACTACGCCAACCTGACACTTGCGCCGGGTGTGACCGATGGTCTCGACCCAAAACCTCCGGCGGACCCTGCCGCAGGCGATCGTCGCTACCTTGCTCGATGGCAATACACCGATCCCGTATCCATGAACACCACGGACCATCTCAGTCTGTCGAACATGCCATCATCCGGCTCGCGTTGGTCGCCGGTTAAGGCCGACTACGGCGGCCTTATCAACCTAAGCCGATTTCACGCCCCGACGCCCAAGCAAGCGCCTCCGCAGGTGATCTGGCTTCGCACCACCATACAGTCCGATCGCGAACAGGTTCGACGTGTGGCAGTAGGCTGGTTGCGCGAAATATGGGTATTTGCAAACGGCAAACCCGTGTTTTCCGGCAAGAACCTTTACAACCTAAAGGGCGGCCGCAAAGCGCCCGATGGTCGCCTCTCATTAGAGAACGACGGCTTCGATCTTCCTCTGCACGAAGGCGCGAACGAGATCGTCGTGGCCATCAATGGCAACACACCCGACATGAAAGGACGTTACGGTTGGGGTTTCATCATGCGCATGGATCAAGCAGAGAACATTACGGAAAAATAAGATCAGGACTCGGTCACTCTGAAAACTCATGTCGCCGCCTCCCGCGCGAAGCGGTACGTTCGAGACCACCACAGTTTCGACGATCGCCCAGCGACAGGAGGCAGCGATGTCACTTTACGCAGCTATTGATCTGCATTCCAGCAACAGTGTGTTGGCCATCATGGACGGGGGACGGCAAGGCGCTATGGCAGTGTCGAAGACCCAATGATTTGCCGCGGTTGTTGGAGGATCTGGCGCCGTATCAGGCGGACCTTGCTGGCATTGCCGTTGAGTCGACCTACAACTGGTATTGGCTGGTTGATGGCCTGATGGATCACGGCTATACCGTGCGTCTGGTCAACACCTCCGCCATCCCCCAGTACGACGGCCTCAAACACGGCGATGATCAGTCCGATGCGCTGCATTTGGCACAACTGATGCGACTGGGGCTGCTGCCGGAAGGCTACATTTATCCGCGCGAGCAACGCTCAACACGCGACCTGTTACGCCGTCGTTTTGCCTTGGTTCGGCAGGCGGTGACATTGATGCTCTCGATCCAATCCAGCTTCAGCCGCAGTACCGGCAAACAGCTGTCGAGCAACACTCTGCGACGGCTCACGCCCTCGCAGCTCGCCGACCTGTTTCCCGATCTTGCCACCCGCTATGGCGTGCTGATCCAGTTCAAACTCTGGCTCACGACACAAGAGCAGATCACGGCGCTGGAGCACTGGGTACGTAAAGATCTGGTACGCCCCGATCAGCTGCGTCAGCTACAGAGTGTGCCGGGCATCGGCCCGATTCTTGGCATGACGATCCTGCTGGAAAGTGGTGACATCGCACGCTTCGCCTCGGTCAGCGATTACGCCTCGTACTGTCGTATGGTCGAGAGCGTGCGACTGTCCAACGGCAAACGCAAGGGACATGGTAATCGCAAGTGTGGCAACCGCTACTTGTGTTGGGCCTTTATGGAGGCGGCGAACTTCGCCGTGCGTTTCGACCCGATGATCCGTCGTTGGTACGAGCGCAAGCGGGCGCGCAAACATCGCGTGGTAGCGATCAAGGCGGTGGCGCACAAGCTGGCACGCGCTTGCTATCACATGCTTCACGAAGCAACGCCCTTCAATGTTAAGCGCGCCTTCGCTTGAGTAGGCTGACGGTCGCAGGCCGGGACCGGGGTTTGGCTTGAAGCCAGTCCCTCTGAAAGGTCGCGACCGTCGGCACCCATGTGGGACGCAAGACCGCACGCGGACCGAGCCATCAAGAGGTGGGTGTTAAGCCCGAGACTCTGTGCAGCGTATAGCGTGCATCTGGACGGTATCCGCGATAACCGATGAGTGTTTGGTAACGATGGAGCCACTTCGCGGCTCAAACCAGAACGGTGACTGGCGCGATCTTCGCGCCGCGTGAAACGCAACGGCTTGTGGTCGGCGCCAAGACGGGCAAACCCTTCGGCTACGCCGGGGGAAGAACACGTGCGGGCCTCTTGACTCCGGCGGCGAAATGGTGACCCCTTTTATTTGCTACCCCTTTATTTGCTCGCTGGATAAGTAAGAACCATTCGGTGCAGCTTCGTGATACGAATTCCGGCGTCTCCATTCTCCAATAATATGACGGCGGCATCCATCTCTACAGAAATATCCTTGTCCGCCGTACCAGGAGCACCAACACGCATTATCGCCTGTCTAATAATAGTGGCAGCGTCATCGTCTTTTTCCGCAGGAGCAATTGCGTATCCTTCATCTGAACACTGGTCTGGCACTACGACTGTCGTGTGCATGCCATCACTAACGATTCTTCCATGAATGACTACACTTTTACCTACAAATTTTGCAGGTGAGTGCTTCGCTCCACAAATGCTCCCAGCTGAATTCGCGTGCGAGCAGGCGCAGATAACAAGTAGAAAAAACATAGCCATACACTGAAATGGTAACAACCTCATGGTTATTCCTTAATGTTGCTTCTGCCACGCTTGAACCGAGAGTTCTGAGTATTTATCTACCGCTGCTGCACGCCTAGCTTCAACTTCGCTTGCGGGCCAGTCACTTCTCCATAGCCCATATACCGAGTTCACCCCCAATCCTTGATTTACATATGACTGCAACATGTATGCGCTGTGCTCCGTGGCGTTAACAGTATCAGGTGATTCATGGATATGGTTTGCACGCCTGGTGGCGTCATCCACCCCATGCTGCCCTTCATGAGCTCCAGATGCAGCCAACTCAGCACCAGAGCCATTGTCTTCTTCCATTATCTGTTTGACATCGAAGGTAATCGTGTCTGACCCCGTGAACCTGTTATGCGAAATCTCCGCTGGATTTCCCGTGCTAGTCTTTCCTTCTTTTATGTTTACGACGTTTCCTTGAGAACCTTTCTCCCCCTTCTCACCATAGTATCCAAGTACTTTCGCGAACGCTTTTCCAATGGCCGAATCAGGAGAATATTGAGCAGCTGCCTGTTTTATCTCATTGTATGCCTTATCGAACTCTGCGCACCCACCGGACTGTTGGCAAAAATACTTTCCAAACGGGTCTACTCTCAGTACAGGGTTATCCCCGACGTAAGCAAAGCGGTTGAAATAGAAAGTATTGCCTGGTGTTGGACCTGTCGGATCAACGCTAAGGAATCGACCTGTTGCAGGATCGTAGTAGCGAGCTTGCATGTAGACTAGATTTGTCTCTGGATCATTTACATGACCCGTATACCCTGAACCATTAGGCGGATTACCCAGTGCGGTAGTGCCATATGGAGTGTAATCAAATGTCGCCGTGATGTTGCCGTTCGCATCCGCTTCCGCCAGTGGTGTCCCCTGCGGATCGGTGTACACATACGTCACCGTTCCCGCACTTTGCGCAAACGCATGCATGGTTACAGAGAGCAACCCGAATACCGCCCATCGAAGTAAAGCTCTCATCCGCTTCAAACTCTGCGACTTCTCACTGATAATCATGACATCACGTCCTTATCCATTAACTCTTGCAGCCACGCATTTAGACAATCCATCACTGGTTAGCTCAGCAGTGTAATTAATGTGTCTTTGTCTCGCATCACGTCAGCTACCCGGAACGATGCCATTAGCCATCGCCCCAATTACCTTCCAGCCGGAAGGAATGGAAAAGCTCGGACACGTGTAAGGCATCGGTGCGGGCGTGCTTTCATACCCGCTACCGCCCAATGGCGGACACACTTCAAGCTGCGCCGATCCGTGCTGGTAGATCACGCCGGTCATGTTGGTACCTCGCCCCTCGATGAGGAAACCGGCCGAACTCCATGGAAGCTGATAGCTGCTATCGAGCCACCATTCGGTGGTTTGCCACAGCGTTTGCTGACCGATCTCGTTGAAGGTGCGATCCAGTTCGAGACCAAAGGCCGTCTGGTTGGATGCGATATAGATCAGGCTCATCAGGGAGCCTTCGTAACCGCCACCCAGTGCGACCATGGAGCTGCCCGGACCGTACTTGCCGAACGAGTACGGTGTGAATTGGTTGCCCGCACTGTCCCAGATATACAGATCCTGCGCAGCGCTCGTCCAAATGATCGACACGCGATTCGATGGAGTGTAATACCCGAGCGATATCGGATAGTAACCGCAGGTGATATTGACGGTTTTCGATTCGACGTGAACGCCATTCTTCATCAACCAGTAGCCGAACTGGCATGCCGATGCGTTCAACCAGAGCAAATCGTCTTGGCCATCACCATCTACGTCCTCCGCGCCAACCAGCGTCCATCCCGACGGATAGGAGTCGATCTGCGTGGAGGTGAAACCACCCTGTCCATTGTTGGTCCACAGATAGAGATCATGATTGCTGCTGGTGAAGACCAGGTCCGCCAGGCCGTCCCCATTGAAATCGCCAACAGCGCCCACGAAATAACCCTGCGTCACGTTGTATGTGTGCGCGCTGAGCTTGGTGACGGCGCCATTCGCATCGTTGGTGTTCATCAGCCAAGATTGGAGTTGACTGGTTGTCGGATTGAACAAAAGCACATCGGACACGCCATTGCCATCCATGTCGCCGGGCACGTGTAGACCGGAGGGAACGGGTGTTGTGACGCGCAGCGCCGGCAAGGTGTCAAAGGTTATGTTCTGCGCGCAGACCACAGCTGGCCCCCATAGAGCCGTCAGAACACTTGCTACCTTCCACCACAAATGCTTACGCATATTCCCCCCAAATGATGAGCGTCCGTGATACGGCTACACGAGCTTCTATACGTACAACCTGATCAACAAGACCCTGACGCTGCCCGACACCTTTAGACATACTCGCGCAATCAGACGTATTGCTTGGGCGTCATGCATGGCGCCCAAGCAATGGCCTCACACCTCGGCGACGACCCCATCATCTCCGAGGCTACCGCACCTCACTGCCAAGCCGAACACCCGTAGCTACTGCATGCTTTCACTTGGAAGGTGCGCACGGGGCCGTAGGCATAGCCGCCTGACCAAGATGTGTTGGGTCCCGAATACATCTGCGTAGTGATGGAGCCGTTAATTTCTTGCACCACGTAATACGTTGCATTGGGCACTGCTGCCCAGGTGACCGTTGCGATTATGGTCTTGCCTGTTGAAACTTGTTTCACCGTGATGGTCGGTGCAGCGGGAATCAGCGCGACAGACTCGGTCACGACGTTACTCCAAGACCCGCACGTCGCATTACAGGCTTGCACTTGATATTGATACGTCCCGTTGCCGCGACCACTGGTGTTCCAACTCGTTGCACCACTCGACTGCACCGTGGTCCACCCCGCACCGTTGACGTTCTCCTGCAGGATGTAACTGGTCGCCGTGGCCACCCCAC
>NZ_JADIKI010000020.1:0-123540 GCF_044904605.1 Dyella humi
GTGGGGTGGCCACGGCGACCAGTTACATCCTGCAGGAGAACGTCAACGGTGCGGGGTGGACCACGGTGCAGTCGAGTGGTGCAACGAGTTGGAACACCAGTGGTCGCGGCAACGGGACGTATCAATACCAAGTCCAGGCATGCAACGGTGGGGGATGCAGCGGTTGGAGCAACCAGGTTACCGAGACGGTTGCGCTGATTCCCGCAACGCCAGCCATCACAGTGAAAGAAAGCCGCCCAGGCACCAATGTTGTTGCATCGTTCACTTGGACCGCAGAGTCCAATGCAACGTCTTACACATTTCAAGAACTGGTTGGGACCACGGTTTCGACCATGTATTCGGGACCCAATACTTCTTACTCAACAGGCTTTCCCCCCAGCCAAATCGGGACGCGCTCCGCACGGGTGGAAGCATGCAATAGCTCCGGGTGTTCGCCTTGGGGCGGTTGGGTGCAGTTTTGATGCCACTGTAGCTTCGGCGATGAAGATGTCATCGCCGATGGCGCATTGCTGTCACGCTCATGCATGAGGTCCAAGCCATACACGCGATCACGCAGGCATATCCAAGGGTGTCGGGTAACGCATCAAGGTCACAACTCTTCAGGTTCGCTACGTAGAGAAAAGTTCGTACATCCGTGTCAAGGGTGCTCATCATTTCGGGGGGAGTATGCGTAAACAACGGTGGTTGAAGGTGGTGGGTGTTTTGGTCGTTCTATTTGGGCCAGTTTCGGTCTCTGCGCAGACTGTCAGCTTCGACACCTTGCCTGCATTGCGCGTCACAACACCCGTTCCCTCCGGTCTACACGTGCCCGGCGACATGGATGGCAATGGCGTATCCGATGTGCTGTTGTTCAATCCGACAACCAGTCAACTCCAATCTTGGCTGATGAACACCAACGATGCCAATGGCGCCGTCACCAAGCTCAGCGCGCACACATACAACGTGACGCAGGGTTATTTCGTGGGCGCTGTTGGCGATTTCAATGGGGACGGCCTGGCGGACCTGGTCTTCACCAGCAGCAATCATGATCTCTATCTGTGGACCAACAATGGACAGGGTGGCTTCACCTCCACGCAGATCGACTCCTATCCGTCGGGATGGACGCTGATGGGTGCGGGTGATGTAGACGGTGATGGCCAAGACGATCTGCTCTGGTTGAACACCTCGACATGCCAGTTCAGCTACTGGTTGATGAAGAATGGCGTTCACGTCGAATCGAACACCATCAACATCACCTGCGGTTACTATCCGATTTCGATCGGGTATTACACCCCATCGAATCGCGTGTCGATCATTTGGACGAGTGCCGCGCAGGATCTGTATATCTGGGATAGCGCAGGCAACCAATTCACACCGTACTCGTTCGGCAAGTACGGTCCGGGCAGCACCATGGTTGCATTGGGTGGCGGCTACGAAGGCTCCCTGATGAGCCTGATCTATATCGCATCCAACCAGACGGCCTTTGGTCTCGAACTGGATCGCACCTTCAACGAGATCGGTCAGCAAACGCTGTGGCAAACCACCGAATGGTGGCTCGATAGCAGCTATCAGCTTCCCTGGAGTTCGGCCGGTTTCCTCATCGAGGGGCGAGGCACCAACATGACCGGCGTGATCTACCAGCATGGATCGGCGCAGCTTGAGGTGTGTCCGCC
This sequence comes from Dyella humi, assembly GCF_044904605.1. Classification (NCBI taxonomy): domain Bacteria; kingdom Pseudomonadati; phylum Pseudomonadota; class Gammaproteobacteria; order Lysobacterales; family Rhodanobacteraceae; genus Dyella; species Dyella humi. Next base: position 1,653 of record NZ_JADIKI010000020.1, read on the forward strand.
ATTGGGTGGCAGCGGCTATGAAAGCACGCCTGCACCGATGCCTTACACGTGTCCGAGCTTTTCGATTCCTTCGGGCTGGAAGGTCATTGGAGCCATGGCGAATGGCATCGTTCCGGGCGGCTAGTTTCCATAAGTGTTGTCAGCGCTCATCGATCATTCGTTGCGAAATTGGCAAATAAGGACGTTACACATGGTTACCCATAAGAAGCGGCAAATACGAAAGTCCATAGGGACTTTGCTGCACTGGTTGGCGCTGAGTTTGCTGTTTGTTGGCACGCATGCACTTGCGCAGACGGGCGGAACGGTCACGTATGTCTACACGGATCCGCAGGGCACGCCTCTCGCAGAGACGGATGCGAGCGGCAATATCACCGCGACATTCGAGTACACGCCTTATGGAACCTATGCGCCGCAAGGTACATCGACGCCTGGTGCTGCCCCCAAAGGTCCTGGATACACCGGCCATGTGAATGATCCGGAAACCAACCTCGTTTACATGCAAGCGAGGTATTACGATCCGGTGACGGGGCATTTCTTGAGCACGGATCCTGCCAAGCCAGCGGCAGGCGATGCGTTCAACTTCAATCGATACGCGTACGTCAATAACAACCCCATTATGGGGTTGGATCCCACGGGTATGGACACCGAGTGTGGCTCAGGGTGCATGATGATGCGCCGACTATCCGATTATTTTTCCGGTGTTGGCAGAGCCATCTTAGGCGGTTCAAGCGGGATGCCAACGAGCCAGCATGGGCCGTTAGGTCAGGCACAGACAGCCATTACCTACATGAACGGCGCTGTCAATGAGGATTTAGCCTCTGCATCTGCGGCAGTCGCGCCAGTGGCTGATGCTGTGCCAGGGATGACGCTTGTCGGCTGTGCTGACGGTGAGCATTGCGGTGGCGGCGATTTGATCATGGGTGGCCTGTCAATTTTGCCTGGCGAAGGCATCGAGGCAGAGGCAGCGACTACCATTGGTCGCGAAATCAAGCTGGTAGACGGCTTTTATCAGGCCGAAGGGTCGGCCTTCAAGTTCTCAAAGTATTACTACAACAAGCTATGGTCTACCGGTCGTGGTGCTCCCTTCTTGCAAGCGGAAGAGGTCCTCAATACCGCCAAAACGATTGCCCCTGATCGCAAAGCAGGCTTCAATCGCTACGTCAATGATGCGTTTGAGATGATCTATAACCCGACCACCAAAGAAGTGTGGCACCTGCAACCAACCGGAAAGTGATCCCATGTTCAATCAAATCCTGCTGCTTATTTATCGTCTTTTCCTTCACAGAGGGGGGCGAAAGATCAATTGGATGGAGCAATATCTCGGTTACGACGGTAGGGCTGCACTTTCTTCTGACGACATTGAGAATGAGTCGAGTGCGTACGAGACCATTTTTTCGGAAGAGCATCGACCAAAGTTAGAGCGGCTTTATCTGGACTTGCTAAACGAAATGGACGGAGTCCCTTACCCGCAGTGCGGGGATGTGTTGGAAGCCCTGACATTTATACAAGAAATTTCGGCTACTGCGCTATGGAAATACCACCAAAGTGTGGGAACAGTGATTGAAGAATTCGTGAGGGACTTTGATCGCCTGGACGTTCCTGACGAGCGTGCTCGCCTTTATGAAAAAGCGCAAAATACTGGCGGCAAAGGGACGTCATCTCATTGCTGACACACTGCATGGTAATTCTGTGCTAAGTACTCGCTCTGTTTATTTGTATCGATTGACGACAATGACGACACCCCTAGTGGGGAAAGTTCCATGAAAGCTACGGATACGACGGAAGAGACACCAGCTCTTTCCCTTGGTTGGATCGTTGGTGGCTCAACCTTGGCTAACAAGCCATGGGATGATGCGATTAGAGATTTAGCTATTCGTATCGATGAGGCAAGTCAGGGTGTTGAAGCACCTTTGAATCTAAATGTCGTGTTTCAGGTTCCTGGGAACATGTTGAAGCCGGAGTTTGTTGGAGTCCGCACGGGTAGCTTTTCCAAGGCGAGAGCTTTGCTAATGGTCCAGGTCGCGGTGCCCGAAGAAGTATCATCAAACCCGACGATCTACCTTAAAAGTACAATTCATGCTGCCATTGATGAAGCGGCTCGATGGGCAGTGAAACGCAAAAAGCCGATCGATGTTTCCAAGCTGCTTTACATACTTGATCGAGCGTAATCAAGAATAAGAAAAGAGGGGAGGCGGGACAGAGAAAGCCGGGCGGAGCTAATCAAATTGAAAAACGCATGACTTACCCGACCATACAGCCTCCTTTTACGTTGGACTTTCCCCGAATGTCCAAACGCGAATTGGCCGATTACCAAGAGTGGTTTCTTGATATTTTGCCGGAACGCATTCGTATCCTTGAAGATACCGTACGGACCACGCCCGGGTTTGAGCGCTGGCGTGCGGACGAAACTCCCGATTCCCTTGATACTTTGGGTGAATGGCTTCCCACTCAAGTTGAAACACGCGCCCGTACATCCGAAGAGTTGGCGCAGGTGCGAGAGCAAATGCAACCCCAATTTAGAGACATACTCCCCGTCCAGGCTTGGGAGCTAACCAATCGTACTTATTCGCTGGCGATGGACGGTGGTATGTATCTTGGACAGGTGATGCTCCGGACGCACCCGGAACGCCTGCAATGGGGCCAGGATCTGCGAGATCGTCGAAATGTGGACTATGGTCAGGTGGTGATTGTTGGTACAGGTGTGGTCCCAATGAACACTGTTGGGTTTCTTGTGGGCATTGCTCAAAATTTCGTGCGGAAGACAGGAAAGAGAGACCTTCGCGCCATGTATGACATCTGGTCAGGTCCCGAGTCGGGTTTGTTTGTCCCTCCTCCCGTCAAGAAAGCTCGCAAACCGCGTAGCTGATGATCGGTCTTATCCATTAAGGATGGAAAGCAGCCGGCACGGATTCTGCATTTATCCGTTCGCTAGGTATGAAAGTCCATAGGGACTTTGCTGCGCTGGTTGGCGCTGAGTTTGCTGTTTGCCGGCACGCATGCGTTTGCGCAGACGGGCGGTACGGTGACTTACGTCTATACCGACCCGCAGGGAACACCTCTCGCAGAGACGGATGCGAGCGGCAATATCACCGCGACATTCGAGTACACGCCTTATGGAACCTATGCGCCGCAAGGTACGTCGACGCCTGGTGCTGCCCCCAAAGGTCCTGGATACACCGGCCATGTGAATGATCCAGAGACGAATCTCGTCTACATGCAAGCGCGGTATTACGATCCAGCAACAGGACGTTTTCTAAGTGTAGATTCTGTCAAACCAGTTGCGGCAGATAAGTTCAACTTCAACAGGTTTGCATATGCCAACGATAATCCTGAGCGCTACACGGACCCTACGGGGCGATGCATTGGAGGCCATGCTGGCCAAGATGAGCCTTGTGATCCAACTCCAACGATGCAGCGGCCGACTCCTCCGCCCCCTGCAGTAAGCCCAGAGGTACAGAGAATGAGGGATGCATCGGATAAGCGAGGTGGAACGTCCATTCATCAGGTTGCTTCTTCATCTAGCAACTCAGAAAGTGGTGGTTTTTCATTTAGTGGGGCTCTTGTTGGATCGCCAACGATAAATGCTTCCGCCATGTACGCATATGGTGGCGGCATACAAGTTCAAAAATCTCTCTATCACGACGATGACAAAGTCAGTATTGTTACACCTGCACTCGGCGCAAATGCATCCGTAGACGCCAAATTATTGGAAATTACCTATAGGGGGCGAACGCTCAAGAAGGGCCTTTGAGCTTTACCGCAGGTGGGGAGGTTGAATACCACGAGGTATTGGGTGGACGCCTTTCCTTTGGATACTCGCTGCCATCAACGTTTCAATTAACTTTGGATGGTGGTGTTGGCGCGGGCGCTGGATTCCATCTATATTCTGTAGATTGGCAGCCTAACAAATAGAGGATATAGCAATGTCTATTTTAAAAATAGGAGTTGGTTGGTTTTTTTTAATAACGTCTGTATTGTATTTTGTGTTTTTGATTAATTTCGTCCGTGATTTAAAGAAAAATCAGCAAAATTACTGGAAAGAGATTGGTGATCCAAGTAATACGGATTTGGTTGGACAGGTCAAGATATTGAGATTGATTTTTTATCCCGGTGTATTTCCTGCGAATATAATTGGTAATTATAAAAAGAAAATTGTGCTGATTCGATTGTTTGCAGCACTCGCCTTGCTTGGATTTGCGTCGATGTGCTTGATGATTACTATTTGCGTATATGATTAAGGTTAATTGAGACAACAATAAAGGGGCGGAGTGCTTTTTTTGATTGCTCTCGTCAGGTTAACAAAAAAAGTACTTTTACCCCTTTTCCGATCTCACAGGCAGTTTATGAAAGTGAAATCGAACCGTGCGTACCTACTGTTCCAGGTTGCGTCGGGATTGCTCTTCATGTTCATTGGCATGGCATTCCCGATCTATATCTACAAACAATATGGGTTCTCATATGGAAACGTCTATGATCACGGAAGTCATGTTGTAGGTCAGGTTAGGTACATCTGGTTGGGTCTTGGACTTGGATGCATGGCCTTCGTTGGAGGTGCAATCCAATTTAGATTGGCGAGATTCCATCTAAAAAATGACCGATAAAAAACGTGATGTCGTTTCGAATTGTTCGATCAAACACAGTGATCATTCATAACGAAGGTGCCTGATCATGTCTGCCTTGCAACCGGAGCTTAGGAGCGGTGAAGTGTTGCTTTGGCACGGTGCGCCACGAGGGGGCATCCACTTCCGACGAACTGATTGGTTGGCCATTCCTTTTGGTTTGGTGTGGTGCGTTTGCGCGTTTTTTGGGGAATATTCAGCGATCAAATCGGGGGCTCCAATCTTTTCAATACTGTTTGGCCTTCCAGTTGTGATTGTCGGCCTTGAGATACTGGTTGGGCGTTTCATTCGTGATGCTCTAGAGCGCAGAAAAACCACGTATTGGGTAACAAATAAGCGTGCGATTATCGCCCTTACAGCGGCTGGGGATCGTAAGATTACAAGTATTCCATTCGCCGAACTACGTAAAGTTGATGTTATCGAGAGAGCTGATCTGAGTGGCTCGATTTACTTCGAAAGAACCGTGAAAGAGCCGGGTCTGGCGGCGATGCCACGTTGGTTCATGACGGCCGCCTATTCGTCGACTGAGTTCGAACCTGTCGATAATGTGCGTGCGATTTACGAAGTAATTCTTCAGGCCAAGCAGTCCGAGCAAGGTCCCGCGTACAAATAAATGGGTCTACGTGGGCTACCCCCGAAGGGCACGGCTTTTACAAGGAAGAGAATCTCGTGGACATGTACAACCACGTGCAGGGCTTTCTCGAAAAAAACATCGGGCCTGGCGTGCAAGCGAACTAACGGTCTGAAACAATTCCCTCAGCAGATCTTCGGCAGGGACGCCGAAGATTCAAGCGACGAGCTAAATGACGCTTAGCTGGACGCCCGCTTCCGCAATCCAGAGCAGGCACAAATAGGGACACCCGAAAGGCCATACGCATGCAACGCAACGTCAAAGAATGCTCCGAGATGATCGTGGAGGGCCTTGGCCTACCCAGCTATGTCTTTGCGAAGCGGTTTCGATCGCACCTCTTCTTTGACTCTGGACTAGGCTATCCCGAACTGACGCAAGCCATTCGTGAATTGGTGGCACCATGCCTCGGTCCAGACACAAAGATTGCGGTGTTTTCAACCCATACGCGCGCGTTCCTGGGCTGGCTTGAGGTGGCTGATGATTGGCCGTCGCTAGTCGAAGGAATGATTCAACGCATGTGGGACGAAGGTGATCATGGGGGCATGTTATGGGTGGACGCTGCTGGTCGCGTGGCTGTCTACCAGTGGCGGCCGGTTGACCTTGGAGTCGTGGCCTTGGATGCCCGTGTTGATTGGCACGTGAAACTCAACGAAAGCGGCGACCCGTACTTCGCTACAGATCATTTCTTTGGTGCGGCGGCTCTTGAGCTTTTATTGGCGGACAAGAGCGAGCGTGGCTTGTCGATGGCCCATGCGTCAGGGCGTGAATTTCTCGAGGAGTTGATGAGGAACTACACCTGAAGCGACAAAAGCCGGCCACGTCGGGTTCCGAGCCCGGTTCACGTCACGCGCATCGCAGCTGGAATCAAAAAATAATGGGGTCAAAGTCTGAGGTTTCCCCACGTTTCCCTTCGTGTAATCAACGATTTGCAACGATCCTGATTGGCATGACAGTGCGCGCATGGCGCATTCTTCAAGGCGACCAAGCCAAAAGAAGAGTGCCGACCCATGCGCGCGAGCCGAGTATTACAGAAGTGTTTAGCTAATTCATTGGGTGTGATGCATGCGCTTCGCAAGCAAGCATTACTTAGATCTGTGGAAGCGTTGGTGTCGGGAAGGCGCCTTACGCTGATGGACATCGCGCGTGCTTGGCCTGGGGCACAGCGTGTGCGAGCCCCGCTTAAAGCCGTTGATCGATTACTCAGCAATCGGCGTCTCCAAGACTATCGAGAAGTGATCTACGCCGATATGAGCCGCTGGCTTTTGCGTGGCGAACACCCTGTGATCGTGATCGATTGGACGGATTTGAAACCGGATAAGTCGTGGTGTCTGCTGCGTGCAGCGGTACCGATTGGAGGTCGCACGCTACCTGTGCTGGACATGGTATTTCCCGGTAAGCAGCAAGGCTCGCCTCAGGCAGAAAGACGCTTTCTTCAGCTCCTAAAATCGCTGATGCCCGACGGCGTACGCCCCGTTCTGGTGACCGATGCAGGCTATCGAACGCCTTGGTTCGAAGCGGTGTCGGCGATGGGCTGGGATTGGGTGGGGCGCCTGCGCGGTCGCACACTCGTCAAGCCGATCGACGTTGCAGATCGATCGGACGAATGGGTGCCATGCCGTGCGCTTTACCGGTTTGCAGATCGAACACCACGCGAATTACCGATGATGACAACCAATCGCAGCCGCCCACTTAACTGTCGCTGCGTGATCTATGGTAAGAGACCGAAAGGGCGTAAACACCGGACTCAGCATGGCAAGGTGGCGCAGAGCAAGATCAGTCGACAATGCGCTAGGCGCGAGAAAGAGCCGTGGTTGCTGGTCGCCTCACCATCCCTCAATACGTTGAGTGCACGACAACTGGTCATGCTCTACGCACGTCGGATGCAAATCGAAGCTTCCTTTCGTGATCTGAAATCGCACCGCTATGGACAAGGTTTCGAAGACAGTCTTACGCGCGTAGGATCGCGACTGGAAATCCTGCTGTTGGTCAACGCGCTGGCAGCCTTCTCGTGCTGGATAGCCGGCATGAGTTGCGAAGCGAAGGGCATGGCGCACTGGTTGTCGCCGATATCGACTCGGCGCAGGCTCTACTCGATCCTGCGCTTAGGCCGTGAAGCACTCGTCAGGGACTGGCCTTATGAGCCGCTACCGCAATCGCTTCAACGACTACGTTTTTTGCCACTATATGTGTTCGATCAGATGACTGTGACGGCATGAAAACGTGGGGAAACCTCAGACTCTGACCCCTTGGACCCCGAGCTGGCGCAAAGCCAGCACACATCACTGCACGAGAAGGTCACAGGGAGACGGCCGCTCTGATAGAGCGGTATGAAAATCGAACGGGAAGCGATAAACGTGCCGCATGCTTTTTTGCTCGTCATTCCGGCGAAGGCCGGAATCCATCGCCAGTGCGCAGCGTGGATTCCGGCCTTCGCCGGAATGACAAGAGGCACGGCTGAATTTCAGGGCTAATTGGACCCGCTTCGCTGTTATAGGGCGGCTTCGGGCTGCTCCGGCATGACAAGCTAAAAACGTGGGGATATCTTAGATTCTGACCGCGTTTGTGACGCTGATCAGCAGTCTCATTTCACATTCCTAGCGCTCAGACCTCATGTCTTTCCATGCGGCCATGTGAGCCATCGACGACTGAGCCAGTTACGAATCGGTTCGTCATAAAACTTCAAGCAACTATAGGCAATGGCGATGCTTCCTATAAAAACCAGAGCCCCGACTTCAGCCCCCCGAGTAGCGGACGGTTTGTTGCTCGCCGCCCATTCTGTGTAGATATAAATGAGTGGATAGTGCGTGATGTAGAGCGGGTAGGAGATGCCCCCGAAAAACTTGGCTATGCGCGTGGATAACCCCTCGGTCAACGTTGCCCCCGCACCCACGGCGACGATGATCGGAAAGATGATGATCAGACAGATGGATTCATAGAGCCCGTTCATCCAAAGATGTTCCGCACCACCGAAACGCGGCAATGAAAGAGCAACGATGAGCAATAAGCTGCATATCGCGAATGCTCCCTTGATGTGAATGCGCTTGCCGAGGCGCATCAGAAGAAGGCCTGCGATAAACGGAAAGAGCAAACGGGCGAAACCAATATGAAGTTGCTCTGCATCGAGCGACCAGCCGCCGATCAGGTCGCCCTGTTTGCCGAATACGGCAAGATGTACAAGGAGTGCTGCGGCGAGCAGAAGCAAGATCCCCAGCGTTCGATTTGAAAGTTTCCGAAAACCGAGTGCGTAAAGAATGTTCGCGATGTACTCGAAGAAAAGCGACCATGCAGGGCCATCAAGGGGATGCATTTCGCCCCAGCCGCGGATGTCCATGGACATGGGAAGCGGAAGTAGCGTGTATCCCACCAACATCACGATGAGCACTTTCCAGACCGGTGTGTTGCCTATCAGTGGAAAGGCAGCGCCCGCCTGAAGATAGTAGAGCAGGGCACCTATGGTCATGCCCATGACGACCATGGGCTGCAAACGGATCAGGCGACGTTTGAAGAAATCCCACGTGGATAGCTTTTCCCATCGATCGTCGTACGCATAGGCGATGACGAAACCTGAGAGCAAAAAGAAGAAGTCGACCGCAAGGTAGCCGTGATTGATGGGTTGCGTAAGTGGATGGTCTGGCGAGTACGCCTCGCAAATATGAAACAAGACGACGATCAGCGACGCGACGCCTCGCAACCCATCGAGAATAAGATAGTGGCTCTTGCTCTTCACAATGCCAGATGAAGGATTCTTCATTTCTTGTGCCCCATTTTCTTCTTGATCATGGTTTCCTCTCATGCAAGCCGATGTTTAACGCAGTGTGTGCAATGCGCATCGGTCATTCATCTCAGGTGGCGCGCGCGGTGACAAAGCGTGCGCACGCGGGCACGGCGCAGAGCAACACGGCAAGCATGCCGAAGGCGATCGGCAAGCTCATGCTCTTAGCCACGAACCCCACTGCTGCAGGTCCCAAGAGTATGCCGGCGTAACCGGTTGTCGTCATGGCGGCCACGGCAAGAGAGATCGGCATGGCGCGCTGGGAACCGGCTTGCCGAAACAGAACGGGGACCACGTTCGACGCACCCAGGCCAATCAGTGGAAATCCTGCCAACGCCACGATGGGGACGGGGGATACAAGGAGAACTATAAATCCCCCTATGGCGATGAGGCTACCTCCGATCAACATGGTCCGGTCGCCGATTCGTGCCGTTACGGCGTCTCCGCATAGGCGACCGATGGTCATTGCCGCGGCAAACAACGTGTAGCCAAGTCCACCATGCGCTTCGGCGACCAACGCCTTGTCCGTGATGAGCAGCGCGCTCCAGTCGAGAATCGCGCCCTCTGCGAGAAACATGATGGCTGCCAGGCCGGCGAGCACCAGAACGACGCCATGGGGCATGACAAACAGGGGCTCTTCTTTCGCGTGCGTGGCTCGAAGCAATCGAGGCCACGCCGCAACAATGGCAAGACCCGACAGCGCTGAGCACAGAAGACTGCCACTGAGGGCGCCTAGGTGGAACGAGAGCAAGAAGGTCATCAAGGTTGCACCCGCGAATCCACCCACACTGTAGAGCGCGTGGAAGCCAGACATCATCGGTCGGCCTGAGGCACGTTCGACATCGACTGCATGGACGTTCATCGCCACGTCGAGCGAGCCCAGCGAGGCACCAAAGGCGAAAAGCGTGAGACCCAACATCCAGTGCGAGTTTGCGAGCGAAAGCAGCGGGAGGAGAAAAGCCAGACCTAAGCCGCCCGCAATAATGACGGGCTTGCTTCCAAAGCGTGCGATCAACATCCCCGTGACGGGCATGGACACCACCGAGCCCATGCCCATGCACAGGAGAAGTAGGCCGAGTTCACCATCATTCAAGGCCAACCGCCGTTTGGTGAACGGCACCAGCGGAGCCCAGCAGGCAATGCCAAAGCCAGCCGCGAGAAAAGCAAGGCGCGTAGCTAGCCGTGTCTCCGGCCGATCGGCAGACATCACGATGAGTTGCTCCGTTGAAAAGTCAATCAGGAAGAACGTTCAGCTCTGAGCACCTTGGCACCCGCATTCGTCAGCGCTTCGTAGTCCGCATTCGGTATGTCATGGTCGACAACAAAACACTCGATTGCCTCGATGGAGGCCACCCGATAAGGCGCGCTCGTCCCGAATTTGCCGTTCGTCGCCAAGACCATCGTGTGCCGGCTAGCTGCGACCAGCACTCGCTTGAACGCTGCATCCGCCGCGTTCAAGGCATAGGCCCCGCTGCTGCTCGATACCGAGCACGCCCCCAGGAAACACCGGTCGATGTTCATCTGGGAAATGCCAGATACTGCCGTGGCGTCGATAGAACCGCCCACGACCGGATCGACAGTGCCGCCTACGATGATCAACTTCAAATCGGGGCGACGCAGAACAGCTGCGGCGATGTCGATGGAGTTGGTGACAATCGTCAACTCATAGTCTTCCGGCAGAAAGTCGACTACCGCGAGGTTAGTGCTGCCGCTATCCAGAAAAACCAATTCACCAGGCGCAATGGTGGTCGCTGCCACGCGGCCCAATGCTGTTTTCTGCTCCCACGCTTCATCCATTCGCGCAGCCATCGGACGGGAGTCGGGTGAGATGGGGAGGGCGCCCCCATAGACGCGGCGACACCGTCCCTCAGCTGCAAGGGCGCGCAAGTCACGCCGAATCGCGTCTTCGGAGACATCAAATTCGACAGCCAACGCGGCGGAGACCACCGCCTGCCCGCTGGATAGACGGTCGGCAATCAGGTCGCGCCGGGCGAGAGGGATATCTGGTTTCATGCAGGTGTTTTTATTGGGATCAAATGTAAACGTGCACGGACTTCGGAGTTATGCGCGGCGGGTTTGGTGCGCATGGGTGTCGGGCACGATCTCTTGTTTCCCCTGGAAGAGGGGTGTTCGATGTGCCGGTGCACGCTCATGTCAGGCACCGCCGCGTTTCATGGAAATAGCATAATGTGTATAAACAAGAATGTAAACGTGTACAAACATGTAATCGGTAGACGCGCCCTAGACCGTTTGAGCCAGCCCTTTTCGCTCAGCGTTGAACGCGCTTTATCCCAACAGTTGCGTTCTCGCTGAAAGCGGTATTCATCGAAGCGTGAATAGTTGCTTCGACGATGCGGAATCGCAGCGGTTCTGTCGCAAGGTGCTGGCGCCACTCGGCTCTTCTAGGCACAAGCCGGAACCTTTCACGTGAATCCGATAGCTATCCGCACCCGCAGCTTCCAGATAGAACAACGCGTTATCGGTCACGGACGTTTCGCCGCAAGGCCATTGAATGAGGTTGCCAGGGCCACCGCGCGTTTTGCCGTCACCCGGAGAAGAGGCGTCGTTCGCGATGTTCAAGCATAGGCTGTCGTGAGCGTTCACCGTTTGAATCGAATAGAAACCGTTGCCGCGATCGACGAAGTTGAATAGTTCGTTGATGTACGCACCGCATGCATAAGGAATGATCGCGGCACCGCTCTGCGTGGAGTTGGTGACGATATTGATGCAACGCCCGGTGGATTGCGTTGCGAGTTGGTGCATCCCTTCGAGAGTGTTGGTCGGCGCGCCGGGCAACGGCGTTGCGCCGTCGATAACGTACGTACTGATGGAGCGTGGCGGCAGTGGATCGATGATGCGATGGTCCGGCGCGATCGCGATCGTTTCCGCGCGCAAATCGGCGCCCACATCTTCCGTCGTGCGATAAACCTGCACGGTATGCGGCAATCCTGCGAAGGCGCTGAGGTCGAGCTCGTTCCTGCCCGGGTTGTCTCCGTTGGTCGTCACCAATACGAGACGTCTGGATGTGGATGAGTATGCGGCGAGCGTGTGGAAGGCGCCGCCCGCGGAAATGATCCGGAAGCCCGGGCGAATGAAGCGTGTGTATTGCGCGATGGCGTAGTACTGCTTTTTCGGCTTGGGTTTGCCGCCATGCGGATCGAAGGCGATGATTTCCCAATCCGGTTGCCAGAGTATCCATGCTTCAGCTCCGAGATCGCGCAGATCCGTGCGGATCGAGTCGCTCATGAAAAGTGCGCCCCACATCTCGTCGGGTTCTTTCTGATCGCGGAAGCAGCAGCCGAGTTCGCTCATCCAGATCGGCTTGTGGAGTTTCTCGCTCAGCGCCTTGTATGCCTTCAATGTCGCCAGATCGGACACGTCATGATGATAGTCGTGCGTGTTGAGTCGTCCGAGCGAAGCACGGGCTTCCAGAGTATGTTGGTCCGCGGTGGTCAACGCCGCCGTCACATTATTTGTGTCCACACCAGCGACGAACGTGGGCGAACCGAGTTGCTTTAAGCGGATCGCCAGCATCGGTATCACCGCGTCCTGCGTTGCGATGGGCGCGGAATATCCTTCCTGAGCGCCGCCGGCCGTCCAAGCGTTTAGATCCGGCTCGTTGAACGGCTCGATGCTTTCGAACGCGACACCTTCTGCGTCACGGAAGTGCTTGACGACCGTCGCCAGGTAATCGACGAAACGCTGCCGCATCTCGAGTCGCAGGTTGTCCTGATGCGCTTGCTTGCTGCCGGACGCGCAGCCGCTCACGGTCATCCAGTATGGCGGCGAATACGCCGCGGCTTCGAAGATATCGGCGCCGCGCTTTTTTGCTTCCTGTAGCATTTTTCGTTGCGGCGCGTCGCGGTTCCAGTCGAAGAGCGCATCCGGGCCGGATTGATAGCCTTCCATTTGCGCGTCCGGGCGCATGTGCGTGTGAGTCGGATCGTCGCCACCGCCGATGTTGTATCGCGCGATGTTTAAGCCAAGCGTAAGGCCGGTGTCAGGGTTTCCATAAAGCAGGTCCATGTATGCACTTTGCGTTGCCGGGTCGTTGATCTTCGCCGGCTGACGATCGCCGCCATACAGATCGTTCGCCTCCCAAGCCAGCGACATGCCCCAGCCTCGCACTATCTGAGCGGGTCGCGGTTGAATTCGTCCCGTGTTGATCGACGCGGCCGAGACATGGCTTGTCGATGGCGCCAAGGAATGCTGGTCGTTGCCAGCCACCGGGGCCTCCGGCGATTCGGAATCGGCGCAGGCGTGGGCATGCCATGACAGACCAGCGAACAGGAAACCAACGACGATCAGAGCTTTCCATAGTCGACGCATAGAGTCCTCGAGCTCGCGGAACGGTACGGATTTTTGCTGATGGGAATGTCGCTACGGCGGCGAGAGCATGACGCGTCAACGTAACGAGTTGTCGAGTTGCGTCAAAATTCCAAGCCGAAGGTTCTAGACCCTACGTGTCGGGAAAGCAAACTCAGAATCTGGACAGACTTTCGGTTGTGAAGTGGGGAAGGGGACGCACGCCTTTCTTGGGTGCTATATGGGGACTTCCGGGATCGGGAAGCCATTCATGGAACAAGCCGGCACCGGAGAGCTTGCTAAGCGGCCAATTCACACTCCATGCGATAAGAGCCAAAATTTTTCCGGACATCGTATCGAATTCCGATCTTGCTGCTCGTCGCTATAGCAAAGATCGAGCAACTAGCCCGGCTCATGACCTATCAGGAGACGAAAATGTCTCAATATCAGATCTCTACCTATGCTGTCGGCCGGAAGCAGGCGTCCGGAAAAGAAGAGGGCGCGTTGAGCGCCCTCTAGCGGTGCGGAATTCTTTATTCGCCACCCTCGGCGGCTCGCTTGATTAGATCAACTACAGCCTGAGGCTGGGAAACATACACTGCGTGACTGCCTGCCACGTCGGCCACGGTGGCGCCGGCACGTTGGGCCATCTGGCGCTGGGCAGGCGGCGGAATCATCTTGTCGTCCGTGGCGATCAGGTACCAGCTCGGCTTAGTCTTCCAGGCTGGCACGGTCACCGCGCCAGCTAAGGCATCTACGCTCCAAGGCACTTGGGAATCGGCCATGAAGGATGCGTCTTCAGGAGAAACGTCAGCCGCGAACGACTCAGCGAACTTGGCGCGATCCAGGAACAGGAAGCCGTTCTGTGGCGGCAGAATCGGCGGCACCGGTGCACCCGGAGGCGGGTTGGCAATCAGCGACTGTACCGATTCCCCAGCGTCGGGCGCGAAGGCAGTGATGTAGACCAGGCGCTCCACTTTGGGGTCGTTGCCCGCTTCGGAGATCACTGCGCCACCGTAAGAGTGACCCACCAGAATGGCGGGCCCATTCTGCTGTGAAAGGACCTGCTTGGTGGCTGCCACGTCATCAGCCAGCGAGGTGGTTGGGTTCTGCACGATGGCAACGTTGAAGCCATCTTTCTTCAGCAAGTTATAAACCTTCTGCCAGCCGGAACCATCCACAAAACCACCGTGGACCAGCACAACGTTCTTGACGCTATTAGCTTTCATGGGAATCTCCAGAAGTAGTAAGCAGTTCGGACATTTGTCGGTGAGAGGTTGGGTAACCAACCTTGGTGCACAGCTTGCGCTGCGGCTGCCACGCGCACCATCGGTTGAATGACCGAGGCCGACGCGAGACGGACACAGCTAGACTTTCTCCTTCCTGTTGATAGCCAATGACATTGCTATGGATGACTCGACCGTTCCGCTACTGGATGTCGTGCGCTCCCTGTCCTTCGTGGGAGATCTTTCCATGGGGCAACCCACGGACCATTCGCCGCGTGTCGCCTGGATAGCCGGGCAATTGGCCAAGGAAGCCGGCGCCGATGAGGTGGCATGCACCCGTGCCATGGCGGTTGCACTGTTGCGCTGGTCCGGATGCACAGCCAATGCGCCCGAGTTCGCAGAGCTATTTGGTGACGACGTAAGCGGACGGAAAGCACTTCTGGCGGCCCAGTCTTCAACGAGCGGCTTTCGAGCTGCCACTCGCAAAAAGGGATCGGCGTTCCTCGCTTTGTCACGCATCCATTGCGAGGTATCAGGTGACATTGCCGTACAGCTGGGATTGGACGACACAACGCAGTTCGCATTGCGCCATCTATTCGAAAGCTATGACGGCACCGGTGCACCAGGCGGCCTGCGCGCCGAGGAAGTGCCGATGGCCGTCTACATGGCATCGCTGGCTGGCGACCTCGACATCTTTCATCGGTTGTATGGCCTTGAGCAGGCGTACACGTTGATCAATGCACGTGCTGGTGCACTGTATCCGCGAGAACTGGCGCGCGTAATCGTTGCAAATGCCCGGCCATGGCTGGCTGCGCTGGAGGAGGATCCGACCCTATCCGGTCCGTGCTCGCTCGATGAAGGTTTCGCTGGCCATGCGACGTCGCTAGAGATCTTGGCGCACGTTATCGACCTCAAACTGCCCTGGATGACAGGACATTCGCGACTCGTGGCCCAGTTGGCGCGCAACACGGCACAGCAACTCGGCCTGGATGAAAGTGGACAACGGAGGATTTATCGCGCTGCACTCATCCATGGCATGGGAAGAGCTTCCGTCCCCAACATGATCTGGGATACCCCAGGCAAACTGCCGCAGTCAGCGTGGGAACGCGTTCGCCTTGTGCCGTACTGGACCGGCCGCGCTGCGCGACAAATAGGTTCGCTGGCCAGCGAGGCGGAAGTGGCCTCTTATGCATATCAACGGTCGGATGGATCCGGCTACTTTCGTGAGGCCAAAGAAGCAGGCATATCGCTCGAGGGGCGTATTCTCGCTGCCTCCGTTGCACTCGCTGCGTTGCAGGCGCCACGTCCATGGCGTGAAGCCTACTCCGAAGACATAGCGGCGGAATTGTTGATGACCGAAGCCAGGGCAGGGCGTCACGACGTGAACGTTGTCCACGCACTTCTCGATAGAGCGCCAGCCGCTACCGCGTTGCCTGCTGCATCGTCGACCGGGCTTCTAAGCCAGCGCGAACGAGAGATCCTTCGCTGGATCAGTCTTGGTGCGAGCAACAAAGTAGTGGCGCAAAAGCTCGCCATTAGCCCGAGTACCGTACGCACACATGTGGAAAGTGTGTTCCGCAAATTGGAGTGCTCGACGCGTGCAGCAGCTACGTTAAAGGCGACCCAGCTTGGCTTGCTGTGATGATGAGTAAGGAGTGCTCGCGCGGGCGATAAATCTTCCTTACACACTCATGTCGATTCATGCAGCCGATTTTATTTCGACATACCCCAACGCAAATCGCCGTTGCAAGCGCGTCAGCTGCAGATAGATCACCGGCGTGAGATACAGCGTGAGTAACTGAGAGAGCAGTAGACCGCCCACAACGGCCACGCCGAGTGGTCGCCGCACCTCCGAACCGGCGCCTAGGCCAAAGGCGATGGGCAATGCGCCGGTGAGCGCCGCCATGGTGGTCATCATGATCGGCCTGAAGCGCACTTGGCAGGCTTCGAAGATTGCATCGCTCGGCGATGCCCCCGATTCACGCTGGCGTGTCAGCGCGAAGTCGATCACCATGATCGCATTCTTCTTGACGATGCCGATCAACAGCACGATGCCGACGAATCCAAATAAATCCAGGGCGAAATGAGCCATCTGTAACGTAAGCAGCGCTCCCACCGCTGCGGCGGGCAGACCAGACAGAATGGTCAATGGATGGATGAAGCTCTCATACAAAATGCCCAACACGAGATAGATCACAAACACGGCTAGTAATAGCAAGATGCCAGTTCCCTTCAATGACTGCTGAAACGCCTGAGCATTACCTTGCAGGTTGCCGCTGATGGTTGCCGGTAAGTCGATCTGCTTCAATGCGCTGTGAATCTCGGTCAAAGCGGTGCCAAGGCTCACGCCAGGAGCGAGTCCAAAGGAGACGGTTACCGAGGGTAACTCACCTTGATGATTCACCGTCATCACCTGTGGCTTGCGTACGAACCTCGCTACGGTATCCAGCGGAATCAACTTGCCGGAGTTGGAGGTCACATAGAGCTTCGAGAGCACGGCGGGATCGTTCTGCAGCGCGCGTTGAACCTCCATCACCACCCAGTATTGCGTCGCGGCGCCATAGATGGTGGAAAGCTGATTTTGGCTAAATGACGCGCCGAGCGCCGTCTGGACTTGCGCCATGGTCAGCCCCAGCGGCGCCAATTTGCTACGGTCTACTTCGACCTCAATGGAAGGGCTGCTTAGATTGAGATCGTTGGTGACATCCTGAAAACCGGGCAGCGCCGAGAACGCCTGCGTGACCTTACCGGACCAATCGTACAGAGCGTTCAGATCGATGGACTGTAAAGTGAACTGATACTGCGCTTTGGAGCGCAGGCCGCCTATCTGGATCATTGGCGGGTTCTGCACGTAGGCACGCATGCCGATGACCATGGCGAACTTTTGTCGCAGCTCTTGCACGACCTCATCCACACGCAAGCTTCGCTGATTCGCCGGCTTCAGCTTCAACAACATTTCGCCGTCGTTGATCGTCGTGCCACCTGCCTCGACCGAGGACATCCACGCATCGATATTTGGATCTTGCGCGACGATCTGTGCCAATTGCTGTTGACGTGCCACCATGCCGCCGAACGAAACGTCCTGCGGCCCTTCCGTGTTGACTTGCAATTGACCACTGTCGCCTGCGGGGATGAAATCTTTGGGTACGGATTCGAACAGCGACACGGTCGCCAGCAGACTAAGCGCGAATACGCCAAGCACTAGTCGGGGACGATCCATACACCAACGCAAACTACGCACATAGCCGCGTTGCGTCATTTGGAAATAGCGATTGAATGCGGCGATGAGCCCATTCTTCTTCTCGCGATGGCTCGCCTTGATGAAGCGGCTACACAGCATCGGCGTAAGCGTGACAGAGATAACCCCGGAGATAAGAATCGCCACGCTTAGCGTTACGGCGAATTCGTGGAACAGACGCCCGACGATGCCACCCATAAACATCACCGGAATGAACACCGCTATCAGTGATAACGTCATCGAAAGGATGGTGAAGCCGATTTCACCCGCACCCTTCAGAGCCGCCGTGTGGGGATCGAGACCGGCTTCGACGTGACGCACGATGTTTTCCAGCATCACGATCGCATCGTCTACGACAAAGCCCACTGCCAAGGTCAGCGCCAACAGCGAAAGATTGTCCAGACTGTAGTTCAGCAGATACATCACGCCGAACGTGCCGGCCACGGCGAGCGGCAATGTGACGGCGGGGATTAACGTGGCGGATAGATTGCCGAGAAAGAGATAGATCACCAGCACGACCAGCACGCCTGCCAGTAGTAGCGTGAACTGCACGTCGTTCACCGAGGATCGGATCGATTGCGAACGGTCATACAGCACGTCGAGTTTTACGGATGGCGGCAAGCCTGCAATAAAACTCGGCAGGACCGCTTTGATGCGATCGATCATCTCTACCGTGTTGGTGCCGGGTTGGCGTTTAATCGCCAAAAGGACTGAACGATCGTGCTTGTACCAACTGGCGACCTGATCGTTCTGCACACCGTCGTAAGCTTGCCCGACATCGCCCAATCGCACCGGTGCACCGTTGCGCCAGGCCAGGGCAATGTCGTTATAGGGTGCGGCGCGCAGCAGTTGGCCTTGCGTGCGGACTTGGAACTGCTGGCTGGGTCCGTACAGCGTGCCGGTGGCCTGATTGACGTTGGCGTCGGCGACCGCTTGTTGCACTTGATCGATGCCAATGCGGGCAGCGGCCAATCGATCTGGATCGATGCTGATGCGCACCGCGTATTTGGTGGCGCCGTAAACGTGGACGTCCGCCACGCCGTCGATCATGGATAGTCGTTGCGCCAGCTGCGTCTGCGCGTATTCGTCCAATTGCGACGACGGCAACGTGTGCGATGTCATGGCCAACAACAGCACCGGTGCGTCGGCGGGGTTTACCTTGCGCAGTATCGGTGGCGTGGGCATGCCGGGCGGCAACTGGTGTTGCGCGGCAGAGATGGCCGATTGCACGTCCTGCGCTGCAGCGTCTATGTTTCGACTCAACTCGAAACTCAAGGTGATGCTCGTAACGTCCGATGAACTGGATGAATTCATCGCGTCGACACCGGGAATCGTGGATAGCTGCTCTTCAAGTGGTGTGGCGACGGCCGACGCCATGACTTCCGGCGAGGCACCCGGCAAGCTGGCGGTGACGCGAATGGTGGGATAGTCGACGTTGGGTAGTTCGTTCACCGCCAGCTTCGGATACGCGGCGATGCCGAACACCAGCAGTGCCAGCATCAACAGCGTCGTCATCACCGGGCGTCGGATGCACAGCTCGGGTAGGTTCATCGTTGCGACCTATGTGCCGTCAGCGATGCGCACGAGGCTGCCGTCGCTCAACGATAGCTGGCCATCAATGACGACGCGCTCGCCAGCTTGAAGGCCTTGCGTGATCACCATGCGACCTTCTGCGGTCGGTCCGGTGTCGACAAAACGCTGATGAGCTTTGCCGTCCGCGCCGATCACAAATACGAAGTCACCCTTGTCCGAGCTTTGCAGTGCTTGCGCCGGCATACTCACCGCGTTGATCAGGTGTTCGGTGGGAATGCTTACTTGCATGAACTGGCCCGGCGTAAGTCGGCCGTCAACGTTTTCAAGGCGACCCTTGAGCACGATGGTGCTGGTGTTGACGTCCACCGTGTTGTCGATGAATTCCAGCCGAGCCTGCAAGGACGCGCTGCTATCGCCCGGCAGCCGTGCCTGCACCGTTACGGGGCCGTGCATCAGTTCGGTGCGAATGGCACTCAAGTTGGCTTCCGGAACGCTAAAGCTGATCCGTAGTGGTTCGATCTGATTGATCACCACAATGTCTGTACTATCGGCTGTGACCTCTGCACCGGGCCAGACCTGCGGCAGCCCAACGACACCGTCGAATGGTGCGGTAATGCGTGTATAACTGAGCTGAAGTTGAGCCCATTCCTGTGCGGCACGGTCGGTTTGCAGCGTGGCGCGCGTGACACCGACGTTCGCTTGATACGCGTCGAAATCGGCGCGCGAGATGTAACCCTTGGCGACGACTTGGCTATAGCGCTGCAGGTCCGCCTGCGCTTTGTCGAATTGTGCCCTGTCTTTGGCGACATTGCCGATCGCTTGGTCGAGCTGAGCTTGGAACGGCAAGGGATCGAGCAGCGCCAGAAGATCGCCTTTCTTTACCATCGCGCCGGGTGCAAAGCCCAGCGACTTGAGCTGACCCGAGTTGCGCGCACGTACCGTGACGGTGGACCACGCTTCGGTGCGCGCCACAACGTTCAACGATAGATCGAGATTCCCTCGCGTGGCCACAGCGCTTTTTACCGGTACCGCAGCGCGTGGCGCGAACGCGACATGGCTCGCTCCAGACGCATCGTCACGAAAGTAATGGGCGGTGCCAATGAGCACCGTCACCGTGATGATGATCAGAATGAGTTTCTTCCGCTTCATGAAGATGTCTGCTTCTGGAGGGGCGAATCCTGGATGGTCGAGTCAGCGTCGCCATGGACGGTTTCAGAAGAAGCGGTATGTCGAATGGCTCGTTGTCTTGTGGCGTTACACCGACCGGATTGCAGCACCACGCCAATCGGATAAGTGGCAAGCCCGACTGATTACGGGCTAGCCAAGTTATCAGTCGACGCGGCACACACTCTGGCTCAATCACGGCTCGGTCTTCGATCCCGCTGTGGGCTTGCGGAACTTCAACACGAACTTGTCAGTTTGACCTTTTATTTCCGGAGCGAACACCGATTTGTCGTGCCCATCCTGCGGATTGCTGAGCACGTCACTGGTTCCGTCCAGCTCGAAACCTGCTGCCTTCGCTTGAGCGATGACCGTTGCCGGATCGATGCGATGCAGCGTGGAGGCATCCCTACCGCCGGAGCCGGGTGCAGCTGCATGATCGACGACGATAAAAACACCACCTGGCTTTAGCGCTTTAAATGCGGCGGCATCGAGTTTGGCTGCCTGCTCGGGGCCAGTGCTTCCGCTAACGCTGAAAACGGGCACTGCGCCATAGACGTCGTGGTAATTCTGGGATGTCCAAACGACATCCAACGGCGCGCCGACATCGAGTCGGTCATAGGGCCGAATCGCGAGACTGGTGTTGCCGCTGTAAGCGGGATCGGCAACCAGCTCATGGATGGGCTTGAGCTTTTCCGGGGGCACTTTGGTAGCCAGGCTCTGCGGGATGACGGCGTACACGTGACCTTTTGCACCAACCACCTTGCTGAAGATGCGAGTGAAGTAGCCGTGACCCGGCATCACGTCAGCGACGTTGTCGCCCGGTTTGATGCCGGCGAACGTGACTAGCGCAGCCGGCTTGCGATCGTTGTCGACTTGCTTATCGGCAGCCGGACGCGCGGCATCGGCGACTGCATCGGTCACATAAGCCGGGGTGGACAACGTTTGGGCATGCAACAGCGTTGCAGTGCCGAGGAAGAGGAGGGCGAACGCTGAATTCTTTTTCATACGATGACTCCTGGAAATGCGAATGCATGAGTGTCCGTGTCAACCACGCTATTTACAGATATGGCTATGATGAATGTCGCTGCGCTTTCCGCCTTGGCTACGTTCGTCGCCTAGTCTGGCGAAGGCGCCATGCATCTGCCCAGACCACTCGCTGCACCGGACCGGCCACTCACTGCAGCGCCTGATTTTCGCGATGACTTTGGTGTAACGTTATGGTCATGACTGACGTTCCGCCGCACACGCGCTCAACCCGCTGGACTTGGATCGCGGCCGTCTGGTGTGCGGGCGCGCTGTTCGATGCGAGTCAGACCATCTTCATCATGCGCGCCATGGGAGAGGGCAGCTCGTGGCTTTTACCGTTCGTGATCGCGTTCGTGTCCTGGCTACCCTGGGTGTTGGCGACGCCGCTTGTTATCGAACTGGCGCGACGATGGCCGTTCGTTCACGGTGCGGTTCTGAAGACGGCGATCGCACATCTGGTGGCTTTCGCCATCATCAGCACGGTCGCTGAAACATGGTCGGCGTGGCTTCGAGTCATCTTCAACCCATGGCACCGTGAGCAGCCGCCCACTTTCGCGCACACGTGGAGGTCCTTGTTCACCAACCAGATCCTGACGTTTGTGATCGTCTACGTCCTGATTCTGACAGTCACCTACGTTGTCGACTCGCGTAAAAAGATGGCCCGGCAGATGACCGAGACCGCGCGGCTCAATGAGGAGCTGTCTCGCGCTCAGCTCGCTGCACTACAAAGTCAGATGGATCCGCATTTCATGTTCAACACGCTCAATTCGATCGTTGGCCTTGTGCGAGACCAACGCAACGATGAAGCGGTCGGGATGATCGTGGGCTTGAGCGAGTTTCTGCGTCGTGCGTCGGAAGACTCTCACCGGGCGCAGGTGACCCTGACGGAGGAAGTTGAGTACCTGCAGCGCTATATCGATATCCAGAAGGTCCGGTTCGGGAACCGCCTTCGAGTGAGTTTAGATATCCCCGTCGAGCTCGGGGATGCACAGGTCCCGAATCTCCTGCTGCAGCCACTCGTGGAGAACGCCATCAAACACGGCGTTTCCAAGCGCATCGCCGGCGGTGAGATCCGTGTCGCAGGTGCGCGCTGTGATGACACCCTTCGTCTCACGGTCTACAACGACGGCCCATGGGTCCAAGAAGATCTGGAGGCGGCGTCCGGCGGCGTCGGCCTGAGCAATCTGCGCACCCGATTGCAGATCCTGCACGGCGATGGATCCGAGTTGCAGTTGAGGCCGGTCGATAGAGGCGGTGTGGAGGTTGTCGTGACACTGCCGTTCGTGGAGACGTGAATGGCAATGTCTGAGGACAATTCCCAATCGATCCACGTTCTGGTCGTCGACGACGAGGCCTTGGCGCGTCGCAATCTCACACTCCTGTTGCGCAACGATCCCGATATCGCATCGGTGATCGAATGCGGATCAGGGCTGGAGGCGATCAAGGAGATCAGACGGTCCAGGCCCGATCTCGTGTTCCTGGACGTACAAATGCCCGAATGTGATGGCTTCGATGTGCTCGAGCTCCTTGGTGCGGATATGCCCGAGACCGTTATCTTCGTGACGGCTTACGATGCGTATGCACTGCGCGCCTTCGAGGCGGGCGCGCTGGATTACCTCTTGAAGCCGTTCGACGATGCTCGCTTCCATCGCGCCCTTTCTCGCGCGAAGGAAAAGCTTGCGCGTTATGCGCCAACACAACGCCGCTCGATCAGCAAGATCGTGGTCAAGAGCCGAAGCCAGACCTTGTTCA
This sequence comes from Dyella humi, assembly GCF_044904605.1. Lineage (NCBI taxonomy): Bacteria > Pseudomonadati > Pseudomonadota > Gammaproteobacteria > Lysobacterales > Rhodanobacteraceae > Dyella > Dyella humi. Next base: position 24,919 of record NZ_JADIKI010000020.1, read on the forward strand.
TTAACGTGTCGGACATCGACTGGATCGAAGCGGCAAGCTACTACGCCTGCATCCATGTGGGCGTGGCCACACACATCCTGCGCCGCACGCTGCAGGAGCTCGAGCAGGATCTGGATGCACGAACATTTGCGCGCATCCATCGCTCGATCATCGTCAACCTCAAACGGGTTCGGGGGCTGGAGCTGCAGGACAGTGGCGAATACGAGGTCGTGCTGGATTCCACGGCTCGCCTCCGTTTGAGCCGCCGCTATCGCAAGCGCATTCAGGACCGCCTGGAAGAGCTGTCAAGCAGTCGTTGATTCCGTCGCTGTGCCGTCGCCAAGCGACTTGAACTTTAGGTGAAAGCGAAAGACTGCCCATGCCAACTGGGATGACATGGGCAGGGGACAGTAGGGGCTTTTAATGCTGCGAGTCGCCATTTCCCATCGTGCCGTGGCTCATGTTGTCCTTCATCGCATCGCTGCTCTTGGGGTCCTTGGACATGCCATCTTTCGCCATATGTCCCTTGGACATCGCGTCTTTCTTCATCGCGCCGTGGCCCATAGCGTCCTTCTTCATGCCATCGTGAGCGTTGCCGGTTTGGGGCATTGCGTCATGGCTCGTTGTGTCTTTCGGCATCCCCATGTCTTGGGCAAAGACGCTGCCGGCACCGAGAGCCAGGCACATGGCAAACACTGCGGAATTTACGTTTTTCATGGGTAACTCCTAGCTATGCTTGGGTGAGAAAATGCACAGAGCTGCTACTGTGCGGGGTGAGCACTAAACAGGTAGATCGACGTCGAAAGCATTTGCTGAATTTTTTTCATACAGTGTGACTCCAGGAAATGCGAATGCATGAGTGATTGACCGCTACTTTGGACGCACTGCGATCACGTCGATTTCCACCAGAGCGCCGCGGGCGCCGGCCGGCAAGACCACCTGCACCGTGGTGATTGCGGGCTCGTTCGGTTGCTCCTTGGTGCCGAAGAACTGGGAATATCCGGCCCGCGCGCCGAGGATATCCATCTTGCCGCCTTTCGCTGGATCGCCTCCGAGGTACACACGCATCATCACCACGTCGCCCAGCGTCAGATTCTGCGATTTGAGGAACTTCTGTATGTCCTCGAGAATGCCTACGTATTGTGACTTCGTATCGGTATGCATATTTATGTCCGGGTCGAGCCATCCGCTCACATACAGCGCGTCTCCGGCCCATACCGCCTGCGAAAATGGAAGATTGGCATTCGTCGGGTTTTGACTGTGCGTCAGAGGAATCCGTTTTATCGTTTGCGCTGAAGCTGCCAGAGGAGCCATCAGCGCAACGATCAAAAGAAGGATAAGCTTGATCTTCATGCGTTTAATCCATCCTTTGCACGTTATCTAAGGTCTGTCGTGATGTAAGCAAAGACAGTCCGCGGTGGCGGCCATTGGAAAAAGCCGGGCGTGTATTGAGTCGTCCATTTTTTCGTCGCCAAAATGTTTTGGATCTGCAGACGAAGGCTGCTTTTCTTGCCGAAGGCAGTGAACTGATACCGCCCACCGAGATTCACCTGCGTGACCTCGGGTGAATAAACGCCGTTATCGATGGTTGCTGGCGCAGTGCCAAAATGTGTGGCCGACGCATCTAGCGACGCGGCCGGTAACCATGGAAGGACATAGTTGACGTTGGCCACATACGTCAGAAGCGGCTGGCCGACGGCGACAAAACCGACCTTCTCGGCGGCCAGGTTCGGCCCCACGATGCTGACCTTGCCATCGAGAATGCCGATATTGACGTGCAGGTACTTGAACAGCTCACCTGCGATAGAGAGCTCGACACCCTTGGCTCGTTGGACGCCGAGCTCCCGGTCGACGTTGTTCGTATCCAGATTGAAGTAAGGCTTCTGCAGTTCGAAAACGCCCGCGATGATCTTGAACTTGGGTGTCACGACATAACGTATGCCCGAATCGATTTGCCAAGTCTTGGATGCCGGAAGAACAGCTCCGCTGTTCTTGGCGGAATTGGGCGCGGCACCGGAATTCTCGAGCCCCTGGGTGTATCCGGCATAGAGCGTCCATTGCGGAGCGAGCGCAAAGGCTGCGTTGCTGTAAGCGCGAGGAAGATGCGCCGACATGCCGGAGTCGGGTGTCCCCGGGGCGACGACGGTCTCGCGATAGTTTTCGTCCTGAATACCTACTTCGAATTCGGCGCGTTGGTGCCAACCAACGTGATAGGCCGAGCCCACACTCCACAGCTCGGTGTGATCATTCGTTAGCGCCGAATACACGAAGTCCGGTTTCGGCAGCTCAGCCAGCACACCGATGACGGCCGGCCCCTCGTCGACAGCATCCTCGCCGCCGTAGCGTGCCTTGGTGTCCCGGCCGCGAGCCATGAAGATGAGTTGCTGACGCCAATCACCTCCTGTGAAGGCGCCCGTCAGGCGCACCTCACCGGAGTTGGAAGATGTGTTCTGATCTGGATATCCCACGACCAGATGCTCGGACTGGCCATTCGGTTGGACCTCGGTGTACTGATCCGCAAAGCTGACGGGATAGTCGTTAGTCGAGCGAAATACACCTACCTTTAGCCGCCACACCTGGGTCAACTGCGCAGACACGATGCCTCCCAGATTCATCGTCACGTTGCGGCCTTCCGCCCAGTTTTGGCCAAGGTAGTTTTTGGAAATAGCAGGTGGTAGGAAGTCACCCGCCGTGAAGTACAGCGGAAATGTCTTTGCGTTACTGGTTTTCTGCCAGTCAACAATCGCGCGCACAGTGATTTTGTCGTTCGGCGACCACACAGGCGTTGCGCCTATGCTCGTTACATTCGACGTGTATCCGGGATAGGGACCGTAAGACGGCGTCTGTGTGCTGACTTGCGTGCTCACTCCCATCGGCAGAACGAGCTCGCTGCCGATCAAGGGTAAACTGCCGTCGATACTCACGCCGCGTGCCTCATAGGGGCCGACATTTGCAATGATCGTTGCACTGGGCACGTCGCCTCCGGCATGGCGGAGGTCGTAATCCACGATACCGGTAGGCGCGGGAAAGGCATAACCGATTTCGCTCACGCCTACCTTGATGGTCGAATCCTCGATGACACGATTGGACAACGCACCTTGTTGATCGAAGTAGAGGCCGTCGATCCGCACATTGCCGGCGGCTTGCGGATTGAATCCACGCACCAGGCCCGGGCTGTATAGGCCCACTGACTCCAATCCGAGCGTCAATCCATAGGCGTCATCGGCGGCGGAGATGGGATTATCAGCCGCGTGTTGAGCGCTGACTGCGGTCGCCTGGAACGTCACGGCAGCGGCGATTACGACAGAGAACTTCCGACGCTTCGTATATGTGACGCGCATAATGTCCCGCTTCCGATTCAGGCATCGAACTTGCGTGATGTCGCGAACACGAGTGTATGGGTGCGGGCCAGGCCGGCACACACCGCTTGCTGCAGCAAAACGACCACCCGCTGCAAGAACGTGCAGGCAAGCCCGTCTTTGGAAACGGTTCGACGCTTCTTACGACAGATGGTTTACGGGCAACTCATGAGTGCTTCACGCCTTGAACGGACGGGCGCGGCATTTGGACAGTGCTGTTCTATATAGCAACGATGCCCGCTATTGATGCGGTGCTACCGGATAAACATGACGCGACCTACGCTGCGGCGTGTGTCAATCCTTGAGCAACAAGTCTGGGGTGGCTCGGTTGACATCACTACACCCGGTCAGAATCATGCCGACCCTGAGTTCCTCTCGGAGGATGTCCAACATATCTCGCACCCCTGATTCACCTGCCGCCCCCAATGCATATGCCCACGCCCGCCCTACAAAGCACGCCTTGGCACCAAGCGCCAGCGCTTTCAACACATCCAGGCCCGAGCGAATACCACCGTCCATAAACACCGGCACTTTACCTTGAACGGCATCGACAACCTTCGGCAAGGCTCGAATCGTTGATGTCACGCTATCGAGCTGCCTGCCACCGTGGTTTGACACCACAATCCCGTCGATATTTGTCTGTACCGCGCGCTTAGCATCCTCGGGATCGAGAATACCTTTCAAAATAATCTTTCCAGGAAAGATCGACCGTATCCACTCGATGTCTTTCCAGGTAGTCGATGCATCAAAATTGTCGTGAACAAATTTTCCATACGGAACGCCTTTTGGCATCGCTCCTGCCACAGTACCGAACTTCAGTGGCCGACCTTTAGCGATGATATCGAGGGCCCAGCGAGGGTGCGTCGCGCCTTGAGCTACGAATCCCAGCATCCCCAGAAGCGTCGGGTCTTTCTCCATTCCGTCGTGCACCGCGCTGTAACGCCGCCCGGGGGTTGCAAGATCGACGGTGAATACCAATACCTTCGAGCCTGCGGAAACGGATCGCTCGATCACGCTCTTCACGAAACCGCGGTCTTTGAGCATATAAAGTTGAAACCACGGAGGAATGCCGGTCTTTTGCGCGACCTCGTGCACATCGCACACGCCCATGGTCGACAGCGTAAACGGAACCCCAGCCGACTTCGCCGCATTGGCTGCTTTGACTTCGCCGCGGCTCGAGTACATTCCGGCCATGCCGACGGGTCCGAGGACGACCGGCAGTGACATTGCCTGGTCCCACAAGTCGATCGACAAGTTGAGATGCGATTCGTCCACCATCACACGTTGGCGCAACAGCGTGGCCTGTAGTTCCGCGATATTCGCGCGCAGCGTGTTCTCTTGGTAAGAACCACCACTGATGTAGTCGTACAGGAATGGGGGAAGTTTTGCTTCGCATTGTTTGCGATAGTCTTCAACGTTCGCGATGATCACGCTGCTCCCCCACGTAGTGAAGCGATCATTTAGGCAAAGCTAACGTAGCGAAGCATTTCTGGCTTGTACGCGATTGACTGGATATGCATAAAAGCTACGTTAGTTAAAAGAGACTAAGGCAAGCTAAGGGTTAATGATCCTTCATAGTTTGAATTTTATACCTACAGAAACAAGTGTCGGGTTAAGTTGAATTCGAGCATTTACGGGAATCGCATCGTCCAACATGCCTCTAGCGTTAACGGATAGCCACAACTGTTTCACATCCGCAAACATCTGCCACTTATCAGAAATGGCGTACTCAACGCCCGCCTGCATCGCATACCCCAAGCTACTGTGCACATCGAGATTGGATACTGCTCCGTCGTGATTGTGAAGAATGATCGCGTACACGGGGCCGGTGCCCACGTAAGGATGGAACTTCGTGGAGAAAGGAAATCGGTACCCGAGGGTTAGGATGGCTGGCCCGTAGGTCACTGCTCCGAGGTCGCCTATGGATTTAATGCTTCCTCTCCCACTTATTTCTGGCCTAGGCGGAAACCCGGCCATAAACATGACGAATGTGTTTGGTGTGAAGTTGTAGCCGACTTCGAAGATGGCCGTGAGGTTGTTGCTTACGTCCGCCGATGCTCCGGGAATTACTCCGGCAGGGGTCGCGATTCTCGCGTTTGAGTGGTAGAGGGCGCCGAGCGCCCCCATCCTGACAAACCACGCATTCGCCTCATCGGTATCTGCGAAGCAAATGCTTGGCAGTATCACGCAGATAAAACACAACGCCCAAATCAGTCGTTTCAAATTGGTCATGGCAAGAAAGCAAAACCTTCGTGTTTGCTCTACAAGGTGGTCGAACTTCACCCAACGCCAACGCGTGATCACACCGTCTGATCTGATCGCCGCTCCACACGGATGTGTTATGAACTAAATTCCAGCCGCACTGATCAGCTTCCGGCTGCCACTACCTTGGCGCGAAGTTCGGAAGAATAAAGATTGTCAAATGTGGCCGGACGAACGCGTTCGTCTTCTACGGGTGGGAGAAGACCGTCATGGATTACGATCGATCCTTTCGCATGGTGGCGTTCCTCTTCGGTGTAACAGAGATACCAAGGCAAGATGGTTACCGGCCACTCTTCGTGACGAAGGTTGGGGTGTATGCGGGTACCAAGTGCCCACAGCACATCTGAAATATTGGAAGGATCGATATCGTCATCGAGCACATACGTTATCGGACACATCCGGCCAACACGGTCCGCGCTCATTACCTCGCCGATTCGGTGCACAAATTCACCCGTCGTCAATCCCGGCAGAGCTTCTCGCCAATTCCGTGGGACCGTGACAATCATCCAATGGCAAGACGTCTCGACGAGCAGCCATCCCATAGAAATGGGTAAGCCAGCCTTGCGAAGGAGCGCAACAATTTCAGCGGAAACGCCAAGCGCTGGCGCGACTTGCGAGTCATCAGCGGGCCGACCGGTCGTGCATATCGGCCAAATTGGGTCATTCCGATAGGTGATTGCCTCGATCGTATAAATGGGCTCTGGCGATGTCTCGGTCAACGCCCATCCGTGAAATTCAGCGAAGGGTCCTTCCGTAGCATCGCGCTTAATCGAAAGATGTCCTTCGATAACGACCTCAGCGGTCGCGGGAACTTCAAGGTCGTTTGTCTCGCACTTCACAACCTCGACGGCTTCGCCATAGATGGCGCCGAGAACGCCGACTTCATCTACGTCGGCGGGAATCGGCATGCCACCCACAACCGCCGCCCCGGGATCGCCACCTTGCACAACAGCGAATGGCATTGGCTTGCCGATCTTCTCCCACTCTTGCCATACCATGCCAATGTGCTGCTGCGGGAGGACTAGGCCGGTCATATGACGCCCGTCGAGCATCTGAATCCGGGAGATGGACCAGTTTGTCCATCGGCCATCGGGGGTTTTCGCGACGATGAAGCCCCATGTATTGACATAGCGACCACCGTCGTCAGGGTGGACGAACGGAATAGGGAAGTGATCGAGCGTCGCCTCACTTCCCAATAGAATGTTCTGCTTGCAAGGAGCAGTCTTTGAAGGGACGAGTTTCGGTGGGATGGGGGGCTTCTGACTGGCCTCTACCAAGCAATCAATTAATTCTTTTGCTAGTGTTTGATAGGGAAGGCCAAGAGAGAGGGCAATACGCCCAAGGGGATGGCGGCGATCACTAGAAAGTGCACCGAGCGCGCCAACCATTTGGAATCCTTTCTTGTACCCCTCGATGTTTCTAAAAAACGGGGCGGGCCGAAGCTGCTCAGTCGATAGACGCGTGATCGCAGACGCCTCAAGAATCGCACTAACTTCGCGGTCTATGTAATCCACGTCGTTTAACGATTTCAGTACCTTAAGAAATTCGCGAAGATCCTTAATCCTGTTCATCAGATGCTCTCCACTCTTTTGAGGTTCGGCGATTCCTGCGCGGGCATGCCGTTCCACCTCTTGGCTTCTACAGGAGACTCGATCTCAAATTGATCCAAGATTCGAGTAGTAATGTGAGAAACAATGTCGTCAACGGATGATGGTTTGTTGTAAAAGGCCGGCATAGGGGGAACGAGTCTTACTCCCATGCGCGCAAGCGCTAGCATGTTCTCCAAATGGACTTCACTTAGCGGAGTCTCGCGCGGCACTAAAACAAGGCGTCGACGTTCCTTCAACATGACGTCCGCAGCACGAGCAATCAAGCCATCGGCATAACCTGTACGGATGCCAGCAAGAGTTTTCATGCTGCATGGGGCAACAATCATCCCATCAGTCAGGAACGAACCCGACGAAATCGCCGCCGCTTGGTCATTCCACCCATAGACGACATCGGCTAACCGACAGACGTCATCTACCGAAATATCGGTCTCCAAGTTAATCGTCACACGCGCCCATCGAGACAACACCAAGTGCGTCTCCACGTCCGGGACATCTCGCAACTGACGAAGAATTTCAACGCCGATCGCAGCACCGGTAGCGCCAGTCATTCCTACAACGATCCGCTTCATCTAAGGTGATCTCAGAAATGGATATGTAGCGTCTTGGAAAAAGTTTATTGCCAGGATGAATCTATTGATTGGATATTAGAAACATCTCTTGTATGCAAATGTATTTATCGCTGCATCGTCTATATGAGACGACATTAGCGTCATACCGAATCCGCTTATTGCTAAGTGATGAAGCCGACTCGCGAAGCGAGCGTGGCCTCGAAGGGCTCGGTCACTTTGGAAATAGCAACTGAAACTGTGCTCGAAGAGTCCAATCGGCGGCATCGTGCGGGCTTACGACATTCTTGAACACCTGCAATTGGAAGTTCATGGCCTGCTTGCCAAAGCGAAACGCACGCCCTCCGCCGCCGCCCAGCGGCACAATCCACCGTTGGTTGTCCGGCCCTCTCCAGTTCGCGGTGATGATCGGTGAACTTGCGAGATACCAACCGCGCGGAAAGTTGTAGTTGATGAAAGGCTGCAAAGTCATCTGATGCACGGTGTTTCGGTCTGAGGGACCGGCCACGGAAGCGACATCGGTGAGGAGTGCACCGATAAGCCAGTGACCCTGAATCGTCAGTACTACCGCAGATAGTCCAGCGTCGAACTTGCCCTGGCCCAACTCCTCATGCGAGGCCGTCGCAAAGGCGAACGCCGGACCGACGCCCCAGATGATGTCACCCGGGTGCGAAGGCGAGAGATACAGAGCCAGCGATGTATCTCCCAGACCAACCAGACTATTCGTCGCTTGACCGAGCGGCGGCTCGTATTCCAAAGGAATGATCGCACGCGCAATGACATTCCAATCGTTGCCAACGTTGAATGGCAAGACGGGTTGGATGTTGAGCGTATCCTGCTCATCGTTATGCGGACCGACCCCGAAATTCAGATTGTTCTGAAACGGCAGCGATATAGCCTTCGCGATTGGGTTCTGGGCAAGCTGCGAGAGCTCAGGGGTTTCTTGCGCGTAATCATTCGAAGCCGCGAGCATTGTTGCGATAATTCCGGAGATACCAACGAAAACTCTGCGCCAACTCTTTGTGCGACCCGTTGGGCAGCGTGTCGTAACGTTCACGATGTCGCCGTTCCATTCGTTTTCGATCACCACGTCATGCATGAGTCTTTCCCTCCATGCGGTGATCCGCGTAGCACCGGATGCAGGAAGCCAACAGACCTCCCGCGAGGAGGAGAACGGCGAACACGATGTGGGTGCGCGTAGGCGACGCCTGATGGGACGACGAGCTCGATCTCTGTGCCAGGTCCTGGCCGCATCCTAATCATCAATCGACTGTGTATACCGACTGCGCGTTCTCTCATGCCAACAAGCCCCCAATGTCCGGGCCTGTGCCCCATTCGCGCTATTTTCGGATCAATGCCTAAACCATCATCGCGTATACACAAACTGAGTTGCTTGGCTCCGTAAGCAATCTCCAATTCGATATTGGCCGCCTTCGCATGCTGAAATGCATTAAGAAGCGCTTCGCGACCAATGAAATAGATTTCTTCGCAAATATACGGATCTACGTTCCGTTGAACGCCGTCACGCATGACCCGAAATCGAGCGGGCCATTGTTCCGTCAGCTCTTTACCAAACGTGTCGAAGAAAATGGTGAGATCACTGGCAGCGTAATCGCGAGTGTGCAGATCTTGCAGGCGGTCACGCCCATCCACAATGACGTTGCGTGCCCGATCCAATGCCTGCACGACTTTCTCGCGATAAGGGTCTTCATTTGGAATGCGATCGGGGACAGTTTCGAAAAACAGGATCAAACCTTGAATACCCTGTAGAAACGTGTCGTGTAGCTCCCTTGCGATACGCTCACGCTCCGCATGTCGAACCTCGAGCCTGTCACGAAGCGTATTCACCATTTTCCTGTACTGAAAAGTGGCAATAGCGATGAGGCACAACATCACAGTAACTATTGAAACCATTGCAAAGCTCTGGATCTGCATGCTGTGCTCCTATCAGGTTTCTAGCCCAATCGATCTTAGGAGCGAGCTGCCAAACGCGCGCGTTAGATGTCGTTAGAAATCATTAGGTCATTGCCAGATAAGGCGCCGCATGTGAAAGGCGCGTCCGAAGCGACCAGGCTCTAACACTTGTACTTGAAGGCGTGCGTCACTTGGGTTATCACTTTCAATAACATCCAGCGCGCGCAGACGAAGGGGCTGAATTTCGTCTCACCGGTAAAATCCATGCTGCCGTCGCTGACGCGACTGCATGTGCCAGTCCGAGGCCAGCCGGTGCCTGGATCAGGTCAATTTTGACCCTCTGGTGCCGATGGCGATGTTAGGTATGCCACTGATTTAGATCGAGTTTGGTGTTCAAGACCCTCGCCGCGAGAGGGAGCTCGCAAAGCCAATGAGATAAGCAACAAATGAGCACGAACGTGTTGGTTCATTCGGAGACTCAAGGCGATCTGCCCAGCACGGAATATGAGGTTTTCTCGTTTGGGCCCTACAAGCTCTTCTCGGCTCAACGTTTACTGGAGCGGTCAGGACACCCCGTCAAGCTGGGTGGTCGTGCATTCGACATCTTGATGCTGCTGGTTAGGCATGCCGGCGAGGTTGTAACACACCGTCAAATCCATACCACCGTTTGGGCTGGGCTGATCGTAGACGGGGGGAGCATTCGTTTTCATATGTCAGCTTTGCGCAAGGTGCTTGGAGGCACCCAGCTGAGCTGTGAATACGTCGTCAATATACCCGGACGCGGATATTGCTTCGTAGCGCCGGTCACCAGTCTGCCCGCAGCCAGTCCAGCGGCAAAAAGAAATCCCGACACTTCTCCAAGAGCGGCCGCGCATGGCTTGCCGCCAGTATTAGAGCGTATGGTCGGGCGGCAGAAAGCCATTCACGATATTAGCAGTGAGTTGCTTGCCGAGCGGTTCGTAACCATTGTCGGGCCCGGTGGTATCGGCAAGACAACAGTTGCGGTAGGGGTCGGGCATTCATTTTTTGCGCAGTTTCCCGGCCCGGTACAGTTCGTGGATCTGGGCAGCGTACGGGAGTCCAGCCAAGTTGCAGCAGCCGTCGCAATCGCCATCGGTCTGCAAATTCGGACTGAGGACCCAGTTCCAAGCATTCTGGCAGCTCTACGGACATGCCAAATGCTGCTGATCTTTGATAGCTGCGAGCATGTCTTGGATCAAGTTGCTCCGCTTGTCGAACAAATCTTTGCATGCGCTTCAGAGGTTTTCATTTTGGCAACATCTCGCGAGCCTCTTGGGGCGGAGGGTGAGCATGTTTTCAGACTGCAACCACTGCGGATACCTCTAGAAGGCGCAATTATCACCGCCAGTGAACTCATTGAATATTCGGCGATAGAGCTATTTCTGGAGCGTGTGCAAGCCGGAGGCTCTCGTATCGAGTTGAATGATGCGAATGTGGAAACGGTGATTGCTATTTGCCGCAGGCTAGATGGCATGGCCCTGGCGATCGAACTTGCTGCAAGCAGGGTGCAGGCGTATGGCCTTCGTAAGACGGCCGACCTTCTGGGCCACCAGTTCTCACTCCTCTGGCCGGGGCGACGAACCGCTCTTCCTCGCCATCAGACGTTAATGGCTACCTTGGACTGGAGCTACAACTTGCTTTCGCCGGCGGAGCGCCGGCTCCTTTACCGACTTTCGGTGTTCATCGGAGCATTCGATCTCGAAGGAGTCATGGTTGTAACCCAAGCTCCCGCTAACTTTCTCGAGCTGGAGGGCAACGCTGACCTATCCAGCCTCGTGGCGAAGTCTCTTGTAGTTGCTGAATCATCTGGCGAGCGGACGTGTTACCGCCTTCTCGACACCACGCGCAACTACGGTCTTGGAAAACTAGCAGAGTCGGGCGAAATGGAGGAAGCAAACCGGCAGCACGCCAGATACTACGAACGGGTGCTGATTCGTCATGCACAGATCGAACAAGGTACTGGCGAGTGGCCTCGTGCCTTGGCATCGAATCTCAATGACATTCGTGCGGCAATGAGTTGGGCTTTGTCCAAAGACGGCGATGTTTCTCTTGGTGTCCGTCTTGCCGCATATTCGACGTCGCTATGGTTAGGACTAGGACTGTTGCCGGAATGCAGAGACAGAATGAAACAAGCCGTGTCGGTTGCAGATCATAGTGAAGCGACGATCGAGGAGAAAATGCTGATTCAAATGGCGCTTGGCTCAACCGTCATGTTCACTGTCGGACTGGGTGAAGCATTTCGAACATCTTGGACCAGCGTTCTTTCCCTAGCTGAAGAAATTGACGATAAACAGCATCAGTTGAATGCTTACTTGGCGTTGTGGGCGCAACAGATTCGCGCTCTGAATGCAGGTGAGGCATTGATGCTTGCGCGACGGTGCGATGCAGTGGCGCGAAAATTTGGAAAAGCGGGACCGAAAGCAATGGCTCTTTGGATGCTGGGCTTATGCGAACATCACACTGGCCGTTACGAAAGTGCCAAACGCCATCTTGAAGACGCTCTTTTGTCAGAAGACGACGCGGACCGGATGTTGCAGTTGCGTCACTTTGGCCATGATCGTCGAGTGGATGCGCTTGGCGTATTGTCGAACACTTTCTGGATGCTTGGACGCACGGCTGATGCACTGGAAACGAGTGCCATGGCAGTTGCCGAGGCACGCCAACTCGATTATCCGATTCCACTTTGCATCGCACTTTCCTGGCACTGTTTTAATCTCTACGTGATTGGGGCTGAATGGTCTGAGGTGGAGCGCCACGCTGTTACCTTAATTGAGCATTCCCGACATCACGGAATAGAGGCTTACCAGGGATTTGGCATCTGTTTGCAGGCGTTGTCAGGCAAGTCGGAGGTCGATGCTGAAGAGACTGCATCGATCGTTGCCAGTGGGATTAAAATGTTGGTCCGCGGGCAATACACTGCATTTAATCCAATCTTTCAGGCAGACGCAGCACTGGCGCTGGCGGAAGCGGGATTGCGGATTCATGCTGAAACCTTGTTTGCCACAATGCTCAAGGAAGATCGCAACCCGGATCACTGGTGCATTCCAGAGATCGTTCGCATCAAGGGGCAATTGGCACTGAGCCGAGGCAATAACAAAGAGGCCGAAAACTGCTTCAAGATGTCTATCGACTCGGCAGTCCGGCACGGATCCTTGGCTTGGCAGTTGCGCTCGGCTAATAGTCTTGCTGCCCTGTGGATCAACGAGGGGCGACAGGACTTAGTCTACGACCTCCTGGGTCCGTTGGTGGCCTTGTTCAAAAAGGGCATCGTGAGCCGTGATTTACAAAGGGCAAGAGCGTTGCTCAAATCATTGACCCTAGCCTCAAACAGCTCGCTGGCAGATAGTCCAAACACCAACGGTCTAGGTGAGAACTAAGATATTTTGACAGTCTTTAGTAGAGCTGGATCTTGGGCACAGTGCCGGTGGCGATTGGCGGATATCTAAAATATGGCAAGCGAGACGCAGTGGGTAAACGGAGACATTTCTTTCGGCCCATTTCGCTTGTCGAAACTTGAAGAGCGCTTGGAGTGCAATGGCAATCCGGTCCACATTGGGGCGCTGGCATTCCAAATTCTGACACATCTTGTAGAGCATTCCGGGGAAGTCGTCAGCAAGCAGGCTCTCATGGATGTCGCATGGCCCAATCTTTCCGTAGATGAAAGAAATTTGTTCTTTCATATCCACATACTTAGGAAGGCTCTAGGAGACGACGGGGATCGATACATTTTAAGCGTGCCTCGAAAGGGTTACTGTTTCGTAGGGCCTATCACAAGGCACGACGATAGTCAGTCGAATTCACGACTTACAATCTTTCCAATCGGACCACCACGTGCGATACCTCGATCTCTTCCGTTAATTGGTCGTGCACTATCGATCGAAGAGATAGTTGTACTGCTTTCTTCTCACCGTGTCGTGAGTGTGACTGGACCCGGTGGGATGGGAAAGACATCCGTCGCAATCACGGTTTCCCAGCAACTTGAGTCGAAATTCCGCGATGGTGCTTGTTTTGTAGAGCTTGGGCCCGTTGAAGATCCATCTCGTGTGGCAGAGGCTTTTGCTATTGCTCTGGGTCTACCAGTCAAGAAAGCGCAGCCGTTGGGCGATATCCTGCAGTTCGTCCAATTGAAGGAAATGTTGATACTCGTAGACGGATGCGAGCATGTGATCGACGAAAGCGCAGCGCTTATTCAAGCGATTGTATCCAGCAGCGTAGGCGTTCGCATTCTGTCAACTAGCAGAGAGGCATTGAGAATAGAAGGTGAATGGGTGTTCCAGTTGCCCCCACTTACCTCTGCTCCGATAGGTAAAGAATTATCTGCGTCAGCCATAGCCAGCTATCCCGCAATTCAGCTCTTTATCGAACGAGCCGAGATGGCGACGAATGTCACACTGTCGGATCGGGACATTAAGTTGCTGGTCCCGATTTCTAACAAACTGGATGGATTGCCTCTTGCGATAGAGCTTGCAGCCTCCCAAGTTTCAGCAATAGGGCTAGAAAAACTAGTTGACGCGCTTGGGGAGCCCGCTGTTTTGGAATGGGCAAGAAAGGAGATCGTTCCGCCAGGGCATCAGACCCTCAGCGCAATGCTTGATTGGAGCTGTCAGCGGCTGAGCGAGCTGGAACACTGCATGTTGCGGCATCTATCGTTATTTAGGGGATCTTTCGAATTTGAAGCTGCAATAGTGATGATGCAAGGGACAATGGACGGCTCCGAAGCGGCGATTGTACTCTCCCAGCTAGCCGCCAAATCACTGTTGCACGTTGATCGAACTGACGTTGTTGTGCGGTATCGACTTCTTGATACCACGAAGGCCTATGCGCGCTTCAAGTTGATGGAATCGGGTGATTATGCTGATGCATGTCGCAAACACGCTCGTCTATACGCGTCTGCCTTAGCCCGCTTTCAAGATCCCAATTCGGATCGGCTACTACAGAAAGCCTTCGCAGGACAGATTGAAGATATTACGGCCGCAATTTCGTGGGGATTCCAGTCGGATGGCGATATCTCACTCGCTGTGGATCTGGTTGTTGGCAGCCTTCCGGTTTGGCAATCTCTCCACCTTCTTCAGGACAGAAAGGTCTACATTGAAAAGGCGCTTCTCCATCTCGATCAAGTTAACGTAAGTGTGGATGTTGAGCTTACTCTTCGATGCAGTCTCGCATTCACGATTATGCTGATATCGGGCTTCACAGAGGAATTCACCGTCGCGTGGTGGCGAGTCTATGATGTCGCTGAAGCCGCACAGCGAGTGGATATGCAAATGGTTGCTCTGTTGCGTCTCTGGTCGCAACAAGTACTACTGTCAGATGCACATAAGGCTGATGATTTCTCGAATAAGTTCCAACGTCTTGCGCAAACGAGTGAAGGGGCATTGTGGACCGGAATTGCTGACTGGTATCGTGGTTATCTGAGGTATCAGGCTGGCGACTTCCTCGGCGCGCGAACCTTTCTTGAACGAGCTGCGAGCGAAAGTAGGCAATCTTCGATAGATATCCAGCGGAAGGTCTATGGTTACGATTGTCGAGTAAGTGCCATGTCGCATTTATCTAACACGATCCTCTTGCTAGGAGATGTCGGGCGTGCCACAGAAGTTGCTAAGCAGGCCGTCGAGCTGGGTTTATCCGAAGCGGATGATGTTTCGGTATGTAGTGCTCTTTCGGTGGCAACACACAATCTTATTTTGATAGGCAGCATCGAAGAGGCGGAATCCTTAGCTCGGGAGTTTCTTAAACAAGCCGAGGAGCGCGCGCTTGGCAATTTCTACAGTCTTGCTCACGCCTATACTGGCCTACTCAAGCTATGGAAGGGTGATGGTGGAGGGCTCAAGCAGGTGGACGATAGCCTGGTTCATATGACGAACCTGGGATATCCAGCTTGGGTACGCGCATTCACAGCCGAGCGCCTACACGTCCTGATCGAGGGGGATCTTGTTAGAACGATTGGCGTTGGTACGACAGCGCTAAGCACATCTGAACCGAACTTATGGGGTTGGTACTTAGCAGAAGCTATTCGCTTAAACGGCCGGCTTGCTCAGATCAGTGGCGATACATTGGAGGCCGAAAGACTGTTTCTTGCTGCCCTAGAAGTTGCTCGTTCGCAGTCATCGCCATTTTGGGAATTGCGAGCGGCAAATGACCTTGTGCAGCTATGGTCTTACGATAAAAGAATACATGGCGGCCGTGTTCTACTTGAGGATATTTGTTCAAAATTCTCGAGTGACATGCCCACAAAGGATCTGATACGCGCAAAGTGTCTTCTCCGCAGCTTATGACCCTACCTTCCTAGGATGCCTACCTCGGGTGACATGATGTATGTAGCGGAAATACGGTAAAAGCTTTGGTAGGGCAGAGCGCTCGTGACGCTGATTGATGCAACTGGGGCAGCTTTCGGCGGAGAAGCGTTGACGCTTACTATGACTTCGGACCCGGAAGGTAAATTAAGGAAATCCAGGCGACTCTACTGAGAGGCACGATGGTCGAAACGGCGGCAAGTCTTGGTATCGATGAGTTGCATACTTACTGGGCTTGCGAGTGCGCGCCAGGATTTGCTGCGCCGCTACCGCGGGATGTCGTGAAGACGTTGCTGGCTGGCTTGCGTCTTAACGTGCTGGAAACCCTGCGCTATTTGCATCAGGAGCAGCCGAGTTATGCGCAATTCGAAGCCTGGATATGGGAGCGCAATGGCGGCGAACTGAACGAAGTCTCGTTGAATCGCTTGCGGCGTGCATTAGCAGGCGAGATCGTAGGTGCCGAAGTCGGCAGTCTCGAGCGTGTCGAGGGTCTGACCGCGGACGACCTTGCACATTGGCACGAGCATGGCTACGTCATCCTGCGCAACGCAATCAGCCCGGAAGCGGCGGAAATCGCAGAGATGGCCATCTACGATTCTTTAGGGATGGACCAGGACGACCCAGAGTCCTGGTATCGCGAATCGCTGGGCCATTCCATCTGGGTGCCGCTACTGCGGCATCCGGCGCTGGTAGCCAATCGTCGCGCACTACGTATTCATAAGGCCCATGCACAACTGTGGGGGCGCGAGGATCTTTGGGTAACTATCGACCAAGGCGGATTTAATCCGCCGGAGCGCGAAAACTGGCCGTTTCCCGGACCGCATTTGCACTGGGACGCCACGCTCGCCGAACCGCACTGCTTTGACTTGCAGGGCATCCTGTATCTCGCCGACGTTGATGAGAACCAAGGGGCATTTAGCTGCGTACCGGGCTTTCATCGCACGCTGAAGCAGTGGCTGAAAAGCGTTCCCGAGGGCGTGAGTGCGCATGATCATGCGAGGCGCACCTTGACGATGAAGCAGGTTGCTGCAAAGCGCGGCGACATGATCATCTGGCATCACCTGCTGCCGCATGGCAGCAGTCCGAACCGCGCACAGCGACCACGCGTCGTGCAATATATGTCGCTGCAGCCCACGCGCTTTGCTTACACCGAGGAATGGAAGTCTTGATTGCGATGGCTTCGCTAGTGAAGGCACTCAGGTAGTTAAAGGGGACATTGCTGTCGCTCATTGGACGGGGAGCCCAAGGTGTGTATGAAGTCGGCTAGAAACACTTCTCAAGTCCACAGACGCATTCCAGTGACACGCATAGAACGCTCTGTGTGGCCGTCCAACGAATAGACGGCCACACTTGATGGGCATTCAACTTAAGCCCTTTGCGAATACCGGATTCATGCCAAGATTTAATACAAAGAGGTTGGGGAGACAACATTCACATTAACCGGATAGCCTGGTTTAATCTGCGCCCCGGGGCGGAGGTGTACCAATAGCTACACTCTGATCGTACATCTTCACCTTCACCGAGGTGAGCGGCAGTCCCAAACAGGTCAGTGTGCCGTCTAACGCAACAGGGGCCATCACCACAGTCCCCGTATCTCCGTTTGGACCTGACTGCGTCTGTACCGATGAATAGCTAATGGTAAGCGTTCCAGTGAATAGTGCGGCTCCCGTGCAATAGCCAGCAAGTTGTACATTCGCGTCTATCGCGTTAAATGTGGTATGTGAGGTATATATCCCCGTGATGTGGTTACCAGAAAAATATAAATTGCTGATCGTTGTCGTGTCCGTACAATTGACTAGTATTGCCGTTGATCCTGCCGATGCGTTGCACTCACTGGTCTCGGTCTTATGCTGATAGGTCATCACGTCACCCAGCCAACTGACCGTTTGCAATGTACTGTTGCCAATACCGTCATCCGCATCGCGGGTAGGTTTGCGCTTGCCTCCTCAAGGTTTAGGGGTAGGGGAGAGCGGCTGCATTGCTGCCCTAGTGCGGCGAATAGGCCGTGACTTGGCGTCTAACAAGAAAGTATCCACTTCCGACCCATAGCTGACCTTACCGGTGCTGGGGCGCGCATATGCACGCTCGCAGTCACGAGCGTCCGATTTTTGCAATGCAGTATGCTTTCGACTCCGTATAGTCGCTAACGCTGGCGACGACGTCTCACGTAGGAACACGCCTCAGCATGTTCGATCAGTGGGCCAATAGCCGTCCGAAGCACGTGACGCCTATCGAAATATCCTGCCAAAGAGGACATACACATGATTCATCACGTATCGATTCCGGCGCGTGAACCGCGGAAGGTTGCCGAAGTTCTGGCCGAACTGATGAACGGGACGTGCATTCCGTTCCACCCGCTCGAAGGCGCCTTCATGGCGGCCAGCAACGACGCGAACGGCACATCGTTCGAGGTCTACCCAGAGCACACGACGCTCAACATACCGGACTATGACGACCAGGTGATCGCTGCTAAAAATCCGTCGCCGCCGCAAACCTGGCCATTCCATGTTTTTCTGTCAGTACCGCACGAGGTGGAAGACGTCGAGGCGATCGGCGTCCGGGAGGGCTGGCGCGTCAGGACCTTCGGCCGCGGCGTACCGGGGCAAAAGCCATTCTTTCACGTGATCGAGTTCTGGCTGGAAAACCGGCTGATGCTCGAAGTTGCAACACCAGCAATGACTCAGGAATACCTCGACTTTCTGAAGCAATCCCAGGACGCGGCAGTATCCGATCCCGAATCTACCCGATTGTTGCGGGCAAGCCATTTAAAGGTACCGCCGAAACAACTCGCCTGACGTGAGGCTTGCTTCGTGAAGTGGCAAGGCGAGTTCATTCGGATGAGGTCAACATCTCAGCGCGATCAATGAAGCTCAGCAGATAGCCAAGACAGACATCGGAAAAGGAATTGATCGGGGCTGTCTGAGGCGCGCGAACGCGTCCTCGCGGCCTCGAGCGTCCGATTTTTACAATGCAGTGTACTTTTGGCTCCGTATAGTCGCTGGCAGTGGCGACGACATCCCCTCGCAGAGCCCAAGTCGATGGACATCTTCCGGGAAGCTGGCGTCCGCAATGAATAGCGGACTTGTAGCGGAGATTCACGCTTGTTCGCGCCGTTGGTCGCCGGCAATGCCATTGCCTTCACCCTTTGGATGTCACGATAAACAACACGACAGGGTCGAGTTCGGTGAGAACTGCGCTCGCTCGGAAAGCGAATGGCCTTTGCCGAAGCGCAGGTCATCAATGTGGGACCGCAAGCTCTATCCATCGGCGACCTCAAAGCTGCTGATATTCGAACGAAAAAGCTGATACTCGCAAAGTGAGACGTGATCGACCTCCGATCTTTGCCACGTTAGCGAGTGCTTGAAAGAGAAGGGTTCCCTAAATGCGGCCTTCGTACGATCAATCCGATAACAAGCACCACGTCCATCTGCGTCGGTTCGGCATGCCAAGCGTGTTGTGTCCGAGCAAATATGCGGGGCCAGTGTTGGACACATCATCCGCGTTGCGCGATGTCGTGGACACCATGGCGGATTGGGATGTCGCCGCTCCACATCAAGCGAGGGCACTCAGTTTCAAGTTCACCCCGAGCTACGGTCTGCACCTTGTAGTGCACTACCGCACACCCATGTGCTCGACAAAGCAATTCGGATCCCCGCTTTCCCTTCATCACCAGTGCCAACGCCGCCACTTTGCAACCATATTGGAGGCAGGCATCGCCACTTCGCTACCGTGCGGGCCACTCGGCATGATTTGGGTTCGCCTCAAGCCCGAGGCAGCCATGCGCCTTATGGGCGAGCGCCCTCGTTATTTCCTCGGCGCCGGGATCGGGCTTGACGACATCTTCGGTGCCCGTCGAGTAGCCCTGCTGACAGAGAAGCTTTCGGAGGCGGCGACCAGCGCTGAGCGATTTTCCCATATGCGTGCATTTTTGCTGTCAAGTCTGCGCCCAAACCGAGCCGAGTCGATTGTGTCCCGCGCTGCAGCCTTGTTGCGGCGAGATCCTTGTTTGCGCGTGCGGCAACTCGCCACTCGACTTGACGTGAGTGAGCGGCATTTGTGTCGCAACTTCGGCGCGATGTTTGGAATGGGGCCGAAGCAATTCGCGCGCATTGCCCGCATCGAAAGAGTGCTTTCGGCATGGGCTCAAGGAGCAACCTGGGCGGACATCGCGTATGCGAACGGATTCACCGATCAGGCGCACATGATCAACGACTTCACGGCAATCGTGGGCGTGTCACCTGCGGAACTGGTCCGCATGCCTATATAAGCATTGGCCTGCACGGGTTCAAGTGCCCTATCTAACTACCGAAAACCTCAGGCTAGCTGGTGATATCAGAACCCGGCGATTGGATCGGGTTATCGCGGGCAGGCCCGTCCAATGCCGGCCAAGCGAAAAACGGATCTGGTGGCAGGATTGCCCCAGTCACTCGGCAGCTACATCCGTGCGGTTCCGCTTGAAAGTCAGCCAAAGCGCGGACAACAGGAAATACAGGCCGCCGAACGCAGCGTAGGGCGCGAGCTGGGCAATCGTGGGCGCCGCCCCGAAAGACTTTACAGCGAAGTGGACGCCCGCCAGGGCCGACTGCGCACCGCTGATCATCATGAAAGCCTGGCCGCCAAGCTTGCGGCGCCGAATACCCACTGCCAGTTGGAATAGGCCTGCAAGGAGTGCCCAGACGCCGAACACCAGCACACCGCCTGCGTTGCCGCGCAGAGCAAAGGCAACGGCCATGCACAACGCAGTGACGATGCTGGTGAGCGCATTGAACTTCTGCCCGGGGTTGACCAGGAGCCCTCCGCTTCGCTGCGCGTCGATCACATTGGCGAGCGCATCCCAGGCGGGATAGAGCACGAGCAGTGCGCCCACCACGAGCGCCGGTGCTGACGCTGAAAGGAAAGCAAGTGCAACCCAAATGAAGGCGGCGCCGGCGCGGAGGAAATAGAAGTTCCGAAGCGAGTTCATGGAGAGTGTCCGTGGATAAGTGACAATAACCTACTAGTAGGTAGATTAATCTGTCAAGAAGGCCGTATAAGCGGGCAAGACTATCCGGCGATCTACCTAGTGGTAGAATGGCACTCATGACGACGCAACAGAAACTCATTGATTCGGCCCGCTACCTCATCCAGACCCGCGGATACAACGGCTTTAGCTACGCCGATGTCGCCGAAGAAGTTCAGGTGCGCAAGGCAAGCATCCACCATCACTTTCCGGCCAAGTCGGACTTGGCAAGGGCGGTGCTCGAACAGTCCCGTGCGATCATCGTGGAGCAGACGCGTACGCTCGGCGGCGGTGCCTTCGATCCTGAGGAGCAGCTCCGCATGTACACCGGCTACTGGGAAAAGTGCATCGCCGATGCCTCCGCGCCATTTTGCGTGGCCGGTATGCTTGCCAGCGAATTGCCAACACTGCCGACGGACTTGGCCCAGGACGTGCGCGCCCACTTTCGCGACTTGTCGAATTGGCTGGAAATCGTGCTGACCAGAGGCGCGCAGCTGGGGCGCTTTGAATTGCAGGGATCAGCCCGCCAGGAGGCGGAGGTGTTCATGGCCATGGTGTATGGCGCCATGTTGGCGGCGCGAGCCTATGGCGATCCAACGGTCTTCGGCGACATCGTGGCGAGTGGGTTGAAAAGGCTTACGCCTACCGGCGCGCGCTAGTCTGCGCGAAATGCGATGGCGATTCGACTTGCCTCTCAACCATCCGTCGAGCGCGTGATTGTCTCCCACTCGTCGATCTCCTCCGCCAGCAAAGACAACTTCTGACGCACCAAGTCGATCGCATCGCTTCCGAGCAACAGATGCGCTGGTGGTGAGTCACTATCGATCACATCGAGCATTGCCCGCGCCGCTTTTGCGGGATCCCCAAGCTGCCTTCCGCTCTTTTGCCGACGGGCCTCCCGGATAGGGTCGAACAGCCCGTCGTAATCAGGAATGGAGCGGGGCGTTCGGACCATCGAACGTCCTGCCCAGTCCGTGCGGAACGAGCCGGGAGCTACCGCCGTGACGGCAATACCGAAAGGCTTCACTTCCTTGCCGACTGTTTCGGAAATGCCTTCCAGAGCGAACTTGCTGCCGCAGTAGTAGGAAATGCCAGGTAGCGTGATATGGCCGCCCATCGAAGTGATGTTGAGGATGTGCCCCCTGCGTCGCCCTCGCATGTAGGGCAGCACGGCCTTCATCATGGCCACAGCGCCAAACACGTTCACGTCGAACTGTCGTCGCATTTCCTCCAAAGGAGACTCTTCCAGAACACCCTCGTGGCCATATCCGGCGTTGTTGACCAGCACGTCTACCGGGCCGACGGTCGCTTCGATGTTGCCCACGACGCCGTCGATGGCATCAAAGTCAGTGACATCGAGGATGCGGCCTATGACGTTGCTGGTGGCAAGCGTTTCGAAGTCGCGACGAGCCTGCTCACTTCGCACGGTTCCAACCACGCGATGACCAGCAGCAAGTGCCTCCTGAGCGAGGGCTCTGCCGAAACCACTGCTAACGCCGGTAATAAGCAAAGTTTTGGTTGCTGCCATGGCGACTACTCCTGAAGAACAGATAGTGCACAATACGATTCTAAAGCCCTATTTTTGACGCCTTATTTTGTGTCTTTCTTGCCTATTCTTATGAGTCGACACTCTTTCGGAAAAACCAAGAAGTCCTCGACAGACGAACAGCAGCGCATGGTTGCGCTCGTTCGAGCGTTGGCGCCTGAGGAGGGATACAACCTCACGGCATTGCCCGGCGTGCGCATCCTGCGTTCGGATCGAATGCTGTCCCGAACGCCGGTTTTGTATGACCCCGGCATCGTGATCGTCTGTCAAGGACGCAAGCGTGGTTATTTTGGTAACCAAACTTATCTTTACGACGAGCAGCATTACTTGGCCGTTGCCGTGCCTGTTCCGTTCACGATGGAATCCGATGGCACGCCTGAGCACCCACTGCTGGCCATCTATATGCATCTCGATTTTCAGATGGCCGCTGAGCTAATGATCCAGATCAATCGCCATCACTCGCCAGTTGACCAAGATGTGCCGCTTGGCATGATGTCCACTCCCATGGACTCCGCACTGCGAACGTCTGTGCTTCGTTTCCTGGAGGCCATGAGCCAACCACTGGAAGCAGCGATTCTGGGACCAGGCCTGGTGCGTGAACTTTATTTCCGCGTACTCACTGGGCCGCAGGGTATGGCCATGCGCTCAGCCCTCGGAATGCAGGGGCAATTCGGCAAGATAGGGAAAGCACTTCGCCGAATTCATGCTTCATATGCGCAACCGATCAATCTGGCGCAATTGGCTAAAGACGCGAACATGAGCATACCCACGTTCCATAGCCATTTCAGGGCGATAACGCAGACGTCGCCCATGCAGTACGTGAAATCCACGCGTTTGCACCAGGCCCGTCTGTTGATGGTGCGCGAAGGCATGACAGCCGAGGCGGCCGCATACACGGTGGGGTATGCAAGCGCCTCGCAGTTCAACCGAGAGTTCAAGCGACTTTTCGGTCTACCGCCACTCGCGGAAGTGCGACGCATGAGGGAAAACTTTGCAATACCTCCCGCGCAAGCGGCATCGGACTACGTCTCCTCACACTGAATCGATATGACACAGTCAAAGGAGCAGGGCGGTCGCCGCCGAAACAGGCGCCGCCCTCCATCATCGATCGCTAGTTGCGGTCGAGTATCAGTTTTCGAGCACGCCAAGATCGATGGAGTTCGCCATCGCCTGGTATCCAACGTCATTGGGATGCAAATGATCGCCACTGTCGTAAGCGGGCAATAGGGCGGTGGGATTGGACGGATCTCGTACGATCTGGTCGAAATCGAGTACGCCGTCGGCGCCGTTCGCCGAGCGCACGAAGGCGTTCACGGCCTCGCGCTTCATTTCCCCTGCGGCGTCGTAATACGAGGCGCCGTTGTAAGGGGTTATTGTCCCCAGGTAAATTTTGATCCCGCTGGCTTTCGCCTGAGCGATGGTGGCCTGCATGGCCGCGATGATCTGATCGGCGGAAACGTTTTGCTGCGGAATCAGCTCGCCGATGCCGATGTCGTTGATGCCCAGCAGGATCATGACGTGGGTCGCGCCCGAAACACCGGCAACATCGTGGGCGAATCGTGTCACCCCGGCAGGGCCGACGCCGTCGTAGATCCAGCGGTTGCCGGCGATGGCAGCATTGACCACGCTCACGCGGCCCAGGTCTTCAGTGGCGGACTGCACGCGATTGTCGAGGTCGTTGGGCCAGCGGCGGTTGGCATCGACGGTCGAACCGTATCCGTCGGTGATCGAGTCGCCGAACGTCACAACCACCTTGTACGGATGCGTCGCCAGGTCGGTGCCGCTGCCAGATGCATCAGCTGTCGATGCGTCAATCTCACTGAGCCAGAAGTACATGGTAGTTGTCGTGGCATTGCCCATCATCGCGGCACCCGCCTGGTTGCCCGGTGATAGGTAATTGGTTTGCATACCTATCGTGTGGGTGGTGACGACGGGCGTGTTCAGCGGCACGTACAGGCTGATCGCCAGATCCGATTGCGTCGGTACCTGAAGGTAGACTGGGTCGCTCCATCGTTCTTCGCCGGGTGCGAGCGTTACGGTGCCCTTGCCGCCGAATCGGAGCGTGCGATCAGTGACAGGGTCGATGCCGCCGTTGCCCGTGCTGCGTGCAATATGGGCTTCGGCGAACGTGACAGGTGTGGTTCCGAAGAAATTGGACAGCTTGACGCGGATCAGGCTGCCACCATGCGATGTGTGGACAATCTGGCGGACTGACTGATTCGAGATGGCGAGAGGTGGAACGGTGACGCCAGGGTAAAGGATGTTGTAGTTCTGAGGTGCCGCATACCAGGTTGCGAACCACGGTGGTTGAACACAGGCTGCCGACAAAAGCACAACCAACGCCATGACGGCGATGACACTTCCGAGTAAATAAATGGTGCGAGTGCCTCTCTGGGATACACGCTTACTCATAACCATGTCTCCTTAGTGGTGGTTTGCACGTGTGTTACTGAGGGCGTTTCGACTTAGGGGCAGGCAAAAGGTGTCAAGCCGCCCGTGC
Organism: Dyella humi; assembly: GCF_044904605.1. Taxonomy (NCBI): domain Bacteria; kingdom Pseudomonadati; phylum Pseudomonadota; class Gammaproteobacteria; order Lysobacterales; family Rhodanobacteraceae; genus Dyella; species Dyella humi. Next base: position 49,968 of record NZ_JADIKI010000020.1, read on the forward strand.
GGGCGGACACGCGAAAACGTTCTTGAGTACTTGTGGGGAGCGGGCGTTCCATCGCCAGTCGTGTGGTGAATTCGTTATGAAAGGTGGTGTCAAGGCGTTAGCCGGGCGCCCGGATTTCAATCTTGCAATAGCGATCAACTTTTGCCACGCAGAGCAGAGGTGAAGGGCACGTGCAGCGACGCCGCGGTAACCCTCGCATTGAAATCGCAAATCATTGCTTCATAACCAGTCGGTACGCCGCATCGTCATGACATCAGCTTCGACTAGAAAGGTCCAATTGACCAAAACATCGCAAAGCCAATCGAACGTGCTGAGTGCCTGCGCGTAAAACAGATTGATCACTCATGAAAAAGCCATCCCATCTGAGGAGCAGGGCAATTAGATGGGGTTATCGAGGGTAGGGAAGGGTGGCTTCCAACCAATGGCGCATATAGACCCGATCACGCGATGCTCATCCACTTGGCTGCAGGTCTTGCCCGTTTCGCAACGCTGCTTGTCCGGTTGACAACATTTGTGTTGTTCATTCGGCTCGTCAGTGCCTATGTTGGCTGTCCCGGCATACGCCGCTAGCTACATAAATCATCATGGATCGTGCCTCATTCACGCCGCGCATTTCCCTCCAAGCAACGCACCTAAGACTGAGTATTTCGGCTGTACTTGCGCTTGCTTCAATCGCGCCACTAAAAGCTACCGACCAGGCTCCCAGCACAGCGCCAATGATCGCGACTGCCTGGACGACAAAAGGAAACGTTACATTCCTGGTCGATAAAAGCGCCATCGTTATCGCCCAAGGAGGTAGTGCCGAGCTCAATACAATGAATTTTTCCAGTGGGACGATCGAATTCGATATGAAGTCGCCGGGCGGCAACGTAGGTCTGACTTTTCATATGCAAGATAATACGGGCGACGCGCTCTATTTCAGACCGTCCGCCGACTGTGCGACCTCGGATGACTGTGTCCAGTACATGCGGATCGACCATGGAATCTTTGAATGGGATTTGTTTGGCGACAACCAAGCACGAGCACCTTTTGGAGCTAATGTCTGGAATCACGTAAAGCTATCCGTGAATGGTCGACTCATGCATGTTTGGGTTAACGGCACACTGGTCTCTGCGCCGCGAGACAATCTTCTAGTTGGTGCATTCGACAGCGGAACCATCAAACTTCACGGACCTGCGTCCTACGCGCATCTGACGATTGCCCCGGCCGCCTCTACAGAGACTCCAAAACGATCACCGAGTGTTGCCGTAGGCGACGCCCATTTCGTCACACGTTGGCTGGCGTCGAACGCATTCATCATGCCATCCACCTTCGATGCGAAGTTAGGTCAGAACACGGGCGTCACCCCACCTATCAAATCTCTCCCCGCTACGAATGCGTTCAAGCACGTGCTGCGTGCGGATCCTACCGGCCTTGTCAACGTAACAGCAGCCCTGGGCGACTCGCAAAAAGGGAACGCGATCATTGCGACTTGGCTCAAGACAGAGGTAACGTCCGAGCAAGCACAAGTCAAACACGTTTCTATCGGATGGACGCGCGAAGCATGGGTCTTCGTAAACGGCGAGCTGGTCTACGCCGATAAGAATCTCTATGGTGTTCCGGACGCGAGCAAGCCACCAGATGGACGACTGTCGCTTGACAACGGAGCGTTTAATTTGCCTCTAAAAAAAGGCAAGAATGAGGTTGATGTGCTGCTGGATGATAACTTTGGCGGCGGTGTACAGCACTTCGGCTGGGGTTTAATGATGCGGTTTCCTAACCTCAACGGCATTCAATTGTCTACCCATTAGGGTAGCTCCTCAGTGGACTGCCCAGGGTGATTAGCCCGTGTTATCGCGGGTATGCGGTCCGATCAATCGAAACCATGCGGTGTTTTTGCCGTCGATGGCAGAGTCAATTTCTGTATTGGGTGACGCTAATTGTTTGGATGCCTGTTCGCTCATGGGTTGTCCGACTTTCGGGATCAACTATAAAAAGCGATTTATCGAATCAAGAAGTACCTCAGTCCGTATAACCAAGAGACCCCGAAATCAATTATGGTAGCTGTTACGGATAACGCTTACCCAACGACGGTTACGGTCATGCAAATGAAATCGACGAGAGCCTTAGCCCTCTTTCTTTTGTTGGGCGGTGTGAATGTGTTGGCTATGGCCCAGGACACGATGCCTGCTCCAGCGCAGATGAGACCCCATTCGCTGGACGCTGCCATCGCCAAAGGCGTGGTCAACGCGCGGATGAGCTTATTTAGCGTCACTGACCAGAAGCACGTTTTTGACACGATTGCCGGTCTCGATCCGGGCATGATTTATGTGACCTATGTCGGCGTGTGGGGCACCATTCGCCAACAGGATCTCAATTCGGCCGGTCGGATTGCCGACAAACTCCAGCAGCTCGTGCCGCACACCATTCTGGGTGGAGGCGTCAATGAGTCCGTCTCGCTTTCCATTCCTCCACAGAGGCTCAATTGTGGAGGGCAGCTTGGCACGAAGACGTTCAGCCCAACGGCCATGATCGATCCCCGTCAGCGTGCGCTTGGCGATACGGCATGGCTTGATCTGGCAAATCCAACAGCACGGGATTACTACCTCTGTGTCGGAACCGAATTGATTGACCGGGGCTACACGCTGATCGGCTTTCCCGAGCACGAAAACCTGATTGCCCATGCCTCGTCGAAAACCGAGGCGATTGAAAACTTCGTGTCGTTGTTGCAGGTGTTGCGCAAGTATGGGGCGGAAAAGGGCAGAGTCATCTACTTTTCCGGTGATCCCGCGACGGATGCCACGGTGAAGCAGATCGATTTTTACTACGTTCCTGCGCGCTTCTACCACCTGACATTCGCGCAAAAATATCAAAACAAAGTTTTACGTCCAGGTGTGGGCGTGGGTTACTCCTATAGTTTGAGTCCGGCACGCGTGCGCGATGTGCTGGCCACTGCTCCCAAACATGCTCGCGTGTTTTTCTACGTCGATAACTGGGACGCAAAGCAGGACGATCTCCGTCGCTTCATGGAGCTAGACAGTGACAACCGTCGCTATCTGTTGATCACCAGCGCGCAAACCGCGCATCAAAACGGCGCCTATTTCATTCCTCCTATGCTTCATTGCGTCGATTGCATTCCTGCAGCGGCGGTGGGAGACAAATGTGAAATACGGGCCGACGGAAAGACGGAATACGACGCGGTGGCATGTGGGGACATCCCAACGATCAAACGCGTGCTTGCTGAACAAAGATAGGTCAACAAATTGGGGAACCTGTTTCAGCCCGAGGTCAGCTGCAACTCCTTCACCAGTTCGATCAGCGCGCGCAGCCGCGCGGGCACGAAACGGCGACCTGGGTAGTAAAGTCTCAGGCCGCCGAAGGGTAGGCACCACGGAACCAACACGGGCACCAGAACGCCGGCTTGTAGTTCCTCCGCAATGAGCCATTCGGAAATGAAGCCAATGCCCAGTCCAAGCAGCACCGCCTGCTTGATGGCGGCAAGCTCGTTGAGTGCCATGCGCACTGGCAGGTCCATCTGCAGCTTGCGGCCGTTCTTCTCCAGTTCCCAGCGGTAGATGCCACCGTGCGACATGTTCATGCCGATGCTCTGGTGTTTGAGCAGGTCGCGCGGATGTTTGGGCGTGCCGTGGCGTTCCAGATATTCGGGCGTCGCCACCACCAACATGCGTAGGTCGCGGGAGAGCGGCACGGCGATCATGTCCTGCGGCACTGATTCGGCGAGGCGGGTGCCGGCGTCGAAGCCTTCGGCCACGATGTCGATCATGCGCGACTCACTCACCAGGTCGATGCGCACCTCGGGGTAGCGTTGCGCGTAAGGGCCGAACAGAGGTTCCAGCAGCAGCGATGCCGCTCCCTGCGGCGCATTGATCCGCAGCGTGCCGCTGGGCGTGTCGGGTCCGCTGCCGGCTTCTTCGCCGGCGCTGTGGATTTCGGCGAGTGCCGGGGCGATACGCTCTACATAACGCTGCCCCGCGTCGGTGAGTGCCACGCTGCGCGTCGAGCGGTTGAACAGGCGCACCTTGAGGCGCGCCTCAAGCCCGGCCACGGCACCGCTCACCGCCGTGGTCGACATGCCCAGCTCCTGCGCCGCGCCGCGAAAGCTGTGGCGACGCGCGACGGCAAGGATCACTTCGAGTTCGGTCATTCCCGTGCGATGCATGGATTATCCTGATATTCGGAATATGCCATTCACTATAAATCGGATTATCAGAACAATGATCCATCCCTAGACTGCGTTGTGCAACGCCCCAGTGCCGGCTCTCCCAGCTTGGCGGGGCACCTTCACCTTTCCAGAGGAAGTCGACATGCAGCGTATCGAACACATCTACATCAACGGCGAATTCGTCGTGCCACACGGCCAGGAATGGTTCGACCTGCACAACCCCAGCACCGAGGAAGTCATCGGCCAGGTTCGGCTGGGTGACGAGCAGGACGCGCAGCGCGCGATCGCTGCGGCCAAGGCGGCGTTTCCAGCATGGTCGCGCACCACGCGCGAGGAGCGCATCGATGCGCTTCAGCGCATGCATAAAGCCATCGCGGCGCGCGAGGATGCGCTGATGGAAGCCGTCGTCACCGAATACGGCGCGCCGCACACGCGTGGTCGCTGGATGGCAACCTATCCGGCCGACGTCATCATGCAGGCCATCGACGCGCTGCGATCCTTCCAGTTCGAGGAGCAAGCTGGCAGCGCGCGCGTGATCCTGACACCGGTCGGCGTGGCTGGCCTGATCACACCGTGGAACAGCGATGCCGGCTTCATTTGCAACAAGCTGGCGACGGCGCTGGCGGCCGGTTGCACCGCTGTTATCAAACCCAGCGAAATGAGTGCGATGCAGACGCAGGTCGTCGTCGAGGCGCTGCACGAAGCGGGTCTCCCCAAAGGCGTGTTCAACATCGTCAATGGCCGCGGCGACGTGGTCGGCGAAACCATCGCGCGCCATCCCGACATCGCCAAGATCTCGTTCACCGGTTCGTCCGCGGTTGGTCAGCATCTGGTCGGCGCCGGTGCCGAGACGATGAAGCGCGTAACGCTGGAGCTAGGCGGCAAGTCGCCGACCGTGGTGCTTGACGACGCGGACTTCGCCGCCATCATGCCGCTGGTGCTGCAGGCTGGGTTCATGAACAGTGGTCAAGCCTGCATCGCAGGCACGCGCATCCTGGTGCCACGGCAGCGGCTAGCGGAATTCGAGCAGGTCGCGAAGGCAGCCGTCGCACAGGTCAAGTCCGGCGATCCGCGCGATGCTACGACCGACATCGGCCCGATGGTCAGCGCGAAACAGTGGGAACGCGTACAGAGCTACATCCGCCTCGGCATCGAGGAGGGCGCACAAGTGCTCGCTGGCGGCGAGGGCCGGCCCGACGGCCTGCGCGTCGGCTGGTTCGTAAAGCCGACGATCTTCACCGGCGCGAACAACCGCATGCGCATTGCGCGCGAGGAAATCTTCGGCCCCGTGCTCACGATTATTCCCTACGACGACGACGACGAGGCCGACGCCATCGCCATTGCCAATGACACGCGCTACGGCCTCAGCGCCATCGTACTAGGCAAAAACCTCGAACGGTGCGAGCGCGTGGCGCGCCAGATCGACTCCGGCCGCGTACTCGTCAACACGCTCGCCCACGAACCACGCGCACCGTTCGGTGGCTTCAAGCACTCCGGGCTCGGCCGCGAGATGGGTCGATGGGGCATGAGCGCGTATCTTGAACCCAAGACCTTGCTGATGGCGGCGGGATAATCCCTCTGCTCCGTCGCGGCGCTCACATTGTCCCTGCCACGTTTTATTACGGGCATCTTTTGTTTGGTAACTGCACATAACAACCTTGCCGCCGCAGTTGCGCGATGAACGCGTAGCTGACGGGCCGGGCGAGATATCCTTTCGATGAATCGCGCGCACGGATTCATAGCGTGATCCGCACCGACATGCGTATAGCATTGAATGCTGAAGTTTCCCCGTGAATCTCCCGAACACCAAGCCAGAGGGCATTTAGTCTCCTCGGCCCCGGTTTCCTCGTTGAGCTCTCTATCAAGGGAACCCTTGATGAAAGAACGTGTCTACCGACGTTAGCCGCAACACGCGCTGACGGTATGCGTAAGTTTTACGCGGGTAATTGGCTTGAATGAGGCTGTGTCATCGAACGTTCCGAGCACGGCCAACATCAGACCTTGGACCACATGCGCTGGCGACAGCCGGCGCTGACGCGTCGAGCGCGGGTATTCGTGCTGGCTTTGGTATTAGCACTACACGCGCTGTTCGCGCTGATGCTGTGGTCTGCGATGCGGCCGATAGCACCTGTCGATGGCGATCAGGTGCTGATAGTGCGTCTGCTGGATGGCACCCGTATGCGGCGTGCCACTCCGCCGCCTGCGCCACCCATGCTGCCTAAGTTGGTGTCGCCGCAGCAGGCGGCGGCGCCACGCGTTCGCCCCGTGTCGCACGAGAGGCCACGTCATGATGCGATGGTCCTGCAAGATGATGCGGCAGCACCTGTGCCGGCGGCTTCCGTGGCCACACCGGCCGCCATCAATTTACGGCTACCACCCGCGCTGACGGACACATCAAGTGTCGGGGCCAAACCGGCCAAGCCTGCGGACGATCGTCAGATCATGCAGCACGACATCAATCCCATGCACTTCAAGCCCACGCGTTTCGATAAATATTTTCCGCCTCCGAACGAGACAGCTGGTGGTGCTGTGGGTCGCCATATAGGCGATGCAATCCAGGCGATCACCAAAAGCATGTGTGATCCCACCAAGCGCAGTACGGCTTCCAACTTACTGTGCGGCGCGCCTCCCACGCCACCCTCGCCCATGGATCGCGATGAGCGCCTCAACCTGCCGCCGTCGTCGCTGGTTGGCGATCCGCATCCGATCAAGCCATTGCCACTGTCGACCTGCATCGCTGAGTACAACGACGGCAAGCCACTGTCGTATGGCTGCCCGATAAACACGCCTGACTTGGCCTTTCAAGCCGAAATGCGTGTATGCATCGATCTGTTCCGTGCGGGCAAGCGCCTCAAGACCTGGTGCCCAGCCGACACGCCCAAGCGCGCAGCCGCCGAATCGTTCACACCAGCGGCTTCCTCTAACGTGGGTTCGCAATGAGCCCTGTATTTGACTTCTTGGGCCTCGGTTTCGAACACCCTCAACCTTATGGCGATTAGGGGCAGGGCGGTTGAGGTCTTCTCACAGATGCCAACTTTTTGGCGAGGCACGGGACGAAGCAGCACTGCGACTTGCTTTGCCGATCCCGTGGGCGCCCTGTAACCAACCGACCATCGTCGTGCACACGCAAATTTACGACTAGAAGCGTCAAGTGGTCTCAAGCACAACAACGGTATCGTTGGGGTCGAGCGGCTTGCCTGGCAATTGCAGATCGAGCACCTGTCCTTTTTGGGTGTATTTAAGTGGTGCGTGCTGTGGATCCGCGAGCAAGTAAGCTTTCTTGATCTGGACTCGGGGACCCGACAAGTGGAATGCCTCGCCAGGCCAAGTCAGCAAATGGATGTAGATTTTTCCTGGCCTGGCGGTAGCGCGCCAATCCCAGGCAGGCACCCATTTCGGCTGCTTCTCGCCAACGGTTTTTTCAGTGGTAGAGAACTTTCCATGATCACCCGGAAACGGCGTTGGCCCGGTACCGTAGATTGATTCGCCGTTGACGTCGAGCCATGTGCCAATGGCCTGCAGGCGTTCGGCTTCTCCTGCAGGAATAACGCCTTCCGCGTCGGGGCCGACGTTGAGCAGCAAATTACCGCCCTTGCTTGCAACATCGGCGAGGGTCCGTATGAGTTCCTGGGTTGATTTGAAATTAGTGTCGGCTGATTTGTAGCCCCAGGTGTCGTTGATCGTCATGCAGGTTTCCCAGTCGCGACCCGGGTAGCCCTGCGCGGGAACGTGCTGTTCGGGCGTCTCGGTATCACCTTGATAGCCTCCGCCAAGACGATTGTTCCAGATCAAGTTCGGATGCTGATTGAGCAGGGTGACGATTTCCGATGCGAGCTGAGGCGTCATGTCCGAGGTGGGGGTATCGAACCAGATCACCGACGGCGCCGCTGGCTGATAGTTGGCCAACAGTTCCTTCAGCTGCGGAATGGCCTTGGTGTGCAAGTAGTCGGCAAAGTTACCTTGCTGAGCTTTGTCCCAATGGCCGGTATGGAAAGCATCCATGTTAAGTGCGGCGCCGCCAGCTGCCGACCAATCCTGATCTTGCGAATAGTAGAAGCCGAATTTGATTCCTTGTTTGTGCGCTTCTACGGCGAGCTCCTGCAACGGATCACGTTTGAATGGCGTTGCATCGACAATATTGAACGGGTTCGCCTTCGAATCGAACATCGCGAAGCCGTCGTGATGCTTGGCGGTAATGATGATGTATTTCATGCCGGCAGCCTTGGCGAGAGCGACCCAGGCATGCGCATCGAATTTTGTGGGGTCGAACTGCGACGCGAGCTTTTTGTAGTCGGCGACGGGAATCTTCGCGTTGTACATAATCCATTCGCCGATGCCGTCAACCGGCTTGCCTTGCCAGTTGCCGGCCGGCACGGCGTAGAGCCCCCAATGGATGAACATGCCAAAACGCGCCTGTCGCCACCAGGCCATGCGCGCATCGCGCTGCGCTGGCGTTTCCGTGTCCTGAACGGCAGGAACCGGGTGAGATGAGGTGTGCTGCTGTATCTGCCCGGCGTTCGCAAGCGCGCACGGGACTGCCAACGTCAAAGACAGAGAGATAGAGCGGATCAACGATTTCATTCCTTTCTCCTGCATCAAGATTATTGGGGCATCATCCGTTACCGCACTGGGCTTACTGCATACAACGCACACCCATGTGCCGGCAAACCGATCGCCAAACGATCGGATGCCTCCAAGCGATGGCCGCTCCACAGCTCGCGCGCCGCATGCTTGCCGGAAGCCAGGCCGAGCTGCTCCCAACTCGCGTTCGATGATGCTGGCTTATCATCCAAGTTGAACACGGCCAGGTAACGTTCGCCGGCTTTTCCGGATGCTACCCACACGCGCACGTGTTCGAAGCCTGAAGGTAGGTGTTCTATCGGATGGTTATCGTGACTGTGCTGATCGATCGCGATGACGTCTTTGTTGATTATCAACGCACGCGTGGCGTCATCCAGCTTCGTCAGATTGGCGCCGAGGATGAGCGGGGAACGCGCAATGGTGAGGAGAGTCAGCTGTGTCCGTTCTTCATCCAGTGTCAGGCGAGAATGACGTGGCTCGCCCAAGCCTGGGTGCGGCGCGAGCATGCCGAACGGCAGCATGTCGGCATCGGGCCAGCGACCGTCGTGGGCTTGTCCTGTCCACGGCAGCAAGCGATCGAAGATATTGCCCACACCCGACGGAAAATCATCGCTGGGATGGTCGTGTGCGAATGTCCAGCCGTCCCATATGTCATTGGAAATGCGCCACATCTGGCCGTATTTACGAATCTCTGAGGCGTGCGAAGGCTGCGTCGGTCCGGGCGACAAGCTCAGCACGATCGGGCGTCCGGTCTTTTTGATCGCCGCGGCGATCTGGCGAATCTCGCTGATGCGATAAGGATTATTGGCAATGCAATCGACCTTGAGAAAGTCGACACCCCAACGCGCGTACAACGCCATCATCGCATCGTAATAAGCCTGCCCTGCTGCGTTGTCACGGATGCCATAGTCGCCATCGTCCCAGGGACAGGTATCGGCGGTATCGGCAGCATCTTGTGCGTGAAACGGAGAGCCAGCAATCGACAGATTTGCCTCCACGGCCTGTTTGGGAATCCCGCGCACGATATGGATGCCGAACTTCAACCCCTGCAGGTGCACCCAGTCGGCGATGGGTTTGAAGCCTTGTCCATCGACAGAAGAGGGGAAGCGTTTCGATGAGGGAATCAGCAGTCCATGCGCATCCACGGCATAGTCGCGATGTTGTAACTTGTCACCGAACGGATTGCCCATGTACCAGCCTTCATCGATCACGGCATACGTCCAACCGTAAGCGTGCAGTTTGGCGAGTTCCGTGGTGTTGGCTTTGAAGTCGGCTTCGTCGATGGTGAGGCCGTAGGAGTCCCAGCTGTTCCAGCCCATGGGTGGAGTTGGGGCGACTTCCTGTGCACCGGATGTTGTTGCAGCAGCAAGCAGGATAGGCAGCAACAGTGCGCTTCTTAGCCAGTGTGTCACGAGGTTCATTCCCTTCTTCAAGGTGGTATCTCACGTAGGCTGGGATGAAATACCAGCTTTCATGCAGATGGCGATGCCGGATTCGATCCCAGCCTACAAAGCTCGAATCCCTCCCCCGAAAAGCAGGGGAGGGAGCGATGCACACATCAGTTCGACGACATGCCGTAAATGATCCCGCGCCCGCCAGTCGTTCCGAGATACACGGTGCCAAACGTCCGCGGGTCGCCAATCACGCGCCATACGCCACCCCATTGATGCTGCGCATCGTTGATCTGCACCCAGGTTGCACCGGTGTCAGTGGAGCGGAATAGGCCGGCCACGCCGTTCACCGTGCCGGCAAGGTAGATGGTCGGATAGTACTTGCCGGGTGCGGCCTTGCCGAAACCGATCGATGCCGCGGCAGTGACAGTGGAGGCGTCGACTTGATTCCAGCTCCACCCGGAACTCTGGCTGCGATACAGGCCAGATGGCGTAACGAGCCAAATATCACCCTGCACGCCAGTAACCGTCACCGCCTGGCTTGTTTCATACGACGGTACTGCAGGCAGGCCGGATGTGGCCGACGCATACCAGGTCACGCCTTTGTCGCCGCTGCTGAAGAACGTGCTCGTAGCTTGATTCCATGCATAAAACAGATTCGCGTTGAGGCCATCGGACAGCACTTGCGAACCGGTTGGCAGGTTGGTGGTACCGCTGCTTGATGAGTAGGTCAACGTCTTCCACGTAGTACCGTGATCGTTGGATGCCACCGGTGCAACATCCGACGGTGCCCATACGATGGTGCTGCCGTCCGCGGAAACTGCCACCGTGCCGCCACCGTTGCTGGAACCCGCCTGATTGGCAAACGCCGTCCAGGTAGTGCCGCCATCGCTCGAAACAGAACCGAACGCGTTGTTGCTGCTGTTGCCGCCACTACCGACGCGCACGATGGTCGATGGTGCGTTCTTCGCAAAGTCGAGTCCGGTGCCGCTACCGCAGACAGGATGGGTGACCTGCGTGCTGGGAGCGATGGTGAGGTTGGTATGCACGAAGCCGCAAACGTCATCAAGCGCGCTGATCAGCGGCGCACCGGTGGTGGGAGAGATCAGTGTTTGCACCACGATTTCCTCGATGCCGTCGGCGCCCACGCTCCAGTGCGTCGTCTGGTCAGCATCGGCAGAGGTCAGATCGGATGTACTCCAGATGCCGCCGCCGAATCCGTACATGGCGTGCGCGGAATTGAAGGGATCGATCACCGCCTCGCCCCAGTTACCGAACGGTGCCTGCGTCTGGCCTTGCGGCACGATCCATGGCGACAAACTTGAATCGCGCACGGCCTTCGCTCCCACGTCGGTCCAGGTCGAACCACCATTGGTGGTGCGATACATAGTGTCGGTAGGCCACCAGTGATCCATCGTCATCACGATGACCGTGCCGGGCTTTTCCGGATCCACCGACAAACCACTGAAACCGGAAGGGTAGTTGTACGGATCGGTCGGCGTGATGTTCTGCCAGGTATTCAAACCGATGCTGTATTTCCACACCTGGCCGGCCGTCATGCCGTTGGGGCCGATGGCATTGCCGTAGGTGATGTACAGATTGCCATCCGGACCAATCATGCCGCGTTGCGGCAGCATGCCTGCGGCAGGACCGCCTGCAACCGGCGCCCACGTCGTGCCGCCGTCCGTGCTCTTGTACAGCGACGATGCTGCGGTGCTGGTGGATACGCCGGCAAAGATGGTCTTGGTCGGTGAGCCCGCACCACTCGAAGGTTTATAGAAAGCAACGAAAGCCACACCCGCCCCGGTGCCGTCGCTGGACAGTGCATTGAAACCGCTCACGTGGCTCCAGGTGCTCCCGCTGTCGGTGCTGGTCCACAAACCGTTAGTGCTGGCTTGATTCGCAGCGTTGAACGTACCGTAGAACAGGACCGAACCCTTGTTCGGATCCACTTGCAAACGTTCGCCCACATTGCGTCCGTCCACATTGCCGCCAACGCGGAAGCTGAGCGGATGCGAAGTAAAATGTGCGCCCTGGTCGGATGACACCAGAACCGCGCCATTGGGTGCCCACGATTGCGTGTATAGGCCCGCCACTAGGTAAAGCATGTTCGGGTTGTTCGGGTCGACGGCAATGCTTTCAATGCCCATCCATCCAGAATCTTGCGGTGGCGTCCAATCGTTCAACGCCACCCATTTCGCTGTCTGCGAGTTGTAACGATAAGCACCGCCCACGTCGGTGCGCGCGTAGAACAATCCTTGCTGTTTCGGGTGCGCGATGATGCCGTCGACATAGCCGCCAGCGACGATTCTAACGTTGTTCCAGGTGTAGGACGGCGTGGTTTGCGCAAGCGTTGCGGCAGGCGATACCGAAAGCGCGGCGAGCACGCCGTAAACCAATCCCCTGGCAACAGCCCGGTGCAAGAGTGTCTTCATAGTCCCCTCCAGTTTGTATGTTGGATCGTTGCGGTGTGGCGCTACGCTGATCCATCAGCTAATTCTGCGTGCGAACGAAGCACTACGCCGTTGTTGTGTAACTAAACAGATATTTAGTTGCTTACTTGGCGAAAGCCGACGGCACTTTATGCCGCGCTGTTTTTCATTCCCCTATTGATGGTGTGTCGGTCACACGACAGTGCAAGCGTTCATGACGCACGTCGCATGGCTTGCTTCATGCTGACGTGGGATGCAACGCGTGCAATGCGTCGTTCATGGCGCTGCACTCTATCGTTCGCTGTCAGGCGAGGCATTGCGAAGAACACAAGAGACACTTATGAAAATTGAAGCTGCGCAGCAGCAATTTCACGGCAAAATGTGAGTCTTTTTCTTTGCCATGCGATCCGGTGATGCAAGAAGGATATATTTTGCGATGCACATCGCAGTCCTGGCGATGATTTGCATTGCCACTGATATCGATATGGATATCTGAGGAGCCCAAATTTTCATGGATCTCATTTTGTTCCTTCAGATTATGTGTGAAGAAAATGCCTTCTGTTTCTCAAAAATGATCGCGTGACCCCAACTGACATTGAGTTGTCCTTGGGGAACATGCTCATGGATCGTCGGTTTCTGCATGATGCGCCTCAAAAATGAGGGGCTATTAATCGCTTTTATCTGATCGTCTTCGGTACGAAATAAGCGCGATACAAAAGTGTCATGTTGGTTTATGAGCAATGGCTCTCATCGAATGATGTGAGAGGTTTCGGAATAAATTTTCTTGTATCCAGCCTCCATTCGTTCTCCGTTGCATTTCTTCCATCGAGCCATGGGCAACGATCCCGATGGCTACCTAGGTGCAAATTTATGAAGCAAATAAACGACCCCATGCTCGATCTGCAAGCCGATGCCGAAGCGCGCAGCAACATTGAGGACGGCTCTCGGCGACGCTTCATCACGGGCCTCGGTGCTGGTGCGTTGCTGCTCGGACTCGGCATCGGCGAAAGCAAAGCCGGAAGCCTGCCAGCATTCAGTTCCGGTCCGGCGGGCAGTCCCTTGAGCACAAATCGCTTCACACATCCGGGTCTGCTCGTTAACGAGGACGATTTCACGCGCATCCGCAACAAGATCAGGAGTGGCGAACAGCCCTGGACAAACTGGTGGAAGACGTTGTGTTCGGCGAGCGCCACCGATTTGCATGGCAAACCCAATCCCCAGGTTGCCGTCTACCGCTATACGAATGCGGGAGCCATGCACTGGGACATTCAGAGGGCGTACTGCTGCGCCTTGCGTTGGAAGATTTCAGGCGACGAGGCTTACGCGAAGTTGGCTGTCGACACACTCGATGCCTGGTCCGCGGCCTTGAAAGCTATCGGGACCATTCCGCCAGGCTCCACCATGCACGAGGATTGGACAGGGTTTCTGCTCGCCGGCATCCAGGGCCATCAATGGGCCAACGCCGCCGAAATCATGCGCACTTACCCGGGCTGGACGCGGCAGGGAGTGGCCCGCTTCCAGAGCATGCTTCGCACTGTGTTTGCGTCGATGGCAAGCGGATGGCTGCAAGGCGTGGCCACCCGAAACAACGGAGAGCCTTGGGCTGCCTTTGCCAACTGGGATCTTGCCGCACTGGCCGGCACGCTTGCCATCGGCGTGTTCTGCGACGATCTCGACCTGTACAAGCAGGCGATCGACTACTACACCTCCAATAACCGGGGCGACATCGGCAAGGTGTTCGGCAACGGCGCATCCATCCACACCGTTTACTTCATGCATCCTGGTTTTATGGGGCAGTGGCAGGAGAGCGGGCGCGACCAAGGGCATGCCACCTTGGGCATGTCGATGTGTGGTGTGTTGTGCGAAATGGCCTGGAAACAAGGCGACGATCTCTATTCGTTGTTCAACAACCGGTTCCTTGCGGGCGCGGAGTACGTCGCAAAATCGAATTTGCTGGATCAGCATGGCAAGCCTTATGTGCTGCCGTTCGCGCCCCAATGGAGTTCTCAGGGTACCTTCACCGCCGATAACAACCAGTCCTACCAGAACATGCGCGCCTGTTGGGAAACCATCTACAACCATTACGTGAATCGCATGGGTCTGGACGCGCCCAACGTGTCGAAGATGGTGCTCAAGTCCGAGCCCAATTACTGGTCGGGCAATGGCGACGACATGGTATTCCCGACGCTCACGAATCGGCTCGACAATTACGTCGGACAGTTGCGCGCACCTTTCGGCGTGTCGGCGGTATGCACCGGGGGCAAAGTAGTGCTTTCATGGTGGGGCGGCAAAGGCACAGCGTCGTACCTCGTCAAGCGTAGCAACAGTGCGAACGGTCCCTTTGCTGTCATCGGTTCCGTCGCGTCGGGCGAGGTGCGGACGTTCAGCGACACGCCTTCGCACGGTGTGTGGTTCTATCAAATTCAGGCCAGCAACAGTGCAAGCGCCGCATCGCACCCGATACGCGTCGCGTTTCCCGGCGAGCTGCGGTGTTCGATCAATCTTGCCGATGGCGGCGGAAACTCCGCCGTGGGCTGGGTCACTCCGAGCAATGGTGAATGGATTCCCAGCAATGGAACGCTGATGAGCGGCGCAAGTTGGGGTACAGGCCGCACGTCGGGCAGTGCCGTTGCGTTCGACGGAAAGGAATCCTATGTCGAGCTCCCTGCCTCCTTGCTTACGGATCTCGGCGATTTCACGGTCGCGATGTGGGCGTACGCCAACTCGCTGCATTGGGACAGCTGTCTGTTGTTCATCGGGCAGGATGGTGGCGCGTACATGCGCCTTGCGCCGCAGTCAGGGAGCGGCCACGTTCGGTTTGCGATCTGCGCCGCGAGCTATCACGACGAGCAGGCGGTCGAGGCCAGTGTGCCGTTGGCCGTCGGTCGGTGGACACACATCGCCGTTACCTTGAGCGGCAATACCGGCAAGATTTACCTCGACGGGAAGCTTGCAGGCGTCACCGATTCCATTTTGTTGTCTCCGCATCAGCTTGGCGATCAAATAAGGATGCTTGGTCGCGACACGAATCATCCGGCGTTCAATGGACGCATCCAGGACTTCTGTCTTTATTCCATGGCATTGAGTGACGCAGAGATCGCGGCGTTGGCAAAGTAAGGCACGCAAAGCTCGCAGCGGCTCTGGATATCGTTTCCCTGCTTAGCGATTTGCTGGGCAGGGAGGCGGTTTCCTATTGCGTTACCAGGGGAACGCATGAAAAAGTTGAATTACTCATCGCTCTGGTGCGCTTTGGTGTGCTTGCTGGGGCATGGTCGCGCGTCGGCCACCGACATTCCGCTCGATCTCATCCAGGAACAGAGCGGCAGCAATTCGCCCGGTTACCTCATGATGTCCTGTGTTCGCGGACGACATGCTCGAATAGAGTATTTTGGCCAACGCAATGGCGGCAGCGCTATCTTCCTCGCCAAAGTCCTCCAGCGCCGGGTCTCTGAGTAGATCCTCATCGGCAGGCAACGTGCCTTGCGCTGAAATCCGCGCATATATTTGCCAGGAAGCGGTGGCTATCGGATCTCGCGCGACGAGTTTGCCGTCCTCTATCAGCTGAGCCATCAACCCGGCTGCTTCCGCATCCGGTTGCAAAGCCATGTCGTGGAGTGCGGCCACATCATCCGCATAGTAGGCGTAGACCGCTGGCATGTCGTCAGGCGACACGTCATCGCCCATCGCATCAACATCCTCGGCGTCTTGTTGGAGCTTTTGCTCCAGCACACGGCGCTTTGCCTCGGCGTTCCCCGCATTTGCAGCGTCGCGCATGCGCGAAAGAATTTCATCGTCGGATGAAGCCAACTTCTTCGCACACGCCGCGGTCAGTCGTTCCTGCTCAGCGTTCGCCGGCTCCGATGCGGTTATCGGCGCCGCTTCGGGCTGCGATTCAGACACGGCTTGCGCGGAAATGCGACTGCACAGCTCGTCCATGCTGGCACTATCAAACAGGTGGCTCGCCGGATCGCTATGGATGGTGGGAGCGATGCTTTGATGAAGAGAAGTTTGATTGCCAGGAGTGAATCGTGGTGTGCTCGTTGTTGCTGTCGGTGCAGGGACATCCCGGGTTACATGCATCACGCCGCTCAAAGCGACGGCCGTGCTTAACGTCGCGGCCACCCACCACAGACGGTGACGAGTAAACACGGGCATGCGCGCCCCATGCGCTGCCCTTACCCAAGGAGAGCGATGGGTGGGGGCATCCTTGCCCATCCGGCTTGGCTGGCGCGCAGGTAAAGCCATGCGTTATTTGGCTGTGCGGCCGTCAAGCGTTGCTTTGTTGAACTCAACCGGCGTGCTCTGCATCCACTGGGCAATGGTCGAATCCACTGCCTCATCGCGCATAAGCGACTCGATCATCTTATGCCGGTTTTCGAAGGTGGCTGCGACTTTCTGTTGCACCAGGATCACGTGATAACCCTTCGCGCCCCTGACAGGAGCGGTTACGTCCCCATCATGAAGTTGACTGATTGCCGGCAGAAATTCGGTCGCAACGAACATGCCAAGCATGGGTGGTAGTTCGCCTCCGTCCTTGGCCGTTTGCGGGTCATCCGATTCGGTTTGCGCCAGGCTTGCGAAGTCAGCGCCGGCATCAAGCTTCTTTTTGATCTGCTGGGCCTTGAGCAAGGCGTCATGTTCGGAACGTTGGCCACCATTTTTGGTTGGTCCAATCGCGATGAAGATATGGCTGAGCTGGTATTCGTCGTACGCGTTGGGATGCGAATCCATTCGTTGTTTCACATCATCGTTCGTGATCGGTGCGGAGGCGTACAGATGATCCCGCTCGGCGCGCGCAAGAACGTTGTCGATCGCAATGCGAATCTTTGCGGCGATGGCATGGTCCTGATCAAGCCTGTCCTTGCGTGCGCGGACAGCGAGAACTTCCATTTGCGCAAACTGTTTGAGCTGGTCGGCGTCCTCGGCGAACGACGGGAGACCGGATGTCTCCTGCAACGCAACGGCGACGTCGCGATATTGTTGCGGGGATAGCGCCGTATCGCCTACGCGCAGGGTCGTTGGCGATGGGTCGCCCGCCAGTGATGAAGCAACGGGCATGGCGGTGATGCCGATAAGCGCGACAGCGTAGAAAAATCGACGATGGGGTGTCATAAGTGGGATGCCTTCAAGGGGCGTACTGCGCGATATGAGAGAGGGGGCGGTTGGCCACCCCCTCGCTTGGAGCTCAGATCAATGAAGTCCCTTGGACCTGAGGAAGCCGATCAAGCCCTGCGGGTTGTCGGTGGTGATGAAGGTGAAGCCTTCCGAAACCAGGAAGTTCCAGTCGCCGCGATTATCGGCGGTGTCTCGGCCACCCCAATACGAGAAGTACAGGTCAGACAGCCTGTAGCAGCACTGTCCGGTGTTCTTGTAGAACTCATTCTGACCCGGGGCATCCGGAAGCGCATTGAAGGCGCCGACGGCCAAGCGCGCGCGCTTGGCGTTATTCAGTTGCCCTTGCAGCAGGCCATTCCGTTGCTTCACGTTGATCTCAACGGCCGGCGACCTTGCCTGCCAACCGCTTTCCACTGCACTCACATTGATCTTGGTGAGCATATTGGTGGTGAATACAGGAATGACGCGAATCGTCGGTGCATCAGCCCGGAACGAGTTGTAGGAGGGGTACAGCGTCGCGTTGACTTTCACACCTACGACGTCGCTTGGGCGGGAGAAGTTTTCCTGGGCCAATCGATCGATAGCACGCACGGCATCCTGCGTCTTCGTGTCGAAGATCATCGGCGTACGCATACCGTGTTGATTCCAGTAGCTAAACACACCGGAGATATCTGGTACGTAGTAGCCGGTTACCCGGTTGCGATCCGGCGTCAGCAGATGCAGGAACTGGATGGTCTCCCAACTGAGGGAAGCCACACTCGGATTGGTGCCTCGGTTGTTCATCGGGTTGTATTTATGGCCGCCGCGGAACGCGTTATAGACGTCGGTGGTGCGCCCGAGGTTGTAATCGTGCATTAGCACCGGAACGCCTTCCCGCGTCATCTTCACGTCCAACTCGACGGCATCCATGCACTCGTCGTCCGCTTTCTGCAGCGAGCCACGCGAGTTTTCTGGCAAGGTTGCATCACCCGAGTAGCCGCCCCACAGGCCACGATGCGCCAGCACCGACACCTGCCTGGTAGGTATAGTCTTCAACAGCGTGGCCATCCTGTTACCGACGGGCAACCAACATCCCGCGTGGGAAAGCTGAGGAACGAGACTAGCAGACAGCAGGAGCGTCAGGCACAGCAGCTTGCCTTTCGCTCCACTTTTGGAGAAGTGGTTCATAACTTGCCTCTTGATTGAGTAAGGGAGCGCGACGACCTTGTCCGTCGCAGACGAACACCTGCATCGGAAGCCCTCCTTCGACCCGCTGCAGGAGCTTCGCCGGGTTCGCATGCTATTTATTCACTATGACTGAAATATTAAATGGACGTCCAAAACGCGAAGAATGAGAGATATCGTCCCGTTTCGACAGCAATATGTCCTGTTGAAACTGCAAGAATAAATTGACTACAGCGACATCCCATCTGTCGATGGTTGTGAGTGGATGCGCTACGGGGCATTCGCCTTGTTTGTCGAGCGAACATCACAAAAAAGCGCCCGCGATGCGGGCACATTGCGGGCGCTAACGGGCTACTTAAATGACTGCCCCGCGGAAAGGTTCGGTGCGTCATGCGTATCGCCTTCCGTGTCCCCACACACTGAATGTGCAAGCTATGCCAGTCGCTGCGTTCAGCTCGACCAAGGTCGAAGAATATTGGTACGCATGCGCAATTCTACTGTTCCAGCCAGCGAAGACCATGGCTCGAAAGGGCGGGTTTTCAGTGCCATTAGGCCAATATTTTCTGAGGAAAATTGCGATTTTATTCGGGCTGGCAAGGCAATTAATCGGCCCAATTTGGGCTGTGACAAAGTGATGGCAATCACTTTGCCTGTCTTTAACAGCGTTGAATCCTTTCCCTGGCAACTCCGAAGGAGTCAGATAGGTTTCTACTACCGCAAATTCCAGAGATTGATTTTCTGCGGCAGGTAATGGAAATCCGTGAACAAGGCGCTTGCTCCATTCCCATCCGGCGACTGCGCGGAAAAGCCCGCCAGCAACCCATCGCCCGGTGGCAGAGTGAGTTTGCGAATGATCGTCCAGGCTTTGCCGTCTTCGGACGCGTAGAAGAAGATGGTTCCATCGGCCTTGGCGATCTTCAGATAAATCGACGTGCCACTTACAGGGAATGACGTTGCGTCGTCGGAGGACCCACGCGTTACCACCGAGATCACGTCAAGGCGATGGTCGGCTTGCGCTTCCACGCAAAGCTTGGCCCAGGTAGACGTTGATGCGTACAGGGCAAGGCAGCCAGCGTCGTAGGTTGCGTGTGCCTTGACCTCGACCTTGGTACTGAGCATGAAATCGTCAGCTGCTTTGAATAGCAATCGCGGCGAACTATTCGCGGTATATCCGCCGCCGGGATAGACGAACCAGTCGGTTTTCTTTCCTGCTGTCAGCGTGAGGGAGTTGGCGTTGGCGTTCCACTCGGCGGCTTTGTTTTGCCAGGTATAAGGGGAGGGGAGCCCCACAAGCGTTGGTGAGGAGGCTTGGGTGTTTGCAGCGTCTGCGCCGATGGATATCGCAGCGATGGCTATTGCGCTGCAGAGGCAACTCATCATTCGCATTCATCACTCCGCTGTCTAGCGTAAGGGTGGCCAATATTTCAGTGAGCCGTGAAGCCTCGCATGTCATTCCGGCGAGTATTGTCGCGGGTATTAAGTGGGAAGCATTTGAGAGAATCCGAGGTTAAGGAGACACGGCATGGAGATAAATCCGCCGCGTCGTCAAACCATCCACATCGACGTGCACCTCAATCGGCCCCGCTTGCAGGACAGAGCGAACCACGGCGACCACTCGTCCATGAAACGTCTTCCATTGCCCCGACTGGAAGCTGGAAATGTCATCGGGCTTTCCGTTGCCCATGCCGGCAAGCTTTCCTGCACCAACGACGCGAACGCTCACACGCCGGTCATCGCTTTGGTTGTACACAGGCGTGCCGTTGTCGTCGACGAGCGCGATCGTGACGTATGCCAAATCTTCGCCGTTGGCGCGCAGTTGCGTTCGATCGACTGATACATCGACGCCTGCCGGCTTACTCGCCGTGCGCAATTCCCATTGCCTCGCGGCATGGCCGTCCTGATAACCGATTGCCACAAGACGTCCAGGGTGATACGGCACCGAGTACGTTGCTTTGTATTGCGTGTCTACGTTGGTGGACTTTCGCCCCAGGCTTTTGCCATTGAGCAACAACTCCACTTCCGGATATTCGGAATACACGACAACATTTAGCGGCTTGCCTTCCTGACCAGGCCAGGTCCAGCTTGGATGGACATCATCCAATGACCAATCCGTGTGAGGCTGGGTCAGCGTGAACATATGCCGGTTGGGCAGATCTTCGGTGCCTGCGGGCTGCTGCACAAATGCCGAAATAGGGTCAATGCCCGTCTTCCAGACCACCTCGCGATAGTATGCCGCAGGCCGCTTGCGTCCCGTCGCGTCGATCTCGCCGCAATAGGCGAGATGCCAAGGGTAGGGGCCGAGTTTTTGCCAATCCTGGCTATAACCCATCCAGCCAATGCCGGTCTCGCCGATGTAATCCACCGACGTCCAGACGAAGTCGCCAATCACCCAAGGCATCGTTTCCGCCGCACGCCAATAGGTGAACGCGTTCTTGGACGTCGATTCCGTGGTGAACATGACACGCTGCGAATACGTTTGATGGTCCCGTGCGAAAAGCGGTTCGTTGTAGTTGTATCCCGCAACGTCGAGGTTGGCGAATTGGTCGGCGATGTGCGGCGTGTCGACGTTGATCGCTTCGGTGACCGGCCGGGTCGGATCAAGTCCGCGCACACGCTCCGCCAGTTTGCGACCCGTTTCCACGCCCGATGGCGTTCCTTGTTCGGGAATCTCGTTGCCGATGCTCCAGAACAGCACGCTCGGGTGATTGCGTCCGCTGATGACCAGGCTATCGATATCCTGCGACCAGTCCTGTTTGAAGAAACGCGCGTAGTCCATGGGCGTCTTGCTGATGTTCCACATGTCAAACGCTTCGTCGATGACGAGCATGCCCAGCTCATCCGCGGCGTCGAGCGTGGCCTGGCTGGCTGGGTTATGCGCACTGCGGATGGCGTTGTAGCCGGCGGCCTTCATCAGGGCCACTTTGCGTGCATCGGCATCCGGCCAGCCCGCTCCGCCAAGCATGTAGTTGTCGTGATGGATGTTGCCACCGCGCAGCAGCACCTTGTTGCCGTTGATAAGCAGGCCGTGCACGGCATCGACGGTGATGGTGCGAGCGCCAAAACGCGTCCGCCGTTCATCGGTGATCGCGCCATTTACGTAGACGTCCTGGACGAGCGTATACAGATTGGGCGAGTCGGGAGACCACAGCGCCGGATTCGTTATCGCAAGCGTTTCGTCCAACTGCGCTTTGGCGCCTGCGGTGAGCGACTTGTCCTGATGCGACTGCGCAACAACTTGGCCATTGGCCGACAGTATCTTCGAAACCACGTCGACTTTGCGCGTTTGCGACGAATCATTGGCCATCACGGCGTGCGTGACCACTTTCGCAAGCGCCGACGTTGCCTCGGGCGTTTTTACAAAGATGCTGTCCGGATCAAGATGTACGCGATCCAGAATGTCCAGGCTGACCGGACGAATCAACCCCGAGCCTGCGTACCAGCGAGAAGACGGATCGGCATGATTGACGCGGATGGCAACGACGTTGTCACCCGCATGGACCTTGCCCGTCAAATCCACACTGAAGGCTGTATAGCCATAATGATGTTGCGCGAGATGCTGGCCGTTGAGCCAGATGTCCGCATCCATGTAGATCGCTTCGAAATTCAGATGGACGACGCGTGCAGCATCGTCGGCGCTGAGCATGATGTGCCGCCGATACCAGCCGATGCCGCCGGGCAAGTAACCGGAGTTCTGCCCTCCTGGTGTATTCGGATCGTACGGTGCGCTGCCATCGGGTTTGTCCTCAATCGACCCATCGTGCGGCACCTCAACCTTGAGCCACGCATGATCATCGTAGATGGGCGACGAGGCGCTGGTTATGTCGCTTTTTTGAAACAACCAATCGCGTGACAGGTTGCGCTCCTCAGCACAGAGGGGCATGGCGATGCCCAGAAGAACGGCGGCAAAGGGCATGTGCCGAACCCATTTGATCATGCCTGTTTCTTCCTTCATCACACGCCGCGCTTGCTACGCCGGAGCTGGTCGAATAGCACCGCCAGCAGCAGGATGCCGCCGCGGATCAGGTATTGATAAAACGTCGGGACATTCATCAGGCTCATTGCGTTCTGCACGGCCCCCATGATCAGCACACCTACCAGTACGCCCGAAATCGTTGCCACACCACCGGTGAGCGATACACCCCCTAGCACGCAGGCGGAGATGACACCGAGTTCGAGGCCTACCGAAGTCTTCGGGTCGCCCAGGCTCATGCGCGACGCAAGCATCACGCCGGCGAAGCCAGTCACCAGTCCCTGCAGCACGAACACCATGATTTTGATGCGCACGACCGGCAGGCCCGCCAGCAAGGCGGCTTCACTGTTACCGCCCACGGCAAGCACTTGCTTGCCGAACACGGTCTTATTCAGCAGAAAGCCGAACAGCACGAACCCGACGATATTGCTCCAGATCGGATACGAGATGCCGAGAAACGAGCCGCTGCCAAGATCGAAGAAGCTTTCCTCGGAAATCATCACGGCGTCGCCGTTCGAGGTGAGATAGGCGAGGCCGCGCACGGCTTCCATCATGGCAAGCGTGGCAATCAACGAGTTGATCTTGAAGCGTGCGACCAGCACGCCGTTCACCAGGCCAACTGCGCCGCCGGACAAAATGCCAGCGACAATGCCCAGCAGCACGCTATGCGAGTGGGTGATGGTGGTGGCGGCCGCCACGCCCGCGAAGGCCACGATGGAGGCGACTGAAAGATCGACTTCGCCGAGCGCAAGCACAAACATCATGGTGACGGCAATCGAGCCGATCAGCGTGACGGAAAGCAGCAAGCCCAGGATGTTTCGTGTGGTGAGGAAATCAGGCACCGTCGCGGACAGCACCGCGAACAGCACTATGAATATCACTACGATCCCCGACTTGTTGATCAAGTCCCACGCACGTGCACGCGAAGCCGTGACGAGCGACCTGGGTGCTTGAGTGGACGGGGTTTCGTCTGGTTGCATGGCTCGATTCATTTACTCTTCGTCTTAAGTGCTTCAGCGCGGTAGCGCCATCTTGATCAGATCGCCGGGTGTGGCTTCAGTCTTCGGTACGTTGCCAACGATGCGTCCTTCACGCATCACGATGATGCGATCGGCGACGCCAACCACCTCGGCCAGATCGCTGGACACCATCAACACGGCGCGTCCCGCTTCCGCCAGCTCGTAAAGCAGGTGGTAGATCTCGGCGCGGGCGCCCACATCAATGCCACGCGTCGGCTCGTCCATCAGAAACACTTCGATGCGTTCGGCCAACCAGCGCGACAGGATGACCTTCTGCTGGTTACCGCCGGAGAGCGTGCCGATCGTGGTGTCCCCACTACGTGTCTTGATCGCGAGCTTTTGAATGTAGTCCTGCGTCAGCGCATGCTCGCGTTTGGCATCGAGCAGAAAACCTGCGCGGCAGGAGTGGCGGCGCGCGCTGAGGTTGAGGTTGTCGGCCACCGAAGCAATCGCGATGATGCCTTCCTGCTTGCGATCCTCCGGGCATAGTGCGATGCCGGCGCGTACAGCGTCGCGTGGGCTGGTGAAATTCACGCGCTTGCCGCCGAGTTCGACGTGGCCCGCGCTTGCGCGCGTTGCGCCGTAGATCAGCTTCATCAGTTCGGAACGCCCGGCGCCAACTAGCCCAAAGAAGCCCACGATCTCGCCGCGCCTCGCAGTAAACGATGCAGGTTCTGCGAGACCTGGGCCCATCAGCTCCTTCGCTTCGAGTAGCACCTCGCCTGCAACGCGCGGGCGGTAGCCGTAGACGTCCGCGATCGGGCGACCCACCATCGCGGTAATCAGCCGATGGCGGTCGAGGCTGGTCACGGATTCGAATGTCTCTATACGCTTGCCGTCGCGGAACACCGTGACGCGGTCGCACAGCGCATCCACTTCGTCCATGCGATGCGTGACGTAGATGATTGCGCGCCCGTCTGTGCGCAGAGTGTCGATGATGCGAAAGAGATTCTCGATCTCGCGCGCCGAAAGCGAACTGGTGGGCTCGTCGAAAGCGATCACGCGCGCATCGCGCATCAGCGCCTTGCCGATCTCTATCATCTGGCGCTGGCCGATGGAGAGATGCTTTACCGGCGTGCGCGGGTCGATGTGTTCACCGAGGCGCTTGAGTTCATCCACCGCACGTTTGACGAGTGCACGCTCGTCGAGCACACCGAACCGGTTGGGTAACTGCCCTAGCATCAGGTTTTCGGCCACCGTCAGCTCAGGTACCAGATGTAGTTCCTGATAGATGATCGCGACGCCTGCGTCGATGGCCGCGCGTGTGTTGGTGAAGTGGTTCTCCACGCCGTTCAGGCGCAACGTACCTTCCTGCGGATGGTTTACGCCGGAGAGCACTTTTAGCAGCGTGGATTTGCCTGCGCCGTTCTCGCCCATCAGGCCGTGCACTTCGCCAGCGCGTACGTTCAATGATACGTGGTCGAGCGCGCGCACGCCGGGGAAGCTGACGGTGATGTCGTCGAGCTCCAGGTAGGAGTGTTTGCCCGTTTGCGCCACCGCGCCAGCACGCGTCATGGGTTCAAATACCCAATTCAGTGCGCACCGCTTGCCAATTGTCGCGCGTCATCAACTTGCCGACGGTGGGTGTATCGGCGGGAGGCTCTTTCCCGACGCGAATCCAGTCCACAAGGTTTTGCGCACTTTGCCTGCCATGATTCGTTGAACTAACCGCGATCGTGCCGTAGAAGCCGGTGGCTTGCTTCTTCTGGAACTCCGCGAACGCTTCACCGGCGCCGTTGATGCCCACACCGATCACATCTTCGGCTGGGATATGCAATTGCTCGGTCGCGCGTACACCACCTAGCACGGTTTCTTCGTTGAGTGCGTAGATTACCCACTTCTTGATATCCGGGTGCTGTACGAGCACGGGCGAGGCCGCATTGAACCCGCCTTCGTCATCGGTGGTGCGCTGTGGCGCGTCGAAGATTTCGCCTTGCTTGAAGCCATTGGCGAGCAGGGTCTCCGTCGCGCCGTCGGTACGCTGTTTTGCTGTGGGTAGTTGGTCATCGGTGATGCGCAGTGCGCCGACTTCTTCCGGCGTCCAGCCGCGTCGTTTCATTTCATCGGCGATGGCCTGGCCGACCTGGTTGCCGATCTTGGACGCGGACATGCCCAGATGCGGCACACCTTCGAGTGGCGTGCCAGACCCGTCCACCAGCCGATCGTCCACGGTCACGAACTTCATGTTGTATTGCTTCGCGCGGGCCCGGATCGCTGGCCCAAGCCGCACGTCGGGTGGGCAGATCACGAAACCTTGCGCACCTTGTGCGCCGAGGTTGTCGATGGCGGCAAGCACTTTCTCGCCGTCCGGCGTACCAATGCTCACCACCGAAAAGCCATTCTTCTTGCCGAGCTCCGTAGCAGCTTTCTGTTCGTTGATGAACCACGCTTGCTCCGGCATCTTCACTAGGAAGCCAATTTTGAGAGGGGCCTCGCTGCGGTTGCATCCGCTCATGCTGAGAGCGACAGCCATGACCGCTAACACGGTGCAAAAGGTGCGTCGGTGGATCTTACCAGTCATGTTCCAGTCTCCTCACACACGATGGAGAGTGCATTGATTTCGGTGTCGTTATTTTCCGTCATGAAATCATTTTCCCCAATGCAGCACGAGCGGATCGAGACGGCGCGCGATATCGACAAGTTCAGCGCGCGCATGCGGATGCATGGCGGGCAGGGGATGGCGTGGCAGTTCGCAGGCGATCACACCACCTTCTTTCATCAGCGCCTTGCAGGCGAGCAGGCCGGCCTGGCGGTTTTCGTGATTGATGAGCGGCAGCCAGTGCTGATAGCGTGCGAACGCGTCATCCATACGACCTTCGCGATGGGCCTCGATGATCGGGCGGATGCCGTCCGGATAGCCTCCGCCTGTCATCGAACCGGTAGCGCCAGCATTGAGGTCTGCGAACAGTGTGATCGCTTCTTCACCATCCCACGGGCCTTCCGCTGCGTCGCCGGCCAGCTGGATAAGCTCGCGCAGCTTGGTCGCCGCGCCGGGTGTTTCGATCTTGAAGTAAGCGACATGTTCGATCTCGCGAGCCATGCGTGCAAGGAACGCGGCCGAGAGCACTGTGCCGCTCGCGGGTGCATCCTGAATCATGATCGGAATGCCGATCGCATCGGACACGCGCGCGTAAAACTCGTAGATCTGCGTCTCGGGCACACGGAAGGTGGCGCCGTGATAGGGCGGCATCAGCATGATCATCGCCGCGCCCTGTTCCTGTGCGCGTCTGCTGCGCTCAGCACTGATGCGGGTACCGTAGTGGGTAGTGGTGACGATCACCGGCACGCGGCCCGCCACATGCTCGAGCACGGTCCGCGTGATGATCTCGCGTTCATCGTCGGAAAGCGCGAATTGCTCGGAGAAGTTGGCCAGGATGCACAGGCCGTCCGAACCCGCGTCGATCATGAAATCGACGGCGCGCTTCTGGCTGGCCAGATCCAGTTCACCGGTTTCGGTGAAGGTCGTCGGCACGACCGGGAAAATACCGCGGTAGCGCGGTGTGCGGTGCGTATTCGTTGCTTCAGTCATCCCGCCACCTTATTTTGCCGGTTCCAGTTTGCGCGCAAAGCGGCGTTGCAGGCCGAGCGGATTGGCATCGCGCAACGCATCGGGCAGCAGCTCATCCGCAAGGTTCTGATAGCAAACCGGGCGCAGAAAACGCTCGATCGCCGCCGTGCCCACCGATGTACTGCGGCCATCCGACGTCGCCGGAAACGGACCGCCATGCACGATCGCATCGCAAACTTCGACGCCGGTCGGAAAACCGTTCGCCAGCACGCGGCCCGCCTTGCGCTCGATCTGCGGCAGCAGCGTGCGAGCGAGTTCGGCGTCAGCGGGCTCCATGTGCAGCGTGATGGTGAGCTGGCCTTCAAGCTTGCGCAGCACCGTGCGCAGTTCCGCCACATCGGCGCAGTCGACCAGCATGCTGCTTGGGCCGAACACTTCTTCGCCGAGTGAGGGGTCATTAAGAAGATCGCACGCGCGCACGCGCAGCAATGCCGGCTGTGCACGGTCTGATGCAGCGCTACCGCGTGCGAGCGTCGTCACCTGCGGATGCTGCGTGAGTCGTTCGATGCCGCGCTCGTACGCGCGCAGGATGCCAGCCGTAAGCATTACGCCAGCCGGCGCTGCGCTGAATTCATGCGCGGCATGCGCAGCAAATGCATCGAACGCAGTGCCTTCCAGGCTGAGCATCAAACCGGGATTGGTGCAGAACTGGCCGCAGCCGAGCGTGGCCGATGCCGCGAACTCGCGTGCCAGCATTTCACCGCGCGCGGCCAGCGCACCGGGCAGCAGCACGTTTGGATTCACGCTGCTCATTTCGGCGTAGACGGGAATGGGTTCGGCCCGCGCCGCTGCCAGCTTCACCAGTGCCAAGCCACCCGCGCGCGAACCGGTGAAGCCGACTGCGCGAATGACCGGATGCTGGACCAGAGCACTGCCCACGTCATAGCCGGCGTCGAACAGCAGCGCGAACACGCCTGCAGGCAGGCCTGCCGCGGCAACGGCTTGTTGAATGGCACGGCCCACCAGTTCGGAGGTGCCCGGATGCGCAGGGTGAGCCTTCACCACGACAGGGCAACCTGCCGCGAGGGCTGATGCCGTATCGCCGCCGGCTACCGAAAACGCCAGGGGAAAATTGCTTGCGCCGAACACTGCGACCGGTCCGACACCCATACGCCAGAAGCATAGATGGGTGCGCGGTGGTTGGCGTTCGGGCAACGCAGGTTCGATACGTGCGTCGAGTGCGTCGCCGCTTCTTACGAGCGCCGCAAACATGCGCAACTGATTGGCCGTGCGCGCGCGTTCGCCTTCGAGACGCGCGCGGGGCAGGCCGCTTTCGGCCATCGCGCGTTCAATCAAGGTATCGCCGAGCGCTTCGATGCGCGCTGCGCATTCATCGAGAAACTGAGCGCGTTTTTCCAAGGACAACGCGCGATAGACATCGAAGGCTTCATCCGCAAGCTCGCAGGCCCGATCGACATCGGCAGACGATGCACTATGAAAAACAGGTTGTGCGATGGGCGTGTTGCCTGCTGCATCGAACGCCTGGAACGATGCACCTGTGCCGCGTTGCGTTCCGCCTGCGATCAGTAATTCACCGGTGAGCGACATTGTCATGCTTCACCTCTCAATGCGAGTGGCGCGGTACGGCGGCGCCACGCTTACCTACCAGGAAATCCAGGTCGCAGCCTTCGTCGGCTTGCAATACGTGATCGACATAAAGCCGCGCGTAACCGCCTTTGCCCATCTGCTCCGCCACGCCCGGCGCGGTGGCCCGGTCGATCTCGCGCAGACGGAGCTCGAGTTCTTCATCGCTGATGTCCAGATGCAACCGTCCCGCTTCGCAATCGAGTTCAATCCAGTCGCCGTTGCGCACTGCCGCGAGTGGACCGCCCGCCGCCGCTTCCGGCGCAACGTGCAACACCACCGTCCCGTACGCGGTGCCGCTCATGCGCGCATCGGAAATGCGCACCATGTCCTTGACGCCTTGGCGCAGTAGCTTGGGCGGCAACCCCATGTTGCCGACCTCGGCCATGCCCGGATAACCGCGTGGGCCGCAGTTTTTCATGACCAGGATCGAGTCTTTGTCGACGTCGAGCGATTCGTCGCCGATAGTCGCCTTGTAATGATCAAAGTTTTCGAACACCACGGCGCGGCCGCGGTGCTTGAGCAGTTCGGGCGTCGCCGCCGATGGCTTGAGCACTGCACCGTTCGGCGCGAGATTGCCGCGCAGGATGCAGATGCCGCCGTCGGCAATCAGCGGCTGATCGAGTGGGCGAATCACATTGTTGTCATAGATCGGCGCTTCGCGCACGTTGTCCCAGATTGACTTGCCGTTGACCGTCAGTGCACCCGGATGCGGCAGGCGATTCGCTTCGCCTAACCGGCGCAATACCGCCGGCAGGCCGCCTGCGTAATAGAACTCTTCCATCAGAAAGCGACCTGATGGCTGGAGATCAACGAGGGTAGGGGTGTTGCGGCCGACGCGTGTCCAATCTTCCAGTTCGAGCGGCACGCCAATGCGACCCGCGATCGCCTTCAAGTGGATCACCGCGTTGGTCGAACCACCGATTGCGGCGTTAGTGGCGATCGCGTTCTCGAACGCTTCGCGTGTGAGGATCTTCGACAACGTCAGGTCTTCCAACGCCATCTGCACGATGCGGATGCCCGACATGTGCGCAAGCACGTAGCGACGTGCGTCTACGGCGGGAATCGCAGCGTTATGCGGCAATGAGACGCCGAGCGACTCGGACATGCATGCCATCGTTGACGCGGTGCCCATGGTGTTGCAGGTACCTGCCGAACGCGACATGCCTGCTTCGGCAGAAAGGAAATGATGCAGATCGATCTCACCCGCCTTGAGTGTTTCGTGCAGGCGCCACACCGCCGTGCCCGAACCGATGTTCTTGCCCTCGAGCTTGCCGTTGAGCATGGGGCCGCCGGTCACGACGATGGCCGGCACGTCGACGCTCGCCGCGCCCATCAACAAGGCAGGCGTGGTCTTATCGCAACCGCACATCAGCACGACGGCATCGATCGGATTGCCACGGATCGCTTCTTCCACGTCCATCGAAGCGAGATTGCGCGTCAGCATCGCTGTGGGGCGCAGGTTCGATTCGCCGTTGGAGAACACCGGGAACTCGACCGGGAAACCACCCGCTTCATAGATGCCGTGTTTGACGTGTTCGGCCAGCTTGCGGAAATGCGCGTTGCAAGGCGTCAGTTCCGACCAGGTGTTGCAGATGCCGATGACGGGCCGGCCGTCGAATTCATGATCGGGAATGCCCTGGTTCTTCATCCAGCTTCGATACATGAAGCCGTTCTTGTCCGTGGTGCCAAACCATTGTTGAGACCGCAGCTTGGGTTTGCTCGCAGACATTGACCGTGGTTTGTGTAGACAGGGTCGCTGCAGTCTAGGAATAAGGCTGATAACCTACTAATGAGAAATTCGACTCCTCCGATATCCATATCGATATCAATGACGGTGCCTAACCCATGCTCGACACCAACCCGTGGTATGTCCGCACGCGCTTGAAAACACGGCAGTTGTTGCTGGTCGTCGCGCTTGCCGAAGAAGGCAACATCCATCGCGCTGCGTCAGCACTCAACATCACTCAGCCGGCTGCCTCCAAACTGTTGCGTGAGCTGGAAGAAACGCTTGCGGCCCCCTTGTTCGAACGCATGCCACGCGGCATGCGGCCAACGCTTTATGGCGATGCCTTGATCCGTCATGCGCGCATGGTGCTCGGCAGTCTCGATCAGGCCCAGGAAGAACTCGCCGCGCTGAAGGCAGGGCGTTTGGGGCAGGTAGCAGTCGGTGCCATCACTTCGCCGGGCGTGCGCGTTCTCCCGACTGCCGTCGCCGCTGTCAAACGCATGTACGCGAACATTCGCATTGTGGTCGACATCGACACCAGCAATGTGCTGCTGGAACGGTTGGCTCAGGACAAGCTCGATGTGGTGATTGGCCGTTTGTTCCCCGAGCACGACAAGCTTCCATTGCACTACGAGCCGCTAGCCGGCGAGCCCGTCCATGCCGTCGTTCGACGCGGCCATCCGCTATTGACGGCGGGTGCGCTCGGCCTGTCCGATGTGCAACACGGCGCGTGGATCGTGCCGCCGTCCGGAAGCGTGCTGCGGCATCGTTTCGGGATGATGTTTCAGCGTGCGAGTCTGGCGCCGCCGTCGAACGTCGTAGAGACGTCAGCGCTGCTCTTCATTACGCGTGCGCTGGAGCAGAGCGACATGATTGCCGTGCTCGCCGAAGATGTGGCGCGCTATTACGCGGAACACGGCATGGTGGAAATTTTGCCGCTGACGATGGACTGCGAGATGGACGACTTCGGGCTGATTACCCCGGCGAAAAAAATACCGTCTCCCGCCGTGGCACTGATGATCAACGCGTTGCGTGAAGTGAGTCGCGAAGCGTATTGATGCCGTGCCACGCACGCGCCGTTGTTGCAATCTGTGCGTACGGTTCCCTCTCTGCTTAAAGCAGAGAGGGAACCGTGCATCCATCAGTTCTGCGACGTGCCGTAGATAATGCCTCGCCCTTCGTCTACGTTCGGTCCGATGTACACCGTGCCGAAGGTTCTAGGATCACCGACCACGAGTGTGACGCCATCCCACTGATGCAGCGTGTCGTTGATTTGCACCCACGTTGCACCGACATTGGTGGAGCGGAACACGCCAGTGACTCCGTTCACTGTGCCGGACAGGTAGATGGTGGGGTAGTGCGTTCCGGTAATCGCCTTGCCAAAGCCGACCGAAGTCGCCGAGGTCACGCTGGCGGCAGAGACCTGCGCCCAGGTTGCACCGTAATTGGTGCTGCGATACAAGCCGGACGACGTGGCGATCCAGATGTCGCCGCCTTTGGCTTCGCCTGGAATACCAGTCACCGCCGTGGCATAGCTAATCAAGTAGGAAGGCACCTTGGGCAAGCCGGTGTTGGTGGATGCATGCCAGGTCACGCCCTTGTCGGAGCTGCTGAAGAATTCGCCTGTGGCCGGATTCCAGGCATAAAACATGTTGCTGCTGAAGCCATCCGACAACAGCTGTACGCCGATCGGAACACTCCCGCTGACTGGCGTCCAGCTCGCACCATTATTGGTGGAAACCATCGGTGCCACGTCCGTGGGCGCCCACACGATGTTTTTGCCGTCGCCGGAAATGGCTACTTTGCCGCCGCCCTGGCTGGAGCCGCCCTGGCTGGCAAACGGTGTCCAGGTGGAACCGCCATCATGGGAGACCGTGCCAAACACGTTGTTGCCGCCGGTGCCGACGCGCACGATCGTCGATGGTGAATTCTTGGCGAAATCCAGACCGGTGCCATTCGAGCAGATGGGGTTGTTGATCTGCTTTAGCGGCGCCGCGGTGAGACTGACGTGCACGAAACCGCAGACATCCCCGAGGCCACTGATCAAATGCGCACCGGACGTGGGCGAGATCAGCGCCTGCACTACCGTTTCTTCGATACCGCTGGCGCCAACCGACCAGTACGTCGGTTTGCCGGCATCGGCGTCGGTCAGGTCGGACGTGCTCCAGATGCCGCCGCCGAACCCGTACATGGCATGTGCGGCATTAAACGGATCGATCACCACTTCGCCCCAATTGCCGAAGGTTGCTTGTGTCTGTCCAGGCGAAACCATCCACGGCGACATGCTGGAATCGCGTATGGCATACGTGCCGGAGGTCGGGAAGTTGCCGGAGACGGTGGCGCCACCCACATCAGTCCAACTCGTACCACCATTCGTGCTGCGATACATGGTGTCCATCGGCCACCAATGATCCATGGTCATCACGACCAGCGTGCCGGGATGCGCAGGGTCGACCGACAAACCGCTGAAGCCGGAAGGGTAGTTGAATGGGTCGTGCGGCGTAATGTTCGTCCAGGCGTGATGGACGGTGTCGTACTTCCATACTGCCCCTGACGTCAAACCATTAGGGCCTGGGGCGTACGTGTAGTTGCCGTTGCTATCGGTGCCGTTGCCGTAAGTGACGTAGAGATTGCCATCTGGTCCAATCTCACCACGCTGCGGGAGCTGGTTGCTGGGACCGCCCGGTACGGGGTTCCAGGTGACGCCTGCATCGGCACTTTCGTAGAGCGTGTTGGTCGTTGTTGCGGCACGCGTCGAAACGCCTGCATAGATGGTCTTGGTTGGCGTTCCCTTGGCTTCGCCTGCTGGCGCGAACGCGACGAACGCCACGCCGACGCCGGTGCCGTCGCTGGTCAGCGCCGTGAAGCCACTTACGCGGGACCATGTCGCGCCCTTGTCCTTGCTGGTCCACAAGCCATTTTGACCGGCCACTTGGGTGGCGCTGTTGGATGTGCCGTAAAACAAGATGGAACCCATGTTGGGATCCACCTGCAAACGCTCGCCAGCGTTGCGTCCATCCTCGTTGCCGCCCACGCGGAAGCTCAGCGGATAGACGGTGAAGCTGTTGCCCTGATCGGAGGACACCAGCGCTGCGCCGTTGCCGGCCCAGGATGCGGTATACAAACCCGTGATCATGTAAAGCATGTTGGCGTTATTGGGATCGATCGCGAAGCTTTCGATGCCCGACCACGACTGGTTCGGCGGCGTCGAGTCGTTCAGCGCGATCCACTTGCTGTTCTTCGAGTCGTATCGATACGCGCCACCCACGTCGGTACGTGCGTAGAACAAGCCCTGTTGCGCGGGATGCGCGATGATGCCGTCGACATAGCCGCCGGCCACGATGCGCACGTTCTTCCAGGTGTAAGGCAGTTGCGCGGTCTGTGCCGACAGCGCACCGGCATGTGATATCGAAAGCACGGCGAGCGCGCCGCAGGCCAATCCACGGGTGATGGCCCGGTACAAACGTTTCTTCATTGCCCCCTCCAATTGATGTGTCAGATCAAACGCAAGGTACGGCGCCCATAGGGTCATCCATCGGTGCGGCTCGTCCTACGCTGTCTGCGATTGCATCGTGTTCCGATGCCGGCTCGTTCAAGCCGGGGGCAATCTACTTCGAAACCGGTTCGAGACACCTTGTCTTTTAGGGTCGATAACTGGCCTGTGCAGACATTCGTGAGGTGCGGCAAAAATCTCGCTGAAGGCATGCTGACCATATGCGCACATCAAGCACGAAGAGTTATCTCACCCCCTACGAATAGTTATGGAGTTGTCCTGAGGGTGCCAAAAATCAGTCATTGGTTCATTATTTTTTTTCATGTCAATGGATCAATTACTGCTTGTCCGTAGTTATCATGCGCACGAACCAGCGACCTTGCTGCGATGCCTTTAACAGGTAGCCAGCAAGCGGTCGACTGATTTCTCGCAGGGGATCCATGGATGTCTGCACCGTCGACGCACTGCGCCGACGCGTACGGCTGTGCGTTTGCACGGCGCCTGCGGGGAAGGGGACTCATATAACGCAGGACATACTCGTGAAGCTTGTAGCAACGCGCATCATCGCCTCGTCCGCCCTTATCGCCAGCCCGTTCGTCGTCGTGAAAACGGCGCTTGCCAACTGCGTCGCCCTGGGCTTGTCCAGCTCAACGGTGACCTGCGACAGCACCGCGCCCAATCCGTACACCACACAGATCGGCGCTGGCAGCAACGAAACCACGCTTACCGCCGTCAAAGTGCAGAGTGGTGCCACCCTCGATGCGGGTGCTACGCAGAACGCCATCAGCCTGGGCGACAACGCAACGATCATGCTGCAGGGTGGCGCGACGGTCACCAATAGCCCCACCACCAACAGCAGTAACGTAGGTGGCTACAACATGGGCTACAGCACCATCGAGTTCCGCAACATCGGCACCCTTACCGTCAACGCCAATGCGCAAGTTACGCAGACGGGCACGTCGACCACCTCCGAAGCGGTCAATGTGGTGGGCGACAGCAACACCATCGCCAACTACGGCACCATCAGCTCGAAAGGCGCGGCGGCGATCTGGTTTCAGGACCAGGTGACGGACCCCAGTACGACCAACACCGTGGACAACTACGGCACGATCCAGACCGGCGTGACCAACGGCAACGCCATCGGCAACGCGGGCAACGGCAACGTGGCGTTCTTCAACCGCAGCGGTGCCACGGTGACCGGCAACATCACTTTTACCGGCGGCAATGATGAGATCACGCTCTACACCGGTTCCAGCGTGAGCGGCACCATCGATGGCGGCAGCGGCAACAGCAGCATCACGCTGGCAGGCACGGATACCGGCACGCAGCAAGGCGCGCTGCTGAACTTCAGTTCGCTGATCAAGGTGGACAGCGGTACCTGGACACTCGGCAGCGACATGGCGAACACCAGCGCCAATCCCACCGCGCAGCTGGGCATCACCGTGCAGGGAGGCACGCTGGTGCTGGCTTCCAACAATGCGAGCTTCAACGGCTCGGTGTCGGTATACAGCGGCGCCACCTTGCAGTTGGGCAATGGTGGCGCGGCGGGCGGCATCAACAGCGATATCGCCAGCGATGGCACGGTGGCTTTCGATCGTACCGACACGTATACGTTCAACCACGTCATTTCCGGTGCGGGCGGCGTGAATCAGCTCGGCAGCGGCACCATCATTCTTGACGCCAATAACACCTACACCGGTGACACCAGCGTCAGCGCGGGCACCCTGGCGGTAGGCGATAGCAGCAACGCAAGCGCGGCATTGAGCGGTGGCGGCACTACCACGGTAGCGTCGGGCGCGACGCTGGGCGGCTATGGCAGTGTCACCGGCACGGTCACCAACAACGGCAGCCTTGCAGTGGCCGATGCGCTGTCGGCACTGGGCAGCAGCAATGGCAGCTTCACCATCAACGGCACGTTGAACAACAACGGCCTGGTGCAAGTGGGTGGAAGCGGTACTGGCAACAAGCTCATCGCCAACAGTTATGTTGGTGGCACGGGCAGTGTGGTTGCGCTCAACACTTATCTCGGCGGTGACGGTTCGCCGTCGGATCTGCTGGTCGTCAATGGTGGTACGGCTAGCGGTAGCACCGCGTTGCGCATCACTAATGCAGGTGGGCCGGGCGCGCTCACCACCGCCAATGGCATCGAGGTGGTGGACGCCATTAATGGCGGGACGACATCCGCCAACGCATTTAGTTTGGCGAGTGCGGTAGCGGCGGGTCCTTACGAGTATTCGCTTTATCGCGGCAGCACCGATGGCAGCAGCGCGCAGAACTGGTATCTGCGCTCGCAGCTGGATTGCTCGCTGATGCCTAGTGCGCCGGCGTGTGCTTCGCCGACGCCTGCGCCTGCACCAACGCCTGCGCCGACACCTGCACCAACGCCTGCACCGACGCCTGCGCCAACACCCGCGCCAACGCCGGCACCGACGCCGGCACCAACGCCTGCGCCAACGCCTGCGCCAACGCCTGCACCGACACCTGCACCAACACCTGCACCAACACCTTCGTCCGGCTCAAGCGCGCAATCCGGTCAGAAAACCGTGCCGCTCTATCGCCAGGAGGTATCGCTTTACTCCGCCGTACCGTCGATGGCGTTGTCTTACGGGCAGACCCTGATGGACAACTTGCAGGAGCGCACCAACCAGGACGTTCTGCCTGGCGACGACCATGGCAACGGCAGTTGGGCTCGCGTCATCGCTCGACACGATGCGCGCGACGGCGGGGCATTCGGTATCTATGGCAACAAGGGGCCGAGCTATAGCGACGACATGTTCACGTTGCAGGCAGGTGTCGATCTATATCGCGGCCAGCATGACATCGGCAGCGACATCGCCGGCGTCTACATCGCACTCGGCCAGATCGCCGGCAACGTGAAACACTTCGACGGCACCATTGCGGGCCGCGATCAGCTGCAGAATTACACTCTGGGCGGCTACTGGACGCACTTTGGTCCGACCGGCTGGTACACAGATGCGGTGGTGCAGGGCACTGGCTATAGTGTCAAAGCCAGTTCCACGCGCATGGCGCCGCTGAAAACCGTGGGCCGCGGCGTCGCTGCATCACTCGAAGGCGGTTATCCGATTCCGCTGAGCAACGGCTGGGTCTTCGTGCCGCAGGCGCAGCTGGTCTATCAAACCGTGTCCTTCAACGATGCTTCCGATGCAGCATCCAGTGTGTATTTCGACAATGCCAATGCGCTGGCCGGCCGCATCGGTACTGAGGCGAAGAAAAGCTGGGCAGTCGGCAACGACCCCACGCGGCCCAGGTTGATGAGTACCTGGCTGCGCGTCGACCTGTGGCGCGAGTTCATGGCCAACCCAAGCGTGGCGTTCTCAACTCCCACTACACCGGTGAGCTTTCACTCCGACCTCAAACGCTCGTGGGTGGGTTTGCGCACGGGTATCAGCTCGCAACTCGCGCGGAACGTATTCGTATATGCCAGCGCCGGGTACGACGTCGGCGTCAATAATCGCAGCAATGGCTATAGCGGCAAGGTTGGCATTCGTATCAATTGGTGACCTTCATTACGCCATGACAGCATTGTTCCCGCACATCAGAAGAGCGACGAAAAGGAGGGGTTTGAGCGCGTTCGATCGAGGTCAGGTAAAACATCTGGCCGAACAGTGTTTGTGACGTAGATTCGTCGCCAAGCTGGCGATGTCCACTAAAGAGAGGGGACCGGTTATGGATGCCGTCACTATCGCCGCATTTGTCGAACGGCAGTTGCACAGACTCGTCGATACAATTCAACGAGTCTGGTCCTTATTGGTTCCTTCGAGATGCGAGAATAGGGAAGCCGCTAGCGAGGCGTGACTATTTCGAGGAGACGATCCTTTGTTCCGACATCCCGCTCCAAGGCCGGATACTGCTCTCCACTGTGATACGCAAGGGTGAGCGTCGTGGCGACACCGTTATTTTCAACCGCGCACTCAATGGGAAGTGGAGCTCCTTTGGCATTGCGGATCGCTCGCTGCAACTGATCGATCGAAAAGGGGTTCCCGTTGACGGAAAGAAGTTTCATACCCGGCGCAAAGCCTGCCTTATCCGCGATGCCACCAATGAGCACATCGGTGACTACGCCGTCAGGTCGCACCTTCATAGCGATCGAATATTCGAAATCCTTTTTGCCCGCCAGCGCGGTCCACGCATTCGGTGTGTCCCGATAGACCAAACGATATCCACCGTGCGTAAAGCCTCCTAAGGGAGCCTCCGGGGTGAGCTTGTGGAGACGTTCCTTAAAAAAGGACGCCCAGTCGTGGGGATAAACCGTGTTCAGTGCGTTGACGAGGTCCTCGAAGGTGAAAGGAAGCGTATCGGTCCCAGTGCCGGTGCCCTTACCGTAAAAAACCGCCAAGAAGTCATCGAGAGATTTCTTGCCTCCGGTTCCGCTGCGAATCGTGGTGTCGACTTCCAGCCAAATCAGAGCGCCCTCGCCGTAAAAATCGTAGCCGCCAAGTCGCCAGCTTTCGTAGGCGGAGCTGTCGGCCGCCCAGAGGATCGGCGCCATCGTTGCCGTGTCTTGAAGGTCGCGC
Organism: Dyella humi; assembly: GCF_044904605.1. Taxonomy (NCBI): domain Bacteria; kingdom Pseudomonadati; phylum Pseudomonadota; class Gammaproteobacteria; order Lysobacterales; family Rhodanobacteraceae; genus Dyella; species Dyella humi. Next base: position 88,711 of record NZ_JADIKI010000020.1, read on the forward strand.
CAGGTTTTTCCAGGGCGGTGTTCGAAGCGGGCAGCTTTCTCACTCCATTGATCGAGAAATTGTTGCTGCGTCCAGATTCCGGATCGAGCGGCGAGGACTCCTGCAAGATAGTCAGTCAGTCCCTCGTAGATCCAGAGATCGGTACCGATGATGGGCATCTGATAATTTGCGGCCATCAGGCTCATGGAGCGCCGATATTTTCCATTCCAGCTATGCACGAAGTCATGCGCAATGTAGTCCCCATACAGCGTGAGAGACTTTTCGCTCGTCAGGAAATCTGCTGGTCTGCGATTGTCGAGGGACTGATGATGATCGAAAGCGTCTCCAGCGATCTGATCAGACAGCGTGACCAGCATGTGGAACGAATCGTAGTGTCGACTGTGAAAGAGAGTCCCAGCCTGACGAACAAGTTCGCTGAACTTGTCGATGTGTGATTGATTGATCTGGAGTGATGCCGGCGTGTCGGCCACCAAGTCGAGATAGTGCTTGGGAGTGATCTCTGGAGCTAAGAGGATTTCTCGAAAGTAACGTCCCGAAAGTACCGGCGAATCGACTAGCTGCTCAAGCGAAACGGTGTGGAAGGTGACGGAATTTGAAGGTTCGGGGGAGGCCGGCCCTTCGTTGGATTGGAGGGCCGAAGCGAAATGCCAATTCGCCGGCATGACGATGGTCGGAGTGACCTCAATCGAAGCTACCTTCGTGGATCGCCCGTGGTACGGATACAGGAGAACAGTATTCCAATTGAGCACCGCGATGTTTGCGTCGGTTGATCCCGCGGCTGTTGCATCGGCCGCGGTAATGAAGTCGAAGTTCACCTCAATGGAACTGACGCCCTTCGGAACCACAATGTGGAAGAGGTAAAGCTCCACAGGGTCGCGTTCCCAGCGAATCGGCGTGGGTGCTGCGAAACCAACCCGGTGGGCGGTAATAAACAAGCCGGCCTGCTGATCGATAGGCCCGGCTAGGTGAACGCTCGGAAGCCATTGGGGATAGGCGAGGGTCATTGGACCAGGCTTAACTGGAATGACCTCCGTCGTATGGAGGAGTTTACGCGGCGCATCGCGCAGATCGACCTTGAGAAGAATCGGAGGCTTCACACCTGAGGCAACGCTGCAAGTCGTGCTCATGGCAAATGCCAGGATTGCGATGAGGTAGTAAGAAATGGTGCGCACGCGTAAGAGCCCGATATAGGTCAAGATCAAAAGATTCTCTGAGGGCCATCAAGGGCACGGTCCATTCAATCCTGCAAAAAACATAGGACGTGGTGATGAAGGCTCACTTTCGCGGCGCGCGCTTGACGCCACTCTGCTGCTTCAAGAGGGAGATCGCTCCCGCGATCGCGCGATGGAACGGTTCAGCGGAATTCTCGGCACGCGCCAGGACATAAGCACCTTGGACAACGGCGAGAATGGTCGAGGCGGTATCTTCCGGGTTCATTTCCGAGCGAAACTCTCCAGCCCTTTGGCCTTCCACAATGAGAGAGGCCAGTCCCTGTGTCAGCTTCGCGAACATCTCTTGAACGGGCTGCCTGAGTTGCGGGTCGGCAATGATCTCTGGATCTTGCGTCAGCCTTCCAACGCGACAACCTCGCAGTGCATCCCGCTCGCGATGAAGGTACGAAACGATGCGATCGAGAGCGGAGCAGGGCTGCGCGAATTCCTGCCGGGCCGACTCGTACAGTTGCTCGGCGCTTCGCACGATGGCGGCTGAAGCGAGCGCTGCTTTGTTTTCAAAGTGATGGTACATGCTGCCTTGCCCAGCTGAAGCTCTGTCCTGAATGGCTTTGGGACTCATACCCACATAGCCCCGCTCCCATAACAATTCCTGGGCGCTCTCAATCAGACGTTCTCTTGTATCCATGTGCCATACTGTACATACTAGTAGGTACAATACGCAACTTGGCGAAATGCCGTCATTTGCAGCCAGACAATCTGTGAGACACGTGGGATCGCGCCCGTGTTGATTTCCGCCTAAAACATAGATACGCGCGATCCGCTCCTCGTGGCATATCGCGTTCGCTCGTGTGTTTGCAGCACAGGCGAACCATATCTGCCGAGGGGATATTAGACGGAGGCGATTAGAAGGGGTTATCGCGGCTAGGCAGATGTCTGCCATCTGTAGCGACGACCAAGTTCCTTGGTGCCAGAAATTGGTGTCGTCCAGCCTAAAAAGTAGGTGACTATTTTCAACGGGTTGTTTTCTGCAAGCGATCACGCACTTCACAGATCACATGCGCTTGCGAGCCTAGAGTACCTCGTCCGACGCAGCGTCAGGTGTCGAGGGGGACGGTGCGCCGGTAATCCGCCCCAGTGACATGGCGGCCGCCACGGCCGAAGGAGAGTGTCATGCAAATTCTCTCGCGTAGCCGCGCCCTACTGGCGCTTGTCTGCTTGTTCGCTGCCGCGTTCGCGGCCCAACCGTTGGTCGCTTCCGCGCAAGCATCTCCCGGTACGGTTCTTTTCTGGCGCACCATGAACGGCATGGTCGGCGGATCCAGTACGCCTGTCAGTGCGGCGATCTTCAGCGTCGGCGACGATGGCCTGCATGAGCGACAGCTCACGCAGTACACCACGGGCGAGTTCGACATACCCGGCATCGGGAACTACATGGGTCTGTGGGAGACGAATGCCTTCAATCCGAGCGGGACATACAGCGTGCTCCTTCCTGCGCGGTCCGAGCTGCCTCACTCCAATAGCACGCAGTTCTATGGCAAGTACGTCCTCATAAATGCCTACGGTGAGCGCACGGCGCCGATATTTTATGGTGCCGATGACCTGCAATCGCCGCACATAGGTCCAGGTTACGGTTCCGTCAGCTGGGGACCAGCCGGTAACGACCAGATTGCCTACGCCAATGTTCCGGACGACCAGTTTGGTAAACACCCCGCGTGCGTACGCCTGATGAATGCGGACGGCAGCAATAACCACACGCTCTGGTGCGCCGACCGCTGGAATTACTGTGCAGTCGAAGCGGTCCGCTGGTCGGGCGATGGAAGCCGCCTGCTGGTCTATGCGGTGCATGCCGATCACAAGGTCACTCAGGAAGCCGATATCTACCTGATCAATACCGCCACCGGTGCCGCGACCTTGGTCCAGGCGAACGTGCAAGAGCCCTATACGGGTGGGGGCGTCGGTGATATCTCGTACGATGGCCATGAGGTGATCTATGCCATGCTCAAGAACACGAACGAGCCCGGCCCCTGCAATGCGGCGGGGGCCAACGGGAATTTTAGTGGCCTGTGGTGTGCCAAGAACATGTTGACGGGCCAGACGGTCGCGCTTGTCGATCCCAGCAACGTGGTTCCGTTCTTGCCTAATGGCCAGGGGCTGATTTCGCCGGACGGCAGCCAAGCTTTCGTGGTCTCATCTCCTATCTCATCCTCGCCTCAGGATGAAGAGATCTACGCCGTGAAGACGGACGGATCGGGTCTGCACAAAGTAACCTCGCCGTGCGCTCTCCTGTACCCGAACGTATTTTTGTGGTGGCAACCGGTGCGCGTGTCGCCGGATGGCACGCGGATCCTGGCCAACTGCAACACCGAAACCACCACCCAGCCCGCGACCGTGGTTCTCAAGGATCAGGTCAACGTCGTCAACCTTGCCGATGGCAGCGCCCGCTTCGTGACCAACGGCACGGCATACGACTGGCACACGCAGTGATGGGGTCCAGCCGACATACGTATAAAAATTACTCACAAACGCAATTTTTTCCACCGCATCGACTACCTGGCAAGTTCGCCAGAGGGTGTCTGGACAACCACCAAACTGCATAGTTTGGGAGAACTATCGATGAACCTCTCTTCTGGTGATGGCGATTAGAAGGGGTTATCGAGGGTAGGTCGTAATGCCGCTTTGACGAGTTCGATCAATTGACGCATCCGTTGAGACAATCATTGACGCGCTCAGGATCTCAACAAGCAAGTCACCAGATAGGGCGGACACGTTCGGGGACGTTTCTGCGGTGCGGGTACAACTGGTTAATAAGTATCGGTGACAGTGCATAACCGTGGCTGATTCAGTACGCGTGCAAAATCACCGATCCGGTATAAGCCCCGCCACGCGGTAACTATCGATCAGAGCATCGTATAGCGCGATGTCCGAACGACTCCTGGCAATCAGCTGAGCGCCGGCGACAGCCGCAAAGATGGCTCTGGCCCGCTGCTCGCTCTCCCCGGATCTTGCCGCACCTGCAGCGGACAGCACCTTGCCCAACCAGGCAACATTTACGTCAGCAAAGGTCTGGACTTCTTTCACGACCACTTCGGGCAGGTCATCGCTTTCGGCCGCCATGAAGCTGCAAAGGCAAATACGATTGCCACTCTCAAGCGCCCGACGAAAGGTATCGGGGTACCGGCGCAAGCAGTGGACTGGATCCGACGATTCCGCCGACAGTGCATCTAAAGCAGCTGTCGAGTCTTCCCAGTAGCGCCTTGCTACCGCCGCGCCGAGATCGGCCTTGCTAGCGAAGTGGTGATAAATGCTCGCCGCCTTAATACCGACCTCTTCAGCAAGGTCACGAAAATTCAATCCGCCGTAACCATGCGCCTGTGCGATTTTTGTCGCGGCCGCCAGGATGCGTTCCTTGGAGTTCACTTCATTCCTCACTGCTGCCGACCTCCAGTCAGGTAATGGGTTGACAGAGGGCAGTGTACTGCATACCTTGTTACCTAACAAACGTTAGGTAGTTTCCATGGAAACCACTTCACACCTGCCGTTCCGGCACGACATACCTGTAGAGAGGTCATGCAATGAGTTCCGATGCCACCCGTTTCGACGTAAGCAAACTGCCCATGATGACGATTTACGATTTTCCCACCGGGCCTTACCCAACCCGCGTTCGTATCGCCCTAGCGGAAAAGAATCTGCAATCACGCGTGCAGTTCGTGATGGTCGATCTCTATAAGGGAGAACACAAAAAGCCCGAGTTCATTGCCAACAAGAATTACTCCGGCACGCTGCCCGTGCTCGAACTCGGCGATGGAACGTGCATGGCCGAGTGCACGGCGATTACCGAATACCTCGATGCGCTCGACGGTGCTCCCACCCTCACCGGCAGAACCCCACGCGAAAAAGGCATGATCCATATGATGAGCAAGCGCGCTGAGCTGGAATTGCTTGACGCCATCAGTGTCTATTTCCACCACGCCACGCCGGGCCTGGGGCCGGATGTTGAGATCTATCAGAATTCCGAATGGGGATTTCGGCAGCGCGACAAGGCTCTGAGGGGCATGCACTACTTCGATGCCGTTCTGAAAACACAGCAGTTCGTCGCTGGCGAGGCATTCTCGATGGCCGACATTACCGTCATTGGCGGGTTGATCTTTGCGTCGATCGTGAAACTGCCTGTGCCTGCGGCATGCGAGACGCTTCTCGCCTGGTACGCAAACGTGCTGGAGCGTCCGAGTGTAAAGGAGCAACCTTTTTTCAGGACTGCGTAGCGAAATGCCACCGCTGATTCCCATCATTGTATGGCATCACGTGCTGCCGCATGGCAGCAGTCCGAACCGTGCACAGCGACCACGCGTTGTGCAATATATGTCGCTGCGGTCCACTCGCTTTGTCTGCACCGAGGAATGGAAGTTTTGATGGCGATGGCGTCGCCAGTGACGGCACTCACGCGATTAGCCCGTGTTATTGCGGGTAGATTTACGATTGGCTCCTTAAGCTTGAGGGTAGGGGAGAGCGGCGGCATTGTCGTCTAGTGCGGCGAATTGGCTGTTTGATCAGGGTGCGCTGAAGGCAAGGAGCGCCGCGTCGACGAACGTGCGTAATTTCGGTGTCGGGTGACTCTCGGCCACCGTAAGCAGATGCATTGATCGCGCCGGCGTTACATAGTCCGGAAGTACTTGGATCAAGTGGCCGTCAGCAAGCGCGCTCGCAACCAGATATTCGGCAATGAACGCGATGCCAAATCCCTGCAGCGCGCCTGCAAGAAGTGAGTTGGCGTCGTTCGTACGAAAGCGCCCACCTACAGGCGCCTCGTACGTGCGGCCATCGCGCTGGAAGCACCACTCGCCTTCCACCGGCGTCGACCAGAATGCATAGCGCAGACATTCGTGTCGTGCGAGATCGCCTGGCTCAGCAGGATAGCCGCGCTCCTCGAGATAAGCGGGCGACGCACACGCCACGAGCTTGAACGGCCGCAACGGCCTGGCGACTATGTGGGCTCGTGGTGCCGGGCCGATACGGAAGCCAACGTCATATCCCTCTTCAACTAGATCCACGAACCAATCATTCAGGATCAGATCGATCTCAACATCGGGATATTGGCGCAGATACGCGTTAACCATCGGCGTTAATGTCTGCACGCCAAAGCTCACTGGCGCGGTCACCTTCAGGCGACCGTGCGGTGTCGCATGCGCTTGTGCAGCTAGCGAATCGGCCGCTTGGACCTCTGCCAAGACTCGCTTGCAACGCTCGTAATAGATGCGCCCGAAATCGGTCAGGCTTTGCTTGCGCGTGGTCCGCTGGAGCAATCGCGTCCCCAGCCGAGACTCAAGAAAGAGGATGTGCTTTGAGACCATTTGCGCCGATATGTTCATGGCGTCCGCTGCCGACGTAAAAGAGCCAAGATCGACCGCCTTCACGAATGTCGCCATGCTTCTCAGTTGGTCCATTCACCACTCCAGATTGCGAGTGAAGATATTGTTTCGCCATTTATCGCTAAATGGTGATGAATTATAACGATCACACCGCATCGGATGTCGTGCGAATCAGCTATCTGGAGCAGTTGTGATTGACCGTCGGCAATTCCTTGAGGGAGCTGGTTTGCTGCTCGCAACAAGTCTCCCCGTGCCTGTTACTGCCAGCGTGCAACCGGTTGCGGTCACGATGAACAAACTGGGCCCGGAGGGCAGGGCACTCGCAACCCAGACTGGAAGTTGGGACGTCACCGAGACAGTGTGGGCAACGCCCGAGGCTAAACCCATCGTGACGACGGGTGTTGCCGTTCGCCAAATGATCGGTCCGCTGCTCCAGGAGATTCTGTACCCTGCGGGCGACCAGTCGGACAAGACGATCAGCCGAATCGACTACCTCAGCTTCAATCGCGTGGAGGGTCGATGGAACTATGTGTCGATGGACACGCGCGCGCCCGTTGGGATCATGACCGCGAACAGTTTCGAGCGCGATCCGCCTGACCGTATCCAAGTGGTGTTCATGCCCTTCGCCGTTCCGGGCGATAGCACCGTCGTCAGTGGTCAGTTGCTGCGGATGGACCAAATCATCGAGACGATCGGCTCCGACGGGAGCCGTAAGGACCAACATTTCATCATGGCGGATGGAACTGGCCGGAAATGGCTGGCTCACCGCTATAACTACACGCGTCGGGCGCGATCATGATCGGAGCGGTGACAGCGCTTGCACTACTCCTAGCCGGGCCAATGAATACCGGATCGGTGGAATGCTCGGCATCTATACCAATCCCCGACCTTTCTCGACGGCTGGAATTCCTGCGGGCAGGCTTTGGCTGGGGAAGTTGGCTTTCCACGGCTTTGTGTATGGCCACGAGTGGTTTTTTGCTTCAGCTGGCATGTAACCCGATCAAAATAGCTATTTAGACGCGTGTGTGTTCGATCCCATATCGCATTGCGTCTGCGAGAATATCAATGTCTATATTTCTTAGTGTCCGGAACTTGATGCAATACCCAGTTACGCTTGCCTGGCCGATCTTTTTCCCATATTTCTCGGCTAAGTACTTTTTGTCTTTTATCCCCATAATGTAAACAGAGATGCCAGTTGTGTTTGCACTAATGCCGATCTGATAGAACTCTCTGGTTTTTGCATCGGCATACTTTATAGTCTGCACCCCGTAACCTATATTCGGATTGGAAACAACCCGCCCATTTTCATCTTTGCCATCGAGAAACCACAATTTACAGTCAGGCATGATTCCAAGAATGATGTCATGCAGCTCTTGCATGTCACTTCGTTTTGGCTCTGGCTGAGCTGCGATATGGTCCTTGATTTGGTTGCGTACGCTCATATGAAAATCTCTGCCTGGTCATCTTTCCGTAGAATCCGAACACCTAATTCAAAGCGACGTTTAAGAGTACGAAGCAATTAGGGACTGTTATCGCGATAGGGATGAATGAGCGTTTCTCAACAGCCCGCTACGCATTTATAGTCTCGAGGCTCGGGTTCACTTGACCCGGCGCACATCCTGTATCCAGTTGGTTTCCCAAGTTCTGCCGCCATCACCAGAGTAGGCCTGCTCCCAATGCGCAGTGTTGGGGGTGATCTGCGACCAAATGAAGCGCACCTTGATCGGTTTGCCGCGCAGCGTATCGCTGGCGTAGAAGGTACCGATGCCGTGCACGAAACGCCCCTTGACCGGCGGGTCGAGTGCGCCATGGGGATTGCGACCATCAATCCACCAGATGGCCCACAATCCAGTCTTCGGATCGTAAGCACGCGGCGCTACGCCGCGGTAGATGCCTTCCGGTGTATCAAACTCGGTATCGTCGACATTCGCCAATCCACCCATAAGACTGAGCGAGCGAATCGTGCCGTTGAATTCCTCCCAGTCGTGACTGCCGACAAGACGATATTTCAGTCGTCGACTGTGCGTGCGCCAACTGCCGACGAAAAAGTCGAAATCGTGTGCGCCAGAAAGGTTAGGTGTCTGCTGCGGTTTCGGCACATCCTGCGAGGCACGGGCGGGAAGGCCGGTAGAGATGGTAGCAACCACGACCAAACTTGCTGAAACTGCGTAACGAAGAAGGGACATAAGACCTCCCTCAAGACTGTGGTGAGTGCGCGAGGGCTCCGATCTTACGCTTAGTGCTGCCGCTGTGGGTGTGCTCGAAGAACTGCTGAGCGATATCGGCGTCGAGCAGGCGCTCGCTGTTGAATGGTGATTAGCAGGTGTTATCGAGGGTGGGGGACATCGCAGAGACTTCGCGGTCAGCGTGCCCAATGTCAAGCGGATGGTCGACATCGCTTAGATCCACACCGTCAAGAGCTCGCTTGCAGGCGCATTCGACTTGGGCTGTTGTCTACCCAGAGAGGGAATCGATGGTTTGGCCCTTCCCGAAGCCGCGTTGAACGCGTGAAAAAGCATGCGCCCTATGCAATTGTCCGAACGACGCCGCCGTCGACACGCAAGGAAGTACCTGTTGTCGCCGACGCCTGCTCCGAGCAGACATAGACGACCAGATTGGCGACTTCTTCGGTTGTCGCGAAGCGATTGAGGAGCGTGGTCGGGCGATGCGTTTTCAGGAACTGCTGCTCGGCTTCCTCACGTGTAATGCCTTGCGCATCTGCGTTCGCCTGCGCCCAACCACCCATGATCTCCGAATTCGTCGGACCAGGAAGAACCGAATTAACGGTGACGCCCGTTCCGCCGACCACCTCGGCCAAGCCCCTCGCAATGGCGAGCTGAGCGGTCTTGGTCGTGGCGTAGTCGATCATGTCCTTGGGGATGGCAAGCGCGGACTCGCTGCTGATGAAGACGACGCGCCCCCAGCCGCGCTTCGTCATGTTCGGCACATAGTGGCGGGAGGCGCGAATGCCACTCATGACGTTAAGTTCGAAGAGATCGATCCACTCGCTGTCCTCAATTTCGAAGAAGGACTTCGTACGCCCAGTACCCACATTGTTGACGAGAATGTCCGCATCCGGCGCCTGAGCGAATAACTCCGCCGCGCCTTCCGGGGTCGCAAGATCGGCGATGACGCCGGTAAACTCCGTCTTTGGCAAGAGTTCGCGAAGCTCCCGAAGCGCCATGGAGACGCGCTTCTCTGTGCGGCCGTTGATCACGACCGCGGCGCCTGCGCGCCCCAACCCTTCTGCAATGGCTCGGCCGATACCCGCCGTTGACCCGGTAACGACGGCCTTGCGGCCAGTGAGATCGATATTCATGACACCAGTCCTTCAACATGTGGAGAAAGCTGGATTGTGGGTGATGTCGGAACCACTGATAATGGCTTGAATTGCCATAATATTAATTCCAAGGAGGAATTAATATGGATCGATTCCACGAATTAAACGCCTTCATAGCCGTGGTTGAAGCAGGCGGTTTTACTGCCGCCGCGCGTCGAACCGGCGACTCACAGTCGGCCATAAGCAAGGCTATCGGCGCGCTTGAGAGACGCCTCGGGGTGGCGTTATTTAACCGAAGTACGCGCAGCGTGACCCTGACGGATCAAGGGCAGAGATACTACGACCGGGCAAAACCGCTGCTTGACGAGATGGATGACGCCGACAGCGAACTGACCAGCAGCACGCACAATGTCTCGGGTCTGATCAGGATCGCTGCATCAGGTACTTTCGGCCGTCTTCATATTTTGCCGCTTATCCCCGACCTGTTATCGCTCAACCCTGGCCTTCAGGTCGATCTCATTCTCTCGGACTTCGTGCGAGACATGGTGGAAGATGGAATTGATCTGGCGATCCGGGTGGGGGCCATCAACGATCCTGACGCGATCGCCAGGCGCGTGGCCAGTACGCCCCTCGTATGCGTCGGATCCCGTCGCTACTTCGAGCAACACGGAATGCCAAAGACCCCCGCCGAGCTCGTCGATCACAATTGCCTTCTATATCGCGGCTCGGCGGAGTCAGCGCATTGGTCTTTTGTAGGACCAGAAGGTCAATTTAGCGTGTCCGTTCGCGGAAATCTCACATCCAACAGTGTCGAAACGATCCGGGCTGGTGTTCTAGCTGGCGTGGGAATCGGCCGGTTTGCCAAGGTCTCTCTTGCCGATGATCTCCGGCATCCAGACGTCATCACCGTTCTCGACGAATTTATAGGCGACGCCAGAGACATAAGCCTCATCTGGCCAAGACGCCGGTTTGTACCGGCGCGCGTGCGACGAGTCACCGATTTTTTCGCAGAGGCCATACCGCAGCGCATTTAGCCTCCGAACTTAGGAAAAATGTTGAACGATGGCGTGACTTCGGAATCAGCCAAGCGGACTTCCTGGTGATCACGCGAGCCATGAAAGCTCAAGAAGCAGAGCACGAACACGGTCCCGTCCCTCGAAACCTAGTGGGTATTGCTCGCTCGAACACCTCACATTCCATCCTTGCCGAAGGTTTCGTTGCACAGCCAAACGCCATACGTTCTTCGTTCTGGATAGGATGGAGGGTGAGACTATGAGGGCAAGGCGATTCGGGCAAGTTATCGCGGGTAGGGTCGTCACCGCTGGCGATGGCGATCGCGTACAGCCGACAGACCATCGGTGTACACGACCTAGCTGCCTCCTGCCAACGGAAAGCGGCTAGGCCGAATTTACATACCGTCCCGCAACCTATTCGGAACGGCGGGTCGAACGTTAGCGCAGCGTGACTTCAAACCAACATCTCTCGTTCCCACCAACCGCGGGTGTTCACGCCAGCGGCGTTGGCAAGACTTTCCAGCTCCGCGATGTCGTCGCTGCTAAGCGTGATGTTGCTGGCTCGCACCAGACCATCAACATGATGGGGCTTGGTAACGCCGATGATCGGTGTCGTTCCCTTGGCGATCGCCCAAGCCGTCGCAACATCGGGCGCTGCGGCACCATACTTCTGACCGATTGAGGCTAGCTCGTCCGTCAGCGTCTTCAGCTGAGGCAGCATGCCGTTGTAAGCCACCGCCCGATTGCTGCCGCTCGGCAGCAGGTTCTCCGGACTGTACTTTCCGCTCAGTGCACCTTGTTCAAGCACCATGTAAGCGAAGAATGGGATGCGTTCCTTGCGGCAGTAATCCAGGATGCCAGCGTGCTCAGAGCTGCGGTAGAGGAGGCTGTAGTGATTTTGGATGGCTTCGACCCGAAACCCGGCTTCTCCGAGTATCTGGTTGGCGAGCTGGATTTCGCTCAGGTTGTGATTCGAAACGCCGACATGTTTGACCTTCCCGCTCTTGAGCAACCGGATCAGGTGCGGAGTCCACCGCGCCACATCCGCTGGATTGTGAATCCAGTAGAGGTCGATGTAGTCGGTGCCGATGCGAGTCAGGCTTTGCTCCAGCATGTTCGCCACCGGATCGTCGCCGGTTCCCGCGGCCTGCGGGGTGAACTTGGTGGATAGTTGGTAGTCGCTACGCGCGAAGCGTTTCAGTACTTGCCCGAGTACGGTCTCGGAACGACCCATGCCGTACACCATGGCGGTGTCCCATAGGCTGAACCCGGTCGCATGCGCCTTGTCGGCGACATTTTCCAGGTCAGCTTGAGTGAGTCTGCTGCCGAAGTAGCCATTGCCAGTCTCGCCGTTGTCGCCCCATGCCCACGTGCCCAATGCGACAGTGGGGATCTTAAGATTGTCGGTTGCCATGTTTGCTCCATACTTGTTCGCGGCCAGGTTTGCTTTGACCCAAGCCTCGCTGGCACTTTGATGCGCGGCGCCGCCGAACCGTAAGCCCGATGTGCCGAGATTGCTGCCCGATCTTCCAGCGGCCGCCATTCCCACTGCCGCGCTTTCGCTCTCCCGCTCTCGTGCGATGATCTGTGCCATGGAAAAACTGGCTGAAATTGCAGCGATAATTGCCCGAAACGTCTCGATGGATGGTTTCCAAGCTACCCCCATCGAACGCCTGACGCTTGTTCGTTCCTCCACGGTGACGATGCCACTGCCGAACGTTTACCGACCGCAACTGTGCCTGGTCGCGCAGGGACGCAAAGAGGTCACGCTGGGCGACCGCGTCTTCAGATACGCACCGGGGCGCTATGGCGTCGTGACTTACGACCTGCCGGCGATCGGCCATGTGGTCGATGCGACGCCCGACAAGCCCTACCTCTGCGTGTATCTCGATTTCGATCCGGTCATGCTGGGGGATTTGGCGTTGCGCGTGCCGCCACCGCCGGAAGCGTCATCCACGACCATTGGCAAGACGGTGTCCGACGCTAGCGCAGGCCTGCTCGACGCGGTGCTACGCCTTCTGCGCCTGCTCGACAATCCGGCAGCACTGCCGGTGCTCGGGCCGCTTGCCGAGCAGGAAATTCTCTACCACCTGCTTGCCGGCCCGGATGGCGCCCGGATGCGCCATGTCACCGCCAGCCAGGGCCGGGTGGCCCAGGTCGGCCGCGCCATCGCGTGGATCGGGAAGAATTTTCGGAAACGGATCAGCATCGAGCTGCTTGCTGCAGAAGTAGGCATGAGCCAGTCGAGCCTGCACGAACATTTTCGCGCCGTGACATCGATGACGCCGCTGCAATTCCAGAAACAGCTTAGGCTTCAAGACGCACGCAGCCTGATGCTGGTCGAGAACCTAGACGTCGCAACCGCCGCCTTCCGTGTGGGTTACGAAAGCTCGTCGCAGTTCAGTCGGGAATATCGCCGCCACTTTGGACAACCGCCAGCGCGCGACATAGCCCGCTTGCGCGCTTCGCCGGGCGTGGTGGCGGTAGCTTGAGTTCAAGACCTTCCGACGTCGGCGCGTTGTATCCATTCTGTGTGGGCAGCGTATGGCGCCTCATCGCGCCGCCACTCAAAGTGGAGGGCGTCGACTCAACGTCGAGCACGAGCATGGGTAGCAATTCGGGGAACAGAATGAGAACGATCATTGAGGGCAGGAGCTTGTCGCAAATGCACGTCTCATGTGTGCATCCGCAGTGCTGCTCTCTGGCTCGGAGCAAAGCAATCCGGATTCGAACTAGAAGTCAAACGCGGGGGCAGGCCGAGCCTGGACCCTTTGGTGTCAGTTCGCAGTAGGTGGCGTTGGAAACTACAGCCACGCCATATAGCGTCTGCAAGCGCCTCAGCATCTGTAGTGTTACGAATTCATGAATTCGATAATGAGTCGTGCAACCGTACGTGGTGCTTCTTCCGGCATGTAGTGCCCGCAGGCGTTCAATACCCCGCCCCGCACATCGTCAGCGACCAGCTTCATCGTCTCGATCAGCATCGCGCCTACACCTTGCTGTGCGCCAAAGGCCAGTACCGGGATTCCAAGCTTGCGCTCGGCGCGTTGGCGGCTTTCGGCCAATCCCTGTTGGCTGAATTGATGGCGATAGTAGGACAGCGCAGCACGCAACGCGCCCGGAGCAGAGTTGACGCGAACGTATTCGTCCAGATCTGCGGTACCAATCGCCCAGTTGTGAACCGACTTGGCATGGAACAGCCAGGTCAAGAACTCGCGCTCACGTCCTTTCAGCAGGATCTCCGGCAGATCGGTCAAACGATTGAAGGCAAAATGCCAGGTCTTCACGTTTGCCTCTTCCGAAGGAATGCCGCTCGCCAGTAACGGCGTGACACCGGGTAGCGCGGAATCAAAAACGGCCAGCCGCTTTACGTACGCCGGCCATCCGGCCGCATAGGCATAACCGATCCACGCGCCGATATCGTGCCCCACGACATCAATGGGACCGTCAGCCAGAAGGCCCAGTGCATCGACTAATCCATGAACTTCCGAAGCCACGGTCTGCATGTCATACCCTGATGTCGGTCGCTCCGAATCACCCATGCCACGTGGGTCCAGCGCTATTACACGGCGCCCTGCCTGGACAAGCTGCGGCATCACATATCGCCATGTGTACCAACTCTGTGGCCAGCCAGGCAGCAGCAGGATCGGCGAACCTTGACCACCTTCGACGTAATGCAGGCGGACGCCGTTTACCAGGGCCGTACCGTGGTGGAATATTGACCAGAATGCCTCCGGCGCGAGAAACGGTACTGCATCGTTTTCCGGGGTTTGAATAATCACATGTTCCATAAGAAAACCTCTTCTCTTCAAGTTTGATTGCTGTTTGCTGACCGATTAGTCCGACTGGAGGCTGGGCGTAGTACATGTTCGCCGTCAGAAATGCGCCGGCGATCGCAATAATCGGGGCAAGGCGAGGTGACAGAGGCTGCGGCAAAGATTTCGTGTCGCGACATCGTATTTTTCCTTGATAATTAGATAGCAATCGTTACCAAATTGGTCAAAAAAAATTACTCGAGTAGCTTCAGTGCTTGCTTGATCGGGCCTGTCATGTCCTCGCGGGAGCGGCCGGTCTTGCCCAGCACACGCATACCTTGTAAGACACACACGAGCAGGCGCGCGACGGATTCAGCGTCCACGTCGGCACGGATGGAACCATCTTCCTGTCCCTGCCGGACGCAATGGACAAGGCGCTTTTCGTGCATCTTGAAGATCAAATTCACGCGCTTGGCTATCTCCGGATCGGAACTCGCCAGATCCACAGCACTCCCAACCACCAAGCAACCACGTCGACCCGCGGCGCCGTGGCTGTAGTCCACATAGAGCTCCAGTACCGCTCGGACTTGCTCGAAACCCGTCGGAGCCCCCGACAGCGCCTGCTCCAGACGAGAGGCGCGCAGATCGACATAACGCTCGAGCGCCGCGAGGAAAAGTGCTCGCTTGTCTTTGAATGCCTTATAGATGCTGCCCTCGGTGAGTCCGATGGCCGCCGTCAACTTGCCTAGCGACGTTGCCGGATAGCCGAATTCACTAAAGACAACAATCGCCTTGTCCAGAACATCCTCGAGCACAAATTCCCGAGGGCGCCCTGGCGCTCTGGCGACTGAATCTCGTGCAGGTGATCTAGACATATCTGCAGATTAGGAAGTAATCACTACCAAATCAAGTCTTTTTCGGAATCGATTGATGCGCGTACTGGCCACAGATGGATCCAAGCCTGCCCGAACGCCCAGTTCTTTTTGGGAAAGCTGGCCCGTTGCCGCAACGATGGCATCGTTGTCAGCCATTCGCTGACCTGAAACTAAGGCTGTGAAGGGCAACCAAGGGCAGGGCGATTAGGGACTGTTATCGGGGCTAGAGCAGGGCCGCTTTCGACCCATGGCGGACACCAGTTACTTAAGAACGGAACTGTGTCAAAAGGGTTTTGCTTGAGGACATGAGGTGCAGGCGTTGCGATTGGTCACATGTCGCGCCGGGTCACAAGATGACTCGAAGAGTGCTCTCAGTCGAGATTAATTACTTGCGATCCCACTGAGCCGCCATATGTGCTGTAGCTCTCATTTTTTATTGATGGTGGCATGGTCATTGCTGCACTCCGCAACTACATGTCTTTGGGGTGCATGTGCGATCTGTTCACTTTATCTCAGGCCTTCCCAGGTCCGGGTCTACGCTGCTGTCAGCGATCTTGAGCCAGAACCCGCGGTTCCATGCGGGGATGAGCGGCCCAATCGGGGGCGCCTTCAACACCATGCTGGGCGAGCTCAGCGGCGGTAACGAATATTCGGTCTTCATCTCCGATGAGCAGCGCCGTCGGATGCTCAAGGGTCTGTTCGACAACTACTACGGCCCCGAATACGGCGCCGAGGTAGTGTTCGACACCAACCGTGCCTGGTGCACCAAGATGCGCCACCTGAAAGAGCTGTTCCCGCACGGCAAGGTCATCGCCTGCGTGCGGCACGTGTCGTGGATCATCGACAGCATCGAACAGCTGGTCCGCAAGAACGCCTTCCAGCCTTCGTCCATCTTCAACTATGTGCCTGGCGGCACCGTGTATTCGCGCGCCGAAGGGTTGGCCAATGGCGAAGGCATGGTTGGCTACGCGTACAACGGTTTGAAAGAGGCATTCTACGGCGATGAAACCTCCAACCTGATGTTGCTGCGCTACGAAACGCTGACGAGCGATCCGGCGCGCGCGATTGCCGCGGTCTATGACTTCATCGGCGAACCCGCCTACAAGCACGACTTCGACAACATCAGCTATCACGCCGATGAATTCGACCTGCGCGCCGGCACGCCGGGATTGCATACCGTGCGCAAAAAAGTCGCTGTGCGCGAGCGCACCAGCGTGTTGCCGCCGGATGTGTTCCGTCGTTTCGAAAGCGATGCCTTCTGGCTCGATCCCGCGCTGAACCCGCGCCAGGTGCGGGTGCTTTGAGTCCTGCACATACGTGCCGTTGACGCCTTTTTTCAGATCGATGACCGCTTGCCCGCTACACAGGGATGCACAAGGCAAGCGGCTAACCAAAATGCATAAATCAAACGAATAAAAAATCAACGGGAGACATCGTGAATCGCATTTATCGCCTCGTTTTTAATCGCACACTCGGCGTCATGCAAGTTGCGTCGGAGTTGGCGAACGCACCGCAAGGCGGCGTGGTCAACGGTGCGAGCGTGCCCTCGAAACCGGGGCTGAAGTCGCGCCTGTTGGCGATCGCGGTGAGTGTTGCCTTGGCGACGATCATGACGCCGGCGATGGCGCAGACGTGCGTGCCCAGCGCGACCGCGATTTGCGGTGTGAATGGCGGGGACGGTGGTGCGGGTACTGCCAGCGGTCAACCAGGTGTAGGCGGTACCGGGGCTGTCACATCGGGCGCCTACGCCAATAGCGGCGGCACGGGTGGTTCGGGCGGTAGCGGGGGTTCAGCGGGCCAGGGTGCCAACAACACCGGCGGGGCCGGTAGCTTAGGACCCGGGGGTGCAGGTGTTGGCGGCGGATGGGGCACGCTCGGCAACGGTGGCGGTGGCGGCGGCGGTGGTGGCGGCGTTACTGGTCCAACTTACGGCGGCGGTGGTGGTGGCGGTGGCGGCGGCGCGGGCCAGTCCGTCAGCGGTACGTCCTTCACCAATCCGGGCAGCATTGCGGGCGGTAGGGGTGGTAATGGCGGCTTCTCTGGCTCGTCGGGCTATGGCGGTGGCGGCGGTGGCGGTGGCGCGGGCGTGTATGCCAGCGCGGGCAGTACGGTCACCAATGGCGCCGGCACAACGATCACCGGCGGCGCCGGCGGCAACAGCGTCAATGGCAGCAGCACGGGCGGAATCGCGGGCGGGGGTGGTGGTGGCGTAGCGATCGTCGGTTCAACACTGACCAATAGCGGCAGCATCGTCGGTGGCAATGGTGGCGCAGCCGGTAACAACTATCTGGGCGGCGCGGGTGGTGTCGGTGTTGTGGCGACGAACGGTTCCACCATCATCAACCGTGGCAGCATCGCCGGCGGCGTTGGTTTTTCCGGCGCACGGGCCGACGCGATCGATCTGAGCGGCGGCGGCAACACGCTGGTGCTGGAATCGGGTTCGAGCATTACCGGCAACGTGGTCAGCAGCAGCGGCACCACCAACGGTGGCGACACGCTCGATTTGGACGGCAGCGCCAACGCGACGCTCTCTGGTTCGATCGGCGATTACGGTAGCGGCGCGCAATACCAGGGTTTCAACCATTACGAAAAGACCGGCTCGGGAACCTGGACGCTCGATAGTGTCGGGAACGCCACCACCGTCGGGGCGTGGTCGGTTCAAGGCGGCGAACTGGATCTGGACGGCTTCAGTAGTGCCTTCACGGGTGGCTTCCAAATGTCCTCCGGTACCGTTTTGACAGTCGGCGCGGGCTACGGTGGCGTTTCCGTGGCCGGTACCTTGGGCGCCAACGGCTCGCACGGCAGCAATGGCATGTACAGTGGTTTCAGCGGCGCGTCCGGTCAGTTTGGTGTGTCCGGTGCGGCGGCGGTCAGCGGCTATAGCTTCACGCTGACCAACAACAGCAGCTCGATCCTCGGCGGTGCGGGTGGCATCGGCGGCTCTGGCGGCAGTGGGGCCAATGGTGCCAATGGCGGCTCCGGCGGCTATGCGAATTATCACGGCGGCGCCGGCGGCGAGGGCGGTGCCGGCGGTGCGGGTGGATATGCCGTGTCGGGCACCGGCTTTACGCTCACCAATCGGGGCCGTTTGTCCGGCGGTGCCGGCAGCCTGGGCGGTGCCGGCGGGAGTGCTGGCAACGGTGGTATCGACTTGATCGGAAATGGCGGCGACACCTACGCCGGAGCGCTCGGTGGTCAGGGCGGTGCCGGTGGCGCCGCGGTATCCGGTAGCCAATTCACGTTGACCAACACCAACAACGCGAGGATCTACGGCGGCTACGGTGGCTTCGGTGGCGCTGGCGGTGTGGGCGGCAATGGCGGCTACGGCGGCAATCACGGCGGCGCCGGCAGTGCCGGCGGCACGGGTGGCGCGGGCGGCTATGGCGTCTCGGGCGTGCAGGGTGGTGACTTCACCGTTATCAACTCCGCGTTCATCCAGGGGGGCGTCGGCGGTAATGGTGGCATGGGCGGCAACGGTGGATTCGGCGGATCGTCGTCCAGCGGCGACACGTCCATGCTGGGTTCCACCGGGCCCGGCGGCGCAGGCGGTGCCGGCGGCGGCGGCGGTTCGGCGGTTAGTGGCTACGCCTCCACGCTGACCAACAATGCTGGAGGAATACTCCAGGGCGGCGGCGGCGGCTCAGGTGGCATGGGTGGCGCCGGGAATTTTGGTGGCACGGCGAGCACCGGGGCCGTGGGTGTCAGCGGCAGCTATGGCGGCGCAGGCGGCGGCGGCGGTAATGGCGGCGCAGCCGTCATCGGCAGCACGATTGCGCTTACCAATCAGGGCACTGTCACCGGTGGCTGGGGTGGTTACGGCGGCAGCGGCGGCGGCGGCGGGATGGGGTCTGAGTCCACCAACAGGGGGGCGGCGGCCGCCGGAGTTGGCGGCTCCGGCGGCGCGGGCGGTTCGGGTGGCAACGGCGGTGCGGCGGTCGTAGGCGGGGGATTGACCGTAACCAACAGCGGAGCGCTGCAGGGTGGTCTAGGTGGTCAAGGCGGCACGGGCGGTACCGGTGGCGCGGGCGGTTATTCGTATCAGCAGGCCGGCGGCAATGGTGGCGCCGGAGGCGCTGGCGGCGCGGGTGGTGCTGGCGGTGCGGGCGTCGTCCTCATCGGCACAAGCTCGTTTACTAACACGGGTCTCGGAACTACTGTCACAGGTGGCAACGGCGGGACCGGTGGCAACGGCGGAGTGGGCGGCAGCAGTGGCTATTCTTTCAGCGCGTCCAATGGCTTGGCCGGAACGCAAGGTGTTGGCGGCACGGGCGGAGTAGGCGGCACCGGCATTAGCGTGGGACCGGGCGGTACGATTACCAACCATACCGACGCCTCGATTCTTGGCGGCAATGGCGGCATGGGCGGTATGGGCGGCAATGGCGGCAATGGCGGCAACGGCGGCAACGGCGGCAACGGTGGTGCAGGTGTGTCCGGAACCGGCTTCACGTTGACCAATGCCGGTTCAGTGCAAGGCGGCAATGGCCCAGGCGCAGGTGCGTACGGTGGTGTGGGCGTCGTCTCGACCGGCGGCTCGACCATCATCAACAGCGGCCATATCGCAGGCGGAGTTGGATCCAGCGGCGCGCAGGCCGACGCGATCGATCTCTCTGGCGGCAACAACGTGCTGGTACTGGGAACCGGCTTAGGCATTGTCGGCAACGTCATCAGCACCAGTGGGACCGGCACGGGCGGCGATACTTTCGAACTGGGCGGCAGCACCAGCGGCACAGTCAACGCGAGCTTTGGCGAGCTGGGCAGCGGTGCGCAGTTCGAGGGCTTCGCCATTTACGAAAAGACCGGCAGCAGCACATGGACGCTGAACGGTTCGTCCTTCCTCAACGAAGTGTGGCAAGTTCAGGGAGGCGAACTGGATGTGACCGGCACGACATTCGTCGGCGGTTTCGACATGTCTTCGGGTACGACGCTGGGCGTGGGCACGAGTCAAACGAACGTTCAGGTCACCGGTGTTGCGGGTGCCGCCGGGTACGCTGGCACCTCAAGCACGTCCGGTGGTGCCGGTAGTGCTGGTGGCGACGCGGTCAGCGGCGCGGGCTTTACGCTGAACAATCAGAATCGGATTAATGGCGGCGCGGGTGGGCATGGTGGCAACGGCGGCGGCGGCGGAAATGGTGGCAATGGCGGCGTGGGCGTTAGCGGCTCGGGCTTTACGCTCGTCAACACCGGGACGATTACCGGCGGTAACGGCGGCACGAAAGGCATTATCAGCAACTACGGCAGCACCGCGGGCAGCAATGGCATCGGCGGTGCAGGCGTGGTCGCAACCGGCGGAGCGACCATCACCAACGCGGGAACCATCGCCGGCGGGTTGAGCGCAAACGGCACTCAAGCGGATGCGGTGAATCTGAGCGGCGGTGGTAATACGCTGATCGTGGAAGCGGGCTATGTGTTCACCGGCAATGTGGTGAGCACGAGTGGCACCACGAATGGCGGCGATGTCGTCGTACTCGGCGGTAGCGTCAACGCAACATTCAATCTGGGTGCAATGGGTGGGGTAGGCAGCGGCGCAGCGATTCAGGGCTTCACGAATCTGGGCAAGAGCGGCACCAGCACGTGGACGTTGAGCGGCACCGGCAACGCGAACCAGTTGTGGACGATCATCAACGGCACGCTCGTTGGTAACACCACTAGCATCGTCGGCAACGTGACACTCTCGCCGGTAAGTGGCGGTAGCGCCAACCTCACGCTCGACCAGTCGACCAACGGCATCTACAACGGTGTGATCAGCGGTAGTGGTTCGTTGACCAAGGATGGCAGCGGGACAGTCACCTTGACGGGCGACAATACCTACACCGGTACCACTACCGTCCTCGGCGGCATGCTGCAGATCGCCAACGATGGCACCTCCGGCATGTTGAGCGGCAACGCTACGAACAACGGTGCGATGGCCTTCGATCGCACGGATACCGTCACCTACAACGCCGTGATCAGCGGCATCGGTAGCCTCGCGCAGATCGGTAGCGGCACGCTGATACTCGATGGTGCAAACACGTATACCGGCGGCACGACCGTACAAGCAGGTACGTTGGAAGTGGGTGACAGCGCGCACACCGGCGCATCCATTGCCAGCAACGTGACGGTAGATGCTGGCGGCACACTGCGCGGTCACGGCACGATTGACGGCAATGTCACCAGCGACGGCACGGTATGGCCGGGCGGTTCGGTCGGCGTGTTGACCATCAACGGCAACTACACGCAGAACGCGGATGCAACGCTGCAAGTCGATGTGACACCCACACAAGCGTCCGAGCTGGTGGTGAACGGCAACGCCATGCTCGCCGGCACGCTGAATCTGGTTTATGCGCCGGGTACGTACACCAGTACGACGTACACGCTGTTGCAGGCCAATGCGGTGAGCGGAACATTCGCAACCACGAACTCGACGGGCTCGGTGCCAACCGGTATCGATTCGAAGGTGTCGTACGGCGCAACAGCCGTTGCGTTGACGTTGGCGACACCGGGAACACTGATAGCGCCGCCGACCGTTGTCCAACCGCGCGACGGCGACGTTTACGCGAATCTGATGCGTAGCGTCGATCTGGTCGGACAGCAATCGTTGGTCACCGTGATGGGTGCAACGTTGCGTCCGGCCGACACCTCATGCGGCATGGTAAACGCGGCGCACACCAACACCGTCACCTCCTCGTGCAACAGTGGCCTGTGGATGCAATACAGCGGTGGCACCGATTCGCTCTCGGGCAGCAACGGTCTGAACAGCACCACGTTCGGCCTGCAGGGCGGTTGGGATCACACGGTGGCCGATATCGCGCATGTCGGTGTGGAAGCAGGTTACGACCGCATCAACGGTAGCGACCACGAGGGCGGCAACGGCAGCATCGATAACGTGCATGGCGGTTTGTATGTGTTCGGCGACGCTGGCCCGGTCGTGTTGTCGGGCATGGTCGACGAAGCGCACAGCAGCTATCGCGTCTATCGTGCGACCGGCATCGGTCACGCCATCGCCGATCCCGACGGCAACATCACGTCGGCAGCGTTGCAGGCGGCATGGCCGTTGACGGCGGCGCAGTGGCAGGTCACACCCGCCGTGGGTGCGTTGTATCAGCACCAGACGCTGGATGCGTTCGGCGAAACAGTGCCGAGCACCAACCCGCTCGCTTCCGCGTTCGCAGTCAATGGCGCACGCACCACGTACAACACCATGCAGCCGTATGCGCAGGTTTCCTTCACACATGCATTCGTTGCACAAGGTGTCAGCTACGTGCCGCAGTTCGACGTCGGTTATCGCTACGACACGCGCAGCGGCAATACACCGGTGGTGCAGGAAGTGTCGCAAGACGGCACCGTGTTCGCAATGCCCGCCGACAACTTGGGTCGCGGCATGGCCACCGTGGGTGCGCGCATCACCGCCAAGGCTGGCGCATCGTGGAGCTCGTACCTGGATTACCAGGGCCAGTTCGCCAATCACCTGAGCGACAACGCGTTGAGTGTTGGCTTCATCAAGCAATTCTAAGCAATACGCCGGACATCGACATAAGGATGTGTCGATGTATTCGGTGCACAAAAGGTGAGCGATCTCTCGATCACCATCTCGCCAAAAGGTGAAATCGCGCTCATGGAAGAAGCCGAAAAGCTTGGAGTGGATATTTTCCCGCGCACAGTGTTCCAAAACATCGAGCAAAGAAAGCGAAGTGATGCATAAGCGCTCTATGCGCTCACGTGTCCTGCTGGTAAGACCGCAGCGCGCTGCCGCCAAAAAAGATAGGCGGTAATTGAAACAACGATTGGCAGCATGAAGCCAGAATCATCGATAGTGTAGTTCGTGATGGCGCCGCGCGGCGCCGTCAGCGATGTAAAAAAAAGCCCATTCCAGAGATTGTAGCTGGCATGCACCAGCGCGCTCGTCCACACGCTGCCGGAACGCAATCTGAGCCATAGGGTGATCACGCTAAGCCCTAGTACCACAATCACAAAGCACGGCAGCGAGAACCAGATAGGCGACGCGGATGAGCCGAAATCCGCGAAGAAAAATAAAGGAAAGTGCCAGGTTGCCCAAATGGCTCCGGTGATGAAGGCCGCGCGCGTAAACCCGTAGCGTTCCGCGAGACGAGGTGAGAGGAACCCCCTCCAGCCAATCTCCTCGCCAAGCGCGGTCGCCATGCTGCTCGCACCAGTGAAGAGGAGGAGAAAGGTCCAGAGCACGATAACCTGGCTCGTCGAAAGCGACGGAATCCCGATCGCGGTCTTCAGCGAATCGACGGTCTCGCCATTCGGAAACCCGCCCAAGCCAGTCGCCCATACAGCAACATACCCGATCAGGCAGAACAGCAAAGGCGTTGCATACGCTAGGATCTGCCAGCGCCAAGGCCGCCATCGCCAGCCGATGGTGCCGAGATCAATGCGCAGCAGAGTGCAAGTCAGCAACGCTGCCGCGGCCGGGCACCAATCCAGCCCAGTACCATACTTGCCGTGTCCCCCGTCGACATGCCCGCTGGCGATGATCAGCGCGTAGAACACGGAGCTAAACGCAAAGACGAGCACGACATAGAGCGCAATGGCTTTCATCTTGGGTCCAAAGGCGTCGCCCGTGACGAATGTAGGGGTGCATGCCGGGGAGGTCCAGACCGCTTATTGCAACGGGCGGTCGGTTCGCTGCATATATTCGCTGCCGACGAGTCTTGTAGAAATCGACGTTGTTGCCGTTTGTCCGAATTAGCCGCCGGGTGTCGGCGTCCGTTCGTATGCAACGTCGGTTGGTGGCTCAGCTTTAGTGGTCGATTGCGCCGATGGCTCAAAGTTAGGTGTTGACATGGCACTGACCAGGTGCCGCTAGTGCTCAAACTTAAGTGTCGAAGTCAAAAGGTGACATGGTTAAGTGGGTAAGTGACACGGTTAACTGGGTGACGACACAAGCCGCGTGCTAGAGTCAGTGATTTTAAATGATGCCCGAAGAACCGATCGGTGCGAAAACAATTACCTCTACAAAACACCTAGAAAAGGACTGACCTTTCTGGCTGAAATCGGCAGTTGTTGGACACGATATAGCAATACTTGCATACATTTGACATGTTTAATTGATATGATTTTCTGGCAATTAATTGGCCATTTATATTGATTTCTATCAACGGATTGACATCCGTGTAACGCGAAAAAAAAGCACAATCGAGAGTTAAACGAATTTGACTTTCGTGCTATGCGAACGCTTTTGAAGAAGGTACGTAATCCCTTCATTCCATCACGCATGCACCTACGAGAAGGTGCCCGTGTTGTTCATGCGGGGCGCGCGGCCTGCGTCAAGGCCATCGAGTCGCCAAGCCGAATACTTATTCGCTTCGAAGGTATGGTACTTTCAGCGGACCGCTCATCGAGGCCTTTAACGTCGCACAATGGCGCCTTTATTTGGAAGGGTGGCCAGTCCCCCCGGCGACCAAAGGGTTGCCGAGATTTCAAATGACGCAGATGGCGTCACAATCCGATCGACTGACGTTGGTCTTAATGGTTCGCACAATTTGTGACGCACTCACCTCGGGGACTTCGCGCGATTGGCCACCCTTTGAGATTCCCCTGAGCGCGCTTGAGTCACTCCGCGCGATGCTCAATACGCATTGGCCGGAATATGTGCACGGGGTGAGCGCTTTGTTTATTCCGTCAATGCGAACTTGATGCATTACTCTATGGCGATAATGCGGCCGCCCGATTGAAGAGCGTTGACGATTCTAGAAATGCCCATTTTTCTTGCTTCGACGAGGTGATGGCATACATGAGACACCAAACCGGGGAACACTTGCAGCTTTGGTTGTTTTTTTTGGCGAGCTTAGTGCTTACTTACTGCAATTACTGGTGTTGCTCTTGCTCGCTATCAGCATGGGAGAGGTAATCAAAACGATCAATTACTTGTCTGGCGCGAACCACGATGCCGTGATGAGGACGGCACCCGTTGTCTTCGCGGCACCCTTGGTCATATGTGCGATCGTAATCTTCGGTTTCGGACTGGCGATCTCGGCCAGACGCCTGTTTCGTGGACTTGGCAAAGGTACGGCGAGATAAAGACTCGGATTTTGGGTTTGTTCGCTTCAGCAGTTTTGCTGCTCAAGGTCTGGCGATAAACCTGCCGTTATCGCGATTAGGGCGCGTTATCGAGGGTAGAAGCGGACGGCATCCAATCCGAAGCGGCCAGACAGATTGCCCAATCAGTCAGCATTAGAGGAAGACCACGCCCCAGCAACCAACCAGAAATCTGTAACAATGATCCGCACGACCGGCGTGATCGAAAAAGAAATTTCATAGAATTTTATGATCATAATCACGGCATGAATTCTGTTTGGCACGTTTGATCTTGCTTTTGTGAGCAACAATAAGGAATTTCAAGATATTCCCTCAGGAAGTTAGCGAAAACCGCTCGCCTAGTTCTCGAGCTTCAATCAGGTACCGACTTAACTTGTTGATCTTATTATGCGACTCCTCGTCGCCAGCAATGATTGCTGCTTTTTTAAGCCAATCAAATCCAGCGGTAACTGGAACGTGGTAAACGAAGTGATATTTTGATACGGCGAATAGCAAATCTCTGAGAGTAAATGATGATATAATTTTTGAGAGACCTTCTATGATGTGATCTTGATCGCTCTCATTCATTGGCTTTCTATTTATATATATATGACGATTTTCCATCAAAATTTTCGCGGATTTATTGAATATGTTTAAATTTTTATTTTCTACTGAAAAGGCATAATCCAGGCAAAGAAATATACGGCTATTGGTCGAAAAATTAATTGCAGCATGACTGATGGCGGCATCGAGAATCCATATTTCACCGGGACGCATTTGAAAAACGCCGAATTCATCCGAGTTGAAGCATTGAGAATTTTCCTGCAATGGAATCATCAGCCTGAGATAATTATAATCTTTATTTAATTCCACGAAATCTTTATGCGGAATAACCATTCCATCTATCAGATTTCTTGTTCTGACCATTTTTAGGCCAGTCAACTCAAAATTATCTTGTATAATCCGTGATATTTCTGTGCACTTTTTCAAGTGATGAGTTGGAAGTATAATTTTGCTGTTGCGATACAGACTATCATGAGCCTCTCCGGAAGCATTCATAAGTGATAAATTTTGCCAATACCCTTGGCAAAACTCGTCATACTCTTCTGCCACCTTGACGACTGAATTAAGGTAATTTAAGTCATCCATAATCGTATATTCAGACAGGTCGATAGTTCCGATGATGCGTGACGCCATGGTGCATTCTCTTCCTGGCTTGGTGGTACGAGTTGAACACAGACTTATGTTTGATAAGACAGCGACTTGCGTGGCTCGTGAAAGCGAAAACTCGTAAGTCTACTGACTGGGCTCCAAAAATCCGTCACGCCAGTGTATCAATGACTCACGCCTCATCGCGAGATGGCTGCGCCAAATACAATGCTACTTAATCTTAAGGCCTTCTGCGCTTGAATGACGATCTACGTTTTATGCCTTTATCGGGCCTTTGCATATCAGTCACCGAATACGCATCCGGACGAATCAATGCCCAATGCAAACTTGAAATGATTCGGCACACGAGCGTCGAGTCCGAGATTACTCCAGCCAAGGCTTAGAAGATTGGGGTGAATCGGTTCCATCAATAGCCACTATGGCAACTCCCTTCACAGTGAAGCTTGGGGAAGGTTCAAATAGATTGTCAATAGTGAAATAGCACATCTGGCATGGAGAAAATTTGCTGTAAAGCACATAGCCTCGGGTGTCAGTCACGCTATTGTTTCGGTTGGTGGACAGCGGCATTACCGACGACCGCCACATCGGAATGATCGCCGTCGGCGGAATGCCCAATGTTGGCGCATCAGCGCCATGACGTCGATACAAGTCAACCTACTGGGCAATTCGCCATTTTCGCGGCGGCTAGATCCTCAGATATCGAATTGCGGCACGAACAGTTGCGATGACTTCCACGGAATCGGATCGGCGCGATATGCCGCGAAATACCGAATACATCGTCATTGACACCGCCACGCCACACCCGATCGCCATAATCATCATGCAGTAAGGTTAGAGTTGCGCCGCAAGCTGCGCTAAGCCAGTTGGAGAAGGTAGGCAAACACTCCGTTTTCACTTTGAGTCATCGACGCCATGCTGATTGACGCCTGACTTTGACCGGTCGATCTAACAATATACTATCGCAAACTTACCCGGTATTGAGAACCAATTGCTGATTCCATGAGCTCCACGAACAGATATCGCACCACTGCGCGTGTGGCGCCGGTCGGGCGCTAAACAACTAAAGGAAGATCCCCCAGCCCTGCCGGGTGGCAGTAAGAGTTTGATGTTTGCGGGACTTCATCGGCAGACTCAATTCGTGAGTCGCTAAGTACACTAAACGAGGAAATCAGCGGTTGCTAAAACACGCAAAATATCATGGAATGACATCCGTTCGAGACCCGAGTTTGAGTGTATGTAACTGGCTCGATTGTACTGATCATAGGTGGCTCGAATGGAGTGGTCGGTGACAGGGACCTAGCTAGGGGGATGGAGTTGAAATCCGCAATACTTGAACGCGCAAACGGTACACTTGGCTGTGGGATTCAGTCTGTATCGAATCGAGCTCGGATAGCGAGTGTCGGCACCGCCAACCCGGAGACATCCTATTCGCAGCACGAGTTGATCGATCTGCTCAACATCAGAAACGAGCGCATCCGTTCGCTGTTCCTGAAAGGAGCGATTGATCGACGCTATTTGACGCTTCCGCCTGCGCTGGAAGACGGCAGCCGGTTACCGGAAACCCAGGCGGATCTACTGAAAAAACACCGCAGATGCGCAGTCGACATGGGGGCTCGTGCCATCCATGAATGCGTGGCCGGCATTGGCGCGCAACTGCGGGATGTGGGCTACTTGTGTTGCGTCACGAGTACAGGCTTCATGGCTCCCGGCATAAGTGCGTACCTCAGCAAGGAACTGGGGCTTGCGGCCGATTGCACTCGTCTGGACGTCGTTGGCATGGGGTGCAATGCGGGCTTGAACGGCTTGAATGCGGCGGCGGCGTGGTCAGTCGCAAATCCCAGCAGGCTTGCACTATTGCTTTGTGTCGAAGTCTGCTCGGCCGCCTACGTGTTCGATGACACCATGCGTTCGTCGGTGGTGAACAGCCTGTTCGGAGACGGGGCGGCGGCGGCCGCGCTCATCACCCAGTCTCCGGACCACGATGCCGTGTGGGGGCCGTCCATCGAACGGTTTCAAAGTCGCCTGGTGAGCAGCGCGATCGAAGGTATGCGATTTGATTGGGATGAAACGCACGGGAGATTCAGCTTTTATCTCGATCCGGTGATTCCTTACGTGGTGGGCGCCAACGCGCCGCAATTGGTGGCCGATCTGCTGGCTTCGTCCGGCGTACGCCGTTCGGCGATCAGGCATTGGCTGGTTCACTCCGGCGGCAAAAAAGTGATCGATGCGGTGAAGATCAATCTCGGCCTATCGTCGAATGATCTGCGGCACACCTCTGGAGTCCTCAGGGAGTTTGGAAATCTTTCCAGCGGATCGTTCCTGTTCTCCTATAAGCGGCTGCTGCAGGAGCAGGCCCCCTGTCCCGGAGATTACGGCGTGATGTTAACAATGGGGCCGGGCACGACTATCGAATCCGCTTTGTTGCGCTGGTAATCCACATGATATTCTAACAGAAGGCGTAGTCATGCTTGACGAATCGACCAAACTGGCACCAGCTAATATCGTTCGGCTTACGTTGAAAAGCCCGTCTGTCCTCTCGACCGACTTGGTGCAAAAACTCAATGCCGCCCTCGACCGCGCCGAGGACATCGGCTCCAACGCGCCCATCGAAATTGAAATCCGCGGAATGGACCACCTCGTCGATTCGCCGGCTTGGCCTGGCGCGACCGATGTCATGGTAGTCAGCAAGTGGGAACAAGTTCTGCGACGGATCGAACGGATGCAAACCCTGTCGGCAGTTTCGGTACATGGCCATTGCACTGCCGAGGCTTTGGAGTTGCTGCTCGTCGCCGATCATCGCACGGTGTCACACGGCACGCATATCCACTTGTCGACAAGCGATCATGATGTCTGGCCGAGCATGGCCCTGCACCGGCTCTGCAATCAGATCGGCTACGCCAGGGCGAGAAGGCCAATGCTGTTCGGCGGCGTGCTTACCGGTGAACAGCTGCGTGAGTGGGGTGT
This sequence comes from Dyella humi, assembly GCF_044904605.1. Lineage (NCBI taxonomy): Bacteria > Pseudomonadati > Pseudomonadota > Gammaproteobacteria > Lysobacterales > Rhodanobacteraceae > Dyella > Dyella humi. The sequence goes on from NZ_JADIKI010000020.1 coordinate 118,329, forward strand.
CGTGGATAGCGTCACTGCCGGGGACGCACCCTTTGAAGTGCCCGAATGGCGGCTTTCTGCCATCGACCCAGGTGATCTTTCCATGCGTCGACGTCTACTGCAGGACGCCCTAGACTCCTCGTTCGACGCGGCGCTCGGTGCGCATCTGGCTGCCTGCGACAGGACGCTTAAACGTATGGCTGGCGAGCACGCGACCCTCGACCCGCAGTCCGGGGAGGCGAGCGCCGCCTAGGTGCCCGCCGCAAGCTGGAAAAAACCACGATGAAGCTTGACGATACTTTGCAAGAATGGCGTGCACGCGACCTTGCATTTTCGCGGGATCCGAAGCACGACAGCTTGCTGTTGGCTGACTTTCTGGCAGCGGGCGAGGGCATTCTCGCCGCCTTGCCGACAAAACAGGACCGTTCCGCCGCGGAACTTGAGCTAGCCTCAAACGTACATGGATTATCACGCGACGCGCGTCGGCTGTTTCTATCGCTGCATGCAGAGTGGCTTTACGATTTGTTGACTTGTCAATGCAGCTTGCCCAAGCGCATTGCCGAGCTTGCGTACGAAGCTGCAGGTGCCTGCCCAGGGCTAGTGCCTACGCGGGCTCAGATCGAGCAAGAAAGCAAGCTTCCCCAGAAATACAAGGAAGCGCGCGAAATCGATCAGGGCTTGCTGTTCCAGAGCTGGCTGGCCATTCCGCGGGTTGCGCTGCATCTTATGCGCTCAATGCTGCTTCCTACCGCTCGTGCACTAGGTCTGTTGGAACGCTTCGAAAAGGATGGCGTGATCGAACTGGACACGGTCGTCCTTTGCCACAGGGACAACGCAGGGCACATTACATTTCATAACACTGCTTGCTTGAATGCCGAAGACAATCTGTTCGTTGAGGACCTGGAAACGGCGGTGGATCTGGTCCTTTTGAGCCAGTCCATCAAGGTGGGCGTGATGCGTGGCGGCATAATGACGCACCCGCGATATGCCGGCCATCGGGTTTTCAGCGCCGGCATCAACCTGAAGCACCTCAATGGCGGAAAGATCTCGTTTGTCGACTTTCTGCTTCGGCGCGAATTCGGTTTCATCAACAAGCTCTTGCGTGGGCTTCGGCCGGTGCATGCGGCGGCATCGGACCGAGGCCCGTTTCTGGACTTCCAGAAACCATGGCTCGCCGCGGTTGATACATTCGCCATCGGCGGTGGTGCGCAATTGCTACTCGCGTTCGACCGGGTGCTGGCGGCCGAAGGGAGTTACGTCACACTCCCCGCCGCGCAGGAAGGCATAGTCCCGGGCTTCTCCAACCTGCGGCTTACTCGCGCGGTGGGCGCGCGCATGGCCCGGCAAATCCTCCTGTTCGGCCGGAAGTTATGGGCCGGGGAGGTGGACGCAAGGTTTGTCATCGACGAAGTGGTCAACGCTGCCTCAATGGAAGAGGCTATTGCGCGAAACGTGGCTGATCTGAGCGCGCCAGCCGTGATAGCCAACCGGCATATGCTCAATATCAGCGAAGAGCCGATCGAGACGACGATCCACTATGCGGCGGACTTCGCGTTTGTCCAGGCGATCCGCCTCTACAGTGAAGACGTACTCAATAAAACCCGCTTTGCGAGGTAGGCTCTATGACTGCCCCGACCCCGGCCTTGCCACCGTTTGAGTTGCCAGTCTCCGACCTGCACTCCTCAGTGCAAGATCCTTCGCTTGGGGCGGTGAATTTCCTCAACGAAATCATGCAGCGGTATCCGCATGCGATTTCATTCGCCCCCGGCGCGCCTTACCCAGTTTTCCTGGAGTCGATCGATGTACAGCACTATATGGACGTTTTCGCGGAAAGCCTGAAGAGCTCACGTCATCTATCGCCGGCGCAGATCCAGCGTTGCCTGCATCAATACGGGCCCGCCAAGGGTCTGATCAACGATATCGTCGCTCGGCTTTTGCACCGGGACGAACAGCTAATTGTCGATGCCGCATCGATCGTGATCACGGTGGGGTGCCAGGAGGCCATGCTCCTGCTGCTTCGTGCCTTGCGCTCAGATCCGAATGACCAGCTTGCCGTGGTTACTCCCTGCTATGTTGGCCTGATCGGCGCAGCACGTCTGGTGGAGTTTGACGTAGTACCGATCGATGAATGCGATAGCGGCATCGATTTGAAGCAGTTGCGGCACGCATGTTGTGAAGCGCGTGCGGCAGGCAAGCGCCTGAAGGCTGTCTACGTCGCGCCGGACCACTCCAATCCATCCGGCACTCAGATGTCCGACATCACTCGCGCGGCTCTGCTGGACTTGGCGGCAGAGCTGGATTTTCTGATCATCGAAGACAATACGTATCGTTTCACGTCCGCCGACGAGTCCTACCCGCCCCTGATCAAAAGCCTGGATCGCCAGCATAGAGTGATTCTGCTGGGCACTTTTGCCAAGACCTGCACGCCCGGCGCCCGAGTTGGTTATGTGGTGGCGGATCAGCCGATCCGAAGCGAGGATGGCCGCAAGCGCTTGTTCGCTGACGAACTGGCGGCCCTGAAAACCATGGTTACCGTCAATACCTCGCCCATCTGTCAAGCCCTGATAGGCGGCATGCTGATCGCCCATGAGTATTCGATCAGGCAGCTTGCTCAAGACAAGACGCGTAAATACCGAAAAAATCTCGACTGCTTGTTGACGGCACTGGACGAGCATCTCGGCGACCTTCCTCATGTGGCATGGAACCGGCCAAATGGTGGGTTTTTCGTGAGACTGCGGCTGCCCGTTCCGGTGGACGAAAGCTTGATGGCCTTGTCGGCGGAACAGTTCGGCGTGCTTTGGACGCCCATGTCCCATTTCCATATCGACGGCCGCGTCAGTCATGAACTGAGACTCTCCTGCAGCTATCTGTCCGAACAGCAGATCGAAGAAGGCATGGGGCGGCTCAGCCGCTTTCTGCATCACTTGACCACACCCTTAAGTGCAGGCATGGCTTGATATGAGCGACATCTCATCCGCGTTCGCCGATTCATCCGCCCGCGTTATTTATGAGAAGCGCGGAAGGGTGGGGTATGTGACCCTGAATCGTCCCGCGTCGCTCAACGCCATGGATTTGCGCATGCATGAGGAGCTTTGCGCGATCTGGGACGATGTTGAGCAGGACGATTCGGTGTGGCTGGCGGTGTTGACCGGTGCGGGTGATCGCGCTTTTTCAGTCGGCATGGATTTGAAAGAGTTGGCGGCGAGAGCCGCAGCGGGAACTCCACCGACCAGCTTGGGCAATCGCGGTGGCGGATGGCCACGTCTTACCGAGCGCCATCACATGCGCAAACCCATTATTGCTAAGGTGAATGGTTTGGCTATTGGCGGCGGGTTTGAACTGGCGCTTGCCTGCGACATCATCATCGCATCGGAGCATGCTCAGTTCGCGCTGCCGGAAGCCAAGCTCGGCCTTATTCCCGGCGCAGGTGGCGTGTTTCGATTAACCCGGCAAATTCCCTTCAAAGCAGCAATGGGTTATTTGTTCACGGGGCGAAAAATGAGCGCTGGCCGTGCCTATGACTTGGGCCTGGTGAACGAAGTGGCCAAGGCGGCGGAACTCGATAGCTGTGTCGAACAATGGATAACGGACATCCTGGCTTGTGCTCCACTTTCCATTCGCGCGATAAAGCAGATCGCGAATCAGTCAGCCCATCTTCCGCTGGAAGAGGCTTTCCGCACCCGATACGAAGCTGAGCAGCACAGGCTGCTCAGCAGCGACTGCGCTGAAGGGGCGCGCGCCTTCGTGGAAAAGAGGCCGCCTAGTTGGACCGGAGCCTGACCGGCCAGAGCTTGGCGCTGGGCCGGCCTCAGAGCCTTATCCAGACTTCGGTCCGTGAACGGCCGCAGAAAGCGAGAGGGTTAACACCATCTCATCAACGGTGAATCTGCTCTTCTTCATGGCAAGACCTGCTCCTGGCCACGGTCAGCTTCGCCGGAAAACGCTACTGCAAAATGTTTGAGTGCTTTGTCAAAGGCATTGCAAAGCGATTGAATATGCGGCGGCTTCATCATGGACAGGTGGTCGCCAGGAACGGGCACGACCATAAGCTTGTTGGGAAAATTTTCGACCCAGCGTTTGGAAGACGAGTAGGGATTTTCAGTGGCGCAGAAGTGCACCATTGGAAAATTTCCTAATTGAGGCGTGTATTGGCTGGCTGCGTAGTTCTCTGCGTAACGGGCATTTAGATTCCGCATGTACGCATCTATGGGGACATAGTTATCTATCCACTTGAAGGTATATGCGTAGCGATACATTTCTTCGATGTCATTTTTTTCCGCCAGCGTGGCGAAGGTGGCACGTTGATCGGCAGAGGCATCAGGCGGAATCGCCCTCAATGCCAAATTGCCGATGCTTATTTCATCGGGAGAATCCTGCGGTGGAACGAATTGATACGATGTGTCAATCAGCCCAAGGAATTCGATTTCTTCGCCCATCGCAACCAGCTGATGGGCCATCTCAAACGCGATGATTCCTCCCAAAGACCAGCCACCCAAACGGTATGGCCCGGTAGGCTGGATACGTCGCATTGCAACTAGATAATTCGTTGCTATTTCCTCGATGGTTTTGGCGATGACTTGGCCTTCTTGCACGTCGGGCGCCGCAATGCCATAGATGGAATATCCTCGCTGTAGGGTATTGGCCATCAGGCGGGCATATACAATTTCTCCACCTCCTGGATGTATGAGGAAGACGATAGGAGCATTGCCTGCATGGCGGATTAAAACCACGTTTTCGGCAAAACTCTTTTTTGCCCCCCCGTCATTGAGTTCTTGCTCGCTTTGCAGGGGATACTGCTGTTTTTCGCCCGGGCTGGCCTTGATAGAAGCGGAACGGATTCGTTCGGCCGCTGCCTTGATCGTGGGCGCTTCAAAAAATGCGCGCATCGAATACTCGGTGCTAGGAAAAACCTCACGAAAGCGACTCAGCAGACGTGTCGCAAGCAATGAGTCGCCACCCAACGCAAAAAAGTCGTCGACGATGCCAACCTGTTCGATCTTGAGCAATGCTTGCCAGATCTCGACCAGCGTGGTTTCCAGTTCACCTTGTGGCGCTTCGTATGCCTGGCGCGCCAGCGCCGCGTCGTCCGGTGCCGGCAATGCCTTGCGGTCGAGCTTGCCGTTGGGCGTCAGCGGCAAGGCGTCCAGTTGCACGAAGGCCGCCGGCACCATGTACTCAGGCAGCTGCCGCGCCAGATGCGCGCGCAGATCCGCAACCTCGATGATTGCATCCG
>NZ_JADIKI010000019.1:0-53006 GCF_044904605.1 Dyella humi
GGTGTAGCTGTAACCGGTGGTGTCCGTGCCGGCCGCCGTGATCTTTTGCTTCTGAATCACTCGGCCCCAGGCGTCGTAGCAGTACACGGTGGTGACGGCGCTCTCGATAATCCGCGTGAGGCGGCCGTTCGCGTAACTGCTGGGGCAACCGGTAACGCTGTTGGCCTCGTCGTAGGCGTAGGTGATGTTCTGCGTGCTGTCCGGGTAGCTGACGGTGAGCGGGCGGTTCAGTACATCGTAGGTGGTGGTGACGGTGATGCCCTTGGCATCGGTGCGGGTCAGCACGTTGCCGGCCGCGTCGAAGGTGCGACTGGTCGTGCCGGTGTCCGGGCTTTGCTGGCCGGTGGCGTTGCTGAGGCCGTCGTAGCTGTAGGTGGTCGCCAGGTTGCTGGGATCGGTCAGCTGGGTGAGGCGGTCCAGGCTGTCGTAGGTGTACGCCGTTTTAGTGTTCTGGGTGGCGCTGTCGGTGCCGTTGTAGTTGTCGAGGGTTTGCACCAGGCGGTTGAGCGCGTCGTAGCCCAATTGGCGCTGGATGCCGAGGCCATCGGCGCTTTGCACCAGGTTGCCGTTGGAGTCGTAGCTGCCGCTGGCGCTGGCGTCGAACACGGTGTGGCTGAGGCCATCCATCACCTTGGTGAGCTGGCCCAGGGTGTTGAAGCTGCGGGTGAGGCTTTTGTGCAGCGTACCGCTGGTGTCGTAGACCTGCTCGGCGGTTTTGTTGCCGGCGGCGTCGAGGGTGTATTGCACATAGTTGCCCAGCGCATCGGTGATCTTCACCAGACGATGGGCAGCGTCATAGCCGTAGGTGGTGACGATGCCGTCCGCGTCGGTGATGGTCTGGACGGCGCCATAGGGTGTGTAGGTGAAGGTGATGGTTTGGCCGTTGATGCTGCGGGAGGCCAGCCAACCACGCGGGGTGTAGGTGAGGTCGGTGTTGACGCCGTTGATGTCGGTGAGGCGCGTGATGCGCCCGGCCCCATCGTAGGAACCGATGGTGGTGACCTGGCCGTTGGCGTTGGTGAGGGTGTGCAGGTCGCCGGCTTGATAGCAGGCGGCTCCGGGCGTGCCGCAGTTCACCGCGCTGCTGGTGAGGTAGTAGCTGTAGGTGGTGGTTTGCGTGGTGTCGGTACGTGGACTGGTGGAGGTCAGCATCAAGCCGACGAGGGGGCATTGCGTGGTGTCGGCGGCGGTGCAGTAGGTGTAGGTGCTGCGGCGAACGCCGGTGGGAACGGTGCCGCTGGTGCTGCATGTGTAGCCCGAGGCGGTGCTGCTGGTGGGGTCGATGTCGCAGCGGGCCAGCGTTTGGCCAGTGGCGTTGTAGACCCATTGAGTGGTGCTGACAGTGTTGCTATTAACATCCTGTACTGTGCGGGTCAGCGGCACACGTAGTGTGGTGTTCCAGGTGAAGTCGGCGGCTCGTTGCGAAGCGGTGTTTTGCGCGTCGATTTTCTGGGCCAACAATCCAGCAGCGTTGAAATTGAACTGCGTCGCAATCCCGTTTCCGTCCGTCTCGACATAAGGCTGGCCGATCGCATTGTACGAGTACTTCAAATTGATGGCAGGCGAGTTGCCTGTAGCGGCGCTGCTGGCGGCGCTGCTGGCGGCACTGATGTGCTGGATGCCCTGTACCACCTGGTATTGATAATTGACGTCGTGACCTAAGGCATCGCTAACTGTGGTTGATCCATCGCCGTTATACGAAAACGTAGTCTGATCTACGCCATTGGCATGCACACTCGACACACCTCGACTTTGACTATCGTATGCCCAGGTCGTATAGCGCACGCCGCTTTCATCGATAAACCCAGTAAGCAACGCACTATTGCTCGTATCTTCGTACATATACCGCTTCTGGCTCGACCCTCCAGACCATGCATAGGTGACCGTAGTTAACTCACCCGGGCCGTTATATGCATACGTAACATTCAAGCCGCCTACCGAGAGAGAAACGGGCCGATTGCTGCCATCGAGCGCAAATGAAAGCGTTCGCCCGAACGAATCCGTTACGGTGACAAGGCTGCCGCCTGTTTGGTTGTCGGTGGAATAGCTCAACGTTTGAGTTAGGCCGCTGCGTTGTCGCCATGCCGATAGACGCCCCTGACTATCGAACGTCATCGAATCGCCATTCGGATCAGCATAAACCCAACTTCCATTGACTTGACTCAATTGACCCAGCTCAGTTGACTCAGCAGTAGCCACACCGTTCGCTAGCGTAAAGAGCGTAGCCTCACCGGTTTCTCGAACGAGCTCGACGCTATCCGTAGTGATAGTGAGATTCGTTGAATAATTGTCGCGCCACACTCCATCCACGCTGTTGTAGTAGCGAATGAACTGAAGTGGGAAAGCCCCCTCCCCCCAATAGTCGGCTTCAGACTCAAACAGATTTCCCGTCGCGGAATTGATCGGCTCGCCCTTGAATGAGGTTGGGCCATTCAACTTGTCGCAGCCGCATCCGATCTGTTTGCGCGGAATGGGTTGACTCGGATCTTCGCATGCACCTGCTACGGAATTATAGGTAGTACCTGTGGCGCAACTATCCCCGGATCGCACCAGGGTAGCTGAGCTAGAACCAAGCAAATAGGCTGTATTTCCAAAACTTAGCTGGCAATACATCGCATTCGAATAAGGTCCCAGGTAAGGGCTTTGATAGGGGTATAGGAAAGACTGTCCGTAATCGGCCTGGAAGGACGGTGTTTCGACCGTGTTGACGTTGTAATAGTTGTAAGCGGCTCTGCATGCCGCATCTGCCGATAGAAACGTTCCAGACGGTCCCAAATTACTAACGATCCAAGCGTAATCGGTCGCCCTTATAGGGGAGATAAGAGCGAAGAAAATTCCAAAGATGAGTGTGACTGCCTTAAATCGCCTATGCCAGCTGACACACAGCGCCCATTTCATTTTCCGGCAAATTCCATTTCGAAATTCAGCACTAACTGACTGAGGCGACCTCATTGCAGCAACCTCGGTCGTGCGCAAGACGCTCTCAACACATTCCATTTGATTTCCCTGTTGTCGTCGACAGACCCCTCGCGAGGTTCCCCTGGAGTCGAAGCCAATTTATAGCAGCCTCTTTCGCCGCTGTCTGCCAGCCTCAACAGCCCGCGTGATAAACGGATATTTCAGTTGCGTTACTTCGCAACTGTATGCCTCGCCCTAAATGCGGCACAACCCTCCTCATTGGCGTGCCGTAGCTGAAGATCATACGGACGCGAACGGCTTATTCGCCTGACTCAGAGTTGAGCGCGTAGGCAAGTACTTGCTTGCCGCGGGATTTAGGTTCGCCGCGAGTTTGCTTCACCCCACTTCATCCCTCGCCCACTACACGTGGGCGAGGGAGAAAGGCGATGGTGAGCTATGGCTTGTTGGACGATGCGTCCTCGGCCGTCCACTTCTTCAACCAGGCATTGACCGTTTCGTGCCATTGCACGCTGTTCTGCGGCTTCAATACCCAGTGATTCTCGTCGGGGAAGGTAAGGAATTCGCTAGGAATGCCCTGGCGTTGCAGTGCGGTGAATGCGCCCAGACCTTGCGTGACGGGGATGCGGAAATCGTTGCCCGAGTGAACTACCAACATTGGCACGCGCCAGTCCTTGACGTGGTTGACCGGATTGAACTTCTCGTAGTTCTCCGGCACGTCGAATTGTGCGCCGCCGTTTTCGCGCTCCTCGAACCACAATTCTTCGGTGGCGTAATACATCATGCGCACATCGAACACGCCATCGTGATCGACCAGGCACTTCCACGGCTTGTTCCACACGCCAGCAATCCAGTAGGTCATGTAGCCGCCGTAGCTGGCACCGAGTGCACAAGCACGATCAGCGTCGAGGAAATGGTATTTGTCCAGCGCGGCCTGCCAGCCGAGCTTGAGATCTTCCAGGGGTTTGCCACCCCAATCACCTGAAATGGAGTCGGTGAAGGTCTGGCCGTAACCAGTGGAACCATGGAAGTTGATGGTGACCACCGCAAAACCCTGGCCCGCATAAGTCTGCGGATTCCAGCGATAGCTCCAGTCGTTGCTCATCGCGCCCTGCGGGCCGCCGTGGATGATGAAGGCGACGGGATATTTGTGGCCTGCCTTGTACTCCACCGGCTTCACCACGTAGCCCTGCACGGCTTCGTTGTTCCAACCCTTGAAGGTGAAGAACTCCGCCTCGCCCATCTTGGCATTCTTTAGGCGCTCCGCATTGAAATGCGTGACCTGCTTCAGGCCCTTGCCTTCGATGGTGACGGTGTAGAGGTCGGCGGGGCGCTTGAGATCGTCTCGCGCCAGCAATATACGTTTTCCGGCTACGGCGTAGCTGCTGACGGCGCCGTTGCTCACCAGCTTGTCGACCTTGCCACTGGCGGTGTCCACGGCAAAGAGCGGATGCTGCCCTTCATCATCGGCAGCTGCGAACAAAGTTTTGCCATCGCCGCTTATCTGCATACCGCTTGGCGAACGATCCCAGGAAGGATCGACTTCGCGCGTAGCACCTGTCGCCAGATCCATCGCCATGATGGCGAAGCGGTCTGCCTCGAAGCCGGGGGTTTTCATGGCGAGGTAGTAAAGGGTCTTGCCGTCCGGCGAAGGTACGGGGTAGGCATCCCAGGCATTGTTCGCCTCAGTGAGGTTCTGCGGATTGGATGCACCATCCGCCGGTATCTTATAGACGTCGAAGTTGGTGGACCACGGCTCGCTGTTGCCCGCGATGCGCACGTCGAAATACACGGTGTTGCCATCCGGCGAGAAAGCGAATTCACTGTCGTCGCCAAAGGGCCTGCTGGGGACATCACCGTCGATGCCGCGGCTCAACAAGGTCGGTTCCGCCGACAGGCTGCCGTCGGCGCCGAAGTGGGCGATGTAGAGCTGGTTGCGGCGACCATCCGCCCACGTATCCCAGTGGCGCACGAACAGCTTTTGATAAACCGTGCCGGTGGACTTGTCCTTGGCGCGGCCATCGAGGCGCTCTTTCGTGCAGGCCAGATCGTTGCAATCGGTAAACACTGCGTAGGACAGCAGCACGCTCTTGCCATCCGGCGAGAGTTTGTAGGCTTCGATGTCCAACGGCCCATGGCTTACCTGCACGGGTGTTACAGCGTGCAGATCAAGGGCGTCTTTGTTTACAGCAAAGTCCAAGCGCCAGAGTTGAGCCGTCTCGCTTGCCGGCGCTATGTAGTAGAGGCTGTGGTCATCCGCCGACCAGCGCGGCGACGAAACCCCTTTTGCCACCAGCTTGATCGGCTCGCTGCCCGCCTTTGCCAGGTCCAACACGTAAAGCGCGCTTACACCCTTGTTGGCTACGTAGTCCGTGCTGCGCACGCTAAAGGCCGCATACCTTCCATCCGGCGACAACTGAGGGTCGCTGACACGATCCAGCATCACCAGGTCGTGCACATTGAAGGCATGTGGGGAGCCGCTTTCAACCGGCACACCATTCGTAGCGGCCACGGCGGGCACAGCCCACGCCAACAGCAAGGCAGCAAGCAAAGGCTTCATGGAAACTCCTTGATATCGTGAAGCCCTTGACGGTAAGGGGGGCTACCTTTCCGTGCAAGCTCCTCATTCCGGAAGCCATTCTCTGTGGCAGACCCAGCAAACAGCGGGTCGCATCACATTCCAACGAAAGTCCTGGCACAGAACGTGCGGCAATATAGCCTAAACACCAGGGGGAAAAACGATGTCACGCCAGTGCTCATCCGCGGGCTTTACCTTGATTGAATTGATGATCGTGGTGGCGATCGTTGCCATTCTGGCAGCTATCGCCATACCGATGTATCAGATTTATGTCGCTCGCTCGCAAGTGACGGCGGCGCTCGCTGAAATCAGCCCCGGGCGCACGGCCTATGAGTTGTTGATTGACGCCGGTGTGCAGACCAATGGCACGTACGAGAACGTCGATAACCTTGGCCTGCCAGCCGCCACTCCGCGCTGCAACATCACAGCAGCCGCTCCCACTAATGGTCAGGGCACCATTACCTGCGCGTTCGTAACGTCATCGACCTTGCTTAATAACGGGCACGTCACCTGGCAACGAAGCAGCAGTGGGGATTGGCAATGCATCTCGCCCGACCTGCCCAGCAACGTACTGCCAGCTGGCTGCAGCAATAATTGACCCAAAGTAGTGACCAATAACGTCACTCCTTGACCCAATTCGTCCATTGGCAAAATTCCTATCCGATGGAGTCCACAGTTCTAATATTTCTGTCCTACCGGGAGGTTGCCGGCTACTGAGACCCCATGCACAATCCCGCCACCTTCGGTAATACCGGTAGCACTAGGCCGGAGGAATGGCATATATAGTGCTACCCACAGCGAGAGCTTCCTGATTGTTCCTGACCTCGTGTTGGGGCCGGTTCCAAAAAACGCGGAACTCGGGCGGGGCGCAGGGGGCGAGAGTAACGGTCATTCGACCCAAACAGAGGAACCATCATGAAGAGCATGCAAAAGGGCTTTACCCTGATCGAACTGATGATCGTGGTTGCGATCATCGCCATCTTGGCAGCCATCGCCATTCCGCAGTACCAGGCTTATGTAATCCGTTCGCAGGTCAACCGCGTCATGGGTGAAGCCGGGGATCAGAAAGTAGTTGTTGAAGACTGTCTTAATAACGGTGGCACGCTTGGCACGGGTAGTTGCCAGGAGACCGCATCGAGCTCCGACCTTCTGAATCCGAGCAAGCCGGTGATCACTTTGGGCGCTGCTGGTGCTCAGTCGACGATCGTTGCTACTTTCGGTAATCATGCCAATACGGCCATCGCAACCAACACCTTGACCTGGACCCGTACGGGAAGCGGCTCATGGTCCTGTGCGACCACGGTTAACGCCAAGTACGCTCCCACGAGCTGCCCGTAAGGCTAACTGAAGTATCGTTTAAAGAGGGCCGCCCAAAGGCGGCCCTCGTTCTATTTAGAGAGCGCTGGAATTCATCATGTCACTTGCGTCTAGTCGCTACCAAGTCAGATACCTCTTGGCTCTATTGGTGACGCTAGTACTTACTGCCGTGGCGTTTTGGCCAGCATTGTCGGGTGGATTTATCTTCGACGACTACCCGATCTTCGCGGAAAACCCGGTTGCTCATGTCACATGGAACTGGCAGTCATGGCAAGCACTTTGGACATGGTCACATGCCAACATCCAGCGCCCCCTGGCGATGTTCAGTTATGCGCTCAACTACGCGCTGGGCGGTGAAACATGGGGCTTCAAAGCGGTCAACCTGGCACTGCATCTGCTGAATACAGTTCTTGTATGGCTGCTCAGCCGACGTCTACTGGTAACCGGATGGGCTCTTTCATCGGCAAACCAAAACACACCAGCCCGTCAGATTGATTTTTGGGCGATAGGCCTCACCCTCGCCTGGGCGATTCACCCGCTGCAAGTTTCCACCGTGATGTACGTAGTACAGCGCATGGAACTGATGGGATATACCTTTACGCTGCTGGCGCTGTTGGCTTACTGGCGTGCGCGTCGGCTACAGCAAATGGGTCAGTACGCGTGGCCATGGTTGCTACTTTGCGGTGGACTCACGCTTATCGGTTATTACGCGAAGGAAACGGCAGTACTGGTAGCTGGTTACGCTTTTTTATTGGAGCTTACCGTGCTGCGCTTTGCAGCCTACCGCCCCGCCGTAAGTCGCGCATGGAAGGTAGCCTATGCGCTGGCTGTTATCTCGGCCATTGCCATTTTCCTTGGGTATCTGCTCCCTCACTATGCAACGGCATCGGCTTACGCCGACCGTGGCTACTCTGCATGGCAACGCGAATTGACCCAGTTGCGCGTATTGCCCATGTATCTCGACTGGAGCCTGCTGCCGCTGCCAAGTCGACTGTATTTCTACTATGACAATTATTCGGTATCCACAAGCCTTCTCGACCCTATAAGCACTTTGCTTGGGGGGCTATTTCTCATCTTCTTGCTTTCGCTCGCCCTTTGGATGCGCCACCGGCGCCCCTTACTGGCCTTAGGCATAGGCTGGTTCTTCGTAGCGCAAACGCTTACCAGCAGTCCTCTTCCATTGGAGTTGGTATTTGAGCATCGCAACTATCCCGCGCTGTTCGGAGTCTTGCTAGCGATAACCGATCTCCTATGGTTGATTCAAAGCCGTTTACAGTCACGGCTCATCGTCATTATTGCTCCTATTCTTATCCTCAATCTGGCGGTGCTGACTACCTTGCGCGCCGCGACTTGGGGAAATCCTCTCTTGCTCTCGTCAACGCTGGCTCAAAACAACCCTGATTCCTCGCGAGCAGCACTCGATTTAGCCCGTCACTACATAGTGATATCGGGCGACGATCCTCAAAAGCCCATCTATGCTCTCGGCATCCGCGAACTGCAACGAGCAGCAGCACTGCCTTCTTCAACGATAATGCCGGAAGATGCACTACTGATTCAGGCTGCCAATCACCCTGGACTCGACAGTGCTCCCTTGTGGGCTAGCCTGGAAAACAAACTAAGGACCCGCCCCTTGGGGCCGGAAACCTACCTGGTGCTTAGTGGACTACTACAAGCTCGTTTCAGCAGCAACGTCAACATTGATGTGCACCAATTAGCTCGCGCCTATGCAATTGCCGTTGCACGCGATCCCAGTCGCATAGGACTCCACGTGCAATATGCTGAGCTAGCCTACCGTGGGTTGCACGATCCTGCGCTTGCCATCGATCAATGGCAACAGGCAGTAGCTCTCCAGAAAGATTCACGCGGCTACAGTATTGAGCTGACGAAGTATCTGATCGACAACCAGCGCGGCCAAGAGGCGCAGGCCGTTATCGCCAAGGCTCAAGCATTACAGCCCTCCTTGCTTAAAGACCCCGAGCTGATAGATCTTTACAACAAAGCCAAGCAACAGATCGACCAAACACAAGCCGCGCAACCTAGCCAATTGGCCTACCCGCATCCATCGAACTGACAAGGTTATGATTCGTTCGTAAGCGATCGTTATGATATCGGGATGAATTTAACCTCCTTCCGGCCAATCCGATACCAACCATCCTTCAGTGAGCCTTGCCACGGGGACGAGAAATGAGTTCGTGGGGCCACGCTCGAAATAGCTGGGTGCTATTGGCCAGTACGTTGTGCATCACGATAGCGGTATATTGGCCGGGACTTTCCGGCGGCTGGTTGTTTGACGACTATCCAAATATCGTCGATAACCCCGGTGTGCAGCCCCACGAAGTCAGCATCGCTTCGTTGACAAGTGCAGCACTTTCCTCGCCTGCTAGCGATTTCAAACGCCCGCTCGCCTCTCTCAGCTTTGCACTCAATTACCTGGCAGGCGGCCTTAATCCCTTCTGGATGAAGCTCAGCAATCTGATCATTCATTTACTGAATGGATTGCTCGTCTTTTTGCTTACGCGTCAACTGCTCAATCAGGTGCAGCCCCAGTCGGGGAAAGAGCACAACGGGCTGGTTGCTGTGTTAATTGCGCTTGGGTGGATGTTGCTACCTATCAATCTGACGTCCGTGCTCTACACTGTGCAGCGCATGGAGAGCATGGCAACCCTGTTTGTATTGCTTGGATTAGTGGGTTATGTGGAAGGCCGCCGGCGCATGCTTTCGCTTTCTGGCATTCCGCCGCTCGCCCAAAGCGCAAGTTTGGATGGTTTTGTCGTTGCCCTATGCAGCATAGTCACAATGACTGTAGTAGGGCTGCTGGCTAAAGAAACCGCCGTGATGCTGCCCTTGTATGCCTTCCTGATTGAATGGATCGTCTTTGGGTTTAAACGTGCAGGGTACACAGGAGATACCCGTGTCCTGCGCGATCGACGTGTCGTCTGGCTCTTCTTCTTTCTGCTGCTGCTTCCGGCCATTGTAGGTCTGGCAGTCATCGCCCCAGGCTTATCGGAGCCCTCTACATGGGCCACCCGAGACTTCAACCTACACACGCGGCTATTGAGCGAAGCGCGCGTCGTCGTTGATTACATCATCTGGACAGTATTACCGTCACCGCACGCGCTGTCGTTCTATCACGACGATTTCAAGATTTCGACTTCGCTGCTATCTCCCTGGACAACACTCGCCTGCATCATCTGTCTGATCGCCTTGGTGGCAATAGTTTTCCGGCTCCGCACGCGACGCCCGTTGATAGCGCTTGGCATCGCCCTCTTCCTTGGATGCCACCTTCTGACAGCCACCATTCTTCCTTTGGAGCTGGTGTACGAACACCGCAATTACTTCGCGAGCTTGGGTATATTGATCGCCCTCATGCCATTCCTGGCGTTCCCCGGCGTCAACGACATAAGCGCACGGACGCGACTGCTATGTCGCGTGTTGATTGGTACATTGATGCTGCTCTGGGCTGCCGAGACTTCACTCACTGCCATAGCGTGGGGCGACCCCTTGAAGCTCGCCGAGACTCTCGCCGTGCGCGGGCCTGATTCGCCACGCGCACAATATGAGCTAGGCAGAACTCTCATCATCTATTCCGAGTACGACCCACTTTCCCCATTCACCAAGATGGCCTATGCACCGCTGGAGAGAGCAGCAAGCCTGCCTGGGTCATCGATTCTTCCGGAGCAGGCCCTGATCTTCATGAACGCACGCATGCATCGGCCACTCGAAGAAGCATGGTGGAAAAGCATGATTGCCAAGCTGAAAGCGCACAAGCCCGGCGTACAAGATGAGAGTTCGCTAGGTGCCCTCACACAATGCGCGCGCGACAATGAATGCAATCTACCAAAAGACGCCATGATCAATGCGTTTTCAGCAGCACTATCGCATCCGGATCCTAGCGCGCGTCTACTAGACACATATGGTGATTACGCCTGGAATGTACTAAACGATCATGCACTAGGACAGCGAATGATCGAAGCTGCCGTCCAAGCTCAACCCTATGAACCTGCTTATCATATTTCTCTGGCAAGAATGCAGATTGCCCTCGGACACACCGCCGAAGCAGAAGAGCAATTGAAACAACTTGAAGCACTCAATATCGGAGGTAGATTGAATAGGGATATCTTCGAATTACGCAGATTATTGCGTAAGACCTCTTGAGGACGAAATTTCGCTGGCCACTTCTACCGAAGGCTTCAAGCTATGACCGATACACAAAATTTGCCATTCATTGTTTTTGGCTCACCTCTCATCGAGCAAGCGGAGATCGATGAAGTGGTTGCATGTATGCAATCCGCGTGGCTGGGCACCGGTCCACGGGTGGCGCAGTTTGAGTCGGATTTCGCCAATTACAAAGGGCTACAACCCATTCATGTCGCTGCAGTAAATTCATGCACTGCAGCGCTACATGTCAGTATGGTCGCCGCGGGAATTGAGGCAGGGAGCGAGGTCATCACCACACCTATGACTTTCTGTGCATCGGTCAACGCCATCATCCATGCCGGGTTGAAGCCGGTGCTGGCAGATGTGGACCCCCGTACGCAAAATATCTTACCCTCCGCGATCGAAGCCGCCATTACGCCACGTACCCGCGCGATACTTCCAGTGCATTTTGCAGGGCGCCCCTGCGATATGGATGCAATTACGCAGATCGCAAGAAAGCATGGGCTCTTGATCATCGAAGACTGCGCCCACGCCATTGAAACCACCTATCACGGCAAACAGGCAGGCACCTTCGGCGATTTCGGCTGCTTCAGCTTTTACGCCACCAAGAATGTGGCGACCGGTGAAGGAGGCATGATCGTCAGCCACAATCAAGAATTCATCGCTCGCGCAAAAGTGTTAGCACTCCATGGCATGAGCAAGGATGCATGGCATCGTTTTGGAGATAAAGGCTACAAGCACTACCAGGTGGTGGAGGCTGGCTTCAAATACAACATGATGGACCTTCAAGCTGCCATTGGCATCCACCAGCTCGCACGAGTGGAAACCAGCTGGAAGCGCCGCGAAGCGATCTGGCAGTACTACATGCAAGCCTTCGCTGACCTTCCTGTCGAACTACCTGCCGCACCCGATGCAAATACCCGCCACGCTTACCATCTATTTACAGTTATGATCGATGAGTCGCTTACCGGCATTTCCCGCGACGCGTTTCTCAATACCATGAATGCTGCACGCATTGGCACAGGAGTGCATTATCTCTCTGTGCCTGAACATCCCTACTACCAACAACACTACGGTTGGCGGCCTGAGCAATGGCCCAATGCGACGCGCCTTGGCCGTCAAACTGTTAGCTTACCGTTATCACCAAAACTCAGCGATGGCGATGTTGAACGCATTGTCGCTACGGTGAAACGCTGCCTAAGAAGTGGTCCTTGATGACTGTCATCAAGTCCAAAGCTGTGGTGGCCATCCGGTACCCATCCGACGAATCTTACTCTGCGGAGGTGAATACAGAATCGTCGAGTTGCGGGCTCGATTTCTGGTTATCTCCTATTGCACTACGCTGGACGGCAACGTATCTAAATGCCGTTCCCGCGATAATACAGATCGAAAATGGAGAACGAAGCGCCAGAACTTTTTGCTTGCTCCGGCGCCTGCCATTAGGCTTCGCGTTGGCATGTTCGTATCCGTATGGTTATATAGTAGGTGACGAAGATTTATTCTGGTCTTCAATCAACGAGATTTCTCGTGAATTTTCACGACGAAGAATACTGAGACTGGAAATGGCCTTCACTGGACCATACCTCAGCCAATGGGATGAGCATCCGCGCGATCACACTGGCCTATTAAATTCCCATTCATTAGACGCTGTGCGGCACGTCTTCCACCTTCGTCCAGAAGACTCAGCATCTCTTGAAGGACGCTTTGATTCAAATATCCGCTGGTCAATCCGAAAAGCTGCGCGCAGCGGCTGCACGATACGTCGCGCTTGCATTAACGATGTGGAGCTACTTCAATCACTCTATGCAAACACCATGCGCTCAAAAGGGGCTCCTGTTAACTATGGGCAGGCCCGCTGGGAGGGCATCCTCTCAGAAATGGAGGCGCGGGATAAGGGATGTATTTACATCGGTGAAATTAATGGCGACGCTCGCGGCATGGCTGCTGTCGTGGATGGCAAAGTATCTCGTCACCTCATTCAACTCGCAGTCCCGCCTGATGCGCACTCGTCCAGACTGGGTGAATTACTCGTTGCCACCGCCATGCACGATGCCAGAGCTGGCGGCAAGTACTTTTTCGACTTCATGGCGAGCTCCAAGACAGACGCAGGCTTGATCGCATACAAAGCAAAATGGGGCACAGACTGTGAGCCCGTCAACTATGTCGTCATCAAGGGTATTTCCGGAATGCAATTTCTTATTGATGCAGGCCGATGGTTCAACCGCGTAGGAGCCCGTTTTCGTGGGCTATAATCACGCACGTAGCTTTTTCATTTTGCTGAGCACCAACGTGATTACCAAGATCTGTTGGGCTCTCACTCTGTTGCTACTGTTGCGTGGCTTGGGGGTAGAGTCCTTCGGGGTACTTGCGACTCTATGGTCGGCCGCAAGTATTGCAGCGGGTCTCACGGATCTTGGCTCCGGGCAAGTTCTATTGCGCGAGGGCTCGCGCAACCATTCTTTGGCACAGCCACTTGCCATTCAAGCAATGATTATCCAGTCGGCCCTGACTTGCCTCATCGCTCTCATACTTTCCATTGGCGCCTGGTGGCTAGTTCCCATGGCCAATCTTAGCCCCGCACAGCGGGCCTGCGTTATCGTCTTAGGCATACTAACTCCGTTAGTGGACTGGTTCCAGTCGCTCTTTACCGTATACAGCCAAATCGGTGGGCGGTACGGAGTCTACTCTCGGATACGTTCTATACGCTTTATTGCGGTACTCGCGTGCTTGGCGCTAGCTGTTGCCGCAGGCGGAAAGATAGTTGCCGTGAGCGTTACATATTTCTTGCTCACTACTGCGTTTGCGCTATGGATGGCAAAGGAAACTTGGCCCTTGCTCCCAAGGCCAAGTAATGGTTCAGAGCCATTACCTTATAAACAATTAATTAAACAAGGCATTCCCTTCCTTGTCGTCATGACATTAACTCTTGCCTATGGCCGAATAGAAGTGTCGACTCTCGGCTCGTTTGGGTATATCTCTATTGCAGGCGCTTATCACATTATCTATCAATTAGTTCTTCTGATGTATTCGGTAAGCGGAATGTTTTTCACAGTACTGAATCCGAGACTTTATAGCCATCGTGGGGATCGCGCAGCACTAGTATCCGATTTTCGGGAGACTGCGAGATGGCTATCTTTGCTTACTTGGCTGACCACCCCTTCTTTGTTCATATTTGCACATCCAATTCTAGTCCTTATAGGAGGAAGTGGCTTTGACATCTATGCGAATATGTTTCGAGTGCTACTATTATTAATAATTCTGATAGCTCCAGCCTCTACTTCCCTTAACTTCTTGCTTCCTTTAGACAGGCTACATGCACGAGTAATATGCGACGTCGTCGGCATCGCAATGACCACGGCCGGTGTCATTTTATGTTGCCTACAATCACACCCTGAATATACAGCGTACGCTGCCGTGGTTGGCTACACCTTAGCAGCTACCGCAGCACATTCCATTATTCATGGCATGCTACCAGGTTCGACATTCGCGCTATTTAGCGAATACCTGAGCGCGGCTTCCAGGGCACTTCCTTCTACGCTGATAACTTGGTTTGCACCAGGCCCGTGGTGGTTCAGAGCAAGCATTGGCGCTCTTTCTTTTTGTTGCCTTTTATTAGTCACGCGACACCCGATCAGCCAACATCTTCGATTAAGGCGCTTATCTACTTAAGGAAATTGGCATGCAAAAATCGAAAGCCACTTGCCATATAAAGCGAAATCCAGCCGGCTTGAGGAAATACACTGGAGAATGCGTGTGGATGCTTGAGTCGGAGAGCCTCGTAAGAGAGAGCCTCCCACTTTCCGCTGACATTTATTGCGTGATTCAGCCCGGCTCCCAAAGCCCATATTTCAGAACTCCATCAGCTGAAAGCGACTTTGCATATGCGGCCCTCTCATCGCCACGTTCGATGGTAGAACGAGCCATTTGTTATGAAAAAAATCGCCAATGAAGGAGATAGTCGCTAATAGCTTATCCAAAGAAGAATATGCCGCATTTTTGGCGACTGTGCCACATTCGGCCTTTCATAAACTGGAGTGGCTGGCTGCATTGCAAGTAATTTATCCGTTGCAGATACAGCTCATTGGGTATTTTCAGGGTCAAGATCTCTTTGCTGTCACGCCGTTAATGGGACTGCGACGGGGACCATTTACGTTTTGGGGTGCGCCGATCAGAAAGTGTAATACGCCGCCTGCGACGATTTTTTGCTCACCTCGGAACGAGGCAGCCAAAGCACTCCCAGCCCTGCATATGTGGGTACGTCGTCAACGCTTAAGTTATGTACAGGTCACGTTACCTGACGAAAACAACCATGCGGAAGACTTAGCGGACAAAATTGAGGCGCTGGATAATCTTGAGCTCGATCTTTCCATGCCTCTTCAATCTATCTGGGATGGACTATCACAGCAAAGAGCAAGCGTCCGGAAAGCGGTAAAGTCCGGAGTGCATGTGCACTGGGGCTACCGATCAGAAATTCTTAGCGCTCAACGCAAAGTAGTCCAGGACACCTATCGTTTGCAGAGGATTGAACCAAATATTCCAGATAAGCTCTACGCCACATTGCTGACCACACAAAAGAGTAATGATGTCAGAGTGCTCTACGCGACTCACGAGGGGCGGATCGTAGCAATTGTGTGGGTCATCTGTGACGCAACTCGTTGTTATTATTGGGACGCGGCAGGACTTGCTGAAGCGCGGGAGTTGAATGCCAATCATCTTCTGGTTTGGTGCCTTATTCGCTGGGCTTCAAAGCATGGCTTCAAAACACTGGATCTTGTCGGTACCAGTATTGGTGGAAAAGGGGGGAGTCGCCCTGGCATTGGGCGTTTCAAGCAGTCCATGGGCGGTCGTCCTGTTGCTTATCGAATCGCTTATTGGTACTCCCCGTTCATGAAGATACTTTTTGCGTGTTATCGGCAAAGCCTCCAACTAAGCAAACGGCTCAAAGAGATACGGAGTGGAAAAGATGTTCGACATTCATGATTCCTCGCTTCGCCTTCAGCCTGCCAAGCCGTCGCACTATCTGTTATCGCCAGTCGTCCAACCGCAGTGGAGACTATCCGATCTTTGGCACCGTTCCGCTACCGACGAACTCGAAGCACTCCGCCAGAGGCTTTGCGAAAGCTACGGAGTGCGCCATTGCTTGTTGCTGGATCGGGCTCGCTCGGGACTCTACCTGCTTTGCAGAGCGTTTGGGTTGAATCGGGAATGGATCCTAACATCTGTAATGCATCGCCCTTCTGCGGTTGTTCTCAGCAACCACTCATCAGGACTTGCATTCGCAGACATAAACGAGGACATGACCATTGATCCTGTCTCGGTGGAGCGATTATTGACACCGCGCTCGTGTGCGATATTGGCTACACATACGTATGGTAAGGCGGCGGATGTCATTGCACTGCGCGCGCTTGCCGACAAGCATGGACTCGTGTTGATCGAAAACGCCGTGCATATGGCGGGAAAATACCAAGTTCATGGACAGACTCTCGGTTCATGGGGGGATGCAGCCATCGTAAGTTTCAATGTAGACAAACCTCTTGGGGGAATTCTTGGGGGCGCACTGCTCACAAATCGTGATGATATTTGGCAAGCCGTAAGTACCCAGCAACTCGGTCCGCCGAATACCAAGGAGATGCGAGAACGCATTCGCACCACCTTTACGGCCTACAGGCTCAAACCGTTGATACTACGGCTACCTGCAGGCCGCGAGCATCGTGCCGCTGCTGACGGTCTGACCGAGATCGAAAGTTTTGGCCTATCTACTTACCAGCGGTACACACCCCGTCAAATACACCCCACGCAAGCGCGAGTGGCACTCTCTTGCATGGACCGGGAAAAACATTCGGTTGAGCAACGTACCGATAATGCAGAAAAGCTTAATAGACAATTGGCACAGGATGATCGTTACGGGCTGCCACAATCCACCCCCGATCGTCCTCACACATTTACCTACTATCCACTGCTCGTGCGTAAAGGGCTGCGGCTAGAACTGGGCCAGCATCTGGCCGACGCTGGCATTGAAAGCAAGTGGCGCCTAGCGCCTCTGCACACACAAGAGGGCTTCACTGAGGCTCGACGAGATGACTTGACTCGGAGTGAAACTCTTTGGGGTCAACACTTGCTCCTACCCATGGGCCCTTCAATTACTCAAAGCCAGATCGATTACCTTGCCAACACATTGTTGCGCTGGAAGGTTTAGTCCGCACTTGGTTTGCTCAGCACAAAAACAAAGCCCGGCGCACACCAAGCCAAGCCGAGGAATATCTCTTTCGGAGTACCCGCAAATACCGATGCCGAGCGCCTCATGTTCTTTGCATAGAACGATGCAATCAATCTCTCACGTATGGCTAAAGAGTGTTTAAATCCTGCTCGAGCGAATGCACGTGTTAAGCGCCAATACGACCAGGAAAACGCGTCAAAACGCTCAATGCTTTTGGATCCCATTATCCTCATCAAGGCATGAGCCCGCTTACGCGGAATCCAATGTACGAACGGCCAAGAAATATGCGGCTCTATCGGCCACAGCAAGTTTGGCCCTGCAAAATAACACACGCCATGTGGCTTCAGGACTTGATAAATCGAATGCAGTAAGGCTTCTGGATCATCAACGTGTTCATACACTTGGTTGCATATGACCACATCAGCCGAATCCCTGCCTAGCAAACGCTCCAAATCGGCATACGTACCTTTGTGAAAGGCAATGTTCGGGCTTTCTTCGTGCACAGCCGACCATTCTTTCCACGGATCAGGATCGATACCAACTATACGCTTAGCTCGCGTCGCCATATTTTTCGCTATGACGCCATTTCCGCAACCGAGATCCAGCCAAAGCTCATCTTTCAAGCCATCGCCGCAATGCAGCAGCAACGTGGCCAAGATGTCCTGAGCTTTACGATCACGACCTTCTGGCCACCATCTAGGACTCGCCAGAGATTCAGGTTTTTCAGCCATTACTGAAGTGTCCCGACTATGTCCCTAGCGATTTGAGCGAGATCGAAGCGCGCCGCGTACTGGCATATACCCGCCTCAAAGAACCGCGGATTTGTTGACAATGCCAAACGTAACGCCTGACCTATTGCCACTCCAGAGACTTCACTCGCCGCGATGCCGCAAGGAGAGTCCGCGACTAGGCGTGGCAGATCGCCCACAGGAGTAACTACAACAGGACGACCTAGCTTCATTGCATCGGAAAACATAACGGGGATGCTTTCAATTCGAGAAGGAATAATTACCCAATCCGCACGTGCAATAGCTTCTTCCGCCTGTGATTTGTCTAGAAAACTGCCGTCTCTGACAGAGCGATCCAACTTTTGTAGTGCAGAAACACGCGAGCGAACCAACTCCTCCATCGGGCCGCCACCTTGTATGTCAACGCATTCAATCAATCCCCAATCCGCATCGGTTAATTGATCTAATGCATCCAACAACAAGTCTACTCCCTTGTTAGGGTGCCAACGGCCTAGAAACAACAACCGATAGGGTGGCGCCATTCTTGGCAACGTATGCTCACCAAGTCCAATGCGGCGCGCACTTGGTAGAAAGTTCACAGGCACTCCGCTTATGCGCCTCGCATCATCTGCGAGCAAGTAGCCATCCGCGTAAGCACGTGCTGCATTGCGAATCACACGGGCGAGGAAACCTCGGACAATAGGAATACGTCCCAACGACCATACATCACTTCCGAGCATCCAGGCCGAATAGTCGATGCCACACTCATGTGCAATGCGTCGCGCCCATTCTCCACATGGAAGTCCCCACAAAGCCAGGATATGGTTCGTATCATATGAAGTCGCTAAACGCGTAGCCGCTAACCCCCCGCGCATAATGCGCATGATCCATAGCAAGTCGTCTATGCGCCAAGGCTTTAGCGTGGACAGTGGTTGGGACGGAGATGCGTATCGATATACTGAAACTCGATCACCCCACGTCTCTTCCGCATTGCGTTCCCCAGGGGCAACTACACGCACTTCTACGTGTCTCGCTAGTTCATCCACCATATCAGCAACAAACGAGCCTGCCGCCTCACTGCCATCACGACGCATGGGGAATGAGCTGGTAACGACGACAAGCACCTCAGTCATGACAACTACCCCCGCATCTTTATTTCGACGCCTCAATGGCGTGTCCAGACGCCAATAGGCGATCTGCCCCAACGCATGTAAGTATCCAACCAAGAACATTGATGAGCGGGATAGCTAATATCAATAAAGGCGTGCATAGCAAACGCCAGCGACGAGTGCGCAGCGAAGCAAGCATTGTTTCTGCGCACGCAATGGCCCCAAGCAATGCAACTGCCTCGAACCCCGCATTCCGAGGAATCGGCTCACCTGGAATCAACCCCGATTCTTTCAGGGCTCGCACAAGTCCAGGGGCGGTATATCGACGATAATCATGTGGCGCGTCGTGTAGCGGGTAAAGAAACGGAACACTCAATAGAAGCCGTCCGTTTGGCCTTAGCACACGCTCGATCTCGGACAGCATTGCATCCGCATTATCTACATGTTCGAGCACTTCAAGCAGCAAAACTGTATCAAAGGTGTCGTCGGCAAACGGCAGATGCGTACCGCTAGCGAATACGTTTGGTCGCGTGTCATATAGATTCTGCGCGGTCGTGGGATAGTCCAGGCCAATATAATGGCAATCCTGGTGCAGAACCTCCCTGACCCATCCATCGGCGCAGCCAATATCTAGTACCAAGCCACGCGCCCTTACGTGAACCCATTCATGCGTACGATGTACGTCGCGAAACACGAACCATTGCGGATGAAATGGCGTTCGTTGAAGGGGCTTCATCAGCCTGCGAAGCATCGGCGCAAACTTGCCCATTGATTAGATACGCGCCTTATAAGTCAATACCGTAATTTGCTCCGAAACTAAACCGATCAAAAATACAACTACGGCGGCGCTCCACATCAATGTGCTCATATTGGTCAATCGACCTTCATGCATATAGGTCCATGCATAATTGGCGCAACCAAGCAAGAAAAATAATGCACTGACAGGAGCAAACAGTTTCAGCGGTGAATAAAGCGTGCCGATCTTGAAAATAATCAATAAGAATCGCAAGCCATCACGCAGCGGCCGTATGTGACTACTGCCCACACGCTGGGCAGCCTTGATGGGGATATATGCCACCGGATAAGCACTGCGAAAGAAAGCCATAGTGCTTGTGGTGGGATAACTGAATCCATTTGGCAACATATGCAGAAATTCGCGGAACTTGTCTGCACGCACCGCCCGGAATCCAGAGGTCAGATCGGCCACCATATGTCCGGTCATGCGCGATGCCAGCCAGTTATATAAGGTATTGGCCACTCCTCGCCCTATACCGGCCTGGCTTCCCCAGTCACGCGCCCCCACCACCATGTCGTACCCTTGATCAAGTTTCTCCAGCATGCGTGCGATGTCCCCTGGATCATGCTGGCCATCACCGTCCATGAACACCAGTACCTCCCTGGTGGCAACACGAGCACCGCGCTTGACCGCCGCGCCATTCCCCATTGAGTAAGGTGATGGAAGACGGCTTACCCCACAGTCGGCGCATATGGCCGCGGTATTGTCTGTAGAGCCGTCATCCACAACGATAATCTCGGCCGTGGGCTGCGCGGCTTTCAGACACGGCAGCAGAACCGCAAGCGCGGATGCCTCATTTTTAGCTGGCAAGATGATGCTGAGGGACAAACTGGTCGCTCCCTTGAGGAATAGCTGGATAATACCCTGGCGTTGTCATGTAGGCCATGGCAGTCCAAGCGGTAAGCCTGAAAGTGATGACTGTCCAACTTCAGCAGCACTCGAAACCATAATTTTCCACAAATTGCGTTTTGCAGCGTACCCGATACCGGTCGGCGGTGTTATCAGAGGTTGCGGACCGGGTCGTAGGTATTATAGGTCGTCCAAGCAGCGCAATATCAATTTAATCGTATGTGAAGCTGCTATTGAGGCTTGTCGTGGAATAGCTGATGACCGTCGAGCGGCTAAGTGCGCCATAGGTAGTGATGGTGCCGTTGATGCCGTGCGCGTCGCCGCGATCATCCGGTTGTCATTGCCGTTGCAGGTCGAAGCATGTGCATCGTTGTTGGTTTCGCTGGTAATGTCGACCGCATAGCCATGCGGTTTGCGGGCCATTTCACATATCAACTGCATACTCCATCGCCCGTTCACGATCGCCACACACCTCCTCGGCAGCGGCTACTAAGCGCACGACGTGATGCATGAGGGTTTGGACAGCAGTGGATTCGGAGTGATCGGAAAGCGTTTGTCGATCCATGCCGGCAATGTTTGCCAGCTCATTGATCGAGATAGATAGCTGTGAAGCCAGTTTGACTAGTGACAAGATGAGCGTATCGCTTTGTTGTAATTATTCGTTGAATGAAATCAGCATAACCAAAAAATCGAATTAATTTTGACAAATTCCATTCAATTTGCCATGGATTTTGATTTGGGCCAGACATTAGTGTGGTGTAACTCAACTGTTGAGCCAACCCCATTGCATCAATGACGATCATCGGATCGCTGCCTGCGTAGGCACAGACAATTGCCCCTGACACAATTCCGTCGTAGCGGAGCGGCTTTTCTCTAGACTTAGAGCCGGCTTGCAAGCCACTGATGAAGGACACCCCCGAGTCGATGCGATTTTCCCTAGATGCGAGTTAA
The DNA here is from genome assembly GCF_044904605.1 of Dyella humi. Taxonomy (NCBI): domain Bacteria; kingdom Pseudomonadati; phylum Pseudomonadota; class Gammaproteobacteria; order Lysobacterales; family Rhodanobacteraceae; genus Dyella; species Dyella humi. Next base: position 21,620 of record NZ_JADIKI010000019.1, read on the forward strand.
TGTCCAATTCGTCGCATAATAATCCATCTCAAAGCATGCCAACTACCAAATAATGCACCAAGCCAAGAACTACTATAAATACGCACTCATTACAAAGTCTTCGACTCCACGGTGATGCATCGACATCACCTCGCAAAAATTTCGCAAGCAGTGAAAGCGGAACACTAAAGAGCCCAAGAACACTCGGCATTCATTTCTATAAAAAAACATATGCCATACGCAAAGAAAAGAGCAGATAGGCAAATGCCGGAATAGTAAATACTGCGCTTTTAAATATTTTGCCAAGGGACATTGGATAACCTCGTAACATTGCTGCCCGGTCGATTTGAAAGATCGTCGAGTGCCGAATTCTGTTGTAGTCGTGCGTATAAATCGGCGGAAACGCGCCACCGCCCTGAAAATTGGTGACTTCCTGATATTCGTTGCCCGACCCAGCATCAATGGGGTCACCGATGCATATTTTTTTGCATGATAGGCCGTTGTTCTTGCGCGCCTTTTCGCCGGACAAGGTGTTGCAGCCGGTGCCGGCGCTGCTCATCACCGTCCCGGGGCCGCACGTGGGCGGCTGGTTGTTGACGATGCACTAGGCGTTGCTGCTCAGCGCAACGTCGCTTGGGCACTTGGCGGTAAGGTTGTTTTGGTTGCCGGCCGAGGCTCACGATCCGCGCGCACCGATCAATGCCAAATACTCCGGGAAGTAATACGTTTCGTAGCAATGCGTGAGACTGGCTTCGATCCAAGCGCAGAAAGTAGGAGGACCGTAGTTGGCGGGATAGCCGCTGGGTGCATTGCATGCGATCTCTGCCGCGCCGAGAGTGCGGAAGATAGTGGTGAAACCGCATTGGCCCCACCACGCCGCATAGGTTTGGGTGGCGGTGGTGCCACTAGCCGATGCTCTTTTATGAACCATCCAAGGGTGCAAAGCCATACCAACAGCGCGGCCGGCACCATACGAAATCGTTTCGCGCAGATATCCCTATCGCGAAGCTGTATAGATATCCAGCATCACCTGCCGCAAGCGTTCCGCCGAACCGGTCATCCGAAATAGGTGACATTTCCTTAACACTAGACCGTGTAGGGGAAGCTTTCTCCTACGGACAGGAGGAGTCTGACCATGTCGCGGCGCCTTGCCCCCGAGCAGACGAAGCTCCAGGCTGTTGAATAGGACACGTAAAAGCAATGGCTTGCTCAGGTGATGTACGGTAAATTCCCTACCAATCAGGGGGCTGGATCAAGTTCATCATGTCATCGCAACCACAATCGTCTGCCACGGGACTGTCGGGCATGGCTCGCCGGCTGGTGTCCGAGGGCATTTTGCCGGAAGCCGATGTGCGCAAAGCCGTCACCGATTCCGCTCAAAGCAAAAAGACGCTCACCATCTGGCTACTGGAGCAGAACCTAGTTGATGGCCATCGGCTAGCCCAGGTGGCGTCGGCAGAATTCGGTATGCCCATTATGGATGTTAGCGCGCTGACACCAGCGAGCATGCCGCTTAATTTGATCAGCCAGGAACTGATCAGCAAGCATCAGGCATTGCCGCTTCTTAAGCGTGGCAAGCGGCTGTTCGTAGGTATTTCGGATCCTATGCAGTTGCATGCTTTGGATGAAATTAAATTTCATTCGAACTGTATGGTCGAACCCATCCTGGTCGACCGTGCTCAACTAAGTCGAGCCATCGACAATGCGATGAGCACACTCAATAACGTAACGCCCGATATGGGTGGGGGTGACCTGGAAGATCTAGCCCTGGAGTCCGTGGACGAAGACGGTGAGGGAGCAGGTACAGGTATCGACGCCACCGGCGGCGATGACGCCCCGGTGGTGAAGTTCGTCAACAAGATTCTGGTGGACGCTATCCGCCGAGGCGCTTCGGACATTCACTTCGAGCCATACGAGAACCAATACCGCGTACGCCTGCGTATGGACGGTATGTTGCGCGCGGTAGCCAGTCCGCCGCCCAAACTAGCCAACCGCATGGCCTCGCGCCTGAAGGTGATGGCTGGCTTAGACATCGCCGAGCGCCGTGTGCCGCAGGACGGCCGTATCAAGCTCAACCTGTCTAAGAGCCATGCGATGGACTTCCGCGTCAGCACACTGCCGACCCTGTTCGGCGAAAAGGTCGTGCTGCGTATTCTGGACAGTTCCTCGGCCAAGCTAGGCATCGATAAGCTGGGCTATGACGAAGACCAGAAACAGCTTTACCTGGACGCTATCCACAAGCCCTATGGCATGGTGCTGGTCACTGGCCCAACCGGTTCAGGTAAAACAGTCTCGCTGTATACCGCGCTGAATATTCTGAACACAGCGGAACGCAACATCTCCACCGTGGAAGATCCAGTGGAAATCCGTGTGGAAGGCATCAACCAGGTGCAGCAGAACGTCAAGCGCGGCATGACCTTCGCGGCGGCACTGCGCTCATTCCTGCGCCAGGACCCGGACGTGATCATGGTCGGCGAAATCCGTGACCTGGAGACGGCCGAGATCGCCATCAAGGCGGCCCAGACCGGCCACATGGTGCTCTCGACTCTGCATACGAACGACGCCCCGCAGACCATCGCGCGCCTGATGAACATGGGCATCCCGCCCTATAGCATCACCTCATCTGTGACGCTAGTTATTGCCCAACGACTGGCACGACGCCTGCATAGCTGCAAGAAGCCGATAAGCCTGCCGCCGCAGGCGCTGCTGGCGGCGGGCTTTACGCAGCAGGATATCGATGAAGGCTTCGTCGTCTACGAAGCCGTGGGTTGCCCCGATTGCAACGAGGGCTACAAGGGGCGCGTGGGCATCTATCAGGTAATGCCGATGGTGGAGGAGATCCAGAAGATCGTGCTGGAAGGCGGCAACGCCCTACAGATCGCAGAGGTCGCTCGCAGGATCGGTATCAACGATCTGCGCGCGTCGGCCCTGCTGAAGGTCAAGGCGGGAGTTACCGGCCTTGCGGAAATCGATCGCGTGACCAAGGATTGATGACAGATCGCGATCGTTTTCATACCAGACTTGCGCCGGAGGCCACGAAATGGGTCGCCAAAGTACCGTAAGCTGGTGATTGTCTTGCCCGCTACGCCCACATCTGGCGTCGGGTCCGATTCATTGGGGGATTAGACATCATGGCCACGGTTACCGCCGCCACCAAGAACACCCGACAGCAGGCCGCCCAGCGCGCCCAGATCACGCAGATGCCCACCTATGAGTGGGTGGCGCTGGATAAACGCGGCAAACGCATGAAGGGTGCGATGCCAGCGAAGAATGCTTCGCTGGTAAAAGCCGAACTGCGCCGGCAGGGCATGAATCCGCAGACGGTGAAGGAGCGCACCAAACCACTATTCGGCAGTTCCGGCAGCGCCGTCAAGCCGCGCGATATAGCTATCTTCAGCCGCCAGATCGCCACCATGATGGCCTCCGGCGTACCGATGGTGCAGTCTTTCGACATCATTGCGGACGGCCAGAAAAATCCCCGCTTCAAGAACATGCTGATCCAGGTGAAGCAAGGCATCGAGGGCGGCTCCACGCTCCATGAAGCGCTGGGCCAATTCCCTGTGCAGTTCGACGAGCTTTACCGTAACCTCGTGCGCGCCGGCGAATCGGCGGGTGTGCTCGATACGATCCTCGACACGGTGGCCACGTACAAGGAAAAGACCGAAGCCATCAAGGCCAAGATCAAAAAGGCGCTGTTCTACCCAGTCATGGTGCTGGTCGTGGCTTTTCTCGTTTGCATGGTCATGCTGCTGTTCGTGGTACCCGTGTTTGCGAAGACGTTCAAAGACGCTGGCGCTGAATTGCCGGCACCCACGCAAGTCATTGTCTCAATGTCGGAGTTCATGAGGGACTACTGGTGGGTCGTGATTTTCGGCATGGTCGGTAGCATCGTTGCCCTTGTCATGGCCAAGAGTCGCTCAGTGAAATTCGCGCATTTCCTCGACCGCGTCACATTAAAGCTCCCGGTCATGGGCAACATTCTCCGCCAGTCCGCCATCGCACGTTTCTCACGCACACTCGGTGTTACGTTTAAGGCAGGTGTTCCTTTGGTCGAAGCCATGGATGCCGTTGCGGGAGCTACAGGCAGCGTCGTCTACGCAGAAGCCGTGCATCAGATGCGCGATGACGTAGCCGTCGGTCACCAATTGCAGCTGGCCATGCGTCAGACCGGTTTGTTCCCCAACATGGTCGTGCAAATGATCGCCATCGGTGAGGAATCCGGTGCGTTGGACCATATGCTGTTCAAGTGCGCAGAGTTCTACGAAGAAGAAGTCAACAACGCAGTTGACACCCTGGCCTCGCTGCTTGAGCCGTTGATGATGGTGATCCTTGGCGTACTGGTCGGTGGCATGGTAGTTGCGTTGTATCTACCTATCTTCAAACTCGCCAGCACTGTCTAATACATCCGCGCGCCACATGATTGCCGCCAAGCGGCGGTAATGTGGCGCGTTTTCATACCCATGGTTCACGCATGCCCGATTTGCCGCTCACAATCTGGATTGTCGTCGCAGGCGTGCTTGGCCTGATCGTAGGCAGTTTTCTCAACGTCGTGATCCTGCGCCTGCCGGCCCGGCTGGATGCTTTCTGGCGACGGGAAGCGCATGACGTCCTGGGCCTCGAACTGCCTGAAGAATCCCTGCCACCAGGCATCGTCCGCGAGGGTTCGCACTGCCCGCATTGCAAACATTCGCTGGCTGTCCGCGACAACATCCCACTGTTTGGATGGCTTTTGTTGCGTGGACGCTGCCGCTATTGCCAGGTACCCATATCCATTCAATATCCATTGATCGAACTGCTGACCGGCATCCTCAGCGCCATCATCATCTGGAAATTCGGCCCCACCTGGGCTGGCCTCGCAGGCATGTTCCTTACCTGGGCTCTGGTCTCGCTGTCAGGCATCGATTTCCGCACGCAGCTGTTGCCGGACCAGATCACCCTACCCCTGTTATGGGCAGGCTTGCTGTTGAGCCTCATCCACCTTTTCGTCGAACCGCCAGCATCGATCCTCGGCGCTGCGATCGGCTACCTCAGCCTGTGGAGCGTGTACTGGCTATTCAAGTTGCTCACCGGCAAGGAAGGTATGGGCTTTGGGGATTTCAAATTGCTTGCCGCGCTCGGTGCCTGGATGGGGCCGATGGCGTTGTTGCCGGTGATCCTGCTTTCTTCGTTTATCGGCGCGCTGGTGGGCGGCACGTTGATCGCCCTGCGCAAACATGGGCGTGAAGTGCCGATGCCGTTCGGCCCATTCATCGCCATGGCGGGATGGGTTTGGTTCATTGCGGGCGGTCAGTTGTGGCATGCCTACATGAGCTTCACCGGGATGCGATGAGCAAGACCATGCCGTTTACAGTGGCGCTTACCGGTGGCATCGCTTCTGGCAAGAGCGCGGTGGAGCAACGCTTCAAGGCGCACGGTGTGCACGTGTTGGATGCCGATCAGGCATCGCGGGTGGTGGTGGAAGTTGGCAACGATGGATTGGCGGCGATCGTCGCCGCATTCGGCAGCGAGGTGCTGGATGCCAAGGGCCGGCTCGATCGTCCGCGGATGCGCGAGCGCGTCTTTGTCGATCCGACCGCGCGCAAGACGCTGGAATCTATCGTGCACCCGCGCGTGCGGCAGTGGCTGCTGGAACGCGCGCAATCCGACGAAGGCCCGTACGTAATGCTGGCCATTCCGCTGCTGGCCGAGAACATCGGGCATTACCGCTGGGTGGATCGGATCGCGGTGGTGGACGTGCCGGAGGCCACCCAGTTGCAACGCCTGATGCAGCGCGACGGCATGGACGAGGACCTGGCCGTCCGCATCCTTGCCACCCAGACTTCCCGCACCGCCCGCCTGGCGTTGGCGGATGACGTGATCGATAACAACGGTCCGGAATCGGCCTTGGAATCGCAAGTGGCTGCCCTACATCAGCGTTACCTGGCCCTAGCCGCCGCCCGCAGTTGAGCGCGTCGTTGTTACGCGGCTGCTCTGACCTGTTCAGAGCATCCTTCCCCTTCAAACGGTTAAACTTCGGGATTCCCGCTCCTTCTGCGAACTCCTGACCCGATGTCCACCTCGTCCGCTGCCGCTAAGCCTGCTGCAACCCCTGAGACCGACGCGCCGCGCGATTTCATCCGTCAGATCATTCGCGAGGACTTGGCCAGCGGCAAACACACCGCCATCCGCACGCGCTTTCCGCCCGAGCCCAATGGCTACCTGCACATCGGCCATGCCAAGGCGATCTGCCTGGATTTCGGCATCGCCCGTGAGTTCGCCGGCTGGTGCAATCTGCGCCTGGACGACACCAACCCCGGCAAGGAAGACCCCGAGTTCGTCGAAGGCATCAAGGACGACGTGCGCTGGCTGGGCTACGACTGGCACGACCTGCGCCATGCCTCCGACTACTTCGAGGTGCTCTACCGCGCTGCCATCAAGCTGATCCAGGACGGCCACGCCTACGTGGACGACCTCAGCGCGGAGGAGATGCGCGAATACCGCGGCACTCTCACCGAACCAGGTCGCAATTCGCCCCACCGCGACCGCAGCGTGGACGAGAACCTGGATTTGTTCCGCCGCATACGCGCTGGCGAATTCGCGGACGGTAGCAAGACGTTGCGCGCCAAGATCGACATGGCCTCCGGCAACATGAACATGCGCGACCCGGCCATCTACCGCATCCGCAAGGTCACCCACCAGAACACGGGCGACCAGTGGCCGATCTACCCGATGTACGACTACGCGCATTGCCTTTCGGATGCGCTGGAAGGCATCACCCATTCGCTGTGCACGCTGGAGTTCGAGGATCACCGCCCGCTCTACGATTGGTTCGTGGACAAAGTGGACCTGCCCAACCATCCGGAACTGTGGGAACACATGCGCCAGGCCGGTTTTCGCACCGAGCCGGCCAAGCCGCGCCAGATCGAGTTCTCGCGCCTGAACCTCACTTACAGCATCACCAGCAAGCGCAAACTGGCCCAGCTGGTGAACGAAGGTCTGGTCGACGGCTGGGACGACCCGCGCATGAACACCCTGCGCGGCCTGCGCCGCCGCGGCTTCACGCCCAGCGGCATCCGCCTGCTGATCGAACGGCTGGGCGTGAGCAAGCAGAACAGCGTGATCGACTACGCCATCCTCGAAAACTGCGTGCGCGAGGATCTGGACGCCACCGCCCCGCGCCGCATGGCGGTGATCGATCCGCTGAAGCTGGTGATCACTAACCTGCCGGACGGCCACGAGGAATCGCTCACCTTCCCCAATCATCCCAAGGACGAAAGCGTCGGCACGCGCCAAGTACCCTTCTCGCGCGAGCTGTGGATCGAGCGCGAGGATTTCGCCGAGGTGCCGCCGAAGGGCTTCCATCGCCTAAAACCCGATGGCGAAGTGCGCCTGCGCGGCGTAGGTATCGTGAAGTGCGAACAGATCATCAAGGCCGCCGACGGCAGCGTGACGGAAGTGCATTGCACGCTCGATCCCGAATCCCGCGCCGGCATGCCCGGCGCCGATCGGAAGGTGAAAGGCACCATCCACTGGGTCAGCGCCAAGCACGGCGTCGCCGCGGAAATCCGCCTGTACGACCGCCTGTTCAACGTAGCCACGCCGGATGACGAAAGCGACGGCAAAAGCTGGATCGAACACATCAACCCGGACGCCAAGCGCATCGTACGCGGCTGGCTGGAGCACTCCGCCGCGCAAGCCGCGCCAGAACAGCGCTACCAGTTCGAACGCCTGGGCTACTTCGTGGCGGATCGCCTGGATCACCGCTCGGAAGCCCCCGTGTTCAACCGTGCCGTCACCCTCCGTGATACCTGGGCCAAGCAGGCGGCGGGTTGAGGGTAGGCTGAGCGCATGCTGCCGCTGCAGATTCACCTCACCCTGCCGCCCTGGATCGAAGACGTCGCCATTACAAGCCGGCGATACCTTACGGACGAGGAGCGCGTGGGGCTGGCGATCGAGCTGTCGCGACGCAACATCGAACACGGCCAGGGCGGCCCCTTCGGCGCTGCCGTGTTCGATGAACATGGGCGCCTGATTGCCGCCGCCGCCAACCGAGTGATTCCGCAGACCTGTTCCGTGGCCCACGCCGAGATGCTGGCCTACATGGCCGCCCAGCAGCGCCTTGCCAGCTATCGCCTCAACGAACAAGGCGGCCACTACACCCTGGCCACCAGCGCGCAGCCCTGCTGCCAATGCTATGGCGCCACTTTCTGGGCTGGTGTCGACACCTTGCTGATCGGCGCCCGGGGGGAAGACGTGGAAGAACTCACCACCTTCGACGAAGGTCCCCTGCCCGCCGACTGGACCGGCGAGCTGGAGCGCCGCGGCATCGCCGTGCGGCGTGACATCCTGCGCGAAGAGGCGCGCAACGTGCTCGCCGCTTACGGTGCCCGAGGGGAAACATATTGAAACGCCTACGCGCCGCGCTGCCGCTGCTGCTGCTGATCGCGGCGGGCTTTGTACTGTTGGCCTCGGGTGTGTTCGACCGCATTCACCCTGAGCAGCTCGTCAAGCATCAGCACGAGTTGCACGCGCATCTCGCCGAGCATCCCTGGATGAGCCGCCTGGCCTACATCGGCCTGCTGGTGTTGGCGACCTGCACGGGCGTTCCCGTCACCATCCTGCTGATCCTCGCGGCCGGGTTTGCCTTCGGCATCGTGGAGGGCACGACGTATTCGTCCATCGGGCTTACCCTCGGCTCACTCATCTTGTTCCTCGCCAGCCGCTACGCCTTCGGCGCGGGCAGCAAGCACCCACCCGCCCTCGTGGACAAACTGCACCACGGCTTCGAACGTCATCCGGTGGTCTACACGCTGTTCCTGAGATTGGTCCCGGTCGCACCGTTCGGACTGGTCACCATGGCGCTCGCCTGGTTGCGCTGTTCGCTGTGGCTGTTCCTTGGTGCCACTTGGTTCGGCGGCACGCTGATGCTGCTGTTCGAAACATCCGTGGGCGCGGGCTTAGGACGTGCACTCGCTCATGGGCGTCACGTTGGCTTTGGCTTGATCTTCGACCCCGACGTGATCGCACCGCTCGGCGTGCTCGCGCTGCTGTCGCTGGCGCCACTGGTAATGGAGCGGTTCAAGTCACGCTGGCATCCGTCGACGCCGCGCGCGGATGACTCGACCGATCAGTCTTGAGTCGTCATTGCGTCCGCGAATTTAGGATTCGAGGACATTGCTTCAGTGAACATCGCGCAAAAAAAGAAGGTTCTGCAGCGATGCAGAACCTTCTATATGTGGTGGGCCGTGACAGATTCGAACTGTCGACCAATAGATTAAAAGTCTACTGCTCTACCGACTGAGCTAACGGCCCGAAAGAAAGTTAGTCGGCCATTTTATGGCCTGGACGCCCGCGGCACAAGCTGACGGTTAGGCGTAATGGGTGGGGTCGGGCAAACCGGCCTCGCGGAAACCTTGCGCACGCAGGCGGCAGGCATCGCAGTGGCCGCAGGCACGGCCTTCCGCGTCGGCCTGGTAGCAGCTGACCGTGGCGGAGAAATCCACGCCCAGGCGATGGCCTTCGCGGGCGATGTCGGCCTTGCTCATGGCCATTAGCGGCGCGTGGATACGGATGCCCGCGCCTTCCACGCCGGCCTTGGTGGCGATGTTGGCGAGATGTTCGAAGGCTTCGACGAAGGCCGGGCGGCAGTCGGGATATCCCGAGTAATCCACGGCATTCACGCCGCACCAGATATCGGTGGAACCGAGCACTTCGGCCCAGCCCAGCGCCACGGAAAGCATGATGGTGTTGCGCGCCGGCACGTAAGTGATCGGAATGCCTTCGCCACCCTGCTCCGGTACGTCGATGTCCGCTGTGAGCGCGGAGCCGCCGATGGTGCGCAGGTCCACATGTACGGTTTTGTGTTGGACAGCGCCGAGCATGTGGGCGACACGCGCGGCTGCATCCAGCTCGGAACTATGGCGCTGACCATAGGCGACGCTCAGTGCAAGCACCTCATAGCCTTGTTCGCGCGCGATGGCGATGGTGACGGCCGAATCCATGCCTCCTGAAACGAGGATGACGGCCTTGCGGGGTTTGGAAGCTGACATGGTAATTCCAAGTGCAGAAGAACGGCCGGTCACCGGCCGGGAACGCTGACCGGCAACACAGGCCGGGGCGCATGGTTTTATCTCTCCACGTAATGGAGAACTTCATCTCGTCCTTATGGCGAAGCGAGCTCACACATTTCGCACAAGCGAACGAGCTCAATGCCCCGGCGCATCATTCCATAACAGCTTGTGCAGCTGCAGTTGAAAGCGCACCGGCAATTTGTCTTCGATGATCCATTCGGCCAACGCACGCGGCTCGACAGCGCCGTGCACGGGCGAGAACAGCACCATGCAGCGCCGATCGATGCGATGTTCGGCAACAACGCTGCGCGCCCATTCGTAATCAGCGCGACTGGCAATTACGATTTTCACCTGATCGTGCGGTAGCAGGTGATCGAGATTGGACCAGAGATTGCGTGCGCTTTCGCCGGAATCCGGCGCCTTCAGATCCATCACCTTGCGCACGCGCGGATCGACGTTGGAAACATCAAGCGCACCAGAGGTTTCCAGCGACACTTCGTAGCCGGCGTCGCATAGCTTGTGCAGCAGGACCAGGCAGCGTTTCTGCGCCAACGGTTCACCGCCGGTGACGCACACATGGCCGGCGCCGTGCGAGGCGACCTCGGCGAGAATGTCGTCGATATCACGCCAGTTGCCGCCGTAGAACGAATACTCCGTATCGCACCACACGCAGCGCAGCGGGCAGCCGGTGAGGCGCACGAATACCGTGCGCCAGCCAATAGCATCGGCTTCGCCCTGAATCGAATGGAAGATCTCGGTAATACGCAGACGTTCGACCGTCGACGGAGTCGACGTGGTCGACGTGGTCGTTTCCACGTTCACCGGACTCGTGATGCTCACCGCTCTGCCCTCAGAGCCTGTCTATGGTCTGTGCGTGGTCCGCGTTGCGTCTGAGCAGTCGTTAGGTGGTAGTGCGGGGCGCAGCGCCAGACTGGCTGTCTGGTCAAGCCACGTGCTGCCGCATAGCGACTGCTCAGGCGTAACGAGGGCTGCGCACAGATCATAGACAGGCTCTCAACGAGCCGTCTGCTGCGAGAGACGGCGCAGGCGTTCCTGGGCCAGCTTGGCCGCGTTGGAATTGGGATACTTGCTCACCACCGACTTCAGCGTGGCGATGCCCTCGTCCGTCTGCTTCATCTCCAACTGGCTGTAGCCGAGCTTGAGCGTGGCATCCGCCGCCTTATCGCTTTGCGGGTACTGACTCAGCAGACGCTTGAAGGCTTCCACGGCAACTTGGTAATTGGTGGTGGCGTAGTACGACTCGCCCAGCCAGTAGAACGCATTCGGCGTGAGCGCGTCATTCGGGTATTTCTGGATGAATTCGCGAAAACCGCGCGATGACGAAACGTAATCGCCCGCGCGCAGCGATTTGAACGCGACGTTGTACGCAGTGAGCGCAGCGGCCTTCTCGGCGGCCGATTCCGCTGGCGCGGAAGCTGCGGCGGGCGCTGCTGCAGCAGGTGCGGAGGCGCCAGATGCCGGAGCCGGTGCACTAGCCGAAGGTGCCGGATTCGCGCTACCCAGTTTTTCCAGTCGGCCGATGCGGGCATCTAGATCGGTGTACTGAGCCTTGTTCTGCTCCCGCAACTGCTGCACCTGATGCTGCAGTTCTTCGATCTGTCCCTGCATCTGCTGCATCGTCGACTGCATCTGCTGCAGTTGATTAAGCTGGTTGACCTTGTTCTGGTCCTGGTTCTGCTGTAGCTGCTCGAGCCGCGCGACACGATCGGCCAAGCTCATGGGAGAGCTCTGGGCATGCACGGACGCCACAAACAGCATGGCGGACGCCAAGGCGCCCGCCATGCTGAGATTGGCCATGAAACGATAAGCCAACCGGAACACCATTATGTCGCCGTGTAGACGATCTCAACGCGACGGTTCTTGCTCCAGCAATCCTCATTGTGCTCGCGACACACGGGCTTTTCTTTGCCGTAGCTGATCACGCTGACCTGGCTGGCGGAACCGCCATTGGCCTGCAGCGCGCTGGACACGGCGTTCGCACGACGCTCGCCCAGGCCCAGGTTGTATTCACGCGTACCGCGCTCGTCGGCATTGCCTTCCAGGCGCATGCGAGCAGTCGGCACGTCCTGCAGGAACTTGGCATGGCACTGCATGATCTGCTGGAACTCCGGCTTCACTTCATCCTTGTCGAAGTCGAAGTACACAACGCGCTGCTTCAAGCATGCGTCGGTGTCGAGGTCAGCGGCGGTGTACTTGCCGGTACCTTGTTGGGCCGGAGCGGTCGTGGTCTCCTGCTGCTGCTGCGGCTGGGGCTTCACTTCCTGCTTCTTGGAACAGGCGGCCGCGCCGACGCAAAGCAGGGCGACCAGGGCGATACGAACGGTCTTATTCATGGTGACGTTCCTTCAAACGGGTTTGGTTTCCGACAGTCAATGACGATTGCGGTTACGGGACAGCCATCGCCGGTGTACCGGCTGTTGTTTTATTTTTTCTTACACCTACAAACTTACGGCCACGCATTGTACTGCAGAGGCCAGTAAAACAAGCATGGCAAACCGCCACGCCCGTTGCGGCCGGAACACTTGCGAGCCCCGGGCCCCTCTTCAGACATCCGACCGCGCCCACTTAGGTTCGCGGCCGGACCAGATTACTGCTTGCGATAAGGTCCCCAAGCCGGCTGGCGGACGTCGCCGTCGGCGAGCGCCAGGCGCTGCCGCACCATGCCGTCGTTCGACACGGCGTAAAGCACGTCTCGAGCTCCATCGGTGGCGGCGTAAATCAGCATGCTGGCGTTCGGCGCGAAGCTTGGCGATTCGTCAATCGGACCGGGCGAGATGAAGCGCACCTGCCCACCGAGGCTCTGGTCCACGATGGCGATACGATACACGTTCCCGTTGGCCTGCACCATGGCAATCTGCTTGGTGTCGTAGCTGATATCGGCGTCCAGGTTCTGCTGGCCCTGGAAGGAGACACGCTCGGGCGTGCCACCGCTGGCCGGCATGCGATAGATCTGCGGCTTACCGGAGCGGTCGGAGGTGAAATAGATGCTCTGGCCATCTGGCGACCAGACCGGCTCGGTATTGATCGCCAGGCTGCGGGTCAGGCGGGTTTCCTGGCGGGAGGCCACGTCCATCACGTAGATCTCGGGGTTACCGGTATAAGAGAGCGACAGGGCCAGCTTGCTGCCGTCGGGCGACCAGGCCGGTGCGCTGTTGATGCCCTTGGCACGGCCGGAAATGAGCTGACGGGCCCCGGTGTTGATGTTCTGGATGTAGACGGCCGAATTGCCGCTTTCGAACGACACGTAGGCAATACGGCTGCCATCGGGCGACCACTTGGGCGACAGTAGCGCTTCATGCGAACGCGCCACCACCTGCGGGTTGTAGCCATCGGAGTCGGCCACGATCAGCGAATAGGTGGCGTTGTTGCCGCTACCGACCATGGTGATGTAGGCGATGCGCGTCCAGAAGGCGCCGCGCACGCTAGTGATCTGCTGGAAGATCGCATCGGCAACCTGGTGCGCCACGCCGCGCAGATCGCTGGTGGCGGCCGGTGGCATCGCGCCACCCAACAGACGCTGCTGACGGGCGACGTCCCACAGCTCATATTCCACCGACACCATACCGTTACCCGCATCCTTGATGCGACCGATCACGATGTAGTCCTGCTTGAGCAAACGCCACGTAGCGAATTTGATGTCGGAACCCTGGCTGGGCTGTTCGACGATCTCGCTCACGGCCAGCGAGCGGAATTTGCCGCAGCGATTGAGGTCGTTGCGAATCACGTCGGCCACATCTGTGGGCAACGGTGCGCCTTGCTGAGCAAACGGCACGACGGCAATGGGTGTCGCGGTCTTGATGCCGCCGACGATCTGCACGTTCAGCGCCTGAGCCACAACGGGGCCTGCGGCCAAGCCGACGATCAGTAGCAGGATGAGATGGACGAGCGATCGGAATGATCTACGCATAAGGGCTTGCTCACTGCGGAATGAAGGTGAAATTGAGATCACGCTGGAACACGCTTTCGAAGCCTTGATACGGCAACGGCTGCGCCTTCAGCACCGCGTTTTCGACCGACCGCTTGCCGGCCTCGTCATAGGGACAGTTAGGCGATGCCTTGGCGCTCAGCACTGTGCCACCCGGACTTTGCACAATGTGGACCACGCATGGAACGCCCGGCATGTTATCCGGGCGCGTCCAATTCTGCGTGACGGCGTTCTGAATCGCCGCCAGATATTGCGATAGCAGCGTGCTGTTGGAATTGTTGCCGGTCTGGCGCTGCGCAGCGTTCGGCAGGTCGGGCAAGCCGTTGGCCTGAGCGTTTTTCAGGTCCGCCATTTGCTGCTTGGCCTGCTTGGCCTTGTTCTCGGCTTTCTGCGTCTGCGCCGAGGCGGCATCGAGCTGCTTGAACAGCTCATCCACCTTTTGCTGCTCGGCCTTCTTTTTGGCCGCCTGGGCGTCCAGTTCGGCCTGGCGCTGGCGCTGCTTTTCTTCCTGTTCCTTCTTGGCTTCCTCGGCCTTTTGCAGACCTTCCTGCACCACGCGCTCTTGATCCACCACGTCCGGATGCTCCGGCGGGGGCGGCAGCTGGCTCTGCTTCGGTTGCTCTATCGGCGGTGGAGGCGGAGGTGGCACCGAGGGCGGCGGCGGCACAGTGTTGGGGATCGGCTTGACCTTCTCCGCCTTGGGTGGCGGCGCGCCGGTATTGCCGATCAGCGTGGCCTCGATCACGGGACCACTCAACTGCAGCGGCGGCGGCGTACAGGTGATCGGATTGGGCAGATGCAGCTCGGTGAGAAATTTCTCGTACGACGTGCAAGGCAGCATCGCCAGAAACAGGAATGCCACGATGCCCAGATGGAGAATGGCGGACAGCGCGACCGCCAAAGGGGTGCCTTTGGGGTTACGGTCTTCCATTCGGACTGCCCGACTCCGGCGCACTCATCAAACCGACCTTGGCCACTCCGGCCTGCTGTAACAAGGCCAGTACCTGGTAAACACCGTCGTACTTGCCGTCGCGATCGCCTGCGACCAGCACGCTCACGTCTGGGTTCTGCTTCACGAACGCGCCGACCTTTACCTTCAGCGCATCTGCGTCGATGGGTTCTTTCTTGCTGGTACCGAGGGTGAGATACATCTGTCCCTTCGTATCGACCGAAACGATCACCGGCTCCTTCTTGTCCTGCAGCGACTTGGCGTTGGCTTGCGGCAGGTTGACGTCGACGTTGGCGTTGAGCATCGGCGCGGTGACCATGAAGATGATCAACAGCACCAGCATCACGTCGATGTAGGGCACGACGTTGATCTCGGATTTGAGCTTTAAACGCTTATGGCGCGCGGAACTGAGCATGGTCGCGGCCTCTTCTTAATGGGTTTCGTCGGTCTGGATCTGGCGCTGCAGTACGGAGGAGAACTCTTCCTGGAACACTTCGTAGCGCGAGGCGACGCGTTCGACCTTGTTGGCGTAGCGGTTGTAAGCCCACACCGCCGGAATCGCGGCGAACAGGCCCATGGCGGTGGCGATCAGCGCTTCGGAAATGTGCGGCGCCACCACGGCGATGGTGACGTCCTTCATTTCGCCCAGGCCCTGGAACGCGCCCATGATGCCCCACACGGTGCCAAACAGACCCACGTACGGACTGATGGAACCGACGTTGGCGAGGAATTCCAGATTGCGCTCCAACAGGCCGATCTCCTTGGTGCCGGCTACGCGCATCGCGCGCTCGGAGCCTTCGATCACCGTGCGCACTTCGGCGCCACGACGCTGGCGCTGACGTACGAATTCGCGAAAGCCCGACTCGAAGATGTTCTCCATGCCGCCGGAGTTGTCGCCGTTGTTGCTCACTTCGCGGAACAGCTGCGCCAGGTCTGCACCGGACCAGAAGCGCTCCTCAAAGGATTCGGCATTCTCCATCGCGGCTTTCAGCTGCGAATATTTGCGGATGATGATCACCCAGGAGAAGAACGACCCTATCACCAACACCAGCATCACCAGTTTCACTGGCAAGCTTGCATCCGCAAGGATCTCGAAAACGTTCAATCCACCGTTCATGGCTTGGGGGCTCTCCACCGCATGGGTATGTCTAAGGATGCTCTGATCAATTCTGTGCAGGTGTCACCGGCTCTGTCCGTTCGCAGGCCACAGGAGCATCGGCGAAGGCAGACTGGCCGTCTGTCGAGACGATGGGCCGAAGGCATGCGGACGGACAGAGTCGGCCCCACGTGTTCGATTTTAAATGATGGGGTGATGTCCAGAAGGCTCGCAGGCTGCGCCGCGCGGCTTGAAAAGACGGCCAGTCTTCCCTGTGCCGCGCAACACACCCTGCAAGCCTTCTGGACATCATGCCACCTACACAGAATTGATCAGAACATCCTCCAATACTTGGATCAGGCCGGGACGCGATCGATCCGGCCGATGATGTCATCCGGGATCCGCGCGGGCTGCATCCGTTGCAGGTCCACGCAAGCCGCGCGGACCTGCGCCTGGATAAGCACAGCGCCATCCGCCCGGGCGATCGTTTGCACGAAAAGAATACTGGCTGAACGACGTTCTTTGACTTCCACCGTGACTAGCAGTTCATCGTCCAGCAGGGCGGGCTTGAGAAAGTCGATCTCCATCCGGTGCACCATGAAGGCCAGTCCGGTCGCCTGCTTGAACGCCATCTGGTCCACGCCCAGGTAGCGCAGCCATTCCGTGCGGGCACGTTCCAGGAAGCGCAGGTAGCTGGCGTGGTACACCACGCCGCCGGCATCGGTGTCTTCCCAGTAGACGCGCACGGGCCAATGAAAAAGCTTTGCCTCAGACATCTTGGCCACCACCAAACAAATCGCCCGGCTGCGCTTGTCGCGGAGGCGGCGTGAGGCCGAGGTGACGCCAGGCCTTCGCGCTGGCCATGCGGCCGCGGGCGGTGCGTACCAGGAAGCCTTGCTGGATAAGGTAGGGTTCGACGACGTCCTCCAGCGTGCCGCGGTCCTCGCTGAGCGCGGCGGCCAGCGATTCCACGCCGACCGGACCGCCGTCGAAATTCTCGATGATAGTGACCAGCAGGCGGCGGTCCAGCTCGTCGAAGCCCTCGGCATCGACCTTGAGCATATCCATCGCCGCATTCGCCACGTCGCGCGTGATGTGCCCATCGGCACGCACCTCGGCGTAATCGCGCACGCGACGCAGCAGGCGGTTGGTGATGCGCGGAGTGCCGCGCGAGCGACGCGCGATTTCCTGCGCGCCTTCCACTTCGCAAGTGATGCCGAGAATGCGCGCTGAGCGGCGCACGATTGCGGTCAGCTCCTCGGGAGAATAGAACTCCAACCGCTGCACAATGCCGAAGCGATCGCGCAGGGGCGCCGTCAACAGGCCCGCGCGCGTGGTCGCGCCGATCAGAGTGAACGGCGGCAGATCCAGCTTGATCGAACGCGCGGCAGGGCCTTCGCCGATCATGATGTCGATCTGGAAATCTTCCATCGCCGGATAGAGCACTTCCTCCACCACCGGCGAGAGGCGATGGATCTCGTCCACGAACAGCACATCGTTCTTTTCGAGGTTGGTAAGCAGCGCGGCCAGATCGCCCGCACGTTCCAGCACCGGACCGGAGGTGGAACGGATGTTCACGCCCAGTTCGTTGGCGATCACATGACTCAGCGTGGTCTTGCCCAGGCCCGGCGGACCGAAGATCAGCACATGATCGAGTGCACCGCCACGCCTTTTCGCTGCTTCGATGTAGATCGAAAGCTGTTCGCGCACCGCCTGCTGGCCCAGGTATTCGTTGAGCCGCTTGGGACGGATGGAAGCCTCGAGGGCTTCGTCATCCAGTTGCGCGGCGGCGGTGATGATGCGGTGATCGGACATAAGGGGATTATGCGGGGAACGGGGAATAGGGAACAGGGAACGTGAGGCATAAAGCGTGGATTTGACGCTTTTTCTGTCTCAAATGGCCATCTGAGCAAAGACAGGAACACTTGCGCGAACTATCAGGTTCCCCGTTTCCTGCTCCCCGTTCCCAGCTTCATCAAATCTCCACCTGCGTCCCCAGCTCGATCAAGCGATTGCCCGGAATCTGGAAGAACGCCGTCGCCGGCAACGCATTGCGCGACAGGAAGGCGAACAGCCGATCGCGCCACAGTGCCATGCCGGGGCGGCGTTTGTCGGCGACGATGTTCTCTCGCGACAGGAAGAAGGTGGTGTCCATCAGGTCGAACGGCAGACCGATCTTGGCGCACTTGGACAGCACGAGCGGGATGTTCGGATCCTCGGCGAAACCGAAGCGCACTGCCAGGCCGTAGAAATCACTACCCAGCGGCGACACGTGAATGCGTTCTTCGCGGTCGGCAAAGGGGGCTTCCAGCACCTCCACGGTGAGCATCACGTTGCGCTCGTGCAGCACCTTGTTGTGCTTGAGATTGTGCAGCAGCGCATGTGGCACGGCGTTCTGGTTGGCGGTGAGGAACACGGCAGTGCCGGGCACGCGCAGCGGCGGGTGCTCGGTGATGTTCTCGATGAACGGCGACAGCGCCAGACCGCCCTGCTTAATCTCGCGCACCACCAGTTCGCGTCCGCGACGCCAGGTAGTCATCACCACGAACACACACAGGCCCAGCACCAGCGGGAACCAGCCGCCGTATTCCACCTTGATCAGGTTGGCAGCGAAGAACGAGACGTCGATGATCAGCAGGGTCGCGCCCACGACCAACAGAATCGGCACGCGCCAGCCCCACTGGTGACGCGCCACGAACAGCGCCAGCACAGTGGTGATGGTCATCGTGCCGGTCACCGCGATGCCGTAGGCCGCGCTCAGGTTCTCGGAGCTGCGGAAGCCGAATACCGCCAGCAACACCATCACCAGCAGGAAGGCATTGATCCACGGCACGAAGATCTGACCGGACATCTCGCGCGAGGTATGCACCACCGGCATACGCATCGAATAGCCCAGCGACATCGCTTCGCGCGTCATCGAGAACGCACCGGAGATAACTGCCTGCGAAGCGATCACCGTCGCGACCGTGGCCAGCGCGATCATCGGATACAGCAATATCGACGGCACGGTCTTGAAGAACGGATTGTCGATCGCTTCCGGATGCTGCAACAGCAGAGCACCCTGACCAAAGTAATTGAGTATCAGCGCGGGCAGCACGAAATTGAACCACGCCAGGCGAATCGGGCGCTTGCCGAAGTGCCCCATGTCCGCGTACAGCGCCTCGGCGCCGGTCAGAGCCAGCACTACACCACCTAGTGCAACGAAGGCCTGCGTACCGTGCGTGAGGAAGAAGCGCCAACCGTAATACGGATTGATCGCGTACAGCACGTGCGGTTCGTTGAGAATCATGCGCGCGCCGAGCAGCGAAATGGTGATGAACCAAATCACCATCACAGGACCGAACAGCTTACCCACGCGGTCCGTGCCATGCCGCTGCAGCGCGAACAGGAAGAACAGGATCACCGCCGTCACCGGTACGATCCAATGCTCCAATCCCGGCGCCGCCACTTTCACGCCTTCCACCGCCGACAGTACCGAAATCGCCGGCGTGATCACGCCATCGCCGTAGAACAGCGAGGCGCCGAAAATGCCGATGATCGCCAGCAACCAACGCAACTTCGGTTGGCCGCCCACGCCGCGCAGCGCCAGCGCCATTAGCGCCATGATGCCGCCTTCGCCCTTGTTGTCCGCGCGCATGATGAACAACACGTACTTCAGCGACACGACGATGATCTGCGCCCAGAAGATCAGCGACAGCACACCGTAGATGCTTTCCGGCGTGGGCTGCATGCCATCGTGACTCAGCGTGGTCTGCAGGGTATACAGCGGACTGGTACCGATGTCGCCGTAAACGACGCCGACCGCGCCCAGCGCCAATACCGCTAGCCGCTTCTTGGTATCGACTTCGCTCACGCCGTGATGAATGTCCTGACCCACGATCAACTCCCAAGTGCGGCGCGCAGCGCCTTGCGGATAATGGTTTCGGCGTCGTCGCCCGAAGCGGCGACCTTCTGCACCAGCCGGGCGACTTCCGCCGGCTTGTAGCCAAGCTGTTGCAACGCCACGGTGGCTTCGGCGGCCGGATCGAGGGGTGCGCCCGACGCTGCGGCAAATCCGGGCACATTCACACCAAGCCCGTCCACGCGATCGCGCAGTTCCACCACAATGCGTTCGGCCGTCTTCTTGCCGATGCCTGGAATCTTGGTGAGCGCCACCACATCGCCCGCATGCACCAGCCGCGCGAAATCCTGTGTGGACACGCCCGACAACACGGCCAGCGCGGTCTTCGCGCCGATGCCGCTGACTTTCAGCAGATTGCGGAACGACGTGCGCTCGGACTCATGCAGAAATCCATACAGCGCAACGCTGTCTTCCTTCACCGCGTAGTGCGTAAGCAGCGTTACTTCCTTACCGGTTTGCGGCAGGTCGTAGATGGTGGACATCGGCGCTTCCAGCTCGTAGCCCACGCCACCCACTTCCACCAGCAGCCACGGCGGCTGCTTGGAAATCAGGATGCCTCTGAGTCGACCGATCATCGGCGACGCCTCCATGCCGTGCGCGGAATACCCACGCGTTCGAGACTGGATCGGGTGTGTGCGTGCGCCACCGCAATCGCCAGCGCGTCGGCCGCGTCCGCCTGGATCGGGCCCTTGAGGCCGAGCAATACACCGATCATGTGCTGTACCTGGGTTTTATCGCTGCGACCGCCGCCGACCACGGCCTTCTTCACTTCGGTGGCGGCGTATTCGTGCACTGTGATGCCGCGGTTGACCGCCGCGCAGATGGCTGCGCCGCGCGCCTGCCCGAGCTTGAGCGCCGAATCGGGATTGCGTGCCATGAACACACGCTCGATGCTGCATTCCACCGGACGATACAGGGTGATGATCTCATCCACGCCTTCGAAGATGCGCTTGAGGCGCAGCGTGAAATCTTCTTCGCCGGCAACGACCAGCGCGGCATGAAAAACATGCGACAGCTTGCCGGCGGCATCGACATCCACGATGCCGATGCCGGTGCGCTGACTGCCTGGGTCGATGCCGAGGATGCGAATCATTAGGCGGCTCGAAAGCCCATGATTAGCCGGCGACGTCTGCGGGCAGCAGTGCGTTGTGATACACCTCGCTCACATCGTCGAGCGAATCGAGTTTTTCCAGCAGCTCGAGCAGCGTTTCCAGCGTTTCGCCCGATACCGCGGTACGGTTGTTCGGGCGCATCACTACGCCCGCATGCGCGGCGTCGAGGCCGGCTTCAAGCAGCTTCTGCTGCACCGCTTCGAAGTTTTCCGGCGCGCAGATCACCGTGCTTTCGCCGTTCTCGTTGACCACGTCGTCGGCGCCGGCGTCGAGCGCGGCTTCCAGAATCTTTTCTTCCTTCGCCGCATCACCGCCGGTGTGGAACACCAGTTCGCCGCAGCGCGTGAACTGGAATGCCACCGAGCCGCTGGTGCCGAGGTTGCCGCCATGCTTGGTAAGCGCATGGCGCACGTCGGCGACGGTGCGAGTGGTGTTGTCGGTGAATGCCTCGATGATCAGCGCGATGCCGCCCGGGCCATAGCCTTCGTAGCGCAGTTCTTCCATCTTGGCGCCGCCGTCGGCGCCGGAGCCGCGCTTGATCGCGCGCTCGATGGTGTCCTTGGACATATTGGCGGTCAGCGCCTTATCCACGGCCGTGCGCAGGCGCGGATTGAGCGCCGGGTCGGGCACGCCGGCTCGCGTGGCGACGGTGATTTCGCGGATCAGCTTGGTGAACACCTTGGCGCGCTTGGCGTCTTCGGCATTCTTGCGACCTTCGATGGACGGGCCTCTACCCATGGGGACACCTGGCTGGGGTTTGAAAGTGGAAAGCGGGGGATTTTACTGCATTGCGCCATCGCTCTTCCTTCTTCCCTTCGGGGAGAAGGTGGCCCGAAGGGTCGGATGAGTGGTCAATCTTGCGTAGGGCTGGCTTTTGCATAAGGGTTTCTTGGCGAAATATTGCGCAAGAATGACCCCTCACCCCACTCCTTTCCCCTTGGGGAAAGGAAAAGAAGGTGATGGGCTCCCCGGAGGGGAGAGGGGGTCGAAGTAGCCCTCACGCAAGAAGTTGGCCGTCAGCCGCGCGACTTCTGCCGAAAACAGCAACCCAGTATGGCTGGTTTCCACCACGCAATGGGCGGCCAAGCCCGGCACGACGGTTTCCTCCACCGCCACGGTGCCGTCGTGCTCCCCGGTGATCGGGCTGAGCATGGCGCCCAGGCCGATCGGCATGCTGCCGGCGATCACCCCTACTTCGCGCGTGCCCTTCCAGGCTTCCAAGCCCAGTTCCAGCAGTTCGCGATTGCGGCCCAGCAGCACCTCACCGCCGCGCCCCAAACGCGAGAAAGCACGAGCCGCGGCGCTGCCCTTCAGTGGGGAACCGAGGCAGACGATGCGACCGGACGGCAGATCCTTTGCTTCCAGACAGGCGCGCAGTGCGAGCAGACCGCCCAGGCTGTGGCCGACCAGATGCACCGGTCCGGGCGCGTAGTCGAGCATGCTGGCCTGCAGCCGGGCCAGGATGTGCTGCTGTGTCGCCGCCACGCTCATGTAGTCGAAGCGATGGACGCGGAAACCCTCTTCCATCAGGCGGCGATGCAGCAAGCCCAGCGCAAAACCGCGCATCCACAGGCCATGCAGCAGGATGACGTGTTCAGTCATGAAGTCAGACAGCTACGAAACGGCAGCCAGCATGCCATGCCGAACGCGCGGCATGGCATGGCCGGCTCAACGCTTCGTATTTTCCGTGACGGACACCGCGACGTGCAGTTCTTTCAACTGCGCCTCGCTCACCAGCGACGGCGCATCCGTCATCAGATCCTGCGCACTGGTGGTCTTGGGGAAGGCGATCACGTCGCGGATCGATTCGGTACCCGCCATCAGCGCCGCAACGCGATCGATGCCGAATGCGATGCCGCCGTGCGGCGGCGCGCCGAACTTCAGTGCCTTGAGCAGGAAGCCGAACTTCATCTCGGCATCTTCCGCGCCGATGCCGAGCAGCTCGAACACGGCGCTCTGCATGTCCGGACGATGGATACGGATCGAACCGCCGCCGATCTCGTTGCCATTGAGCACCATGTCGTACCCGCGGCTTACTGCGTTGGCGGCATTGGCGCGCAGCTCGGCAATGTCATCCACGTTCGGCGCGGTGAACGGATGATGCAAGGCGACGAAGCGCTGTTCTTCCTCGTCGTATTCGAACATCGGAAAGTCGGTCACCCACAGCGGCTTCCAGCTGTTTTCCACCAGGCCGCGGTCCTTGCCGACCTTCAGGCGCAGCGCGCCCATGAAGTCGGTGACGGTTTTCCACTTGCCGGCGCCTAGGAACACCATGTCGCCGGATTGCGCGCCGGTGGCCTTGAGCACGGCGTTAAGCGCGGCATCGTCGAGGAACTTCGCCACCGGCGAGTTCACGCCCTCGCGGCCCTTGGCGAGGTCTTCCACCTTGATCCAGGCCAGGCCCTTCGCGCCGTACTTGGCGACGTATTCGGTGAGCTGATCGATTTCCTTGCGGCTGAGCGTGGCGCCGCCCGGCAGGCGCAGCGCGGCGACACGACCGGCGGGATCGTTGGCCGGTTCCGCTAGGACCTTGAATTCCACGTACTTAAGCATTTCGGCCACGTCGACCAGTTCCAGCGCAATGCGCAGGTCCGGCTTGTCGGAACCGTAGCGGCGCATCGCTTCGTCCCAAGTCATGCGCGGGAACGATTCGGCCAACTCCACACCGACCACTTCTTTGAACACGTAGCGGATCATCGCTTCGACGAAATCCTGCACGTCGCGCTCTTGCACGAAGGCGAACTCCATATCGAGCTGGGTGAATTCCGGCTGGCGGTCGGCACGCAGATCTTCGTCGCGGAAACAGCGGGCGATCTGATAGTAGCGATCGAAGCCAGCCATCATCAGTATCTGCTTGAACAACTGCGGCGACTGCGGCAGCGCGTAGAACTGGCCTGCATGCACGCGGCTGGGCACCAGGTAATCGCGCGCGCCTTCCGGCGTGGCCTTGGTAAGGATGGGCGTTTCGATGTCCTGGAAGCCGCGCGCATCCAGATAGCGGCGCAGTGACTGCACCAGCTTGATGCGAGTGCGCATCATCTGCTGCATCTCGGGGCGGCGCATGTCGAGGTAGCGGTAAGTCATCCGCATGTCCTCGTTGGGGTTCTCGTGCAGCGCGAAAGGCAGATCCTTCGCGGCATTGAGAATCTCTACCTGCTCGGCCAGCAGTTCCACCGTGCCGGTCTTGAGCTTGTCGTTAGCCGACAGACGCTTGCGGATGCTGCCGGTGACGCGCACACAGTATTCGTAGCCCAGCTCGCCGGCCACGCCGAAAGCGGCGGCGTTCTCACGCTCGATCACCAACTGGGCGATACCCTCATGGTCGCGCAGGTCGACGAAGGCGACGTGGCTCTGCAGGCGGAGGGTGTTCACCCAGCCGCACAGGGTGACGGTCTGGCCAACCAGCGACTCGTTGATGAGGCCGCAGTAATGCGTGCGCATGCGCTTAAAGCTCCGGGCCGCCGGGGCGGCAGATCAGCGTGGAAAAGACTCGGAATGTTAACACTGCCGCCGTCTTTACTCCCCCTCCCCTCCAGGGAGAGGAGTGAGTGCGCGATAGCGTCGACCTTCAACGCTCAGCTGGCGGTGGTCGGTGTGGTCGGTTTGCTTTCCGCTGCCGGAGCAGGCGCAGGAGCACTCTCCGCCGGCTTGGTCGCGCCGGCATCACCTACCAGGTTGCGCTTTTTGTCGCCGTCTTTCTTGAAATCGGTCTCATACCAGCCGCCGCCCGCCAGCCGGAACTGCGGCGCGCTGATCTGCCGCTGCACTTGCGGCGCGCCGCAATCAGGACAGTTGGCAGGATCGGGGTCGGACAGTTTCTGCAGGCGGTCAAAACGATGACCGCAGGCGTTGCATTGAAATTCGTAAATAGGCATAGGAAAGGCTCCGCAAATTCCATCGGGGCCGATGGCCGCGGGTGATTATCGGGACGGAAAGGCCAAATTCAACGGTATTGGGCCCGCCTCAGCGTACGGCCAAACCCACCAGCACCGCTACCTCCACCATTTCGGCCAGCGCACCCGCGGTGTCGCCGGTGCAGCCGCCCAGCCGGTTCAGGCAGGCCTGTCGCCACAGACCGAACACCGCCGCCGCGAGCACGAACGACAGCAGGCCGCGCCCGCCGAACAACACGCATCCGGCTGTCGTAAGCGCCAGCGCCAGCCCGCAAGCATATCGGGGGGCATCCGTCAGCGCCGTACCCAGGCCACTGCTGCGCACATAAGGCGTGGTGAGAAACAACGCGGTAAGGCCGGCCCGCGCCAGCACCGGCGCCAGCAGCAATGCCGCCCACGGTGCCGGCCCCAGGCTCGCCAGCGCGGCGAACTTGAGCAGCAGTACTAGCACCAAGGCCACCACGCCGGCGGGACCGCTGCGTGGGTCCTTCATGATCGCCAGTGTCTTTTCGCGATCGCCCATGCCGCCGATCCATGCGTCGGCGCTGTCAGCCAGGCCATCAAGATGCAGCGCGCCCGTGACTGCTACCCATGCCGCCGCCAGCAAGCCGGCAGAGAGCAATGCAGGCGTATCGCGCAGTAGCCACGCGAGCGCGCCAAGCAGCAGGCCGATCAGCAAACCGACCAGCGGGTACCAGGCCAGCGACGATGCCTTGGCGCGCGCATCGTCATACGCATGGGCCGGCACGGGCACCCGTGTCAGAAAGCCGATCGCGACCAGCAGCGCACGCATCACGCCATTTCCACCGCGGGCCATGGCAACGGATGCAGCGACGCATGCGGCACCTCGATGCCAGCCATGTCGCCGTAGCTGCGTCGCTCCACCAGGCAGCGCAGCAGGCGGATTGCGCCGCCGTGCGTGATCACCAGAACGCGCGGCCCTGTTGCTTGCATCGCGATGTCATCCAGCGCCGCGGACAATCGCTCGCGAAATGCCTCGAAGGTTTCGGCTCCCGGTGGCGGATGCTTCACCGGATCGGCCCAGAAGCGCCCCAATGCATCGCCCTGCTCTTCCGCAATCCGCTCGATCGGCACACCTTGCCAATCACCGAAATGATATTCAGCAAGCCGTGCGTCGATGCGCAACGGTAGTTCGCGCGCAAGCGTCAACTCGCGCGCAAACGCTGCGCAACGCTGCAACGAGGACGACACGACGCAATCCCACGCGCGCCCCTGCACCGCTGCGCGCAACTGCGACCAGCCCAGCTCGCTCAGCGCATCGTCGAGCTGCCCGCGATAACTTCGCTGCGCCGTATCGCCGTGACGAAGCAATTCGATCTTCATGCTCATGCTGTAGACACACCCGCTTGTTCGAACGTCGCCATGCCGTTGTGCAAAGCGCAGGCAAGCCGCAGCAAGGGCACTGCGGTAGCCGCGCCGCTGGCTTCACCCAGACGCAACCCGAGATCGATCAGCGGCTCCGCCTCCAGTGCCATCAGCACCCGTACGTGACCGTGCTCCTTCGAGCGATGTGCAAACAGCAGCCATGGTCGCAATTGCGGCTGGATCGACACCGCCGCCAGTGCTGCGGTGGTGGTGATGAAACCATCGACCAGCACCGGTATGCCCGCCTGCGCAGCGGCCACATAGGCGCCGACCAGCGCGGCGATCTCGAAACCGCCCAGGCAGCGCAATTGTTCCAGCGCAGTCTTCGCCGTGACGTGTTGCGCCAAGGCGCGCTCCAGCACGCTCACTTTATGCTGGATGCCGGCTGCATTGAGACCCGTGCCCGCGCCAGCGAGGCACGAAGGCGGCTCATCCAGCAAGGCACTCGCCAGCGCGGCGGCCGAGGTGGTGTTGGCGATACCCATTTCGCCGCCGATAAAAAGCTGCGCCTCTGATTTCCGCGCGGCGCGCACGCTTTCTGCGCCGACGTCGAGCGCGGCGTCCAGTTGCGCTTCCGTCATGGCGGGACCGTGGCAGAAATTCGCGGTGGATGCCGCGATGATCGCGCGACGCACGCCCGGGATATCACCCGGATCGTTCACCGTGCCCAGGTTCACCACGTCCAGCTTCGCATCCAGGCTGCGCGCCAGCACGCTGATCGCCGCGCCGCCCGTAGCAAAGTTGCGCACCATCTCACCGGTGACGACTTGCGGGAAAGCCGAAACGCCCTCCTCCGCCACACCGTGATCGGCGGCGAACACGCTGATCCACACGCGATCCACCGCGGGCGCAGCCGTACGCTGCAACGAAGCAAGCTGGATCGCCACCGCTTCCAGCGTGCCGAGCGAACCCGGCGGCTTGGTCAGTTGCAATTGATGCGCGCGTGCCGATTCGGCCAACTCGGCATCGGGCTGTGCGCATGGCGAAGAAAGCCAGTCGAAACTCATGGAAGTGTTCCTTTGAGAGCAAGAGGTAGACCTGCGGCAACGAACACTACGCGCTCGCTGATCGCGGCAATGGCTTGATGCAGGCGCCCAGCCTCATCGACGAACCGGCGTGTCAATGCGCCCATCGGCACGATACCGAGGCCGACTTCGTTGCTGACCATCAGTATGTCGCCTTGCAAGCCGGGCAACACATCCAGCAGCCGATCACGCTCGCGTTCAAAATATTGCGCGTCGGCGTCACCGAGCAGATTGCTGAGCCACAGCGTAAGACAGTCGACCAGGATGCAGCGATCTTCCCGAGCATGCCCGCGCAACACATCGGCCAGATGCAGCGGTTCTTCCACGCATTGCCATTGCCGCGGACGGCGTGCGCGGTGATGCGCGATGCGCACCGCCATTTCCGCATCGCCGGCCTGCGCCGTGGCCACATAGACGACATCCCGCTCGCTTTCGCCTGCCAGCCGTTCGGCTAGCGCGCTTTTGCCCGAACGGGCGCCGCCAAGAATTAGGGTACGCATGCGGTCATTCCCAGCCATTTTTCCAGCAGCGCAGTATTCAAATGATGCTCCACCATATCAGCCAGCCGTTCGATGCTGGCTTCGCGCAGGGCACGCACGTCCACCGTGGCGGCATGGTGCAAACCGGCCCATTGCAGCAAGGCGGAAAGCGTCTGTGGATCGTCGAACAAACCGTGCAGATAGCTGCCCATCACCTGACCATCCGCCGACATTGCACCATCGCTGCGGCCATCGTCGAGTCGCGCGAAAGGTGAGGTTAACGCCTCACCACGACTGATGCCGCAGTGAATTTCATAACCCTGCACATGCGCATCGGCGAAGGCCAGGCGGCCCGCTACACGATGAAGCTGCTTGCGAGTCTCCAGCGTCGTGTCCAGTTCCAGCCAGCCCAGACCTTCGCTGGAACCGGGCGCGCCTTCGATGCCCTGCGGATCATGCACGGCGCGTCCCAGCATTTGCAGTCCACCGCAGATGCCGAGCACTTTGCCGCCATAACGCAGATGCCGCGCCATCGCGCGATCCCATCCCTGCGCGTGCAGCCATGCCAGATCGGCGCGCGTGGATTTGGAGCCGGGCAGGATGATGAGATCGCAAGCGGGTGGCGTTTCGTTCGGCCCCACGAAGCGCAGATCGACATCGGGGTGCGCACGCAGCGCATCGAAATCGGTGTGATTGCTGATGCGCGGCAAAGCCGGCACGGCCACGCGCAGCAATGCCTGCGGCTTGTTTGCGCGCTCGCGCGGCAAGGCGTCTTCTGCTTCAAGCTGCAATCCGTGCAGATAAGGCAGTACGCCGAGCACCGGCTTGCCGGTCTCGCGTTCCAGCCAATCGAGGCCCGACTGCAGTAAAGCGAGATCGCCGCGGAAACGATTGATGACAAAGCCGATGACGCGTGCGCGTTCACTCGGCGACAACAGCGTCAGCGTGCCGACCAGATGGGCGAATACACCGCCGCGATCGATGTCAGCGATCAGGATCACCGGACAGTCCACCGCTTCCGCATAACCCATATTGGCGATGTCACGGTCGCGCAGATTAATTTCGGCCGGGCTGCCCGCACCTTCGACGATCACCGCGTCATAGGTATCGACCAGACGTCGATGCGATGCCAGCACCGCATCGAAGGCGCGGCGTTTGTAGTCGTGGTAATCGCGCGCATCCATGTTGGCGACGGGATGGCCGTGCACGATCACCTGCGCGCCGACGTCACTGTTCGGCTTCAGCAGCACCGGATTGAAATCGATGCTCGGCTCGAGCCCGCAAGCCTGCGCCTGCACCGCCTGCGCGCGCCCGATCTCACCGCCATCAGCCGTTACCGCAGAATTCAAGGCCATGTTCTGCGGTTTGAAAGGCGCAACGCGCAAGCCGCGCCGATATGCCCACCGGCACAGCGCGGCAACCAAGGTGCTTTTGCCGGCATCGGAAGTACAGCCTTGCACCATGAGCACGCGCGCAGTCATCGCAGCACCTCCGCCAGTGCTCGATCGAGGCGTTCAAAAGCGACCTCATCCGGCGGCAGGCCGAAACGCAGGCTGGCTGGCGTATCGAACAGGCGGGTGAGAATGCCGCGCTGCGCCAGCGCACGGTGAACGCGCCCAGCATCTTCGTGGCGGCACCACTGGAATAGCCCGCAGCCTGCGGTGGGAACCCATCCATATTTGGCAAGCAACGCTGCCAGACGCTCGCTGGTTTGCAGCAACCACCCGCGCGCCTGTGCGTGCCAAGCGCGATCCGTCAGCGCCTGTTTCAATACATGACGTGTAGGACCACTCAAAGTCCACGGACCAAGCTGTTCGTGCAAGGCGTCAAGCAAGGCCGGTGATGCGCAGACGAAGCCAGCACGCGCACCAGCCAAGCCAAAAAACTTGCCGGCCGAGCGCAATACGATCAGCCCTTCGCGATCCGTGTAGCGGCACAAGCTTTCATTCGGCGTCACGTCCATGAACGCCTCATCGATCACCAGCCAACCGCCACGCGTCGCCAGCTCGGCATGAATGCTCAGCAGTGTTTGAGGATCAAAGCGCTCGCCACCGGGATTGTTGGGATGAATCAGCACCAGCACATCCCACGATGCTACGTTCGCGAGCAGCGCATCGACGGCTTGTGTTTCCACGCGATGACCTGCGCGTTGCCATGCCTGCGCATGCTCGGCATAACCCGGCGCAATCACGCCGACGCGCGACATCGATCGCAGCAGCGGCAGCGCTTGAATAGCTGCCTGCGAACCTGCCACCGGCAATATGGCAGGTGCTTCGTAATACGTGCAGGCCGCTTCGATCAGGCCATCGTCTTCTTCGGGTAAACGCCGCCACGTCGAAGCCGGAATATCCGGGAGCGGCCAGCCGAAAGGACTGATGCCGGTGGACAGATCCAGCCAGTGCTCCAGCGCAATGCCGTATTCGCGCGCTGCGCGCCGCAACCGTCCGCCGTGTTCAAGCATGCGCGCCTCCCTGCATGGCGAGGCCAAGCAACAGCGCCGCAGCCATCCAAATGATCACGCCACGATGCAGCAAACGCAGCGCGCGATAAATGGCGTCGGCATCGGGCGGGTGGCCCTCTCCAAGTTCCGGTCTGGCTTCCCATACGCCGTGATAAGGCGCCGCGCCGCCCAGTCTCACGCCCAAAGCACCCGCGCCCGCCGCCATCACCGGCCCCGCGTTGGGACTGTCCCATTGCGGCGCCTGCGCATGCCAGCAGCGAACGGCGCTTTCGAAACGTCCGCCCAACGCATAGGTAAACGCCGTCAACCGCGCGGGCAGGAAATTCAGCACATCGTCGATGCGTGCCGCGGCCCAGCCGAAACGCTCATAACGTAGCGTGCGATAGCCCCACATGGCATCAAGCGTATTCGCCAACCGATACAGCAAGGCGCCGGGCGCCCCCAGCACGGCGAACCAGAACAAGGCGCCGAACACCGCATCGTTGCCGTTTTCCAGCACCGATTCGGTGGCGGCAGCCGCGACCTGCTGAGCGTTCAACGCTGCGGTATCGCGGCTTACCATGTATCCGACCGCTTGGCGTGCTGCATCGAGATCGTCTCCCTGCAATGCCGCGGCGACCGGCCGAGCATGTTCACCGAGACTGCGCAGGCCAAGCGTCAGGTAAAGCACGATCACCGCCATGCACCAAGCGAGCCACTTCGGTAGGCATTGCTGCACGGTTTGCAGCAGCAACACACACGGCAGCACCGCGAGCAGCCATGCGAACACGCCTCTCGCACGCTGATGCGCATGCATGCGTTTTTCGATCCAACTAGCTATGCGCCCGAACGCCACCAACGGATGTGCCCGGCGCGGCTCACCAAACAGACGGTCGAGTAAGACGGCGGCGAGCATGGCCAGGGCGGTGCTCATGTTGTCTCCTCGCCAGTGCTCCTCCCCCTGCTTGCAGGGGGAGGTTGGGAGGGGGTGAACACTTGCGAGGAAGTTGGAGGTCTGAGGCAAGTGTTGGGCCCCCCCCCACCCCCCCCCCCCCAAACCGGGGGGGGGGGGGTGTTGGTGGGGAGAGTTGGTTCCGCCGGGGGGGGGGGCACAACCCCCCCCCCCGCCGCC
>NZ_JADIKI010000018.1:0-9833 GCF_044904605.1 Dyella humi
GGTGTAGCTGTAACCGGTGGTGTCCGTGCCGGCCGCCGTGATCTTTTGCTTCTGAATCACTCGGCCCCAGGCGTCGTAGCAGTACACGGTGGTGACGGCGCTCTCGATAATCCGCGTGAGGCGGCCGATCGGATAACTACCGCAGATAGTGCTCGATGTCCTGCACCGCCAGTTCTAGAGCGTGGATGGCGTCGGCTTCATGAACAGTCATTTCCTTTTCCTGAAGGCCGTCGAAGCTGATGACACAGCTGGCCGTCCCCTCAGCAAAATTAAAGTCAACCGATCCTTTAGTCAGGAGATGTGGTTCATGGATGCGAACCGTGAAAGCCCTCCTAGTCGGATCATCCTTGTATGCGTAAGCAAGTCGGCGCGTGGCAATGACGCGATTTGATGGTGTATTCATTTGCACGGATTTTGCCTAAGCTTCTCCCAAATCCAAAAAAGCGTTGAGCCGCGCAAAGATAACCGCTCCAAAATTAGCAAGCTCTTCATCGCTGATGTTCATTTCACGAAAACTTTCCTCAGGGAGAAGCTTGTTCGTCACATGCTCTTTTTGGTTCCAAATTTTAAGTGAAGTGACGTCGCATTCAGCGTCGTCTAGGCGAACACGAAGGCTGTCGCCTTCGCGTTCAACAGATACTAAAACTGCTCGACGCGGTTTCTGTGCTGACATATGTAATTTCACCAAAGTAAAAGAAGGATCTAGGTCGCTCTCATGGCCACAGCGGAAGGGGAGCATCTATCTCACTGTCACGACCACTTAGGCAGTTACCGTAACGAAGCATTGCCTGTTGGCGGCAAACTTCATAAGCCTGTTTACCTCCGCGTTTCCCAATTGATTTACACGTTAGGTCGGTGTTGACGCCATTGATGTCGGTGAGGCGCGTGATGCGCCCGGCTCCATCGCAGGATGGCGACGGTGGTGATCTGACCGTTGGCATTGGGATGGTATGCAGATCGCCAGCCTAGTAACAGGCAGCACGGTAAAACCACGGCAAAACAGGACGGAGTTAGTTAAGCCGTAAGCGATGGCTCGTCGACGTCGCGCCTTATGCTAGCGCGGTGCCTGACGATTTAACTACCTCCGTCCCGTTTTGCTGCGTTGTCCCGTTTTGCTCGGTCCCGTTTTGCTCGTTTTGCTGGATTCTGTCCACCATTAAGCCTAGATCCTAGTCTTCAAAATACGGCTCACCATCGTCGAAGTAGAGGTCGTATTTTTTGCTTAACCTTCGCAAACAATCCTCCATGTACTTAACAGCCAGCTCGACCGCCTGAACCTCGTCGGCCCCGTACGTAGTCCACTCCTTTTCATCAAGTCCGTCGAAGCTCACGAGACAGCCTGACGTCCACCCAGAGACATTGAAGTCAACCGATCCAGGTTCAACAAAAAATGGCTCATGGAGACGAACAGTGAACGCCCTTCGAGTCGGATCATCCTTGAAGGCATAAGCGAGCCGACGCGTGGCAATAACTCGATGTGATGATGTACTCACTACTTTTCCTCCATACACTGTTTGTAATTTTCAAGCGCTGCTGCCGCGCACATAAAGCGCTTCTTTCCCGTCAAACTGGCGCATGTGTCCAACGTGCTTTTATAAAGCGCCGCACAACGATCTTCCTTTCCGTCTTCATCTACCGGACACTGGTTGGGAATAGGCCGTCTACTATCCCCTGGAAATGGAACGACGTTCGAATCCCCGCCTGGTTTGGTTTCATCTCCCTGCTTACCCGCGTCTGTAGGCCAGAGGCTCCCTGCGACAATGCAAAGCTCCGGTTGTGCAATGCAGGCGCGCATGGCTAAGCCCCCCAAACCAGGCGCCTCCGGCTCAAAATTGGGATCGTTCGCAGGAGGGCTGTAGTTTGGAACTGTCCCGATACCGGGGCCGGGACCAGGTGCGGGCGACGGCGACGGCAATGGAGTACCAGGACTGGGCAGCGGGTAAAGCCCAAGCGGGTCTATGTTGCTCAGCGGATTGTCCAGGCCGTAGAGATAAATACCAATCCCACCCGCCTGACCGATCGGATCAGGCTGATCGTAGCCACCACGGCCGGGGTCGTAATAACGATTGTCGTTATAAAACTGCCCCGTCTCCGCATCGAAGTACTGCCCACTGAAACCCAGGTTGTACACATACCCGTTGCTGGTCGGTGCTACTTCGTTCCAAGGATTGCCTTGGTAGGCGTTCTGCCACAGCGTATTGCCGTTGATGTCTGCAATTGCACGCGGCGTGCCTAATTGGTCGGCGGTGACGTAGGTGATCGTGCTAACACCATTCGCCGTATCGACGTTGGCCACCGGGATGCCATCCATCCAGATGTAATCGCGAAGAGATTCATCCGACGCACGTCCGTCGTAACGGAGCCGGTTTTCCCTAGACGCGATGCGGGTTAGCAAGCCCCTGACGAAGACACCTTCTCCCTGTGCGGTGCGATTTTCCCTAGACGCGAGTTTCGACCGCACACGACGTGCGCGCAAGGGCGCACGTCGCATACCGCAACGCAGATCAACGGTGGGGTTCGTCGTCGTCCGACGCGGGCCGCGCGGTGCGCGTCAGTTTGGCCGGGTGCGTGGCCGCGTGGATCTGCTGCAGCTTCTCGATGGAGACGTGCGTGTAGATCTCCGTCGTTTCCAGGTTGGCGTGCCCAAGCAACGCCTGGATGTAGCGCACGTCCGCACCGTTATCGAGCATGTGCGTAGCGCAGGCATGCCGGAACAGATGCACGGCACCCACCTTGTGGATGCCCGCACGCTGCATGTAACGCTTCACCTTGCTGGCCAGATTTTCCGGCAGGATCGTCTCGCCAAGATCGGTAATAAACAGCGACGTGTTATCCGCCACCAACAGCGCCGGACGGGCCTCGGCCAGATACTTGATGACCCACGCCGCGGCGCGCTCACCCAGCGGCACCATGCGGTCCTTTTTCCCTTTCCCTTCGCGCACGAGCACCAAGCGGCGACTAAGGTCGACGTCGTAGATCGCCAGTCGTGTCACTTCCATGCGACGCAGCCCCGTGGAGTACACCAGTTCGAGCATCGCGCGATCGCGCAGACCCGATGCCGTGTCGGGCATCGCTTCACGCAAGATCGCTTCGATGTCTTCCACCGAGAGCAGCGCACGCGGCAATCGTTTGGGTTGCCGTGGCAGCTCCAGTTCGGAGGCCGGGTTGTAGAGGATGTGATTCTCGCGAGCCATCCACTTAAAAAACGTTTTGAGCGGTGCCAGGCATCCCATTTGACTGCCCAGTGACAACGGTTCCCCGTTCGGCTTGCGATAGTAAAAAAGGCTTTTCTGATACCGCTCCAACATCGGCTTGGTGATCGCACGCGGATCATCCAGATGCCGTTCAGCACACCAGGCGATGAAGCGACGCATCACGATGCGTCGGGCATACACGGTGTCGGGGCTGTAACCACGGACCAGCATCGCCTCGAAGTGTGCGTTCATGTACCGCGTCAGTGGATGCGAGGCGAGCGGATCGTTGACCGGCGTGACGGGGGTTGCGCGACGGCGGGACATCTCAGGCCACGCGCGAGGGGGACGACGCGATCACGGGCGTGCCCAGGACGTGCGTGTTGCGCGGCGAGAGCACGGGATTTATCGCAGCCGTTGGCGTGTCGGCGTTAGCGGGCGTTTCCGTGCTTCGCACAGGGGCCGCGTTGACGCCGCAAGCGACCCGCGATGGCCCCGCGTTCTCAGGCTCTGCACCCCGCGACGTGCCCATCGTAGTCACATCGATCAAGCCCGACAGATACGGTGCCGCACTGCCGTCACCGTCGTACAGCAGTTCGTAAACGAAGCTTTGCCCGCGACTGCCGCGGTGGACCAAGAGGTATTCCATCGCCACCAGGCGATCCAGATGCACGCGCAGTTGCGTGTCGCCCCAGGCGGTCGCCTCGCGCACCTCACGACGGCTGAAGCGCACCTCGTTGCGCGGGATCGCTTCACGCTGCATGTGCGCGTCCACCATCGTGCACAGGGCGCGCAGCAGGTTGCGCGTTTGCGGTGGCAGTTCATCGAGGCTGCGACCCAGCATGTCGTGCGCAAGCGCATTGGCTTGCGCGATATCGGCCCACGTCACTTCGATGTATTCGATCGCTTTACCGCGATGCATCGTGCTCTGGATCGGCCGCTGGTACTGGTGCAGCAGCGCGATCGTGTCGATCAGCGTGAGGTACTTTTCATGATCGCGACGCGTGCGGGTGCGATCGTCCATAAAGGTCAGTTGATCGGCATAGGGATTGACCACGGCCAACGGACGCAGCAAGCGCTGTGCGTTCTGTTGGCGTGCACAGAGGTAATCGCGTTCTTCACGGGCCTTAAGACCTTCCAGTGTTCGCTTGGCACGTTGCCGGCGATGGATCGCCTGCGTTTGTTCGCGGCCTTCATCGACGCTCAGCACCAGGCAGCGATTCAACAGTTCTTCGTCGATCTCGATCGCGGTGGTGGTCAGGAAGATCATCACCGGACCTTCGACGCGGTATTCCTGCGTGACCAGGTTGCCGGTCGCGGGATCTTTACCGGTGCTGGCAATCATGAGTTCCCCTTCCGATTGCAGCAGCTTCAAGGCGTATGCCGCACGGCGCACGCCTTCTTCCTCGGCGATGGCCAGGATCTTGTGCTTGAGCTGGTTTTGGCCGAGGTAATACAAGCTCTGCCCGGTCATTGCCGAGTAGCGGATGCGTTCTTCCTCCGGCATGAAGGCCAGCACCGCATCCATCAGCGAGGATTTGCCGGCAGCGGAGGCACTTTGCACGACGACCGCGAGCGGACTGGTCAGCTTGCGCGATACGGCGGCTAAGTAACCGATCAGCTTGTTGGTGCGCTCGCCCACCACGCCGCAGGCGTCGAAGTCAGCCAGGATGTCATCGAGCAAGGTCGGTGATTGCAGCAGCGCGAGCGCTGCCTCCCGATCTTCCGGATTGATCGTCACCGCCGCCGGCACAGCCGGTTCTAACTTCTTCTTGATCACGTCGTCCTGCACCGTTTCCAGATGCAGCAACACGCGTCCAAGATCGGCTTGCATTACGCCTTCGGCGAGACCTAACGCGACGGCGGCCTGCGTGGCGTAACTGGTGCGTGCACGCGCGGCATACAGGTCGAGTGTGTCGACGTAAAACTGCTCGTGACGTGAGACCAGCAGATTGATCTTCAAGCTATCGGGGCTGAGGTTGCGCGCCAACCCACGCACGCGATAACGACGCTCGCCCAGCGTGAGGATGATTTCGTGCTCGCTCACTTCGGATGCGATCGATGGCAGCGCCGGCGGCAGCGGTGACGCCGGCAACGCCGGCTCGGGTGTTAATGCGATAGCGGGTACGTCATCGATCACCGCAGCAGCTAAAGGAGATTCATCCGACACCTTCAACGGTTCGTGCGCGATCACGGTCGCCTCGATGTCGGGTCGTGCCGGTGCTTGCCCTTCGCCCAGCCAAACCGCTTTTCGGATCACAAGCCCCAAGGCCTTCGTCGCCGGCTGCACATGCAGCGCGTAAGCGTTCGCATCCATGCCCTTGGGGAAGTGGATGCGGTAACAGGCGATGCCGACACCCATCAGCTGCTTGGCCAACTTTTCAGCGGCGGCTTCGCCGGCCGCATCGCGATCGTAGGCGATCAGCACGCGCTCGGTGCCGTGGTGTAAGAAGGCGGCTAAGTGATCGGCGGTGAAGCCTTCCACGCCATACGCGGCGGTGACGTTGCGATAGCCGGCGCACCAGAAGGTCATCGCATCGATCAACGCTTCGCACAGGATGATCTCCGTGCTGGCTTGCACTGCTTCGAGGTTCCACAGCCCGCGATGCGGACCGGGCAGATACAGATGCAGCGGCGTACCGGCACGTAGGTTGTCGGTGATCTTGCGGCCGTAGATTTCGGTCACCTCGCCATGCTCGTCCAGCACCGGGACCACCAGTGAGCCGTTGAAGTGCTCGTGACCGGAGTCGCGCAGCAGACCTAACGTCTGCAGGCGCGCACGGATCTCGCCACCGGCCTTGCGATTCTTTTCCGGCAACCGCAGGCCCAAGGTGCGGTTGGCGAAGCCCAGCCGGAAGCGTTCGACCAGCTCGGGATGGTTCAAGCCGCGTGATTGGAGATACGCCAGCGCTTCGGGGCTTTGTTTCAAGGTGTCGTGGTAATAATCGATCACCTGACGCAGCAACGCTTTATCGTCGGCGTCGTACGCGACGGGTGCAGGCAACTTCGTGATCGTCGAGCGTTGCACCCTGTCGCCGGTCGAGAGGGAGAACACGCCTTCGCGTAGCCGCTCCACCGCATGGCGGAAGCTCACGCCGTCGCTTTTCATCACCCAGTCGATCACGCTGCCACCGGTCTGGCACGCACCCAGGCAGTGCCACAGATTCTTCGAGGGCGATACGACCAGCGAGGGTGTTTTGTCGTCGTGGAAGGGGCAGCGGCCGATCCAGTCTGCACCCTGTTTGGTCAACGCCACGCCGCGCGCTTCCACCAGGTAACGGATCGACACCTCGTCTTTCAGCCGTTCCAGTTCGCGCTCGGATATGCGGGCCATAAACGGTCTCCGGCCAAAAACCTGTCAAGGGGGTTTTGTAAAAAATAACTCGCTCGCAGAGTACCCGTAATAAGAGTATTGTCAACTCGTCAACCGAGGATCACTGCGATGCTTGCCAGCACCTCTTATTTGCCCGATACCCCCATGGCCGTCTCCGACCGTGCTTTTTACGAACAACTTGGCCAGCGCATTGCCGAGCACCGCAAGGCTCGCGGCATCACGCAGGTTGAGCTGGCAAAGACCTTAGGCATCGCCCAGCAGACGTTGGCTCATTACGAGGGTGGCACCGTGCGCATCGCCATAGCCATGCTTGCAGCCGTAACCCAAGCGCTGGATGTGAGCCTTGAGGATTTGCTGGGCAATTTTTCGACCAAGAGTGCGGGCAAGCGCGGCCCCACATCGCGGCTGCAGCAGCAGCTAGATCAGGTGAGCCAGCTTCCCAAGGCGAAGCAGAAGTTCGTCAGCGAGATGCTAGATACGGTGTTGAAGCAAGCGAGTCGCTAGGCGACTAAGAGATAACGATTCGACCTCGGCGTCGATCGCATAGCACCTGCCTCACGGGCT
Organism: Dyella humi; assembly: GCF_044904605.1. Lineage (NCBI taxonomy): Bacteria > Pseudomonadati > Pseudomonadota > Gammaproteobacteria > Lysobacterales > Rhodanobacteraceae > Dyella > Dyella humi. Next base: position 7,090 of record NZ_JADIKI010000018.1, read on the forward strand.
GCGATAGCAGCCTGAGCGGCGGGTGTTTTTATTTCTATAAAAGATTTAGCTGGCTAAATTTCCAAGGCCATCAGCGTGACCCGGCCCGGGTCAGTGATATCACTTTGGATACATTTTACGGCGCAAAGCCTATCCTGCACTCGGATATGGCATCCCATAAAAGTTTAGCCAGCTAAAGTTGGCGCATTACCCGGCCCGGGTAATCGCCTGCCATGGGTTGATGCCCAGACGTTGCAGCTCGCCATGCACGATACGCACGGCCCGCGGATTGGCCACGGCGCGCAGCAGTAGCAGGGTTTCGATAGCCACGGCATCCGGCTGGCCGCCAGGTAGTCCATCTCTTTGCTTGGTCGCGGCCGCTAAATCGGCGACGTCCAGGCGCAACGAAGCAAGCTGTTCGGCAATGGCATCGCCTTCTTCAAGTCGTTGCTTGAGGTAGGTCGAGAGTGGGATCGAGCTAGGCCAGACCTGGTCGGCCATTAACTGATAACGGGCGGCGGTGGCTTCAGAGAGCCGGATACTGACGACTTTCATGCTGGACAAGTCACTCGGTGATGAGCGTGTAAGCGGTTTGTAATCGCTTCATGCGCACAGCATAGCCGTTTGCGCAGCATCGTGTAGTAGCTGTGTAAGCGTTTTGGCGCGCATCACTTTTGCATCATGTTTGCAATTTGATTGATGCAACAACGCCTTGCGCGCGATGCAACGTACTTCGAAGAAGTGCGTTAGGTGTATGGCCGATTTTTAAGGGTTAAGGGAACCGCCAACGGCCCGCAAACACCCCTAAAAACGGCCCGATTTCACGCCAAGAGGGTCCACACTTACCACCGTGGCCCAACGGGCCACGGAAGGATGCAGAGATGATGCAATCGTGCTGCAGCAGTGAGGCAAGCGATGATGCAAACGTGCGGCACATGTTGCGCAAGAGGATGCAACCAGGCTGCACATGGTAGGCAACACTATGCCAAGCATTGCGCACATGTGATGCGTTCGATCAGTACACCACGATGCGATAGGTCGCGCACTGGGTAACAGGCCGCAACGACCTGCCGGAAGGCTGTAAATCCACCAGGCCATAGCGCGACAGCATGGCCAGTGTCCGAGACACGCGGCGGACGCTGGCCCCGGTTTCGGCAGCTAGCGCCGCGATGGAGGCCGGCCGGGTCGCGGCGATCGTGCGTAGCAAGGTGCGGTTTTCGTCACTGAGCACGCTGGCCGCCGCCTTCATCGACGTGAACCAGATTTTCGGATCACTCGCCATGGGTTTGTAGTCACCACGCGCAATCGCAAGCACACGTTCGCGCAGCTTTGCTTGCGGCATGACGCCTATCGCGATGGTTTTCGAGACTTTCATGGCAACGACTGACCCAACACAAAACGGAACCTGGAACCGTTATCTTTCTACCGTAAACCCGACCAAGCATCGGGGGCCTTTGAGAGCTTGATAGTCGGATGCATCTTCGCCACCAATGATGGATCGATCGGGCCGTCGACTTTCTTGCTCGCTATATCCACAACCATCAGGCCATCAGGATCACCGCGAAAGGTAGATTGGCGACTAGCGACAATAACTTTGTCATCCCACCCAATCGACTGTACGGTGCCATCCAAAACACCACCACCTGACGGTTCCTGATGATTTGGTTCGAGGTAAAACACTGTCGACCCATTATCGTTGCGACAAAGCGAATAGCCAGAATCACCTATCTCTCGGCATCCTGAGTTAAAAAGATCGGTGTCGCACCCAGATAGCGCGACCATCAACACGGCAGAGAGAATCAGTAGTCTTTTCATTGGTCGTTCGCAGTGACGTGGATGGTTTGGCTCATGTTGCCCATTGGTCCGAACGTAGAGCGGTCCCAATCCGGCCCTAGGCCATAGGCAAATGACTGGAAGCTCGACGTATTGTTAATTACCACGTCCATCTGATCATCCCCTGACGGATATATGTCGATGCGATAGCTCCCGATGAATTGCTCTGTCGGATTCAATCCGGATTCGACAAGACCTTTTAGCCCAAAGCGCGCGGCATAGTTAGTGACCGGTTCGAAACTGCTGCCGGGGCAATGGCTTTTGATCTTTTGCGCATTCTTTTTGCGATAAAGAGCTTCCGCAGCAAGAACGCCTGGTGCATTCGCCATTTCGGCAGCTTCGCTAGTGTTAGGTCCAAAATCCTGATGCAGCGGCCCCGTTCCCGTAGCCCACTCGTAAGTGAGGGCGATCGCATCCTTCCAACTTAACCCCGATGGATCGGCATAAAGCAGCGGATTGTTGTCGCTGTAAACATAGAGGCCAAGTCCACCTCTCTGACCGATCGGATCAGGCTGATCGTAGCCACCACGGCCGGGGTCGTAATAACGATTGTCGTTATAAAACTGCCCCGTCTCCGCATCGAAGTACTGCCCACTGAAACCCAGGTTGTACACATACCCGTTGCTGGTCGGTGCTACTTCGTTCCAAGGATTGCCTTGGTAGGCGTTCTGCCACAGCGTATTGCCGTTGATGTCTGCAATTGCACGCGGCGTGCCTAATTNTGCCGTTGATGTCTGCAATTGCACGCGGCGTGCCTAATTGGTCGGCGGTGACGTAGGTGATCGTGCTAACACCATTCGCCGTATCGACGTTGGCCACCGGGATGCCATCCATCCAGATGTAATCGCGGTTCGTCGCACCGTATTCGCCGATCAGCTGCCCGGCTTCGTCATAGACGTAGCGCTCGGTTTGGCCGTTGGTAATCTTCTGGA